>JBDTWL010000028.1:0-48239 GCA_040006715.1 Ferruginibacter sp. | reverse complement strand
CGGAGTTATTGGTTATGATGTATATTATTGTGACGGAACTTATATAGGATTTACATCGAATACTTTTTATAACCATACTGGCAGAAATGAAAGCACAACGTATTCATATAAAATAGATGCTCAGCAAAGTGCATCTTGTGTGTCAGCAAACACAAACTGCGTTAACGCTACGACATTTCCTTCTTGCACCCCACCGCAAACGCCAACAGCGTTTACAGCAACTGCCATTTCATCTTCAGAAATCGACCTTTCATGGAATGCTGTTCCCGGAGTTATTGGTTATGATGTATATTATTGTGACGGAACTTATATAGGATTTACAGCTAATACATTTTATAACCATACTGGAAGATTAGAAAACACGACATACTCTTACAAAATAGATGCGCAGGTTTCGGGAACTTGTGCTTCATCTTATACAACTTGTGTTTCTGCTACAACATTTCCAATCTCGCCAACCATTAATATTTCATCTTCTCAAATACCACCTTGGCAAAGAGAAGGAGATGATTTTAATGGATATATATCAGTTGATTTATCCAGTGCAGGAGCTAATGCCACATGGCATTTGGAAGTTGATTATTTTAATACGAATGGTTTTCAGGGGTCTATTATTTACCCAACTTTGTCATCTGCAAACACCACTCAAAATTTTTCTACTTTGACAGATATTCAATTGCAAATACAAGCTATTGCCGGAAATTATTTTACCTGGAATGTTGTTTTAGAAAGTAATAATAGTTCTTTAACAGCATCACAACAAACTAACATCATTGAAAAAAAATGGTCAGATAAAAATATTATTTATAATAACGACCCTAATGGAAATAACGAAATAAGAATACCCGCGAAATATGATCCATCAAATTCTCCGATTAATATAACATTTAGTAGAACAACTGGCTCTTCTAGTGCAACAGATAATTTATTTGCAAATGGCATCAATTTTAATATAGGAATCGATGGATACTTTCATATCAATCCTAATAATTCTAATCTTGAAACAGTTTCACCAGGTGTATTTGATTATACAATTTATTATACAAATCCATTTACATCAGAGAGCGGACAACTAGATTTGACCAAGATTGGAAGTTATGGTGGATTTCATACCGGAAATGATACTTTAGTAATTCTTATAGGCGGAAATTCAAATTCAATTGAAAGTGACATCGGAAATTTAACGGGAACCGATCCAAATAAAGACTTTTCCATTGCGCAAAACTTTAATTATCTAAATGCGACTTTCAATACATGGTATATTGCTCAACCCAATACTAACTTCATAGAAAACAATGGATATGATTTGGGTACTGGAATTGAATCTATAATAAGAATTTGCCAAACAAATGGTTCAGACATTCATCATATATTCTTACTTGGGCACTCATTTGGAGGAGTTCAGATAAGAGCGATGCTTGGGGGTAAAGGAAGAAAGCTAAATGTTCCGATTGACGTTCCTTTTTCAACTTACAATATCAGTCCACAAATTGAAAAAGTGATTTTTCTTGCGTCACCACATAGGGGAGTTGTGTTCTTTGCAGGATCATTTTTAGATATAAATGTTGCTGGCAACGCTGGTACAGAAATGACTGCAGGTAGTCAGTTCTTAACAGATGTAGATAATGCTAATCTCCCTTTGGGAATTAAATTCTTGAATATTACAGGAAATGATCCAACAAATATTCTTACTACAACTTTTTCCCTTCAACCTTCGGATGGAATTGTCCCTGTTTGGTCGAGTCAAAATCCAACATTGAAAAAAACTTCTAATACATATTTTCTATATCCCGAACTTTCTCAATTGTACGTCAATCAAGATGTATCTGGTCTTTTTTTACATACTGAGATTCATAGGACGACAATTCTAAACTCTACCTCTGATGTTTGCGATGTTTCACAATCAATTTTAGATAGAATTTTTCAATTTGTCCGAGGTGAAAATGTCAACACATCAACATCATCTGTCATGGTTAGTGGGGGTGGAACTTTTTGCAATAGTGCTACTCTTGTAGCAAATAGTTCAGTCGGTGAACCAATCTATTGGCAAGGAACTACGAGCGGAGGAGTGTCTATAATGACACTTTCTTCAAGTCAAATAGTAACATCTTCTGGAACGTATTATTTTAGATCTTTAAATAGTTGGAATGATCCTCAAAGTGGAGAAAGTGGTATTTGTTGGGGCACAGAAGGAAGCGCAACAGTTATAATAAATAATATCGGGAATAATTGGACTGGCGCTATAAGTACAGCTTGGGAAAATCCTGGAAACTGGGCTTGTGGTGTAGTTCCTGATGCCAATACAGACGTTGTTATTAATAACGGTACGGTTATAGTGAATTCAATGGCTAATTGTAGAACGTTGACTCTTTTACCTGGAGTAAATTTTACTATCAGCGCTGGTTATAACCTTGTTATTAATCATTAAGATTTTATCTATTTTTATAATAATAAATATCCAGTTCCTTATCGAACTAAGATAATCGAATTAGAGATGTATTAAACATTATCAAATGGAAATAATCTGTCTCGAAGAAGCCGCCTTTTATAAGCTCGTGGAGCAGGTGGTCGAACGCCTAAATAATTCTAAGGGAGAGAAAAAGGAAAAATGGATTTCTGATGAAGAAGCAATGGGCCTTTTACACATCAAATCGAAAACAACCCTTCAAAAACTTCGGGATGAAGGAAAAATTCGCTTTTCCCAGCCGCAGAGAAAATTAATTCTATACGATCGTGACTCCATTGACGAATACATTGAAAAAAATGCACGTAATACATTTTAGTTATGCCAGAAGATCAAACATCTGAATTGAATTATAAAAAAGGGTTTAACGAAGGTTATCTTATCACGAAGCATCTGCCTGAACTTTCCGACCAGTTATCGCAGATAAAAAATGAAACTCCACGTATTGATGGGTTTAAAGATGGCAGGAATGAATTTTTTCAGGAAAAAGCAAAAGAGCGTATGAAAGGCTTTTTGAAAACAGGCGTTTCAAAAGCGGCTGAAAAAACGCAGGAAATCCCTAACGAAAAAAAGAGGAAAGACGATTTAGATAAAGCCTGAATTGTTTGCTATCTCTCATCCTTATCAACAGCTTTGCTTTTTTCTTGTAGCTGTTTGTTTTGTTCCTTTGATAGAAAATTAGAATGGTTTAATGACTCTGCAAATCTTGTGGAAACTGTTTGGGTAGGTTGTTCTTTTTGACTTACAGGCTCCGGTGCTTTCTCTCGTGCATTATTTGCTTTGAGTTGATTTAAGTATTCTTGGGAATCAGAAATATCTTTTCTTTCTTTTCCCTTAGCATCCAATTTTTTCTGATCGACTTCTGTATAGAGTTGTTTGATTACATCTTCTCTAACCTTCTTTTGCTCTTCAAGAGGCAGTTTATCCGTGATCTTATCAGTTGTTTTGATAGTATCTGCTTTGATACGTTCAATATTGGTTTCTATTTTTTCTTTATCAATTGCGTTTTGGCGATGATCAATATTGGGCATCCCCGGAGGATTGTAGTTTAGCCGAAGCGTTCCTCTACCCTCTAATTTCTTGATGTCATTTTCAAGCTTGCTAATGTTTTCTGTTGCTTCTTTAACTGTTTTATTTACCTGAATTTCTTCAGGCGAAAGTCTTTTATTATCATCCACAAGGCGAATTTTTATTGAATAATCAATGTATTTATGCTAATATATGAAAATAATGAAATTCTAAGAAGAGAGGACAGTTCAATGGCGGTTTTTGAAGACACTGAATTTGGTTTGGTTGAAACCGATGAACCAATGCCTCCGAAAATCGATATAAAAAAATATGGAGATGAAAACCGACAAGAATTCATTGATAAATATTTTAACGGTGATATTGCAAAATATCGTGCCAATACAGAGCAACATAATCGTAAGCTTATTAACTGGCAGGAAATTGTCGATTATGAGAGTCTTTATCCAGAGCATAAGGAGAGATCAGAGAAACTCATTCGCATTTGTTTAGGATATATGCCTCCTGAAACCGGGGCCTTCTTTTATAATGAAGCAAAAATTCGTAAAGCTATCGAGCGTTTCAATATTGAAAAATATAGTGAGCAAAAACATTTTGATGAAGTTTATGAGATCGCAACAATCATGCGCAACGAAGACATGAAAATAGATAATTTTTGTAGGCTTGAATATGATGAAAGAGATATGAGAGCTTATACGACCTACGGCTTAATCCCTTATAGCCAGATTGCAAGAGATCGGCTTGCCCATTATTTAGACTATTATCCTGAGTTAAAGTATTCATTGGAAGCAGAGCTTTTTCTGCGCTATTACCTGGCAGATGACAATCTCATTTCAAAGGAAAAGATCACCGCTTATGATTTGCGAGCCATGACTATTGTAAAGTACCGGGAAGTTCTTTTAAATGAAGGACAAGAAGCGGCAGACAAATCACCGCTTGTTGGCTTCCAAAGAATTGTGGAAACAACGGTATAAAAAACGGGGTTTCCCCTGTGTTTTTTATCAATAATTTTTAGTACACTTGTTACATAAGTAACATATGTCGTTAACCGAATTTAATCTTGATACATGTCTGATTGAGTTTCCCGGCATACAGGGTAATGAATCTTGGACAATCCGTGATGCTGTCGAAGGTGTTCAAATCTTTGGTGGTATTGGGTCAGGCAAAACGTCTGGTTCAGGGCGGATGCTTGCCTTAAAATATCTCGCTGCTGGTTTTGGCGGTTTAGTTTTAACGGTTAAAGCGGATGAAAGAGAAGTATGGGAAGATTACTGCCGTATGACAGGCCGTGAAAATGATCTTATCATTGTTGCGCCAGGTGGAAAAAATACTTTCAACTTCCTTGAATATGAATCTAATTCAATCATTGAAAAAAAATCCAGTGCCGTAAATATTGTTCAGGTTCTTAAAACTGTCATACGGGCAAGTGAAGAAAAATCCGGTGGAAAAAGTGATGATCCATTTTGGGAAACAGCACTGGATATGCTTATATCTAACATTATTGATTTATGCCTTCTTGCCTATGGCACTGTTTCTGTTCGGATGCTTTATGACATAGCGCAATCTGTTCCAAGAAAAGACCGTATTGAAACTGGTGAGCAAAAAACTAAAAATCCATTTGATAAGGCGTTTGTCGCTGCCGTTGAAAATGTAACAAAACAAATAGCGGTTTACGAGTCCGGGTTAACCCAGGCTGAAAGAGAGCGATTATATGATAATGAATCTTATGATACTGAACTCTGCAATATTATTCCTGATGCTCAGACATTAAAATTTGTTGATCAATTTTTCACTGAAAGCTTTATGAACCTTAGTGAAAAAACCCGTTCTATCATTGATTTTTCATTTTCAGGGTTTTTGTTCAGTCTTTTAAGAGAACCGATTTTTTCTCTGTTTTGCCGTTATCCTTCCACCTTTACCCCGGATGATTGCCTGAAAGGAAAAATAATCTTAATTGATCTTCCTGTTAAGTTTCATCATAAAGTCGGGCGGGATAGCCAAATACTCTTTAAATATGTATGGCAGCGGGCGATGGAAAAAAGACTTGTAAAGGATAATCCTCGCCCTGTATTTCTTTGGGCAGATGAGGCGCAGCATTTTCTTCACGAATATGACCCGGAATATCAAGCAACCGCCAGGAGTAGCCGTATCGCAACGGTATATATTTCTCAAAACCTGCCAAATTATCTTGCCAATATGGGAGGTGCTAAATCTGAGTTCAGGGTTAAAAGTTTCTTAGGAACACTCGGAACAAAGATTTTTCATGCTAATGCGGATATTGAAACAAATAAGTATGCCTCAGAACTTATCGGTGATGGCTTATTTGAAGATAAATCAGAAACTGCCACCGCCGCCGGTCAATTTTCCGCATCACAAACAAAATCTATTAAAATACAACGTATCGTCCGGCCTGAAGAATTAGTCCGACTTCGGACAGGAGGATTACAAAACAATTTTCGTGTAGACGGGTATTTGCACGTACAGGGGAGTACACTCAAAAATGGCTTTAACCATTTAAAAATACAATTCAATCAAAATTTCACCATTTAATTAAACCCTAACTGTATGCAAAAGAATCTTTATTTCCGTTCAGTGCTACGGCGCGACAATTTGATTAAGCTTTTCTTTCTTGGCCTATTTGGGTCTATTGCTTCTTACCCCCGGCTACTTATTGAGGTTTTTATAAGGAAGGATTTTGGGGAGCGTTATTTTAATCTTGCTTCGGCAATATATGTAGCCCTTTTTATGGCTGCTTTGCCGTTAGCGGCTAAAGGTCTTATGGGCTATTTTGGAGATGATGATTCTTCCTCCTTCTGGTGGCATTATCTAACATGGTATATTTTCCTCGCACTGTTTCTTATTAAAAGCTTCCAACATTATCAAACTATGAAACGCAGTCCCTCGGTTTTCGACTTTGCCAGGTATAGTTTGAGTAGCGGAAAATTTCACCCTCAATTCTTCAAAATTCAGATTCCGGGTATTAAACCCAATACACGAAATATTGAAATTTTATTAGAGCCAGGACTGTTTTTTGTCTTGGGAATTGTCCTCTGGTTAATAGGTCAAAAGGTTGGAATCCTGATAACCGTATGCAGCATATTTTACAGTTTTAGCTACCAACTGGCCTATCATAATGGCGACAATTTTATCATGGATAAAATAGATGAAATTATCTGCAATGAAGAACTCAAAAAGACATTTGTGGATGATGCAACTGAGGACGAAACCCGTGGTTTTCGCTTCATGGGTCGTAAGCCTGAGAGCAAAGAAATGCGTGAGCAAATAATGCCCTTAATGTTAGAAAAGGACGAAGTTTTTGACGCAAAATAGCCTCCTAAGCTGTGCTTAGGGAAGATGTCTGATGGGTTTTTATTGATGGACATTAACGGCAAACCAAACACAGCCTATACCCAGACTAAGAGCCTAAATTAGTTATTAAAAAAAATGTATACATTTTCTCACTTATAAAACTTTACTTATGCCACTGTTAAAAATTACAAACTATCAAATTGCAATGGTTAAAGGCCGTTGCTCTTACAGGTTTCAAACTGGAGGTGGGGCTTGGACAAATTGGGAGCCAGTATCAACGCCAGACTTTACCGCTGTAGCCACCATCTTTGCAACAAACAACGCTTATTTTGACTCTACGGCTGGGGCATTTGTCGCAGGGTCATCAGGGGGTGCTATGTTAGCAACTGAAATAGCATTACCATTGATTGCAAAAAAGGTAAGGACAGCAAAAAAGGCAAGGACAGCAAAAAAAAGCACGAATAAACCTAAAACCAAAAACAAATGAAAAAGATGATAGTGGTCATGGTTTTAGCTTTGCTTTGCCATGATTGTACCGCACAAAAGAAAAGGCTGATGAAGGGTACTACGGTATATGTTTATTCTCTAAGTACCGGTGCAGTACCTCAACCTTTATATACAAAATACAAGGTTAAAAAGTCTATAAAACTCGCAATTGTTGACAACGGAAGTTACATGATTGTGAAAGGTGATCTTGCCAAAAATCCCAAAAATTTTGAAGTGGTAAAGAAAGATATAGTTATAACGGGGAATGTTCCTGCATGGAAACATGAGAGTAAAGGAACAGCTTATTTTTATGAAAGCGAAGACGATAACAAGGCAAAGTTTTGGTACCGGGACGGAAAGGTTATTCTTCAGGCGGTCTCAATACCCTTAAAGATTCGTTCTGAAGTAAAAGCCTCCGGTACTTATTCTACAATACCAAGTACAACAGAAACTTCCGTTAATATCGGCTTTATGGGAGGCTATAAATTCGGCTGGAACAAATACAGGAAAGATAACAATCTATTTGGGCAGCAAACAACGAAATATTCAATAACACCAGGAATTTTCCTGGGAACCAGTGCGGCAGACCTAAGCACAACTTTGACAAGGCCTGTTATTACTACCGCAAGAAAAGCGGCGATGATTTCATCAGGCGGCTCTGTTGTTTTGGGATTCAACAGCTTCAATATTGGATATGCCTTTGGTTGGGATCATGCAATAGGCTCCTCCGCCAGTTCATGGGTATATCAAGGAAAGTTTTGGAATGGAATTATAGTGTCTTTGGATTTGATAAAGTAGTATTCGTCGACTTTAATATTGATTGATTTAAATTATTCTTTGCATACGAAAGAGAAAAACAAGTTTGTTTTTCTCTTTCTGCGTTAAACTATTTCGATGATCAGAATGATTCAAAGCCGTTCAGCTGGGCACGCAAAAGCGTACTTTTCAGATGCCCTGTCGAAGTCTGATTACTATGTCAGTGATCAGGAACTGGCAGGCTATTGGCAAGGTCGTCTTGCTGATCGTTTGGGATTAGAAGGGATGACAACTAAGGAATCATTTTTTGCTCTTTGCGAAAACAAACATCCGGAAACTGGCGACCATTTAACACCCCGGACAAAAGAGGAAAGAACTACGGGGTATGATATAAATTTTCATTGTCCGAAATCAGTTTCGGTTTTGCATGTCATGGCTGGGGATAGCCACATTTTGGATGCTTTCCAACAAAGCGTCATAGAAACAATGAAGGATGTGGAAGCAGATAGTAAAACACGGGTACGAAGGGATGGTGCTTATGATGACCGTGCTACCGGCGAATTGGTATGGGCTAATTTCGTACACCAAACGGCGCGACCAGTTGAGGGGTTTTCTCCTGACCCTCACTTGCATAGTCACTGTTTTGTTTTCAATGCGACTTGGGATGAAAAAGAACAAAGGGTAAAAGCGGGGCAGTTTCGGGATATTAAACGTGACATGCCTTACTACCAGGCAATCTTCCACAAAAGGTTATCCGATAAATTAATTGATCTTGGCTACCAAATAGAAAAGACCGACAAATCTTTTGAGGTAAACGGAGTACCCAAAAAGGTTGTTAACCTGTTTTCCAAACGTACTGACGAAATCGGACGTATTGCCAAAGAAAAAGGAATTACCGATGCAAAGGAATTGGGTGATCTTGGCGCACGTAGTAGATCAAAGAAGCAAAAGGGCACAAGCATGTCCGAATTAAAACAGCAATGGATTGAACAAATTCATAACCTCCCGGTAAAGGACAAAGGGGAGTCTGAAACAACTGTCCGTTTTGCACCCAAAAAAGAAACTCAGGAATTGACCAATAAGCAATGCGTAGACCATGCCTTATTGCATTGTTTTGAACGTGCCTCCGTCATGGCTGATCGCCGGGTTCTTGAATCTGCTTATCGTCATGGTATCGGCATTAGTTCCGTTTCAGTCAATGAAATTACCAACCAGTTTAATAAGGATGAACGCATTGTTCACGTACAGGAAAATTCACGGATTCTTTGCACAACAATGGAAGTGTTGAGTGAAGAAAAGAACATGGTTGAATTGGCGCGGCATGGCCAAGGCAAACTTATTCCGCTTTATAATGAAGCCCCTGAGCTTAAATTGAAAGGTCAACAAGCGGCGGCGGTTACTCATGTCCTGACTACAAGTAACCGTGTTTCTATTATCCGGGGTGCGGCTGGTACAGGAAAGACAACACTGATGAAAGAAGCGATTGAAAAAATAGAGGAAGCAGGAAAGCAGGTGATGGTAGTAGCACCAACAGCACAGGCTTCAAGAGGTGTACTAAAAGATGAAGGCTTTAAGAATGCGGAGACGGTAGCCAAGCTCCTGACTGATCAAAAGATGCAGCAAAATTTGAAAGGTCAAGTTTTATGGGTTGACGAAGCGGGTTTATTGGGAACAAAGGATATGGCGGCATTGCTTAATATTACAACCCGGAACAATGCCCAATTAATCCTCGGTGGCGATACGCGCCAACACGCAAGCGTTGTTCGTGGCGATGCCCTTCGTGTCCTCAATACAGTAGCCGGAATCAAAACGGCAGAAGTCAGTAAAATCTATCGTCAAAAAAACGAAGAATATCGTTCTGCGGTAGAAGACCTTTCAAAAGGAAATGTTTCTTCTGCCTTTGAAAAGCTGGATGCCATGAACTCCATCCAGACTGTTGACCCTATGAATTTGAATAAGCCCTTGGTTGATGATTACATTGAAACAATTAAAAAAGGTAAATCGGCAATTATTATTTCTCCTACCCATGCACAGGGGGAAGCCGTAACAAAAGAAATTCGTGCCCGGCTGCAGGGCGAAGGAATTATCGGTAAGAAAGAAATAACTGCAACACAATTCAGCAACCTGAATTTCACGGAAGCAGAAAAATCTGACATCAGAAATTTCCAGCCCGGACAAATTGTTCAGTTCAATCAAAATGTTCCTGGCTATACACGGGGCAGCGTTTGGAATGTAGAAGCCACAGATGAAAAAGGGGTACAGCTTAAAAATTCAAAAGGGGAAACAAAGCCTATCCCTGTCAAGAACAGTAATAGTTATGATGTTTATGCTCAGAAAGAAATAAATTTATCTAAGGGCGACCATATCCGTATAAACAGGAACGGATTTGATGCTGATAAAAAAAGGCTTAATAATGGTCAAATATTAGAAGTGGTATCTGTTTCTAAGAAAGGAAACATCGTCTTACGCAATGATGTAAGCAGTTCAACTTACAAAATTGATAAAGAGTTTGGGCATATTGCACATGCTCATTGTGTCACATCTTATGCCTCGCAGGGAAAAACTGTTGATGAAGTCTTTATATCTCAACCAGCGGCAACTTTTCCTGCAACTGATGCGAAACAATTTTACGTTTCTGTATCACGAGGGCGAGAACGAGCGAGAATATATACGGATGATAAAGAAGCCTTGCTTCAATACGCCAAAGAAATGGGAGAAAGGCAATCAGCTTTAGAGCTTGTTGGAAATCACAAAACGCATAAAGATTTTATTTTGAAAATGCAGCGTGAAAATAAAGACGCTGAAATAAATAAAGAAAACAAACCAATTACAAAAACAAAGCAACGCGAGGAATATGAGCCTGACATTTAAGTTTGACAAATCAAATGAAAACAACCCGGATAAAGGGGATAATACATCTATGCCTGGTGCTGAAAAAGATATTGAACGATATGATACGGTTGGACAGGTTCGTAATATTTGTTTTGTTGAGTTAAACGGTAAACAAACCTTTTTGAGTTATGCGTATCTAACTTCAGCAGAATTTACGCCGGAGGAAAATAAGATAGTTTTATTCTTTACATCTCATACAATAACTTTAAAGGGAAACGGGTTGTCTGACCTTTATGAAGATTTGAAGACCTACAATTTAAAACAAATTAAATGTGTAGATAAAAGATATGTAGAAACATTGCCGAAATCCAAGGCTTCGGTAACAGAGATTAATATTAAACAAGTGTAAAGTTAAATTAACTCAAACTCAGCAACTCGTTTTTGGCTTGGTACTTCTTTATTTTGAAGTTCATTAATATACTCTACTGCTTTTTGTGCCTGTGATGCAGCATGAATAATAAATCGGTTATCATTCTTTAGGACTTTTAGCCATGATTGAATATAAGCGGCGTGATCTTCTTTTGTAACAGGTTCAAAGCCTAAAACTGCGCCTAAAAAACATGATCCTAATTCAGCGACAAGTTCTTCTTTAGCATAGCCTTCATCGCCCCATTTCTTACGGTTAAAATCACGATTCAAACGCGATGTATGTTTTGTCCAGTGAGTAACTTCGTGGGCGAGTGTGCCATAGTAGCTTGCTGCATTATTGAAGCATTCAAAAGGAGGCATTTCAATTCGGTCTGCGTGTTCATAATATGCAGCTTTGCAGCCGGTAAATATCTCAGCTTTTATTTCTTTGAAAAATTGTTCAGTTTCTTCGATGCGTTGCTCTGGGTTAACAATTGTAGGTTCCGGTAATTTATTAAAGTGTTCCGGTAAGCCTTCAAGCTGACTGGCATTAAAAACAGTGTACAGTTTGAGAAAGGGAATGCGGTTAATGCTGGAAGTGCCATCTTCCTTTGTTTCATCTTTGATAATTTTGTCAGCGTAAACAACGGTAGTTCCCTTTTCGCCTTTACGTACATGCGCTTTCAAATCAATAGCTTGTTTAAAGGTCATCCAATAGGGTGATGAATACCCTTTGTCGGCAGCCGTTGCCCAAAGCATGATCGTGTTAATTCCTGTATAGGGAATTTTGTTCCAACGTAATGGCAACATAACATTACCGGTAAGATTCTCTGAATTCCAAGGTTTGCGCCAGGTAAGTTCGCCTTTTTCAAGATCGTTGATAATCTTTTGTGTAATGCTTGAATAGATATCATTTGATTTTAGCATTGTTCATCCTCCATGCAGAAAAAAAAAGGGAGTGCCGAAGCACTCCCCGTTAGATTAAACTTTTGGCTTGGGTGGAAAAGCTGAGTAGCGTTGCTTATCAATCAGGATATTAAAGCCATTACCCTTGGCGTGTTTGAACGCGGCACCCACTCGATTAGAATTACCCTCCCCATCTTTTGCGAAGATGTAGAAGTCGGGTGATTGATGTTCTTGCTTTTCAGCCGTAGGTTTTTCAGTTGTTGTAGTCATGATATTATCTCCTTTGTTTAATGTTACCCTTTCGGGCGATGCTTCTTTTAACGCCAGAAGCCGGGCGCGGGGTCATACTTGAAAATTGGGGGCGACCTTCAGGGGGAACCGATTTTCCTGTTGACCCAAAGAAGCGAACGCGGATGGCAAGAAGCAAAGATTGCACGAGAGAGGTCATTGTAAACTCCTTAAAGATAATTTCAGATAAAACACAAATGTCTCAAGGCTTAGGCAACCTTGTAATCAGCCCTTCATCTGCAAATGATGTGTAACCTTCCTTGGTAATAATTAGGTGATCGAGAACAGAAAGGTCTAATAGCTTTCCTGCTTCGGTGAATTTCTGCGTAATACTTTTATCTGCCTCGCTGGGAATCGTACTTCCAGAGGGGTGATTGTGTGCAAGGATAATGCAGGATGCTCTGGATTTTAATGCTGTTGCAAATGCTAATTTAAGATCAACAAGGCAACCGGAAATCCCTCCGGTGGCAAGTGTTGAAATTCCAATGCAACTATTTTTTCTGTCAAGCAGCATGATTTTGAATTGTTCCTGCAATTCAATTTTATCCATGTCCCAGGATTTGTATAAAATGTCGTAGGCATCATTGGATATTCTTACAACCGGGCGTTCGGAGGCTTTTGTTTTACTGCGATAGATAAGTTCAACTTCTGTGACTTTGAAATTGTCGTTTGAATGATTTGCTTCGATTGTGTTTACTTGAAACATGCTTGCGCCTTTCTAAATTAATTGCTTGGGGTTTTGGGTTTGTTAGTCAACCAGTCATTAATGTCTTTATGTTTTGTATAAATTTTATTCATCGGCATAAACTTTAGATCGCCGTGATGCTTTGCAAATTCAGACAGAGCTTTAGTTGCTGTTTTACCTGCAAGGTCATTATCAAGCCATGTATAAATGGTTTTGTAACTGTAGTTTCCGATGTATATAAACGACTCTTTTAAACAGGAGATAGAATTTAAAATAATGACATCGCCTTCAAACTGACTTTTTTTCTCGTGCATCAACGCTGAGAGAAAATCCATCAATCCTTCAAAGACATGAATTTCTTCAGGTAAGAATTTGGAACCGCGAATAAATGAGATTCCCTTTGGTGCTATGCAGCCTTTAAAAAACTTATTTCTTAACTCAAAGCCTCCGTTTTCGTTACGAAGGCAAAGAGCCTGAAATGTTTTGCCGGTATTTTTATTATAGACAGCAGCTTCTTTGAGATATTTTTTAGCAAGCTGGAAATGAATGCCTCTTGTGTTTAGATAAGAAATAAAAAGGGGATTTTGTAAGGCAGATGTTTTTTTCAAATCTAAAGCCGGATCTTCTTGTTCTGATTCTTCATTGTTTGGAAACGATTGGCTTGTAGAAGAGGGGTGCATATTTTTTAACCAGCGCAAAGCATCAATGACTGTGTGGCTTTCCCGATGGCTTTCCAAATAGAGACATACAAAATCTATTACACTGCCGCCTTTCGCTTCGCCGTGGTCGTACCAAATATTTTTTGAAATATTCACATGAAAACTTGCTGTGTTTTCTTTTCGGAACGGAGAGAGATACCAATGTTCATTATTCTTTTTTCTTGCAGCCTTTAAACCGAGGATGTCGAGTATGGAAATTAAGCTGATTTCATTTGCCTGTTCAGAGTTCATAGGTCTTCCTTTCCATACAATGAATTTTGTTGGATGAACTGATTGAAATTTTAAAAAAAAGTTTTTTTAGTAGGTTTTAGGGTCGTAATCGGTCTTCAAGAAAACGATCAAGATCAGAACGCCGGTAACGCACTGCGCGGCCTACCTTGATGGGTTTGAGATCATACCTTTTAGTACAGTCCCAAATAGCAAGTGTGCCAGGAGCGATGGATAGATATTTGGCGGCACTTTTACGATCAAGTAATGGTTCAAAATCATTTGTGCTCATTATATTTCTCCCCTTCGATGTCTATGGCTCCCATGAAGTTTATTCATCGCCATAGCCTCAATATTCAGTATATGCCGAATTATGAATTCGTGAGTGACAAGTTAGGGTTGTATATAACAAACTACTTCCGTTAATAACGGTGAAATAAAAATCGTATTTCTATAAAGTTATAACTGCGCTATTCGCCAAAATTCTGCGTGAAAATTATCATTGATTCTTTTTTTGATTCTGAATTTCTTTCGCCTCCTTAACCGCAAGCATTCTGCGCCATCACATCCTTTCCCCTCGATTTTCTTTTGAGGGGTTCACAAAGGCTGTGGCGGTCACAGTCTGACTATGTGGAGGCTTACATGATCACTTTTGACAATGAATCCGATTTGGAAAAAATGGATGAACAGGAATTGCGTTTAATCTACTGCCAGCTTTTTAATGAAGTGGCGATACGCAAACAGGTAGCGGAAGAATATGTCCGTATGCAGGTAATACTCAAAAGAGTAGAAGCCATACTTTTCAAGCCCCGATTCTAAAGGGGTTTTAAAGGGAGATATTCAAAAGAATGTCTCCCTTTTTCTCTTGAAAGTCATTTATTCGGCATTGATTCTGATTACTGGAAACTAACAAGGGATGTAACCCAGGTGTAACCCAAAAGCCACATTTACGTTGACCTTCTGATTTAATCTTTTATAAGTGCTTGAAATTACTTGGAAAATTGGTGATCCCGCTGGGATTTGAACCCAGGACCCTCTGATTAAAAGTTTGCTTTAGGGACATTTATGGATATTAACTGGTATTCACTGACGTTATTAAATGTATGATTCAAAAGAAAAATTTCACCTATTATTTTATATGGTATATGATAGAAATATACTCAAAATGTAACCCAGGTGTAACCCAGAAACCAAATATTTCACGACCCAGTAATAGAAAATAAGAGGGTCTAAAAATGTAACCCAGGTGTAACCCAGAGATAACTCAGAAGCAAAAAATAAGAGGGTCGAAAATGTCTACGAAAGTTAACTTCACGAAGGCTCTTCTCCTATCATCAATACCATCGACCAGTAAAGAAAGATTGGTGTTGTGGGATGCAAAAACTCCCGGCTTGCAATGCAGAATTTCTCATTCTGGAAGCATTGTGTTCAGCATTTATAGAAGAGTGAAAGGCTATGCTGCTGAACGGATCACATTGGGCAAGTTTCCTGCCATGTCAATTGAACAGGCTCGGATAGCGGCGGCAAAGGTAAATGCCAGTATTGCAGTGGGCGATAACCCAGCGGAGTTAAAACGATCTCATAAAGGAGAATTAACTTTCAAAGAACTATTTAATGAGTATTACGATAATCACTCAAAGATTAAGAAAAGAACCTGGAAAAGCGATAAAAGCATTTTTGACTTATATCTTCAAAAATCGATTGGGAATAAAAAATTATCACACATTAAAAGAGCTGATATAGCCGATCTTCACTTATCTATTTCAAAACAAGTTTCCAGTCTCAAAAATAAGGACGATGTACCACGATATAAAACGGCAACTGCCAATCAAGCTTTAGCACTAATTTCATCGGTTTTTAATTGGGCAATCCGTCATGATAAATTTCAGAATAATCCTGCGAGAGGGGTTAGAAAAAATAAACAAAAAAGTAGAGACAGATTTTTGCAAGCGGAGGAATTAGCTAATTTTTTTAAAGCTGTTCAAAATGAAGAAAATGAAACCATCCGCGACTACATTTTGCTTTCCCTCTATACTGGAGCAAGAAGGTCAAACGTTGTTTCGATGCGATGGGAAGATATTTCATTTCAAAATAAGATTTGGCAGATTTCCCATACAAAAAATGACGAGTCATTAGTTGTTCCACTAGTTGACGAGGCAATTGATATCTTAAAAAAAAGAAAGGGAAATGATAGTCCTTTTGTATTACCCGCACCTGGAAAATCTGGTCACTTGGTTGATCCCAAAAAAGGTTGGAAAAGGATATTAACGGAAGCAGGTATTGAAAATTTACACCTGCACGATCTAAGACGAACACTTGGTAGCTGGCAGGCAATCGCGGGAAGCAGCATGATCATTATCGGGAAATCTTTGGGGCATAAATCGCAAAAGGCAACGGAAGTTTATGCAAGATTAAACATCGCCCCGGTTAGGCAATCTATGGAAACCGCAATCAATGCGATGACGCAACAAATTCGCAAAGTAAATAGCTCAGATGATGGTAAGTGATTTTGCAAATTCACTATTTATTTGTCATTTATAACAGGGATAAAGCCAAATCTTCCATTGGAAAATGTTTTAGTGAAATGAAGATAGTTGATCGTATTAATTATGTCGGAAGGAGGGTTGTCATTTTCTAAAATTATAATCTGTTGATCTGAATTTATTTTGGCTAAGCTCCTGTAAAATTCCGCTTTAGTCGTGTCTGATAAGGATTCGGCAGCGGATACTTTTTTATCTGCTCCTTTAAAAGTAACTAACGGCGAGTCCAGTACAACAAAGCCAGGATGGGGTAAGTTATTTTTTAATGAATATTCCATCAAACCAATGATAATTGCAGCGTGGGAAACGGCTCTAAACCCTTTCCCCTGGTCTGACCGATTTTGACCGCCAATAACTATATCCTGAAATTCTTCGCTGAATCCAACACTTCCAATATTTGGATATTTCCAGTTTTTCAGTAATGCCTCAATATATACAAGTAAAGGCGATGCCTCCGCAGCTGTAACTTGCGTTGGAATCTTGTCTGCTTTATTGACCTTATTGCCACCTTTTAAATTTTTCTGCGCTGATGCTATTAAATTTTGCATTGATTGTATTTTTCCGAGAGTTGCAATCGTCATCTCAACCTTAGTTTTTGTTTCAAATAATTTTCTCAAATTCTTTTTTTGTTCTAACATCGTAGGCTCGAGAATTTCTCGAATTAATGCATCAATTCTTTTGTATTCAGATTCATTTGTATTTTTTTCAGTACTCAATTCTTGTAATTCTTGCGTTAAAGAATCAATAGTTCTTTCTAGGTCTTCTTTTAAATTTTTTATTTTATTTTTTTCAGCTTCACAGGAATCTTTGATTAAACCAATTTCATTTTCGCTGATAACGCAATCTGGGCGATGATATTTAGATTCAGCACCACACAATGGGCATAGAAAATCATGAAGATCAGCAGATAGAATTTCGCCTGTTTCAATTATTGAATCAAGCCTTTCAAGATCAGTTTGATAGTATTTTGATAAGAGAGTAAACCTTTTAAAAATTTCACTTCTTTGATCAATTTTTGTTTCAAATTGAATAACATTATCCCAAGAGGCTTTGCGTTTTTCTTGTAGAATTTCTACTTCCTGTTGGCTTTGCGAAATTCTCGATAATTCAGATTCAATGGTTTCTGCTAAATTATTTTTTTGTTGTTCTAACTCTTCTGGCTTTCCGCTTATATCAACTGATTCAAAACTTTCCTCTATGAGCTGTCTCAATACGTCAATTCTTGCATTGGCATCTGCCTTTCTTATCGCAGGTTTAACTTGAACTATCATGTCGCTGTAGTCTACGCCAGTAAGCAAAAATCTAAAAAGTGCTTTTTCAGACGTAGCTGATGTTGGAATTCCTGTTAGAAAAGGTGAAGTTTTAGACTGAATTTTTAACTCATCTATCAAAATGACATTTTTTAGAACATTAAAAGTTAAACTGATAATTTCATTGCTGTCATTCTTTTTCAGCTTTTTGTTTTCTATCCCAATTAACCCCATAAGAAATTCAGAAATATTTTCTTTGGCATTTGCACTACCAGAAACAATTTTTGAATCCGCTATTTTTATTTTATCATATTCATCATAATATATTTTTACATCATTACTCAATATGCTCCTTTCGAGCGTGTATTTCTTATTGTTGCAAGTAAAAGATAAAAACAAAGTCGTGTAGCCGCGGGTTTCATTTGGTGTTTTTGGTTTAGCAGAAGAACCCAGGACGTATGATATACATTCGAAAATAAGAGACTTACCTGTATCCGACGGACCAGTTATAACGTTTAAGCCTGCTGTGAATTGCAAAACGGCAGGCTGTTTAGAAGTTCCAGTAAATATCAGTTTATCTAATTTAATTCTACTCATAAATCACCATATTTCAAACTTGCTTCTTTAGTAAACTCTCCACCCCAGCGATCTAAGTTTATTTTAAAAAAATTCTCTAACTCGATATCAGAAAATCCATTAAAACTTTTAATAACCCAGTTCGCTCTGTCTTTAAGTGACAGGCTGTATTTTGTTCGAAGATTATCAAGAAATGGAGTGGTTTTTTCTGTAGCGTTATAAACTATTCCTTTCTCCGTGTATTTTTTTTCAATCAATCTTCTACTTAGAAATAAATTTAAACCTTGTTCTATAATCTTTCTTCTTACTAACACTTCTCCTGACCTGTGAGGCGTAGGCGGATGTAAACTTTCAGGACCACCCGCATCGGCAGAATGCACAAGAAGGTAATCAAAAAAAACCAACCGTTGTAAATCATAAACATTTGGAAATGCGCACTCTAATATCACCATAGAACGCAAACCGCATTCCAAAGGACTATTAAAGGTATGTGAATGATCATTTATAAATTCATTCATTTTTTGTCCATTTTAATCTATTACTATTGGCTAATTGATGACAAATACCGGCTCGGTCAGGTAAATCCATACGTTCTTTCAAGGGGTGAGAATCGATTTGAATTTTATAGGATTCTTGAATAGCCGATTTTACTCTTTCGAAGCCATTCTTGTGTTCGGCGATTATTATATTTTCAATTCCTTCAAAAAAACTGTCCTGCAATCTTTCAAACTCGCCCGGTGGCAAATAATCCCTTGAAAATTTATGGAGTGACTCCGCACAATAAAATTGGATACGTGATTTTTGTAAATGTTTTTTTAATACTGGGTCACCATCGGCATGTGTGAAATCACAAGATTGTAAATTTAAATATTCTCCATAAGCATCAAGCAATTTTCGGATGTAAACTGCTTCTCTTTGACTGATATTTGATGGTGGTTGGTCAGGAACGGGCCTTATTGGTAATCCTCCAGGGAACCTTGTGTGATAATACGGTGTCTGCCTGTGAATTTCTAACAATCTTAGAACAGTTACATCTTTAATTATTGAAAAATCAAAATTCTGAACATGCTTTAATAGGTCACCTTCCAATTTTATATCTTTTGTTGATGTTATTTCTTTTTCTATTTTCTTTGCCCAGTCTTGAATAACCAATTTTTTTAAATCTTCATACTTGCCACGCAGCAATTTGCTGAGTGAAGTGCCTATACCATGTGGCGCTACAATGAAATAATTGTCGGGAACTGAATATTCCTTGATGTAAGTGTAATAACAAAGCTTACCAAGTTCTAAAACTATATCGCTTGGATATAAAGCATGGTCGTAATGCTTACATTGATAATTATCCCAATTGCCTTTGAAATCTTTAGCGGTTTTAAAACCAGCAATATCTATCCCCATATCGCCAGCACCGCCTGTACGTTTTACATCTTGATAAAGTGTTTTTAAATTTTGAGTGCATTCTTCAATGAATAATTCCCATTCTTTGTTTTCGTAGCTCGCTATAATTTTTTGAGGCAAAATGGTAGGACCATTTCTCACAGTGTCATTGTAAACGCTGTTGCTGGGTTGGATTATAATATCTTCAAGTTTTAGAGCCATATTAACAATCATCAAAAATGCAAGTTATTTAAATACATTAGCTGAAAAATGAGAATAAGATAGCCATAATTTAAATAAATCTATTTAAATGACTTCCTTCCAAACTCTTAAACTGAATAGTGATTGGCCTGTGCAAATCCTGTGCAAATTAAAAAGGGTTTCAAACTTAATCGCCTGAAACCCTTTACTACGCTGTGGGCCCACCTGGGCTCGAACCAGGGACACCCTGATTATGAGTCAGATGCTCTAACCAGCTGAGCTATAGGCCCCGTTATTTTTTAATAACAGTTTGCAAAAGTAAGTAAAAACAGGTATTCGAGTATTGTTTATAGTAAAATTTCACTGGTTATTTTTTTCTCAATACGCTATACAAAATAATAGCATACCTTAATAGTAATAAATGACAGGCTTATTGATCGCAATATGTTGAACCAGGAAGAAATCAGGGAACTCCAGTTAAAGATCACCGAAAATAATGACGACCAGGCTTTTGGCCAGTTGTATATGGCATATATACACAACCTCCAGCAATTCGCCAATTCGATCATTAAAAATCATGAATTGGCGGAAGATATCGTGTCAGATGTATTTTTAAAGATATGGCAAAACAGGGCCAATCTTGCCAGGATCGACAATTTCAAATTATACCTTTATATCAGTACAAAAAATACCGCACTGAACTATCTATCAAGGCATTTTCGAAAAGAGATCGTTTCGCTGGATGAAATGTCCCTAAATATTCCCGCAGTTAGTTACAACCCCGAAAACCTCCTGATAACTTCCGAGGCAGTCAAAAAAATTGAATTCAGCATTCAGAATCTCCCGCTTCGTTGCAGGCTCATCTTTAAACTGGCAAAAGAGGACGGACTTAAATACAACGATATTGCCAAGCTCCTGAACATCTCCGTGAAAACGATCGATAACCAGATGGCCATCGCTTTAAAAAAGATCAGCACTGCCATAAGCTTTGAATTCAAAAGGGATCCCGGTCATCTTTCTAAGGGATAAACTGGTTTTGTAGGAAGCATTTGAATATACTTTTTCTAAACCAGAGAATACACAGAGTTATTTTCACAGGGTATCACTGAGAAAACACCGGCGTTAACCGTAATTATGTAAACAATTTCCATAAACGCTGTCTTAACCCCCTTTAACTCTGTAGCAAAAAATAAACTGAGGCAAATCCCATTTTTAAATTTTTTTAAAGCGCTTTAGTAGATTATAGATATTATACTGTCTATAGTATACTACATGGAGCAAAATACAGAACGTATATGGAACCTGGTGGCCAGGAAGTTTTCCGGGGATGCTACTGCTGAAGAGCTGGCAGAACTGGAATTACTCCTGCTTCAAAGCCCACAGGAAAATTATTCAATGGAGATCCTCCACGACCTGTGGAACAGCAAACCCGAGCTGAACAGGCAGTATTCTGAAAACAAATACAAAGCATTGGTGCTTCGCATGCAACAAGCCGGGATCGACGAAGGCAGGTTTAAAAATAAAGATGGTCTTATATTTGATGACAATTATATAAAGGCTAAAAGTTCCAAAAAATGGTTTTTATGGATAGCTTCATTTATAATGATTGGCCTGGCAGTTTTCTTTCTCTTAAGTGATAATGAACCTACCGGTAATAAAAAGCAGCCGGCAATAGCTACAAAAAATGAGGTCAATACAAAATACGGCTCAAAAACAACACTGGTATTGCCCGACGGTAGCAAAGTATGGTTAAATGCCGGTAGTAAAATGACCTATGATAAAGACTATGGGATCAATATACGGGAGGTGAATTTAACGGGCGAAGCTTATTTTGATGTGACCAGGGACCCGAAAAAGCCCTTTATCATTCATACAAGTAAGATCAACATCAGGGTATTGGGTACGGCGTTTAATGTAAGGTGTTACCCCGATGAAAAGAATACGGAGACAAGCCTGGTAAGAGGAAGCCTTGAAGTTAGCCTGAGGGACAGGGAAGAAAAATTTATTCTCAAGCCAAATGAAAAACTAACGGTGAGCAATGAGGACCTAAAGCCGGAAATGATAAATATTGCCGGGACCAAAACGCCCGCTCAACCAAAAAGCATCATTGAGCTGGGCCATTTGTCGGTAATGCCACAAGACAATTCGATCATCGAAACATCCTGGATCAATAATAAGCTGGTCTTCAGAAGTGAAACATTTGAGGAAGTTGCACATAAAATGGAAAAATGGTACGCGGTCAACCTCATTTTTAAAAATGAGAAATTAAGATCCAAAAGATTTACAGGGGTCTTCGAAAATGAAACGATCGGCCAGGCATTGGATGCATTGGAACTGACAACTGCATTTATGTACAGGATAAACAGGGACAGTATATTTATTTATTAATAAAAAAAGGATTATATTATATGAAGAAAACTTTAAATGAATCTTAAGCGGCACTTAACCAGAACGCATCATACCAAACTTATACATATGAAAAATAATGAACCCCGGAATATCATATTCAAAAGGGAATTTTTAAAAGTATTATTGTTTATGAAACTTACCATTGCTTTTTTACTGCTGACGAGTTTACAATTATCTGCGAAGGTCTTTTCACAGGAGCGGATCACACTAAACGTGAGATCTGCCGGATTAAAAACCGCTCTGTTGCAAATTGAGAAAAAAAGCAGTTTCCGTTTTTTATACAACGACGATGTGATCAATGCTTCGGAAAAAGTTGACATTGATGCCAACAATTCCCTTGTTACAGAAGTACTGGACAAGATATTAAAAGGGACATTCCTCAGCTACCGGGTCTTGAATAATAACCTGGTTGTTATTACAGCAGCAAACAGATCGATCAATGACATCATGGTCTCGGGAAGGGTTAGCAGCCCGGCCGGCGATGCGATCTCCGGTGCAACGGTCCGGGTAAAAGGCTCTGCAGGTGGTACCACAACCGATGCAAAGGGCCAATATAGTTTAACAGTGCCGGACGGCGCTGTATTGGTATTTACTTCAGTGGGATTTGAGGACCTTGAAGTTGCAGTAGAAGGTCGCAACACAATAGATGTAGTACTCAAGATATCTACCAAAACACTGGACCAGGTAATTGTTGTGGGATATGGCACACAAAGAAAAAGAGATGTTACGGGTTCTGTCAGTAGTGTAAAAGGAGAGGAGATCGCAAGACAACCGGTACTTACCGCAACCCAGGCCATACAAGGTAAAGTGGCTGGTGTGCAGATCATCAGTTCGGGATCACCGAACTCAGCACCCACAGTTCGTATACGTGGTACAGGTAGTATCCTTGGAGGTGTTAATCCTTTGTATGTTGTTGACGGGGTAATTACAGATGATATCAGGAATATCAATTCAGCAGATATCGTTACGCTGGATGTTTTAAAAGACGCGTCTTCAGCAGCGATCTATGGTGTTCGTGCTTCCAATGGTGTGATCATCATCACCACCAAAAAAGGTCGCGGTGGTAAAATGCAGATCAGCTATGATGCAAACGTAGGTATAAGGCAGGCTTCACACCTGGTGAAAATGGCCAACTCAACAGAATACGCTGCTTACCTCAATGAAGCAAGTATAAATTACGGGAACGGGTCCGTGCTCATAGACCCGGCTTTAACAACAACTTCTACAGACTGGTTCGGTGAAATTCTTCGCAATTCATTCCAACAAAACCACAATATTTCTATTTCAGGTGGCAGCGAGAAAATAAATTATTTCCTCAGCGCCGGTTACCTCACCGATGAAGGTATCGTGCTCAACAACAAATTCGAGCGCTTTACTTTGCGTTCAAACAATGAATACAAAATAACAGACAAGCTTAAAGTAAACACCCTGATCTCGTATAGCCACGGAAGGACCCAGGATGCGAATTTAGGAACCGCTTATAACAATGCTTATCATGCAGCGCCCATCATTCCATCCAAAATAAATGGCAAGTATGGTAATACCTCTTCTTTTCAGAATGTAGGTAACCCGGTACTGGATATAGAAAGCAATGACAATAAATACCTGGAGAACCGCCTGCAGGGAACAGGATATATAGAATACAAGCCTGTAACATGGCTGACCTTAAGAACAAGCTATGGTGTTGAACTGGGATTTAACAACAGGAGGACATACACCTACCAGTTTTTAAATGATACCGTTACATTCATTACGCCCGGCGGTTCACAGCAAAGCCAGAAAAGTAACCTGTCTATTTCAGAAGAGCGTAATACCCGCTGGGTGTGGGATAATACAGCAACCTTCCAAAAATCATTTGATAAGCACGACATTACTTTGCTGGTGGGAACCACTTCTGAAAAAATATTTAACGAGTCTAATACAGCATCCAGGTCCGATGTTCCGGCAGATCCAAGCTTATGGTACCTCAACCAGGGAGATCCTTCAACCCAGGTAAATGGCTCATCTCCAGATGAAAGGACCCGCATTTCTTACCTGGCCAGGTTAAATTATACATACAATAAAAGATATCTTTTAACGGGAACTTTCAGGAGAGATGGTTCTTCTCTTTTTAAAGTTCATTATGCAAATTCTCCCTCCATCGGTATTGGCTGGATAATCAGCAAGGAAAATTTTATGCAGAACCAAAAGATATTCGATAACCTGAAACTAAGAGCCAGTTATGGACGTTTGGGTAATGACAATATCCCATCCAATGCACGCTATGTAACTTTAAATACCGGGCTCCCTTACACGATAAATGGCACGGTCATTAACAATGGGGCCAGCCTTTCGGGCTTTGTTGATAAAGATGTAAAATGGGAATCAACAGATGAAGCGGATATTGGACTTGAATTCACCATCTTAAGAAGCAGGCTGAGTGGCGAACTGGATTTTTACCAGAAAAAAGTAAAGAATGCCTTGCTGAGTGTTCCCACACCGACCACTACCGGAACCGCATCCGTTTTTACAAATGTAGCTTCTGTTGAAAATAAAGGTGTTGAGCTTTCTTTGAACTGGAACAGCAAGGTAGGAAAGAATGTTACCTACAACTTATCCTATAACGTTAGCTACAATAAAAATAAAGTGATTGCGCTTAATGGCGGCCAGGCCATCTTCGCAGGTTATGTAGGTTCAAAAGGAAGCACTACTTATACAAGTAACGGCGAGGCGATCGGTAGTTTTTATATTTTACAGGAAGATGGGGTATTTCACAACCAGGCAGAGATCGCGGCTTATACAGCTTCCAATGGTAATACCATTACGATAAATGGCCAGCTACCAAGACTCGGCGGCCTCAAATACAGGGACCTGAACGATGATGGAAAAATTGATGATAAGGACCGTGCTTTTTCGGGATCTTACCAGCCTAAATTCACTATGGGATTAACAGCAGGTGTAAACTATAAATCTTTTGACCTGAGTTTGAATCTTTATGGAACCCTCGGCAGCAAAATATACAATGGCAAAAAAGCGGCCCGCTTTAATTCATTGGATAACGTGGAAGCCAGTGTTGCAAATGACCACTGGACCTTTGCCAATTATACTTCGGATGTTCCGACAGCTTTCCTTGACCCAATACCACAATCAACCTACTTTTTGGAATCAGGCAACTTTGTACGGATCAATAACCTCTCCATTGGGTATACTTTTAAACAGCCTTTCTTTTCAAAGTATGGGGTTAGCAATTTCCGATGTTACATCACAAGCCAGAATTTGCTGACCATTACAAAATATTCGGGTTTCACTCCTGAATTGGCGGGAGGAGATCCGCTTAACCAGGGTATTGAATACAATGCATATCCCACCACGAGGACCTTTGCATTGGGCGTTAATTTAACCTTTTAATTTTTAGACAATGATACCAGGAAATAAAAAAAACATTCAAAAGCTTTTACTGCTGCTAACAGTTTCTTTCATTGCTATAACGGGTTGCAAAAAAAGCTTTTTAGATGTATCTCCGCAAGGAGCACTCACAGACGAAGCTGCTGCGCATGATCCAAATATAGCCCGCAAGCTGGTTACCGGCGTTTACAACAAACTTTACCAGGGAGGCTTTGATGATGACGTGCACGGGATCATATTTTGTATGGCAGGCGATGTAGCATCGGATGATGCTGATAAAGGAAGTACGGCGCTTGACCAGGCCCCTGAGGCTGTTGGCTTTGATAACTTTACTTCTGACCTGAACGCGAATAATTTTTATGTGGCCAGGCTATGGGCAGGACATTATAAAGGAATAGCAGCAGCAAATGGTGCACTGGATGTTTTGTCGAGAAGTACTTTCGACCATGTAACTACCAGGACACTTATCGGGGAAGTAAAATTTCTAAGGGCTTATTTCTATTTTAACCTGGTGCGCTTATTTGGCGATGTTCCAAGGGTATTAAGGGTTCCGTCTGGTCCCGTGGATGCAAATAGCGACGAATTTGTTACCCGGGCACCCAAGGATTCTGTGTATGCCGCAATTATAAACGACCTGCAATATGCTTCCGACAGCCTGCCTTCAAAAGGCGACCCAACTACAGAAGTGGGACGTGCAAATAAAGGCGCTGCGCAGAGCTTACTTGCCAAAGTTTATCTATACCAGAAAAATTATCAAAAGGCATATGACCTTTCCCAGGCAGTGATCAATTCAAATAAATATGTTTTAGTGGATGATTACAGTAAAAATTTCAGGAGCAAGCAATATGATAATAATTCAGAATCCATTTTTGAAATTGGAACAGGCACAAATGTGGATTGTAATGCTGCCATTCCATTTTATGTTGTTGCGCAGGGCCCTCGTACAGGAGGATTGGGTGGCTGGGCTGATCTTGGATTTGGATTGAACAATCCCAGTCAGGACCTGGTGAATGCATATGAACCCGGAGACAAGCGTGATTCAATCACCATTATTTATATTGGTCCTGACAGTACCGTCCTTTGGGATGGATTTGTGATTCCCGGCAGAACCCATGTTCAGAATGACCGTTATAATTATAAAGCCTATTTTGGCAGGAAGGTAGATACCTATTGCGCTTCCAACAACACCGATCATCTTCCAAAAAATGTTCATATTATGCGCTATGCAGAATTATTATTGATAAATGCGGAGGCTGGCATCAATATTGGGAATGTTGGAGATGCACTTACGGACCTGACCCTTGTAAGACAAAGAGCTGGATTGTTGCCTGTTGCGGCTACCATCGATAACGTATGGAAGGAAAGAAGGGTTGAGCTTGCCATGGAGCAGGACAGGTTCTTTGATATCGTAAGACAAGGCCGTGCAGGGATACTTTTAAGAGCTTTAGGCAAGACTTTTGTAGATGGTAAGAATGAGGTATTTCCAATACCCCAGGCACAGATCGATCTGAGCGGGGGCAAACTAACGCAAAATAATGGATACTTTTAAACTATCAAATGTTTAACGTCTTCAAGATCTTTTTATAATTAACTTTAATCAAAATTTAAAAATTAAAAACTTAACACGATGAACAAAATTGCAAAACAAATAACTTATGGCGCAGCGGCTTTACTAATCCTGGGGGGTATTGTTACTTCTTGTAATAAAAGCGATGATCCAGCACCACCGGATCCAATCGGAGGCTTTAATAATGCTGACGAAGTGGGTGCCGCAAGTTTAAAAGCACACTGGACCTTTGATGGCACTCCCAATGAAGCAAAATCTTCTTTGGCACCGGCAGCCAATGTTGGTACATCTTATGGCACCGGTATCAAAGGGCAGGGCCTTGTTTTAAACAACGGCTTCATGCGTTTCCCAACTATTCCTAACCTGAGTGTTGCTAATATTGGCAGCATGACAGTTAGCTGCTGGGTAAAAGTTGACAACAACGGAAGTACAGCATCAAATGTATTCTCTTTAACACAGGATGTGGCAACTCAAACAGACTGGAACACCGGAATGGTTAACATGCTCCTGGAAACAGGCCACCCTGTACTTACAGATGATACACTTGTATTTCACCCATCATTCAGCACTTATCCAACCGGACCTGGCGTAAGGATCGGCGGAGATAATATAAATGATTATGGTGTAAGGGAAGTTGATTTCAAAACAGTTCATGGAACTAACAGGTGGGTACATTATGTTATGAGGTATGATGGAACAGGATCAAACATTGATGCTTTTGCTGATGGAATCCTTGTTTCCAATAACAATTTCAGGCACAGGGAAACAGCTCCTGGCGTAGGCGTAGGACCAATTGTAGCAACTACTCCTACACAGGTATTGATCGGAGGCCTTCCAAATGTGGCAACCGGTTATCCAAACTCACCTACACAGGTTTGGCAGGGACTGTTCACAGGATCTATTGATGAAATAAGGTTCTGGAGCTCTGCATTAAGTGATGCAGACATCAGTTCATTATATCAATTGGAAAAAGTTGGTAGATAAGAAAATTTAAGAAGAATGTATTATTAAATTCTAAGGCTGCCTGTTGAGGGCAGCCTTAGTTTTATGAAAACAGCAGGCTTAACTGCACATATTTACCGGTTACCTGCTATTACCCGGTTATCCACTAAGAAAAAAGTAAAAAGTTATAAATGAAAAATTGGTTATTACTATTCGTTTTGTTTGGTTGTGTTCAATGCAGTAAGACCGATAAATCACCCGATCCCGGCGGGAATTTCAGCATATCTGGAGTAAAGGTAAATGCAGGTAGTGCCGGTGGGAATATTTTTTACAACATAAATTATAACCCCGTTATTGCTATTAGTTTTTCTGCTCCCGTTGATCATTCTTCGGTTAGCAGTAATATTATAATCGCCCCTTCCATTCCTTTTGCAGTTTCTTATGCAAACAACGATAGTACAATAATTATTCAGCCCACTGCAGCATTGGCCCCGCTGAGCCAGTATCATATAAGTGTATTGACAACATTAAGATCACAACAAAATATAAGCCTGTCCGTACAGGGCGCTGTAAATTTCGTTACGCAAATTGATTCCACGGATAAGTTTCCGCAGATATCCGATGCGGCACTGCTTACCCTCGTACAAAAACAAACATTCAAATATTTCTGGGACTTCGGGCATCCCGTGTCGGGTATGGCACGTGAGCGCAATTCAAGTGGAGATCTTGTTGCCACCGGTGGTACCGGGTTCGGTATAATGACCATCCCCGTAGCCATCAGCAGAAATTTTGTTACGCGGGCAGAGGGACTTGCAAGGGCTTCACTGATCGTAAATTTCTTAAAGAACAATTGCACAAAATATCATGGGGCATTTTCCCATTGGATAAACGGTGCAACCGGTGCAACCATACCGTTCAGTACAAACGACAACGGCGCCGACCTGGTAGAAACATCTTATCTAATGCAGGGCTTATTGGTGGCAAGACAATATTTTAATAGTGCCGCGGATCCCGCGGAGATAGACCTGCGTACTAAAATAAATGAACTGTGGGATACAGTTGAATGGAACTGGTTCAGGAAGAACAATGAAAATGTTTTGTACTGGCACTGGAGCCCTAATCTTGGCTGGGCAGTGAATGCACAGGTGAGGGGATGGAATGAAGCACTGATAACTTATGTTATGGCCTCCTCGTCAAGAACGGATTCTATCACAAAAACTGTATATGATAACGGCTGGGCCTCCAACGGCAGCATCCGGAACAATAATATTTATTATGGCTATCAGTTGCCGTTAGGCCCGTCAAACGGGGGGCCAATGTTCTTTGAGCATTATTCCTTTATGGGCATTAACCCAACCGGCCTAATGGATGCATATGCAAACTATCAAACACAAACAACCAACCACACAAAAATAAATTACGAATACTGCAGGGCCAATCCACGCCAGTTCTTTGGTTATAGCGCATCATGCTGGGGATTAACAGCAAGTGATATACCCAATAACGGCTATCATGCAAGCGAGCCAAACAGTGATGTGGGCGTGATCGCTCCAACAGCTGCTTTGTCTTCATTTGCTTATACACCTGTTGAGTCAATGCAGGCCTTGAAATTTTTCTATTATAAACTGGGAGACAAGCTTTGGGGGCCATATGGTTTTTATGATGCATTCAGTTTAAAAGATGCCTGGTTTGCCAATTCAACTTTGGCGATCGACCAGGGGCCAATCATCGTAATGATTGAAAACTACAGGACCAATCTTGTTTGGGACCTGTTTACAAGTTGCCCGGAGGTAAAGAATGGTTTGCGGAGGCTTGGGTTTACGGCGCCTTATTTATAGTTTGATTTTTACCACAGAGTTAAAGGAAGTTATCACAGAGGTAACGGGAATTGTTTAAATAATTTTACTTTAATCTCGGATCTTCTCTGTGAAACTCTGTGAAAATAACACTGTGCACTCTGTGGTTTAGATAAATTTTTTATAAAGAACGACTCAAATAAAACCGGATGAGAAATTTACTTTCAAGAAAAGCTCGCGGTATATTTTTTATTGTTCTACTTGCTTTTTTTTCCTGTAACAATGCGGGCTCGAAAGACCAGCAGGCCATTAGCATTACCCATACAGATACGCTAGCCAGGAATATTGGCGATACGGCGCTGGTAGAACTTGTACAAAAACAAACATTCAAATACTTCTGGGATTTTGCTCACCCTGTAAGCGGGATGGCAAGAGAACGCAGTAATAAAGAAGCATATGCTAATGGGCTGGATGTAACAACAATCGGCGGTACAGGCTTTGGCGTAATGGCAACCATCGTAGCAACAGAAAGAAAATGGATCGGCAGGGACACTGCTGCACAACGGCTGCTGAAACTGGTAAACTTTTTATCTCACGCTGATAGTTATCATGGAGTATTCTCTCATTGGTTAAATGGCGCTACAGGAAAAACCATCCCATTCAGTAAAAAAGATGACGGAGCCGATCTTGTAGAAACTTCTTATTTATTTGAAGGGCTTTTATCTGCCCGTCAATATTTCAATAATGATAACGGGGTAGAAACAGATTTAAGGAACCGCATCAATGGATTATGGAATGCTATTGAATGGAACTGGTTCACAAAAGGAGGTGAAACCGTTCTTTACTGGCACTGGAGTCCGGCAAATGGATGGGCAATGAATTTTCCGATCAGGGGATTCAATGAATGTCTCATCGTTTATATACTTGCAGCAAGCGCTGAAAAATATCCTGTCAAGCCTGCTGTATATCATCATGGATGGACTGAAAGCAAATTTTTCATAAACGGGAAAACATATTATGGACATAAGCTTCCACTCGGTTTCGAATATGGCGGCCCATTATTCTTTTCACATTATTCTTTTTTAGGATTGGATCCGCATGGATTAAAAGACAAGTATGCAGATTATTGGGAACAAAATAAAAACCATACATTGATCAATCATGATTATTGCGTAGACAATCCCAAAGAATTTAAAGGATATGGTGAAAATTGCTGGGGCCTGACTGCAGGCGATACTTATGATGACGGGTATGATGCATATTCTCCTTCCAATGACGGAGGGACCATTGCGCCTACCGCAGCGCTTTCAGCATTTCCATATACACCCGGATATTCAATGAAAGCATTGAAACATTTTTACAATGACCTTGGTAATAAAATATGGTCTGAGTATGGTTTTGTCGATGGTTTTAATGAAACAAAGAACTGGTATGCAAAAAGCCACCTGGCCATCGACCAGGGGCCGATCATTGTAATGATCGAAAATTACAGGACAGGATTGTTGTGGAAATTATTTATGAGTTGCCCGGAGATCCAGGGAGGATTAAAAAAACTTGGCTTTGAAAGCCCTTATATAAAAAAACAATTACCCATACCTGTTAAAATAAATTAGATATGGTAAGAATAAAATTGCTTGTTGCCTGTTTGCTGTTTTCATTCCTTTTGCACGCCCAGGAATACGACTATAATTATATTTTCTTTACCAACAGCGCCATGAACGCTGATCATTTTTTTAGTGCTACAGATAATACAGGCTCTTTTTTATTCAACAGGAATTTTAAGATGCTGGTCAGCGATAAAATATTTCATTCCCCTGGTAATTCCCTGCAGCTTGGATATATCAATGCAAAAGGTGGCAGCTGGAAAGCAACTGTCTTCCACCAGCCAAGGCGGGGAATGGACCATTTTAAAAAAGCAGCATTCCTTTCATTCTGGTTATACAATCCTGCTGCCGAAACAATGTTGAACGATCTACCGGTTGTTCAGTTAATGAAAAATGACAGCAGCCTTACTGCTAAGATGGTTATCCCGGCCCTCCCGTCGAAAGTTTGGCAACAGGTAATAATACCTACGGCAGCCATCACAGCGTTCGATCCAAATAAGCCGGCGAATATCATTGGAGTGGTTTTTTCACAAAAGGAAGATAACAATAGTAAGAAGCAGGCACTCTATATTGATGACATCGAATTCTTATCAGATAAAAATGCTGGAGCCATTGCTGAAATACCCGTAATCATAAAAGCCACCGGCTATGCAATGCATGTTGACCTCTCCTGGAAAAGATCTTTAGATAAGAACATTAAGCTGGTCAAAATATATCGCTCATTGAACGGTACTGACTATAAGCCGGTCGGCGTGCAGCAACCTTATATAAACCGCTTTGCAGACTTCACCGGCGAAATGGGAAGAAATTATTTTTATAAGATCTGTTTCCTGAATAATAATTATGAAGAAGCAAAACAATCAGCAGCTATTGAAGTGTCAACAAGGGCAATGACGGATGATGAATTGCTTTCGATGGTACAGGAAGCCTCCTTTCGTTATTATTGGGAAGGAGCAGAATCTAATAGCGGGCTTGCAAAAGAAAATACTTCCGGCCGGCAGAATATGATCGCAACAGGTGCCGCCGGCTTTGGCATGATGGCATTGATAACGGGTACGGAAAGAAAATTCATTACAAGAAAAGAATCGGTTGAGCGCTTTGTGAGAATTGTAAATTTTTTAGAGAAGGCAGAAACATTTCACGGTGTGTATCCCCATTTCATAAATGGCCCGACGGGTAAAGTGGAACCCTTTTTTGGTAAAAAAGATAATGGAGCGGACCTTGTTGAAACTTCATTTTTAATGGAGGGCTTACTGGCCGCCCGTCAATATTTCTCAGGGAATGATCCCCAGGAAAAACTGATCCGCGACAAAATAACAGCCATCTGGAAAAAAGCAGACTGGGATTGGTTCAAACAAATGCCCAACAGCAAATTCTTATACTGGCATTGGTCACCCGACCAGGGATGGATCATCAATCATCCTTTGATCGGTTGGAATGAGACGATGGCAACTTATTTACTCGCCATTGCATCACCCACACACCCGGTGCCGGCGTCTATGTATTACAGTGGCTGGGCCAGCCAGGGAGATACCGCACAAAAATACCGGGCTGCATGGGGCGGAACAAAGGATGGCTCCATGTATACAAATGGGAATACTTATTCAGGAATAAAGCTTGACGTGGGTGTATCCAGTGGCGGCCCGTTATTCTTCACACACTATTCTTACATGGGTTATGATCCTCATTTTATCACAGACAATTACACAAACTATTTCAGGAACAATCAAAAGATCGCAAAGATCAATCACCGTTATTGCGTAGAGAACCCGGGTCATTACACCGGTTATAGTGACAGTGCCTGGGGGCTTACGGCAAGTGATGGCCCATATAATTATGCTGCCAATGAACCTTTAATGCGCAAGGACGACGGAAAGCTTACACCCACAGGCGCCATCAGCTCATTCCCTTATACGCCCGTAGAATCAATGAGGGCATTGAGGAACTATTATTTTAATTACGGAAAATTCTTATGGGGTGAATATGGTTTCAAAGATGCATTTGATCTTAGCAATAACTGGTGCTCGGAAATTTACATGGGCCTTAACCAGGCACCCATGGTCGTTATGATCGAAAATTACCGCAGTGGCCTGTTATGGAAATTATTTACAACCGACCCTGATGTAAAAGCAGGTATGGAAAAATTGCAGGAGGAAACTACAATTATGATCAATAACAGAAGATAATTAAATCATTTATTGACCTCTCCTTTGGAGCAGGGTTGGGTGAGGTAAAATAAACCAATGTCATGAACAGAATTTTTTTTATTACAGGCTTTTTTTTATTAGCAGTTTTACAGACACAAGGGCAGCAAAAAACCTATTGCAATCCTGTCAATATTGATTATGGCTATACACCCATTCCGAATTTTGCTGAATGGGGCCGTCACCGTGCCACAGCAGATCCCGTGATCGTTAATTATAAGGGGACCTATTATTTATTTTCTACCAATCAATGGGGTTATTGGTGGAGCGATGATATGCTCAAATGGAATTTCATCTCTAAAAAATTCCTGCGGCCATGGAATGAAGGATATGATGAATTGTGTGCACCGGCTGTCGGGATCATTGGAGATACTATGATCGTTTTCGGATCCACATATACAAGCAAGTTCACTATTTGGATGAGCACAAACCCAAAGGCAAATGAATGGAAGCCGCTGGTAGATTCATTTGACATTGGCGGATGGGACCCTGCATTTTTTACAGATGATGACGGGAGGTTATATATGTATAATGGAAGCAGCAATCGTTACCCGTTATACGGTGTGGAATTGAACCGTAAAACAATGCAGCCGATCGGCACAAGAAAAGAAATGTATTTACTGGAACAGGAAAGATATGGCTGGCAAAGGTTTGGGGAGAATTCGGATAATACATTCCTGGATCCGTTCATTGAAGGTTCCTGGATGACAAAGCACAACGGTAAGTATTATTTACAATACGGCGCACCGGGAACAGAATTCAGTGGTTATGCAGATGGGGTAGTTGTTGGAACAGATCCGTTGGGAGGATTTACACCGCAATCTGATCCGCTCAGTTCAAAGCCGGGAGGTTTTTCAAGAGGTGCCGGTCATGGTTCTACATTTCTTGATAAGTACAATAATTACTGGCATATATCTACCAGTATTGTCTGTGTGAAAAATACTTTTGAAAGAAGGATAGGCATCTGGCCGGCCGGCTTTGACAAAGATGATGTGATGTATTGCAATACTTCATTCGGGGATTACCCGCATGCATTGCCCGGGTCTTCTGAATTGCCCGGGGCTTCAGCCCAGGGACATGGAGCATTTGCAGGATGGTATCTATTGAATTATAAAAAACCCGTGCTCGTGTCATCAACATTGGGCAGTTTCAATGCAAACAATGCAGTAGATGAAAGCATCAAAACATATTGGAGTGCTGCATCTTCCAATAAAGGAGAATGGATGCAAACTGATCTCGGCAATGTTTCAACAGTAAATGCAATACAAATAAATTATGCCGACCAGGATGTTGAGAGCAATCGCCTGGGAAAAAGGAATGACCAATATCACCAGTATATTCTTTATTATTCTTTGGATGGAAAGAAATGGAATTTATTAAAAGATAAAAGCAATAATAAAACGGATGTTCCGCATGATTACATTGAATTGGAAAAGCCGGTGCAGGCAAGATTTATTAAGCTGGAGAACATTCACATGCCTACCGGCAAATTTGCTATTAGTGGTTTGCGTGTGTTTGGAAATGGAAATGGTATAAAGCCGGCTGCAGTGCAAAACCTCATTGTGTTAAGAACTGAAAAGGATAAGCGCAGTGCCTATATTAAATGGCGCCCCGTTGACAATGCTTTTGCATACAATCTTTATTACGGCACAGCGCCGGATAAATTATACAATTGCATCATGGTCCATGACCTCAATGAATACTGGTTCAAAGCAATGGATAAGGACAAAGCTTATTATTTTTCTATAGAATCGATCAATGAGAATGCTGTTTCACAAAGGACGAAGCCAATAAAAGCAGATTAACAGGATTAGAAAATTGCGATCATAAAATGAAATGTTTATTTAAATATCTTTTAATAGCCCTCCTGTTTTTTATTAATGGGCCTGTTGTCAATGCCCAATCCGGTCGTTTTGATAACGAGATCAGCGCATTTAAAAAACAGGATAGCATAAGTTTCCCGCCAAAAAATGCCATCCTTTTTATCGGGAGTTCTTCATTCAGGATGTGGAAGAATATTGGCGAGGATTTTCCCGGCTATACAATTATCAATCGCGGTTTTGGCGGATCGACCCTTTTAGATGTTATCGATCATGCAGATGAGCTCATTTTTCCTTATGAGCCAAGGCAGGTTGTTATCTATGCCGGCGATAATGACCTTGCATCATCTGATACTATAACCTCGCAAATGGTCGTTGACCGGTTCAAAAATTTATTCTTCCTCATCAGGGACAGGATGCCTGCTGTGCCTGTAGTATTTGTTTCCATAAAACCCAGCCCGAGCCGCGAAAGATTATTGCTGAAAATGAAAGAGGCAAATAAAGCGATAAAGGATTTTTTAAAAAAGAAAGCCAATACTTCCTATGTAGATGTATTTGATAAAATGACCGGAAGAAAGGACAGGATCAAGACCGACCTGTTCCTCGAAGACAACCTGCATATGAATGCGAAAGGCTATGCCATCTGGAAAGAATTGATAACAGCATATTTATTGAAAGATTAAATCCCATCAACATGAAGAGAATTATTGTATACTTATTGGTTATTGCAGTTGTGCAGGTACAGGCACAGGATAAAAAAATTATTGCAGATGCTAAAATGGACCTGTTTGTAAATAACCTGATGAAAAAAATGACTGTAGATGAAAAGATCGGCCAATTGAATTTACCGGGTTCAGGAGATATTGTAACAGGCCAGGCATCCAACTCAGATATAGGAAAAAAAATAAAGGATGGGTCGGTAGGAGGATTGTTCAATATCAAAACGGTGACAAAGATCCGTGCCGTACAAAAAGTAGCCATAGAAGAAAGCCGCTTAAAAATCCCATTGATATTCGGGATGGATGTGATACATGGTTACCAGACAACTTTCCCTATCCCGTTAGCTGTATCATGTACATGGGATATGAAATTGATCGAGCAGAGTGCAAGGATCGCAGCAAATGAAGCAAGTGCAGATGGCATCAACTGGACATTTTCACCCATGGTAGATATTGCACGTGATCCACGCTGGGGGCGTATTTCAGAAGGCAATGGAGAAGACCCTTTTCTTGGCGCTGCCATTGCAAAAGCTATGGTAAAAGGATATCAGGGAGATGACCTCACAAAGAATAATACAATATTGTCTTGTGTAAAACATTATGCCATGTATGGTGCTGCAGAAGCCGGCCGTGATTATAATACAACAGATATGAGCAGGGTGAGAATGTTCAATGAATACCTGCCTCCTTATAAAGCAGCAGTCGATGCCGGCGCAGGAAGTGTAATGGCATCATTCAATGAAGTGGATGGCATCCCTGCAACAGGAAATAAATTTTTGATGACTGATGTTTTACGCAAACGCTGGGGATTCAAAGGATTTGTTGTAACGGATTATACCGGCATCAACGAAATGATCAATCACGGTATGGGTGACCTGCAGGCAGTTTCTGCACTTGCGCTTAAAGCAGGTATTGATATGGATATGGTTGGCGAAGGATTTTTAACAACACTGAAAAGATCTTTAAAAGAAGGAAAGGTCACGCAAAAAGAAATTGATGAAGCCTGCAGGTTGATCCTCGTAGCAAAATATAAGCTGGGGTTATTTGATGATCCTTACCGGTATTGTGATGAGCAAAGGGCAAAGACAGAGATCTATACAGCAGCTAATCTCGGTATGGCAAGGACGATTGCAGCAGAAAGCTTTGTGCTGTTCAAAAACCAGGGTAAGTTATTGCCGTTGAAAAAAACAGGCACGATCGCTTTGATTGGCCCCCTGGCAGACTCAAAAGAAAATATGCCCGGGACATGGTCTGTGTCAACTGACCTAAACGCTGCCGTTAGTGTAAGGCAGGGATTACAGGATGCAATAGGTACCGGTGCAAAACTTTTATATGCCAAAGGTTCCAACCTGGTATATGACAGCGCTTATGAAGACCGTGCTACCATGTTTGGAAGGTCATTGCACAGGGATTCGCGTACAACGGAAGTTCTATTGAATGAAGCTTTGGCTGTTGCCAACCAATCGGACATCATTGTCGCTGCATTGGGCGAATCATCCGAGATGACAGGAGAATCTTCCAGCCGTACGGATATCCGTATACCCGATGCACAACGCGATCTATTGGCAGCATTATTAAAAACAGGAAAACCAGTTGTGCTGGTATTGTTTGCAGGAAGGCCCATGGAATTAAAATGGGAAGCAGAAAATGTTCCTGCTATTTTGAATGTTTGGTTTGGCGGCTCTGAAGCAGGTCATGCCATTGCTGATGTATTATTTGGAGATATAAATCCATCCGGAAAATTAACGACAACCTTTCCGCAGAACGTTGGACAAATACCGATCTATTATGCACACAAGAACACCGGGCGCCCTTTAGATGAGGGGAAATGGTTCGAAAAATTCCATTCCAATTATTTAGATGTATCCAATGACGCTTTGTATCCTTTTGGTTTTGGCCTGAGTTATACAAGCTTTAATTACAGCGACCTGAAACTAAGCGGCACATCCTTGAAAGGAACCCAAACACTTACCGCATCTGTTACTGTCACCAATGGAGGAAGCGTTGCGGGGAAAGAAACAATACAACTTTATATAAGGGATATGGTTGGTTCCATAACAAGGCCTGTAAAGGAATTGAAAGGCTTTCAGAAAATTGACCTCAAAGCAGGAGAAACAAAAACAGTATCATTCAGCATCACAGCAGAAGACCTTAAATTTTATAATAGCGAACTCAAATACGATTGGGAATCCGGGGAATTCGAGATCATGATCGGGACTAATTCAAGTACTGTAAAAAAGGGAAAGGTCAATTGGGTAAAATAGATCATTGCTTTTTGCTACTTTGTGGCTTAGCTACTTTGCGGTCAAAATAATTATCTCCGCTAATGCACAAAGACGCCATGACCTTATTACCTAACCGTTAATTACTTATTGATGAAAAAAATATTACTATCCAGTTTCTTTATAATTGCTGTTATAACTATCCATGCGCAGGATTTTTCCGCTTACCAAAAAAAATGGCTGGTCCAGGGCGGAGATACAATGCCCTATCGCATATTATTACCGGTCAACTTCGATGCGACAAAGACCTATCCTGTTGTTTTCTTTTTACACGGCTCCGGTGAACGCGGCAATGACAACGAAGCACAGCTGGTACATGGGGCCAGGCTTTTTTTGAAAGACGATACAAGAAAGAATTTTCCTTCTATTGTTGTATTTCCACAATGTTCGAAGTCAGGATTCTGGAGTAATGTATTGAGAACATTTGATGCCACTCAAAAAGTGGGGCATATATTTTTAACAGGAGGAGAACCCACAAAAGATATGCAACTGTTACAATTACTGGTTAAGTTTATATTGGATTCTTATCCGGCTGACAAAGGCGAGGTATATGTTGGCGGATTGTCGATGGGTGGAATGGGAACATTTGAACTCGTCAGCAGGAGCCCGGGAATATTTGCTGCAGCATTCCCCATCTGTGGTGGTGCAAACCCTGCAACAGCACAGTCATTGAAACATGTTGCCTGGTGGCTATTCCATGGAGCCAAGGATGAACAGGTGTATCCGGCTTTCTCGGAAAAGATGTTTGCTGCTTTAAAAAAAGAAAATGTTAATGTTCGAATGACCATATATCCCGAAGCAAATCATAACAGTTGGGATGCAGCGTTTGCTGAACCGGGCCTCCTGTCCTGGTTATTTGCACAACATCGTTAATTATAATCTTACGTTAAAGAGATCTGCCCCTGCTCGTTCGCTTTAGTTTGATATGATATTTACACTTTCTTAATTTATCATCTTAAACTAAACTGTATGAAAACAAAATTACTGCTCGCAGTCATCTGTATGGCCTTCATGTTTACTGTTAATGCTCAAAAGAATATTCCCAAAGGATCCTTACTTCTGGGAGGCGATCTCTCTTTCAACAGCACTACCTACAAAAACCCCGATAACACAGAAAGCAAACAAAGGGGATTTTCTATAGCTCCTTCTGTGGGAACTGCCATTAAGGATAATTTATTTCTCGGACTAACACTTGGCTATCGCCTTTATAAAAATTCCAATTCTGCTCCTTCATCTGCTTATGACAGTACAACTGAACGTGGTTACAATGCCGGGATATTTGTAAGAAAGTACAAGCCGTTAAGAAATAATTTCTACATATTCCTGCAGGGAAGTATCGGGGGTTTTTATACAGACAGGAGCATTGAAGATGTTGCAAACCGGACCTTTTATCAAAAAGACCTTTCCGTAAATCTTTCCGTATCCCCGGGTATCTCCTATGCGATCAATTCAAAATTTCAAATAGAAACAGGGTTTAATAATTTATTAGGGGTTGGCTATAGCCAAACAGAATTAGCGGATGACCGCTGGTATAGCGGCACAAGTAAACGCACATCATTCAATGCATACACTACGCTCAATAATTTCAGCTCACAATTGTATATCGGGTTCAGGGTATTGTTACAAAAAAAGGATAAGAAGGCTGGTTCTTTAAAAGCAGGTTAGATCAGCCTTTGAAAAAAAAAGTCATGGTAGCGTATCATGACTTTTTTATTTCAACGCATAAAAAGTTTTTTGAAAGCAGTAATTTCAGCCTTTTTAAGAAACTGGCTAAAACATGAGCGGTATTAAAAATATCATTTTCGATTTGGGCGGCGTTTTATTGAACATTGATTACAGTAAAACTAAAAATGCTTTCCTTGACCTTGGCTATACTGATTTTGAAAAAATGTATTCCCTGTCAAAGGCAAATAATTTTTTTGATGACCTGGAGACAGGGCATATATCCGAAGCAGGATTTTATGAATACATGGTCGGGGCAGGTGAAGGAAAGATTACGAAGGATGAGATCAGGGATGCATGGAATGCTATGTTGCTAGATTTCAGGGGAGAAAGCCTGGCCTTTCTAAAGGAGTTAATGCAACATAATAAAAAGATCTTTTTGCTTAGCAATACGAATTCGATACACAAGATCGCATTTGACGAAAGCCTTAAAACCCAGACGGGCCATGATTCGCTGGATTCTTTTTTTACCAAAGCTTATTATTCCTGCCAGCTGGGAATGCGTAAGCCTAACGAGGATATTTTCCGGTTTGTGCTGCAGGATGCCGGGATCAAACCCTCCGAAACCCTGTTCATTGATGACCTGTATGGGAATATAGAAACGGCCAATAAACTTGGCATCCAAACCCACCTGCTTGTACCGGGGGAAAGAATTGAAGCACTTGATTATAATTGATCCTTTGTGTTACCTGCCTTAGTGTTTTAATGGTCACAAAGATCACTTCACCTCTTCATAGTCAATATAATCTTCATGTGAAGGCTTTTTGGGGGCAGGAGAAGCCTCGGTCTTTATATATGGATCCTGTGCAGGAGCCTGCTGGTTCTGCTGCATATGCTGTTGCATCTGGTTCATTTTCTGTTTTACCTGCTTTGTTGTATTGTAAACAGGGATTATGAAATCAAAAATGAATTTGTACAATATATAGATGACAAACAGCTCAAAAAGTAATTTAAAGATATTCATAACACAAAGTTATGCCGCACTATATCATTTTGTTGTTAAATTTTATGAGAGGGGAAGCTTAACCTGTCGCCATCTGTCATGCTGAGGAACGAAGCATCTCTGGTAAAATGTAGAGATTCTTCCTTCGCCAGAATGACAAGACCCCTTCCGGCTACGTAAAGACAACCTTACATTTGGCTGTTAGCATGGATATTCTTATATTTGCAACGGAATAAGAAACAGAAAGAAGGGAGCCAGCGGTTCCCTTCTTCTTTTGTAAGACATTATGAGCAGTGAAAATCAAATAGAAACTGTACAAAAATTAATACAGCCTTTGCTGGTAGATGACATATTTTTGGTTGAGATAAAGGTCAAGCCCACAAATAATATCAAGATCTACCTGGATGCCGACAGCGGGCTGGGCATTGAAAAATGCATAAAAATAAACCGGGCCTTATATAAAATAATGGAAGAGATGGCCATTTATCCCGATGGGAATTTTTCACTCGAAGTATCAAGCCCGGGAATAGAAGAGCCCTTGAAAATGCACCGGCAATATGTAAAGAATACGGGAAGGCCTGTAGAGGTCATATTAAATGACGGCGCAGTAAAAGAGGGAAAGATGATATCAGTGAGTGAAAGCAATATTGAAATAGAATATACCGAAGGGAAGAATAAAAAAGCAGTTACAAAACAACTGAACATTCCTTTTGCAGATATAAAACAAACAACAGTTCAGATAAAATTTTAATTAACAACAAAACCCCTGACCGGCAGGGAATGATCGAGGCCGGCGTGGAATATGGCAAGCATTAATTTAATTGACTCCTTCCAGGAATTTAAAGAAGCAGAAAATATTGATCGTCCAACACTGATGAAAGTGATGGAAGATGTATTCAAAACACTTATCCGTAAAAAATACGGCAGCGATGAATGTTTTGACGTTATCGTGAATGATCAGAAAGGTGACCTGGAGATTTTTCGCCGCCGTACGATCGTTGATGACGATGACCTGTACAACACGCTGACGGAAATTGAATATAAAGATGCGATCAAGATCGAGCCTGATTACCAGGTTGGAGAAGAATTATACGAAGAAGTAGATATCCAGAAAGAATTTGGGCGCAGGGCCATTCTTGCAGGTAAGCAAACGCTTGCAGCAAGGATCAACGACCTGAAGAAAAATATTCTGGTTAAAAAATACGAAGACCGTATTGGCGAGATCGTAACCGGCGAGGTTTACCAGGTTTGGAAAAAAGAAGTATTGATACTGGATGAGGACAGCAATGAAATGTTGTTGCCAAAATCTGAGCAGATACCAACCGATTATTTTAAGAAAGGCGAGACCATCAGAGCGGTTGTAAAAAAAGTAGAATTAAAGAACAGCCAGGCTGTAATTATATTATCACGTACAAGCCCGTCATTCCTGGAGAAATTACTGGAAATTGAAGTGCCTGAAATATTCGACGGATTGATCGTAGTTAAAAAGATCGTTAGGGATCCGGGTGAAAGAGCGAAAGTAGCGGTAGAAAGCTATGACGACAGGATCGATCCTGTTGGTGCATGTGTGGGTATGAAAGGAAGTCGTATACACGGTATCGTTCGTGAATTGAAAAATGAGAATATCGACGTGATCAACTGGACATCCAATACTCAATTATTGATACAGCGTTCATTGACCCCTGCTAAGATCACCAGCATTGACATGGATACGGAGAAAATGCATGCAAATGTGTTTTTAAAACCAGACCAGGTCTCCCTGGCTATTGGACGCCGCGGTGTAAATATAAAACTGGCCTGCGAATTGACAGGTTACGAAATAGATGTCTTCCGCGATAATGAAGGAGAAGAAGAGGACTTTGATATCAACCTGGATGAGTTCACCGATGAGATCGAAGCATGGGTAATTGAGGAGCTAAAAAGAGTTGGTTGTGATACGGCACGCTCAGTACTTGACCTTACAGCAGAAGAACTGGAGCGCCGGACCGACCTGGAAAAAGAAACAATTGACGACGTAAGAAGGATCCTGAAAGAAGAATTCGAAAAAGAATAGTTTGAAAAACAGTTTTTGTCTATGTTTCGACAAGCTCAACATGACAAAAAACTGTCAGCCTGAGCTTGTCGAAGGCGGCATTAAAAGAATAGGATTAGTTATTTAGAAACATAAAAGCAAATTTTGTCCCGATAGACCGGGGCAGCAACAACAACGAATGTCAGAAGTAAATACACCAAGGTTGATGGCGGCAGCCAAAGAATTTAACATAGGTACCAATACCTTGATAGATTTTCTTATATCCAAAAGTTTCAGTGGCGATGACCTGAAGCCCACAACAAAACTTTCGGAAGAAATGTACCGTGTGCTGCAGTCAGAGTTCCAGGGGGATAAGGCTGCCAAGCAAAAGGCTGAGCAGATAGACCTGCCCAAAGGAGCCGGCGCCAATGAACCGAAAAAGAAAAGAGACGAAGAAGATCTTTCGATAAAGAAAAAAGAAGAGAAGCCGAAAGCCAAAGAAGAGCAGCCGGTAGCACCGGCAGTAGCAGAGCCGACCGCAGCCGCAGTTGAAGAAGCTGCAACAGCGGCAAAAGCAACAGCGGAAAAAGCAAAAACGGCAGCCAAGGAAGAAGCAAAGGCAAAAGACCCGGCAGTTTCCAAAATAAATGCACCGGAGCTGGAATCGCCAAAAGTGGTTGATAAAATTGACCTTGATGCGATAGACTCCTCAACACGCCCGAAAAAATCAACTAAAAAAGATACAGAGGCAGCAGCTGAGAAACCAAAGAAGGGAGCAGCAGAAAAAAAGAAAGCTGAAAAAGCAACTGAACCGGTAGTTGAAGCAAAAGCAGCACCTGAAACAGTTGACGCAACTCCAAAAGTTACCAGCCCTGTAGCTATAGAACCGCCATTGGTAGAAAATATCCAGGCAGATAAACTTACAGGCCCGAAGATATTGGGTAAAATAACCCTGCCGGTTGATAACGATACCAGGCCAAAAAAAGAATCTCCCGAAGACAAGCGCAAACGCGAGCGTATACCAATAAAGAAAAAACCAGGTGCACCAAACCAGGGACATGGTTCAATACCGCCAAGAGGCAACAGGCCGATTGTAGATAACAGGGATAACCGGAATGCCGGTGGTCAAAACCGTCCGCCAGCAGGCAGCAACCGTTTTGCAAGGCCCGGGCAGGGTCATGGTGCAGCACCGAAAAGAGAGGACAAAGTAATTGATGCAAAAGAGATACAGGAAAAATTAAAACAAACACAGGCAAAACTGGCAGGGTCAGGAGGAAGAGGAAAAAGCCTTAAAGCAAAATACCGTAAAGCCAAGCGGGAAGAAATGGCAGAACAGGCAGGCGCTGCAGGTGTGGAAGGAAACAAGCTGCAGGTTACGGAATTCATTTCTGTAAGCGAGCTGGCCGGTTTGATGGAAGTAAGTTTTGCAGACATCATCAGTAAATGTATGAGCCTTGGCGTGATGGTTTCTATAAACCAGCGTTTAGAGGCCGACGTTATTGAACTGGTTGCCAGTGAATTTGATTTTGAAGTAGAATTTATCGGTGTGGATGACGCAGCAGAACTGGAAGAAGATGATGACATTGACGCTCCCGAACATTTAAAACCAAGGCCACCGATCGTTACCATCATGGGTCACGTAGATCATGGTAAAACATCCTTACTGGATTATATCCGCCATACAAATGTTATTGCGGGTGAAGCCGGGGGTATCACACAGCATATTGGAGCTTATGAAGTAACAACCAAGGACGGCAGGGCGATCACCTTCCTGGATACACCGGGTCACGAGGCATTTACGGCCATGCGTGCACGTGGTGCAAAAGTTACTGATATCGCTGTGATCGTAGTAGCAGCGGATGATGCAGTGATGCCACAAACAAAAGAAGCTATCTCTCACTCACAGGCAGCAAATGTGCCGATGATATTCGCGATAAATAAAATGGATAAGGACGGCGCAAATCCTGAGAAGATCAAAGAACAACTTTCAACCATGAATATCCTGGTAGAAAGCTGGGGTGGTAAATTCCAGAGCCAGGAGATCAGTGCAAAGAGTGGTATGAATGTAGACCTCCTGTTAGAAAAAATATTACTGGAAACAGATATACTTGAATTAAAAGCAAACCCCGACAAACATCCAAGCGGTACCGTTATCGAAGCATCGCTTGATAAAGGACGTGGCTATGTTGCAACGATCCTTGTACAGAACGGTACATTGAAGCAGGGAGATATGATCGTATCGGGACAGTACTTTGGTAAAGTAAAGGCCATGTACAACGAGCGTAACCAGCGGGTAGAAATTGCTCCGCCATCTACACCCGTATTGATCCTTGGTTTGAACGGTGCTCCACAGGCCGGGGAGACTTTCAGGGTCTTTGAAAATGAATCTGATGCCAGGGCCATGGCCAATAAACGCGGACAGTTGTTGCGTGAGCAGGGCATCAGGGCCAAGAAGCACATTACATTGGATGAGATCGGCCGTCGCCTTGCACTTGGAAACTTTAAAGAACTGAATGTTATCATCAAAGGTGACGTGGATGGTTCAGTAGAAGCATTGAGTGATTCATTACAGAAATTAAGTACAGAAGAAATTGTAATTAAAGTGATCCACAAAGCCGTTGGTGCCATTACCGAAAGTGATGTTACCCTTGCAAATGCATCGGATGCGATCATCATAGGATTTAATGTGCGTCCTTCCATGCAGGCAAATAAGCTTGCTGAAAGTGAATCAATAGAAATAAAATTATATTCCATCATCTACAACGCCATCGAAGAGATCAAGAGCGCTATGGAAGGTATGTTGGAGCCGGGTGTGGAAGATAAGATACTGGCCAACGTAGAAATAAGGGAAACCTATCGTTTCGATAAAGCCACGGTTGCAGGTTGTTTTGTATTGGATGGAAAGATCGCCCGTAACAACAGGATCAGGCTCGTAAGAGATGGTATCGTGATCTTTACCGGTGAACTGGCCAGTCTTAAGCGCTACCGCGATGACGCCAAAGACGTTTCTGCAAATATGGAATGCGGGTTGGTTATTAAAAACTATAATGATATTAAGGTAGGGGATATTGTGGAGGCGTTTGAAGAAACTGAGGTTAAACGAACGTTATAAACAAAGGTTACACCTTTCTAAAAGGTGTAACCTTTTGTTTATCCTCCAATTTTTTGTTAAATGCGCATTCAACAACCTCCACAGCCTTGGTTCGTGTCTCACGAACCAATTAAGGAACACCCACTACAATTTTTTGTTAAATGAGCATTCAACAACCTCTCTTGGCTAATACAGGTTTAATTTTACACACATGAAAAATAGAATTTTACTAACTGTTCTTTCCACCTGCCTGTTTACAGCAGCATTTGCACAGCCGAAAAAAGTTGTTGCAGATAAGATCGTAGCAGTAGTAGGGAATAAAATAGTTTTAAAAAGCGATATAGATAACAGCCTGGTAGATATGCAAAGGCAGGGCATGGAATTACCGCCGGATGCCAGGTGCCTGACACTGGAGCAAAGCATGGGTATCAAGGCACTGGTATTGCAGGCAGAAAAAGATTCGCTACCGGTAACAGAAGAAGAAGTTGAAGCGGATATTGACAACCAGATACGTTATTTTATCAGCCAGTATGGTTCCAAAGACGAGCTGGAAAAAGTAGCAGGTAAATCTGTTTACCAGTTAAAAGAAGATTTCAAAGAAGGTTTCCGTGACAGGAAGCTTGCCGCAGCCATGCGTAATAAGATTGTAGAAGACATCAAGATCACGCCATCAGAAGTAAAAGCATATTTCGAAAAGATACCAACGGATAGTTTGGCCTTGTATGAAAGCGAGGTTGAGGTAGGACAGATCGTTTCTTATCCAAAGGCAAGCCGTGATGCAGAACAATATTGTATAGAACAGCTGGCAGGATATAAAAAACAAATTGAAGCAGGTAAGGATTTTGGTGCGATGGCAGCATTGTATTCAGAAGATCCGGGGAGTAAGGACAGGGGTGGCCAGTACGAGATAAACCGCAATCAAAAAGACCTTGACGACAAATGGCTTTCAAAAGCATTCACGTTGAAAGAAGGCCAGGTATCCAATCCATTCAAATCAAAATTCGGGTATCATATCATCCAGCTTGTTAGCCGTGCAGGTGATGATGCCGTTGTGCGTCATATCTTAAAGATCCCGCAGGTAACACAATTTGAAATGAAAGAAGGTTATTCAAAACTGGATACGGTAAGATCTAAATTAGTTGCCGGTACCATCGACTTCGGTGCAGCTGTAGCAAAATATAGTGATGATGAAGCCAGCAAGTTCACTGCCGGTATGATACAGGGGAAGGATGGAACTTTTATGACGATCGACCAATTGGATAAGGATATGGTAGCCATGATGAAAAACTTGAAAGTGGGTGAATATTCACAACCGGTTGAGTTTACCGATGACCGCGGTAAAAAAGGTGTGCGCATCGTTTTTTTAAAAACAAGGACTGAACCACACAGGGAAAACCTTAAAGACGATTACAGTAAGATCGCAGCACGTGCATTGGAATTAAAAAAAGAGGACGGCCTGGAAAAATGGTTCAACAACAAGATCAAGACATACTACATCATGATAGATGATGAATACAAGGATTGCAAGGCAATGGAGAAATGGCTGGATGCTTCCAAAACCGCTATTAAGAATTAATATCCAGTCTGCAACTTGTACCCGGGCGGTTTAAAAACAAAGTCAGCACATTAAATAATTTATAGAAAGCGGGTGTATCTTACACTCGCTTTTTTTACCTCACCCCAGCCCTCTCCAAAGGAGAGGGAGGTTGATCGGA
>JBDTWL010000027.1:0-51311 GCA_040006715.1 Ferruginibacter sp. | reverse complement strand
AATATATTGCCTATAATATCAATAGTAATGTGAGGGAACTGGAAGGTGCATTGATATCTTTATTGGCACAATCTTCGCTGAACAAAAGGGAAATCGATCTTGAATTGGCAAAAAAAGTACTTAGAAATTTCGTAAAATCTTCCAGTAAGGAGATAACAATCGATGCTATTCAAAAAATGGTGTGTGAATATTTTGATGTGCCTTATGATAAGCTTTTACAAAAAACGAGGAAAAGAGAGATCGTGCAGGCAAGACAGATCACCATGTATTTATCGAAGGCATTCACTAAAAATTCACTAAAAACGATTGGGGAACATTTTGGGGGCAGGGACCATACCACTGTAATTCACAGCTGCCAGACAGTTAAAGACCTGATGGATACAGACAACCTGTTTAAAGAGAGTGTACTGGAGTTGCAGCAGAAGGTACAGTTGGCGGCCATGTAAAGACATTATTAATTTATCATAATCATCCGGATTACAATTGGTATCCGGATTTTTTTATGTTTAAGGACCGGCTAATAGCTGTAAGCAGATAGCTATTAGCCGGAAACCTTAAACTTTAGATCTTTCATTTTATTTATCCGGTATTTTATTTTGCTGTTTTACCAATTTGATTTGGGTGGTATGTTATTGAATTGTATTTTTGCTGCCCCTTAAACAGGGCAGGTTAAAGAGGAGAGGTGCCTGAGTGGCCGAAAGGAACGGTTTGCTAAATCGTCGTACGGGTTAAACTGTACCGTGGGTTCGACTCCCACCCTCTCCGCAAAAAAGTTCTTATTCCCAAGTTCTAAGTTCGGGATGTAGCGTAGCCCGGTTATCGCGCCTGGTTTGGGACCAGGAGGTCGCAAGTTCGAATCTTGCCATCCCGACATACATCACAATGCCTCTTAATTTTATTGAGAGGCATTTTTGTTTCCGATACCTATAAAACGTTTAATATCCGGTTCTAATAGTAAGAACCGGTTCATATTACATTTTATTAATTACCTGGCTATTGAAATAAAGTGTTGCTTTAATCGTTACGACCTTAGCCGACAGCAATTGCAACAAAGACTTTCCACCTCAATTGTTTTTCTCCGACTAATCCTACTATGAAAAAATTTTTACGATCATTTATCGTCATTTTTCTATTTTCTTTTCCGAATGTAAATTTTGCACAGGCTCCTGACCTGGGCACCTTGGCTAATTTTGTGTTCTTCACTTCTACCGGAGCAGTAAGTAACACGGGAATTTCGCATGTAACGGGCAACGTGGGTACGAATACGGGCGCTATTACCTCTTTTGGTAACGTAGATGGTGTGATGCATAGTCCTGATGCTACAACCCTTACTTGTGTGACCGACCTGGCGAGTGCATATGCAGCACTAAATACAGTTACCGCAACTGCAACTCATTCGGTTCTTTTAGGCGATGGGGAAATACTTTATTCGGGGGTTTATTCCATACCTGCTGCTGCATCAATAAACAATATACTTACTTTGGATGCACAGGGAAATGAAGATGCAGTATTTATTTTTCAGATCGGTGGCGCACTTTCATCAGGTGCTTCTACTCAAATCATTTTGATCAATTGTGCAAAAGCTTCTAATATATACTGGAAAGTAGAGGGTGCGGTAAGCTTTGCGGCCGGAACTAATATGAAGGGAACTATCATTGCCAACAATGCTGCAATAAGCCTGGGTGCAGGTGTTATATTAGAAGGAAGAGCTTTTTCTACTACCGGAGCCATTGCTGTTAACGGAGTATTGGCATACCTGCCTATTGATAGCAGTAGCCCAATACTGACAGGAGCTACTGCGCCAAGCCTTGCTTCTACAGCATGCTATGCATTATTTTCTGCTAATGGGTTGGTTATAAACAATGGGATTACAACTGTTGCAGGAGACATAGGAACCAATGCCGGTTCAGCTACCGGGTATAATCCTTTAAACGTAACCGGTATCATTCATCCTGGCCCCGATTTATCTACGGGAACATGTGCAACTGATTTGCTGAACCTTTATAATTATCTTAACAACCTGGCTTACGATATCGAGTTGTTATACCCGGCACAATTTGGAAACAGTCTTGTTCTTACACCACATACTTATCTTATGAATGGGGCTATAACACTTACTGATACGCTTTTCCTGAATGCTGAAGGGAATGCCAACGCTGTATTTGTTATCCAGGCAAATGGCCCTCTTTCAACAAGCACAAATGCAAAAATAGTATTGATCAATGGTGCACAGGCAAGAAATGTTTTTTGGAAAATTGAAGGCGCTGTGACCATAAATAATAATTCGGATTTTAAAGGAACGATCGTCTGTAACAACGGCGCAATTATTTTAAATACTGGAACTACATTGGAAGGAAGTGCATTTACAACAACCGGGGCTTTAACAACAACTGCAATAATTACTACAGTTATGCCTGCTGCAACTATTTCTTATGCAGGTTACGCTTATTGTTCAAATGCTGGAACAGCTACGGTAAATTTTTCAGGAACTCAAGGTGGAATTTATTCTTCAACAACAGGACTTGTTATTGATCCTTCAACCGGGGCAGTTGATCTGGCCGGGAGCACTCCCGGAACATATATTGTGACTTACTCAGTTGCCGCTGCAGGTGGTTGTTCAGCTTCTTTTGCAACTGCAAGTATTACCATAGCAGTTCCGGCATCGGCAACAATATCATACCCAGGAAGTCCTTTTTGTTCCAATACAGGTATGGCTGCTGTAACATTTACAGGCAGCACAGGTGGAATTTATTCTTCAACAACAGGGTTAATTATCGATCGTTCTACCGGAACAATTGATTTAGCTGGAAGTTTGCCCGGGATATATACTATTTTCTATACAATCTCCAGGTGTTCCGGCGGATGTGGTCCCGGCAATTATGTAATCAATACGTTGGTTATAATAAATCCAAACACATGGACAGGTGGAATAAGTTCAGACTGGTACACAGCCGGGAATTGGGCAGCGAATGCAATGCCAACACTTACCTGTGCGGATGTAACTATTCTTTCGGGCGTTCCTTACCAACCCATACTTAATTCCGGAACTTTTGCGATTCAGAATTTATTTATAAACCCCGGAGCCAGCCTGGTAATTTCCAATGCTGTATTACAGGTTTCAGGCACAATAAATAACTCCGGATCATTTGATGTATCTAATGGAAGCATAGAAATGAATGGTACAGTCACTCAAACCATAACAGCTAATACATTTGAGAATAATGCAATCAATAATTTAATTAATAGCAACAGTAGCGCAGAGGGTGTTATACTTGCCGGCCCTTTGGATGTTTATGGTTCTTTGATTTATACAAGTACAGGATTGAAATTGACAACGAATGATATTCTTACTTTAAAATCTACTGCTACCGGTACAGCAAGGATAGGCAATATGACCGGTAAAGTCATCGAAGGTAAGGTAACTGTTGAGCGCTATATTCCTGCCCACAAGGCATGGTACTTTTTATCAATACCCACCAACACAACACAAACAATAAAACAGGCCTGGCAGGAAGGAGCCGTTAATACAAACTCTAATCCGGTAATTGGTTATGGAACACAAATCACCAGCAACCGGGCTACCTGGTCTGCTGATGGATTCGATATGTATTCTGCTACTCCTTCTATGAAAACATACAACCCGGTCAATAATTCCTGGACAGGAATTTTCAATACCAATAGTGCAGCAATAAGCGCAACAGATGGGTATATGACTTTTATCAGGGGAGACAGAACTGCAAATGCTTTCAATTCAATTCCTACAGAAACCGTTTTACGTACAACGGGTGATCTGTACAACGGCGACCAGGTTCCGGTAGATATTAGTGCCGGTCAGTTTGCAGCGATCGGCAATCCATATGCTTCATTGGTGGATATGCGCTACATCAGTAAAACAGGGATCAAAGATTTTTTCTACGTATGGGATCCTAACCTGGCAGGTATTTCCGGCTTTGGAGCATACCAGACATTTTCTTACAACGGAAGTGATTACCTGGTAACACCCGGTATGGGAAGCTATGGTGTCACTGGCAGTGTTAGTAATTTTTTACAAAGTGGCCACGCATTTATTGTACAGGCTACAGTAGCAGGAGGCCAACTCAGGTTTACTGAAGCAGCTAAAACGGATGGCATAGTGGTAGCAAGGCCAGCCAATATAGCAGGGCAGGAATTACGTGCCAATTTATATGGAGTGAACCCGGATGGCAGTACTTATATGGCCGATGGTATATTTATCAATTACGATGATAATTATACAAACAGCATTGATGACATGGATGCAATAAAATCAGTTAATACAGGTGAAAATTTATCAATAAAAAATGCTAATAACTTATTAGTAATAGAAAGAAGGCATTCTATAGTGCAACAGGATACCATTTTCCTGAACATATCTGGCGTGAAAGCACACTCATACCAATTTGAATTTATTGCGGCCAAACTTGCCGAACAGGGAACGACTGCTTTTCTTGAAGATAGTTACCTCAATACAAAAACAACAATAAACCTCAATGAAAATACGATTGTAAACTTTATCATTGTCAACGTTCCCGGATCCTATGCACCTGATCGTTTCCGGGTAGTATTTAAAGCTGCAATCGTATTGCCTTTGAATTTTACATCAGTAAAGGCCTGGCAAAAGAATGAAAATATTGTAGTGGAATGGAAGACAGGAAATGAAACCAATATGAAGCAATATGAAGTGGAAAAATCTATAGACGGCAATCATTATACTAAAGTCAACACCCAGGCAGCCCGCAATGCAACAAACAATAATTACAATTGGCTGGATGAACAAATGATGACTGGAAATAATTATTACCGGATAAAAGGTATCGGCATCAATGATGAGACAAAATATAGTTCTGTCGTGAAAGTCTTTGTCAAAGAACTAAAAGATGTTTCATCTATTGTTGTTTATCCAAACCCGGTAACAGGTAATGATATCTCGGTGCAGTTCAATAATGTCACGAAAGGAAATTATACAATGCAATTGTTCAATGCAGCAGGCGAACTTACAGCAACCAAAACGATCCGTCATACAGAAACAACGTCATTAGAAACCTTTAAATTAGATGAACGATTCATTGCGGGAAAATATGAGTTGAAATTGACAGGCGAAGCTATTGAGTTGAATATTTCTATTATCAAAAGATGATTTTTAAAGGATTGTTAGATTTTTTTTAATATCCCGCTTTCGATATTATTTTGCCCTTCGATTTATTTCGGGGGGTTTTTTATTTACCTTATTAATGTAGTGTTCTGTCTACCAGATCTTAAATACTCTCTTGTTCTAATGTCTAAACAACTTAGCCTCACCGGAAATATTATTTAAAGAGCGAATGCTGTCGGTTCTATAAAATTGCGTTCTGTTCTCCGGTTGTTTACATTGTAATAAAGGATTCAATGAACCGTTATGAGGACCTATTGAAAGGTAGCCGGCAATACAGGCTGGGGTTATCTATTCAATTATATTAGTATCTAAGTCTAATCTACCTATGAAAAATTCTACCCGATTATTTGTATTGCTTTTTACACTCTTTTCTTTTTGCAATAAAAGTTTTTCACAAACAAGCTGGAAAGGGATAACCAGTACCAGCTGGGCAACAGCAAGCAACTGGACAGCCGGTGTTCCACTGGCAACAACCGATGTGATAATTGGTGATGTAAACTTTACAGGAGCATTCCAACCAGCAATAAGTACAACCGCTGCAACCAAAAATCTTACTATTGGAGGATCCGTCTTATCAAAACTAACAGTTTCCGGTACCCTAACTGTAAACGCAGGCACTCATATCAATTCAAACGGCACACTTAAAAATAGTATTGCAACAATCGTACTTAACGGTTCATTTACCAACAATGGTACAGTGACCAGTAGTGGTACATTGAATTTTAATCCAACCAACGACGTCACTTTTCAACTGGCAGGCACAACTTTTTCCAGTACCGGTATAGTTGTATTCGGGGGAAGTGGTGCAATTACCATTTCGGGTGAACCAACTGCTCTGAAAGATGTCATCATTGCAAATACAAATACTGCAGGAATTACTCCTGCTTCTGCCTGGAATATGACAGGTAACTTTTCCATTAACAGCAATGCCATTTTTAATGGCAGTACCTATTCCCACTCAGTAGGAGGAAATATTGAAAGTGATGGTATACTGAACGGTAACACTTCAACTTTTGCAATGAGTACTGCAACGGGACAATTAAGGGGAAACACCGGTACTGTATTTAATAACCTGGTAATATTTGGGACTGTGACAAGTATTTCTGATATTAATGTGGCGGGAGATTTTATGAATTACGGAGCATATAATGCTTCTAATGGAGCACTTATCATGACCGGTAACTCATCCGCTGTTATCGGGGGTTCTACAACACCATTTCCGATAGCATTATTAACGATCAATAAAACAGGCAATGCTGTAGTTACAACCGATGTCGATATAAATGATATTACCGCTTTGACCATCAACAGCGGAACGTTTTTTACATCAACCTACAACATTGAACCAAGACCGTCTGCTATTATTACAATCGCTGCAGGCGGCAATTTAAAATTAGGAGGCACCAATACCATACCCGCATTCAATGTTTATACTTTTGATGCCCAAAGCACTGTTGAATATGCTGGTACTGCACAGATCATTTCGAATGTCCCGGTCTATGGTAACCTTACTATTAGCAGTGCAGGAAACAAAACCTCACCTAGCTTTTTACCATTAACTATAACAGGAAACTTTACGATCACGGCAGGAAATTTTGTAGCCAACAATAATACACATATGATTGCCGGGAACTGGATCATGAGTGGTGGTACTTTCAATAATACCAACAGCGTTATTAGATTTAATGGCAATAATGACCAAATTATTCAGACGCTGGCGGCATTCAATAGCGTAAATATCAATAAATCAGCCGGTACAGTTATCCTTAACAGTAATATTACAATTAATGGGATCCTTAGTTTTACTGCCAAAAAAATACAGACAGGGAATTATTCTGTTATCATTCCTAATTCAGGTACAGTTACAGGTGCAAGCCAAAGTAGCGGTTGGGTAAACGGGAACCTGCAGAAATATGTAGCAACAGGTACTGCAGTTTCCAGAACATTTGAAATAGGGGATGCAAATTATTATACCCCGCCATCAGTGTTATTTGCAAGCGTAAGTACTGCAGGCACCCTTAATGCTAAAGTATCAGCTGGCGATCACCATGAAGTTGATTATTCGGGAATTGATTCTAATAAGAGTGTAAACCGTAACTGGTCATTTACAAATTCAGGTATTGGATTTACAACAGCTACTGCAACATTGAACTGGCTGGCAACGGATCTTGATGCAGGCGCCACAACAGCAAATTTTAAAACGGCTTCTTATAATAACGGTAACTGGACATTGAATACAGTAGCTTCCCCATTACCAACTTCAATACAGGCAACAGGCTTAACCAGCTTTGGTGATTTTGCAGTTGGTGAGGGAATAACCTCATACAGGTGGACCGGGGAAGCATTTACTGATGATTGGAATACTGCCATGAACTGGTCCGGTGGGGTGCCAACTACAGGTTTTAATACGCTGGTGCCTAATGGTATCACAGGTGGCAGGGTTTATCCCTTATTAAGCTCAGGTACAGGAGCTGTTAAGGATCTTACAATAGAATCTGCATCAACTGTAACGGTGTCTGGAGGAACTTTACAATTAGCCGGGACAGCTTCCAATAGCGGAACTTTTACTGCAACTAACGGTACAATTGAATTCAATGGCTCAACAGGCCAAACCATTCCACCCAATTTATTTAAAAACAATACTGTCAAAAATCTTATTATCAGTAACAATGTAAGCTTAGCAGATACTGATACACTAACAGGAACGCTTACAATAGCAGCAGGCAAAACATTTACGACAAATGATAACCTTGTTTTAAAATCAAATGCGAGTGGTACAGCAAGGATTGCCAGCTTGCCTGTAGACGGATCAGGAAATGCAACTGCATTTATTAATGGAACTGTGAGTATAGAAAGATATATACCAATGCGCAAGGCATGGCGAATGTTGAGTGCACCGGTAAGATCCTCAACCGCTCCAACGATCAATGCGGCATGGCAGGAAGGAGTTTCCTTTTCATTCATTAATAACCCAAATCCCGGTTATGGTGTATTCATTACGGGAGGTTCTACAGCCAATGGGTTTGACCAGGGATTGACCAGCAATGCAACCATAAAAGTGTTTAACAGTGCAAGCAATGGTTTTGTAGCACTGTCTTCATCGCCGGGTACCAACAGGCCGATCACAGATTACCCGGGTTACTTCTTATATGTGCGTGGAGACAGGAGTATTAACCTGATGCAGGGTAACAGCACCGCAACAACGCCAACCACGTTAAGAATAAAGGGTGAAATAAATACCGGCAGCAAAACCACCAATGTAAATGCAACCAGCTATACCATATTTGGCAACCCGTATCCTTCAGCAATTGATTTTGAGACACTAACAAGAAACAATGTGAAGAATTCATTTTATGTATGGGATCCAAAGCTTTCCGGAAATTTTGGATTGGGAGGTTATGTTACATTTAGCTGGAACAGCGGAACCGGGATGTATGATGCCACTACAGCGGCTAGCCCGTTAAGCAAATATATTCAAAGCGGCGAAGCGATCATTATAGAATCTGCTGATGGGACAAACCCCGGAACGATCACTGTAAAAGAATCGGATAAATCTGCCAGTGGAAGTGATGCGTTGTTCGGGCGCCCGGGACCAGGAATGATCACTGTTCCCAACCAGCAGGTAAGGATCAATTTGTTTGCAGTGAATACAGATTCAAGCAGGTCCTTGATCGATGGCGTACTCACAACTTATGACGCACACAATTCAAACAGCGTTGACAATAATGATGCTAAGAAACTGAATGGCGGCAGCGAGAATATCGGTATCAAACGCGATAATAAAATGCTTTCAATTGAAAGAAGGAGAACGATCACTGTATCTGATACGAGTTACCTGAATATTTACCAGATGAAGATCGCAAATTATGAATTGCAGATCACCGCGGATAATATGAACAGGGCAGGTGTAACTGCCATAATTAAAGACAGGTATTCTAATGCCATCAGTAATATGCCGCTTACTATGAATGGCATGACCAGGATCGGTTTCAGTGTTAACGCAGACCCTGCATCTTATTCTATCAATCGATTCAGTATTGTATTCATGCCGAAAAAGGCTTTGCCAATGGCTTTCGAAACACAACGGGCGTACCGCCAGAAAAAGGATATTGCCGTAGAATGGAAAAATGAAAATGAAAACAATGTGAAAGCTTATGAAGTTGAAAGATCTGCAAACGGAGAGATATTCGCTAAGATAAATACAACAACTGCAATTGCTCCAAATAACGGAGATGCAGAGTATAAGATCATTGATACTAACCCTGAAGAAGGAAATAATTATTATCGCATACGATCTGTTGGACAAGATGGGAAGACCAGTTATAGTGCGATCCTGAAAGTAAACAAAGAGGTCGAAAAGACCTCTCCATCTTTGGTTGTTTATCCAAACCCTGTGACAGGCAATACCATTTCTGTTCAGTTGAATAATTTGAATAAAGGAAATTACAGCATGCAGTTATTTAATGCATCAGGACAACTGGTTGCAGTCAAAGCGGTCAATTACAATGGAATTTCTTCTGTAGAAAGCTTTCAGGTAAATGAAAGATTTGCAGCAGGAAAATATGAATTGAAAATAACGGGAGAAAACACGAAAATAAATACCGCAGTTATAAAAAAATAATCGACCTGTTTAATGAACGATTTGAAGTTTGAGGTTTGAGGTTCGTGAATTGAGAAGATCTCAAATTTCGAACCTCAAACCTCAAACCTTTTTATGGATGTAACGATGAAGCCCCGTTAGAACTATTTACATCATAAACCGGGAAATCATTGCCATCAACAAAGCCATCCCCGTTCATATCTGTTACTGTATAAGTGCCATCGTATAAACCTCCGCTGGCACTTTCAGAATCATATAGTGGGAAATCATTCCCATCAATGTATTCATCCTGGTTTATATCCCCTGTGAAGAATGCCCAAATACCCGGTTCTACCATCACCTGGTTGGCTGCAAAAGCTTTGTTGGCAGCAGTGCTGAAATCATATAAAGGTGTTGTTGAAGAAAATGCAATGGGGCTGTTGCTCCAGGTCTGCAAGGTGTTGCGATGCAGGATTGCGACATAATACGAGCCCGCGGGGCGTATAAAATTCACCGTCACTGTTCCATCTGTATGCAGCACCGCATTTTTGCTTTCTATAAATGTAAAGTTTGTTGGATCATGTAATTCTACAGTTAAAAAATCAGTTTCATTAGACAAGACTTGCTGCATGCTTTGATTATAGAATACCGGCTGCATTAAGCCTGCGCCAGTGTAATATCCTTGCAGGTATAATTTTAAATTAACGGTGATGGGACTGTTGCAGATATTTACATTCACCTGCTTGATAGCGCTGTTTGTACAACCATAGAAGTTGGTGTAAGTATATGTAATATTATGGGACCCGTTACCCGCTAATCCAGGACTGAAACTATTTCCTGATATTCCCGGGCCGCTGAACATTCCCCCCACAGGAGAACCGGTAAGTGTTATTGAGCCATCAGATGTACAATACGCAGTTGCCAATCCGGTAAAGTCAACCGACGGGAAACCACCGACAACGGTTCCACCATTTTGGAACGTAACGCAGCCATATGGATCAGTATATTGATAAACGACAGCGTGCTCACCAATTCCTGCATTCACAGGCGAAAAGTTATTACCTGATATACCATTCCCGGTGAATACTCCGCCTATTGGAGATCCTGTCAATTGTGATGCAGGCTCATTAATGCAATAATGCGAATGTAATCCTGAAAATGCTGCCGGGGTGTAGTGGACAACAAAATTCACAGCCGTTCTGCATGTACCGGTATTCGAGCATGCAGCATAGAAGGTAGTAGTTCCATCTGTACTCGTATTAGTAATATTTGAATTCGCAACTCCGACAGGATTAAAAGGAGAGCCACTCCCAATACTCAGGCCTCCATATGGTTGGGTATACCATTCTATGTTGCCTGCCGGTAGAGGAAGCCTAATATAACTTCCCGCAGGACCGGTAATGTTCCAGTTGAAATTTCCTGCATATAACCCCGGCAGGTAAGAATTGGTTGATATCATTGTATAGGTTACATTGGGAAACAGGCTGGTAGTTATCAAAGGTTCATCCCCCAAAGGGCTTCCATCATCATCTCCTTTGATCCAGGTGCCTCCTCCTGAACAATTACCGGGAACAAATGCTCCCGATACCAGGTAGGCCCTACCATCAAAGCCCGGATCATTTGCCATTTCAAATGTATAACTACCGGCTACACTTACACGAAAATTGATAGCAGTATAATTACCTATTGATAGTCCGTCAAAAGAACACAAGGAAGAGTTGGACATATTATTTGTAGGTAGCTTTGCTGAAGGGCTTGAACTGTTCCAGGAACCGCCAAAACTCGTTCCGGAATTTACCCAATCAATAATACATCCCGCAGGTGAGATTGCACTCATACTTCCGGAAGAATTATAACAGACACTGGCAGGCGTTACATTCAGTATTTCAGGAGCGCTGTTAATTGTCACCACTCCACCCGGATTTGTTATTGTCGGCACGCCACCCCCAGTTGATAAAAGGATCTGGGTACACTGTGCATCAAAATAAGTTCCTGTTAAGGTTGAAGCCAGGTTATAAGCGAGCCAGAAATAATTTTTACCTGGTAATAATAAAACTGACGTTGAAGGCGTAACGATTGTATTGGTTCCATTCAGACCGGTTGCAGCATTACTAATAGGATCAAGTGTATCAAAGCTGGATTGATTACCTGTATAATAAATACGGTAAGATCCTATATCACTGAAGTTGCTGGTGCCAGTTCCATTGATCCTGATACTGGACAATGATTTAGTGCCCACGGCTCCACTCATGATCACTTCCATCCTGATAACGGGAATATTGCGTGCACCTGCACAAACAAATCCCGTTTGCTGAACCGTAATTGAAGACGAAAATGCAAGAATAGAAGCAGCATTAAAATTTCCCGCATCGGCGCCAATATCAGTTGGGGTCAAACCGGAACGGGTTTGGCCATCGAAGTCATTAGTTACCCCAACATCTATACCTGTGCCTTCTATAATTGTGCTATTGGTAGCATGAATATGAAGATCAGGTATGGGATTATCAGGATCTTTGAACTTCGGATCTCCCGAGAGACTGTGATTATCCGTTCCAACAAAATTTCTCCATGAATGAAGATCAGGCATCTCCTGATTATTGAAATATCCTAAGTAGGTGCTGGAGCCGTCCGCATCATACGCATTGTAATCTAATATTAATCCTGGAGGAGCAGGGGTATTGCCCCCAACATGAATTGAATAGTTTTTTCCCAATGAGCTCCGGCTATTTGCAAATATATTATTCCTTATATCACAGGAATTGCCTGAAACATCTGAACTATTAAATGCAAAAGTTTTTGCGGTGCCGGCGACGGAACTTGCACCACTGATGTAAATACTATTGTGCCAAAAAGTCGAGGGGCCTACTGCATCGTTCAGTCGTATGCCATTTATATTTACTGACCTAGTCACCCCCGCACCCAGCGCTATCACATTATTGCGGATGCTGGCATTTGAAGGCTCACAATAAATGCCTGTGATAAAGGATGCCTGGGTACCAGTGGTGAGGCCATAGATCATATTTCTGCGTAAAGTGACAAGGCCTGAACCTGTATAAGGTTGTAAAAGTTTAATTCCAGCAAAAGCTTGATCATAATTTGCCCCAGTGCTTTTAAGATCATGAATCTCGTTTTCTGATACCACAGAATTATTTTGACCGGGGGTTGAAAAAAACAAACCGGTAAGTTCTTCTCCAGTTAAATTCCTTATTTGATTCTGAGCGATTGTTCCTGAAACGCCGAAAACCGCAATGCCATTTACAGTTGAATTGCCATTAATCGAATTTGAAACAGTTCCACCAATAGTATTAAGCGATATAGTAACGGCATCGCTAAAATGGGTATCAATCACATTTAAGTGACCACTCGACGATATTCCTCCCAAGGTATTTCCGGAAATATCGACAGGGTTATCGCTCTCATGATTTATTCCATAGGCTGTTCCGGCTGTTATAGATATACTTCCAGTTAATCCCTGTGTGCCGATATTGTTGGCGGAAATAACTGCCCTGGTATGATTATGTGTATATATCCCTCTGAAAAAATTTCCTGTATAATTAATCGAATTAATTGTGTTATTTTCTATGGTACTCGCAGTTGTTGCATCACCGTCAATATCGATAGCATTAAACCCACCGCCACTGATTGTGTAAATTCCCAGGGCATTCCCCGAGGCAAAACCAATCCTGTTATCGGCTATATAATAATGGTCGTCATTTGCGATCTTAATTGCAGAATGGATGATAAGGTTACCAATTGTCTTAGGTGTCGTCTGGTAAAATTTATTATCAGTAATTGAAGCTATCCCCATCCCCCTGATGTCAATCCCTGATTCCCAATAATCGTAAATAGAATTACGTGTTATGTTAATGCCGGTAGAAACGGCCTTTGAAAAATTTCCCACATAAATTGCTCTCCTCGGGGAATTAAGCAGGTCCCCCGGGGCTATGCTACCAATTTTGTTATCCACGATCGTAAAATTATCAAGTAAGTTGCTGTGAGATGGATTGTCATCTATAAGAAAACTAATGGTTGCCCCTGATGTATAACCCGTTCCTGCTCCCAGGATAGTGCAATTAGTGATCGTTGAATTTGTTGTTTTTCCGGTAAAGCTTATCGTTCCACCTATTCCAGCACTGTAGCCCCCATCATACTTTGAAATGGTCAGCGAATTAGATCCGTCATTTAAGCCATCAATGAGAAGATTATTCACGCCTGAAAATCGTAGGATGGGCTTACCAAACGCCCCCCCCACTACGGTGGTTGACGATATGTTCCGGTCTCCGCTCGGGCGAATGGCTAAAGAGGTAGTAACAGCATTGTAGTTTAATCCATGATCGCCTGACTCATCTGAAATATCTGCAGTAACCAGTACTGTTACAGTCCCCTGGAATCGCGAAGGGAAATTATTATATGTGTTAAAAAAGGCATCATTTTCACTAAACGAGTTAAATGTACACCCCCCGGAACAAGTACCGCCCACGCTGGTTACTATAAGATTGCCGGTTAAGGGAGTCCAGGGATAACTCCTTCCTGCATTATTATTGATACTTAATGCGGTAATATCATGAGCGGATTGCCCGTGTCTTAAAACAGCTTTATCAATCTCGACTTTTGTTTTATTACTGGAATAAGCATAATATTTTATTGTAGACCTTTGCCATGGAATCTCTGCAACCCATTCTGTTCCGGATCCTGTTGCCTGCACAATTGTTGAAGTACTGAAGTTATCCATACTGTACCTTAGAAAAATGTTTTCGCTGGAAGCAGGATTAGCCCTGGTAATGATATGTATTAGCCTGGATCCAAAGGGGCCGGCGTTATCACTTATGTCGGTAATATTGACCGGCGAAAAGCCATGTATACTATCCTTATTTTGCGCATCGATGCTATTACTGCAAAATAATATAATAGCTGAAATCAGCAGACGAAATTTCAATATCCATACGGTTAGGCTTACAAAAAAATTTATTTTCATATTCGCTTATTTAAATAAAAAAGTAGACGTGATTACGGGTAAACAGTTACGATATGTATATGGATATTAAATACGGAAGGCAACTTTTTACAAACTCTGCCCTGATGTGTTGATTCCTTTAAAGGTAATCTGTAAGTAAATATAATATTTTGTGATAAATTGCCGACTGAATTTTGAGTTTTTTTTTATAAGTGTATCGATGAAACTCCATTAGAACTATTTACATCATAAACCGGGAAATCATTGCCATCAACAAAGCCATCGCCGTTCATATCTGTTACTGTATAAGTGCCATCGTATAAACCTCCGCTGGCACTTTCAGAATCATATAGTGGGAAATCATTCCCATCAATGTATTCATCCTGGTTTATATCCCCTGTGAAGAATGCCCAAATACCCGGCGCAACCTGCACCTGGTTGTTTCCAAATGCTTTATTAGCTGCTGTTGAGAAATCATACAAGGGTGTTGATGCAGAACATGCCACAGCACCGGCACTCCATGTTTGTAACGTATTCCTGTGCCTGATCCCGATATAGTATGAGCCGGCCGGTTGGGCAAATGTTGCTGAAACGGTTCCATTGGTCAATAACACCGCTTTCTTTGAATCGATCAATGCATAAGTTGTTGGATGATGTAACTCAACAATAACAGTATCTGTTTGAGAAGTAAGTGATGACGGCACCGATTGGTTATTTAATACAGGTTGCATATTATTCGCACTTATATAATATCCCTGGACAAAAAATTTCAGATTCAAGGTAATGCCTGATGCTGCAGTAATGGAAAAATTATTGTTTGATATATCAAAAAAGATATTTCCAACTGCTTCAACTTTTATCCTGGCTGTTGTGGTTGAAAGGTTTGGGATCATCAATGATTCTGAGCCATCATTTGGCGTACTGGCAATTATTACATTGGGGTATGTGAATCCGCCATCTGTTGATAAAGAGATCTTAACATTTGTGGTATTGATCAACCCGCCGTTGGTGCCTGCAGTGTTCCAGGTTATTAGTTGTACCGAATTGCCGGCATAATTTTCTCCGCCATTGGGTGCAGTTACAACGAACGGCCCGGTAGCAGCGATCGTATTTACCTGGAATGTGCCGGTAAATCCTGTTTGACAACCGTTCCCACCGGTAACAACAGCACCGCCGCCTGCACGATTATCCCTTACTGTTAGCCTGAATTTAATAGCACGTGCCACAGTGGGAAGGGTTTCGCCTTTTAATCCATCCATGGTTGCCGAAGGAGCAGCCGGGTATCCTGCTAATATCACAGCAATATCAGGAAAAGTACGGCTTCCTGTTGTCTTGGGTATACGCGATTTAAAAAGTGGTGCAGTAGCGCCCCCTGCATTCCAAAGTCCTTGAGGGCCCAGGTCCCATTCCTCCCAATCATATGTGATGGCATCGCCGTTAGCATCTGTTGCAGCACCTGTTAATGTGAAGGGTGTATTGAGCGGAATATTGGCTCCATTATTATTCATAGCTGTTATTGCTGGCAAAGTATTACCGGTTGCCGCAAAAGTTTTGCAACTCCCACCGGCATCAACGAATGTGCTTATTTCGTCGAAGCTGACACTGTGAAAATATGGATCACTGTGCGGTTGTGTATCATCTATACCACAAATACCGGCATAAGCCTGGATGGTCGTCCCGCTTCCGGGCTCATAAGCAGTTGATGCATTCCTGTTAGCGCCACTGCAATTAGATGTTGTTCCGTTAAATGTATGATTTCCGCCAAACTGGTGGCCTATCTCATGTGCTACATAATCAATATCGTAACCATCACCCGCAGGACTTGGATTGCCTGTAACACCCCGAGCTTTATTAGTGGTATTGCAAACCACGCCGAGTCCGGCTAGTCCACCTGCCCCGGTACTGAAAGTGTGCCCGATATCAAAATTTGCAGAGCCGATCCTAGTGGTGATCTGTGTCTGGCTTTGCGTTATCAGTGTGTTGGCATTGTTATTACCTGTAAAAGGATCTGTTGCGGGATCGAGAAATTCTATCAGGTCATTTGTGGCTACCAATACCAATCTTACAGATAGTTCTGATTCATAAACCCCGTCAACCCTGTTAACTGATGTTACAATTTTACTATGAAGCATTGCTGCTGTAGTAGCACTAAGCGCAACAGCATATTCCCCGGTACATGCCACTGCTAGCCTGTATGTATATAACTGCGTGCCCCTGCACGCGCCGGCTAATGTATTATTGGGTGCTTTGTTTTGAACATCGCTTAATTCGGGACCCTCACATATGAACTGGTGATCCCGGTGATTATCTCTTTGGTAATAACTGATGTAATTATCAAGATCATCTCTTCGATAAGGATCTATATAAACTCTTCCATCCGGAGATAATATCTGTGCATGAAATCCATCATAGGGATTGACATCAAACCTGATGGTAGCATAACGATCATCAATACCCTGTCCTGCATAAGTTCTTATCTCCGGAAATTTTTCCTGCAGCCCGGGTTCCTGAATACTACTTTCCCAAACATGAAATTTAGACATGGAGCCATCGGGCATGGGCAAAACCAATACAGGAGTTTGATCGCGATCTAAAATATTTTGTTCAGCCGGCAATGTGCTTAAAAAATCCCTGATCATACGAAGGTCCAGTCTCAGTGTACGATACTTATCCGGGAAATTAGCCCTAGTATTATTTTTAAGCTGGATTTCACTTTCCCTGGTATCCTTAAAGAATGCTGTTTGAGCCGATGCTGAAAAGGAAAATAACATTACAGTTAATAACAGCTGAATTTTTTTTTTCATAAATTAACATTGATTAGAAATTAATAAAAGGGTTCAACTGGATATCAAAGCTCAACATCGCTAAGGATGTATGGATGACACCCCGCTCAAATTATTATTATCAAATACCGGGTAATCACTTACATCTACAAATCCATCTCCATTCATATCTGTGCTTGCATATACTCCGCTGACCCCACCTAAATTATCACTATCAAAAAACGGGTAATCACTCACATCAATAAATTCATCCTGGTTAAGGTCACCCGTAAAAAATGCCCAGATACCGGCAGCAACCTGAACCTGGTTATCTCCAAAAGCTTTATTGGCTGCCGTTGTAAAATTGTATAAAGGGGTAGATGATGTACATGCAAGTGGGGCAGTCGTCCATGTTTGTAATGTGTTCCTGTGCCTGACCGCAATAAAATAGGAGCCGGCTGGCTGAATGAATGTTGCGGAAGCGGTCCCATTGGTTAACAACACGACTTTCTTTGTATCGATCAATGCATGTGTTGTCTGATGATGTAATTCCACAATAATAGTATCTGTTTCCGTAGCAAGTGATGATGGTACGGACTCGTTGTTCAATACGGGCTGCATGATACCACTGCCGGCATTATAGTAACCTTGCAGGAACAACTTTACATTTACCGTAATGGTTGTTGCTGCCGTAATGGTGAAATTGGTATTCGAAATATCAAAGAAGATATTGCCGGCAGATTCTACTTTTACCCTGGCAGTAGTGGTCGCATTATTCGGTATTGTTACCATTTCAGAACCATCATTTGCTGTGTTTGCTGCAAGTGTGACCGGCCATGTAGATCCCCCGTCTGTTGATAAAAGAATATTTACATTGGCACAGCTTACTGGTGCAACATTGGTATTGTTTACGGTCCATGTAATTGTTTGTGAAGACAAGCCTGCCCATGAAACTGCCGAATTGGGAGATGAAACCCCAAAAGGGCCTGAAGCAGCATTAACAGTAACAGTCATGTCAGTAAAAGCGGTTTGCCCTACTTTTAATGGTGCAGTTGAGCTGTAAGGGCAGTTATCCCTGACCGTTAACCTGAAGTTCAAGGTCCTTCCCACTGAACTCAATGCTTCTATATTAGCGGCAGCATCGCCGCCGGCTATCACCGGGGTGACAAATAAACCGGCGAGGATCGTTGATAATTTGGGGCAGATCCTGGTGGGAGATGTTGAAGGGCTGAATGATAACCAGTTTGGGCCGGATGCTTTGGTAGCACTCGCCACACTGCTATTCCCGGTAAGTGAAGTTGAAGCGTCATTTTGCTCCCAACAATAGGTCAGAACATCGCCGGGGTTAGCATCAGTTGCTGAACCGGTCAGTGTAAAAGGGGTACTGATAGGAATGGTATGATTGCTAACGGGTGCAACAACAGGGGTTGCATTATTAGCTGTAATATTCGTGGTGACCGGGCATGCCTTTCCGGCTAAATTGGCCTGTATTTGTGCAATGGTTGTCTCATGATATATATCAAGAGAATGCGGCGCAACATCCTGCGATGTAATTCCTGCATAGCCCATTATTGTGATCCCGGAACCAACTTCTCTTTGTGCAGAAGTAGCCAGGGCGCCACCTTCTGATTGAAAGGTAAAAGTATGATTACCGCCTAACTGATGCCCCACCTCATGCACTACATAGTCCACGTCGAAATTATCTCCTTCCGGAATGCCATCGGCAGGTGAAGTGATCCCTGAACCCTTTCCATTTCCTGTAGGAACGCCACTTCCATTAAGTGGAGGGCTAACACAAACGCAGCCGATGCAACCTGCATTACCACCACCGCCGGAAGCGCCAAACATGTGGCCAATATCATAATTAGCTTCTCCGATGTTTGCAGTAACTGCCTTTTGCAATTGCAGGTTCCAGCTTGCTAATGTTGTATAGGGATCAGTCGCTGGGTTATAATAAATGACACTGGTTGTTGTTGCAATAAGATTCAGGTGTAGCGCCAGGTCTTTTTCGTAACAACCATTACAGCGGGTAAGCGTTGCATTAAAAGCAGCCAGGACCAACGCCACATCAGCAGCGCTGAATGCACCAAAATAATTAGCATACTCTCCATTGCAGGATTGGGCCAAACGCATAGTCTTTAATTGTCCTGCCGAGCTTAAAGTGCCGCTTGTTCTTGATACCTGTGAATTCAGATCAGAAACTATTTGTTGATCCTGTGTAGAACATGTCCATGGCAATTGACCCGGCGTTCTATGTGATCTGAAAACCGCATACACCCCATGGTCCTGTGAATATGCTTCAATGAATTCATTTTCCTTATCGGCCCTGAAAACCATTGTTTGTATGCCTTGGGGAGAAATACTCAGTTTCAGCATTGCATATTTATCTGTAATGCCTTTCCCGGAAAAAGCCCTGATCCCAGGAAAACGCTCTTGCAGGTCGGGTTCAAAATTGGAAGCTTCAAGTACCTCAAATTGTTCAATTTGGCCATCTGCATTTGGTAAAGAAACGATCGTTGAATGTCTTGCTTGATTGTCGACAACAGAAAATAATTCCTGTCTTAAGGGACCAATATCCAGATCGAATAATTTGAATGTTGCAGGAAACGATTGCCTTGTAACAGCTTTATCAATATCAATTTTGCCAACGTTACTGTGTAAAGACCAATATTTGCCGGTTTGTGAATAGGCAGAAAGGGAACAAGCCATCACAGCCAGCAACTGGTAAATAATCTTTTTCATAAATTAATTTCAATAATTGAGATTAATAAAACAGTAGCCAATGGGGGGATAAAAGAATATACGATCCTAAAAGTAAAAATTTAATTGCGTAAATAGCGTTCCTGCAGGTTATTTGAGGTAAAATTCCGGTTTATTATAGGGATAATGTTATTTCAATAGCTTAAGATCAGGTTGTGCATATTTATATACCTTGAAATAAATGGTCGTCTTTGTTTGATGTACACCTTCTATTTTACTGATATCGTTTACAAAATCTACCAGGTGGTTGTTGTCCCGGCACATAACATCTACTTCAAGGTCATAATCTCCCGAGGTCATTGCCAAAAAACTTACTTCCGGGAGTTTTGAAATTTTTTGCGCCACTTTTTCTTTTAATGTGGCCGGCCTTACAAACACGGCTATATGTGCATAGCACCTGAACCCAACTTTATCGGGATCCACACGGCCAATGATATTGACCGTGCCATCTTCAATAAGTTTATTGAAGCGGGTACGGACTGTTCCGATGGAAACCTTTAGTTTATCAGCAATTACCGTAAACGACATCCTGCCATCTTCCTGCAGGAAAGATAATATCTCGAAATCGAGTTTATCCAGTATCACTGTGCCATTGTTTGCCATAAAGGGGTGATTAAAATGCTATCAAAAAAATGAAAATAATTTCATTTTGGTATCTAAAAATACATTATTTTTAGTTTTTAGCTAAATAAATAAAATAATTACAGTTTATACATTCATTATGAAATACGCAGCAACCCAAAATTTTATCAACGGGAAATTTGTAAACTCACAGTCAGACCGCACACTTGAAGTGATCTCTCCTGTTGACGGCAAATTATTGTCAACGGTTCCCATGTCCACTTCCAAAGACCTCGATGATGCGGTGAAAGCGGCCCGGTCTGCATTTCACAGCTGGAGCAAGACACCAATTAAAGAAAGGGTACAGGTTTTTTTCAGGTATAAGACCTTGCTTGAAAAAAATCTCAAAGAACTGGCATCACTTTGCAGTGAAGAGAACGGGAAAACATATAGTGAGTCTGTGGCAGAGATCGAAAAGAGTATTGAGCTTACAGAATTTGCCACATCATTGCCACAATTGGTTACCGGCGAAGTGCTTGAAGTAAGCCGAGGTGTTGAATGCAGGACAGAACACGTAGCATTGGGCGTGGTAGCATCAATTGTACCATTTAATTTTCCAAGCATGGTTCCTAACTGGACCTTGCCAAATGCCATTGCGCTTGGTAATTGCATGATCATGAAACCCTCAGAAAAAGTACCATTGAGTTGCGGAAGGCTTGCTGAACTTTTAAAAGAAGCAGGCTTACCGGATGGTGTATTTAGTATTGTACATGGTGATGTTGAAATAGTTGAAGCCATTTGTGATCATCCCGGTATTGAAGCGGTTTCATTTGTCGGATCGACAAAGGTTGCAAAAATTGTTTACCAGCGTGCAACTTCGCATTATAAAAGGTGCCTTGCATTGGGAGGCGCAAAAAATCATTTAATGGTCTTGCCTGATGCCATACCTGGAATGACCGCACAGAATGTTGCTGCATCCATGAGCGGTTGCGCCGGACAGCGTTGCATGGCAGCGAGCGCTATGATCGGTGTGGGAAATGTTGACAGTATCATTGATAAGATCTGCGAGGAAGCAAGGAAGATTATCCCGGGAGAAAACCTCGGTGCCGTGATCAATAAAGAAAGCAAAGAAAAAATAGAAAGATTTATCGGGGAAGCAGAAAGAGACGGTGCTAAGATCTTAGTGGACGGCCGCAATGCTAAAGTAAATGGAAAAGAGAATGGTACTTATGTTGGCCCAACGGTCATTGATTTTGTAAAACCAACTATGTCTGTTGCCACAGAAGAGATCTTCGGGCCGGTGATCTCTATCATGCGTACCAATACAGTTGATGAAGCATTGGCCATTGAAAACGCGAATCCTTATGGAAATGCAGCAAGTGTGTTTACACAGAATGGCGCAATGGCAAGATATATCATTGATCATGCAAGCGCGGGAATGATCGGCGTGAATGTCGGTGTACCTGTGCCACGTGAACCTTTTTCATTTGGTGGCTGGAACGAAAGTAAATTTGGTGTTGGGGATATCACAGGGAAAAGCTCTATTGAATTCTGGACCAAATTAAAGAAGAGCACAACCAAGTGGAATGCAGAAGCAGGGGTAAACTGGATGAGCTAAGAAAAATTTAGAATTATGAATTATGAAAGCTGAATTCATAATTCATATTTATAACTCATAATTATTAAAAAATGCCACAAACAAAAACAATCTCCGAATCAACTGAGATCATTCAAAACAATCTCGATTACACTTTATTCAGCTGGAGCAAACAAAAAGGCATTGCACCGATCGCCGTTAAATATGCAGAAGGGGTTTACCTCTATGATTATGATGATAAAAAGATCATCGATTTTTCTTCCGGATTGATGAATGTAAATATTGGCCATGGCAACCAGCGCATCACCGAAGCCGTTGTAAAACAAATGCAGGAAGTGAGTTATGTCACGCCCAGTTGTGTTACAAAAGTGCGTGGGGAATTGGGGAAGAAATTGGCAGAAATATGCCCCGGTGACCTCAACAAAGCATTCTTTACTTTATGCGGAGCCACTTCCATTGAAAATGGAATTAAGTTGGCAAGACTTTACACAGGCCGGCATAAGATACTGAGCCGCTATCAATCTTACCATGGTGCTTCCATTGGCGCCATTTCTGCCAGCGGTGACCCACGCAGGATCCCGGCCGATTCACAACAGGCGCCAAACTTTATTCATTTTGACCTTCCTTATTTATATCGCTGGGAATATGGAGAAGAAAACCTGTTGAAGGAATCTGTTGCCCAACTGGAACGCATGATCGCTTATGAAGGCCCTGCAAATATAGCCGCGATATTACTGGAAGGCGAATCCGGTTCGTCAGGTTGTTTACAATATCCCACAGGATATTTAAAAGCTGTCAGGGAATTATGCAACAAGCATGGCATCTTATTGATCATGGATGAAGTGATGAGTGGCTTTGGCCGTACCGGTAAATGGTTCGGCTTTGAAAATCATGGCATCATCCCGGATATGATATGCATGGCTAAAGGATTAACATGCGGTTATCTTCCGTTTGGATGTTTGATGGTATCCGATAAGATCGCAGCAAAATATGATGACAATATGCTTGCACTTGGTCTTACCTATTCTGCACACCCGGTGAGTTGTGCCGCGGCATTGGAAACAATAAAAATATATGAAGACGATGGGCTCATAGAAAATGCTGCAGTGATGGGTAAGTATGTTACAGAGAAAGTTGAACTCTTAAAACAAAAACACCCTTCTATTGGTAATTTCCGTACAACCGGCCTGTTAGGTTGCATTGAGCTGGTAAAGAACCGGGATACAAAAGAACCCATGGCGCCATTCAATGCAAAGCCTGATGAAATGGCAGTTATGAATAAAGTAGCTGCAAAAATAAAAGAACTCGGCATGTATACTTTCGTGCGCTGGAGTTACATATTTATTGCACCGCCACTTTGCGTAACGAAAGAACAAATTGATGAAGGGCTTGCAATTATTTCCCAAGCTATACAAATTGCGGATGAAAATGTAATGTAGAATTATGAGTGATGAATTATGAATAAAATGTTTCTGCCCATTCATAATTCATGATTCTAAATTCATAATTATTAATATGACTGAAACTAATAACAATAGTTCTCTATACAACGAAGACCTTGCTCCCGTTCCTCAGAGCAAGCGGACATGGGGTACCTGGAACTATGCCGCCTTATGGATCAGCATGAGCTTATGCATACCTACGTATATGCTTGCCAGTTCGCTGATCGGTGGTGGAATGAATTGGTGGCAGGCAATACTCACTATTTTTCTTGGCAACTGCATCGTACTCATCCCAATGATCTTAAACGGGCATGCGGGAGCTAAATATGGTATCCCGTTCCCTGTTTTGGTAAGAGCAAGCTTTGGTACGAAAGGAGCTAATATTCCTGCGATGCTAAGGGCGATTGTTGCCTGTGGCTGGTTCGGCATTCAAACATGGATCGGTGGTGCTTCCTTGTATAATATATTAAGAGCATGGAACCCTTCATTGGCCGAGATAGACAGCAGCTCCTTATTTCCACAGGCTTTGCCGATGATTTGTTTTTTTATTTTCTGGGCGCTGAATATGTTCATCATTTATCTCGGTGTTGACAGTATCCGGAAATTATTGGTATTTAAAGCATTCTTTTTGCCAGTTGCGGCATTGGCTTTATTGATATGGGCGATCTGGGCTGCAAAAGGATTGGGCCCGATCCTAAGCCAGCCGTCTAAATTTGCTACCAGCGCAGATTTTTGGCATTACTTTTTTCCTGCCTTAACAGGGATGGTTGGTTTTTGGGCAACACTTTCATTGAACATTCCTGATTTCACAAGATATGCCAAAAGTCAAAAAGCACAGGTGAACGGCCAAATAATCGGTCTGCCGCCATCAATGACCTTCTTTGCTTTTGTTGGCGTCATTGTTACTTCGGCAACTGCGATCATTTACGGGCAAACTGAATGGGATATTGTGAAGCTTGCCGGGCGGTTTGACAGCAAGCTGATGGTAACATTTGCAATGATCGGAATCATCATATCAACCCTGGCTACCAATATTGCTGCAAACATTGTAAGTCCTGCAAATGATTTTTCCAACCTTTCCCCTCAAAAAATAACTTTTAAAACCGGTGGTTATATTACAGGTATTATCGGTGTATTGATATTCCCCTGGAAACTGATCGCCGACCCCAATGGTTATATTTTTACCTGGCTGATCGCATACTCCAGTTTGCTGGGACCTGTTGGTGGTATCATGATTGTTGATTATTTTTTCATCCGGAATAAAAGTTTAGTTGAACAGGACCTGTACAGGCATAATGGAACATATGGATATAATAATGGGATCAATTATAATGCATTGCTGGCGCTGATACTTGGAATACTTCCAAACATACCTGGATTCTTAGTTGCAATTAAAGTATTGGATGCAAAATCAATGTCGCCATGGATCATAGGATTGTATAATTATGCATGGTTTGTTGGTTTTGGAGTGAGTGGGATCGTTTATTGGATAACGATGAAAAGAAAATAAATTAAACCACAGAGTTTTATGAGTTACCCACAGAGTTTCACAGAAAAGAGATCTGATTACTCTGTGAAATAACTCCGTGCCACTCTGTGGTAAAAATAAAACATCATGAGTATTCTAATTAAAAACGGAAGAGTTGTTACTGCTACGGATGATTATATCGCAGATATATTCATTGAAGGTGAAACCATATCGTCAATTGGCAAAAACCTGCAGGTAAAAGCCGATAAAGAGATAGATGCAAATGGTAAATTAGTAATGCCGGGCGGTATTGATCCGCATGTGCATTTAGATATGCCATTCATGGGAACATTTTCAAGTGATAACTACGAAACCGGAACGCGGGCGGCGTTATACGGTGGTACAACCATGGTGATCGATTTTATTTTGCAGAAGCAGGGAAATTCTTTGCATGCCGCATTAAAAGAATGGCGCTCACGCTCTGATAATAATTGTGTGGGGGATTATAGCTTCCACATGGCAGTTACAGATTTCAATGAAGAGACAAAAAAAGAAATAAAGGATTTTATTGAAACAGAAGGCATCACTTCTTTCAAAACATTCATGGCATATAAAGGTGCATTGATGATCGATGACCGGCAGATGATCGGGTTAATGGAAGAAGTAAAAAAACACGGCGGACTGATCAATGTACATGCGACCAATGGTGACATGATCGATTACCTTATTCAAAAACATAAAGAGGAAGGTAAATTGTCCCCGCTGTATCATTATTTATCTCAACCGGAAGTTACGGAAGCGGAAGCCAGCGAACGATTTGTTGATATGACGAATTACACAGGTTGCCCGGGATACATTGTTCACCTTACCTGCGAAGGCGCATTGAATGCAGTTCGCAATGCAACAAAAAGAAATCAAAAATTATTTGTTGAAACATGTATACAATACCTGATCCTTGATGCATCCTTGTATGAAAAAAATTTTGAAGGTGCTAAATGGGTGATGAGCCCGCCATTACGGGAAAAGAAAGACCAGGAAACATTGTGGGCTGGCATTAACCAGGGATTGGTAAATGTTGTTGCAACAGATCACTGCCCTTTTAAATGGGAACAAAAATTAATGGGCAAAGATGATTTTTCAAAGATTCCCAACGGCCACCCTGCTATTGAGAACCGGATGGAATTATTATTCAGTGAAGGCGTAAATAAAGGAAAGATCACATTGAATAAATATGTAGAAGTTGCCTGTACCAATCCGGCAAAGATCTTTGGCATGTTCCCGCGTAAGGGAACGATCGCTGTTGGAAGTGATGCAGATATTGTGATCTTTGATCCAAAAGAAAAACATACACTCTCTGCAAAAACACATCATATGAATGTAGATTACAGTGGTTATGAAGGATGGGAATTAACAGGGAAAGTAAAAACGGTTCTATTGCGTGGGCAGGTTGCGATCGATGATAATAAATGTTTGTTGGGAAAAGGATATGGGAAGTTCATTAAGCGGAATAAAGTAGCACAAATAATTTAGAATTTAGAATTATGAATTATGAATGAAAACAAAGACAATATCATTGTTAAGAAATCATATTCATTCGCTCTTGAGATTGTTAGCATCTATAAATTCTTGATTTCTGAGAAAAAGGAATTCGTACTTTCAAAACAGCTTTTAAGAAGCAGGACTTCAAAAGGCGCTAATATTCATGAAGGGATAGCTAGTGAATCAAAAAAAGATTTTATCCATAAATTGGGAATTGCTGTTAAAGAAGCAAGAGAAACAAGTTATTGGATTAGTCTTTTAAAAGACAGTAGCTATATTAGTCAGGAACAATTCAATAATTTAAATAATCATTGCGATGAACTTATAAGAATATTAAATAGTATTATACTTACAACAAAAGAAAGATATTTTAAGGCAAGTTGATCTTATTCATAATTCATAACTCTTAATTCATAATTTCTAATATGGCAAGAATTATCAGGTCAGGACTCATTCAAATGTCCCTTCCTAAAACAGAAGGAGAAGGAACCATTGCAGAGATCATGGAAGCAATGTTGCAAAAGCACATTCCATTGATCGAAGAAGCCGGGAAGAAAGGCGTACAGATTCTTTGTTTCCAGGAAATTTTTAATACGCCTTATTTCTGCCCGGGCCAGGACAAAGCATGGTATGATTCTGCAGAAACCGTTCCCGGCCCGACAACAGAACGCATGGCTGCCTATGCCAAAAAATACAACATGGTCATCATCGTACCTGTTTATGAAAAGGAACAGGCGGGTGTATTATATAATACTGCTGCAGTGATAGATGCCGATGGAACTTATTTGGGCAAGTATAGAAAAAATCATATCCCGCATACCGGTGGTTTTTGGGAAAAATTCTTCTTTAAGCCGGGAAACCTGGGTTACCCCGTATTTCAGACCAAATATGCCAAAGTGGGTGTATACATTTGTTATGACCGACATTTTCCTGATGGTGCAAGGTGTTTGGGATTGAATGGTGCAGAGATCGTTTACAATCCTTCAGCAACAACCGTGGGGCAATCACAATATCTTTGGAAATTGGAACAACCCGCTCATGCGGTTGCCAATGGTTACTTTATGGGATGTATCAATCGTGTGGGCACAGAAGCTCCCTGGAACCTTGGTAAATTTTACGGTACTTCTTATTTTGTAAATCCACTGGGAGAAATTTTTGCCAGTGCATCAGAAGACAAGGATGAATTGCTGGTTGCAGAATTTGATCTCGACCTGATAGAACAGGTAAGAAATAAATGGCAGTTCTTCCGCGACAGAAGGCCGGAAACTTATGGTAAACTAACTGAGTTATAAAGCAGTTACGAGTTACGGGTTGTTTAACCCGTAACCCGTAACTATAAAATTATAATAATGATTAAACCCAACAGGCTTACAGAAGCGCAGTACGAACAAAATTTCGATGACATCCATCCGCCGTTTGAAACAAAAGATGCAGCATTGGTTGAAGCCAACAGGTGCCTGTTCTGTTATGATGCCCCCTGCATGAAAAGTTGTCCTACGAGCATTGATGTACCCAAATTCATCAAACAGATCACAACTGATAATATCAAGGGATCTGCTCATACCATTTTCGTATCAAATATCATGGGTGCCGGATGCAGCAAAGTTTGCCCGGTTGAAAAATTATGTGAAGGCGCATGTGTTTATAACTTCATGGAAGAAGCGCCTATCTCGATCGCAAAGCTTCAACGTTATTCAACTGGAAAAGCATTAAGCAATAACTGGCAATTATTTAAACGCAAAGAAGCTAACGGCAAAAAAGTTGCCATTGTTGGTGCGGGCCCTGCAGGATTGAGTTGTGCGCATGTATTGGCAAGAGAAGGAGTTAACGTTACCATATATGAAAAAGAAAAAGAAGGCGGGGGATTGATGACCTATGGGATCGCCGCTTATAAAGTAACCCCGGAATTCTGTAAGGAAGAAGTAGATTATATTTTGGCCATTGGCGGTATTAAGATCAAATACAAACAGGAATTGGGAAAAAATATTTCACTGGAAGAATTGCAAAAGAATTATGATGCTGTTTACTTAGGATTTGGGGTTGGCCTTGCCCGGCAATTGGATATTCCCGGTGAAGAATTGGAAGGTGTGGTAGATGCGATCAGTTTTATTTATGATATCAGGAGCAAAGGTTATAACAAAGTGCCGGTTGGTGATAAAGTTGCGGTGATCGGTATGGGCATGACCGCCATTGATGCAGCTACGCAGGCAAAACGTTTAGGTGCAAAAGAAGTGACCATGTTATACCGGAGGACACAGGAAGAAATGCCATGCACACAAGCGGAGCTTGATATTGCAAAACTGGATGGTTGTGAGATCGTCTGGCTTGCAGCACCAAAAGAAGCAATGGGTGTAAATGGGAAAGTGGCAGCGTTGAGATCAGAAGTGATGAAGCTTGGTGAGCCTGATGCAAGTGGAAGAAGGTCGCCGGTGCCAACAGGAGAAGAATTTATCATTGATGTGGATATGATCATCAAAGCTGCAGGGCAAATGCCATTTGAAAATTTAGTTAGCGGCAGTAAACTTGAAAATAAAAATGGAAAAGTTGTCTTGAAGGATAATGCTGCAACAAATATCAAGGCTGTCTTCGCCGGTGGTGATTGTGTGAACGGGGGCAAAGAAGTAGTGGATGCTGTACAGGCAGGGAAAGATGGTGCAGTGGCGATATTGAAATATTTAGGTGTTTGATATTATTTTGAATGTTGAATTTTAAATCTTGAATTTGGACTGGTATTTAAGTTTTTAAACAATCCGTCATGAAAACAGAGAACAAGATATTAGAAATGTCGTTTGATTTTTCATTGCAAATTATTAATCTTTATAAAAAACTAATTGTCAGCAAAGAATTTATTTTATCCAAACAATTATTGAGAAGTGCAACAAGTATTGGAGCAAACATAGAAGAAGCTGCTGCTGCACAAACAAAGAAGGATTTTATTATGAAGATGTCAATAGCTTCAAAGGAAGCAAGAGGAACAAGGTGCTGGCTAAGGCTTCTTGATAAAAGCAAACTAGTTGATATTGATTATGCAAGTCATTTATTATCTGTCGAACATATAATAAATATTATAACCAAAATCGTAAAAACAAGCCAGGAATCTATGTTGACTGCTAAATAATATTCATTTAAAATTCAACATTTAGAATTTAAAATAAATCTAACAAATAACATTTAACACAATACCCATGGCCGACATTTCAGCAGACTTCTTAGGAATAAGATCTCCCAACCCTTTCTGGCTTGCGAGTGCACCACCGACAGATAAAAAAATAAATGTGCTCCGTGCTTTTGAAGCAGGCTGGGGTGGTGTTGTCTGGAAGACACTTGGCTCGCAGGTAAAAAATGTTTCATCAAGATATTCTGCCGTGAACTTTCATGGTGGCAAGATGATGGGCTTTAATAATATTGAATTGATCAGTGACCGGCCACTTGAAATAAACTTAAGGGAAATAGCAGAGTGTATCAGGTTATTCCCCGACAGGGCCATGATCGTTTCATTGATGGCTGACAATGACAGAAAAAGCTGGCATGAACTCATTAAAAGATCAGAGGACACAGGTGCGCATGGTTTTGAATTGAATTTTGGTTGCCCCCATGGCATGACAGAAAGGGGTATGGGCGCTGCAGTTGGCCAGGATCCTGAAATTGCAAAAATGGTGGTAGAGTGGGTGATGGAAGTTGCAACCATTCCTGTTATTACCAAGCTTACGCCCAATGTACATTCTCCTGTGCCTACAGGTAAGGCCTGTGTTGAGGCAGGTACGAATGCATTATCACTTATAAATACCATTCAATCTGTAACCGGAATTGATTTGGATACACTCGTCCCGAATCCATATGTGGCCGGTAAATCCGTATTTGGAGGTTATTGCGGTCCAGCCGTAAAACCCATTGCATTGAAAATGCTTACGACGATCAGCCAGGATCCCGTTACTAATAAAGTTCCCATCTCCGGTATTGGCGGAGTAAGTACCTGGAAAGATGCGGTTGAATTCATGTTGTTGGGTGCATCCAATGTGCAGGTATGTACTGCTGTAATGAACCATGGATTCAGGATCGTGGAGGATATGTGCGAAGGCATGAACAACTGGATGGATGACAAAGGATTTAAAACACTGAATGATTTCATCGGTAAATCTGTCGATAAGATCACACATTGGGAAGACCTCGATATCAATTACCACCATATCGCGAACATACACCAGGATAAGTGCATCCACTGCGGCCTTTGTTATATTGCCTGCGAAGATGCTTCTCATCAATCCATCAATCTTGAATACGGCAATCCTTATAATACATATACCATCAAGGAAGACGAATGTGTAGGATGTAATTTGTGCCAGCTGGTTTGCCCGGTCACCGATTGCATTACTATGGACGTTCACCGCGTAGCCCCTGAATACCTTAACTGGATCGAGTTTCAGAAAAGGGGATTGCCGTTGAATGATCATTAATAATTTTTTTGCCTGCCGGCATATGTTTTTCATGGCATCATCGTTGTGTCACTCACTTGTACAACTGGTTCTATATTCATCCTTTATAAAAACAAACCCATTATCATGAAGTCATTCATAAAAATATTTTTAGTTACAATGTTGTTCATATCCTGCTCTTCCCCGGCTAAAGAAAAGGATGCTATTAAGAATGACACGATCCCGGTAGTAAAGACAGCAGATAAAAAACCTGCAGCAGTTTCTGATTATTTTAAAGTAGTGGGAGATTCAGCAGCGATACCTTCATTTGAGATACAGGTAGAACTAAGTGAAAAAGCCGAAAAGAAATTAAAAGAAAAAAAAGAATCGATCATTGTTGCAGCATATTTCTCCGGCATTCCAAAAGATACAACCAAATACATGGAAGACGGGGAGTACGCTGTTGGAACACATACCATGGAACTGACTGATTCCAGGACAGCGAAATTTGAAAAGATAAAAATATCAAAGCAGGTATATGAAACACTGGCTGATAAAGATATCCAGGTACTGATCAATATTTATAGTGGCCGCAGGTCTTCCAAAATGAATTTACTGAATTGTGATATTCTTCAAAAACCCATCAGCCAGGTAAAAGACCAGAAATTTGTTTTAAAAGGGAAACTAATAGGCGAATAGCTAGTCATCAGCCTTTATCTTTTTTCTTGCTATGTTTAACCCTTTTAATAACCCGGATATTCCACAGATCATGATGGTCAATGCAATTAAAATGAACAACAGCCCTGCCGGGTGTTTTAAATTATCAATGATTCGCATTTCTACAAGCCCCAATAATAAACCGGTAAAGGCTCCCGTAAAAAACCCCGCAATGCCATATTGTATCTTCAACATCTCAGCAAGATAAAGAAAAACGATGCTTACCACAAATGGAACAACTTATAATTAAAACTGATCGAACAAAGAAAATGTCCGTCGGGACTTGAATAATTTTGCTTTTCAATACTTACAATATCTTTATCAACCTCTGTCTTGATCTCTTTCCCAAAATGTAGCATGTATTGGGCAGATACAGAGCAATCCAGGAACCTGGTAATATTAATGTGTGTCCCTATGCCTGCCTGTGTTGCCATACTCCAGCGATCGGCAGCATTGGACTTATTTTTTTGTTCCCATACTTTACTGTAATCAAAACAATGGCCTGCAATGATATAAGGTTGTAACAAATTACTGAAATCAACTGTATTGCCGGGATAATACATGACAGACCATCCGAAATGATAATCGTTCCTGTTCGTATAGGTCTTATTTTTAGAAGTGATGTAATCAAAGAACCATTCTGTGTTGATTCGATCACTGAGCTGAACACGGGTTTGACCACCGATGCCGATCCCAATTCCGGGATCATCATTGAACATACTGAAAGTGTTTCTTGTTCCCAGGCTAACGGTTCCGGATGTCTTTAAATCATCTGAGCCATAAAATTGAGCCAATAAAGTACTTGCCTGCAGCAGTAATGCTGCAATGATAGCTGTTTGTTTCATGTTTTTGTCGTTTAGATTTAAAAATAGCCAGGCCAGGGATAAAAGGGTAACAGGCTAACGGGAGTAATGAAAAGATTATTTCATTTAAAATGTTAAAGCGGTTTCCGCGGTGATTGAAGGATAAAAAATAATTATTACGACCCGGAAGAGTAGAACTGCTATTTTGGATAACCATCGCATGTTAATTTCTTTCTAAAAGCACCGGGTATATTTATAGTATATTTATAGCAAACAACAAAATCAATGCTCATGAAAAAATATTTATGCACGGGTTTTCTTACAAACCCGGCTCCCACGTATCACGAAGCCAATTGTACCATATTTGGATACCTGATCAGCCAGTAAACACATGAAGCATTTATTAAAACATATCGAATTGATTTTTTGGATATCGGCCGGCATTTTGCTTTTTTTTATGGATAGCAATGCAGGCAAGGATTCAATATGCTTTTTTACCCGGCTCGGATTTGACTGGTGCCCCGGCTGCGGTATCGGGCATTCTATACATTCAGTACTGCACTTACAATTTACTGCATCGTTCCGCGAACACCCGTTTGGTATCCCGGCGGTGATTATTATTTTCAACCGAATAAAACAATTATCTTTTCCTCCTAAAAAGTATTATCATGAATCAAAACCTGGTCACACTCATTCCATCAGTAGAACCCGATGAACTGGCATACCTGCAGGAACTAACAAAAGGATTGTCTGATGACAAGCTTAAATTGTTCATTTCTATCTATAATGGTAAACGCAAAAAAGCCGAAACAATATTGATCTGTTGTTTATTGGGCTTTGTATGCTTTGCGGGCATCCAGCGCTTTGTAGTCGGACAAATGGGAATGGGTATATTGTATTTGTTTACTGGTGGGCTGTGCCTGATCGGAACGATCGTGGATGTTATTAACCACAAAGAGCTGGCTTATGAGTTCAATCAAAAAATGGCATTGGAGTCAATGGCAATGATAAAAGTTTTTTAAATTATTTGATCTTTTGGATGTCACTCCTTAAGACATACCCGGAGGTGAATACTTCTTTTTTATTTTGAAAGGATACTTCAATAAAATTTTTTAAATAACGGATGCCCGTGACCCGGTCGCCTTTTAATAAATATCCTTTCCTTGGCTTGCTTCCTATTTTTGGATTGTCATAAAAATATGCTTTGGTAACAATTACTTTCCATTTACTATCTACATAAGGAGGATCGCTTGTAAATTTCTCAATTGGAATGACACCCAGTTCTTCGGCTTCAATATCAGAGCCGGTGGTATTTAATTCCGGTTCGGTGTTATGATAGCTTAACTGGTGCTCCCTGGCCAGGAACCAGTTTTTCTTTGTTATATTATACTCAAAGCTGTAAGTATAAGCCCAGCGCCAACTGCTTCCGCCATAAAAGGAAATGGAAAAGCCGTTCTTTATGATCTCAAGGCCTTCATAAGGGTCGCCGAAAACACCACCACATTGACGGCACATTACCAGGTTATCATTTCGTTTTACAAGTTTCAGTTTACCATCCTGCTGAGCGATCAATAAAAGAAAGGGCCTTTTAAGATCACCGGTTGTGATCGTATCTTCTCCCCGGACCCTTAAAATTAAAATGGCATCCGTTTTTTTATCTGCATTCAGGTCGCCTTCAATAAAATCAAGCATTTCATACCCCTTCAGTACAAATGGCATCAATGATGCAGGCAATGTCTTTTCCTGGCAAAAGCAAAAAGCCGGGAATATAAAGAAGAAAAATAAATACAGAAAAAAGTAATGCTTGCTGCGCATCCTATTCAGGTTTAATGATTTCAAAACATGAATTCAAGATATGATCACTGCCATTCAGGCCGTTGCTTCAATTCCATACCAATACTTTCGTAAAAGCAATTGCTTTATCCATATCATTCAACATGATGGTGACATTGGTTGAGTTAATTGTGTTCATAGAACTATTTTTAAGAAATGTAATATACCTGTTCAGCATTTGCAAATGAAATAAACTTGTGCCACCAGTGTCATCAAAGCATAAACAAACAGCCTTTACATCTTAATGAACTTTTTACTAATACTCCCATTCGGGTTCTCGGCTTTTAGCATATAAGTACCGGGAGGAATTTTTTGTACAATATCCAGTGGAATATGATTTTCGCCTGCGAGCAATCGCTTTGTGTCTTTATAGATCAATGCACCTGTTGGATCAAAGATCCTGATCGTTGTATTACCAGCTATTGGCTGATTGATCGTTACATATAATTTCCCTGTTCCTGTAACCGGGTTCGGGGCCAGGTCTATGGCAAAGGAGCCCATACATTTCCTTGTGACAGTGATCACCCCGCTATATGAATAATTTCCATTTGTCTCTGTGATCTTCAGCCTGAAATAATGAACGATCCCTGTTCCTGCATTGTAATTATATTGATACAAAGTTTCAGAATTGTTGTTCCTGCTGCTAACCGTTCCTGTTCTTGTAAAATTGCTGCCATCATTGCTGTGCTCAATTTCATAGTTCAGTATGTTCTGCTCATTCGTTGTTTTCCATTTTAACTGGATGGTACAATTGCTATTTGATGTTCCCTCAAAGCTCAGCAGCTTTACTGGTATTGTCCCTCCATTTGTAATGGTGCCGGTTGCATTCAATACCCAATTGTTGGGGTCAACGATAACGCCATTGGGAGTTTTGTGATAACTGAATTTAAATTGCTGGTTGTTAGAAGTTACATAAGCTTTTACAGTTGTATCGCCCTGGGCTGAAGTTATGGTGAATTCATACAGTCCTTTAAAGAAAGGCGTTATGGCCGGGGCGCTCACAGTTTCATTAACTATTAAAATTACACTATCGGGTGTTTCCCTGATATAAGTGATATTGATAGTGGGGTATCCCTCACCATAATACCATTGATTGAAAAAATCGGTAAAGTTTTTTCCACTGGTCGTTTCCGCAACAACCCTGAACTCATCTGCTGTTGCAGTAGAATTTTTATATTGTTGCTGGTAATTTTTCAGGGTCTGGAAGAACAGGTTATCATCCTGCATCTCAAAACGCAGGTTGTGAATGATGGCAGAACCTTTATTATAAGTGAGCCTGCCACTGAAGATCCTGTTCTCATCAAATATCGAGGGATCGGGCACATACACGCTTCCGGTAGCCTGGCTCATCACATTCGTGTGTATACTTTGCATATAAGCTGCAGGTGTTGTGGTTGGAAATAACAAAGGCAGCTTTTCTATGGCGAGGTATTCGCTATAACTTGCGAAGCCTTCATTGAGCCAGATGTGATTCCAGGTTGCACAGGTTACATTGTCGCCGAACCACTGGTGCCCCAGTTCATGGGCGATCAGGGTGGAGCCGAAACTACTGGTTGTTGTCATGGTCTGGTGCTCCATACCGCCCCCGATATTTGCCTGCGAATGGCCGTATTTTTCATTCTTAAAAGGATACAGGCCATACAATTCGCTGAATTTTTCTATAAAAGCAGGTGTCTTGTCGAGGTTGGCTTTTATTGAAGCAAGGTAAGTTTCATCATTGGCTACATAATGCTGTACCAGTATAGAATCCGGAGCCATTGCAGCAGGTTTGGCATAGTTACGGTATTCCATATAATTACCCACAGAGAAACTGGGCAAATAATAATTCATCGGGTATCGTGATCTCCATTGATACTGTTTTTTATTATTCGGGCTATCTACAATGGCTACCAATAAACCATTTGATCCAACTTTATTATTTTGATCTGTTTTGATCCATATATCTGCTGAATCAAATTTGTCCCTTAATACCTGTTTTACAGGGAACCATTCCCGTGCCTGGTAACTTTCAGAAACCGATGCAGCATAAGAAAGACCGTTGCTGGCGATCGTTCCTGCAAAAACAGCACCTGAACTGGCAGTGCCATTATAATAAAACAATGCAGTCACATCGGTACCAATTGGCAATATTGCGGGCAAAGGAATAAAAACATGATCGGAACCTCTTTGGAAATTCATTTTTACCCCGTTGATAAAAACAGAATCTACGATCATATTACTTCTTAATTCCGTTACAAATGAATCCAAAGGTTGCACTGCTTTAACAACTGTTAATGCTGTGCCGGATATAAAACGGCTGCCTGTTTCAATAGCGAGGTTAAGTTTTAGATACTTCACATCATATTTATCCAGCGAAGGATATTGGTAATAATCCACCTGCTCCGGCCTTGAACTGAGGAACCCATGGCTACATTTATCACGGCAACCCGGATCATCTTCATTTACCTGTGCAAAAATGTTTTCAGAGAAAATAAAACTAAGCAAAAGGAATATGCATGTCCTCATTGGAAAAATTTATGGATGCCAAATATATGAATTACCCGGGCATAAAAGCCAATGCAATTCATAAATGAACAATTTGATATATTTACGAAAAATCTGCATGTTGAAAATAAATACAAGCCGCCTTCAGCAACATTTTGAAGCCATGAGCCTTATTGGAAAGATAGGGGAAACAGGGACCTGCCGTCCAACCCTGACCGTTTTGGAAAAAGAAGGTTTTGAATTAGCCGCATCCTGGATGAAGGAGGCAGGCATGAAAACCCATATTGATAATTTCGGCAACCTTATTGGCCGGCTCGAAGGAAGCGATCCTTCATTACCAGTATTGATGATGGGTTCGCATTTGGATTCGCAACCCTATGGCGGGAGGTTTGATGGCGTTGCGGGGGTATTGTGTGCTATTGAAGTTGTAAAAACGATCAGTGAAAATAATATTGTTCCCCAAAGAAGTATTGAAGTGGTTTCTTTTGCAGACGAAGAAGGATGGCGTTTTAATAAAGGCTTATTCGGATCCAGGGGCATACTGGGAAAACTGGAGGCCGGGGAATTAGGGCGTGCAGATAAAGACGGCATAACCCGTGAGCAGGCATTGAAGGATTTTGGTTGTGATCCCGCAAAATTCAAAGAATCAGAATATAAACCCGGCAGTATATTTTGTTTTCTTGAATTGCATATTGAACAGGGCCCCGTTTTAGACATAGCAAAAAAACCGATCGGGGTTGTGTCAGGGATTTCCGGGCCATTATGGCTCACCGTTAAATTGAAAGGCATGGCGGGCCACACAGGATCAGTACCCATGCCGTTGCGTAAAGATGCTTTGCTGGGGGCTGCAGAGATCATTGTGGCATTAAACGAGATCGCAACACAAGTGCCGGGAGATCCAACTGTTGGGACAGTAGCAACCATAAATGTTTTTCCTGCAAGCAGGAATATCATAGCTGAAGAAGCGGTATTCACTGTTGATCTGAGGGATATTGACCTGGCCAGGCGTAACCGTTATGAAGAACAATTAAGGGAGCGGATAGCATCTATCACTCAAAAACATAAACTCACTTATAGCATTTCGGAAGATACCAACAGTGAACCCCGTTATTGTGCAGACTGGTTAAAAGAGATCATACACAATGAATGTAAGATATTAAAGCTGGATGCACCGGAATTAATGAGCGGGCCATTCCATGATTCGCTGGCATTGTCTTATGCCTGTGATTACGCGATGATATTCGTAAGATGTAAAGATGGTATCAGCCACAACCCATTAGAGTATGCAGCATACGAGGACCTTGCACTGGGTGCAGAAGTAATGTATGGGACGGTGCTTAAAATATTAATAGCTTAAGAACATTTAGTGCAGGGACAGAACAACTGTATTCTGAAGTTCCTGTTGTTGAAGTTCTAAGCTTTGCAATAAATTGATGGCATCGCGTAATTCCATCCTTTCACAAAGGTCGAGGTAGGAAATACTTTCCATTTTTTTGATCCTGTGCTTCAGCATAATGATTTTTACTTTTTGCTGAATGATGAAGAGAGCGGTTTTAATGGTTTTAGACATATAATTGAATATTAGTTATTGGATCGATTGCTATTAACTACTGGTTGTCAATGTGTATAAAAAACCTGATCTATCTTCAACATTACCCTATGATAATGTGCCAGTTGTAGAATAAGAACGATAAACAAGGCTAAAAATTGCTTTAAAATCGCAATTTTTTATAATATTTTACGCACATCTGCCTTAAAAATGTGGATAGCAATCCGTTGAATTACAAAACAGCCTGAAATGATGCATATTAAACATCCTGTTTTTCTAACAGGAGGAACCGGTTATACCGGGAGCAGGATTATCACGATCTTATTGAAAGAAGGGTTCAAGGTAACAGTTTTGGTACAGTCTTGCTGTTCATATAAACAACAAAAAAGGAACCATTGGCTTTTATCCTGATGCTGCTGTTATGTAAATCCCCCGACATTCAGCATGGTAATCTAAAGTTTATCTGCTGTATTGGTCCATTGATCTTAACAGGGCATTACATTGAATAGCAGGAAGATCGTAGTGTAGAAATATTTCTTTATGATGCAGATTTTTGGGGCTTTAATAATAAAATATTTCTTCAATTTGAACGTTAATGTAAGTGCCGATCAGGCGGCACGGGTGCCTGTTTGGTCTATTATATTTGATACGTAAAAATCCAATTAATGAGAAAACTATTTTTTTTAGTGATCATGTCCTTTCCTTTTATCCTTGCTGCCCAGCAGAAAGTGGGGAACCTTACCATTTTTTCTGAAGATGGAGATAAATTCTTTCTTATCCTCAATGGTGAGAAACAGCATAATGTTGCCCAGGCAAACCTTCGTATTGAAGAATTACCACAGCCGTATTATAATGCCAGGATAATTTTTGCAGATTCAACTATTGCACCCATTTCAAAAAATAATTTATTGATCGCAGATGCGGAAGGCACCATGATGGATGTAACTTATAAGATCCGCAAAGACAAAACACGCAAAGCCAGGCTGAATTATTTTTCTGCCATTGCAGTTCAGCAGGATTATATCCCGCCTGCAGGGGTGTATGTTCATCATTATGGTATGCCGGCTGAAATGCAGGTAAGTTCCGGGAACATAAAAACTACTACTACCACTACTACCAATGATGTAGCTGCTGTGAGCGTGAGTGTAAGTGGAATAAACATGAACATTGTGGTCGCTGATCCATACAATACTTCTACAACAACCACTACCGGTACATATAGTTCTTCCAATAACAATTCAAGTTACAAATCAGGATCGGGATGTAATGGATGGTCAATGAACTCAAGGGATTTTGCGGCGGCATTAAAAACGATCGGTAACAGTAATTTCGAAGAATCAAAACTTACGACTGCAAAAAGCATTTCAACTAAAAATTGCCTTTCCAGCGACCAGGTTGTAAAGATCTGTAACCTATTTAGTTTTGAGGAATCAAAACTGGTATTTGCAAAGCATGCTTATAAGCATGTGACGGATCAAAAAAATTATTTTAAGGTAAATGATGTTTTTTCTTTTGATAGCAGTAAGGGAGAATTAAGCAAATTCGTTGCTGGCGAATAAAGGCAGGTACTTTGAGGAAAATCATTAGCCTGCTGTTTTGGAAGGCTTTTTTATTTATGATCATATTCAATATTAAGTTTTTCAAAAAATACTTTTTCTGTAATTTCTTTTACGTGGCCTGGTTCAAGTCCGTCCAATGCCAGGTCTTCAATAGAAACCCTGATCAGCCTTTTGCAGCGGTGATGTATTGCAGCCATCATTTTCCTTACCTGCCGGAATTTTCCTTCTGTTAATGTAATGAGTAGCCAGGTATGTTTACCATATTCATTCCCGGGAAAAGCCTGGGGATATAATTTTTCCGGTTCATCAATTATCTGTACTTCACATGCCGGGGTAATATAATGTTCAGTTGCTTTTATGCGAATAGGAACACCGGTCCTTAATTTTTCTAAATTTGCCGGGCTTAAGATATTATTTACCTGCACCAGGTAAACCCTTTTGTGAGGTTTATCGCCCAGGAATAATAAACGGGTCACTTTTTTATTGGTCGTTAATATAAGCAGTCCTTCAGAATTATTATCCAGCCTTCCTACTGCATGTATCCCTTCTGGAAATTCAAAATCAAGATCGCCGAGTAAACCAACTTTATGAGAGCTGATAAACTGCGATACCATATTATAAGGTTTGTTAATAATAAAATAACGGTGGTTTTGTTTCACTTATGAATTTTAGGTTGACCAGGCTGCAATTTCACTCTATTTCGGCAGGTTTATCGCTTGTTTCGTTGTAGCTTTACGAACTTCTGAAATAGGAAGCAGGCATGCGTATAAAAAAATATTTATTTCTCTTCTTATTGATAGCATTGAGTTGTTTTCTTCAACAAAGAACTAATGGGCAATGTACAACTCCTATCAATACCTTTCCATATAACGAAGGATTTGAAGCCAATGATGGCGGCTGGGTAACGGGCACATCTGCTGCAGTTCCATCAGATTGGGAATGGGGTTCACCGGTTATCCCAATTAAAACTGTTATTACAAGCGCTGGTTCTGGTAATAAATGCTGGGTCGTAGGAGGGCTGTCAAAAAATTCATATAATGACGGCGAAAGGTCATGGCTGCAAAGCCCCTGCTTTGATATTTCTTCCTTATCGAATCCACAGGTGTCTTTTAAAGTATTTTGGGAAACAGAAAGAAAATATGATGGCGCTGCATTTGAATTCTCCACAGATGGCGGTCTTACATTTAACCTGCTTGGTTCTATAAACTCTAATGGTAATTGTAGTGGGCAAAACTGGTTTAATTATAACCCGGTCAATTTCCTGGGTGGACCGGGATGGTCTGGTAATATACAAAGTACTTCAGGCTCCTGCCAGGGCAGCGGAGGCAGTGGTGGGTGGCTAACGGCAAAGCATAGCCTTGCGGTAGCTGCCGGTTCCACAGGCATAATTTTCAGGTTTACTTTTGCAGCTGGTATTACCTGTAATACTTACGATGGCTTCGCTATTGATGATGTGGAGATAGGCGAAGCTCCTGTAAACAGTGCTGACTTTACATTTACCTGTAATGCTAATAATACAGTAGCTTTCAGCAGCAGCTCCGTTGGATGTAAGTCAGGCGTTTTATGGGATTTCGCAGATGCTGCTTCCGGTGCAAATAACAGTTCTACGCTTGATAACCCCACACATACATTTTCAGCTCCCGGAAACTTTGCCGTTAGCTTAACAACCAATTTTATATCCGGACCTTCTGTAGTGGTAGTAAAAATCATCAATGTTATTACTGCATCGGTTGTTGTTACAAGCCCCATTAAATGTGCCGGCGATCAAACAGGAGCCATAATGGTCAATGTGAACCCAGCTGGTAGTTATAATTATGCATGGGATACCAACCCTGTACAGACAACCGCTTCACTTACCAATCTTTCAGCGGGCACTTATACAGTGACGATCACGGGAGCCGGTACCTGTAGTACTTCCTTACCATATATACTTACTGAACCAGCCGGCCTGACCCTGGAGACTACTTCCGTAGACGCAACCTGCGGTATGAATAACGGATCTATTACTACAGTCACAATGGGGGGAACCCTTCCATATAATTATCTCTGGTCCAATTCAGCGATCACAGCATCCATTAATAACCTTTCCCCCGGGTCATATTCATTATTGCTTAAGGACGCGAATGGCTGTAGCTTAAATACTCCGAATCTCCTCATAAATAATGTAGTAAATAATGTAAGTGTAAGTTTAGGAGCTGACAGGTTAATTTGCCCTGGTCAGACCTTGGTACTCAATCCAGGTAATTTTTCATCTTATAAATGGCAGGATAATTCAACGGCATCAACGTATACGGTTACTTCTACAGGGGTTTATTCGGTAACAGTTACTGATGTTGCCGGTTGTATGGGTTCGGCAACTGTAAAGATCACTGTTGATTGTTCGGAAATATTTTTTCCTTCTGCATTCACACCTAACGGCGACACAAAGAATGATGGATTTGGGCCCTTACCCTTAACGATCCTTTCGTCATTAAGCCAATATAAACTGACTGTCTATGGCCGCTGGGGCGAGGTCATATTTACTACTACGGATCCATTTATTAAATGGGATGGAACTTACAAAGGAAAAGATCTGCCAACGCAGGTATTTACCTGGACAGCTACCTACATACAGAAAAATCTACAGAAGGAACTTCAAAAAGGAACTGTTAGTATCATCCGCTGACGGTATCAGGTCTTTTCCTTTTTAAAATCAGTAAGGATAAAGACCAGCAGGATGGCAATGGCAAAATAGAGGTAATAATGATAACCCAATGAATTGCCATTTTTATTGAACCAGAAAGAAAGCAGTATCAGGGCAATGGCTACGAAGAATTCAATGAGGCCATGTAATGGAAAAGTAATGATCTTAATAATACCCAATTCAAACCGCGTTAATATAGTTAAAAGAAAATGTATTGCTGCAAGCGCATAAGTAAAACTACAGAGGTTGCCCTCCATTTTAAACAGCATGGGAGAAGCAAGTAAAAATATGACCACTATATAATCAAGAATTCCATGGATCCTGGATGAGATTATTCTCATGAATTATATTTTTGAGAAGTAAGTTAACAAATTTATTGCAGGAAGTATATAACGCAAAAAGGTTGGCTGAAATTTTTTCAGTCAACCTTTTTATTTGATTTTAATTAAACGCTAACTATATACTGTCTTACCCAGGTCCCTGTATTTTTTTACAGCATCATGTGAAGATTTTAATTCCTGTTGTTGTGACGTAATAAGCTGCCTTGTTGTTGCACTCATTTCCGCATCTGACGCCAGGGCATCTTTATAAGCCTTTTGTGCAGCATCTTCCCCAAATTCACAAGACGCAAGGATCGCATGCGAATCATGCCCGGTAAAAGTGGCTTTTAGATCCATCCACATCCGGTATATCTTCCCCAAGGTGGTTGTGTCTTCTGATGACTCGCCTCCGAGATCTGCAATATGGCCTGTTAACTTTGCAGCATAGCTGCGGCTATCATCTGCCTTTTTAAGAAAGAAAGCCCGGAGGCCTGGTTCTAAATTATTGGTTTCGTCAGCAGCTTTTTCATAACCTGTTGTCCTGTCGTGGTTGATCTGGACAAGGTCATTTAAAACGCTTATTAATTTTTCATTGAGTTCCATAAAATATTTTTTGTTTATTAAGAATTACTATTAAAATGAATCAACTACTGCGCCATAATTTCTGATTGTCTTTTTAAATTAAGATCATATATGTTGTGGAAAAAAATCTACAACAGCTGTATTTAATTATGCGCAATAATATCTTAGTCCCTAGACCTTATATTCGTTACTGAAACCTTTTCAGTAGTGTTTTTACCGCTGGTTATGAGTGCTACGATCAGTACCAATAGTACAACCCCGCCAACCACCCAAACCCAGGGTTGTGCATACCAGGTTTGTGTTGTTGTAGTAGTGTTGCTAGTTGTTGAGCTACTGGATGTTGCAGTACTATCCTGGCCAAAGGATATAAAGCTTACAATTGATAAGATCAATGATAGAAAAAAATACTTATTAAAGCGTGGCATTATTAATTGTTTCATTTTAATTGTTTTTTAGATTTGATTAATAAGAGTGACATGGGTAGTTATTCAATAACTAAGCCAATAAATTTGAACAAAAAACCTCCACCGGGACGTCTGTATTGTGTTTACGAAAAATAAAGCTTCTAAGCAATACCCGCCAGTTGCAGGCTTTTCTGCCTGATGTACCGGTGATCTATATTCTCAATAATAGGTTCATTGAATAAGATAAGTGATACACCCGGTGCTTTCCACCAATGATTGGCAAATAATTTTTGGGCATATAAAACCCCGACTGCAACATTATAATGATGTTCATTGCGCCATTCTTCGATCCATTCAAATTCAGTTTCCCTGATATTATTAATATCATCTGCCCCAACATAAACTTTAAGATAATAATCATGGCTGAGGTGGATGTCAGTGGCAGTTCGTAATTTTTTGTATTCATATTTATAACCGTATCTTAAAGCTGCAATATCACTCAGAACTGCCGCTGCAGTCGGGAATGCCCCGGCACCCTTTCCTTTAAAGAATTGTTTATCCGCAAATGAACTTTCGGTTATCAATGCATTGAATTCATTTTTTACTGTATACAGGTCATCATCTGCAGCAACGAATTGTGGCAGAACAAACGCCGCTAAATTACCATTGGCCAACCGCTGAGCCTGTGCCACTAATTTTAACTGTAATTTTTTTTCCTTAGCATAAATACTGTCCTGTTTTGTTATGGATGCTATCCCGTGAAAAATAAAATCGGCCGGTTGATTGAGTGCACCAAAGGAATGCAGTGAGAGTATGGTCAACTTGTTGACGGCATCATATCCTTCAATATCAAGCGTTGGATCGCTTTCAGCAAATCCCAATTGCTGGGCAAGCAATAGTGCATCTTTGAATGATAAATTCTCGTCTGCGATTTTTGTAAGTATATAATTGGTGGAGCCGTTGATGATCCCCTTTATGGCAGTCAACATGTCATTGTCATAATATTCTTCGAGGTTCCTGATAATGGGAATACTGGCACAACAGGCAGCTTCATATAAAAATGCTGTATGATATTCCCGCTGCAACATCAACAATTCTTCAAAATGTGATGCGATCATTTTTTTGTTGGCACTTACAACTGCTTTACCTTTTTCTAAGGCGGTCTTCACGATCTCAAATGCCGCATCTGCATCATCAATTAACTCTACGATCACGTTAATGTTATCATCATTGAGTAATGCAGCAGCATTTGTTGTAAAATTTGTAGCCGGGATATTCCTTTTTTTGGATGCCGACCTGACGCATATTTTTTTTATGGAGGCATTCAGTGCAGGCGTACTATTCAACACATCATAAAGTCCCTTTCCAACAACACCAAAGCCGAAGAGCCCGATGGTTAGATGTTTATTTGTTAATTGGTTTACCAGTTTACCAGTTATCATGTTATGAATTATATTTTCCAGGAAATATTTGCTCGAAGATCGAAGTTGAATTACTTGTTGCTTGTATCAACAGGATCATCCTCCAGATTTATAGTTTGTATTTTTTTTATTTTCCCTTTTTCAAATGCCTGTTGAAGGTCAGCGATGAGATCTTCCACATCCTCAAGGCCCACACTTAGCCTGATCAAACTATCAGCAACACCTGCGGCCCTGCGCCTATTAGCAGGGATACTTTTATGAGTCATTTGTGCCGGGTGACAAAGCAGGCTTTTTATGCCACCCAGGCTTTCAGCAAGTTTAAAATAACGTGTACTAGTTACAAATGCCGTAGCTGCTTCCTCGGTATCATTTAAAAGTGTGAATGAGACAATGCCACCAAATCCTTTACTTTGTTTTTTAGCGATCCCATGGTTCAAATGACTTTTTAATCCCGGATAAAAAACTTTATCAACTGCAGGATCTGTTTCCAGGTATTCCGAAACAGCCTGTGCATTGCGGCAATGTTGCTGCACCCGTAAAAAAAGTGTTTCAATACCACGGATCACCAGCCAGCTGTCGAATGGAGCAAGTATGGCACCGCTGGCATTTTGTATGAATTTTATTTTTTCACCCAGTTCCTTTTCCTTTGTTACTACAAGCCCGGCAATTAGATCACTATGTCCTCCCAAATATTTTGTAGCGCTATGTACTACAATATCAGCTCCCAGCGTGAGCGGCTGTTGTAAGGCGGGTGATGCAAAAGTATTATCCACGCAAAGCAAACACCCATGGTACTTTGCAACCAGTGCAATGGCCCGTATATCACTTATTTTTAGTGTTGGATTCGTTGGTGTTTCGAGCCAGATAAGCTTTGTATTTGTTGTAAGTGCATTGAAAACGTTTTCTGTATTGGTTGTATCAACATAATTTATTTTGATACCAAACTTTTCATAAATGTGTGTGAACAGGCGAAATGCGCCACCGTAAATATCATCTACTGCGAGGATCTCATCACCGGCCTTTAATAATTTGACAACAGCATCTATTGCTGCAAGACCGCTGCCAAAGGCAATACCTACTGAACCTTTTTCCAGTTTTGCAATGATATCTTCCAGCGTTCCCCTCGTTGGGTTATTGCTGCGGGCATAATCATAACCCTTGTTCACACCCGGTGCCTCCTGCACGTATGTAGATGTTTGATAAATGGGCACACTGATCGAGCCAGTTAATGGATCTACCGGAATGCTGTGGATTAATTCTGTTGAATTGCTCATCTTGACTTGTTTTAATGTTGATTAATTTGGTTCGTCTTTTTATCAACTTATCAAGAGAGGCGTTTACCGGGAGCTTTTCTGTCATGAATTGTTATGAATTGCTATGAATTGCCACGGGTTTAAACCCATGGCAATTCATAGAACAAACAAAAAAGCTCACCCGATAAAATCAGATGAGCTTTTAATATTTTTAAATATCTATCTAGCTTTGGATCTGACTTATCTTTCCCGTTTTTTAACGGGATGGAATTGGCACCTTTTCCCGATAAAATCGGGATAGGTTGTCAAGGTTTCAACGGGCCATTACCCTCTACCTTTCTTGATAAGTATAACTTTTAAGAACTGGAACAAAGATATAAACGCAAATTCGATTACGCCAAATAATTTTTTGTTAACGAGGACCTGCAGGAAAGTTTAATTACCTATAACCTGCTACAGTAGCTACTTTAGAGAAAAAAAATTTATTTTCATTTCAGGTTTCGTTCCATCCATTCAGCCTGGGAAGCAGCAGATTGTTCAACACTTACCTTTTCTTCAATCTTTTTCTGGCCGTTAATGATGGATTTACTCACCATTGAATGTTCTATCACTTCATTTTCTTTCATGCCCATCATCTTCATCATAGGGATGAGTTTTTCGCTGCCAAAATGCCTGAACAAGGGTTCATCCATAGCGCTATAAACCATGATGTTCTTTATTTTCCAGTTTGCAACAAGATCTTCTTCTTTATTGTGCATAGGATAATGCTCTGTGAATACTGGTGTATAAGTTTGCAATTGGAAAGCGGTCAAATACTTAGCTTCCGTGACCCTGTTCTCATTCAGCCCATTTGCTGAAAAATATTTTTTAAACTGTTTTGCAGTATCGCTGAACCATGCAATGAATATAATAGATTCATCTGCCTTTGCCAGTGCTGCGCAGGCGCTCATTTTTGCTTCCGTGGTCATATAAGCTTTGTCTTTGAATAAATGGTCTTTGTCTTCCTGCTCTTTTTTACCGAATAAATTTGAAAACATGATTTTTGCTTTATCAGACACAAATGTATCAAACCCTTTACAAATGTTTATCATTTGATTTACAAACAAGCCTGGGTTTTGTCAGTATCTTTGCAATAAGGGAGTATAAAATGGCTACAAAACAAGCGAAGGTTATCATTTCAAAAACAGGCGATGAATTTATAGAAGTGTTTGGTGCCAGGGAGCACAACCTCAAGAACATTGATATCAAAATTCCAAAGAACAGGCTCGTTGTATTCACAGGTGTTAGCGGTAGCGGAAAATCTTCGCTTGCATTTGATACTATTTACAATGAAGGGCAGAGGCGTTATATGGAAAGTTTTTCTGCATACGCCCGGCAGTTTGTGGGTGATATGGAACGTCCCGATGTTGATAAGATAACCGGCCTTTCACCGGTGATCTCCATTGAACAAAAAACGACCAATAAAAATCCACGAAGTACCGTTGGTACGATCACCGAGATATATGATTTTCTCCGGTTATTATATGCACGGGCGGGAGAGGCATATAGCTATAATACGGGGAAGAAAATGGTCAAGTTCAGTGAAGAGGAAATTGTGATATCCATTTTTAAAAAATACAAGAATAAAAAAATAAGTTTACTTGCCCCATTGGTGCGTGGGCGAAAGGGCCATTATCGTGAGTTGTTCGAAGACATCCGTAAAAAAGGGTTTTTAAAGGTCCGCGTGGATGGCGAAGTGATGGACCTTGCTCCCCGCATGCAGGTTGACAGGTACAAGATCCATGATATAGAAGTAGTGGTTGACAGGTTGGAGGTTACAGATGATATGAAACTGAGATTGAGCCAGAGCGTACAAAAAACGCTGCAGCTTGGCAAGGATCTTTTATTCCTGCTGATCAATGATGATAATAAGCTGGCACAATATAGTAAGCAACTGATGTGCATAGACACGGGCATTAGCTATGAAGAACCTTCTCCCAATGCCTTTTCATTTAATTCACCATATGGTGCTTGTCCTGTGTGTAAAGGGCTGGGAACTGTTTACCAGGTTAATATGGATTCAGTGATCCCCGACAAAAATCTATCAATAAAAGATGGTGCCATTGTACCGTTGGGTGAAGAGAGGGAAGCGCATGTATTTAAACAGGTACAGCAGATCGCAAAAAAATATAAAATAAATTTAGAGAAGCCGGTAAAGGACCTTTCACAAAAAGCATTGAATGTATTGCTTTACGGAAAAGAAGTTATTGATGACAATATGAATGAATCGGTTGATATGGACCTTCAATCTGCCGATGTAACATTTTACGAAACAGAATACGAGGGAGTGGTGAATATGGTAAAGCGTTGGTTCTCGGCTACAAATACCAGTGAGTATATCCGTGACTGGGCTGAAAAGTTCATGCAATTAAAAACATGCGAAACCTGTCATGGTACAAGATTGCGAAAAGAAAGCCTGTGGTTTAAAATTGATGAAAAGAATATAGCGGAATTAAGTGCTATGGACCTTGATAAGCTTGCTGAATGGTTTGCCGGGTTAGAGACCCGCATGAGTGATAAACAAAATATCATTGGCAAAGATGTATTAAAGGAAATAAGGGAACGGCTCCAGTTCTTACTGGATGTTGGGCTGACCTACCTGACCTTGTATCGTCCTTCTAAAAGCCTTAGTGGTGGCGAGTATCAGCGGATCAGGCTGGCTACACAAATAGGTTCGCAATTGCAGGGCATAACTTATATACTGGATGAGCCGAGTATCGGCTTGCATCAAAGGGATAATCAACGGCTGATCCTTGCCTTACAAAACCTCCGCAATATCGGCAACAGTGTTTTGGTTGTTGAACACGACAGGGATATTATGCTGGCAGCCGATCACCTGGTTGATATCGGCCCCAAAGCCGGCTCCCATGGCGGTAGGATCGTAACAGAAGGCACACCGGCAGAAGTACTGAGTTCGAACACTGAAACGGCACAATACCTCAGCGGTAAAAAAAGCATTGCTGTACCAAAAGAAAGAAGAAAAGGGAACGGAAATTTTATTGAACTGAAAGGTGCAAAAGGAAATAACTTAAAAGAAGTATCTGTTAAATTCCCTTTGGGAAAATTGATACTGGTAACAGGAGTCAGCGGAAGTGGAAAATCTACTTTGATAAATGAAACACTTTATCCTTTGCTGAGCAGGTTTTGTTATAATTCAAAAGGGGAGGCATTGCCATATAAAACGATCAAAGGGCTTGAGCAGATAGATAAAGTTATTGAAATTGATCAAAGCCCCATAGGGAGGACACCACGCAGCAACCCGGCAACTTATTGCGGTTTTTTTACCGATATACGCACTTTGTTTGCGTCTGTTCCTGAATCAAAAATAAGAGGCTATGCAGCCGGTCGATTTTCATTCAATGTAAAAAGTGGCCGTTGTGATGTTTGTGAAGGCGGTGGCATGCGGGTGATAGAAATGAATTTTTTACCGGATGTATATGTCCATTGCGAAAAATGTAATGGTAAAAGATATAACAGGGAAACACTTGAAATAAGGTATAAGGGGAAGTCGATCAGTGATGTACTTGATATGACAGTTGATGATGCGGTAGAATTTTTTAATGCAGTTCCTTATATCTACCGAAAAATAAAGGTGTTGCAGGAGGTTGGGCTGGGATACATAACGCTTGGACAAAGCGCTGTAACACTCAGCGGGGGAGAAGCACAGCGGGTTAAACTGGCAACTGAACTTGGAAAGCGCGATACAGGAAAAACATTTTATATCCTTGATGAACCCACAACAGGCCTTCATTTCCAGGACATCCAGCATTTACTGGATGTATTGAATAAATTAGTAGACCGGGGCAATACCGTTTTGGTAATAGAGCACAACCTGGATATGATCAAAGTAGGGGATCACATCATTGACATCGGGCCTGAAGGTGGCGGGGCAGGCGGCAATATTTTATATGAAGGAACTCCTGAAGGAATGGTGAATGTGAAAGAAAGTTTCACTGCTGCATTTTTGAAGCACGAATTGGAATAGTTGCTAACACGAATTAAAACTATGAATTACACGAATTGATATTTTACATTTCTTAACTACGATTCACCATCACAAGCCATCCGGTATCCGGCATCTAAAAAGAAAAACCCATGCCTCGTATAACATGGGTCTTCAAATAAAGGCAAAGCATAAAAACGAAGTTTAGTCTTGTGGTTTCAGGGGTAATCATCATGTATGGAAATACATGTCGGTATCCAGTGGGGGTTACCTTCTGTTCTATACCATGCTTTTATTATCTATCAATCATAAGTTTGTTCCGGTCTTTAATGAGTTCTTTAGAAAAAATAAGGCAAAGCATATAAACGAAGTTAGTCTTGTGGTTTCAGGGGTAACATCATGTATTGAAATACATGTCGGTATCCAGTGGGGGTTACCTTCTGCTGTATACTTTGCACTTATTTTCTATCAATCAAA
>JBDTWL010000026.1:0-52185 GCA_040006715.1 Ferruginibacter sp. | reverse complement strand
CCGATGAGCCAGTGGTATTTATGAAGCCTAAAAGCGCCTTATTACAGGCACATACCCCCTTTTATTACCCTGAATTTACCAATGAACTGCATTATGAAGCTGAACTTGTTCTAAGAGTTTGCAAGAACGGGAAATATATCCAGGAAAGGCATGCTGCCAATTATTTCAACGGCATAACCGTGGGTATAGATTTTACCGCCAGGGATATCCAGGATGAATGTAAAAAGAAAGGGCTGCCATGGGAAAAAGCCAAGGCATTTGACAATTCTGCAGCCGTTGGCAAATTCATTGACATAGTGCCTGGTATGAACATGAAGAATATCGGTTTCTCCTTAAAAAAGAATGGCGAATTGGTTCAAAGCGGTAATTCGGGAAGCATGATCTTCAGTTTTGATAATATCATATCACATATCTCTAATTATTTTTCACTGAACATTGGCGACCTGATATTTACAGGCACTCCTGCAGGAGTAGGAGAATGCGTGGTTGGAGACGAACTTGAATTATTTATGGATGATAAAAGCCAGTTGAAGATGGAGATCAAATAATTATCCAATTTGAAAATTAGCTGATTTGGAAATGGTTCAATAAAATTGAGCCCTTTTTTATTTATAGAAGGTTGTATTCATTTACGGTGGAATGGGGCAAAAATCTCAAAGCCTAAGCACAACATGAATATTTAAGGAATATCATTGATATGGCTCCAGGCAGCACGCAGCATATTCATTTTTGTATCCATATCACAGATCAATTGTTTCCTGGAATACTGCTGAACGTCAAATTCATTACCGGTCAATTTTTCATTTTCCTCCATTTGCTGCAGGCATACAAAACAACGGCTGAAAATTCCAATGGAAATGATATTTAAAAATGCACGAACATTTTTTTCAGGAAAACCGATCTCAAAAGCATTTTGATAGTATTCCCGTAAACCGGAACTTAAGAACGCCCGGATATCTTTCACTTTTTTTGTTTCTGTCAATAATGTTTTGATGCCGGCTTCCCGGTCTTTGTACACATCAAAAATATCATTGGCGAGTTGCATCAGTCCTCCGAGGTTATACAATAATTTTAATTCTGCTGCGGATGCTGCGGGTGAAAATGCAGCCCGGTAAAAGATCACTGAACTCCCTCCTTTGAAAAATGTCAGGTCTGTCAATTCAGTTTTTGTAATAGGGCCTTTTTGCTTTTTACTTTCAACCTGCGCTTTATAAACTTCCCTGAGGGTTTCCTGGATATGTTTATTATCGGGTGCATGTTGCAATGCATTTTTATAGAACAGGTCAAATAATTGCTGGTTCGACCTTTTTGCAGCAGAAACATTTCCCGGATCGATCAATTTTTCAACCGCATCATCCGGTAAATAATCCTTGTCAAAAAAATCGTCAAACAAACCTGTCATCGCTCCCTGGCAGGTACTGGCCCATCGTTCGGGGAAGGTCATGGCATTTCCCCTTAATGCACAAAAAGCTTCTCCCAGGATCGCGGGCACTGCCAAACCGTAATAACGATTGATCTTTTCAACGTCGGCCTGGTCAAGAGAGCCATCATTTTTTTTGAATGCCTCCTGTAAGACGGGTGCCAGATTTTGTTGCAGGAATTTTTTCTGGATGGAAATATATTTTATTACCCGGTAAATATTACCCGGTAAACCGATACCCTTTAAAAACCTGTTGACTTTTTTCATTGATGCTTGCGGAATTAAATAGGCTGAGTGTTGTTACTCATCATAAAAATCGATCAATGACCCGAAATAATTCTCATTCCATCCTTCCGTAATGTTATCAAAATCATCATCGGGAATATTGGTATGCCTTAATTCGGCAGATGTCCCTGATTTTATCGGGTGTAATATGATGGTAACGATCGAAGGCTCATCTCTTTCTCCGAAATACCATTCCTGCACGATCTTTTTACCGGGGATGAATTCCAGGTTTTTTCCCGCAATGCTTCCATCCCAAAGAGAAAATTCTGCACCGGGTTCCAATGGCATTATGGCTTCTTCCCCGCTCCAAAGCCTGATAGTAGCTTCATTTGTCAAAGCATTGTACACATCTCCCGGGGGCGCATCGATGCTGTAGTATTTTTTATAATCTTTCATTCAGCACTAGAATTAACATTTATCAAAATCAGTATTCCTGTAAATTTGAATACAATTTTTGGTTTAAAAAATAGTTTATTACATTAGAATAACTAAAATCCATATTTATAAGATGAAAATGCTAACATTCAGGACTGTAATATTGCTTGCCATTTTACAGCTCATCTTAGTAAGCAAGAGTTTTTCCCAGTACAAAGAATATAAATTGAATGCAAAAGGTGATACGATCAATGCTGTTAACCAGCAGGGCCTTAAACAGGGTAAATGGGTTGTACATACAGATGAGATCAGGGGTGAACCTGGTTATGAAGAAGAAGGCCTTTATAAAAAAGGCGTTAAAGATGGTTACTGGCGCAGGTACAATCTTGAGGGCGACCTGATCGCAGTAGAGCATTATAAACTTGGCGGCAAAGATGGCTTGCAACAATATTATTCCTACCTGGGCGACCTGGTAAGAGAAGAGAACTGGAAAGGGTATAACCCCGATGCTCCTTATGATACTGTTGCTGTTTATGGCACCGGCAGCGGGGAGATCATTGATTATAAGATCGTAAAAGCTGAGCCTTATAGTGTAAAGGATGGAGAATGGAAATATTATGAGACCGGTTCCGGGAGGTTATTGCGGACGGAGCAATGGGTGAGGAACAACCTTGTTATTCCGGGTAAGACCGAAGTAACCACAACCGATAAGCCTAAAAAAGTTGATAAAACCCCGGAAATGCTTGAATGGGAAAAAAAGAACAGGGGAAAGAAACATGCTTTAAGGGATGGGCGCACCGGGTTGTAAACTTAATTCAATAAAAAAAGCGATGGCAGGAATGATCCGCCATCGCTTTTTTTATTGATCAAAAACCAATTATTGTTTCATTAGTTTGTCGTTGTAAATGATCACCCCGTTCTCATCAACAATATGTAAAATATAGATACCCCTGTTCAAACTGCTTACTCCTTCAATTATTTTCCTGGTACTGCCCTTGGAAATATTTAATTGCTGCGAAAGGACCTGTTTTCCGGTCATATCAAATAAGCGGCCGCTGACAACCTGGTTGTGTGTGCTCAGGAAATCGATCGTAATATTTGAATTGAATGGATTGGCCAGTACAGAAACATCTGTCTTAACAATATTTAATTTAAATACTACTGTGTTGGAATATTTAGATGTTCCATCCATATCAACCTGTTTGATCCTGTAATAATTCGGACCTGCTACAGGTTTGGCATCATAGCTTGTATAATTTTTTGTAGTGTTGCCATTTCCCTTGCTTTGCATGGTTGTTACAACCGACCAGCTAATACCACCGTCAGTACTTTTTTCTACATCAAAATATTTATTGTTGAATTCCGAAGCAGTTGACCAATCAATTGCTACACCACTTCCTTTCTGGTGAGCAGTAACATTTAAGAACTGAACCGGCAATGGGCCTCCTGTAGGGCATGTTGCAAGTTTCAGGTCATCAATGGCAAAGTCATTCCCACATCCATTGACAGTTCCGTCAGACAAAAAGAACCTGATCCTTTTTACAACGAACGTGCCTGTTGTTGGTAAAGTGAAGACGCCACCTGCCTGTACCCATGTTGGGGTGGCTGTTTGTGGAAGCGGGGTTGTTGTTACCGGGGAGTTTATCAATTGGATCCAGTCGTTATTGGCATCCCTGTATTCTGCCCTGATCGTTATAGCGGGCAATACCGGGTTAGGGGCACATAGGCCTGGTACCTGCACATTCATAATGAAGAAACTTACGGCGTAGAAGCCGGCTGGGTAACCCAGGGCTCTTGTAACTCCTTTCCTGTAAAACCTTTCAGTCTTACCATTGATAACGAGCATTTTCCCGTTTACATCTCCGGGAGTATGGTCCTGTGATTTATGCCAGTCTACATGCTGGTCGGTCCAATTGATGCTGCGATAAGTTCCATTGCTGTTCAATGGGCCGTTTGCCTGGTAATTCAGGTTTACAACATTTGGTTCACTTGAAGAATTTGTACCGGTTCCGAAGTCTTCGGTCCAGATAACAAGTTCATTGGCACAAAAAACCTGTGCAACCGCTTTGTTGGGAATCATATTAAAAACGAGGAAAACAACCACCAGTAACATAAATGAGATAGGCCTGGGGGTCAGTTGTGTAATTTTTTTCATAAATAATCGGTTTGGGAGTAACAAATAAAAATGATGATCTTAAGTATTGGTGATAGTTACACTAGAAAATATACATACCTGTACCGATGTATTTTTAAAGAGATAGGGATATTGGTGAGGATTGGATAATTAAAGAAAGAACTGCAGGTATGCAAGCCCTTCACTTTCAGTTCATAAAATTAGGCAAAGATTTTTATATATCAGGTCCATTCAAAAAAAAAGTTGGATAATCACTTATCCAACTCCTTTAGCGTATTTTTTAGCGATTACTTTATTTCCTTTTGCATAGGGTTGATGTTATTGCCTGCAGCTCCCCTCGGGGTATTCGACTTCGCCTTAAACAGTTGAAACTTACTGGGTTCTGTAAACGATGGCCAGCTATTGTTCTTCTCATTAATATCAGCAGTTTCCCTCATAGGATCCAGTCTTATGGAAACTACTTCATTGTCCTTCAGGAAGGTTTTGGTAACCTTATTTTCATTTTTACGCCAAACGTAAACCGGTATCCGATCCACCTGCTTTGTCCCGTCTTTAAATGTCCACTCTATGATGATCGGCATTACCAGGCCACCCACGTTGCTGAAAGTAAGTTCATAAAGGTTCTTGCCTCCAGCGATCTGCAGCTTCTGCTCTGGGGTCAATACTTCAGGAGTTGATGCGGGAATGGTTATACTTGTTGTAGCTGAATCTACTTTCGCGATGCCACGGTCATACCTCCAGTAAAAATCACGAAGCGACAGGTCTGCATCAGTTGCAAAAACAATATTCCTGTCCTCCCTGTTCCTTACCTTGGATATATCATCAAAATTATTAAGGATCGGCTTGGCCACATTTTGGGTAATGGTACGTTCCTGGCTATTGGGTGATACAGTGGCTTCAGTGCTTAGGTTTGCCCATTTGACCGTATCCAGGGAAATATCACATGGGTCAGTTCCATAGAACCATCCCCTCCAATACCAATCGAGGTCCTCTCCACTGGCATCTTCCATGGTACGGAAAAGATCTGCAGGTGTGGGATGCTTGAAAGCCCATCTCTTTGCATATTCTTTGAAAGCATAATCAAAGAGATCCCTGCCCATGATCGTTTCACGAAGGATATTCAACCCGGTTGACGGCTTGCTGTAAGCATTTGGCCCGAACTGGATAATATTCTCACTGTTTGTCATGATCGGTTCCAACTGGTCTTTCGGCAGTTTCATATAATCAATGATCTTATATGCAGGACCCTTCGATACCGGGAATTTATTGTCGAATAATTCTTCGGTAAGGTATTCACAAAAAGAATTAAGCCCTTCATCCATCCAGGTCCATTGTCTTTCATCACTGTTAATGATCATGGGAAAAAAGTTATGGCCCACTTCATGGATCACAACACCCAGCATGCCATTTTTTGTTCCTTCGCTATAGGTACTGTTATTGCTATAAGCACCACTGGCATCTTTTTCGCAGCGCCCGAAATTAAAACAGATCATCGGGTATTCCATGCCATTGGCAGCTTCCAGGCTTTGTGCAACAGGGTAGGGATAAGGGATGGTGAATTTTGAATAACTCTTAATGGTGTGTGCCACTGTTTTTGTACTGAACTTACGGTAAAGGGCATAGGCTTCTTTTCCATAAGCACTCATACACATTACTTTTTTGCCTTCAACATAAGCGGGCATAGCATCCCAGATAAATTTACGGCTGCTTCCCCATGCAAAATCCCTTACCATATCTGCTTTGAAGATCCAGGTTTTCTTTTGCGTTGATTTTTGTTTTTCTTTTTCCTTTGCTTCATCCAGTGTTACGATCTCTGTTACATCTTTGGCATTCTGCGCAGTTTGCCAGCGGGCAAATTCTTTGGCCGAAAGTACCTGCTGGTAATTTTGTCCCTGTCCGGTCGCCATTACCACATGGTCTGCAGGGACAGTCATCGACACTTTAAAATTTCCGAAAGTAAGTGCAAACTCACCTGATCCAACGAACTGGTGGTTCTGCCATCCCTGGAAATCACTGTAAACACATAAGCGGGGATACCATTGTGTCATCGTATAAAGATCATTTCCATCTTCGGGGAAATTTTCAAAACCGCCACGTCCGCCATATTTTGTTCTTTCAATGATGTTATAATTCCAATCTATTTTAAAAATGAATTGCTGACCAGGTTTTAAAGTTTGGGGGAGTTCTATCCTCATCATGGTTTTGTTGATGGTATATTTCAATGCTTTGCCGGTAGCATCAGTGACCTTTAAAATATTATCACCATACTCCTTATCTTTTTTTCCCCCGTAATGGATAATATCATCGTCACTCATATTCTTCTGCATGAAGTTGCTGCTTTGGTAGCCTGAGTTGTTTACCGAGCTATGCTGGTTCTCATCAAGCTGTATCCACAAATAAGTGAGGTTATCGGGTGAATTATTGTAATAAGTAAGCGTTTCCTTTCCATTTAAGCGGCGGCTGGGTTCATCCAGCTCACACACAATATCATAATCACAACGTTGTTGCCAGTATTTTGGCCCGGGTGCGCCACTGGCAGTGCGGTATTCATTAGGTGTTGGTAAAATGGTTCCCAGTTGTTCAAACCTGTTGCCGTGATTACTGCCCGGGTTATTTTTAATATCCTGTGCATGGCCAGCAATTACAAATGCAAATAAGAGTGTAAATGCAAGTACTTTTTTCATTTTGATATTTTATATTTTACTGATTGATGAAGGTATATGATTTATTGCCACTGATTCACTGATTTTTGCTTTGCTGAATTTGAAAGCCATACATGAAACAGCGCTGATTAAATAGTCTTTTAAACGTTGATTCAAAGTGGCCATCTTGTAAAAGCCATATTTGCGGCTGATACCAATGCCAAAACCGATAATGCCCATACCCACAACTTTCTATCCAGGCCTGCTTTATCAACAACCAGGAATCCAGCCAGCAAAATTAAACTTACAACTGCTATCTGTCCAACTTCCAAACCGATGTTGAAGCCAAGCAATGGCATTGCGATGGTTTGGCCTTTTGCAAGCATGAAGCGAATACTGTTTGCAAAACCAAGGCCATGGATCAAGCCAAAAAAAAGCGCCAAAAAATAATTCAACCTGAGCGAAGCCGGCTTATAATTTTTCTGAAACAAATTAAAGATGGCAGTCAGTATTATGGTAACAGGTATCAAAAATTCAACCCAATTGCTGTTTACCCTTACCAGGTCATACACGCTTAATGCCAATGTAAATGAATGCCCGATCGTAAATGCAGTTACCAGTATCAATACCTGTTTCCAGTTATGGATAAGATAAATGGCTGCCAGTGCTATGATGAAAAGGATATGATCCAGTGCATCCCAGCTAATGATATGATGCCAGCCCAAATCCAAATAAAATGTAAAATCACTCATAACAGCAGGTAGGCTTAGCGCTTTATCTTATGTTTGCTGCTCAAATATCAGTAAACTGGTCCTTAATTTAAAATATCTTAGCTAAATGGCGTCAATATTATATAAATGGTTTTTGGTTGCTTCACTAAGCCTTTTTTATGGCACGCCGTCGGTGCACCCGATCTATGTGAGTGTTGTTGAAATTGAACACAATGCAAAGGATAAAACGCTTGAAATAAGCTGCAAGATATTTACAGATGATCTTGAAAAAACTTTGCGCAAGGCCTATAATGTTCATGTTGACCTGTTGGATCCAAAAGAAAAAGAAGCGATGAGTAAATTGCTGAATGATTATGTACAGAAGCACCTGAAGATCTCCCTGGAAGGTAAAAATGCGTCATTGCGTTTTCTCGGCTATGAACAAATTGAAGAAGGCATTTACAGTTATTACCAGGCAGATAATGTGAATACGGTAAAAAGTATTTCCATTACTGATGATATTTTATATGAATATAAAACAGAGCAGATGGGTTTAATTCATGTAACTGTAAACGGTAACCGCAAGAGCACCAAACTCAATAACCCGGATGGGAAAGCGTCTTTTGTGTACTAGGATTGAATTGATATTATTTGTACGAATTTTCAGCACGAATTACCCGGGTTGTTCTGTATTCTACTCCCTCTCCTTTGGAGAGGGTTGGGATGAGGTTTACAATACCTGTTCCGCTAAGTCGGGTTATTTATTGTTTTTATCTTCCCCTTCTCTATCATCCATTTCTTCCTTGATCTCATTGGAGATTTTTACGAGCACTTTATCGATCCGCTGCCCATCCATATCTATGATCTCAAAATCAAATCCACGCCATTCAAAGGTTTCCCCGGTTTTTGGTATGTGTTCCAGTTCATGTAAAACAAACCCTGCAAGTGTGTCAAATTCATGTTCACCTTCATTCATCCAGTCGGCTTTATCAAAATAACTCAGGAAATCATAAAAATGTATCTGGCCATCCACTAAGAAACTGCCGTCATTTCTTTTTACGATCTCGTATTCTTCCTGGCCGGTCTGTGGTACATCACCAAGAATTGCTTCCAGTATATCATTGATGGTTATCATGCCCTCAAGTGTGCCATATTCATTTACAATAAAGCAGGTATGTATCTGGGTTTCTCTAAATTTTTCGAGGAGTTGGTAAGCCTTATTATTTTCAGGAACGAATAAAGCCGGTTTTACCAATTCTTCCATCCGCATGCCAGGACCCGCTTTCAACAGGTCTTTTACATATACGAGCCCTTTGATATCATCCACAGAACCTTCACAAACCGGGAAGGTGGAAAAAACAATTTCGTCAAATTTTGATTTGAAAATCTCAACAGTATCCTTTGCATCGACCCAAACAATATCAGTGCGGTGTGTCATCAGGGAAGTAATGTTCCTGTCACCCAAATGGAATACCCTTTCAATGATCTCTTTCTCCCCTTCATCAATGGTACCATGTTCACTTCCTTCAGATATCATGGCTTTGATCTCTTCTTCCGTTACAGAATTGTCACTTGCTTTTTTAATATTAAATATCTTGAAGATAAGGTTGGTAATGCCTGATAAAAGCCATACAAAAGGATGGATCACTTTGGACAGGATATTCATAGGCCCGGCAACGAGACGGGATATTTTTTCTGCTCTTATCAGCCCGAATTTTTTTGGTATCAGTTCGCCGAAAATAATAGAGAGGAATGTTACAATGATAACAACAATACTGGTAGCGATGGTATCTGCATAAGGGCGAAGTCCCTCCATATTTTCTATTACCGGCTGTAGTTCCTTACCAAATTTCTCTCCCGAGTAAACACCGGTTAAGATCGATACCAGGGTTATACCTATTTGTGCCGTGCTTAAAAATTTTTCAGGATTTTCTGCCAGGTCAAGCGCTGCTTTTGCTTTCAGGTCTCCTTTATTGGCCATGCTTTCGAGCCTTCCTTTGCGGGCACTGACAAGGGCGATCTCACTCATTACGAACAGTGCATTTAAAAAGATCAGTAACAATAAAATGAATACTTCCGTCATAATTTTATACCAGATCATAGTTTTTATTGAATGATCCGGCGGACAAATATCCGAAAACAAAGCCAATCACCCCTCCGCATATTACATCAATCGGGAAATGGACCCCTACATATACCTGTGCATAGCATATAGAAAATGCCCAAAGAAAAAATAATAATGCCCATTTACCCATGAAATCTTTCAAAGTATAATAAAAGAATGCTGCCATGGCAAAGTGGTTGGCGGCGTGTGAAGAAACAAATCCGGAGCTTTGGGGGCGGTACGTGACAAGCACCCTTGCTGTACCAGCTAATTCGGCATCATTACATGGCCTTATACGGAAAATGAGTTCTTTTATGATATCTGCACTGATAAAATTAGAAACGATCACTGTGCCTGCTGCAAAAAATATCCACCACCAGGTATTTTTTTTAAAATTAGTTAGCGCAAAAACCAATAAGAAAAGGTACAAAGGCATCCAGCTGTTGGAATTGCGTAAGAATGGCATCAAAACATCCAGCGTTTCATTGTGCCAGCTGCCGTTGATCAGGCCGAATAATTCTTTGTCTAACCGGAGCGGTATATTCATTTAAATTCAGCAATCATCTATTGCCATTGGTTGTTGAAAATATTTATCCAAAAATAATTAATCTAATTTAGCAGCGGCTTAAAATAATATTCATGGTTTTTTTCAGTAAAATGCCCCGCCTGATCCGCTGGATCTTTTCAGTGATGCTGGTATTCCTGGTCATTATGACGCTGTACAGGTTCATTTTCTTTTTTCATTATAGGGGAGAGCATCGCCCTTTTAGCGGTTCCGCATTCCTGCTGGGGCTTCGTTTTGATGCAAAATTCATTTCTATGCTGGGACTTGGGATATTGCTGTTATGTGGCATTCCCTTTTTAGATCCGTTCAGGAACAGGAAGGCAATTGTCTTTTGGGTCGCTTTCCTGTCACTCATTTTTTTTATTACGCTTATTTTCCTGGGAGCAGATTTTTATCATTATGATTACCTGAAACAAAAACTAAATGCATCCGTACTGAATTTTCTGCAGGATGCGGGTATATCATTTAAAATGATGAGCCAATCATATCCTTTGATAAAGATATCCATCGCATTGTTATTACTGGTATGGTTGTACGCATGGTGGCAAAAAAGATCATTGGATCGTATTACAGTGAACACGAATCCGGTAACAAAGAAAAAAGGCAATGTATTTTATTATATAGGGTTTGTATTGTTACTGGGAGGATTGACATTTGGCAAGCTGGGCCAATTCCCGTTGCGCTGGAGTGATGCATTTTTATTTGCGGATGATTTTAAAGCCAGTACGGCACTTAATCCATTCCAAAGCTTTTTCAGCACACTTGGTTTCAAAAACTCGGGATATGATATTAAAAAAGTAAAACAGTTTTACCCGTTGATGGCATCCATGCTGGAAATAAAAAATCCTGATCAAGGCAAACTGGATTTTGAAAGATCGTATGCGCCAACTGATAGCTTTGTCAAAAAACCGAATATTGTCCTGGTGATCTGTGAAAGCTTCAGTGCCTACAAAAGCAGTATGTATGGGAACCCATTGAACACAACTCCTTATTTTAATGAGTTGTGCAGGAATGGTGTTTTTTTTGATCGGTGTTTCACACCGGCATTTGGTACTGCCCGTGGGGTTTGGGCTACGATCACCGGCATTCCTGATGTGCAAAGCCCCAGCACTGCAAGCCGCAATCCTGCTGCCGTTGACCAGCATACCATCATCAATAATTTTTATGGGTATGAGCATTTGTATTTTTTAGGTGGGGATCCAACCTGGGCAAATATCCAGGGACTGCTTTCCAATAATATCAACGGGCTGCATATTTACTCGCAGGACAATTTCAAAGCTAAAAAAGTAGACGTATGGGGTATCAGCGATAAAAATTTATTCCTGGAAGCCAATAGTATATTGAAGGAAAAGACCGATCCCTTTTTTGCAATCATTCAAACAGCCGATAATCACCGCCCCTTTACAATACCGGATGAAGATAAAGAGGATTTTAAATTACTTGATATGCCGGAGGCAGCGCTTAAGAATGCTGGTTTTGAAAACAATGCTGAATTGAATGCATTTCGTTTTACTGATTTCTGTTACCAGGAATTCATGGAAGCAGCGAAAAAGGAAAAATATTTTGACAATACCATTTTTGTATTTGTTGGCGATCATGGCATACGGGGCAATGCAGCGGATATGTTCCCAAAAAGCTGGACAGCACAGGGGCTTACCTGTGAGCACGTTCCCTTGTTATTTTATGCACCCAAATTATTAACGGCAAAAAGAATACATACGGTTAGTTCGCAGGTTGATATTTTACCTTCTATTGGAGCACTGGCCAGGATAACTTACAGGAATAATACATTCGGCCGCAATCTCTTTGACACTGCCGGTGCCAGGCAACATTATGCATTCATCATTGACCATGATGTGAAAACGATCGGCCTGGTTTCCGATCGATATTATTTTGTAAAGAACATCAAGACAGGTAAACAGGAATTTGTTTCTGTTACCGGCAATGAAGCAATTATTCCCGGCCCCGGAACAGATAGTATCAGGAACCGGATGCAGGCAATAACAGATGCCTGGAATGAAACAGCAAAATATTTGCTGCTCAACAACAAAAAGAAAAATTAACTTTACAGGCTAAATTATTTTTTTCTAAAGGAAGGTTCTATTATGCTTATAAAATGGCGGGTATCTAAAACGATCCAGTGGATAGTGAAATTGTTTTTTATTTACCTGTGGATCTTCACTGCTTTCAGGATAGCAACCGTAGTGTTCTTTAAACCAAAGGCCACGGGCATAATTGAATTATTGCCCTCATTCTGGCTTGGTTTGAAATATGACCTTCGCTGGATAGCTGTAATATTGTTTCCAATAGCATTGTTCTCTATTTATCCTAAATTCTCACCCTTTCACAGCCAGGGCCTGAAAAAATTCTGGACCGCCTATCTTGGTGTATTAACATTACTCGTGCTTTTTTTTTATGGCGCTGATTTCGGCCAGTTTGCCTATATCAATGCAAGACTCAATGCTGATGCACTGATCTTTGTAGAAGACCCGCAGGAGAGCCTGCAAATGGTCTGGCAAAGCTACCCGATCGTCTGGATATTGATAGGCCTGTTTGGTGCTGTGCTGATGATGACATGGATGTTCAGGCGGACACACGTTGGCGTTGAAGGGAAAAATATCAATATTCATAAATTCTCGTACAGGCGCAGGTGGCACCTCACAGCCTTGCTGATATTGGGTTGGTTCATGTATGGTTTCCTTACGGTAAAGCCGCTTGATTTTTTCCGGGCATTTAATTTGAACGATGAATTCAAAAGCAACCTGGCATTGAATCCCCTGCAAAATTTTTTTACAACACTTCGTTTCAGGGACCCCGATTATAATACGAAAGCAAAAGATTATTATCCCAGGATGATCGATTTTTTGAACATCAACAAAGCAGTTACTAAAACCAATAACTATACACGGATCTTACATCCTGGTAGTAAAGCCCTGGAAAGCCAGCCAAACGTGGTACTTGTAATTTGCGAAAGTTTCAGCATGTATAAAAGCAGTATGAGCGGCAATGCTTTGAACAGCACACCTTATTTCAATGAACTTACAAAGAAGGGTATTTTTTTTGAAAGATGTTTTTCACCCACATTTGGAACTGCGAGGGGCGTATTTGCCATTCTTACCGGAATACCCGATGTGCAGCTAAGCAAATTTGCCACACGCAACGAGGCTACAGTTAACCAGCGCTGCATTATCAATGATTTTGAAGGATACGAAAAATATTATTTTATCGGCGGCCGCAGCCAGTTCAATAATTTCAGCGGGCTCGTAAATAATATCAGGGGAATACATATTTACGAAGAAGGGAAATACGAGTCACAAAAATTAAATGTATGGGGCATCAGTGATAAAGACCTTTTTACAGAAGCCAATAAAGTGATCTCAAAACAACAAAAACCGTTTTTTACGATCATCCAGACCGCAGACAATCACCGGCCATTCAATATTCCTGAAAATGACAAAGGCTTTATAGTCAGGAATATACCCGATGAAGAACTGAGGCAGAATGGTTTTGAATCCTTAAAAGAATACAACGCTTTTGCCTATACGGATTATTGTTTTCAGCAATTCATGGAAGCGGCAAAAAAAGAAAGCTATTTCGACAATACCATATTTGTTTTTGTTGGCGATCATGGGTTGGAAGGACATGTGGGTTCACTCTATCCCAATGCATGGACAGAACAGCGGCTTGCAGATGAACACATTCCCCTTTTGTTCTATGCCCCATCGATGTTGAATGCTGACCTGCACACAGAAGCGGTATCGCAGATCGATGTGCTGCCAACCATTGCCGGTATGCTGCAACAGCCTTATACCAACAGTACCCTTGGCAGGGACCTGCTCGACACATCCAAAAAAGAGAACGCTGCATTCATCATCTATCACGCACCGGGCTGGATCGGCGTTGTAACCGATGATTATTTTTACCGGAAGAATATCAGGTTCCCCAAAGACGAATTGGTACCGGTAAAAAATGGCTTACCGGTTTTAACAGCAGTTGGGCTGGATTCAGTAAAAAGGCATTTATCAGAACTTACATCTGCCATATATGAAACAGCGAGGTGGATGTTATTGAATAATAGGAATAGCAAGTAGGGAATGGCAGGTAGCTGGTAGGGGGTTTTAATTCATGTAATTCGATTAATTCGGGAAATTATTTCTTTGTGAATCTCTGTGCTATCATGATCAGCCTTGGGGATTTATTGATCGAGTAGTTTGAAAAATTATAATCCCCAAACACTTCTTTGATCTGCAGTCCCTGGTAAGCAAACATTTCTGTAAAATTGCCAACAGTGAACTTCGATACTTTTTCCGTATACACCAATGGCTCTTCCAATACCTCATCCTCTATCATGATCTTTTTATAAAAATGCGTTTCATCATGCCATTTGGTAATGATAAAATTAACCCCGTCAATTTCTTTTTCCGACCGGTGTGACATGTGATCTTCAGCATAATGTACGTTCAGGTAATCCATCACAAAGATCCCTTTTGGTTTTAAAGATTGTGCAATGGTACGTATGGCATTGTCATTTTCACGCTGCGTTTGAAAATACCCGAAGCTGGTAAAAAAATTGAATGCATGATCATAATAATTCACCCTGAAGGGTAATCGCATATCATGCTGGTAGAAATGCAGGTTATCAGTTTCAAATTTCAATGCTTCTTTTATACTGTCTTCACTTAGGTCGATCCCCGTAACATCATAGCCCTTATTTGCCAGCTGAAGTGAATGCCTCCCTTTACCGCATGCTACGTCCAGCATGAATGCTCCCGGCGCCGGTTTTAAATACGCGATCAGCTTGTCAATGAATGCCGCTGCTTCGGATTCATCCCTGTTAAAGTATAACTGGTGATAATATGGGGAATTAAACCAATTTTTAAACCATGATTGCATGTGGCAAAGTTAATAGTTATTAATTGGTTATCAATGCTCTGGCCACTCAAAGTGCCCTGGCCAGTATCCTTCTGCGAACTCTTTGCTATATTTGCCGTCCCTAAATTGGTTGAAATGGCTTTGATAAAAAGTATCTCCGGCATAAGAGGAACTATCGGCGGAAGAACAAATGATAACCTTACAGCGCTTGATGTGGTTAAATTTGCTGCAGCATATGGCAGTTGGCTGAAGGGCCCGACCCCGAATAATGCAGGAGCAAAAAATAAGAAAGTGATTATAGGAAGGGATGGCCGTATAAGTGGCCTGATGGTAAAGGATCTGGTAAATGCTACGCTAACCTCATTGGGTATCGATGTGATCGACCTGGATTATAGTACAACACCCACCGTGGAAATGGCGGTAAAGATATTACAGGCAGATGGCGGGATCATTTTGACCGCAAGCCACAATCCAAAAGAATGGAATGCACTGAAATTACTCAATAACAAAGGTGAGTTCATAAGCGGCGATGAAGGAAAAGAGATCCTGGAACTGGCTCAAAAAGAATCATTCGACTTTGCCTCAGTAGATGAACTCGGAACGGTCACAGCAAATAATTGCATGCTGGATGAGCACATTTCCCTGATCCTGAAAAATGAATGGGTAGACAGGGACGCCATTGCAGCCGCAAATTTCAGGATCGTTGTAGATGTGATCAACAGCACAGGTGCTTTTGCCATACCTGCTTTATTAAAAGCATTGGGTGTAAAGAACTTTACACTGCTCAATGATGAGGTTAGCGGCAATTTTGCTCATAACCCCGAGCCACTCCCCGAAAACCTTACACAACTGAGCCAGGAAGTATGCCTGCAAAAAGCCTCACTCGGTATTGCTGTAGATCCAGATGTGGACAGGCTTTGTTTTGTTTGTGAAGACGGCAGCATGTTTGGCGAGGAATATACATTGGTGGCTGTTGCCGATTATGTCCTGGGTAAACAAAAAGGGAATACAGTAAGTAATATGTCTTCAACCAAAGCGTTGAAAGATGTTACGTTGAAACATGGGGGAGAATATTTTAGCAGTGCGGTAGGAGAAGTGAACGTAGTGAACAAGATGAAGGAAGTTAACGCCGTGATCGGGGGTGAAGGCAATGGCGGTATCATAGTGCCTGGCCTGCATTATGGACGTGATGCAATGATCGGTATTGCACTGTTCCTGACACATCTTGCAAACAGTAAAAAAAGTATCAAGCAATTACGCAATACTTACCCGGACTATTTTATCAGTAAAAATAAGATCGCCCTGGAAAATGGGAACAATGTCAAAGACGTGTTTGATAAAATTAAAATAAAATATAAAAGTCATCCGATAAACACGGAAGATGGTTTAAAAATAGAATTTGATAACGACTGGGTTCACCTGCGTACCAGTAATACGGAGCCCATCATCCGCATTTATGCAGAAAGTAATTTTGAAACAACAGCAAATAATATCGCTTTGAGGATAATGAAAGATATTAAAGAAGCGATGTAAATGCAAGTTCATAGTTCATAGTTCATAGTTGTGTAATTAATATGAAAGCCTTAACTAAGAACTAAGAACTAAGAACTAAGAACTAAGAGCTGGAAAATCAGGAACTATGCAAAGAATTTATTTCGACAACGCCGCCACCACCGCACTTGATCCAACAGTATTGGAAGCGATGATGCCTTACCTCACTGAAAAATTCGGTAACCCTTCTTCTATATATTCTTATGGAAGAGAAACAAGGATGGCGATCGAAACAGCCCGCAAATTAGTGGCGAAGATCCTCAATGCGCACCCGGCAGAAATATTTTTTACCAGTGGGGGTACAGAAAGCAGCAATACCGCCATACAGGCTTCTATACGCGACCTGGGCTGCAGGCATATCATTACTTCACCAATAGAACATCACGCAGTAACGCATACGGTAGAACACCTCGATAACATGGATGTGGTGAAAGTGAGTTATGTAAAACTATTGCCCAATGGTCATGTTGATCTCGATAACCTAGAAGAACTGTTAGCTGCTGCTGAAGAAAAAACGCTGGTGTCACTCATGCATGCAAATAATGAGATCGGGAACATCCTCGATATTCATGCAGTGGGTGAATTATGTAAATTATACAACGCCATTTTTCACAGTGACACGGTACAAACGGTTGGCCATTACCCTTTTGACCTCCGCAAGACACCGGTTCATTTTATTACAGGAGCATCTCATAAATTTTACGGGCCCAAAGGTGTCGGCATCTTATATATCAATGAGAACGTTCGGATAAAACCCTTTGTACATGGTGGTGGGCAGGAACGCAACATGCGTGCAGGCACAGAAAATATTTATGGTATTGTCGGTTTTGCAAAAGCACTTGAAATTGCAACAGAAAATTATGAGACCGACAGTGCTTATATCGGCACAATCAAATATTACATGCTTGAGCAGCTTAAAAAGAATATCAAGGGAGTTGGCTTTAATGGGGATGTGCTGGGCAATAGCCTTTATACCGTTTTGAGTGTAAGTTTTCCTAAAACAGAAAGATCTGAAATGATCCTTTTCAATTTGGATATCAATAATATCTGTGCCAGTGGAGGGAGTGCCTGTACCTCCGGTGCCGAACAGGGTAGCCATGTAATACGGGCCATCAACAACAATCCCAACCAGGTAACGGTGCGTTTTAGTTTTAGTAAGAACAATACAAAGGACGAAGTTGATTCAGTTGTTGAGAAATTGAAAAGTTTGGTATAGATCTTTTGTAACAAACATTTGTTTTTCATAGCATCATTGTTCAAAGATCTTTACAACTTTGAGCTTTCTCTGCCTCTTTGCATAAAATCATAACAGAAAATGACGATAACAAATAAGCCAAATTGGATACTTATCATAGGAATTCCTTTCATTATATTCTTAACCTGTTTCTTAATAACCCTTACACAGGGATATCAATCAAACCAACAACTGCTTTCAAATGCTGTTATTGCCGACCTGCTCATCACTTCGCCTTTGGTTTACCTGTTCCTCATCAGGAAGACAAGTGTTTCCAAATTTACGGCCATACGCGTATTTGTTATTGGAGTGTTGGTTGCAGGACTAATTATAAATACACATTCAAATTCATTATTGCATTTTATTAAAACATGGATATCCCCGGTAATAGAAGCAGTCATTGTATTCGTCATTATCAGGAAATTTTATACGGCAGATAAGGCAGGAAAACAGACGGGAAATACCAGCATTGATTTCCTGGCACATTGCAGGACGATCATGTACAAAGTGACCGGAAATGTAAGAACAGGAAATATATTTTCCGCTGAAATTGCTGTATTCTATTATGCATTTATTGGAAGAAGGGATAAGCACATCGACTATCATTCAAAATTTACATCTTACAGGGAAAACAGTATCACACTCATTTTATACACGATCTTAGCCTTGTTCCTGGTCGAAACAATTGGGGTGCATTTTTTACTGAGTATATGGAATAGAACGGCAGCCTGGATAATATCTGGACTAAGCCTTTACACCTGTATCCAGGTATTCGCACATATTAAAGCAATCAAAGCAAGGCCCATTATTATTACAGCTACATCGCTGGAGATACACAACGGGCTTGCCGGTGATGCTTATATTGATCTAAATAATATTGAACGCTTTGAATTGACAAAGAAATTTCCCGTTGACAGGAATGCAATTAAAATATCGTTGTTAAAAACACTGGAGGGACACAATTGTGTGGTATATCTCAAACAACCGATAGAAGTTACGAAAATCTTCGGCATCAAAAAATGGGCAGATACTGTTTTGTTTTTTGTTGACAAGCCGAAAGATTTTTCAGTTGCTTTGCATTCGAAGTTAAGTGGCCTGACCACTAACTAAAAATTATACCCAAGCTTTTCCGTAAGTTCTTTAGGCAATACAGGTAATTTTCTCCTGTCTATTAAAAAACTATTGAGTTGAGATATCTCTTTAAAAATATAATGCTTGTCCATGGCTCCCTGAAGGTAACCTGCACCAGTACTGCCACCTGTGCCTATGCGTGTGCCGATCATGCGTCTTACCATATTGATGTGGCGATAACGCCAGTTCCCGAGTTGGTTGTCTATTTCGAGTAAGGTATCCAGTAATTGAAAAGGAAGCTCCAGCATGGGATAGCCACGGTATATCATGATGAATAAAGCTGAACGGCAGGCATCAGCGGATAATACCCTTTCCGGGTTCTTGTCCCCATCTAAAAAAATATTTTTAAATGCAGTTATGTTTGATCTTTCACCTTCTGCCAAACTGTTGTTATAAATATTTTCATAGTCCGACCAGAAAGGATGAATACCTTTATTGCCTTCAACAGATTTATAAGTTGCCCAATAACCGGCTTCATCAAAGAATGGCATGCGCTCAAGCCATTTATTGATGAGCAGGATTACAGATGGCCCGCTTTCTGCATTTTTAATGATATCTATATCTTCCTGTTTAAGCTGTGAAGTGTAATAATGCTGTCCGTGCCTTTGCTCAAACTTAAGTCCCAGTTTGGCTTCCAGTATTTTGAATTGCCAGCTTTGAAAACCCGATGCCGGTCTGAGCATATCCCTGAAATCAAGAAAATCCATGGGTGTCATGGTCTCTAAGATATCGATCTGCTGAACAAGTACTTTTAAGATCGTTACCACCCGTTGCATACGGTGAACAATGGTTTGTAATTCGGGAGAGTTATCATTGATGGAAGGTTTACTCATGATCTCAAGCACAGAACCTACTTCAAATAAGACCTGTTTGAACCAAAGTTCATAGGCCTGGTGAATGATGATAAAGAGCATTTCATCATGTGCCGGCTCTTTTCCGCTTTCAAAGCTTACGGGATGCTGGGCCTCAATTATTTTATCTAATTGTAAATATTCTCCGTAGTAAACCGGTTTGTGGTCCATGATGATGATTTTGCTGCAAACTTAATCAATTTGGAAATGTGCCAATTTGGAAATGTGAAGATGTGAAAATGCGAATTATTATGGAAGCTTATTAATTATCTCCACATCATCACATTGAAATATTACCTGATTAATACTGTTGTTCCCTTTTGCTCCACCCGTTTCCCGGTATCGGTATTGATGTAAGTGAGTATCCATACATAAGTACCCGGGTCGGCGCCCTGGCCTTTAAAGGTCCCATCCCATTTGTTGGTCCAGTCTTTTGTATGAAATAAGCGTTGGCCAAAGCGGTTGTAAACAGTAAAGTCAAGGTTAAATGCCTTATAAGCATTTAAAGGATAGAGGTAATCATTGAGCCCATCGCCGTTTGGTGTGAATGCCGATGGTACTGCTATATAACAGTTATTGATTATACTGATCTTTTGAAAGGCGCTGTCCTGGCAGCCATAATTATTTGTCACAATAAGTTTTACAAGTACGCCATAACTTGCGTTTTGTACATTATAAGTTTGGGGAGGAGGATCTTTTACATTACTGGTATTGCCGTTCCCAAGATCCCATGACCAGTTGCTGATCACATTTCCAACAGTGGTATTTTTAATAACAGCTTTATCGCCCGGGCAAACAAGCGAGGTAATTTCAAACTTTGCATGCAAAAGGTTATCAAAAAACAGGGTTGTTGATGAAGTATCTGAACAGACGCCGTTGGATACGATCAGTGAGGTTTTTTTCTGATCAAAACTGGTATAAGTGATCACGGGGTTTTGTAAACTACTGTTTTGAATATTATCAAAATTCCAGTTCCAGCTGTTTACACCGTTATTGCCGTTGTGAGAATAGCTTACAACGTTTTGCAGGCAACCAAAAACAATGCTATATGTAAAATCAGCATTAACGGTATCCTTTATTGCGAAAGGAAGGAAAGAACCAACAGCTGTTTGCTGGGCACAATTATCCAGGAGCGAATTACCGTCGGAACCATTGTTTAACCTTATGATAAAATTTCCTGCAACCTGCATGGGAACTGATAACTGGACAAATATTTTTGAAGTGAGCCCTGTCTCGCAATTTCCTGTGGCACCCGTAACCGTTACCGGGTATGGCCCGATGACCGAAAAATCAGATCCGTCTGCTGCAATGGAACTGCACCTGATGGGCTTCCTGAAAACAAGTTCCAGGGTTTGAGGCGAACAACCCGGTTTTGTAAGGCTATCCATTGGCGTTGGTACCAGGGGAAAAATAGTTATGGGTAGGGTTTCATTTGGGGGGATCGTCCTGTCGCAATTATCTTTCAATGTATTTCCATCGGTTCCGTCTTTTATAGTAACGATATAAGTACCGGGGGCGATCGGGTTGTTTAAGGTAAGTACTACTGAATCCATATCAAACCCGCTGGTACAGCCCACACCTGATGCTGCAATGATACTGGTTGCCGCACTATTGATTGAAAAATCCGAGCCGTCAGCAGCAAGGCTGTTGCACTTCATTTTCTTATTCAGCTTTACAGTTATTGTTGTACCATCACAACCTGCATCTGCTTTTACGGTATGTGGTGGAACCGGGTCTGTGATATTGGCTGTGCCTCCGCCAAACGATAAGGAATAGCCGACCTGCGAATCGGTAAAATGGCTCACCAGTAAAACATAATTATGGCCTGTCATTAAGGTTGGCATTTGACTGAACTGTGGCACACCGGGCCCCTGGCATCTTACAAGTGAAGTGCCCGATGCGTCGGCACCGGTAAGGCCTGGTTCTGCACTCCAGTTGCAGGCTACAAAAAGATTTGGATCGCTATAAATTGCAGAAGGATTGCGCCCGGTAACATCAAACAGCTGCCAGTCATAATCATCACCCAGGTCAATTGGCGTAATAACAAAAGCCAGTGAGCCTCCGCCAAAGCACGTGAATTTATACCAGTAAGGATTTTTATCAGCGTATATTATATCCTGGCAGGCAGATGGTACTTGTGCGCCACCGCAAATGGCTACGCTTCCCTGGTTAAAAACAGTGGTACCACAAACAGGAAAGGCTGTTTCAGGATTTTGGCCAAGATTTGTACAGGTTTGGGCAGTTACAAATTGATTTGTTACAATTGAAAAAAGAAACGCAATGAGTAAATATTTTTTCATAAAACCGTAAAGTAATTTAAAGACGCTAAAAAAGCGTTTTCCGCTGCAAGTGTTAATATAGTTTTAACAGGTTTGCATCAGTTTTTAGAGAGATGACATCTTTGCTTTTAAAAGATGTCATCTCTCTAAACTGCCCTTTATTTTATCTTAGCTTTTATCTCCTGCAATTTAAGCAATGCTTCCACAGGAGTTAGCCGGTTGATATCCACAGATTCAAGCAGGATCCTGATCTCTTCAAAAATGGATGAATGAGCATCAAAGATACTCAACTGCATTTTGGGCATGGAGAGTTGGTTAATGGCCTGGCCGTTTGGAGCAGCCTGACTAATGTGGGTAGTGGCCTGACCACTATCACGGCTATTCTCCAATTCCAATAAGATCTCATTTGCCCTGTCTATTAAAGATGGCGGCATCCCCGCCATACGTGCAACATGTATACCAAAACTGTGCGTACTGCCTCCCGGGGCTAATTTGCGCAGGAAAATTATTTTATTGCCTACTTCTTTATTGGTAACATGGTAGTTCTTAATGCGGCTGAATTTATTTTCCAGCTCATTGAGCTCATGGTAATGTGTAGCAAATAAAGTTTTGGGCGCATGTACCGATTCGTGTAAATATTCAGCTATACTCCAGGCTATGGAAATTCCATCATATGTGGATGTGCCACGCCCGATCTCATCCAGCAGTATCAAACTCCTTTTTGTAAGGTTGTTAATGATGCTGGCGGTCTCATTCATCTCTACCATGAAAGTGCTTTCGCCTCCACTGAGGTTATCAGAAGCCCCAACCCTGGTGAATATCTTATCAGTTAACGGGATCTTTGCCGAAGTCACTGGTACAAAACTTCCCATGTGGGCCATCAAAGTTATGAGGGCCGTTTGCCTTAGTATGGCACTTTTACCACTCATGTTCGGCCCTGTTAAAATAATGATCTGTTTTGTGGATGCATCTAAGAAAATATCATTGCTGATGTAATTTTCTCCAACAGGCAGGTTTCTTTCTATCACGGGATGCCGGCTATCCTTTAGCTGCATTTCATCGCCATCATGCAGCAATGGTTTTTTATAATTGAACTGCAAAGCATTGTTTGCAAAACAACTGAGGCAATCCAATACAGCCATTACATGTCCGTTTACCTGCATGGGAGCAATGTAATCCTGCAACTCATTTAATAATTCCTGGAAAAGCTGTTGCTCGATCAAATAGATCTTGTCTTCGGCACCAATGATCTTTTCTTCGTAAACCTTTAATTCGGGTGTGATGTATCGTTCGGCATTGGCAAGTGTTTGTTTGCGTATCCATGTTTCCGGCACCTTGCTCTTATGAAGGTTTGTTACTTCTAGGTAATAACCAAATACATTGTTGAAGCTTATTTTCAAAGAGGAGATGCCGGTATTGATGGCTTCTTTTTGCTGCAGTTCCAACAGGTAATTCTTTCCGCCGCTGGCGATCGTTCTCAGTTCATCCAGTTCTTCGTGGATCCCTGCTGCGATCAGCCCCCCCTTGTTTGCAGCAGCAGGAGGGTTCTCATTGATCTCTTTTAATATCTTTTCTAAAATATAATTACAGCTGTTAAGCGAATCGCCCAGGCGCTTCATGTATTCATTGTTAGAAGCACTGCAGATCGTTTTTATGAATTCTGTTTGTTGTAATCCTTTTGCTACCTGTAATACTTCCCGCGGATTTATCTTTTTCAACGGGACCTTGCTTGCCAAACGCTCTACATCACCTGCCTGTTTTATATGCTGGCATATTTTATTTCGTATATCCGTTTCCTTTACCAGGTATTCAACTGTATTCAGTCTTTCATTGATGCCAATGATGTTATTGAGTGGCATAAGCATCCAGCGCTTAAGCAGGCGGGCGCCCATTGGTGAAACGGTGTTGTTAATGGTTTTGAAAAGCGTATTGCTGTTATCATAATTGCTGATGAGCTCCAGGTTGCGGATCGTAAACCGGTCCATCCATAAATGATCATCCTTATTGATACGCTGCAGGGAAGTGATGTGCTGCAGGTTGGGGTGTTCGGTATCTTTTAAATAATGAAGGATAGCCCCGGAAGCAATAACGCCCGCAGTTAAACCTTCTACACCAAATCCTTTCAGGCTGTGTGTTCCGAAATGTTTTAAGAGATTCTCAGTTGCATAAGCCTCTGCAAAGACCCATTCATCGAGCGTGTAGGTAAAAAAAGAATTCCCGAAAAATTCCTTGAATGTTTTTTGTTTGTTTCTCTGGAAGATCACTTCAGCGGGTTGTAAGCCCTGGAGTAATTTGTCAGTATATTCTTTATCACCTTCTGCAATAAAAAATTCACCGGTGGAAATATCCAGGAATGCGATGCCGATCTTATCCTCTGCAAAATGAAGGGCTGCTAAAAAATTATTGCTGCTGTGCTCCAGTAATTTATCATTGGTAGCAACACCGGGAGTTACCAATTCAGTAACACCGCGTTTTACGATCCCTTTTACCGATTTGGGATCTTCCAGCTGGTCGCATATGGCAACCCGGTAACCCGCCTTTACCAGCTTGTGAAGATAAGTATCCAATGCATGGTGCGGGAAGCCGGCAAGTTCTGCAGATGCGGCATTTCCATTGTTTCTTTTGGTAAGCGTGATCCCCAAAACCTGTGAGCTTGTAATGGCATCCTGGCCGAAAGTTTCATAAAAGTCACCCACCCGGAATAACAAAATGGCATCAGGATATTTAGCCTTGATGGCATTGTGCTGCTGCATTAAGGGAGTTTCGGTATTCGCTTTTGCCATGGGCGGCAAAAATAACAAAAAGAAATTTGGAAATTAGGGGTGTAAATTAATATCAAACCAGGTGGAACCAATTTCCGAATTGATACATTTCCAAATTATCAGTTCTCTTGTTTGGTCAATATCTCTTTCTTCATCTTTTCCCACAATCCATCAAATGTCTGGTGATTCTCTTCTTTCCATTTTTTACTGAATGCTTTCATTTTTTCATTACGGTCTTCTTTGGTAAGGGAAAAGAATGAAGTGATGGCTTCAGCATCATTATCAAAAGCCATTTGATTGTAAATCTCTTTTAATTGTTGTTCTTTACGGATATTGCTATGGGCGATTTCAATTTCCATTTCTTCCCGTAACATTGCTTTTTCATCATAACTACCGGAGGGTAACATGGTCTTTGCAATGACCGGCATCAGCTCTACCAGCATTAAAATAAAAACAATGAGGTAATAGCGGAACTGGAGTGCTGAATTATTTTTAAGAATATTATTCAACGCTTCAACCCTTGTTAAAAAACCATCATTGAGGTATCTTGTAAAATCTGCCTCTGCTGTTTTAATATTCGTTTCAATATTTTTCAAAGCTGCTTCTGTACTGTCAAGCTTGGGTTGGTCCTCTTTCAACATTGCCTGGTATTCAACATCCAGTTTTTGGTATTCTCTGCGTTTTGCAATGGCAATTTCCTTTAGTCCGATCTTTCCGGTGCCGCCACTGCCATCGCTTTCTGCCAGGAAATTCTGCCTTGCGCTTGCTACTGCTTCATATTTGTCAACAAGTTCTTTTTTGATGCTTTCTTTTTGTTTTGTCAGTTCATCTTTTTGGTCTTTGAACAGGATATCCTGTTCCTGCCGCTTCTGTTGTTTCCTTTTTTCATTGTCGAGTGAGGACTGTAATTTTATTTCCTTATCGAACATATACAATACGGCCGGCTGGGCCATGAAAGTGCCGATGGTAAGGGCCAACATTCCCCTGAATAAAAGCGGGGTAAATTTTCTTTTATTGAATTTCGTGATGCCCTTTATCAGGGCCCGGTCGATGGTAAGGATTATAAAACCCATGAACGATCCAAGGGCAACTGCCATCAGCATAGAATCAACGATCGTACTGAAGAAATAGGTCCAGGTAAAGCTTGCAAAAGCCCAGGTTGCCAAAACGGTCATGCCAATGATCCGGTAACGATTCCTGTCAATTACAGAATCTACCAGTATTTCTTTTTCGGCAGTGGATAACCACCATAAAAACACTGTGAATTGGGATGGAGTATAGGATTCCCGTTGGGAAATAGCCGTATTTCTTGCTGTCATTTTAATTGAATTAAAACGTTACTTATAGTTCAAAAATTGAGTTGAGCCGAAATAAAGCGTTGAAGTAATTGCAAAATAAATCTTCTTTGCCGGATAAACGGGACTGTCTGCTCATTTATTTTGGCCTTTGTCCCACATTAACAGTTTATTGGGGAGTATGATTTAAACAGTGGTTACCATGTTATGTCTATTAGCTTATCTTTGCCAACCTTTAATAAACCCCTGTAAAACAGGAATAAAAAGTTAATATGAAGAAAATATATAGTAGCCTCGTTTTAATATTTACGATCTTTCTTACTGTTCATGCACAGGTTCCAAAAGGTATGGGAAGCAGTGACCCCGAAGCAAAAAAAGTATTAGATGGAGTAAGTGCCAAATTTAAGAACTATAAATCGGTGCAGGCGAAATTTCTATTGCGTATAGAAAATGCTTCCGGTAAAAGTCTTGGCACAAAGACCGGTACCGTTTATATGAAAGGCACCAAATACCGCATAAGCGTAACCGGCCAGGAAATTTATTGCGACGGAACAAATATCTGGACATACGATAAAGTATCAAAGGAAGTAACGATCAATAAGATCGACCCATCAGCCAATTCCATTACCCCGCAAAAACTCTTCACCAATTTTTATGACAAGGACTTTTTATATAAACTGAACGGGAGTGTAAAGATGAATGGTAAAGCAATGCAGGAAGTTGAACTGACACCAATCGATAAAACAAAAGCATTTCACAAAGTTTTGGTTTATGTCGATAAATCAGTGATCAATACAACAAAGGTATTTGAAAAAACAGGCAACCGTTATACTTACAGTGTTAGCAATATGGCTACCAATGGTTCTATTGCCGATGCAACATTTATTTTTGATGCAAAACAGTATCCGGGAGTTGAAGTAGTGGATCTGAGGTAATGTATACCCGATACCGGATCGTTATTGTATAATAATATTCAAAGGCTTCAATAATTTGAAGCCTTTTGTCCTATTTGATCATTGAGAATTGATAGTTGCATATTGAACATTTTTTTAATAAATGTTCAATGATCAATGTTCAATACGCAATATTCAAAGTTATCCTCCCCACCTGAAGGTATTTACTGGCAATCCCGCAAGATCAAGCACCCTGTCAACAACAGTAGCCGCTACCTCCTCAACGGTTGCGGGTTTACTGTAAAAAGATGGGGTAGCGGGGCAAATGATCCCTCCTGCCAGCGTAATAGTCTCCATATTTTTTATATGTATGAGGCTATAGGGGGTATCCCTCGCCACGCATATTAATTTTCTCCGTTCTTTCAGCATCACATCAGCAGCCCTTGTGATGAGGTCATTGGATATTCCCCCCGCGATCCTGCCCAACGTACCCATGCTGCAAGGGATGATTATCATAGTATTATACTGGCCTGAGCCCGAAGCAAAAGGAGCGCTGAAATCCTGCTGTGAATAATATTTTACATCAAAATGCTGGTAAGCATCATTCCCCAGTTCTGTCTGCCATACCTGTTTTGCGTTTTCTGTAATGACTACGGATAGCTCACTGCAGTGCTCTTTTAACTGTAATAGCTTTGTTAATAAAACCTTTGCGTACACGGAACCGCTGGCTCCTGTTATTGCTACCACAATTTTTTGCATTATTTTTCCGTTTTAGATATCTAAGCTACTAAACAATTTATTGATGAAAAAGGTTATCGGTTTTATAATGATCCTTGTGATCGCAGTTTCGGCATTTTCATTTAATGACCCGGGTAAGGGAGAAATTAAATGGATCAGCATAAAAGAATTGAATGCGTTGTACAGCAAAAATCCCAAACCCATTTTATTGGATGTTTATACAGACTGGTGTGGCTGGTGCAAGCATATGGACAAAACAACCTATAAAAATGAAAAACTGGTCAGCTATATCAATGAACACTATTATGCAGTAAAACTGGATGCTGAATCAAAAGATAGTTTTGAATTCAACAACAAGCGATATGGCTATAAACCTAAGTATAAAAGCAATGAATTGGCAGAATACCTTTTATATGGGCAAATGCAATTTCCAACCACTGTATTCCTTCCAGCAATAGATGCTAAGCCGGCTCCACTGCCGGGTTTCCAGACTGCCCAGGAAATGGAAGCGCCTTTGAAATTTTTTGCTGAAGGATTCCATAAAACAAAAACTTTTGTTGAATACAACCAAAGCTTAAAAAAGGAATGGTAGTTTAATTGATAATGGATAATTGCTAATTTAAATCAGCAAAATATTGGCTCCCAACTAGCTATTCCCTACTAGCCATTCCCTGTTTCTTTGTAACTTCATTTCATGGCTTCAACTGCTGCTGCACTCCAACGAAGGCTGGGGCTTTTTCAGTCCACTGTATTGAATATGATCGATATGGTTGGTATCGGCCCATTTGTTACTTTACCGATCGTAATGGGGCTTATCGGGGGCATGTACCTGTACGCATGGATCGCCGGCGCCATACTTTCTTTGATAGATGCGATGATCTGGAGTGAACTGGGAGCAGCGTACCCGATGGCGGGAGGAAGCTATAATTTTTTAAAAGAAGCTTACGGGAAGAGTACTGCCGGCAAAATGATGAGCTTTTTGTATGTATGGCAGACCATTATACAAGCACCATTGGTTGCAGCTTCTGCCGCCATCGGCTTTTCTTCTTATTTCGTTTACCTTATTCCGTTAGAAGCCTGGCAGCAAAAGGCTATCTCGGGAGTCGTGATCATCTTCATTACATTTTTATTATACCGGAAAATTGACAGCATCGGTAAGATCGGTGTATTGTTATGGGCAGGAGTTATTGCCACACTTGGCTGGATCATCTTTGGAGGTATCAGCCATGGGAATTTCCTGCAGCCATTACGTGAGTTGCCCTCATCATTCAACTGGTCAAACCTTGCGTCATTCCTGTTCGGGCAGGCATGTGTAAAAACCATTTACAGTTACCTGGGGTATTACAATGTTTGCCACCTGGGGTCCGAGATCCGTGACCCAGGCAAAAATATCCCCCGCAGCATGTTTATTTCTGTTATTGGCATCGCAGTTCTTTATTTGGCTATGAACATGAGTATTGGCAGCGTGATACCCTGGCAGGAAATAAAATCATGGCAGGACCATGGACAAAATACTTTTGTTGTAAGTGTTTTTATAGAAAGATTGTACGGTAATACAGCGGCAATTGTTGCCACAGTTATGATCCTTTGGGTTGCACTCGCCTCTTTATTTGCAGTGATGCTGGGATATAGCCGGGTTCCTTATGCCGCAGCTGTGGACGGGGCATTTTTTAAAATATTTGCCAGGCTGCATCCCACAAAGGAATTCCCTTATATTTCCCTGCTGATCCTTGCTGCCTTTGCATTTGTATTCAGCCTGTTGTTTAAAATGGGAGATATCATCAGCGGCATTCTTGCTATGCGCATTATGGTACAATTCATTGGACAGGCAGCAGGGATCGTATTGCTCAGGAAGCGCAACGGGACAAAGCAACTTCCTTATAAAATGCCTTTATACCCTTTACCTGTTATCCTCGTAATAATGATGTGGCTGTTCATCTTTTATGCAACCGGTTTCAAGATCATGGCAAGTTTCCTGGCCGTATTGCTGAGTGGTATTGTTGTTTATATGGTGCAGGCGAAAATGAAAAAGCAATGGCCTTTTCATAAGCTTATGTAGAATTTTGCTTATATTGTAAGTGTTACTAGCCATAAGGATTCATCCAAAACACCACTGTATATGATGGGAAATTCTATTTCAAAAAATTTATTGATATTAGGTATCCTTCTATGTTCAGCATGGGTCAATGGTTATGCTCAACAAAATAAAAGTATCATTGATGCTAAACTTTCGGCGGAGCGGGATAAAAATAATTGGACCCCAACTGATATAAATGACTATAATATCTCTGACCAATACACAGATAAAGCAACCGGCTTAACGCATGCCTATATCCAGCAAAAGCATCATAATATCATTGTTTACAATGCTATCAGTGTTTTCCTGATCAAAGACGACCAGGTGCTTTATTTTAACCCGGGCCTCATTGGCCAACTTGGCAAAAAAATAAAGACCGACAAGCCTGCCATCACTCCTGAGACAGCAATTGGGTATGCACTTTTCCATCTCGGGTATAAGAACCTGGCCCCGGTTAAATTGATCAGCAGTGACAAGAACGCTCATAGTTTTATGTTCGAATCTCCGGCCATCGCCACAAGCCCGGTAAAAGTGCAGCTGGTTTATCGTGCCATAGACGAAAATATTTTCCTGGCCTGGGATGTGAGTATTGAAATGAAGAACGAAGCACATTGGTGGAATGTAAGGGTGAATGCATTGACCGGGGATTTTATTGATAAAAATGATTTTACTACTGCGTGTGATTTCGGAGACGGGCATTTTGGATTCCTGGCACATGAACGCATGACCAGGGCAACAAATGATCTTTCTTTTTTGTCAAATCCTCCGTTTGTACCTGAGTATACTGTTTTCCCCTTTCCCATTGAAGCACCATCATTCGGAAGCCGTTCATTATTGATTGATCCTTCCAACGCTATTGCATCGCCTTATGGCTGGCATGACATTGATGGCATTACAGGAAACGAGTTTACCATAACAAGAGGCAACAATGTGTATGCTTATGAAGATGCAAATAATGATAACCTTCCCGGCTACTCGCCTAATTCGGCCACCCTCCAGTTTAATTATCCTTTTACCTCCGGTGCAGCGCCTTCTGTTAACCAGGATGCTGCTATCACCAACCTGTTTTATGTAAACAACCGTGTACACGATGTGTTATATCATGTTGGGTTTGATGAGGTTGCCGGCAATTTCCAACAAAACAATTATGGCCATGGCGGCCAGGGAAATGACTATGTAAAGGCAGAAGCATTTGATGGAAGCGGAACCAATAACGCTAATTTTTCTACTCCTGCCGATGGTGCATCTGGGAGAATGCAAATGTATCTGTGGAGCGGTACACCCCAGTTAGACGGGTCATTGGACAATGGGGTCATTTCACATGAATATGGACATGGTGTTTCCAACAGGCTTACCGGTGGCCCTTCCCAGGCAAGCTGTCTCGGTAATGCAGAACAGGGTGGGGAAGGATGGAGCGACTGGCTGGCATTGATGATGACCATTGAGCCTGGTGACAATGGGGCAATGGCAAGGGGTATTGGTACTTACGTGAAAGGACAATCTACAACAGGACCGGGTATACGAAGATTTCCTTACTCAACCAATATGAGTATCAACCCGCAAACCTATGCCAATGTAGCTACAAGTTCCAACGTTCACCAGATAGGAGAGATATGGTGTGATGCTATTTGGGATATGTCGTGGTTTCTTATAGATGACCTGGGATATAATGCTGACCCTACTGTTGCAACCGCCGGAAATAATATTGCCATGCGCCTGGTACTGGAAGGCATGAAATTACAGCCCTGCAGCCCGGGTTTCCTGGATGCAAGGGATGGTATTTTACTTGCGGATGCTATGTTATACAACAATTTACATCGCTGCCGTATATGGGAAGCGTTTGCCCGTAGGGGTATGGGATACAATGCTGTCCAGGGAAGCTCTAATAGTTCTACTGATCAAACGGCTGGTTTTTCACTGCCGCCTTTTTGCCTGGCTCCGACACAGGCACCTGTTGCGGCATTTACTTCAAACCTGGCAACTGTTTCATGCGGCGGGGCTGTTAAATTTACCGACCAGTCAACACAGGCATTTGACTGGACATGGGATTTTGGTGACCAGGCTACATCAACGCTTCAAAACCCTGCACACAACTTTGCTTCACCCGGAACTTATACAGTTACACTTGTTGTGAGCAACCCATTGGGTAATAGTTCTGTTTCGCATACGATAACTGTTACTTCGATCCTTACTGCAAATATTACGGCAACACCCGGCACGGTATGCAGTGGCTCACCTGTACAACTAGACGCAGTTCCTTCCGGAAGTACAAATATTACTTATAGTGTTACAGGCATAACATATGCACCGCTAACAGGAACGCCTGTTAATGTTCCGCTGAATGATGATGCAATGAGTACTGTTAAGGCCATAGGATTTACCTTCAAATTCTTCGGACAGAATTACACTAATTTTTATATTTGTTCAAATGGCTACATAACCTTCAGCTCCGGCCAGTCAACGAGTGCAGTATATGGTTCAGCGATACCTTCAATATCATCACCGAATAATTTTATTGCATTGGCCTGGAATGACCTCTACCCGCAGGGAGTTGCAAATGCTGTATCTTATTTTAATACAGGCGTTGCACCCAACCGGAAATTAGTGGTGCAATACAATACCAGGCATTATGGTGGCGCTGCTTACCCCTTCGAGGTGCAGGCGATCTTATCGGAAGGCAGCAATGAAATTGAGATCCATACAACTACCATTAGTGATGCTGCTGCATTTGATGATGCTGCAACCACAACACAGGGAGTTGAAAATGCAGCCGGCACTGCCGGCGTTGCAGTGCCTGGGCGTAACGGTACCATTTTCAGTGCAAGCAATGATGCTTATAGGTTCACCCCTTATATACCTTATACTTATACCTGGAACCCGGGCAACTTATCGGGGTCAACACAAACGGTAAATCCGGTTGCAACGGGAGCCTATACTGTTGATATTGCCGATGGAAGCGGCTGTATCCAGCCTTTTACATCACCGGTAATTACAGTAACAAATTGTACCATTACATTGAATCTGAAGATGTACCTGCAGGGTTATTATTTGAACGGGGGTACTATGCAACCGGTGTTGAACAACCATGCTGTACCGTTATCACAGGCTACTGAAACGGATAGTATTACTGTTGAATTGCACCATCCAGCAACTTATGCATTGATCGATTCAAAGAAAGTAGTATTGCTGACCAATGGCTTGGTCTCTGCTACCTTTACACAGCCTGCCGGTTCCTATTATATCGCGATCAAACACAGGAACTCCATTCAGACATGGACAGCCGGGCCTGTTGCGTGTTCCTCATCGACTCCTTTATACAATTTCACTACGAATGCTAACAAAGCCTATTTTGATAACCAGGTACAGGTTGAGCCGGGCATTTGGGCATTTATGACAGGAGATCTGAACCAGGATGAATTCATAGATGGAAATGATTTCCCGGGCTATGATGCTGAAAGTGCCAGTGCCGGCTTATTTGATGCAACATATACCGCAACGGATATGAATGGAGACGGATTTGTGGATGGCAATGACTTTCCGGTGTATGATGTGAATAGTTCTAATGGGGTTATGTCGATCCACCCATAATATTCTTTTAATAGCAGTTTTTTCCATATTTTTTGTATCTTGAAACCACCTCGTATTAAAAGAAGGTAATTATTTAAGTCTCTTAACTTAAATAAATTCCAATCGCTAAGCCACGGTTAAACAAATTCACGTTAAACAATTTGGCTTATGCGATATCTTAACCGCCTGCTTAAAAAAGCTGTACCCTTTGTAATCAATATTAAAAAACATGTATGGCTGGTTTTTGTTTTTTTAATTTTTTCTATTGCAGCTTCGGCACAGAATTTCACAGTGACATCCAATGGGGATACACATGCTTCTATACCTACTTCATCTGCACTTGATGCTAGTTCACAGATAACGCTGCGGTCTGCTTGTGAAGCTTCAACACAGATCGCGGGTACACACATAATAACTATACCGGGCAGTATTACATCCATAAATATTTCATTGGGGCAGATAACAATAGGAAGTGCAGCTGTAGGTAATAATATAACCATCAATGGCCCCGGCAAAGCAGTGCTTACCATTTCACAGACAACTGTAAACCGCATATTCTTTACAGGTTCTGGTGCAATTACCTTTAACCTCAATGACCTCACGCTTAATTATAGCGGCCCGGTGGGCAGCATCGGTGGAGGTGGTGGTGCCATCATAGCGGGCGGTATAAATGCCAACACCACGCTTACCAATGTGGCCATCAATAATTTTAATATACAATCCGGGAATGGAGGTGCTATCCTGTGTAGTACCGCCAATACGAACAATTTTACGGCCACCAATTGCGATTTCAACAATAATACTGCAGGGGGTGGAGGCGGCGCCGTTAGTATTGTAACAAATTCCACCGCCAACTTTACCAATTGCAAATTCACCAATAACAAGACCGGCACTGTTGGAGCGTCTGTGGGGGGAAGTGGTGGAGCTTTACTTACCAGCGGAACGGGCAATGGAGGAACTTATACAGTTACTAATTGCACATTTACCAATAACCAGTCACAAAACCCAACTCCACAGACAGGTGGCGCTTGTTTTAATACAAATGGTACATTGAACCTAACCTTTTGCCGTTTTGTAGGAAATACTATAACAGGGGGCGGGGCTGGCCAAACGCTTGGACAGTCGGGTGGTGCGACGGTAAATCAAATCATTGCGCAGAACAACTGGTGGGGTGTCAACAGCGGCCCGGATGCGAATGCGTCCATTGTGCTGGCAGCGGGTGGTACCATCACGCAAACCAAATGGCTGCAATTAAAAACTTCAATCGCAACGAACCCGATCTGTACCGGGGGGAGTTCAACCGTAACGGCCAGCTTCCTTTCCAACTCTGCAGCCGAGGTGGTAACTACCAGTAACGTATCTACGCTAATAGGTCAGCAGATTACTTTTACCAATCCAACATTGGGATCACTTTCCGGCGCCCAGTCCACGATACAGAATAATGGAATGGCAACAGTAACCTTTACAGCTGGAGCAACAGCCGGAACAGGAAGTGTAAATGCAGTAGTGGATAATATACCAAATAATGATGTAGCGCCTGCCAAAGTAAGTGTCACCATCAATCCCGGCGCTGCCGTAACAGGCAACCCATCAAACACAACGGTTTGTGCCGGAGCAACAGCTAGCTTTACTGCTTCTTTCAGTGGAACACCAACTCCAACGATACAGTGGCAGGTGAGTACCAATGGAGGAGCTAACTATAATAATATTGCAGGTGCAACAAGTTCACCTTTAACCTTTGCTACGGTTGCAGGAAACAATGGAAACCTATACCGTGCAGTAGGAACCAATACCTGCGGCTCGGCAACAACAACAGGTGCTACATTAACAGTTAATACAGCACCAGCAGTTACAGGCAATCCTTCCAATCAAAGTGTTCCTGCCGGAAGCAATGCAAGCTTTACTGCCTCATTCAGCGGATCACCCACACCAACGCGGCAATGGCAGGTGAGTACAAATGGTGGTGCCAATTATAACAATATCGCCGGGGCAACTTCAAGCCCATTGGTATTTGCTACCAATCTTAGCCAAAGCGGCAATTTGTACCGTTGTGTAGGAACCAACACGTGCAGCAGTATCAATACAACAGGCGCTTTACTAACGGTAACAAATGCCTGTGCCACTTCCTCTGTAATTAGTGTATCGGGAACTTCAAGTATTTGCGTTGGTTCCTCTGCCAATATAAAAGTTACTATTACGGGAGGTGCTTCTCCTTTTACAGTTGTATACAATAACGGTACTAGTAACTTTAGTGTGCCAGCCTATACGAGCGGAAGCAATATTCCCGTAACCCCTACGATTACAAGGACCTATACACTGGTTTCAGTTACCGATGCAAATTCTTGCGTGGGTTCAGGTAATAGTGGCTCGGCAACCATTACTGTGAATCCGCTCAATACCATAACACTTTCTTCAGCAGCAGGGAGTAATGCGCAAACAGTTACACCAGCCACTGCAATAACCAATATCACTTATGCTACAACCGGTGCAACGGGAGCAACCGTTACGGGATTGCCTGCAGGTGTTACGGGAAGCTGGGCTGCCAATGTGGTTACCATCAGCGGTACCCCAACTGTAATTGGTGCTTACAATTATACTGTGACACTTACTGGAGGTTGCGGAACTGTAACAGCGACAGGTTCAATAACGGTTGGTATTGCAGTAAATCTAAAACTCTACCTGCAGGGATATTATGTGGGCAGTGGTTCAATGCAACCGGTATTGGTTAACGAGGGAGTTCCATCATCACTGTCAACACAAACAGATACCATCAGCATTGACCTGCACCATCCGACCACTTTTGCATTGATCGCTACAAAGAAAGCTGTGCTATTGACCAATGGATTGGTTTCTGCGAGTTTTCCTCAAGCCGCAGGACCTTATTATATTGCTATCAGGCACAGGAACAGTATCCAGACCTGGACAAAATCTACTGTAGCATGTACATCATCTACTCCTTTATATAATTTTTCAACCGCGGCCAATAAAGCTTATGGCGATAACCAGGTACCTGTTGGATTTGGCGTGTTGGCTTTATATACCGGAGATATAAACCAGGATGAGTATATAGATGGAAATGATTTTCCCCAGTATGATGCTCAAAGCGCCAGTGGTGGGCTGTATGACGGCATTTATACAGGAACGGATATGAACGGCGACGGATTTGTAGATGGTAATGATTTCCCTGGTTTTGATAACAACAGTTCCGAGGGTGTTTCGTCTATGCATCCTTGATTTGAGAATGGAATTAATTAGCTTATAAAGTTACTACTCACTAAACCGGTAAACCAATAAACTAATAACCCATCATTCCAGTTCTTTCAATAACCCTTCCAGGTCTAACGCTTTTGTGTACATGTGTAAGGAGCCGTCTTCATTCTTTGGCCATTGTTCCTTAGGTTTGTCCCAATACAATTCAACGCCATTTTCATCAGGGTCATTTAAATACAATGCTTCTGATACACCATGGTCTGCAAAACCGGTAAAAGGATAAAATTGTTTACGGAGCCTGTCATAAATAATTGCAAGGTCTTTTCTTGTAGGATACAAAATTGCAGTGTGAAATAAGCCGGCGCTGTTTAAAGGAGCGGGTAGCCCGCCCTTACTGTACCAGGTGTTGAGGCCAATATGATGATGGTATCCCCCGGCGGAAATAAACGCAGCATCAGTGCCATACATAGTGGTTACTTCAAAACCAAGCAGGCCGCAATAGAACTCCATGGATCTTTTCAGGTCGGCAACTTTCAGGTGTACATGACCAATATGGGTTTGCACAGGAATTATATATTTATCGGGCATAATGACAAGGGTTTTAAATTATGATATTTTTTATTATCAAGGACTATTTACTCTATTACTTGTGCTTCTTCTTTTTTTGAAATGTGAATGAACAATTTTCAATATCTTCACTAAACCATTTCCCTATCTCCTTGAAATCCCACACCCTGATCATCTCCTAACCAATTCACAATACTTTTTTCAAACCAATATTACTTCTTTGTCCTTACTATTAAAAAAATAAAAAATGAGAGCATCCCTTACTTCCTTGCTGTTTATTATTTCCTTGTCCATATCACTGAGCAGTTTAGCACAAAGCCCTTCCATCAAAAAAGGAGGGCCAAATGCGCAACCTGCACTTTTAGCTATTGGCATAACAGGTGTGGTAACTAACAATACATGTTTTGATGCTTTTAATGGGTCTATAAATATAACAGTAACGGGTGCTACGGCTCCGGTGAGTTACAGCTGGCAATATAACGGCCCTTTCGGCATTTTCAACTTCGCCACGACCGAGGATGTAACAGGTCTTTCTCCTGCTACTTATACAGTAACTGTTACAGACGGGACCTCAGCAACAGCATCACAATCTTTTGTTGTTTCAGAACCAAGCCAGGTGGTGATTACCCTGGCGATCACCCAACCACCCTGTTATGGAAGTGCAGCAACTATAGTTGTGAGTGCAACTGGTGGAACTCCGCCTTATACCGGAACGGGCACTTTTACTACTTACTCTGATCGTGAATTTACCATAACAGATGCCAATGGATGTACTGCATCAAAAACAGCATTTGTACTACCTCCATCAGAAATGGAAGCATACGCAACAGCTGCCGTTATGAAATGCCATGATGGAACAACGCTCGTTACAGTCGGCGCAAATGGTGGCACACCTCCATATACAGGAACAGGAACTTTCGTAGAAGGGCCCGGCTTTCATTTTTATAATGTAACAGATGCAAATGGCTGCACCGGTTCTTTTGTTGCCCAGGTTAATATTCCTAATCCCCCGGCGATCGTTGCTACCGCAATAGCAGGAACAATAAACTGTTTTGGCGGAACCACCACATTGACTGTAACGGCATTGGGCGGCACAGGTGCAAAGCAATACAGTTTAAATGGCGGCAATTTCCAGGTAAGTAATACATTCACTGTGAATGCAGCAGGTTCGCCTTTTATAGTTACTGTCAGGGATATTTATCTTTGTTCGTCAACAACCAATACTGTAACAGTAACCCAACCCGCACAATTAACTGCCACGGCCACCTCTACTCCTGTAACTATACCCGGCGGGTCAGACGGAACAGCAACCGCAATTCCATCAGGTGGAACTTCGCCATATACATATTCCTGGAACAGTTCACCGGTTCAAACAACAGTTACAGCAACCGGGTTGCCGGCAGGGACTTACATAGTTACAGTTACTGATTCAAAAGGATGTATAACAACGGCATCAACAACACTTGGTGCACCAGCTTGTACTCTTATAGCAAGTGCGTCAGCGGGTAACATTACCTGTTTTGGCGGGGCTACTACTTTAACCGTAACAGCAACAGGTGGTACAGCGCCTATACAATACAGCATTGATGGAGGAATAATTTTCCAACCTGGCAACACATTTACTGTTGGTGCAGGTACTTATGTCGTTACTGTAAAAGATGCAGTTCCATGTACAGTAACAACCAATAGTGTAACAATAAGCCAGCCGGCAACAGCGCTGGCAGCCTCATCAACCAACGGCACATTGACCTGTGCAGGAACTGCAACCGTAACCGTTAGTGCAACCGGCGGAATGCCTCCATATACCAATACAGGTGTTCAGACAGTTACTTCCGCAGGAACATTTAATATCACTGTAACAGATGCAAATGGATGTACATCGGTTGCAACAGGTACAGTGGCCCCTGTTGTCGGAACTTGTCCAACAATAACAGAAGTTATCTATCCTAAATATGTACAGGGAGTTGGCAGCGGAGTTCCTTCAGCAGATAAAAAAGTTCCTTATGCATGCCGGATGAAAATAAGTGGCCTGCCCAACCCGAATACATCTTATCGCTACTTCGCCAGCTTTACTTCAACGCCTTTAATTGGTGATAATGGCTCTGGAGCGTTTATTGATCCCGAACAGTCTGGTCCCTTTGTACGGGTAACGTCTCCCTCTATGTCAAGTAATTATGGAACTTTTACTACCGATTTTAGTGGTAATGCAACAGAATGGTTTATCATTGAACCAACCAGTGCAGCTGATTTTACACCGGGCACACAGCTTTACCTGCGAATAGTATTAAATTCCGGGGCTAGTACACCGAATGAATATTATCGTTTAACAGCATCCAGCCCGGTAACTGTTTTGGGATTCGGCTCATCATCAACACAAGGAACCGGTTTAAGGTCTACAGCAATTGCAGCTTATACAGCAAAGAACTTTGTCATGTTGTATGATAACGAAGCAGGAACAGGAAGACCGGAGTCAGGAACATTCATTGAAAGTGACGGAACGGCAAATGGTTCAGCAGAAAATTATGCAGCATTTTATTCCGGCAATGTTGATGGAGTTGATAAAACATGGGGTACGATCATTCCTAATAATCTTTCAACCGGTATTCGTAACGTTTCACAACTCAAGCTTGTTGATGGAACATTAATGAATAAATGTACTTCGCCAAATGGCACATTTGGATCAGCAGTAACAGCTAATACATCAGGCGGCCTTACAGAACAGGTAATGGGTTGCACACCGGACGTGGGGCCACTTACTATAACAGGAGTGGTTACCAATACCCGTTGTTTTGATGTACCTGATGGAGCGATAAATATCACGGTGCTTGGTGGAACTGCTCCTTATACTTACAGTTGGGTGTGGAATGGCTCGGTTACTTTCAGTACAACTGAAGACGTGACTGGATTAATTGTGGGGAGTTATGTAGTAACCGTAACAGATGCGGCCTCAACAGTACAGACTGCAACTTTTACCATTACCGAACCACCACTGTTAGTAATTTCCCTGGCGATCACCCAACCTCCTTGTTATGGAGCTGCGGCAACAGTTGTTGTTACAGCAACAGGCGGAACGCCCCCTTATACCGGAACAGGCACTTTTGCTGCTTTTTCTGACCGTGATTTTACCGTAACAGATGCCAATGGATGTACTGCAACAAAAACATTCTTTAGACTGGCTCCTTCGGAATTAGAAGCATACGCAACAGCAGGCATCATTCCTTGCCACGATGGAACAACTACCGTAACTGTCGGTGCCAATGGAGGAACTCCTCCATATACAGGAACAGGAACTTTCATAGAAGGGCCGGGCTTTCATTTTTATAATGTAACAGATGCAAATGGCTGCACAGGTTCTTTTGTTGCCCAGGTTACTATTCCCAACCCTCCGGCGATAGTAGCTACTGCATCGGCAGGCACAATAGCCTGTATTGGCGGAACAACTACCTTAACGGTAACTGCAACCGGGGGACATGCTTATCAAAAACAATATAGCCTGAATGGTGGAGCATACCAAACTGCCAATACTTTTACTGTCAATGCCGCAGGATCACCTTATACAGTTACGGTAAGGGAAACAGTAACACTTTGTACGGTAACGAGCAATACTGTAACGGTAACCCAATCGGCAACCGCACTAACAGCTACGGCTACATCTACTGATGCAACAACGCCGGGAGGATCAGATGGAACTGCTACTGCAATTCCTTCAGGTGGAACCGGACCTTATACTTATTCATGGAGCAGTAGCCCTGTACAAACAACAATTACTGCAACAGGGTTACCGGCAGGAATATATATAGTTACCGTAACTGATTCAAGAGGATGTACAACTACAGCAACTGCAACCGTTAGTTCTCCTTCCTGTACCATCAGCGCAAGTGCATCAGCCGGAACAATTACATGTTTTGGCGGAACCACTACGCTCACGGTAACAGCAACAAATGGGACAGCTCCTATTCAATACAGCCTGAATGGCGGGGCTTTCCAGGCGGGCAATACATTTACTGTCGGGCAAGGAGCTTATTCAGTGACTGTGAAAGACGTGAACGGTTGTACTGCCACCAATACAGGTACAGTTACACAACCCATACCTATCGTAGTAACGGAATCACACACTGCTATCCAATGTAATGGCGGCACTTCCACTGTAACGATCAGTGCAACAGATGGTGTTGCGCCATATAGCGGAACAGGCATATTCTCCCAATCAGTTGGAACGGTTGTTTATAATGTTACTGATGCAAATGGTTGCACCGGTTCAATATCTATTACCATTACAGATCCATCAGCCCTGGTTGTCACATCAACCGCTCCCCCGATTGCCTGCAACGGCGGGTCAACTATAATAACGGTATCGGCTACTGGTGGTGTTGCTCCTTACACAGGAACGGGCACATTTACCAGGATTACGGGTACTTATTCATTTACAGTAACAGATGCCAATGGTTGTACAACCCCTACAAACATTACCATTACAGAGCCAACAGTTTTGGTAGCTTCATCAATAGCAGGGGTTGCTGTTTGCGGATCAAACGGAAATGTGATCGTGACTGCAACCGGTGGTACTGCTCCTTATACAGGAACGGGAACCATCAGCACACCCATAGGCCCTTATTCTTATACAGTAACAGATGCCAATGGTTGCACTTCAATTACAACGGGGACGGTTACCTGTTCAGGAACCTTACCACTTACCGCCACCATTGTTAAGAATAATGTGAGCCTTTGCGGAGGTACCAATGACGGAGCAATATTTGTTACTGCCAGCGGTGGAACCCCGCCTTATACTTATAGCTGGACAGGTGAAACTGGCTCAAACCATACCCCGTTCACGGCAGGCAACGTTTCCTCTATTACAGGGCTGAACTATGGCTATTACAATGTAACTATTACGGATAATGTCTTGAATACAATAACGATCACTAATATCCATGTTGAAAAAGCATTCCCGGTCTACATCACAAATAGTGGTACTGCGTCGGGTACTTGCGGACCCACCGGTTCTCTCATCTTATATGGTAATAATGGCGTGCAGCCTTACACGTATAGTTTGAACGGAACAACCTACCAGGGCAGCAATACATTTACAGGTCTCGCAGCGGGAACTTATACAGCATATGTTAAGGACGCGGCAGGTTGTGTCAATAGCAAAAGCGTATCGGTTGGGTCTTTAACGCAAGTAGTTGCTGCTCCTTTTGCAAGAATTGCATCGATCTGCAGTAATGACGGGGTAATCGAAATATACAGATCAGGCGGTATGGCACCTTACACATATAGCCTGGATAATATTACTTATGTAAGCGATCATATTTTTACGAACCTGGCACCTGGCTCATATACGGCTTATGTGAAGGATTCAAAAGGTTGCATTGGTTCACAGGCCATAACAGTAGGTCAGGCAACGGCTATTAATATCTACAATGTTAAGGTAACCAAAACAAGTGCCTGCGTGAACGATGGCAGGGTAGAGGTATATGTATCTGGTGGAATAGGGCCATACAGCTATAGCCTTAACGGAACGACATTCCAGTCATCTCTTTTCTTCAGCAATGTTGCTGCGGGCAGCTATACGATCACTGTAAAGGATGCCCGAAATTGTACCGCGACCACGGGTGTCACAGTTCTCGCCAATCCCGTTGTTGTAACTGCTTATGCCGGCAGTGCAACCAGCTGTTTTACCAGCAATGGTAAGATCATGTTGTATTTGACAGGAGGTTTCGGTCCGTATACTTATAGTATTGACAACATAAATTTCCAGGGTACTAATGTTTTCAATAACCTGCCTCACGGCAATTATACGGGGTATGTAAAGGATTCGAGGGGTTGTGTGGGTACACTTACAGGCATTATTGTTGGTCCCTTGGGTTGCAGAAATGAAATTACGAAATGGGTTGATCATATTGAAATGAAGAAAAAGGCCGTTTTAAAAGTTAATGTGTATCCAAACCCCAGTTCAACTGATTTTACCATTGTAATGGCAGGTGTTGACAATAAAGAGAAAACAATCATCAGCATAAAAGATGTACAAGGAAGAAATATATACAGATCAGAAGGAAATGCCGGTAAGCAATTTACTGTTGGTAAGGATCTGATAGCAGGGATCTATATCCTGGAAGTTATTAATGGGAATAATAAACAAAGTATTAAACTGGTAAAAGAATAGAAAGATCGGGTCCGGTATTACTGTGAAAGAGACTGTCATTTTTGACAGTCTCTTTTGTTTGATTGTTTTTCTACAGTTTCTTAACGATCGTCCTGAAAGTCAGGTTAACCCTTGGCTTATTTATTTTTTTTGTCTTCGGCAATGAATGAAGCCAGTTGACCTGTGTACTGCCTTTCATGACCAATAAACTCCCGCTTTCCAATAAAACGGAAACGGTTTCTTTTGTTTGCTTGTGTTTGAAAGAGAATTTTCTTTCAGCGCCAAAACTGAAGGAAGCAATGGCTGAATGCTTCCCCAATGTTTCGTCATCATCGCTATGCCATGATACGCCTTCATCTCCGGTGTGATATAAATTCAGCAGGCAGGAATTATAGGTTGCAGCTGTTCGTTCTTCTGCCAGTTTTTTTAGCTCCAGTAATTCATTTGTCCATGGCAATGCATGGCGGGTTATGTTTGAATAAGTATAAGAAAAGCCATCATCTCCATACCAGGCTGTTTTTCTTTTTGTTATGACCAGTTTTCCAAAGATGATAGCTTCATCATTTTTCCATTCAATATTCTTAAGCAGGTGATCAAACTGATACTGTGTTTCCTGTTGTTTAAAAACTTTCCCGTAATAATTTACTACACCGTCATAGGGAAGTATATTGATCAAGTTCCCGTTACTGAATAGATCCATCTTTCCATTTTTTATATTCGATGTGCATGCAAAGTGCACATGGACGAAATCCTTGTTGCAACGCCTCTTTTTCTAAATGAAAAAAAACGCGGGTTCCCATCCTCATTCGTTTTCCTGACCTGCAATTTAATTTACCATAAATTTTTAATTTGATATTTCCCGCAAAAGAAATTTTATTTCTCCTGATCGCATTCCTAAGAGATAAGGCTGGTATGTCTTTATGTAACACCATTCAATTAACAACTGAAATTAAATTTTGTTTCCGGTATGAGCTGCCTCCCAACCGATCATCGCCGTTTTGCGTGTGCTTCCCCAATGATAGCCGCCGAATAAACCGGTAGACTGGATAATACGGTGGCATGGGATCAAAAAGGCAACCGGGTTATCGCCAATGGCTGTACCTACCGCCCTGAAAGCTTTTGGTTTCTGAATGTGCCTGGCGATATTTCCATAAGTTGTGAGCTGGCCCATCGGGATCTTTAAAAGTGTTTCCCAAACTTTTAATTGAAAAGCCGTTCCTTTCAGGTGTAGTTTTATTTGATCGAGTTTGCCCCAATCGTGAGTGAATATATATAATACATTTTGCTGCACAAGGTCAACCATTTGCTTATATACTGCATTGGGAAATGTTTTTTGAAAGTCTGCCAATGCTGTCGTCTCATCATCTGCAAAAGAAATATGACAGATGCCTTTAGGCGTTGATGCTACCAGTATGTTTCCGAACGGGCTTTCTGCAAAACTATAATTGATAGAAAGGTTTTCACCGCCATTCTTATATTCGCCGGGCGACATCCCTTCAATATTGATAAAAAGATCGTGCAACCTTCCGGTACCGGATAACCCGGTTTCAACTGCAGTATCAAATAATGTAGCCTGGTTGTCTTTGAGCAAATGTTTTGCATGTGCCACGGTAATGTATTGCAGGAATTTCTTTGGGCTTATTCCTGCCCATTCCGTAAACAGCCTTTGAAAATGAAACGGGCTTATATGTATCTTATCAGCAACTTCTTCCAGGTTGGGTTGCGATTTATAGTTTTCTTTTATATAATCGATTGCAGCAGCAATCCGGCTAAAATCTGTTTGATCCTGTTTGTGCATCTTTCTTTGTTTAATGATTCAAAATTATGGACTATCACCCTGTGATCCTACCCGAAACTTGCTGAGTTTTTTGATAGGCCATGGTTAACCAGGGTTCGTCAGATGAGCTTTTCGAATATCCGTGTCATCTGTGGTTCTATCAATAAAAGGCAATAAGCGACAGGATTCAAGCAATGGGCGGGTACCTATTTCGTGTATTATTACCTGTTAGTTACTGATAATCTCCCTTTTTTTTCTTTACTGAATAAATAATCTCTTTTAGTAGCTTAATTACCGTAATATTACCATTATTACTCTTTTGATAAAGATTGATGCTAATAAACCTAAAAGAATTAAAATGAAAACACTGTTTACTTATTTCCTGCTGGTAATAATTACAATGATATCAATGAAGAGTAATGCCCAGGTACCTGTATTTGAATGGGCAAAAAGCATGGGGGCTGCATTTGCTGATGAAGGGCATTCTGTTGTTGTTGATGTATCAGGAAATGTTTATACTACCGGTACCTTTAGGAAAACGGTAGATTTTGACCCGGGCCCCGGAGTATTCAACTTAACTACTGCTGTCGGTAACAACGGTGATGTATTCATTTCAAAATTGGATGTTTCAGGAAATTTTGTATGGGCAAAAAGTCTGGGAGGAGGTAGCGAGGCACAGAGCAATTCTATCACTTTGGATGCCTCGGGCAATATTTATACAACTGGATTCTTTACCGGCACTGCTGACTTTGACCCCGGTGCAGGGGTATTCAACCTGGTTTCAATTAATAGCTATAGTATCTTCATTTCAAAACTGGATGCTTCCGGCAATTTTGTGTGGGCAAAAAGTATGGGTGGAGCAGCTAACAGTTATGGGCAGGCTATAAAGACAGATGCTTCAGGGAGTGTCTATACAACAGGAACTTTCCAATTTAATGTAGACTTTGACCCAAATGCAGGCTCTTTTGTTTTAACTGCTGCAGGGGGTCAACTTGTTGATGATATATTTATTTCAAAATTGGATGCTTCCGGAAATTTCGTGTGGGCAAAAAGAATGGGTGGGACGTTGTCTGACCAAACGAATTCCATTGAATTAGATGCCTCCGGAAATATTTACAGCACAGGTAATTTTGGTGGAACAGCAGATTTTGATCCTGGAGCCGGAACGTTTAATTTAACAGCTACCAGTTTTGTAGATAAATACGTTTTAAAATTAGATGTCCTGGGAAACTTCGTATGGGCAAAGGCTCTGGGAGAATCTTATTCGAATGTGAAACCTTCAATGTCGGTAGACCAATCGGGCAATGTTTACACATCTGGTGCGTTTCGTAATACTGCAGATTTTGATCCGGGGCCCGGAGTTTTTAATTTAACAACTGCAGGCTTCTCCGGTAGCTTTGATATATACATTTCAAAATTAAATGCTTCAGGGAATTTTGTATGGGCAAAACAGATCGGGGGAGTTGGTGGTGATTGTTCCTTTTCTACTGCCCTGGATGCATCCGGTAATGTATATACCACTGGTACATTTTATGAAACGGTGGATTTTGATCCTGGCGCAGGGGTATTTACATTATCATCACCATCTGATGGGATATTTGTTTCTAAATTAGATCCTTCCGGAAATTTTTTATGGGCGGCTAATATAGGCGGATATTTAAGTAGCAACGCAGGAAGATCCATTGTCCTGGATAATACTGATAACATTTATACAACCGGTTTTTTCCAGGGAACAACTGATGTTGACCCGGGGCCAGGAACATTTACCTTAACATACCTTGGGGCTACAGATATTTTTGTACATAAAATGAGCCAGTCCATCCCGGTGCCGGCACCTGTAATAAGTTCCTTTACTCCGGGCAGTGCATATACCGGATCAACGATAACAATTACAGGCGCTAATTTCAACCGCTCACTTCTTGCAAGTACCAATCTTTCAGGTGTTACTGCTGTAAAAATAGCTGGCATTGATGTGTCATCATTTACTGTTGTTGATGCAACTACCATTACGGCTATAGTAGCTCCGGGAACAACTACCGGTATGATAACTGTAACAACACCCAATGGTGATGCATCTTCTGCTACTAACTTTATTTACCTGGGATATATTACTGCTAATAATGGCTACTGGGACAATGACGCTACCTGGTTTGGTGGTACTGCGCCCCTTACAGGCTCTTCAGCAACTATTAACAACATTGTGGCATTGAATATTGATATAAATATCAGCAGTGGCAACAGTATCATTGTTAACGGCACATTACATACCGGCATCAAAAAAATTACGGGTTCAGGAAGCTTTAATTTGGCTGCTGATGCAGTATTAGCATGTGGAAACCCGGCCGGCATTAATGGCAGCATAACAACCACTAAGACTTTAAGTACTGCCGCAAATTATTTGTTTAATGGTACCGGTCCACAGAATACGAGCGGAATGCCCTCAATCGTTAAAACACTTACGGCTGCGAATGCAAGTGGCGCAAACCTAACGTTAAGTAATGATGTGACGATTAACCAACAACTTTCTCTTACCAACGGCATCATTACAACAGGTTTTAACAAGATCGTTATTAATATTACAGGAAATATAACGGGAACCAGTAGCAGCAATTATATAAATGGAAGGTTGCAACGGGCTGTTGCCGCAGGTTCTTCCATTGTAAATTTCCCGATCGGTGATGCAACGATTTATCGCCCTGTTACCGTAAATTTTAACGGGGTACCGGCAGGCAATCTGCTTGTGAATGTTTCTCAATCAGCGGGAGATCATCCATTCATTGGAACATCCACGCTTGACCCAAACCGGTCAGTGAACCGTTACTGGACATTAATAGATGTAAATAATACTTTAACATCCGGAACCTACGATGCGACTTTTGAATTTGTGCAAACTGATAAAGATGCATTGGCGAACCCCGCTAATTTTACAATCGCCAAGTACAGTGCGGCAGGATGGACCTACCCGGTTTCGGTGCTTTTAGATCCACTACACGTAAAGGCAAACGCCGTCAATGGGTTTGGCAATTTTGCCATTGCAGAGCCGCTTAACCCGGTTATTACCTGTAATGTATCAGGGTCAGGTACAACTACGCCAGTTTCATGTTTTGGCAATACAAATGGTACTGCCATGATAACATTAACGGGGGATGGCTCAGGAGCGCCGGGAAGTTATAAAGTCGATGGAGGTATTGCCCAGTCATATATTACCAATCCTTTTTCGATCACAGGCCTTGCTTCGGGTAACCATACCATTATTGCCACTGTTACGGCAGGCGGATGTGAGTCATCTAATATTCTTGTAAATGTTGGAACAGCTGCCATTTTTACAGCAACATATATTAAGACCAATATAAGTGCTTGCAATATTGGCAATGACGGCACCATATCGGTTACACCGGGGGGCGGGACAGCACCTTATACTTATAGCTGGACGGGATCCAATGGCTATACTCACGGGAATACATCATTTGTTAATAATTTACCGATCGGATATTACAATGTAACGGTTACCGATGCTAACAATTGCGGAATTGTAACGCTTAGCAATATTCATATTGAATTCGCGTATTATGTTTATGTGACCAACAGCGGAAGCGTAAGCAGCAGTTGTGGAAATACAGGGTCTGTCAGCTTATATGGCAACGCAGGAATACTACCGTATATGTATAGCCTAAATGGTATCACTTACCAGCCGGCAAACACATTCACAGGGTTAGCTGCGGGGACTTATACCGGTTATGTGAAGGATGCAGGCGGATGTGTCAGTACAAAAGCCGGCATTACGGTTACTGCTGCTGCCCCGATAACAGTCTCACCGTTTGCAAGGTCTGCAAGCAGTTGCGCCAATGACGGATCAATAGAAATTTACAGGAGTGGCGGTATACCCCCATATACTTATAGTCTCGATAATATAATTTATGTAACCGGAAATGTATTTAATAACCTTTCTGCAGGGCCCTACACTGTATATGTAAAAGATTCAAAAGCATGTATTGGCTCACAAACGGTAACCATTGCACAGGGCGCTGCGCTTATACTGACAGCGGGCAGGACAAATACCAGTACTTGTGTGAATGACGGGTCGATACAGGTAAATGTGAGCGGCGGAATATCTCCCTATGCTTATAGCATCAATGGAGGGTCATTTCAGGCAGGTAATTCATTCAGCGGACTTGCTACAGGTACTTATACAATATCAGTAAAAGATCTGAAAGGCTGCCTCGGTTCTGTAAATGTTGTCATTGCACTTAATTCGATCGTTGTTTCAGCAAGTGTTGTGAATGCTGGTTCCTGTACAGCTAATAATGGTAAGATCCAATTATTCAGGTCTGGTGGGTACGGGCCTTATACGTATAGCCTGGACGGTAATACTTACCAAGCTGCAACTGTCTTTACAAATCTGCCCGCAGGTACATATACGGGATATGTGAAGGATTCCAGGGCATGTATTGGATCTGTTTCCGGGATCATTATTGGCCCGGCTGGTTGTTTGGGTACGTTCACAAGGAAAACAAATTTTACAAATAACCAAGCGAAAGCTATCATAAACACTTCATTAAAAATTCGGGTATATCCCAATCCAACTACTTCTGAATTCATGTTACAGTTAGATGGAAATAATACTGAGAATATTTTAATCAATGTAATGGATGTATTCGGCCGGTCTTTATTTCAATCAAATGGAAATGCTAAGAATGTATATAAATTCGGTAAGGGTTTTATTCCTGGCAATTATGTTGTAGTGGTAAGGCAGGGTACATATATCCAAACCATTAAACTTGAAAAGGAGTAAATAATAAATTTTATGAATATTCTTTAAATGGGCCGTCTTAATAGACGGCCCATTTAATTTCATTTCAAAAAAAGCGGTATTATATATATTATGTGGAAAAGAGGTTATTAATTAAAAAGTCACTAATTCATGAAATGATCACTTAAATATTTAATATCATATATTTATTGTAAACTTGTATACCCTCTTTTACACACAATAATCCGCGACCTCTCCTGACCTTTTTGTAATTTTTTTATCGTCATCTGTGTAATAAGATAATATTTTTTGCAGTCTTTATCACTCTAAAAAAACAAAATGCGATTATTGAAAAAGAACAATGTACAGACCTGCATAATTTGTTGTGCAGTGTTTTTATTTTCAACCCTTTATTCGGGTAATGGATTTGCAAATGTTTATGTGCCAACTACCTTTACAGATCCTGCTTACACAGCTATTAATAATGCTACCGGGATGATCACGGCTGGCGCAGGTGTCGGCCTTATTTCTCTCCGGTCTGCACTGCAAGGAGCAGATGCCCTTGGGGGAACGCATACTATTACATTGTCGACCGGAACATATAATCTCACACAATCTTTACCAAACAGGCAAATAACTATTGGTAATACTGCACAGAATATAACAATTAATGGTAACGGTCCTACTAACACCATTATTAGTAATACCCTTGATGCAAACAAGGATCGCATTTTATTTATTAACCCTACAGGGACAACAAACAGTCCGGTAATAACAGTTAATGGGATCAGGTTTCAAAACGCATATCTTAGTTCAGATCCTTATGGCGGAGCAGCCATTTGTGCAGGTGGCGGTGCAGCTGAATCTCTTACGGTAACTAATTGCACTTTTGATAATAATGTTCTTCCTGCAAATGCGTATGGTGGCGCAGCTATCTGTATGCAGGTTAGAGGCAATCTCACTATTAACAATAGTACATTCACAAATAACGTTAGTAATGATGCAGACGGAGGGGCTGTTTTATTTATAATTTTTAGTTCTACATTAGGCACTGGCTATGGTACGCTGTCTGTTACCAATTCTACATTTACGGGAAATTCAGTGATATTTCCAGGCGCCGGCACTTCTAATGGAGGAGCTTTGGCTTTTACAGGACAAGGTGGTTCAACCCCTTTTAACGCCACTATAAATAATAATACATTTATTAATAATACAGCAGATGGATTGGGGGGAGCTGTTGTAGCAAATAATTCTCCTAATGTATCCACACCCCAGATACATTTTAACAGGTTTTTTAATAATACCAGTGCTAATTCAGCATTATCCAGCGGTCTTCATTTTGTTGAATCTTCCGGTAGTGTAAATGCAGAAAATAACTGGTGGGGCTGTAATTCAAATCCTGTAAACGCCGGCTCAACTGCACCCTGCAACCAGGCAGGCGGGGATGTTGCAGGAGGAGGCTCGTTGGATGTCAACCCCTGGTTGCAGTTAAAAACAACAGCTTCACCCAGCACAATTTGTAATACAGTTGCCGGTCTGGGTAATACGACTACCATTACAACAAGTTTTCTGAATAATTCGGATGGAACTGCCATTCCTGTGGCTAATCTTACACGGTTGATCGCATTGCCTGTTACCTGGACTTCAACATTGGGAAGCCTTACAGCCCAGCAATTATCAATCCAGGCAAATGGAAACGCAACGTCAACTTTCACTTCTAACGGTACCGGTGGTACGGCAACTGTTAATACTCAGGTGGACAATGTACCTGCAAGTGAAACAACACCTGCCAGGGCAAATATTACAGTAAATACATTACCAACAGTTAGCAACCCGGCTAATTTTACAAGCTGCGTTGGAGGTACAGCAACCTTTACTTCAACAATAACCGGAACGCCGGTACCAGCAATAGTATGGCGCATCGGTGCCACTCCTCTTGTAAATGGCCTCCAGGCATCAGGCTCTACAGTTTCAGGCGCCACAACAGCCACTTTGACCATCACCAATGTTCAGATCGGTGACGCTGTTGCCAATTATAATGTCCAGGCGACCAATCAATGCGGAACAGCTACTTCTGCAAATGCAACGCTTACAGTAAATGCTGTGACCGGTGGAACAATTGGATCAGACCAGACGATCTGTTCAGGCGGCGATCCGGCTCTATTTTCACAAAGTGTGGCATCAACAGGCAGCGGTGTTTTAACGTATCAATGGCAGAGCAGTACAACAAGTTGCGCTGCGGGCTTCAGTAATA
>JBDTWL010000025.1:0-53983 GCA_040006715.1 Ferruginibacter sp. | reverse complement strand
GACATTATCTTTTATGGCACTACTGGTGATACCTCATTTAAAACTGAGTGACCTGGGATTGTTTGACGGGGATGATTTTAAATTCTTCAAGCCACTGTAATGACCATAGGAGTGAGAGCCTAATTAACGGTCTTTGCAGAGATCACTTTCATCGCAACGCTATCTGTACCCCTGGGAGCAAAGTATTTTGTTTTAAAACTTTTACCGGCACCCGGGTTCAGTGTTTCATAAATAACTTCATGATCTTCCTCCAGCAAAGCACCTGTTTTACTGTAAAAGGATAGTTTGATATCAATGTCCTTGAAGGTTACCATTTTTGCATTATTAATGATACTGCCTTTTATAACTGTTTGGCCAAAGATATTTCGCTTGCTGCCGCCGCCTACTGCCAGGAAACGTTCGGGGCTCTTCTGTTCGATCTGGGCTACTGTCAATTTCCCTTTCTCATAATTATCAGCCAGCTTTTTTTCATCAACCTTGCCTTTGCAGGCTGCAAAAAAAAGAATGGATATCAGTAAAATGGCTCCTGTTTTTTTCATTGGTCAAATTTATCCCGGTTTTTAAAACTGTTATTAAAAATACGCTATCCTCCATGAATTTATTATAGTTTTGTTTGTTAATGTATCTAAAATATTTATTATTGCTGAAGCATTAAAATGCCAAGGCTGCTCCAGCGGCAGGTCGTTTAAATAAAAAAGAAAACCATGGTAAAAAACCTCAGCGCAGAACATTCTTTGATTAGCAACTGGGTAAGTGAGCTCAGGGATGTGGATGTACAAAATGACCGGATGAGATTCAGGCGTAACCTGGAAAGGATCGCCGAGGTTATTGGATACGAGATAAGCAAGCAATTGGAATCCGAAGACAAAGAAGTAACTACACCAATGGGTATGGCAAACTGTAAAGTTTTGAAGCATCAGCCGGTATTGGCAACGATCCTTCGTGCCGGACTTGCCATGCACAACGGTTTGTTAAGCTATTTTGACCGTGCCGACAATGCATTCTTAAGCGCATACCGCAAACACAATGAAGATGGCAGCTTTGATATCCGGCTTGAATATATGAGCTGTCCGGAAATTGAAGGGCGGGTGGTGATCATCAGTGATCCCATGCTTGCAACAGGATCTTCTTTGGTAAAATCCATACAACATTTAAAAGAAGAAGGGAGCATCAAAGAGCTGCATATTGTCTGTGCCATTGCCTGTACCGTTGGCATAGAATATGTACTACGAGCAGAGCCGAAGGCCACGATCTGGTGTGGAGATATTGATGATGAGCTGACAGCAAAGGGCTATATTGTTCCGGGGCTGGGAGATGCCGGGGACCTGGCTTATGGATCCAAAATGCAGAATTAAACACATGGTTATTAATTAAATACCGAATTTAAATGTTAAAGCAACATATTTCGATGCAGCATTTTATCGCAATTGCTTATCTTTATTATCAAGATTAGACGATCATGAGAAAATTAATTTTAATTGTTTGTACCCTTTTATTTTCCGGCATTCTCAAAGCCCAGGATCCGCATTTTTCCCAATTTTTTGCTTCACCGTTGACATTAAACCCGGCCTTTACAGGAAAATTTGACGGGCAATGGAGATTAGCTGCCAATCACCGGGATCAATGGCCATCTATCCCGAAAGCTTATGTTACAACCAGTGCATCTGTTGATTTTCCTATCCTGAAATCGAAGATCCCTGATGGAGATGTATTTGGTATAGGTATCTCCGGGGTATCAGATGCAAGTGCCAATAGTGCATTGAAGCTTAATTATGGTTCTCTTTCACTTTCTTACCATAAGGCTCTGGATGAAGAAGGTTATCATACCATCGGTGCAGGTTTCCAGGGAACTTATAGCAGTATGGTATTGGACATCACCAAACTTACTTTTGAAGATATGCTCAGGCAAAACGGGTTTACCGGTCAAACAACTGATATATTGACAAATGGTAAAAATCAAAACTATATTGATATAAATGCCGGTCTCTTGTATTCAGGTTCCTCCAATGGGACCAATAATTTCTATTTGGGTGCATCCATGTATCATATCAACAGGCCTAAAGTAAGTTTTAAAGATAAGAACTGGTACCTGACCGGCCGTATCACCATTCATGCCGGTGGTTCATTCCCTGTGTCAGATGTTGTAGCGGTCAATACTTCCGTGATCCACCAGATACAAAATAAAGCAAGTGAGACAATTGTGGGAGCTGCCCTTTCACTCAATGCAAATCCAGGCGAAGTAAATCCAACGAGTGTTTACCTGGGCTCCTGGTACCGCTTCAATGATGCCATCATACCATACGTAGGTATTGAATTTACAGGATTAAGGATCGGATTCAGTTATGATATAAATACCAGCAGCCTCAAAGCGGCTACAGGCAGCCGTGGTGGTTCTGAAGTTTCCATTATATACATTAAACGCAAAGTAGAAACCAAGGGAATACCTTGTCCGAAGTTTTAGAGAACAGCTGTTAGCTTTTAGCCATTAATTACTAGCCTTCTTAAACAATTGTATATTTTTTAAGAATTTTTCGTAAAAATATTTTGCCCCGCGCTTTTCCATTACCACACGAAAAGCTAACAGCTTATAGCTTGCAGCTATCTCACCGGCCTCCCGCTTACAAACTTATTCCCCCTGATATAAAATCGGTAAGGCAATAAAGCATCTGCTCCTGCACTATCCACCCCTATTCTTTTACTTGCACCTATTAGTTTTTCGGGAATATTGCTTTCCTTATCATGATAAATATATATCTCGGATTCCTGTAGATCCTTTCCTGAGTATTTTTTTGAAAGACCCAATGCTTTTCCAACATTTCCGGGGCCCCTGGTAAGTGTATTGTTGAATACCGGTTTGCCCGTCCGCTTCAGCATAGTTTCAATTCCGTCTATTGGTTCGATGGCCCTCACCAGTACTGCATCCGGGATGTTTTTTTTATTTGTGACCACGTTCAGCATCTGGTGCATGCCGTAACAGATATAAATGTAAGACGTACCTGCCTTACAATACATGTGTTCATTTTTTGGGGTGCGCCTTCCTCCAAATGAATGAGAGGCCCTGTCAGTGTTCGCAACATAGGCTTCCGTTTCCACGATCCGGCCGCTTGTTATTTTGTCATCAATATTTGTTAGCACTATTTTTCCCAATAATTCCATTGCGATGCTTACCACATCTTCCCGCTCATAAAAATCTACCGGTAATTTTTTCATCCTGACCATTTGACAAAATTAATAAAATTGTAGAACCGGGGTCAACTGTGTTTGGGTAGTAGTACAGTTTGAAATAGTACTGTCAGCCTGAGCTTGTCGAAGGCATTGAGTTTACTGAATCCGGGTTCGACAAGCTCACCCTGACAGATAAAACTAAACATTCAAACTTTACCATTGCCTGTGTTTGGGTAGCCGGGCCGAGGTATTATTTATTTATTATCTTTAAAAATTCTTTTTCCTTTTAAAACTATCAATGCTTAAAGAAATAATCATAGCCATACAGGCATTTGCTCAGGCACACCGGTTTATAGCAAAGCACAGGCTGTGGAAATGGATACTGATACCCGGGTTGATCTACAGCATACTTTTTATCATCGGCATTTACCTTTTCTGGATATCCAGCAACAGTGCCATTGAGTTCTTCCTTTTAAAGATCAATGTAAAACCCTGGCTCGACAGGATGCAGGATAGCTGGCTGTACTGGTTCTTTATCATTGGCCAGGTAATTTTCAGGCTGGTCTTACTGTTGTTTTATTTCTCCTTATTCAAATACCTGTTCTTAATTATCGGTTCCCCCGTCTTTGCATACCTGAGCGAAAAAACAGAAAGCATCATTGAAGAAAAAGAATTCCCATTCAGCTTTAAACAACTCATGATCGATATAGCACGTGCAGTTAAGATCGCTTTGAGGAATATGTTGTGGCAAACGGTCTACGTCATTACCATCCTGATCCTTTCTTTCATTCCGTTATTTGGATGGATCGCACCATTGGTAGCGTTGTTCGTAGAATCTTATTACCTGGGTTTCTCGATGCTGGATTACAGCAGTGAAAGAAATAAAATGAGTGCCCAGCAAAGCATCATATTTATCAGCCGCCACAAAGGCCTGGCCATTGGCAATGGTATGGTATTTTATATGATGCACCTGGTGCCGGTAGTAGGCTGGTTGTTTGCTCCCAGTTATGCCGTCATAGCTGCCACACTTAGTTTATTCCACGCCAAAAAAAGCCACGTAATTATTTAAGTGATGACAACAGTCTATTTGATCCCCTGTATGCTTGCTGAAGATGTGCTGGAAACCATTCCTGCGTATGTACTGGATGCAATAAAAAAATGCAGCGTGATCTTTGCGGAAAACGAGCGAACTGCACGGCGTTTTTTAAAAGCACTTGACAAAAATATTGTGATAGATGACTATGAATGGTTTGCTATTCATAAGGCCGAAGATGAGCAGCTTAATAATTTTATATCGAAGGTCAAAGAGCATAAGAACATTGCCATCATCAGTGAAGCAGGTTGCCCCGGCATTGCCGATCCGGGCCAGACATTGATCGCTGCTGCACATGAAATGAATTGTATTGTAAAGCCACTGGTAGGACCCAGTTCAATTCTGCTGGCCTTAATGGCCAGTGGCATGAATGGGCAACAGTTTGAATTTGCAGGCTACTTACCTATTGACAGCCTGGCCAGGAGCAAGAAGATAAAAGAACTTGAAAATGCTTCTGCAAAACATAACAGTACAAAGATCTTTATAGAAACCCCTTACCGGAACAACCAGTTGCTGGAAAGCCTTATCCAGCATTGTAATGCCGGTACAAAACTTTGTATTGCCGTGAATATCACTGCTGCCAATGAAAGCATTGTTACACTGCCCATTTCAGTATGGAAAAATAAAAAACCGGAGCTTCATAAGCAACCGGCTATATTTTTGATCTATGCTGGAAATTAATATCAATGTTCAACTTCTTTCATGCCAATGATCCTGTCCACCACGTAAGCACTGTAACCACGCCATGCTACAGGGTTTTTATATTCCTTGTAATGCAGGTCAAAATATTTTCCACTATTGAGCATTAATATATTTGCAATACTGTCATCAGCAACTGAAAATTCAAATTCATAAGATTGTATTGAACCCGCTGCTTTGGACCGGATACCTGATTGTATCAGCTTGCCTTCATAGGTCTTGAAAAAATTTCCTTTTTTAACAACATAATTTAACTCTCCAGATTTAACACCTTCGCCAAAAACATAAAAATATTTCCACCAGATCATAATTGCTATGGTCAGCAGGATTATGGTCAAAGTCCACCATAGGAATTTTTTAAATCCACTCTTCTTTACAGGTGTTGTAGAAACAGTTTGATCGATCATTTAATTCTTTATTATTCGTGTAAATCGTTCTTGAAAATATTTGTTACTTTATTTATTACAAACCATATTCACTGACAAGCCATACAAAAGCAGCCATGTTAACAGCTCCCAAATTTAATTCTCTTTTGCTTACCGACTCAAAAGTATCATTTGCAGCATGATGATGGTCAAAATACCGCTGGCTGTCGGGGCTAAGGCCCGCCAATGCTGTGCCCAGTTCTTTCAAAGGCTCAATATCTGAACCGCTTCCGCCAGGAGCCAATTGATATACCCCATAATCATCAAACAGATCTTTCCAGGACTGGACCTTACTCACCTGTTCTTTTTTCATTTCCAGCCCGAATCCCCTTGGAGTAAACCCACCCCCATCGCTTTCCAGTGCGAAAATATGCAGCTCATTATTTTTCTTTGCTACCTGCAGGTATTCCCTTCCTCCCCTGCCGCCATTTTCTTCATTCATGAACATTACTGCCCTGACGGTGCGCTTAGGTTTTATACCCGCCGTTTTTAAGCCGCGTATGATCTCTATACTTTGAACACAGCCGGCGCCGTCATCCTGTGCACCTTCGGCAAGATCCCAGCTATCCAGGTGGCCACCCACCGTAATGATCTCTTTTGGAAATACAGTTCCTTTGATCTCACCAATTACATTGAAAGAGGGAACGTCTGCTAACATCTGGCAGCTTGTTTTAAACCATCCTGTGAGTTGCACTTTATTTTTTAACTGCAAGCTCAGCCATTCTGCATCATTGGTACTGATAGCTACAGCAGGGATCTTGGGAAAGGAATCATTGTAACCTGTATAGCCTGTATGAGGGTAATCATCCAGGTTACTTGCCAGTGATCTTACCATTACAGCGATTGCACCATATTTTGCAGCAGTGGCAGGGCCGCTCCTGCGGGCAGCACCACTTTCCCCATAAGCCCTGAATGTATTGATATAGGTGGGATTCATTTCGAAATTAAAAAAAATGATCTTTCCTTTTATAAGCCGTTCCCCCAGCATTTCCAGTTCTGCAAAACTCTTTACTTCAATAACGGAACCCAGCACTCCATTCTTTCCTGTCCCAACCGAATGCCCCAATGCACAGAGGTTTAGTTTGTAATTGGTTCCATTCGCGAGTTTGATATAACCGGTTTCTTTTTCTCCGCGGATCCAATGAGGCACCATACAGGGTTGCAAATAAACCGTATCAGCACCGGCTTCTCTCAGCATACGTGCTGTGGCTTCTACTGCTTTTTGTGCATTGGCAGAACCGGTCAGCCTTGGCCCGACTTTTTTGCAGAGATAACGCAGGTTCTCATAAGCCTTACCATTGGTCATTATTTCAACTGCGATCTTCTTAATTGTTACAGAATCATTTTCCTGGGCAGTTGCAGGCAGCCCAGCCACCAATGCGAGCAGGATGCAAATAAATCTTATCCTCATAAATAAAATATTATGAACAAACTTACTCATTTACCATTAATCATTAATATAAAAAACACGTGTTTATATAATCGGTAAATTGCAGGGAGAAATTTTTTATCGGAAAGTTCAGGCCGTTTAAATCGTTTAAGTCGTTTAAACGTTAAACGTCTTAAACGACTTAAACGTTATTTAACTATGAATATAGCGATCGTTTGTTATCCTACATTTGGCGGTAGTGGTGTACTTGCAACAGAACTTGGAAAAGCACTTGCCGATAAGGGCCATAATATACATTTCATCACTTACCAGCAACCGGTAAGGTTGAGCGGTTTTCATACCAATATATTTTACCATGAGGTAAGGGTGCCCACCTATCCACTATTTGATTATCCGCCGTATGAAACAGCCCTGGCAAGCACCATGGTTGATGTAGTGAAAAATAATAACATCGATCTCCTGCATGTACATTATGCAATTCCACATGCCGCCGCCGCTTATATGGCAAAACAGATCCTCGCAAAACAAAATAAGATCATCCCCGTAATAACCACTTTGCATGGCACAGATATCACATTGGTTGGCCGGGATAAGACATACAGCCCGGTAGTTACATTTTCTATGGAAGAAAGTGACCTGCTGACCGCAGTTTCAAATAACCTGAAAGAAGAAACCTACCGGAATTTTACGATCAATAAAGAAATAGAAGTGATCCATAATTTTGTGGATGTGACCCGTTTTAACAGGAAGCCGGTAAATGCTTTTAAAAAACTGATCGCCCCGAATAATGAAAAAATAATAGTGCACGCATCCAACTTCAGGAAAGTAAAAAGAGTAGATGATGTGATAAAAACTTTTTTACTGATCCAAAAAGAGATCCCTTCCAAATTATTGCTGATCGGTGATGGGCCCGAACGGCCAGAGATAGAATCCATGACAAGAGATTGCAAGGCATTTGAGTCGATCAAGTTTTTGGGCAAGCAGGAGCAGATGGAAGACATCCTTCCCATTGCTGACCTTTTTTTATTGACAAGTGAATATGAAAGTTTTGGCCTTGCCGCACTGGAAGCCATGGCTGCAGAAGTTCCGGTGATCTCCACCAATGCCGGGGGTTTACCTGAAATAAATATCAACGGGTATTGCGGTTATATGAGTGATGTAGGCGATGTGGAAGATATGAGCAGGAATGCCATAAAAATATTAAAGGATGATGAAACACTCCTGCAATTTAAGGCCAATGCATTGGCCCAGGCAAAAAAATTCGACATCAATAATATTGTACCCCAATATGAAAAGCTTTATAAAAAAGTAATTAAATAGGATAACAACAGATTGGAAGAAATAGCCAATACAATTTATATTAGTGAGTTTCTTTCCTGCACTGATTTTGCTTTACAGATCTATACATTAAAAGCACTTTTCCCGGCAAATTAAATTTTGAGGGATAAATATTAAAAAAATCAGTGAATCAATGTTAATTTCTTCTGAACAGTTTTCAATTAGCGTGGGCGAAGCCATCTTTCGGGATCAAAATTGCTGCTTTCATTGCTCATATAAAAATCAATGGCACCATCGCCATCAAAATTAGCCGCTACTTTTCCAATTACCTGCCCGGTCGTTACTTCCTGTCCCCGCTGTATGTTTACACCGGATAAGTTACTGTATGTTGTGAAATACCTTCCATGCTGTATGATAACAACCTGCATGTCTTCTACTGTCTGAACCGTAGAGACCGTACCGTTAAAGACCGCTTTTACCGGCGTACCAATATTGGAAGAAATGGTTACAGAAGTCACATCCATGGTACTGCCGCTTGGCAATGTATTCCTTCCATAGTGCATGGTAATGATGCCCCTGTCCACCGGCCAGGGAAGAGATCCACGGTTCTTTTCAAAACTTGCATTCAATGCTGTGTTTCCTGCGTTCAACAAAACACTTTCCGTATTCCTGGGTGCTGAGGTCTTTGGCTTTACAGGGACGATCACTGATTTGGTAGGAGTATTCGGATTTGAAACATCCGGGTTACCGGCATTTGTTTTTGCCAGTGCTTTTTCAGCTTCTTTTCTTTTGCGTTCTTCATCGGCCGCTTTGGCCACTGCTGCTTTTCTTGCTGCTTCCTGGGCCTTTTTGATAGCAGCAGCAATGGCATTGCTTACCTTTTGCATCTGTTTTTGCTTTGCAGTGATCTGGTTGTTCAGTTGCTTGCCTTGTTTTTTCAGTGCTGCAAGTATCCTGTCCTTTTCTTTTTGCTGTGTTTCGAGGGCCTGCATTTCTTTGCTTTGGGTTTGCAGTGTCTCACTTTTTTGTTTTTTTGTTCCTCCAAGATCATCTATTCTTTTTCTACGGAGATCCTGTGTGCGTAAAATATTCTCTCCCTGCATCTCCCGGTAATTCCTATAGCTTTTAAGGTATGTCAAACGTTTGATAGCATCATTAAAACTTGCGGCAGAAAAAATAAAATTCATGAAGTCATAATTGCTGCGGTTCTTATATGCATACACCATGCTTTTTGCATATTCCTGTTTTAATGTATCCAGGAGTTTATCATAGCGGTGAATATCCTTTTGTATGCCGTACATGTTATTGTTCAGCACACGGAGGTCTTTATTGATATTATCGATCACCCTGTCCTGCAGGTTCACCTTGTTATTGATCAGCTTCCAGTCCCTTAAATTTATGTTTGTTTCTGCCTTATTGCTGTTCAACAACTTCTCGGTTTCTTCTATTTCCCTTTTTAATTGCAGCCTTTCTTTTTCCAGTTCTTCCCTGGTTTGGCTCTGTGCTGCAAATGGCAATACGGAAAGTACAAAAATGAAGGCAGTGAAAATGAGTTTTATCATGTACTGAATTTACGTGTTTTGACAAAAATACAATTCAGAATGAAATTCTGTAGCTTAAATATCGCGTTTACGCAAATAACGATTATTTCGATTTATAATTTTTGGGGATGTTGAACGACACTGATAATTCTTTGTTAAACTCATACTGTTTAAAATTAAGCCTGATATCAAGCTTGTTTTTTTCAGAAGCAATGATCTGCCTGTAAGTGGAGAAATTGATATCATTGTTATTCACGTAGCTGTCGTATGTGATATCTGCAGTCCGGTTCCTTGAAATATCCACATCATCCAGTTTGATATGCTTTAATATTTTTGTTTCCGTTGAAAGGGTCAACAGGTTTTTGAAAATAGCACCAACATAAGTAATACGGATGAAATCGTCCGATTGTTTATATGAATTTATTGAATCTTTATAAAAAACAGGATTGCCTATGAGCATGTCCTGAACAGCCGTATAGTCAACAGGTATTTCGGCTACTTCCTGCAAATAATCTATCGACCGGCGCTGAACTTCCCTTGCCTGCTTATTCAATAAGATAACACTGTCTTTTGTTATAAGAACCCGGTATACTTCAATATTAAGGAATGTGGCAGATAATGACATCCATATTGCGCTGTCCTTTATGATCCTTACCACTGCTGTAATATCAGGCTGCTTGCCTTTACTGTCTTCAATATCTACTTTTATCTTGGCAGAAAAAGTTTTAAAATTTATGTAATGGGCATCGAATGCTATGAGTGTTTCACGAACAAGCTTTATGGAATCTGCGGCCGATTTATTGTCGAATACGGTTGTAGTGTCTTTGGGAGCTATGACCTTATTTATTTGTCTGGTTGTTTTACAGCTGAATAATGCCAGGTTTAGCAGGAATATTGCTGTAATAATTATGTACTTCATTGCTTTTTAGAATGGGTTCATTTATTGAAGACCTGTATGGCCGAATCCTCCATTGCCCCTGCCCGTATCACCCAATTGCTGTGCCAATACCAATTCGGCCCTTTCAACACTACAGATAACCATTTGTGCTACCCGGTCATTGTTGCTTATCACCTGCTCATCATTGCTTAAGTTTATGAGCAGCACTTTTATTTCGCCTCGGTAATCACTGTCTATTGTACCGGGTGTATTGAGGCAGGTTATTCCCTGTTTTAATGCCAGGCCGCTGCGGGGACGTATTTGTGCTTCATAACCGCAGGGGATCTCAATGAATAACCCTGTGGGAATTAATTTTCTTTCCATGGGTTTTAAATGAACCGGCCCGGGCAAAAAAGCTCGTATATCCATTCCTGAAGATCCTTCCGTTGCGTATTCAGGCGGGTTATTTTGAGATGTATTTAAGATCTTTATTTTTAAGCAGGTCATAATTTGATTGCAGGAAGATCCATTAGCGGATCAGCATTACCGTTCCTGTTTCGGTTTGAACGTATCCATTTTTATTTGTGTAAGTAAGTATCCACGGATATACACCCATGGGTACAGGTTTATTCTTATACCTGCCATCCCATTTCCTGAACTGGTCGGAAGAGTTAAATACCACCTGCCCGTTCCTGTTATATATCTTGATTGAGAAAGCACTTGTATTGATCCCGTTGATCAGTCCGAAAGTCTCATTTAAGCCATCGCCATTAGGAGAAAATGCCGTGGGCAGGAATAATTCACAATCACCCCACTGAACATTTACCGTATCGGAAGCAGGGCATTTAGTCGCACTGCTCACTTCAAGCCAGAAAATCCCGGGCTTTGAAACCTGGATAGTACGGGTATTATCACCTGTGCTCCACAGGTAGTTCACCCCTCCAATACCTGCATCGAGTATGACAGGTTTATTTACACAAACAGTAGTATCCCTGCCGAGGTTAACTGTTTCTGCCAGTCTTTTGTATATATTAACTGAATCCCTCGACACACAACCATCCGTTTCGATCTGTAGCCAGTATGTACCGGTATCTGAAACAACAATTCCTGCTGTTGCAGCACCGGTACTCCATAAATATGTTTGTGCAGTAACAGTGGTTACAATTGCAAGATCTTTTATTTCGCACATCGTTGTATCCACGGGAAGGAACTGGCTGCTGGGCGTTGTAAGAAAAACATTCTGTGTCAGGGTATCAATGGTATTGATGCCGCAATTGATACTGTATACCAATAAGGTTACATTGTAGTTTCCCGATACATTATAATGATGCATCGGCGCCAATGATGTTGATTGCTGTGTATCACCGAAGTCCCACCTGACAGAATCAATTCCTGTTACCCTGTTCAACTGGAAGGTCACATCAAAGTTCCTGCAATCACCTCCTACACGTTCAAAATTATAAGGGCCAAAATCAGCAACATTGTCGCTGGAAATAGCAGCAGGTAAACCAAACTGGGATGGCTCGGAAATTGTTTTGGACAATAAAATCTTATTGAAGACAAAATTACATCCGGGCCCGTATACATCAGGATCTTCAATAACAGACAGCGAGGTATCCTTCCACAATGAATAATATATTTTTTGATCAGGACCCATTTGCAGGCCGCCACCGATCCATGGATTTGTTTGTGCAATCACTTGTTTGGAGGCAAGTATGGTTGCTGCATTCATTGAGCTGATATCAAACTGGTAAAGTGTAGCCGGGTCAACCGAACTGTTGTTGGAAGAAATATACAGCAACTTCCCATTCGGGGAAAATTCTGCGCCATAGACCCCGGTCAGTGCAGGAGCAATTGCATTTGGCTTGAATACAATCGGATTAGATATGATGCCGGTAATGTTATTAAAATTCATTAGTTCCACACAATCATTCTGAAATGAATGCACTGCAACTAATTTGGTCCCGTCAACAGAGAATTTTAATGCTCCAATGGAATTGTTTGGGATACCATTTATGACCAGCCCGGTGTGGCTTATAACTGGCACAGGGTTTAGCCCGGTGGATGTAAGCAGGTAGCTATGGTACTCGTCTGTATCCCAGATCCTGACCGTCAGCCACACATCTCTTTTATTGCAATGCCTCACAGCAGCTATTTTTTCATAACAATCCTCATCAATGTAATTGTTCTTTTGAATAACTTCGCCAAGCCCGCCATTCCTTTTTATATCTACAACACTGTATTTAAATCCCTTCAATGACTGGCCGGCAGACCCGATCGTAAAAACATAATAGATACCATCGTGCCCGGCTTGTTGAACGATGACAGCACCACAAGTACTGCTGAGGTCGCCTAAAATATTATCCCCATTCTGCATGATCAGGTGTTGCTTATTAATAATTTTAATACCATTGGTATAAAATAAAAGATTGCCACTACCATCAGAAACGGTGGAACAGCTTTCAATTGCATTTCCCATTCCATTTGTTAATGCCTGTGGAGGAATAACATTAAAATTCAATCCTACCCTTGTTCCAAAATACCAGGTATTCAATTGTTTCTGGGCCTGAGATCCATAGGAGCACGCGAGTAAAACAAAAAAGGGCAGGTATATTTTTATAGATCTCACTTCTTATTTTTTTTCAATAATACTGTTGCATAAGCCACCAAACCTTCCTCACGGCCGGCAAAGCCCATTTTTTCAGTTGTAGTAGCCTTAATAGACACATCCGATTGTTCTATAGACAGAATCACCGATATAGCCTGCTGCATGCTATGAATAAAAGGAGCGATCTTAGGCGCCTGTAAACATAAGGTACTGTCGATATTCACGATCACATAGCCATTCTCCTGCACCAGGTTAAAAGTTTTTTGCAGCAATATCTTGCTATCGATATTTTTATAGGCCTGGTTTGTATCGGGGAAATGAACACCTATATCACCCAGGCACAAAGCTCCCAGCATAGCGTCACAGATAGCATGTAATAACACATCAGCATCACTATGGCCAACCGAACCTTTATGATGGGGTATCAATACCCCCCCGATCCAAAGTTGCCTGCCTGCTGCTAATTGATGAAAATCTATTCCGGAGCCAATTCTGTATGCCATATAAACCAAAATGAATTTTAAAATTAACCCAAAACGCCTTAGTGCAATACCGAATGGATAGCCGTTGATTACGGATATCACAACGGTAATAATATGTAAATATCAGTAAAAATGCCTGTATAAAAAAGGTTGCGCTTCAAAAGCATCATCATTGCGGGGTAAGAAGCGATCTGCATGAAATAAAAAGATTGCTTCGTACCTCGCAATGATGCACAAAAAAAGCGTTCCGCAGAACGGAACGCTTTTTAATATAATGATATTAGTTAATTACTTTCCTCCGAGGTCAAATATCAAACTGAAACGCAGTGTATTTGATAATGGATTGCGGTTTACACCTGATCCTGTTGGTAATAAATAAGAGAAATTCAAACCAACGATATTATACTTAACAGTAGCACCCAGTGTGAAATACCTGCGGTTGCCTTTTTCTTTGCTCTCATAGAAATAACCTGCCCTGAAACCAAATTGGTTTTTGTAGAAGTATTCAGCGCCGATCGAAGCAGTAACTTCACGAAGTTCTTCTCCACCGCCATCAGGTGCATCACCAAATGAACTGAACCAGCTGCTAACAACACCTTTAGAACGGTAATCAACCAAACCGGCTGAATCCAAAACATCCGGAGGTGTTGGAACCAATAATTTATTAAGATCCACAGCAAAGGTCAATTTGTTATCTGCATCAAATACTTTAGTATAAGCACCACCTAATCCAAGATTAGCGGGGATATAATCTTTTTGAGTTGCATCACTTGTGTAAGCGATCTTTGAACCAAGGTTACTTAAGGTCAGGCCCCAGTTGAATCCTTGGCCGTTTTCTTTTGCACCATGATGATATAAATGAAGGTCACCTGCAACAGCGCTTCCTTTCTTATATTGTATGCCATTTACATTACCACCTGCAAGATCTGAACTGATATAGCGAATAGCGATACCAAGACCAAATTTGTTTGATAATTTCCTGGAATAACCAAGGTCAAATGCGAATTCCCTTGGACGGAATGTTTGTAACGGGTTTCCAAGCGCATCGGTAAACTGGATATTTCCCAGGCTGAAGTACCTTAAAGAAGCAGATACAGCCGACATGTCATCTAATTTATAATATCCTGCAAGCGAAGCAAGATAAACATCATTTAAACCTAGATCATTTAACCAAGGAGTATAAGATACTGCAATACCGGCTTTATGGCTGCTAAATGGCGTTTTTGCAATATTCCAGAAATTAGAATTTGCATCAGGACTTGTGGCGATACCTGCGTCACCCATACCACCTGCGCGGGCATCAGGAGAAATACGTAAAAAAGGAACTGCAGAAGTTACGACGTTGATCGCGTCTGCGTTTTGGGCCTTGGTTGTAGTGCATACACCTCCCAGTAACATAACTAGGGCAGTTAGTTTCAAAGTTGCTTGTTTCATGCGTTTGAATTGTCTTGGTTAGGTAGACTTACCTCTATAAGCGTTGATTTAATAGTTTTATTAAGTTGTAAAAATAGCAGATTTCTTCAAATCACCAACTAAAAATATAATTTCTTGTTAAAAAAAACAAAAATTATTTTCAAAAGTACTGAAAACAAATCTTTTGCAAACTTAAGAAGAAAATAATTGCACGTTGAATTTAAAGAACTAAAAACGTAATTTATCCAGGATATATTGTGCATTTGTCTTTATAACTGCTGATAATGAGTACTATTACAGTATTTATTTAAAAAGGGTTGCATTGTATTTTTTTTTGATGTTACCGAAATGGCGGTGGTTCCCCAATTTTCTAACATTAAGTTTAAAATTATTTCTGTTTGATTGAAAGTATTTATATTCGCATCTCGTATAACCTCAGTACAATAAATAAAGAAAACCTTTCGTTAATCAATTTGCAAAACGAATGAATATGCAAAAAATATTTTCAGGTAGAAATCTGATCATTGTGGCTATGGCAGCCCTATCATTGAGTTCTTGCGCCAAGAAGAAAAGCAAATCCAGTGTTACCGGCTGGAGCTACGATGACAAGAAAATGGGTAATTTCCATGTTGCTAAAGTTAAATATCCGAAAGCCGGTCCCGGCCTTGTATTCGTACAGGGTGGTTCATTCGTTATGGGCGCCAAGGAAGAGGATGTAATGGGTGACTGGAATAATGTACCACGCCGTGTGACCGTACCTTCATTTTTTATAGATGAGACCGAGGTAGCCAATGTTCATTACAGGGAATACCTGTACTGGCTGGAAAATACGTTCAGCAATGACACATCTATCATGAATAAAAGCCTTCCGGATACACTTGTTTGGAGAGAAGAGCTTGCATACAATGAACCTTATGTTGAATACTATTTCAGGTATCCTTCTTACAATTATTATCCCGTAGTTGGTGTATCCTGGCAGCAGGCACATGATTTTTGTATCTGGAGAACAGATCGTGTGAATGAATTAAACCTTGTTAGCAAAGGATTCCTTAAAAAAGACGCGATCAAAAGAGAAATGAAAGGATCCGGTGCTGATGGCTCTTTTAATACTGACGCATATTTGATGAACCCTGAAATGATACAGGGTAGAAATAAACCCAAGAAATCCGCTTTAAAGGATGTTAATGGTAAACCCCGCAGTACAGTGAGAATGGAGGATGGAATACTTGGACAAGGTTATCGCCTTCCAACCGAAGCTGAGTGGGAATATGCTGCTTATGGCTTGCTGGATCAAAACCCCAGCCCACGTAAAAAAGAAAGCAAGAATGGTGAGGAATTACGTTCCAACCAACAAATATATTCATGGAGCAAGAATCCTAACGGGCTTAGAGATAACCGCAGGGGAAGCTGGCAGGGTAAATTCCTGGCAAACTTCAAACGCGGAAGTGGTGATAACATGGGTATCGCCGGAGGTTTGAATGACCGTGCTGCTATTCCCGGTAATGTAAAATCATTTTATCCCAATTCTTTTGGTTTATATAATATGAGTGGAAACGTGAGTGAGTGGGTTGGTGACGTATACAGGCCAATGACCTCTGTAGATGGACAGGATTTCAACTATTTCCGTGGTAATAAGTTCCAGAAATTTTATAAGAACAGTTCGGGCGAATATGAAAGAGATAGTATGGGCCGTTTGAAAAAAGCTGATATCTCTGATGAAGAAGTTAAGAACCGTTCAAATTACCAGCATAATAATGTGATCAATTACCTGGATGGTGATTCTGCCAGCCAGGTGTTCTATGGTTATGGTGTTAGTTCACTGATCAGTGATAAATCAAGGGTAGTAAAAGGTGGTAGCTGGAATGACAGGCCTTATTGGTTGTCTCCGGGTTCACGCCGTTTCATGGAAGAAGACCAGGCTGCAAGTACCATTGGTTTCCGTTGTGCTCAAACATACCTCGGACCGCCTGAAGGCCCCGGATTTAAAGAGGGGAATATCTTCGGAAAACGTAAACAGAATGGCCGTAAAAAGAAATAATAATTAATTAAAAAAATAATTAAAACCCCTTCAGCTTTTTTAATCTGAAGGGGTTTTTGTTTTACTACTGGTTGCCATTAGCTGTTAGCATGTAGCTATAAGCTAACAGCTATTTCCTATTTTTGCTGCTATGGAAATAAATGATCTATACCAGCTCTATTTAAAAAATCCAAGTATAGAAACGGATTCAAGAAAAATAAAAAAAGGAGATATTTTTTTTGCACTCAAGGGGCCCAGTTTTAATGGCAACAATTATGCACAACAAGCACTTGATGATGGAGCGTCTTATTGTATTGTTGATGAAGTGACGGGTATTAAAAATGAGCATGTCATCCAGGTAGATGATTGTCTTGATACATTACAGCAACTGGCAAAAAAACACCGGCAGCAATTCGACATCCCTTTTATTGCTATTACAGGCAGCAATGGTAAAACAACAACCAAGGAATTGATACATGTTGTTCTATCCACCACTTACAAAACTTATACTACTGGAGGAAACCTGAACAACCATATCGGTATACCATTAACGATCCTCAAAGTGAAAGGGGACGCTGAGATCGCTGTGATCGAGATGGGTGCCAATCATCAAAAAGAAATAGAAGGATATTGTAAATATACCTTACCAACACATGGTATGATCACAAACTGCGGAAAGGCCCACCTCGAAGGCTTTGGCGGCGAAGCAGGCGTAAGAAAAGGCAAGGGTGAACTGTTTGACTATCTTAAGCAGAACAATGGCGTTGCTTTTATTTACAATGATTATGATTACCTCGTAGAAATGAGTAAAGGTATTCCCGTTATTATCAGTTACGGGACGGAGCATGCTGATATCACCGGCCGGGAAATAAAAGAGGCAGGCAATGAATTCCTGCATGTTGAGATCAGTAAGGGTGCCGGCATCAATGAGATCAAAACTCATTTGGTTGGCGGGTATAATTTACCCAATATACTTGCTGCAGTTTGTATAGGTAAAGCCTTCCATGTTGATGATGTGAAAATAAAAAATGCATTGGAAGCATATACTCCGTCCAACAGCCGTTCACAACTGGTCGAAAAAGATAGCAACAGGATCATACTGGATGCGTACAATGCAAACCCTTCCAGCATGAAAGCCGCTGTTGAGAATTTTGCAATTATGCCTGGAAATAAAAAAGTATTGATGCTCGGCGGGATGATGGAGTTGGGGAATGAAAGTATTCATGAACATGAGCGCCTGGTAACCCTGATCAACAGGCACCAATGGTATAAAGTTATTTTGGTGGGAAATGATTATAAACAGCTTCCTCAACATTTTATACATTTCAATAATGTATCTGAAGCAAAGGAATGGTATAAACAGGAACATCTTACAAATGCACAGGTATTGATAAAGGGTTCACGCAGCATGCAAATGGAAAAAGTTTTGGAATGAGGAAAGGACGCAGACCGTTGAAATATAATGATTCCGCAAATATGACCAAAGACCTCTTTCGCCGAAGCTATATAGGTTAGCGGAGAGTGAGGGATTCGAACCCTCGATACAGTTTCCCGTATACACACTTTCCAGGCGTGCTCCTTCAGCCACTCGGACAACTCTCCAATCCCAAAAAAAATTATCATTTTATAGGGACGCAAATGTACATCCTTATACGGTTAAATTAAAATCATTTTGAAAATGAAATCCGGATCTTAAGATGGATTTCGCTGCAGCAACTATACGCGTTCGGCCATAGTGGAGATAATAAAACCAAATTGCCTGTTAAACATACAGCCTTATTGATACCTAAAGGGATGACAAAAAAAATAAATGCAGTATCTTTATCCGCTCAAACACAGGCTGACAATAAATCCTCCTGGTTGAATATTTTTCAATAATTAGTTTGAAGTTTAATGAATAATATGATGAAATTCAAAGTCATTTTTTGCCTCCTGTTTTTTTTTACAGGTATGATCGGGCAGGCTGAAAGAGCAGGCCAGGGTTTTGACAGATCCGTTTTTTATGCAGCTATGTCTTCCGACAAGATAGAGGAAATCAATGCACAGCTCATTATCATCAAGGGCTCATCTGTTGCCGAAAAAGAAGCTTATGAAGGTGCTTTGCTGATGAAAAAAGCCGGGCTTGCCGGTACTGCAAAAGAAAAACTGAGCCTGTTCAAATCCGGGCGTTCCAAACTGGAGTCTTCCATATCAAAAGATGCCAACAATACAGAATACCGGTTCCTGCGTGTGATCATACAAGAACATGCTCCTAAGATCGTGAAGTACAGGAGTCAATTGGAAGAAGACAGCAGGTTGATACAGACAAACTTTAAAAGCCTTCCGCTATTTCTTCAGCAAGTGATAAATGATTACAGTAAAAAATCAAAGGTCTTAAAAACACCCTAGCCACGTATCGCATGAGTAAAAAAGTTCTGGTCATCTATTATTCCCAGTCAGGGCAGCTGGGTGATATCATCAATAGCCTAACCGGCCCGCTCGTTGAAGCAGGCCATAAAGTTGAGACCATTCGTGTTCAACCTGCCACACCCTATCCTTTTCCATGGAAGGGGAAAAGCTTTTTTGCTGTAATGCCCGATTGTGTTACAGGTGTGCCAACAGAACTCCGGCCATTTCAAATTAAAGAAACAGCATACGACCTTATCATCTTTGGTTACCAGGCATGGTTCCTCTCACCCAGCATTCCTTCAAATTCAATATTGACCCATTCTTCCATAAAAAATGTTTTAAAGGATACACCCGTTATAACGATCACAGGAGCCCGTAATATGTGGATCAGTGCAATGGAACGGGTTAAAAGTTCATTGAAGGAATCGGGTGCAAAACTGGTAGGGAATATTGCGTTGGTTGACAATCATGCAAACTTCATCAGCTTTGTGACCATTTTTCATTGGATGTTCAACGGGAAAAAAGACCGTTACTTAAATATATTTCCAAAACCCGGTGTTTCAGATGAGGATATTGATCATTGCAAAGTATATGGCAACACTATACAAAAATATCTTACAAAAGGAAATTATGATGGAATGCAGGATGAACTGGTTGAACAGAAAGCTGTTGTAGTGAAATATAATTTAATGTTCATTGAATCAAAAGCAAGGAAGATTTTTGCAGTATGGGCCGGAATTATTGTCAAAAGAAAAAATAAGACGGCGTGGCTTGTAGCATACAAATATTATCTTATAATTGCATTGTTTATAGCAGCCCCGATCATATTGACAGTAGATGCAATATTTTTTAAACCATTTTTATCCGGGCGTATTAAAAGGCAAAAACAATATTATTCAGGAGTAAATTAATCAATCAAAAAAATGTCGCTTAAAGAGGTATATATAAATAATACATCGTCTTTTTTCCCAAATGAGCCTATTGCAAATGAGGAGATGGAAGAATACCTGGGATATATCAATGATACACCTTCCAGGTCAAAAGCCATTGTACTTAGGAACAATGGGATCAAACGAAGGTTTTATGCACTTAATAAAGAAGGTAAGTCCACACACAGCAATGCGCAAATGGCTGCAATGGCAGTAAAAGCATTGTTTAAAGAAAATCCGGAGGATATCAAATCGATAGAGCTACTTAGCTGCGGCACATCTTCGCCCGACCAGATGATGCCTTCGCATGCTGCAATGGTGCATGGCTGGTTACCCGAAACAAATGCTGTTGAAGTGATCTCTCCATCAGGTGTTTGTTGCGCAGGTATGCATGCATTCAAATATGCTTATCTGGCAACCAAGGCAGGAGGCGTTCATCGATCTGTTGCAACGGGTTCGGAAAGATTCTCCGTTTCCCTTGTCTCCTCGAATTTTGAAGACGAAGCTCAAAGGCTGAAAGAACTGGTTGATGATCCTTATATCGGTTTTGAAAAAGAATTTTTAAGGTGGATGTTGTCTGATGGCGCTGCAGCATTTTTGATCTCTGATAAAAAGAATGAAAAAGGTATCAGCCTGCGTGTAGAATGGATGGAAGGCTTTTCCTGGGCAAATGAACTGGCACCATGTATGTATATGGGAGGCGAAAAACAAAAGGATGGGACTTTAAAAAGTTACCTCGATTATACACCGCAGGAATTAATGGCAGAATCGATACTCAGTATAAAACAGGATGTGAAATTGCTAAGTAAGAACATCGTGTTATATGGTGGCATCGGGGTAAAAGCCGCGTTGGACAAGCATGGTATCAAATCAGAAGAGATCGATTATTTCCTTCCTCATATGTCGAGTGAATTTTTTAAAGACAAGATCTTCCAGCAGCTGATCGTAAACGGTACAGGTATCACTTATGATAAATGGTTTGTTAACCTTAGCCAGGTAGGTAATGTAGGAGCTGCTTCTGTATACTTTATGGTTGATGAATTATTCCACAGCGGGAAATTAAAGGTAGGTGATAAGATATTCTTACTCGTTCCTGAAAGCGCCCGTTTCTCTTATATGTACAGTTTGCTGACGGTATGTTGAGAATAGCTGTTAGCTTTTAGCAGTATTTAATTTGACACAATTAATAAAGATATTGTAGCATTTACAAATTCGGCATAAATCATATTATTAACAGCTAATGGCTAATAGCTAAAAGCTTTTACAAATGAAAAAAGAAGATATTCCCCAGGATGACGGCGCCCTCAATAAACTGACCAAGGAAGTAGTTTATGCTGTGGACAGTTCGGGCAACTATACAACCGAATTAAGCACCGGCTGGGAAGTAAAAGCGATTGCCCTGGATGTGGCCTGGAAAGATATTGAACAAAGGATCAATGATGCACGCCGGAAAGTACTCAACAACGAGGCAAGCCCGATATTATATTTCATTGAACTGAGGCTGATGGATATTGGCATTGTTTCAGCCTATACCGGCTTTTGGAAATGGACGATCAAACAACATTTAAAGCCTTCCGTTTTTAAAACCCTACCTGAACAAAAATTAAAAAAATACGCCGAAGCATTTAATATAAGTGTGGAAGAATTAAAAACCATGAATGTGCATGAAGCATGAATTTAAACATTTGCAGGCAGCTCATTGCGAGAACGGGGTTACTACAAATTTATTAAGATCGATCGGTGTAGATAAAATAACGGAGCCGCTTGCTTTTGGAATTGGTTCAGGTTTATTTTACATATACATCCCTTTGCTTAAAATAAACAAGGGCCCCGCCATCGCATTCCGCACCATGCCGGGGCTTATCTTCAAAAGGACATGCAATTCACTTAATGTCCCGGTTGTCAGAAAAAAATTCAGTTCAAAAGAATCGGCCGAAAAATATTTACAGGAATGTTTGCAGGCAGGCCAGCCCGTTGGTTGCCAGGTGGGTGTTTATTACCTCAGTTATTTCCCAAAAGAATACCGCTTTCATTTCAATGCGCACAATGTAATTGTTTTTGGAAAGGAAGGTGACCGTTACCTTATCAGCGACCCGGTGATGGAAGATGTAACTTCTTTATCCGCTTATGAGCTGGAAAGGGTGCGTTTTGCAAAAGGCGCATTGGCACCAAGGGGGCAACTTTATTATCCAAAAGAAGGTAAGATCGTAACAGACCAGCAAATAGCCAAAGCAATTGAAGCCGGTATCAAAAGAAATGTGATGCATATGCTTCGCATACCTGGTAATATTGCGGGTGTAAAAGGGATCGCTACCACAGGAAGAAAAATAAAAAAGTGGCGGGATAAATTAGGACAAAAAGAAGCGGGCCTTTACCTGGCACAATTGGTTCGCATGCAGGAAGAGATCGGCACAGGCGGTGGCGGGTTCAGGTATATCTATGCTGCATTCTTACAACAGTCGCATGCATTTCATCCAAATGATGCATTACTGGAAATATCAAAAACATTTACACAGGCAGGTGATATATGGCGCAATGCTGCTGTGCAGGCCGCCGGTATTTACAAGGGCCGTATCGGCAGCCAGGCAGATTTTGACGTAATGGGTGATTACCTTATACAAATTTCTGAAATAGAAAAAAATGCATTCCAGGCATTGTCAAAAATAAAATGGCATACATGAGCAATGCAGCAGTAAGTATACAGAACCTCCAATTCAAATATCCCGGCCAGGCTGTCAATTGCTTCAACAAACTAAACCTTGAAATAGCTGAAGGAGAACGTTTCGGATTATTTGGCCCAAATGGCGCAGGCAAGACAACCCTTATGAATTGCATGACAGGCCTCCTCTCCTATCAAAGCGGGAACATAAAACTCTTTGGCGAAGAAGTAAGAACAAACCGCAAAAAGATCAACAAATATTTTGGCTTCGTGCCGCAGGATTTTTCTTTTTACCAGGAGCTAAGCCCACTCGAAAATCTTTCTTTTTTTGGCGCATGGTCGGGGATGGAAAAACAAGCCATTAAAAATAAATCGGCCGAATTATTAGAAGTACTCGGATTGACTGATGTTCGTAACAAGCCGGTGCAGAAATTTTCAGGCGGTATGAAACGAAGGGTAAACCTTGCGATCGGTGTGATACATACTCCAAGAATTTTATTTTTGGATGAGCCAACTGTTGGCGTAGATGTTCATACCCGCCAGGCTATCATCAGCTACCTGAAAGCATTGAATGCCAACGGGACGACACTTATTTATACTTCTCACCAGTTAAGCGAAGCGGAAGATCTCTGTAACAGGATCGCATTGATCGATGATGGAACGATCCTGGTACACGATTATCTGGATCAATTGTTATTGGATCACCGGGAAGAAGGGCTGGAAGGTCTGTTCATTAATTTAACGGGTAAATCTTACAGGGATAGCTAATGGAAATAAGAAATGTAAAATACAAAATAAGAAATAAGAAAGTTGAGCGCAGTTGTGTATCGCAGTTTCTTATTTTATACCGGCAAAAACCGGCCCCTTCCTTATTCCTTATTCCTAATTTCTTATTCCTTATTTCAGATGTATAAACTTTGGGCAACCATAATAAAAGATGTGCAGATATTGACCCGCGATAAAGTTGGGTTGATATTCATGTTCGTGATGCCCATCATACTGGCCATTGTGATCACGGCCACGCAGAACAGCACGTTTGAACTGGTGAACAAAAATAAAGTGCCGTTGCTTTTGTGCAACAGGGATAAAGGAGAATCCAGCCAGCAATTGGTAAGTGCTATTGAAAAAGTGGGGATGTTTGATGTGAAGAAAGTAGCAGCAAATGAGACTGAAAAACAAATATCCGATCGCATGCACGAAAAAGATGCACTGATCGCTATCATCATTCCAACGGATTTTTCTGAGAAAGTGGAGGCAAGGGCAAAGGCAACCGCATCAAAAGCTTTGAAAAACCTGGGCCTGGAAACAGATTCCGTAAAAATAAATACAGATAGTTTACAGCCGATCAGTTTATTATATCATCCCGTATTACAGGAATCTTTCCGGCGATCCATTCAAGGCGCATTGCGCAGCACTTTACAAATGGTGCAAAGCAAGCAGGTCATAAAAAGCCTGTACTATTCACTGAATGAAAAAAACATCCCTGACTCGCTTGAAAGCGAGATCATGAACAACCAGGTTGCTATCAATGAAATTCCCATATCAAGAGATGGAAGCAAAACCATACCCAATGCCACGCAGCATAACATCCCGGCATGGACGATCTTTGCCATGTTCTTTGTAGTGATATCACTGGGTAGTAGTGTTGTAAGAGAAAAACTGAGCGGGAGTTTTATCCGTTTAAAAACATTGCCAACCAATTACCTGCTTGCATTGATCTCGAAACAGCTCACATACTTGTTTGTTACCTTGCTACAGGCAGCAGTAATTTTTGCTATTGGTGTCTGGCTCTTTCCTACATTGGGATTGCCAAAATTAAATCTACCATCAGATCTTTTAGGCTTATTCATTGTTTCTTTTATATGTGGCTGGTGCGCAGTAAGTTTTGCTATCTGCGTGGGCGTATATGCAAAAACACAGGAGCAGGCAAATGGGATAGGCGCTGTATCAATTGTATTGCTGGCAGCCGTAGGGGGCTTGCTGGTACCGAGTTTCGCCATGCCGGGATCTTTCCAGCAGGTGATAAAATTATCGCCATTGCACTGGTGCCTGGAAGCTTATTATGGTTTGTTCCTGGAAGGGGGCAAACTGAAGGATATTTTATTAAATATTTTACCTTTATTGGGTATTACTGTATTAATTCAGTTAATTGCATTATACGGTTTAAAAAGAAAAAACCTGATCTGAAAAAATTATCATGGAGACAGTACAATTAAAACAGCAGTTAAAAAAACAAATAGTTGAATTCCTTAACCTGCTATCGGTAAACCCGGATGATATCAAAGATAATGAGCCATTATTTGGAGAGGGCCTTGGTCTTGATTCTATTGATTCCATTGAACTGATCGTTTTGCTCAACCGTGAATATGGTATTGTTATTGAAGACCCCAAAGAAGGCCGCAAAGTATTGGTTGATATCAATACCATGGCAGATTACATAGAGAAACACCGCACAAAATAAAATCATCTATTGGATAGGATCGTTGTTACAGGTATGGGAGTGATCAGTGCTATAGGAAATACTGTAGCAGAAAATCGTGTATCCCTTATCGGGGGTAAATGCGGCATGGGCAGCCTGGAAATGTTCTCTTCAAAATTTTCTGACATCCTTCCTGTCGGGGAGATTAAGATCAGTACCGATACATTAAAAGAAAAATTAAATGCACATGAGCCCGGCGTTACACGCACCACGCTATTGGCCCTGCATACAATGCAGGAAGCGCTTACGGATAGCGGATCAACAGGGTCAGAGATATCTGCATTTGATACGGCGCTGGTCTCAGCAAATACGGTAGGCGGCATGTGCTTAACAGACGAGATGTACCGGGATTCTAAAAAAGACCTGCCGGGCTCGGAATATATTTCTTCTTATGATTATGGCTCCGTAAATATGTACCTGCAGAAACGCTTTGCAATGAATGGGCCCGTCAATACGATCAATACAGCCTGTTCATCATCGGCCAATGCGATCATGTATGGCGCACGGCTTATCAGGAGCGGAAGGGCGGCAAGGGCGATTGTAGGTGGGACCGACAGTCTTGCGAAATTTACCATCAACGGGTTTAATGCATTGCATATATTATCAAATGAGGTCTGTACACCTTTTGATGAAGGAAGAAAAGGATTGAATTTAGGAGAAGGTGCCGCATTCCTGGTTTTGGAAAAAGAATCTGATGCAGCAGGAAAAAAAATATATGCATCCCTGGGCGGTTATTCAAATGCGAATGATTCCTTTCATGCATCTTCTTTGTCGGATGAAGGAATTGGTCCTTACAAAGTAATGAAAGAAGCACTTGCAGCTGCAAAGCTGGATCCTGGGGCGATTGATTTCATCAATGCGCACGGCACCGGAACAGAGAACAATGATAAAGTAGAAAGTATTGCCATGCTTCGCTTGTTTGAAAAAGTCCCTGCATTTGCTTCTACCAAGGCAAATATCGGGCATACCCTGGGAGCAGCGGGAGCCATCGAGGCAGTATTTTGTATCTTGAATCTTTCTCACCAGGAATTGTATCCCGCTGTTAATTTTAATGAACCCATACCAGCAACCGGGTTAAAGCCTGTTGAAAATTATACCAGGAAAACACTCACACATATCATGTCAAACTCTTTTGGCTTTGGCGGCAATTGTTCATCATTGATATTTTCCAAAGCCTGATATATGTTTTATATACATCAAACATCCTGTATATCTCCCCAACAAACTTTTAAAGATATTGATATAAATATATTGCATGAACCTACTGACAGGAAACTGCAGGCAATAGAGCCTTCTTATGAAGCCATCCCTCCCGGCATATTAAGAAGAATGGGTAAAGCAGTGAGAATGGGTGTTGGCGCAGCTATGCCGGTTTTACAAAATACGCCGGTGCCCGATGGGATCATCATAGGAACAGCCAATGGAGGCAAAGAAGATTGTGTGAAATTCCTCAACCAGATCATTGATTATGAAGAAGGATTGCTTACACCGATAAATTTTGTGCAAAGCACTCCCAATGCAGTTGCTGCACAAATAGGTTTGCTTACTAAAAATCATGGATACAATATCACTCATTTGCAACTTGGACTGGCTTTTGAATTTGCAATGATCGATGCAGATATGTTGCTTGCTGAATATCCCCTGAATAATTACCTGGTTGGAGCAGTAGATGACATATCCACTTACAATTATTATTTTGAAGACAAGCAGGGCTGGTATAAAAAAGAAAGCATTTCCAATAAAACTTTGTATGATAATAATTCAACCGGAAGCATAGCCGGTGAAGCTGCCCTGATGTTCTTTGTAAATGGAACCAGGGCTGGTGCTATCGCAAAAATTCATGCCGTTGATACACTGCATCATGAAGATGAATCCGTAATGAAAGAAAAACTGCAGGGCTTTATTAAAAGATATTTACCCGGAGGAGAAAAGATCGACCTTTTGTTGACCGGTGAGAACGGGGACAACCGTTTATTGAAATATTATGATCGCTGTGAATCCGTGGTGGAAGCGGATGTTGCGATAGCACGCTTTAAGCATATCAGCGGGGAATATCCAACCGCGTCGGCAATGGGGCTCTGGCTTTGTTGTGAGTTGTTTCAAAAAGGATCATTACCTGGTCATATGATCAAAAGAAAAGGCTCAGCAGCTGCCTATAAAAATGTGCTTATTTACAATAATTATAAAGGGATCCAGCACAGTTTTATATTGCTATCATTGCCTTAATATTGTCTGTATACCGATCGTCCGTCATGCTCAGTGCTAACCATCTCACCCACCCAGTTTATCATACAATGCAACTATCCACCTCATTGGCAATGCCCTTACCAGGAAAGCCATTACCTTATTCAAGGTGCCGGGAATGATCACCAGTTTTTTATTCAATGTTTTTCGTACAGCTATTTCACCAACCCTTTTGGGGCTAACAGCCATTTGATCTCCGATCCACCCAAGTTTCTTTTTTGTATCCTCTATAATTTCAGGCTTTGTATAAACTGGTCCCGGGCAAAGTACACTGACACTTATATTTTTATCTTTTAACTGGTATCGTAAAGAGTAGCTGAAAAAAACCACAGCAGATTTAGTTGCAGCATACATGTTCTTTACAGGGATGGGTGCAAATCCTGCCATGCTGGCCACATTTAAAATATAAGAAGGGGCATTTTTTTCCAGTAAGGGCAGTAAGGTTAGGCTGAGTGCCATGCATGATTCCACATTTAAATTGATCATGTAACGAAGTGAATCAAGTGGCAAAGACAAATAATCTTTGGAGCCGCCAAAGCCGGCAACATTACAAAGCATCTTTAAAGGAATATTATTATCTGTACACCACTTTGCAATTTCAGTTGCTGCTTCATTCCTGCTAAGGTCGTACTGCACGATTTCCACATGAACATGGTATTTTGATTCCAGTTTATTCTTTGCTGTGACCAGGCTATCCTTGTGCCTTGCAATAAGTATAAGGTTGAACTTTCGTTTTGCAAGTGCCTCAGCAATTGCATAACCAATTCCCTTACTTCCACCAGCCACCAGGGCGAAAGGATTTGAATTTACAGAGTCAATAGCCGGAATTGGTAGAGTGCCTTGAAAATTGAGATCGTCATTGATCATGGTAAAACCATTGAGTATAATATTTCCCGGCAGGTCAGTCTTGGTTGCGTCAGTTTGAGAATGCCCTTTTAATAAACAGGTTAAAACAATAAGAAGTAAAGTAATTTTTTTCATGAACCGGTTTTAATTTAATAGATCCCTATGAGGGAGCAGGTATCCATTTCCGTACCAGTTTAAAATTCTTTTGACAACACGGCAGGCTCAAATTCAGTTCGTCTTTTTTTAGCAGCCATTTTTTGATGCAGCCATTCAGGCCAGTGGGTATCGTCTTCTGCATCATAGATACGAACGGCTTGTGAATCATCCGGCTTTATCAGGTCTTCTTCTGTACAATTAAGAATTATGGCAGCTGTTTTCACGCCGGAATAGCTGGCTCCTGCAACTCCATGCGATATAATGCTTGCGCCACACATATACAGGTTCTCAATTTCAGACTTAGCCGGGAATGAGAATGGCCCGGTCTGGTAAAATCCTTTTTCGGTGCCATATACATTTCCGTTCGTTGACTTGATATAATATTCATTTGTCATGGGCGTACCCAATTCCAGCTGAACAATATGATCACGAATACCAGGAACCACTTTTTCAAGGCTGTTCAACAATTTATTGCAAAGCCGTTCTTTGAATTTTTTATATTCTTCGGCATATTTTTCCCCTTCAGGAAGTTGTGATTTAAAAGCATCATAATCAATGAATGTAACTACTTCAAGGGTATGGTGCTTTCCATTATAACCGGAAGGATCTTTAAGCGAAGAACAACTTATAAAAAGCCCGGTAAATTCATCCGTTTCCAACAGGTCTGCTTCACTGAGATCCTCATGCAGGGCATCCAGGTCACGGTTGGGCATCATCCAGATATTTCCGGAATCCAATCCGGCTTTACGTACATCCATATCCACTGTAATGAAGAACATTAACGAGGTCACTGAATAACGGGTCCTGGCTAGCTTTGCCTGTAATTTACTGCTGAGATTCCCTGTTCCCACCATTTTATAAGTTGCAGCAGGATCAGCATTCGAGATGATATTCTTAGCTGTTAGTCTTTCACCATTTTCCAGTTCCACACCCACGGCACAGAATTTTTTGTTATCGGCTGTGCGTTCCAGTAAGATGCGTTTAACGCCTTCACCTGTCCGCACTTCACCGCCATATTTTTTGATCGCTTTGGTCATGGCTTTTACTATGGCAGCTCCTCCTCCCATTGGATAAAATCCTCCCTGGAAATAATGGTCCATCAATGCACAATGCAAAGGAAAACTTGCTTTTGAAGGTGGCAAGCCATGATCACCACATTGTATGTTGATCACTTTTTGTAATAAAGGATCCTTTATGTGCCAGCCCACGACACGCTTCAGGCTGAACAAAGCATATTTGCCCAAATGCCTGGTACGGTATGGGATCGTAATATTATCCCAAAGGCCCTTCATTTTTGGGATGAGGTGAATTTCCCGGCTTACATTCCGTACCAATTGCAGGTATTTTTTTAATCCTTTCTTTTCTTTTGGAAATCTGTCGCCCAGCGATTCATATAACCGATCAATATCTGCAGGCAAGTCTACCCGTTCATCCCCGATCCAGCAATGCTCATAAGCATCCGGGTTCATCCTGAAAAAAACCAGGTCATTGGCAATACCAAGCCCTTCATATAGTTTGCTTGTTGACTGCCCTTTATCGAGTAAACCAATATAATGTACGCCGGGACTGAAGCGATGTCCATCAATATAAAAACTATGGCACCATCCTCCCGGAACATAATGTTGTTCAATGACAGCAACTTTTTGCCCTGCCCTTGCAAGACACAGTGCAGTTGATAACCCGCCTGCCCCGGAACCAATGATAATGCTGTCGAATTCGTTCATACATGATTGTTGTTACTAAAGGTACTGCTTTTAATATGACCAAAAGAGGCCGTTCATGATTTCAAAACAGGTCCATATAAATCAACAGCTTGATCTTTAAATATATAAGAAGATACAAGTCATGGCTGTAGCCATACCAGCTTCACGCCCGGGTGGGCGCCTTCTTTCTCGGTCTTTAATGTGACAAGTACATTATTTGCCCGGTCGTAATCAAACACGGAGAACACTCCTGTCTTATGATTACCTGTTGGCTTTCCAAAAACATATTGGCCACTTGGTACTGTTCCTGTACCTGCGAGCAAATAGTAAAATGCATCTGCATCTTTGGTTTCTTTAAACCGCGTTACCTTGCCTTTGGATGTTGCCTGGGCATTGAGTTCTGAATCATTCAATATAACAAAACTATTGTGGCCATCACTTATATAGAGCCCTGATCTATACTGGTTATCTTTTAAGAATTGCTGGCCGGCAGTTTCCCTTTCAGACTGGTAAAAAGATTGTAAAGTGATATCAGCAATATAATGATCCATTGGAATAAAATAACTGCTCTTTAGTTCAACTTCATTATCATAGGTAGCAACTGCCATATTCCTGATCGATTGACCGGCCGCATTTTTTTCCTTGAGCACTTCCATTTCTTCAAATAAAATAGTAACGGTACCATTATCATTAATGAACATATCCTGGGGGATACCGGCATAACCAGGTCCTTTGCCAAATACTTCAGCATACTTATTATTCAGTTTTTCTCCCGGTACGATCGTATTGGTTAAAAGCGTTTTCGTTGAAGGATCTATGAAACCAAGGTAAGCGTTAAGCTTACCGGATTCGCTGAATACTTTAGCCGTCGTCAGCATCAGGATCCTTTTGCTTTGCGGATCATACCTTGTGATACCGCGTTCAATGGCGAGGTCATTGGAAAAATCCATTTCTTTAACAGCAACCGTCTTTGCTGCTTTATCAAGTGTTGCAAAAAAAAGTGCAGCTTCATTGTCATCCCTATCTTTTATATTGTACCCATAAAGTACTGCTGCGACCTGGCCGGGCCCGATCACTACCATATCAACATACTTCAGGTACTTATATTTTTCAACTGATGTTGTGTTAAAAGCCCTGTTTATTTCTTTGTTGTCACTTCCATATAAAATAATCTCAATTCTTTTACTGCTATCAGAAGCCAAACCACTGGTTATTGCAACCGCGTAATTCTCGCTATTGGGGTCTTTGCGAACATGAAGCTCTGGCTGGGCCAAAGCGGTTTTTTGATCTGCTTTTTTTACAGGATTTAATCTCAGTGCAGCAATTTGTTTTTCTTCTTTTAATTTCCCGGTTACGCCATCAATGATCAGCCTGTAAAGCAATATGGCATTTTCATCTTTGTCACTTATCAATATTACAGCATCAGCATTTATTTCGAAGATACCTTCCACATTACCCGCTTTCAGCTTACCGAATGCAGGTTCTATATTCGTTTCTGTTTTTGCTTTGTACTTGGCGTCATAAACATGAATGTTCCATGCGGTATCCGGGTTGATGTGCACGAACATGGTATTGCCATTCTTCAATTGTAATATCCTGGAAATCCCTGGTACCGGATCAGGAAAAACAGGACCCTCTGCCATTTGTAAGAACTGCGCCTTTGACAGCGACGAAAATAATATCAGCAAGCAAAAAAAAGGTAGTCTTTTCATAAACTGCACATTGATTTAAAAAACAATATATATCGGTGATAGAACAGGTACAAATGTATCTTAATCCCCTATTCAAAAATCAAATTGCACATTGATTTAATAAAATCTTTAAAATAAAAAAAACCGGATAACTTTATCACGGTTTTTATAAAAATTTTCCCACTAAATACTTAGACAAAAAATGCCCTATTATTTATGAAGAAGAAATGGAGCACGCTTTTTTATATAGTGATAGTTGCGGGATTAGGCGCTGTTATTTACTGGATCATAGAACAGGGTAATGCATTGCAGAATCCGGCATTGACAGTGCAGCAGGCACAACAAGCCAAGGATACCACAGCCCGCAGTAGTTTTCATGTTTTTTCAGATTCATTTAACCATAGCCTTTCCGAACCCCTGGCCGTACTGCTCCTCCAGATCATCATCATTATAGCTTTTGCACGCTTGTTCGGATATTTATTTAAAAAGATCCGGCAGCCTGCCGTCATCGGTGAGATTGTTGCAGGCATCATATTGGGGCCATCAATTCTTGGCTTATTTTTTCCGCATATAAATCATTTTTTATTCCCGGCAGCTTCATTGGGTACGCTCAATTTCCTTAGCCAGATAGGCCTGATCCTTTTTATGTTTATCATCGGCATGGAACTGGACCTGAAAGCCATCGGTAAGCAGGCTTATGGCGCAGTGATCATCAGTCACGCGAGTATCATTATCCCTTATACGCTGGGGATGGGACTTGCTTATTTTATTTATAATGAATATGCACCCGAAGGAATTACTTTTTTATCCTTTTCCCTGTTCATGGGAATTGCCATGAGTATCACTGCTTTCCCGGTACTTGCGAGGATATTGCAGGAAAAAGGGTTAACCCGGTCCAGGCTGGGTGCAATGGCATTAACATGTGCCGCAGCCGATGACCTAACTGCATGGTGTATACTGGCTGCCGTAATCGCATTGGTAAAATCAGGTTCATCCATCAGCGCTTTGTATACTATTGGTTTGGCAATTGCTTATGTATTGCTGATGCTGAAAGTGGTGCGCCCTGCACTGGTAAGGCTTGAACATGTTTATGCCAACCAGGAAACAAAGCGGACGCCCGTTATAGCGATCTTGTTCATTATGCTGATCATATCTTCTTATATCACATCCATCATCGGCATACATTCATTGTTTGGTGCATTCATTGCAGGTGTGATCATGCCATCCAGTTTTAGCTTCCGCAAAATTGTTATTGATAAAATTGAAGACGTAAGTATTGTATTATTACTTCCTTTGTTCTTTGTGATCACAGGGCTAAAGACCCAGATCGGTTTGTTGAACCAGGGACATTTATGGGTCACATTCGGATGGATACTGCTGGTAGCCGTTAGTGGTAAGTTCGGGGGCAGTGCCCTTGCTGCAAGAATGGTTGGGCAAAACTGGAAAGATAGTTTATCAATAGGTGTATTGATGAATACCCGCGGGCTGATGCAACTGATCGTTTTGAATATTGGTTATGACCTTGGCATCCTTTCACCGGAAATATTTGCCATGATGGTGTTGATGGCGCTGGTAACCACTTTTATGACGGGTCCCGCACTTGACCTGATCAATTGGCTCATACCCGAAAGGTCCGAAGCGCAGGAAAAAACAATATCAGTGAATACCGTTACTGAAAAGCAAACAGTCCTTTAAATTTAAAATGGGTAAGCTCATCTTTAAAGAAACCGGCAACCACACTTACCTGCCCGTTTTCTTCCATGCTATATTTTAAGCCGGCGCTGATCAAATTGTTTTGTTGCGGATCTATGAGTGCAAGGAATTTCATTTCATGGGCCTTTACCAGGTCAGTTTTTTTCCCGCTGACCTTTTCCAGGATCTCTTTTACCATTTGCATCATACAAACGCCTGGCACAACGGGTTGACCGGGAAAATGACCTTCAAATATTTTATGGCTGGTATTGATCAGCAGTTCGGCTTTTACATCAAAACCCGTTGTCTCGATGTTGCTGATATCAAAAAAATTTCCTTGTAACATTATCTTTCTATTCGTTTTAATCCAATGCTGAAATTAAATGTCTTGTGGGAAATACCAATGGTATCGGGTATGCCATTGATATAATTTTGCATGATTGCTTCAACCACCGTTTTCTTTTTGGATGCACGTTCCATTCGAACCAGTTTATCACCCGTACTGTCCGTGATATAATAATTATATCCTTTTGCTTGAGGAAAGACATAATATAAAAGCCCATCGCTTGTATGAACGGATACGTTTGAACTATCCAGCCGTTCCATTAATACCAGCTCAAGATCCTTGCGAAGTGTTTTTAATACAGACTTTTTATTCATCTGCTTAATAATTGAATAAACTTTGAAACTACCATCGGGCGCAAATTCAAAATCAAAGAATTTAAAACCGATCTCGTTGGAAAATAACATCCTGGTACTGCTATCCGGCATTTTTTTTATAAGCAGCAACCCGCTCAAATGATTGCCAACTATGTCTACCTGTGTATTGTATAATGCAACAGTAATAGCAGGTTTGAATTTTTGCAAACCATTTACATTACCGGTCGCTGGTTGCATTTGCTTGTACGCTGCTGAGCAGGCAAACAATACGAACAGGCAACTACTTAATAGTAAATAACGCATCCGGGATCGTAGCATTCAGTTCTTTATTTGTAAAACGTATAAGGGTGTTGTCGCCGGACAGTTCCTGCATTTCAATCGTGACAACAGAAAAATCTTTTTTGTCAACAATTACATTGATCGATCTGAATAGCTCTTTCATTCCCCTGGTCAAAGGCGTCAGTTCAACAAGTGATGCATTTTTATTTTCAAATACCCTTGTTTTAAAGTCGGGATTATTGAGTGCCGTTCCCTGCATGCAATCGATCATTATCTTATTGATCTGCTGGAACAACTTATTGGATTTGGTAGATATTTTATTTTCCTTTTGCCCGTCTTTTACAAAAACCTTGTCTTTGTTTATGATCATCAGGTATTGGTAAGGCTGGTTGTATTCCATTCTCACCTGGTTCTCCTTTTTAAACCAGAATTTGCCTTTGGATATGATCTTTTCTGAAAGCATGGCCAGGTTCTTTTCCTGTATAAAATCGCTTTTAATTGAATTTGTTCTAAGGGTAGCAGCAGCAAAATCTGCTTTGAATTTCACAAGATCTCCCACCGGGGTATAGCCTGTATATTGGGCTTTGGAAGTAATTCCCGCAACCAGTACCAGTAATATCAGTATTATTTTACGCATAAGGCTGCAAAGCTAACAATTTATCCAACGGGATGATGGCATAGCCCCTATTTTTAACTTCTCTTATGAATGCAGGAAGCGCATCCAGGCTGGTTTTACTCGTATCATGAAAAAGAAAAACAGCGCCGGGCCTGATTGCCTTATTGATCTTGCCGAGCAATTTTTTTTCGTCGCTAATAACTGTATCCATGGTTCGTACACTCCACCCAACGGGAGTATATCCACCATTGATGATCGCTTTTTTTAAATTAGGATTGGTCACCCCATAAGGGGGCCTGAATAATTTTGGTATGAGGCCGGTTGCTCTTTCCATTTCCTGGTCCATCATCCTCATATCATTGAGCATTTTTTTAGATGTGAACATATCGAACCAGAAATGATGGGAATAACTATGGTTACCGATGGTATGCCCGTCATCTTTTATTTGCTTTAAAATATTTTCATTACCTGCAATTCGGTTCCCGATACAAAAAAAAGTTGCTTTAATATTTTCCTGTTTCAGCAATTGTAATATTCCGGGAGTATGGTTTATAGCCGGGCCGTCATCAAAACTAATTGCGATCTCTTTTCTGTCAGTATCAGCCGAGCAAACGATCTTAATAAAAAAATTTGAGCCAACATAATAACAGCCATAGAAAATGATCAGCGAATAAGCAACGAATAACAACGGATATACATAAACCGGAATGCCATACTTAATGTGAATCCCGATCAATATAAGGAGCAGACCGGCAAAAAAGGTATTTGTATTCCTGAAATTTAGCATGCCGAGATCAATAATAAAGAATGATGGATATGCTGGTAATGATTATAAATTAAAATCCTTTTGATGTTTTTTTCTTTTGCCCCGGTATATTCTATGGTCGCCGGTACTCTTCCCGACTTGATAATATTCACAGCCACCCACAACGCAAAAGCGCTTGCAGTTGGATATTCACCACATAAGTTCTTATAGTCGGCTGTATCGTTTTTGCTGAAAATACCTGTTGCCAGCTGGTCAAAGGCCTTATCGGTTCTGTTGTCACCATTCCTGCCGGTAATGATAAGATCGATATCGTTAAATGAGACCGATCGATCGGCCAGGAAAGAAACAATTTGATCTTCTACTTCTTTTATTCCTTGTGGCTTGTAAAAAGTTTTTAACCCATCCAGTTTCGCATAATCAGAAGCAGATGCTTCATTCGCCAATAAAAAGAATGAGGCGCCTTCCCCCGCTATCGTTCCTTTGGAACGCTTTTTAATAATATCCAGGTTTGACACAGGCCCCTGCTTATACAAACCCATCCTGTTCAATATGGCATGGCTGGTATTGGTGATCTCGTCAATGGCACCGACCAAAACATTGCCGGCTTCCTTTTCTTTTAATAACAGCATCCCATCGAGCAGGGCACTTTCAAAAGAAAACCCGCGATGCACAAAAGCATTGTTATAATTATTGCATTGAAGCATCAGTCCGATTTGTGCACCGATCGTATTGTGTGTTGATTGTATGAATGCAGTAGGTGTAAGCAATTCTTCTTTGAACTCAACCATCTTGGTTAAGAACAATCCGGTATCTTCCAGGCAACCATAAGCGGTGCCGGTAATAATAGCATCGGGCACTTTAACCCCTCCTTCCTGCAGGCATTCCATGGCTGCGGCCACGCCCATGCGTATGATGCGGCTCATTCTCCTGATCAGTTTTACATCTATGAATTCTTTGTAATCAGGCTCAATACAGGCCAGGCGGTTACCGGAATATTCCACCCGTTCCATTAAGAACGGAAGGTGACCAAAGGTCTTTTGCGGAGAGATATTTCCTGTTGCCCGTATATACATTGTTATACTTTAGAAAAGATCAGTGATGAACAGTTTCCACCAAAACCAAAGGAATTGGAAAGCACGTGCTTCACTTCAATATTTTTTATGAATGTTGTTTCCACAGTAAACGGAAGGTCTTTCATCGGCGTTTGCAAACGAAGATTGGGATAAACAATCCCATGTTTCAGTGATAACACCGAAAACACTGCTTCAATTCCCCCACTGGCTCCTAACGTATGACCTGTAAACGCTTTGGTAGAACTCATCTTTGGATAATGAGGATCAAATAAACGCCTGATCGCTGTACCTTCTGCAATATCATTGTTTTGAGTACCTGTTCCATGCAGGTTGATATAATCAATATCCGCTGGCTGCAAACCGGCTTTCTTTAATGCGCCGCTCATTGCCAGGAAAGAACCGGTCCCGTCCGGTGAAGAAGCTGTCTGGTGATACGCATCATTGGCATTACAATATCCACTTAATGTAATTGAAGGTTTTTTCTGTAAAGTGGCCGCAACTTTTTCTGATACCAATACGATATATCCCGCTCCTTCACCAAGGTTGAGGCCGCGGCGGTTCTCATCAAATGGCTGGCAGAATTGTTCATCCAATATCATCAGTGTATTGAAACCATTGAGTGTGAATTTTGTGAGTGCATCTGTTCCTCCCGCAACAACCACATCCAGTATATTATTTTTTATAAGCCTTGCAGCAAAGAAAATAGCGTTGGCCGAAGATGAGCAAGCCGTACTGATGGTAGTAATATAATCTTTGATCCCCAGCTGGTCGGCTACGAGTTCGCTGGCACTGCCACACTCATGGTGCAACACATCACGCAATCTTCCTCTTTGATTATCGGAAAGAAATTCAGCAAAGAATCTTTCGGTCTTATCCATGCCGCCAACCGAATTGGCAGATATAAATCCGGTACGCAGGGATGCAAGGTTATCTATACCGGCATCATTGATAGCTTCCCTGGCAGCCACCAGGCTTAATTGTGCGGTCCGGCTTTTTGTATTGGGCAAGCCCGAAAGTTTGGCAAGATCATCATTGCCCAGTTTAACTTCTGCAACAGGAAGCTTGTCCCGGTGCAAGGAATCGAAATAATGCATTTGTCCCATTCCTGCCCTGCTGTTCTCCAGGGCATCCAGGCATTCGGCAACATTTTTTCCAATCGCCGAAATGATACCTGCACCGGCAACAAAAACGGATTGACTCATATATTATTTATATTGATAACCTCACCCCGACCCTCTCCAAAGGAGAGGGAGTTAAGCTCTCTCAAAAATATGGGCCTGAGGATATTATTAAATTAAACATTACTTGCCTGGTGAGCAGTGATATATTCGGCCATAGTTCTTACTGAGCGGAATACTTTTGGGCCCTCATCCGCATTGGAAAGTTTGATCTTATATTGTTGTTGCAGTAAAACGATCAATTCAAGCGCATCAATAGAATCCAATCCCAGGCCTTCTACAAAAAGCGGCTGGTCATCGCCTATATCTTCCGGCTTCACTTCCTGCAAATTCAACTGGGCAATGATCTGTGTTTTCAGATCCGTCATTAATTTATCCATTTTCTAACTTGTATATTTTATTTAAGTTCTCTTTTGTAAATAAACTGTTCCCGGCTTTATCCTTTTCGACCAAAAATAGTACGGTTTTGTATTGATCATCCAATAATTCAACCCATCCGCAGATACAGGACTGCAATATATTATTATTTACGAGGTCGCTCACATATTGTTCCATAAATCCCGCATCAAATTCATCAGTAATGAAAAAGGCATTCTCTCCTTTGAAATGATGGCGTATACTTATTTCACCAATTACAATATTTGGTAATGTATATACAAACAATGCCGGGCTGGCAATATCCTTTGCAGTTTCATAATACCGGATATCAGTGTCAAGGCTGGAACTGGCATTTGCCAATACAATTCCAATATCCGCCGGTTTATATGTTCCCGGCTTAAAACTGTCCTTCAATAATATTTCAGTTGCCAGCCACCCGAGTTTACTCAGGTTATCCATTTTGTGAAACTTCGGATATTTTATTTCAAAATGATGGTAAACAGAAACCAGGAAATCATCCAGGCCAACAGCTTTGTTTTCAAATACAGCTTTCCCATTCTTATAAACAACATGGCCGCTGATCATACAACTGGATGTGATATATTTATCTATGCTCAAGACCATCAATTAATTTTCTCTAATGCTTTTTCGATATTGATCAATCTTGCCAGTTTTACCAATGCCGTATCGTGGTTTTTTACATAAGGATTGTCCATGTCCCAAACATAACCTGCCAATACAGAACAGATCATATTCTTTATTTCCAGGTTAGGCTTGTCTGCGAAGAAGATCGTATCCAATGTACCTTCATACCATGCCATTACATAAGAACGGAAAGTATTCACGCCTTGCATCATTGGTTCTGTATATTCTTTTTCCCAGTCAACATTTTCTCCTTTCAATTTCCGGATCACAAGTTTTGCAGCTGTCTGGCTTGATACAGTTGCCAGTGTAACACCCGATGAAAAAACCGGGTCGAGGAATTCTGTAACATTTCCTGTAAGCACAAAACCTTCGCCATAAAATGTAGAAGAAGTTGTAGACCATGATTCCAGGACCTTTGGTTCAAAGACCATTTCCACATCATTCATGCGGTCAGCCAGGTAAGGCTGGGAAGCTATCAATGTACGCAGTTGTTCCTCATTTGTGCCTTCATATTGTTTGAAAAATTCAGGATCACCGACAAAGCCCACAGAAGTATTGCCGTTTGAGAATGGTATTACCCATATCCAGGTCCCTTTGCGGTGAACGATAATGGTGATGCGGTTCGGTTCATCATCCATAGATCTTTTTTTATCCACTACATGGGTGAACAAGGTTTTCCTGGGGGCAAGGTTAGATGGCTTATCGAGATTGAATAAACGCGGGATCACACGCCCGTAGCCACTTCCATCAACAATGAACCGGGCTTCGATCTCCGTTTCATTTCCTGAAATATCTTCCACTGTTGTCACAGAATCAGAACCATTGAATTGGATACCGGTTACCGTAGTTTCATAACTGACAGGCACACCCATTTTTTCTACTGTATCTGCAAGGCATTTGTCGAACTCTGCCCTCGGCACCTGCCAGGTATGCGTCCAGCCTTTTGTGAACTGGTCGGCAAATGAATAATCGCAGATCTTCCCATCCTTTACAAACTTTGCACCGAATTTTTCCTGGAATTTTTTTTCTTTCACGGCTTCCACGAAACCGGCTTCTGTCAATGCTTCCATGCAACGTGGCAAAAGACTTTCACCAATAACAAAGCGTGGGAATTTCATTTTCTCAACGATCTTAACTTTAAAGCCTGCCTTATTAATGATAGAAGCGGCAACAGTTCCGGAAGGCCCGGCACCTATTACCAATACATCAACTTTTTCGTTTTCCATTTGAATGAAATAAAAATGATAAAATTTATTTTTGTTTTTTACATTTCAGCAATGTTTGGCTTAAGCCAATATTATTAACTTCATCAACGATCTTAAAACCTGCTTGTTCAATGCATTTGGAAAAAACTTCCCAACTGTACATCTGGCTGTTGCCATTGGCCAGTGCAGTAAAGTAAAGGGATGTTTGCTGTAAACAAAAGGCTGCGATCTCAAACTTTTGCCTGTCCCAGAATGGCTCTAATATTATAACCTGTCCTTCATCGCTCAGTGCTTCATGGCATCTTTTTAAAATAGATACTATCTCTGTTTCTGAAAAACAATCAAGGCATTGACTAAGCCAGATGGCATCAAATCCTTTTGGAAATTTTACTGATTCATCTAAAATATTTGCCGGCAGGAAAGATACCCGATCGTTCAATCCTATTTCTTCAATTTTTGTTTTTGCCATGTTAAGTTGTCCCGGGAGATCCATAATAGTTATATGAACAGATGGAGAATAGTTGGCAGAAGCGATGGCCCATTTCCCGGTATTTCCGCCAATATCAAGAATGTTCCTGATCCCATTGCTATACACCAATGGCAAAACAAGTGAAAAAGCATTGTCAGAAAAAAAGTGATCAAAATTAAACCAGCTTTTTTGTACATGCTCTGGTAATTCTGATAGCCCTTCATAGATGGTTCTCCAATCACCAAAATCTTTCAGCCCGGCAGGCTTTCCCGTTTGTATACTTTCTTCAAGATGAAAAAGCCCTTTGTAATTTACATCATGTATGAAATCCATGTTCACATTGGTCAATGGATCATTTAAAATAAAATGGCCGGTTTTTGTCAGTGTATATTTTTCATCATTTACTATTACCAATCCAATGCCCAGCCCTGATTCAAGCAGTACCCGTACCCCATACACTGAAAGGTTTAGTTTGGCTGCAATTTCCCGGATCGCTATACCGGCTGCGTCATTGTCTTCAATTAATTTTAAGATGCCTGAATTCCTGAGTACCCTTGCCGCCTGGAATATCACCGGCGCATAAGCGATCCTGAGCGCTGCTTCTTTTGCTTCAAATGCGGTTTTTTTATCGCTGTTAAAAAAGTTCATTACTAAAAATGGATTGTAGGTTAGCAGATTTTATTGTTTACTCATAATTATTGCAGCATTACAACCACCAAAACCGGAAGCGGTCTTAAGGCAATGCTTTAATTCAATTTTCTGTAAGGTATTTGAAATATTTAAAGGCATTGACACTCCCATTTGTTTAAATCCCAAAGTTGGCAATACCAGGTTTGCTTTTAATGAATGAATAGAAATTATCGATTCTATTAACCCTGCGGCACCCAGGGTGTGTCCATAATACCCTTTTAAACTATTTACCGGCACGGTTTCCAGTCCGGCCAATGTGATGGCTTTGGCTTCCATCTCATCATTGTAAACAGTTGCTGTTCCATGTGCTGAAATAAGGTCAATATCCTTTGATGAAAGGCCTGCATCTTCCATGGCTTTTTGGATAGCCTGGTAAAGTTCTTCTCCTGTTCGTGAAGGTCCTGAAATATGGTTGGCATCATTGCTGACGGAACCGGAAACAATTCTCATTCCGTTGGAAAATGCTTTGTTCGATGAGAGAATGATCGTTGCAGCAGCTTCACCAAGGTTTATTCCTTTCCTTGCTTCATCAAAGGGCTTACAGGGTTCAGGGCTGATGGCCTGGAAAGATTGAAAACCGGATAATACAAATTTTGAAATGGTATCTGCCCCCGCGATCACGGCGTGTTCGTATTGCCCCGACCGGATCAGTCGCATTCCTGTTATCATAGCAAGCAATCCTGAGATACAGGCATTGGATATAACGACAGGCTTATTTGCAAAACCGAAATGCTCCGCAACCATTTTTGCAGAATGATGCAATGCTATTCTTTTCTTTAAGAAGGGATCGGCTTTTCCCGTTTCCAGCAAGCTTATATTTCCTTTTGTAGAAGAGATGATCAGGATCGTTCTTTTATCAGCCGCTGATACCTGGCTATGTAGCAATGCATCGCTGACAGAAGCGATCAATAATTTTTCGAATTTTGTATACGACTTGTCATCCTTGTCTGCCATAAAAGTTTCAGCATCATCAAACAAAGAGGCATAAAATGCCTGTTCAGACATTGGATTGTTTTCATGCTTTTTTATTCCGGAGACCAATTTCGACAGCTGTTCAAAATTTTCAGCAGCAGTAGAACCGATGGGAGATAAAATATTATCTGAACTGATATAAACGTCTTTCATTTTTTTTGATTAACTCAATCCAATGTTCTTTTTCCACGCTTCAAAAAAAGGGGGGTTAGCTAACTGCAGCGATGATTCTTTCTTATCTAAAAAAACCTGTATAGAAGAACCTGTTGCCACGAGTTCATTTGTTGCAGCATTGAACAGGCGATAAGTGAATTTCATCTTTGCTGCTTCACAAGGAATATATTTTGTTTCAACAATTACCCGGTCTCCATACCGGAGGGAGCGCTTGAATTCGCAATGTACACTCACGATCGGGATAACGAATCCCTGTTTATATACATCCAGGTAACCCAGCCCATGCATATTTCCCCAGGCTTCCCTGCCATCTTCAAAATAGCGTATATAATGGCCATGCCAGACTATTCCCAATGGATCGGCCTCATTAAAACGAACCAATACTTCTGTGCGACTACTCAATTTCTTCATACTAATTATTAGAACCGGTGCCGTATTTTTCTTTCCACTCTTTATATTTTTTCTTCTCGATATCGTCCAAAGTTGCTTTAATAGTTGAAGCCCAGTAATTCCGGGAGCCGATACCGTTTGCTTTATTTTCAAAGCGCTCTGACATCAATACTTTTTTTGTTTTCATATCTATCAATACTGTCCAGATTGAAGCATCACCTCTTTTTCCTTCCTTTTTCATTCCCTCCATAATAAACAACAGCCCTATACCTGTTTTACCACTAATGCTTAATCCTTTTACAACAGAATTTATATCTGCTTCTTTCAAGCGATAAAAATCTTCTGTATTGGAAGATGGTATCTCTTCTGCATTTATTTTTTCATTCTTTGCATTGACAGCACTAAGATCGCTGCCTACATGGGTCTTGTGAAAGGCCGCAGCGATATCAAACTTCTTTGGTTCATTTACTACAACATTATTTACGCTTGGGTATAATTTATTGCGTATATCAAACGAATTGGCGGCCGGATCATTTATCAGGCGTGCTTTAGTAAAGTCAATACCCAGATAGGTCAGGTGTAATTCACTGTTGTTAAAAAATTCATTTAATGATTGTGAATGACCCGACAGGGAAAGGCCGAAAAATAACACCGCTGTAAAAAGGCAGTTTAGTTTGTTTGAACGTCTCATAATAAAAGTTTTATTGTTTGGTAATAAAGATTTTCATTTCGCATTGAGCTACAACGAACTCATTACAACTGATCTTCCCGGATATTACTGACACATCAAAAATCTGATTTTCTATTGTAATTTCAGTTATTATTTCATCGTTTATTTTTGGATACCCCGTTATAAGCAGGTTTTTAATACCCCCAATGTAGCCCACGCGAACAGGCTTATTTTCGGCCTGCGCAATATATCCTGCCCTGGCTGCGGCAGTTTGTGCAATATTCTCTACCATGGCGGGCTCTTTTAAAATACCGTTCTCAACAAAAATATTATCCGCTTTCACCAAAAATTTTGACCGGGTGGTCTTTTCATCAGAATATATTATTTCATCTACCATTACAAATGGAGGTCTTTGAGGAATGAATGATAGGATGCTGTCGGTTGTTTCCATTTTTTTAGTTCCGCTTTAATAAGGTTTTGGAAGTTTAGATCGTTTAGAAGGGTTTAGCATTGAAAGTGTTAGCTCAACTTTTCTAAACATGTTAACCCTCGTTCTTCATCAATGCCAGAAATCATAATAATTAGCCCATTGCTCTGGGTACTGTTTAACCTTTATCTCCATTTCCTTTGCATACTCTGCAAGCATCTCCTGCATAACAATTGCTTTTTCAAGGTGATCATAGTTTTTTATTTTGCTTGCAAACAAATGATAGTGCAAATTGTTTTCTTTTACGGCAAAAACATAAGAAACGGGTACCTTAAACCTGGAAGCGAGCACGAATGGCCCCATTGGAAATCTTGCCTTTTCGCCCAAAAAATCCGTTGCCATGGTCTTATTGCCTTCCAAAAAACGATCTGCATGCATGCAAACCAATTCATTATTTTTAAAGGCTTCACTTATTTCGTAAATATGCGACAGGTCATTCCTGATAAAGATAATATTTACAGCCTTCTCCCCTGTTATACCGGCAAGATATTCTTTTATTTTTTCCTGTTCCCCATCGAACATGATGATGTTGATACGGGTACCCAATCGTTTTAAAAAATGGCCGGCAATATCCCAATTACCTATATGTGCACTCAGCAACATGCCGCCTTTTTGTAAGGCTGCTATTTCCCTGAGATTTTCTTCCCCGTCGAAATGATACGTGAATTTATTGTTGATACCCGACATTACAACGACTTTGTCGATGATACTTTGGCCCAATAGATAATAGTTCCTGTAAATTTTGAAGATAGAGGCCATACGACCATACCCCAGCTTATGATGGTATAGCTGATAAACCTGGCGGGAAGATCTATAGGAAAACAAAAAAAAGTACAGTACAACGAACCTCAGCAGGAAGTAAGCAGGGAAAACACCAAAATTCTTTAAGACCCAAACAAAAACCTGGTAACCAGCCTTATTTCCTTTGGATCTTCCTTGCCATAAAGACATTATACCAGTTCTTTTGAATTTACCCTGGAGATAACGTAGTCACAAAAGTCCTGGAAAGTAGCAATATTCGTAAAATCCTCTGGCTTTACTTTAAAAGCAAAATTGCTTTCAATTACCACCACAAGATCAATATAATCCAGGCTGTCCAAACCGAGCGTTTCTTTTAAATTGGCTTCAGGTACGATCTTTTCCGGCTCCACTTCAAATTCCTCGATCAGAAATGAGTGTATTTTCTCAATAATTTCTTTATTTTCCATAAGCAGCATTAATGCATTTTTCTAATAATAAGCGATGAGTTAGTTCCTCCAAATCCAAAGGAGTTGGACAAAAATACAACTATATCTTTTTCAACAGTACTTTTTACTATATTCAATTTTGCAGAATCCTCATCCGGATTCTCAAAATTTATATTGGGCGCAAGAAAAGAATGCTGCATCATAAGCATGGAATAAATGACCTCGCTCGCCCCTGCCATCCAGCATTCATGGCCCGTCATAGATTTAGTGGAGCTTACATAGGGCTTGTGAGAACCAAAGACCTCGTGTATAGCCCGGGCTTCACTTGAATCGCCTGCCGGTGTTGAAGTTGCATGCGCATTGATATAATCAATATCACCAGACTGCAGTCCCGCGCCTTTCAATGCCATATATAAAGACCTTGAAGGCCCGTCTACTGTTGGGTTTGATATATGTGCGCCATTGGAGGAAAAGCCATATCCCACCACTTCTCCTAATATGGTAGCACCCCTTTTTTGCGCAGATTCCAGGCTTTCGAGGATAACTGTGGCAGCCCCGCCACTGGGAACCAGCCCGTCACGGTCCCTGTCAAATGGCCTGGAGGCCTTAGTTGGCGTTGATTCAAGAACTGAAAATGCAGACAATGCATCAAAAGTTCCCATTGACAAATGATTGATCTCCTGTGCACCCCCGCAAACAATACAATCCTGCAGCCCTGTTTTTATAAAATGATAACCCAGGCCTATAGAATGTGACCCGCTTGCACAGGCCGCGCTGATCGTAAAATTTATCCCCCTTAATTTAAAGATGGTTGCAAGGTTCATGGTAACGGTCGAATTCATTGTCTGAAAAACCGCACCTGAGCCTACAAGCATCGTATCTTTTTTTTCTCTTATAATATCATTTGCTTCTATGACAGCCTTGCCGGAACTGTCATTACCATATAGGATCCCAATTTCATTTTTGCTGATGTAGTCCATATCCATACCCGCATTTTTCAATGCTTCCATCGTAGCCACGTAAGCATATTCTCCCTGTTCGGGTAACATGATCCGGGCCCTTCTGTCCAAAGAGCTCTTCAGATCCGGCCGATCAACAAAACCTGTTAAACCTGACCTGTATCCATAAGCTTTACGCACCGGGTCAAGGATAATACCCGACTTCCCTTTATACAAGGAGTCACGCACTTCTTCCAGGTTCTTACCTATACATGAATAAATACCCATTCCTGTTATAACTACTCTGTTCATATTTTAAAGCTGTTAGCCATTAGCTATAAGCTGTTGGTTAAATTTTTATAAACTTCTAAATTATATTGACTATACATGTTGGTTGTTTGCGGTAAGCTATTATCCGTTAGCTAGACCGTTTTGGCTAACAGCTAATGGCTATAAGCTAGCTATAGGCTAATGGCTTGCCTCACGAATACAACCCTCCATTCACCGATATAACTTCGCCTGTTATATATGCCGAGCCTTCCGAAGCCAGGAAACCCACTGTGTGTGCAACTTCTTCGGGCAGGCCAAAACGCTTTAATGGTATCATTGCTTTCAATTCATTTTCATTCAGGTCGCTGGTCATATCTGTTTTTATAAAACCCGGTGCCACTGCATTTACAGTAATGCCCTTTCTTCCGATTTCCTGTGCCAGTGCTTTTGTTGCGCCAATAACACCTGCTTTAGCTGCCGAATAATTGGTTTGTCCCGGTAATCCTTTTAAGCCGGAAAGTGAAACAATATTGATGATCCTTCCGTACTTTTTCATCAGCATACTGTTTACGACCAGCCTGGTCACATAAAAAAATCCCCCCAGGCTTGTATTGACAACCGTATCCCATTGCTCGTCTTTCATCCACATCATCAAAGCGTCTTCCCGTATACCCGCATTGTTTACCAGCACTTCGATCACTTTATCGGGATTTGCTTCCATCCAGCCGCCCAGTACTGTTTGTACCTGGACCCTATCAGAAACATCAAATTCAATGATCTCGCCGGTTACACCCTTCTCCTTTATACCAGAGAGTGTTTGATTGGCTTCGGTTACATTTGATCGGTAATTTATGAGAATATTATATCCCATATCTGCCAGCTTTAAACAAACTGCCCTTCCTATTCCTCTTGACCCGCCTGTGACCAGTGCAAATTTCATCGAATGCAATTTTAGTTCATGGGTAATATATTCCGTGTAATATTTCTAATAAATGCTTTGTAGTATTAAATCGTTAAAACCGAATCAGGATAGTAACGTTGATGGTATAGCTCCCAATTTGAAAGAAATAACAGGGTCAGATTTTTCGAAATATTTTTTGATCCTTTCCAGGTCTTTGTATTTAGGTTTATCCTCAATAAACTTAGGGAATATTTTTCTTATTTCTGTATAAACGTTCAATGTTTCAGATGATAACCTTGATACACATTCCAGGTAATCTATTGCCTGCAATACCGTCATCATCTGTATACTCAATACCTCGAATGAATTGTCAATTACCTTTTTCGTCATCAATGCTGCGTTACAACCCATGCTTACGATATCCTGGTTGTCATTGTTATTTGGAATACTGTGTACATACATTGGGAATGACAAAGTTTGATTTTCTGCTACCGTAGAAGTAGCAGTGAACTGCATTCCCTGCATACCGAAATTGAATCCCAGCACACCAAGGTTAACAAACGGGGGGAATTTCTGGTTCAGCTTTTCATTCAACAGGTAATTCAGTTGCCTTTCGGAAAGCATCGACAATTTGGTGATCGCTGTCTTTAATTTATCCATCTCCAGTGAAACATAATCGCCATGAAAATTTCCGCCATGAAAGATATTCTGATTCTCATGATCGATCACCGGGTTATCATTCACAGAATTCAATTCATCAACCACAACTTTTTCCGACTGGAAGATGGTATCATAAATAGGACCCAGTATCTGGGTAACACAGCGAAGTGAATAGTATTCCTGCACCTTGTCCTCAAAAACTTCCTGGTTAAGGTTATCGGGATTGTATAAATGTTCAGAACGGCTGCGGATCATTTTACTATCCTTGAGGATATCACGTAATTGTGCAGCGATCTTATTCTGCCCCTTATGGTGTTTGACGATGTTCAGCTCATAGGAATAATGATCGTCAAATGCTTCCACTACTTCATTGATCATGGCAGAAAGCAAGACCGACCATTCCAGTAATTTTTGTGCCTGGATGATATTCACCATGCCGATACCTGTCATGGCCGAGGTACCATTTAAAATGGCCAGCCCTTCCCGTATGTGAATGGAAAGTGGCTTGATCCCAAGCTTGTTGTAAATATCCATCGTAGGATAAAGTTCCCCTTCATAAAGCACTTCTCCTTCACCGATCAGGCAAAGGCCGAGATGGGCCAGTTGTACCAGGTCGCCGCTGGCCCCCACACCACCATGTTCGTAAATGCATGGGGTAATATCCCTGTTGATAAGTATAGCGAGGAGTTCCACCACTTCCGGGTTTACGCCCGAATATGCCTGCATAAGGCTGTTCAAACGGGCGATCATCACTGCTTTTACAAGTATGGGTGACATCAGGTTCCCACCGCCTGAACTGTGGCTCCTGATCAGGTTGTATTGTAATTGCAAAAGGTTTGCCTCGCTGACCTTGTATTGGGCCATAGGGCCGAAGCCTGTATTAATTCCGTAAATAAGTTTATTAGAAGAGAAACTTTTTAAGAACTGAAAATTTACATCCACTTTTTCAACCGCAGCTTTATCCAAAACCACCTCCTTATCTTTAAACAGAATATCTGAAAAATCATTTAAAGAAAGTGGTCTTTCTCCGACATGTATCATGGGCCCAATTTGATTTAACTAGTGCTAATAATTATTTGGTAAACCGTAAAAATAGAATAAAGATTTCAAATTTAGGGCATTTGCGTAAATGATGGGGGCAGATGTGTTAAATGCCCCAGATATATAGGTTAAATACAATATTGCTGTTACTATATGAACTTTAAATAACTATGACTTTGCAGGCACCGGGACACAAGTGGATCTCAAATTTATTTGGGAGATATTGTACCCTTTTTTCCCTGGCTTCAATTCGTAAAAGTGTAAATAAAGTATATATTTGCGCAAATTTTTTATATGAAACTAACTGGCTTTTTTACATCTGTACTCCTGGTGATCGCAACCTTTGCTACGGCACAGGTTAAATATGAAGCAGGACCCGAACTTGATAATGACAAGAATAATAAGCTTAACCGTATGATCGGAAGTGATGACAACAATTTTTATTGCTACCGGATCAGGAGCAAGGGAAGGGGAACATCTTACTATGTTGAAAAATATGATAAGAAGGCCTTAACACTGGGCTTCTCCCAGGAGATCTCGCTGGAAGACGGAGATGTAGATACAAAAATTGAGGACGTGTTGTTTGCACAAAACAATGTTTACATTTTCAGGAGGCAGTACGATAAAAAAGAAGATAAGATGACATTGTTTTATCAAACTGTTTCTTCAGCCGGAAAAGTGTCAACCACTTTAACCCCCATCGTGGTTGTTACTGCAGACCATTTTGAATTCGTTGATTTTGATATTTATCTAAGCCCGGATAAAAGCAAGTTTTTAATAAAATCATGTCACAAGCCTGATAAAAGTGCTGATTATTCTTCCGATTTTATTTTGCTGGATGTAACAAATGGTATGGCAAAAAAATGGACCAAGAACGTTAAGCAACGCCTGTCCAATAATAATAATTTACAAAACGTAATGAGCATGTTCGGGCTGGGAAGTTTTGTGAGCAAGGACATGTCTTTTGTTGGCTTATATGTTGATGATGCAGAAAATGTTTTTTATTGTTACCTGGATGAAGCAAAAAATTCAAGTGAGAAAGAAAAAAGGTATCGCCTGCACATGAATACGCTGTATGTGAATGAAACAGTGCCGAAAACTGTAGACCTTAATTTTGACGACGATTATATTGTTAAGGACATCGAATTTCACAAAGGAGATAACAACAGCATGGTTGTAGGTGGCTTTGTAAAAGATATCATTGAGCGTACAGGCAGGGACCTGGTAAAGGTTGGTATTTTTAGCTTTAAGGTAGACCTGAAAACCAATAAAGTATCTTCCAGCGTTACTAACTTTTTCGACGATACCATGCTGAAAGCTTTGGAATCCAGTAATAAAAAATCCCGTTACCTGAATTATAAATTAGATTATATCATGCCGGTGGGCGATGCTGTTTACTATGTTGGCGAACAATACAGGGAAACAAAAGTTACAACTTATTCCTCCTATGGATCAGGTTTTGGAAGCTCAAGCAATACTTATTGGGATTATGAATACATGGACGTAATTGTTGCAAAATTAAACAGCCAGGGCAAGTTTGAATGGATAAAAAATGTGCCTTTACGCAATGAGCTCAGAATGAATTTTGCACATGTATTCAAGCAATACATAGCTGTTAGCACAAATAAGAATATTTACATCCTGTGCAATGACCATCCCAAGAATATAGCACGGTATGAAAAGGCAGACTATGAACCTTCTGACCTGAAATCTGTATCAACCATTCATGGTTCTAATTTTGTAGCCAATGCAGTTGATGTTAAGACCGGTTCCATTACCCGTTCGATCGTATTTGAAAATGACAAATATTGTTTTGCTCCTATCCAGGAAAGAAACCGTCAGTTTATACCGCCTTCGGAATGCGAGATATTCCAACCAGGTAAAAATAATGATATATATATTTACTCTGAGGACAGGGGCCGTGACCAGTTTGGCAGAATTACATTTCAATAATCAACTTATCTTTTTTTCAAAAAGGCTTCCAGGAAAGGGAGCCTTTTATTTTTTTTGCAATTGATATATGGATAAAAAATATGAAGCCGTTTTTTATTGCCGGTTACATATTATATACTAATATTGGTACGGATTTTATCACATTTTAAATTCAACTGCCAAATGAAATTTCTTACAAACTGCCTGGCTATTATTATAGCATTATCTATAACCTCGTTTACATCCAAGGCCCAGGATGTGAACCTGACAAAAGGGAACCTCCTATTTTTAAAAGATGAAAAAACGATCAACATAGAATTTACCTATGAAAAAATGTCTGTTGGCGATTTTGGCAAAGAAGCTGATTACATAAAGAAGAAAAAAGAAGAAATGAATACAAAAGAGGCGGGCACAGGCGATACATGGGCCATTAAATGGGAAGAAGACAAAGCCATGAGATATGAGCCAAAATTTATAACGGCATTCACAAACCTTAGCGGTATGACCGTTGCCAAAGACGCAAAATATACCCTTATTTTCAATACCAAGGCTTTAGAACCAGGATACAGCATTGGAGTTTCTAAAAGAAATGCCGGCATTGACGGCACGGCAACAATTGTGGAAACCGCTGACAGGACAAAAAAACTTGCCGTACTTTTAGTAGAAAGGCCAAATGAAAATATGTTCAGGGGTGCTGCTTTTGATGCAGGTTCCAGGATAGCGGATGCCTATAACCTGAGCGGCCAGAAAATTGGTAAATTCATAAAAAAGAATAAGACTAAAGAAGATTAGATCTTATTATTAAGGATGCCTGTTTTTAAACCAGGATTTTCAAATACATATTGATATTTTGAAAATCAATTATTCACCATAAAGTTGCTAAACCAATTTTATCAAATCAATGCTGTTATGAAGTATTTTTTTCTTGTTACAGTTTCATTACTGGCCACAATTTCTTATGGCCAAAGTAAAAAATTCACCTTTCAGCTTGGTGAGGAGTATGACATCCCCAAAAGATCGGAGGATATGGGATTCTATGGCACCCAATCTGCAGGGATCGTAAACCTGTTCTTAAAAAAAGACAACCTCAACATTTTTACATTTGATCCAAAAACGCTTGCACAATCCGGTGAAAAAGAAGTTGAACTGGAAGTTACAAAAAACTACAATAATGAAGGCGTGGTTAATTTCGGTAATAATTTTTTCTGGTTACACAGCGACTGGGACAAGAGCGCCAAAGAAGAATCTTTGTTTTATGACAAGATCGATGTAAAAACGGGCAAGATAACGGATGCGAGTAAAACGATCCTCACGTCATCCAAAATTGCAGGCTCTTATGGAGGCGGCACGGTTGGTTTTTGGGGTTTCGGCGGAATAGGAAAGACAGTGGATAAATATGACCTTAATTATGACGCTAATAATACGCATTTGCTGATCAGCTATCGCTTATATCCTGAAGAAAAGAACGATAAAAAGAATTATGACAGGATCGGCTTGTATGTATATGATCAGAACATGACCAAAATATGGAACAGCGAATTCACGATGCCATACACGGAAGCGATCATGGACAATCTCGACTTTACCATTGATGCAGCAGGAAATGCCTATATGCTTGCCAAGGTATATGAAAATGAAAAAAGAAAAGAAAAAGATAAGGAGACCGGTATGCCGGGTTATCATTTTGAGGTCCTGAAATTCACGGCTGATAAGAAGATGACTCAATACACGATCTCACTTGACGAATATTTTATCAGGGAAGCTTCATTGATAGAGAATTCCGTGCATGATATTGTTGTATCCTGTACATACAGTAAAAAATCAAAAGGAAACGGAACCGACGGTGTCTTCCTTGCCATGCTTGACCAGAACGGTAAAGTGATAAAATATAAAAATGGCTATTATGAATTTCCTGTGGCCGAACTTGAAAAATTTGAAAAGGCAAGGACCAGGAGAAAGATGGAAAAAAAGGATGACTATGAAGCACCCAATCTTAAAGTAAGGAACATTGTTGTTGAAAAGGACGGCAGTGTATTTTTAGCACTGGAAGAATATTACTATACCGTTACCACGTCTACTTATAACAACCACACTACTACAACCTATACTTATTATTATGAAGATATCCTGGGCGCAAAAATTGACGCAAAGGGAAATTTTCTATGGGTAAGGAAGATCCCGAAAAAACAGCGGGGAACAAATTCATACCAGACATTAGGTTACAAACTGGTGAGTGATGAGACAGGTTATTATTTTCTATACCTCGATAATAAAAAGAACCTTGAACTGGAAGAAGATGAAGCGCCCAAATATCATGAGAATGGATATGGCGGACAGGTAATGGTTGCCAAGATCGATAACAGCGGTACTGTCTCCAAAGAATTATTGTTTGATACCAGGGAAGAGAAGGTGATGGTAATGCCACGTTTTTTCAAACAGATCGATGGCAATCACTATATCGGCAGGACCTCGATAAAAGGGCCCGGTGCATACAGGCCATTGCTTATTTCTGTGAATAAGTGATCGCTTCAACAACATTGGCGGGTTTAAAACCCGCCAATGTTGTTTCATACAAAACTATTTGCCAGGCCTTCTTCTATTTGTGTGATCCAGTTACGGTAAGCGGT
>JBDTWL010000024.1:0-54624 GCA_040006715.1 Ferruginibacter sp. | reverse complement strand
AGTATCGTTTGGTTCGTATTTTTGCAACCCTAAAAGTACATGATTATAAATATTATACCAATTAGACATTCATGTTACACTGTCATCCTGAACTTGTCGAAGTATGATCATAGGGTTCGACAAGCTCACCCTGGCATAGAACTTTAGTGAAATGAAAATGTTTAATTGGTATTGAAAGCACATTATACTGCTTTTTAATAGAGAAGAACGTAAAATTTATGGATAGTAAGAAAGTAAAGACCGGTTCAGTAAGTTATTTAAATGCGAAGCCGCTGATATATGGATTTGAAAAAGGAATGATGAACGATGAGGTTGATCTTGTTATTGATCACCCCGCTGCGATAGCCAGGCAATTGATGGAAGATGAGATCGATATCGGCCTGGTACCTGTAGCCATCATCCCTTTATTGAAAGAGTATTACATCGTTTCCGATTATTGTATAGGTTCTGATGGTGAAGTTGCCAGCGTTTGTTTGTTCAGCGATGTGCCGTTAGCTGAGATCGAAACCATATTATTGGATTATCAAAGTAAGACCTCGGTTGCACTTTTAAAAATATTGTTGAAGCAGCACTGGAATATTTCACCTGTATTGATAGACGCAACTGAATCCTATGAAAACAATATTAGCGGTACAACAGCAGGGCTGGTGATCGGCGACCGGGCTTTCAGGCAGCGGCTACGATCAACATATATCTATGACCTGGGTTTGGCCTGGAAAGCAATGACGGGATTGCCCTTTGTTTATGCGGCCTGGGTAAGCAATAAAAAACTCACGGAAAAATTCAAAGCAGATTTCAACAAGGCCAATGAGGCCGGGCTGGATAATATTGAGGCTGTGATAAAAGAGATCGATTATGATATCTTTGACCTGCACGCTTATTATTCAAAGAATATCAGTTACCGGCTTGACGCGTTAAAGGAGGAGGGATTGCAGTTATTCTTAAAATATATTGGCAATGGCAGATATTAAGAATCGTTTTGCGGTTAGGGAAAGTGCCCGTGCTGGCTATGCTCACACTTATCAGCATTCAAGACTACGCCTTCGACATCCCGCAAAATGCGGGAGACAGCTTTCTGTCATATTGAGCCTGCCTGACGGCAGACAGGCTTGTCTAAATAGACAGAAAGCGGGTTTAGAAAGAACGGCATTTTAAATTCAATTCAATCACAGGACAGAAATGATAATTCATTAGTTTTGCGGACACTATTAGTATTATATCAGTTTATTAATAGTCGTCATTGCGAACGCAGTGAAGCAATCTCATTATTAAAGGTAGATTGCTTCGTTCCTCGCAATGACGAATTGATAGAAAACTAATTCATAACAGAAAATCGCATAAATGAAAGTAGTGATATTTGCCGGCGGATTGGGTACAAGGATCAGTGAAGAAACAGATGTACGTCCCAAACCCATGGTTGAAATTGGTGGCAAGCCCATCCTATGGCACATCATGAAACTCTATAGCCATCATGGGTTCAATGATTTTATCATTTGCCTGGGCTATAAAGGCTATGTGATCAAAGAATACTTCATGAATTATTTTTTACACAATTCAGATATACAGATAGATCTTGAGAATAACAACATGCAGGTATTGGGTACCCGCTCTGAGGGGTTCAAAGTAACACTTGTAGAAACAGGATTAAATACCAAAACAGCCGGCAGGTTACAGCAGGTAAAGAAATATATCGGCAACGAGGATTTTATGCTTACTTATGGCGATGGTGTATGCGATATAAATATCACTGACCTGCTTGCATTTCATAAGAAGAACAACAAAATTGTGACCGTAACCTCGGTGCAACCCGATGCACGTTTTGGTGGCATGGACCTTACTGCTGACGGAACCGTAAATGCATTCAGGGAAAAATCAAAAGCTGATGCACAATGGATCAATGGCGGTTTTTTTGTTTTAAAGCCGGAAGTATTCAATTACCTGGAAAAGGATATGAGCAATACCATGTGGGAAGACGAGCCATTGGAGCGTATAACGGTCGATAAACAAATGGTTGCTTACAGGCACAAAGGATTCTGGAAATGCATGGATGCTTTGCGAGATAAGATCGAATTAAATGAATTGTGGGATAATAACAAAGCTCCCTGGAAAAACTGGTAATAATGGTTTGTCCCCATTGTTTGTCATGCTGACGAAGGAAGCATCTCTTATTGCAAATAATTATATACATGAAAATATTAATCATAGGAAACCTGGGATATATAGGCCCAATGGTTGCAAAGCATTTCAGGAAAGAACACCCGGATTCATTTATTGCTGGATATGATATTGGTTATTTTATCCAGAACTATACCGCCAATGGTGTCGTTGGCGATACATTACTGAATAAGCAATACTATGGTGATGTGCGGAATTTTGATGCTGCTATTTTAAAAGGCTTTGATGCAATTATATACCTGGCAGCGATCTCCAATGACCCCATGGGCAATGCATTTGAACAGCCTACGCTGGATATTAATTTCAATGCGGCTATCAACATTGCAAAAATGGCAAAACAATCTGCTGTGAAACATTTTGTTTTTGCAAGCAGTTGCAGTGTGTATGGTTTTGCGGATACGGCACCCCGTATGGAAAACTCAGAAGTGAATCCATTAACTGCATATGCAAAATCGAAAGTGTATGCCGAGCAGGGTCTGGAACCATTGGCAACAAATGATCTTCAAATAACCTGCCTGCGCTTTGCAACAGCCTGTGGCTATAGCGATCGTTTGCGGCTCGACCTGGTATTAAATGATTTTGTGGCCAGTGCCATTGCAGATAAAAAGATAACCATACTAAGTGACGGCACACCCTGGAGGCCGTTGATTCATGTAAAAGATATGGCCCGGGCAATGGACTGGGCAATACAACGAACAGCAGGAGGGAATTTTTTGATCATCAACACAGGTAGCAATCAATGGAATTACCAGGTAAAGGATCTGGCAACCGCTGTTCAAAGATCCTTTCCCGATGTAGAGGTCAGCATCAATGAAAATGCCCAGCCTGATAAACGTTCTTATAAAGTAAGTTTTAATTTGTATGAGCAGCTTGCACCAAAGCACCAGCCGCAAATAAGTTTAACTGCCGCTGTGGAAGACCTTAAAAAAGGATTGGAGGCCATGCATTTTAATGATGCTGATTTCAGGCAATCGAATTTGATCAGGTTAAAAACGATCCAGCAGCTTATTAATAATAAAATTGTAAATGAACAATTGTTCTTAAATTAATTATCCAAAATTTTATATTAAGAAATTGCATTAGTTCACCCTCGTTAAAGTAAATGTTCCTGTTGCGGACGCACCTGCATTTTGCCAGATCCCAGTATTTAATTTCCCGGTAGTATTATCAAATGTAGAAGTTGAAGTTTGAGACACCCCGGTTGGAGCACCTGCAGAAGTATAAATATTGACAACATTGGTAGTTAAAGTAGTTCCTGATAAATTCCAGGTCCCCTTCGCAATATATTGATCTGTACCAGTTTTAGCATCATATATCATTGTTCCATCTGGTTTAAGGATTTAACTATAATATTGTGCCCCTGCTCCTGGTAACTGATCAGAAGTATATGTACCGATCCACAGCCCCTGGATTGAATAAGTAATTGATGCCGGAGCTGGATCATCTTTTGAGCAGGAAATAAATAGTCCAAAAAATAAGAATAATGCGAGTAGTGATTTTTGAAATTTCATACTATTTTTTAAAGATTAATTAAACAGCATTAATACCGTTTAATATTATGATGTGAATCAATTCGGAATAGGTTAGGTAATATATCATATATTTTCATATTTCCATTATAAAACGGATAAGTACCCCCGATATTAAGAATTAGGCTTTTTTAGGTTAATTTCGCCGGCAAAATAGTTTTTACCGGAGTTTATTGAATAGAATGAAAATATTGAAATTGAATGCCGTGTAATCTTTAATCATGGAAATATAAAGCACTATCTCATTAATGTCAAATAATTTAAAAGAGAATTTACGGAATAACCCCGACCTGCGTAATAATTTTATTGAAGCCCTGATCTTATTTGAAAAAAATAGCGGTCACCCAACATCAAATGCCCGTGATCTTATATCTGGACCGTTATCTGATGAATTATTTATGGGAGAGAAATTCTCTAAAAAATTACAAAACGGCTTGAAAATAAACTTTGTGTACAATTCAAAAATTGCCCGCGAGTTTTTGTTATCAGAACCTGCTGTGCCGAATCATGTTTGGGAACCACAAACTACAAAACTGCTCATACATTTTTCAACAAATGCTGAAAATGTGATCATTGCAGGTGCATATTTCGGGGACCAGGCTATCCCCGTAGCCAATAACATTAAACTTACAGGTGGTATTTGCCATACATTCGAACCAAATAAGAATAATTCTGACCTGATAATTGAGAATGCAAAACTCAACGGGTTAAATAATATCTTAATTAATAACCTTGCTTTGTGGAATAAGAGTAACGAAAAACTGGTCTTTGAAGGTGAGGATGCATTGGCTTCAACAATTGTGGCGAAAGGATCAACTGCAAATGTATTGCATACAATTACAATTGATGATTACACATCACAGAATAAAGTAGGTAAAGTAGATCTCCTTATGATCGATGTAGAAGGAAGTGAGATAAAAGTATTACAGGGCGCTGTTGAAATGATCAAAAAAAATAAACCGGTTGTTGTTTTTGAAACACATAGCTTATACGACGACTGGAGTAATGGCCTTGAAAACTCTCCTTCGGCTTTGCTGATGAAGAGCCTGGGTTATGAAGTATTTGCGGTAAGAGAGTTTCACCAGAATATTGATACTGGCTCTACACCTGTTGAATTATTGCCATTGGAAAGAACTTATTGCGAAACACCCCCGCATCATGGATTTAATATGCTGGCAGTTCCTTCCAAAAAATTGATCGAAAATGAACTGTTCAGGATCGTTCATGATCTAAGTCCAAAACTTATCCTGACAAAAGACGACGCTAAATTTTATCCTTCGAAATTTTAATTGACTTTTCATGATCTTCAACCCATCTCCCTTGACCGGGGCTTTTACCATCGATGTTCAGCCTTTCCAGGATAGTCGTGGTTTTTTTACCAGGACCTTTTGCGAACGTGAATTTGCTGAGCATGAGCTTGAGCAGCATTTTGTACAGGCCAATCATTCAGGTACGCATGGTAAGGGCGTTATCCGGGGTATGCATTTTCAACATGCGCCATTTTCCGAAACAAAATTAGTTAAGTGCATCCAGGGTTCGATATTTGATGTTATCCTGGATGTGAGGGCAGGGTCCCCTACATTTTTACAATGGTTTGGTGCCGAGCTCAGCGCCGAGAACAAACGGATGATGTATGTGCCAAAAGGATTTGCGCATGGATTTCAATCACTATCTGATTATTCCGAGATCACTTATATGGTATCAGCCTTTTACAACAAAGAAAGTGAAGGCGGTATAAGGTATAATGACATTGCAGTAAATATCAAGTGGCCCCTGCCTGTTTCATTGGTATCTGATAAAGACCAGGTCATTCCACTTGTTGACAATAATTTTGCAGGCGTTATCTTATCATGATGTATAAAGACCTTCCATTAGTAACAGTTGGTATACCAACTTATAACCGTGCAGCCGGTTTGGAAAGGACCCTGCAATGCATCGTGCAACAAACCTATACCAACCTGCAGGTCATTGTTTCTGATAATTGCTCTACTGATGACAAAGTATTACCTGTTTTACAAAAATATGCAGCAGCAGATAACCGTGTAAAATTTCACGTACAGGAAAAAAATATCAGTATTGTTCCCAATTTCCAATACCTGCTTGACCAGGCAAGTGGTGAATTTTTTATGTGGGCCGCTGATGATGATCACTGGGATGCAAATTTTATAGAAGTGTGTGTCAATGGCCTGTTGGAAAACAAAGATGCCGTAGTTGCGATCGGAGATGTAAAGATCGTTAACCTGGCAAATGAGAAAAAGGATACAAAGCTAACGCATGGGTTCATGGAAAATAATTTGTATAACCGATTGTTCAATTGGATCAGATCAGATGGGGAGACAAAATATTTTTTTTGCGGCTTGTACAGGAGCAGTGCCATCAAAAATATTCCCTTTCAAAATAACTGGGGCGGAGACCATATGTTCCTGCTGGAAGCGATCACTAAAGGTAAATTCCTGTATATACCGGGCAGTACGAATTTTTATTATTTCCGGGGAGGAAGTTCTACTACCAGCGACCGGATCAAAAAAGCTTTTAACATCAAGTCGAAATATTTTTACACGGAAGGATATGTGTTGCGCTATGCCTGGTATCATTTCCGCTTTGATCATCTTTCTGTGCTGCAGAAAATCGGCCTGCTTTTCAGCAATTCAGCAGGCTTGCTGTTCAATAAAGAAAAGATATTGTATTATGCACTTATCAAAAAGCCATTTATGGATCTTAAAAGTTTTATAAGAAATAAGATGCCGGGTTCAAAACACAAAGCAACTTATGACCAGGATGGGCTTAGGACCCTGCACAACAATGGCTTTATGAGCGATCCTGATTTTGTGAGGGCAGAAAAAGCCGGGGCTGCAACCGGTTCCTGGAATCAAATACACTGGCGTGTACATACTATTTTATGGACCGCCAATCAATGCATCAATGTGGAAGGTGATTTTGTGGAATGCGGAACAAATAAGGGTGGCTTTGCCAGGGCGATCGTTGAATATGTTGACCTGGCGAAAGCAGGCAAAAGCTTTTACCTCCTGGATACTTTTGAAGGGCTTTCAGAAAAACTATTCACTGATGAAGAGAAGGCTGCCGGTAGAAAAGAACATTTTGAGCATGTGTATAAGAATTGTTACGAAGAAGTGCTGCATACTTTTGCTGCATTCCCTTTTGTCAAAATAATAAAAGGTACGGTACCGGGTACACTGGAAGAAGTTAAAAGTGAAAAGATCGCTTTCCTGTCAGTTGACATGAACAGCGTTGTACCAGAAATAGCTGCCCTGGATCATTTTTGGGATAAGCTATCAAAAGGCGGGATGATTGTACTGGATGATTACGCTTTTGTTACCTGTGACCTGCAATACAAGGCACACAATGAATGGGCAAAAGAAAAAGGCATTAAAATATTAACCTTGCCAACAGGGCAGGGGCTTATTGTTAAATAGTGACATGCTGTGTTATTAAATTGCGGATGTGTTATGAATCCGCTTTCTGCCTATGTTTCGACAAGCCTGTCTGCCGTCAGGCAGGCTCAACATGACAGAAAGCTGTCTCACGCGTTTTGCGGGATGCTGAAGGAGGGTACTGTAACAGGTTAAAGTTTTAATAGCATACCAATTAAAATTATTATTTCAAAAATGAAAATACTGATCACCGGTGCAAACGGTTTTATTGGTTCTTACCTGGCCGACTTCTTTTTAAAAAGCGGGCATGAGGTCATTGCCACGTCAAGGCAATTTCACCCGTCTACGTTGGCCCTGCTCAGTAAAGCAACCATATTCAACCTTGATGTGTTGGATACGGAAATGTTAAACGGTTTTTCCATTGACGCCGACGTCATCATACATGCTGCAACAGCAAATGACATTGTTTCTAAAAACACTTTAAAGGGCATTGAATTATCTGCAATAGGTACAAAGAACATATTGGATCTTGCCGTGCGTAATAAGATAAGCAACTGTATCGTTTTTTCTACTTTGCAGGTATATGGCACAGAATTAACAGGCACGATCGATGAAGATTCTCCCTTGCTTTACCAGAATGATTATGGCATGAATCATTTATTCGGGGAAATGTATGCCGGGCTTTATTCAAGGCTGGGAAAAGTAAAATGTGTTTCAGTAAGGCCCAGCAATGTATATGGCAGGATACTGTCAGATTCATTTAACCGCTGGAGCCTTGTTCCGGGTTGTTTTTGCAAAGAAGCACATGAATCGGGAACCATTACCATAAGATCATCCGGTAAGCAAATGCGCAATTTTGTGAACCTGGAAAACCTTTCCCGTGCTGTGAGCAGTATTGCAGAACATTTTCCCGCTAGCTACGAATGTTATAATTTAGCGTCTTCGCAGGCAAATACAATGGCGGAAGTTGCTGAAAAGGTGAAAGCTGTTCATGAAAAATTATACAATAAAAAAGTTCAGTTAAACATTACCGGCACCGAACCTGCAGGCACAAACTTTTTTAAGATCAGCATGGATAAACTTAAAAAGACCGGCTTTACAGAAGACAGCAACTTTACACTTGAATCTGAGATCGAACAATTATTTAATTATTTAAAATCAAAATAAAACAAATGAACCCGATAGAGCAATTTAAGCAGGAGAGGGCAGAAGCAATGCAACAGATGAAGGCGGATACTGCATTGAAACAAAAATCAATTGACTGGATGCTGCATTCAGATAAATACAAGTACACTTATAATTTTACCTGGATGGGAAGGCCCATTATCAAATACCCGCAGGATATACAGATCATGCAGGAATTGATCTGGGACGTAAGGCCTGACCTGATCATTGAGACCGGTATTGCACACGGGGGGTCGATCATTTTCTCTTCCAGCATGATGGAATTGCTGGGCAACAATGGTAAGGTCATTGCTGTAGATATCGATATCCGCAAACACAACAAGGATGAAATTGAAAAACATCCCATGATGAAGAACATTACCATGCTGGAAGGTTCATCCATCGATGAAGGCATTGTGAAACAGATCGCCGATTACGCTAAGGGATTTAAAAAAGTAATGGTGGTCCTTGATTCCAATCATACACATGATCACGTTTTGCGTGAACTTGAATTATATACACCGCTGGTGAGTATGGATTCTTACATATTATTACCTGATACCTTTGTTGAGTTTTTTCCAAAAGGATATGTTACCGACCGGCCATGGGATGTGGGAAATAACCCCTATACCGCCATGGAAGCCTTTTTAAAAACAACCACTCAATTTGTAAAAGATGAAGCAATAACCGATAAGCTTTTGATTACAGAAGCATTGGGTGGCGGGTATTTAAAAAGAATTAAATAATGCCTTAGCACCGGTTCGTGTCTTACGAACCGGAATCGATGAATTTTGAATTGGTTCGTGTGACACGAACCAAGGCGAAGAATCGAGGAATTTTGAATCGGTTCGTGTGACACGAACCAAGGCGAGTAACACAAACCAGGGCGAAGGAATTAAATAATGCCTGCAACGGCTCTACTCATTAATGAATTCAATGGCATCAACTACCAATGAGCAAGCCAATAGTGAACCACTGGTAACTATTGGCTTGCCCACTTATAACAGGCCTGCCGGTTTAAAAAGATGCCTCGGGCATATCCTCCTGCAAACCTATTCCAACCTCGAGATCATCATTTCCGATAATTGTTCAACTGATCCAGCCGTACAACAGGTAATACAGGAATATGCGGCAAAGGATAACAGGATAACAGCTACCCGGCAGGAGTTCAATATCGGACTTGAAGAGAATTTCAATTTTGTTTTCAGCAGGTCATCTGCTGATTATTTTATCTGGATGAGTGATGATGATCATTTCGATGACAATTATATAACGGAATGTATGAAGCTGCTGATCAACAATCCTGATCACGTTCTATGTTCGGGGATCGCTAAATATTATTCGGGTGAGCAATTCCTGTTTACAGAAAAAATGTTTTTATTGAACCAGCAAAAAGCTTTTTCCCGCGTATATAAATATTTTTCCAGGGTAGGGAAGAACGGTAATTTTTATGGTCTATTTCGTAAACGTATTTTAACAGAAAAACCGATCGGGTTACATGTTGGCTGCGACTGGTCATTTATGGCAAAACTTGCGATACTTGGGAAATTGGCTTATGTTGATTCAACAAGTTACCATAGGTCGGCAGACGGGAATTCAGGTACAAAAAAGAAAATGATCAGGAAATTCGGCTTCAATAAATTACAGGCCATTTTTTTTGAGACCTATTCAGCTTACCTCATATCTTCAAATATATTTAACGACAGTGCTGTAAACCATCGGTTTAATTTCCTGGAAAGAAAAGCCATCGTAACAATTATTTTTTTCCAGATCAATTACCGGTTGTTCCTGAAATTTGTAAGAAAGAAGATGGGACTTCCTGTAAATTAAGTGGGAGAGGTTTATATGTGATTATCATTCAATATATTGAGTACCCGATTGGCTAAATGACCAAATTTGGTGTTTTGAAGCCAATATTATATTTTTGACAACTAAACTGCAATATCCAGGAAATTCCTGTACACCAAAACAAACAATATGAAATCAGTACTCAAATCATCTTTATTCTGCCTGCTTGTAAGTTTTATTTTCACTGCATGTCAAAAAGATATCGTTAATAGCTCAGCCCTAACGCCTCCTGTTGCCAATGCCGGGAATTCTCAAGCTGCCCAACTTCCTTCAAATTCAGTTACCCTAACGGGAACCGGCACAACAACAAACGGGAGTATTGTAGGTTATTTATGGAGTTTGATATCGGGGCCAAATCTCCCGGTAATTGCTACTCCCAGTGCGCCTACAACAACAGTCAGCAATCTCGTAAACGGATCATATCTGTTACAATTTATGGTAATTGACGAGGCTGGTTTAACCGGTGTAGATACTGTTTCTATTTCGGTCTCCGGTTCTTCTATTCAAACATTGGTCCTGCAACCTTCAAATAATGCATACGATGTTCACGTGTCCTTCATAAATGGTGGTAACGGTACAGATCCTAATGCGCCTGAATTTTCAGGCGGCGCCTGGACCAGTGGTGGTACGCCTTTGTTGACAAGGGGAGCGTTTAAGTTTGACTTTAGTGTTATACCTGCCAGTGCAACAATACTTTCGGCAAAACTGACCCTTTACTCAAATCCAACACCACTCAATGGTAACCTGGTTGATGCAAATTCAGGTACAGCGAACGCACTTTATCTTGAGCGTATCACAAATAGCTGGAATCCTGCTACGATCTCATGGTCAAACCAGCCCGCAACAGACCTGGCAAGCCAAATATCATTACCTCACACCGACCTTCATTTTCTTGACCTCGTTGATATTGATGTAACAAACCTGGTTGCTACCATGTCTGCTACCAATAATTACGGTTTTATGATCAGGCTTCAGAATGAAATTGCTTATAATATCAGGATATTCGCTTCAAGCAGGTATTCAGATGCAAGCAAGCATCCAAAGCTGGTGATCACTTATCAATAAAAATAATTGTATTTAATAATGTTACTGCCACGATCGAACTCGTGGCATTTTTTTTTGCCATACGTTTTGCGGGAAACGAAGCAATGACGATTTACAATCTGTTAATGATCGCGGCAGCTTTGGCAGCAATATTGCCCCAGTAAAAATGATCAAAAAATCTTTGGGGTATTGAAGAGCCTGTAACCGGCATGCAGGCCTGTTTGGCAAATGATTCCCAATCCTTGTCTGCAATTATTTTCATTTTATCTCCTGTAATATCAATGGGAATTCCTGTTGCACCGCTTTCTGTGCTTATGACAGAAAGATCGTATCCTAGTGCTTCTACCAGCTTGGTCTTGATGCCACCGCCATCAGTAACGGGGTTTATAAAAATATCAGCGCCTTTAAAATAAATATTGATGTCATCTACAAATCCCGCATAAATAATATTATCGGTTGCGTAGCTTTTTAATTCTTCATAGCCCGCTGGTAAACCTTTGCCACAGATGATTATTTTATATTTAAGATCACTGGAAAGCAGGAGCGGGTTGATGTATCGTAAAATTATATCAACCGCATCCAGGTTTGGCTTGTAATCCAGTGAGCCGTTAAAAAAGAGGATCTTTTCCGTATCATTTATCTGGTGAAGTTCCTGAAGTGCCTGTTTTGCTTCCCTTTTTTCTTCCTGTGATGGCGGTTTGCTTATTTCAAAACCATAAGTGATGGTATGGCATTTGGCAGGATCGAGGGAGAAATTCTTAATAGCAAAATCCCTGTCTACATCGGTAATAAAAAAATTGACAGCTGCTTTCCTGTATATGAATTTTTCATATTGCCATAATATGGGCCACCAGCTTTTACCCAGGCTCTTAAAACGCAATGCTTCAATATTGTGTGAATGCACAACCAGTTTTATGTTACAGGATCTTTTTAATAAGATACCCAGCCAGCCATAATAAGGATGTTCAAGCACCAGGTGGCTGCATTTGTTTTTATGCAGGATGGTTTTTAGTTTGAAGAATAAAAAAAGATCAGCATACCGCAATTTACTGTTGCTCAATACAGGCAAAAGATCAAGATTAAGGGCGGCAGGTGGTTCGTTGTTCTTTGTTGAAATGATCGTAACAGGTAACAGCTGCGATAGGTATTGATAAAAAAATGCAATGCCTTTTTGCCCACCCATTTTTGCAGGGAAGATCTTATAAGATACGATGGCAGTTATATTGGTAGGTTTAGTCAATGTGAATTGAAATGCCAGGGGTGGTTAATATGGTTTATTATATTGATCGGAACTATGTAAGTTTATATTCATCAACTTTTATTCCTGTAAAATTTCCCGCCTTTATCGGGGTGCTGTTAACTTTCCTGCATTTATCATTCTTTTCTATGATAAAAGTTATGCCATGGTAAAGGCCAAATAGCTTTGTCATTTTACCATCAATATTTGTAAGCCAATTGGCTGTTTTAATGCCAAATATTTTTCTAAAAACGGGCGTGAGTGAATTGTATATTTTGAAATGTAATTTTGTATCTGGTTTTTTAAACCCTTCTGCGATCACGCGTGGAACGATCAACAGGGGTGACAGGGTCTTTTCGTATCTCAAAGTATAACCCATCGTTTTTAAATAGTCGAGTGAATGAATATCAAAATAGTGGATATGGGCATGTGGGATCTTGTTCTCAATATTATATGCGACTATTTTTTCCGTTTCGTGAGGAACTGTAATGATCAAAACATTTTTAGTTATTCGCAATAATTCAGATATGGCCTTTTTGTGATCAGTAACGTGTTCAATGGTTTCACTGCAAAGCACCAGGTCAAATTCCTTGTCATTAAATGGCAATTTATGTATATCAGCAGGGATAGCATCGATACCAAATATTTTTTTGGCCATCTCGCAGGCATTCTCTGACAGATCTGTTGATCTGACCTGTGCATTAAATATTTTTTTTACCAGGTTAGCTGTATAACCTTCTGCACCGCCGATATCGGCAAAAGTTTTAAAATTAAAATTATTTATCGCATTTAAAATTGACCTGGTGACCATATACCTTGCGATACAGCTGGTAGAACCTTTCGATGTACGATAGCCATAAATGGGTTGATGTGCATAATATATCCCTTCAGTTGACATCTTGAACCTTTTCTCAAGCGTATCCTTTGTTATGATCGTATAGTTGTCCATAGTTATTCTTATGCTTTACCCCGGGTGACCAGTTATCTATTCGTTCAACCTAATTGCGGCATGTATCAGGAACAACCGCTTTTGTATTTAATGTATTAATCTTTCTTTTTAAAATAAAGTACCAATGCAAAAATGACCGCTAAATAAATTAAGACCGTACTCCAGATAGTTATCGTTCTGCCGGTGTTATACGAAGCAGGCTCAAATTTAAAATCAATGGTATGGCTGCCCGCGGGTACAGGCATCCCTCTTAACGCGTAGTTTGTTTTTACATAACCTGTTTTCTGTCCATCCAGGTAAGCGTTCCAACCGGCAGTATAATATATTTCACTGAATACCGCAAACTGGGGTGTATTGGCCTTAAAGCTGTATGAAATGGCATCGTTCTGTCGTTGCTTTAATTGAATGGCTGCAGCAGAATCGTATTGCGGGTTTTGTTTAATATCTTTTTGAAATTCGATCGATACAATGGCTGTATCCCTTAAATTGGTGCTATCCAAAGCAAGCATTTCTTCGTTGGCTGTATTTACATATTTAATGCCCTTCACCAGCCAACAAGTTCCAAAAGCACCGGGATTAAGCTGCGCCATTTGCTTTCCACTTTGATCCTGCTGGATAAAATATTTTGTATTAAGCATGTCAAATACCTGCATATTGCCTTTCCCTAACTGGTGTTCGATCAGGTCCTGGTACAAGCCTAATTTTGCAGGCGAATAACCACCAATTGAATTGTGATGATAGGAGGTAAGTGATTCCTGTGAAAAATTGGGTGATTGATTGAATACCCTGAAATTAGCATGGTCGGGATCCTGTAAGATCTTTACATCGGCAGGCGAGGGAGTGAATTCATCACTTAATTCCTCTGCTTCCCTGAAATTATCGTAACCAAAATATCTTTTATCTACACTGATCAGGTCAAAAACTGATAACACAATTAATGCAACCGTTAATATTGTGGCATTGATCTTCTTTCTTACAAACAAGCCCAGCAATACGACCGCTACTGCTATCAATAATATACTCCTGAGCAGGTCACCTCCCATTAAGCTTTTACGGTCTTCTTTTAATGCACTCATTAGGCTCCTGCTGGTCTCATTTGCCTGTGTCAGCAACTGGGCAGGTGGTTGTTGGCCCGGGGGGACCTGTCGCAACATGCTTTCTTTGAAATTGTCTTTTATTTGAGCATCTCCTTTACCTGTAAAATCTGCCATAAAATAAAAGGCACCCAGTAATAAAACAATCGCTCCAGTAACCATGACGGATAGCCGTAGCTTTTTCCATGCTTCCTCCCAGTCTGTTTCCTTTTCTGTTAATTTACTTACGGCCAGGACTGCCAGCAGTGGTATACATAATTGCGGTATCACCATTGCCATACTGGGGGCCCTGAACTTGCTGTAAAAAGGCAGGTAATCAAGCATGAAATAATTGAATGCCTGGAAATTGCTTCCCCATGCAAGTACGATCCCGATCAGGCTGGCGGCTACTATCCACCATTTATACCAGCTTTTTACATAGACCAACCCTAAAATGAATAAGAAACAAATTACGGCACCCAGGTAGGGAGGACCGGAAGTTGTTTCGCTAAGACTGCTCATGCTGCCCCAATAAGAATAGCCGTTCGTCATCCCCAATGCATTTTCTTCAGGTACCCCGATCTCAGTCAGTTTTTCTACCATTTTTGCAGATGCGTCATGTTCATTGCCGCCGTTGCTACCACCATATAATCCCGGGACCATGAAAGTAAAAGTTTCCATTTTACCCATGCTCCACTTCAAAGCGTAGTCTTTATCAAGCCCGCCTTTGGTTTTGTTGGTCCTGGCGTCCTTGTCCAATGTTAGCTGTGATACACCGCCACGCATTGTCTCCCTGGCATATTCATAAGTTGGCAATATGCTAACTGCACAGGCTGCAAGACCAATGACACCGGCAACCAGTGCCAGGGAAACTGATTTAACCGCATGGGCCGTTTCCCCTTCTTTAACTGATCTTACAATGAACGCAACCACCATACAGGCAGCAATGATCAAAGTGTAATAAACAATTTGCAAATGATTTTGTGAAATGAAGATGTATGAAAACAATGCCGTCAGCGCAAAGCCCACCACATATTTCTTTTGAAAGATCAACAACATACCTGCTAATACTGCAGGTGCATAAGCCATTGCAAGCATCTTGGTATTGTGCCCGACAACAATTATTATGGGGTTGTATGTTGCATATGCGTAAGCAAGGGCACCTAATACACTTACCCAGGCATTGGCTCCTGCAATTACGCAGAGCAAATAAAAACAAATGCATGCCAAAAAGAAAAAACTTGCCGGCTGGGGTAATCCCACAGAAAGAACTTTGGTGAAATATGTAAGGGGTACTGCTATATTGGTATTGGGTTCTAAAGCGATCTGGTATGTAGGCATTCCACCGAACATACTGTTGGTCCATAGTGGAAAGTGACCCGTCTTTTCTTTTACTTCAAATGACTGTTGTGCCATTCCTTTCCAGCCTTGTGTATCGTGTTGGTTAAGCACTTTACCTTCCAGGGAAGGTTTACAGTAAACGATGGCTACTATGACAAATACCAGCACTGCGATCAGGTGCGGCAGCAGCTTCTTTACATTAATATTCTTCATGCATAAGAGTTTATCCGGCAAATTAATGCTAATTATCAAAGCAAATAAAAAAAGCAGCACATTATTTGTGCTGCTTTGGCCTTTTATAAAAAAGATCTAATTTGTTTTTGCCACATTATTCTGGGTGATTATTTTGTCCAGCACTTTAACCGATTCATCAATATAAATATCATCAGCCCTTACTTTCAGCCATTGCTTATTTTTATCAACCTTGTCTTTATCAGCATTGATAGCTGATTCATCAGAAGAAAGGTTTTTAATATCCATTGGCCTGGGTAATTTATATAAAGTTTCGATCTGCTTATATATATCTTTCAATTCCTTTTGAGCTTCCCTGTATTTGGTAATATTGAGGGAGAATTCCTTGTCATCATTTTTTTCAAGCCAGGCAACATTTGTTTTCAGTTTACTAAATGTAGCACTCTGGTTCACTTCATTATTAGCGCTGGCTAGCAATGAAGCATTACTGACAGTACTCGTCCATGTTTTGTAATCTGCTTTTGGGATCTCATCCCAGCTCAATGCATTGGGGTTGTCTTTTTCCCTGAATTTTAAATACTCAAGCCTGTCGGGAAGAACGATATCCGGGGTAACACCTTTTAACTGGGTAGCATCACCATTGATCCTGTAAAATTTTTGCAGGGTCAATTTCACAGAACCAAGGTCTTCTGATTTTTTATCTGCAAATAGGGGATTTTCACTTTCGGGGTTTAATGGGATGTTCCGCTGCACAGTTCCTTTGCCATATGTAGAAGTGCTGCCAATAATGACACCTCTTTTATAATCCTGGATGGCTGCCGCAAAGATCTCGGAAGCAGATGCACTGGTTTCATCAACCATTACCGCAAGCGGCCCATCATATTGTACCGTTCTATCCCTGTCACGCAGCACGTTTGCTTTTTCATCACGCCCTTTGACCTGGCAGATAGGACCATCCTCAATGAACAGGCCGGCCATTTGCACTACATCATACAAAGAGCCGCCGCCATTGTTGCGAAGGTCCAGCACGATGCCATCTACTTTTTCAGCTTTCAGTTTATCAATTTCTTTCGCAACATCTGCTGCACAACGGGGGCCGTTGGGATGCTCAAAATCTGCGTAGAACTCAGGCAGGTAAATGTAACCGATCTTGTTCACGCCTTTTATGATGGCAGATTTGGCATAAGTATCTTCTAATTTGATATCATCTCTGAGGATGCTGATCACTTTGATGGTACCATCAATGCGGCGAACTGTAAGTTTTACTTCAGATCCTTTTTCCGCACCACGTATCAGTTTTACAGCGTCTGTTACAGAGTAACCTGTTACATCTACGGGTTCCTGCTGGCCCTGTCCAACTTTAATGATCTCATCGTTTTCTTTTAACTCCCCGCTTTTCCAGGCCGGGCCACCACTGATGAGGCTGGCAATTTTGATCTTGCCGTCATCTTCTTTCAGTTGAGCACCGATCCCAAAGAACCTTCCGCTCATTGATTCATTGAATGACCTTAGGTCAATAGGAGGAAAGTAGGTTGTGTGCGGATCCATAGTACCGGTAATGGCATTTATGAACGTGCTGAAATTTTCATCGTTGGATTCCCTGTTCTTTTTGTTATTGAAATACCTGTCTATCACTTTACGGGTCTGTTCCCTGGCTTCTCTTTCCAGGGTAGAATCAGGTTTTACCACGAAATCTTTTTTGTCTTTATTTTTTTCTCTTTCGTCCTGCATATCCACGAACTTCCCGAGGGCCATGAATTTCAATCGCTTTCTCCAGGTATCCAGCCTGTCAGCTTCCGTTTTTGGGAAATCAACTTTTTCTGCATCCAGTACCACGCTCTCATTTTTTGTGAAATCAAATGGCTTTGAAAGGATATCGTTATATAAGGAAGCTACTTCATTCAATCTTTTCAGGTAAACTTCGTTGATGGTATAGAAAGATTCCAGGTCATTGCCATGGATCTCATCATCAATTTTAGTTTCATATTTTTTAAAGGACTGAATATCGCTTGCTAAGAAAATATTCTTTTCGCCATCCATATCTTCAGTAAATCTTTTTAAGACCGATCTGCTGAAAGCGTCATCAATTTTCTTGGGGCTGTAGTGGCCTTCTTCCAGCAAGACCCCAACATTGCGTAAAACTTTTGCATACCTGCTTTTTGGATTGTCATCATTATCCGTTTTTCCTTGTGACTGAAAGGCGAAAAATGAACTGGCAGCTATCAGTAGCAATGCTACTGGAATAAATTTTTTGCTCATCATAAAATCTGCAATTTTTTGCATGTTGTAAAAATAACGTAAAATCCCTGTGGACGTTTAGTGATAACGCAATATTTGCAATAATGTTTTGTTAAACGGCATATATGGAGTTGAATAAGGATAAATGGCAAATTATGGCAAAAAAAAATCTCCCGGGAATGGACCCGGGAGACCTTGGGTAATCGAGGGGGCTCGAACCCCCGACCCTCAGAATCACAATCTGATGCTCTAACCAACTGAGCTACGACTACCGTTTTTCGTTGTGCTGCAAAAGTATATAAAAACTACACGCACACAAAATTATAGTTTTATAAAATGGGCGGAAAGCCGTTAAGACGTTAACTATAAATCCCAGCAAATACAAACTTTTAGTCTTCCCGTCTTAACAGCTAAATGAATTTTGAGGAAACACATAACAATTTGAGCGGCCTGTTTTATTCACTTACTTTTGCAGCCAAATTTTAATCAATGACCACAGGCCAGCTTTTGATCATCATCTGCTTTTCAGCATTTACAGGATGGCTCATTTCATGGCTCAATATTAAAATATTGTTCCAGCCAATTATGCCAATCAAATTCATGGGGTTTAAGCTGCAGGGCTTGTTACCGGCCAGGCAGGCATCTCTTGCCGATAAGATAGGGAGCCAGGTACAATTGGCATTTCTGGAATACAAAGGGCTGGACGAGCGCCTTGCAGACCCTGCTTTGCTGGCAAAATTAAAACCCGGGATCGAAGGTCATGTTGATCATTTTTTAAAAGAAAAATTAAAGGCAGTGTTTCCCATTCTTGCACAATTCATGGGTGAGAAAACGATCAGCCAGTTCAAGAATGCCTTTCTAACGGAGATTGATACCCTGTTACCGGTATTGATCAGGAATTATATGAATGACCTCAAAAATGAACTCAGGCTCGACCAACTCGTATCAAAAGAGATCAATGCATTATCCATGGGCAGATTGCAGGATATTTTTTATTCAAATAACCGAAAAGAGATCATGTATTTTAAACTTGGCTGTACGGGTATTGGGTTGCTTACAGGCATCATTACTGCATTGCTGCTCTTACTGGTAAATGTTTAAAAACAGTTATCCCCAAAAAACGGTAAATACAAAAAAAAGTACAACTTTGCGCTCACAAATAACAGATTGCCCGAACGCAGCATTTATGAAACTTGTCTACAGCATATTTACATTATTTTTTTTATTAATTCATATCGATCAGGCAGCTGCGCAGGTAAATGGAAGCAATAGGGCCATGGGCGGCCAGAATATGAACCTGGGGCATTTTTATGGTAAAATAATGGAGGGGACCAGCAGTAAAGCCATTGAAGGAGCGTCCATCCAACTCATTCAAAATAAAATAGATACTGCAACAAGGAAGAAAAGGGATTTTGTTCTGGCGATCGTACTTTCTGATAAAAAGGGGGAATTCAGCATTGAGAACCTGCCAATAATGGGGGCTTTCAGGTTGCGCATTTCTGCTGTTGGCTTTAAGTTGTATGATGAAAAACAATCTTTCAGCCTTGATATGAGCGCAGCCAAAAACGGTGATTACAGCAGCATGCTGAATGGTGTAGACAAAGACCTTGGCAATATTAAGCTTACCACAGACGCACAACAATTACAGAATGTTACCGTAACTGCCTCCAAGCCATTGTTGCAATTATACCTTGATAAAAAAGTTTATAATGTTGAAAAGGATATAACCAGCACCGGCGGAACGGCATTGGATGTGATGAAAAATGTTCCATCTGTAAATGTTGATATTGATGGAAATGTTTCATTAAGAAATGCGCCTCCACAAATATTTGTTGATGGAAGGCCGACAACTTTATCCCTCGACCAGATACCTGCGGACCAGATAGCCAGTGTTGAGATCATGACCAACCCTTCAGCAAAATATGATGCAAGTGGCGGTGGGGCAGGTATCCTGAACATCGTATTGAAAAAGAACCGCAAGGCCGGGTATAATGGGAATGTGCGTGCCAGTATAGATTCAAGGGGGAGGCCGGGATTTGGCGGTGATATCAATGTTAAACAGAATAAAATGAACCTGTTTGCCGCAGGCATGTTTGCCATGCGAAAATCGATCAGCACAGTTAGCAGCAAAAGAACAGATTATTTAGGAACAGATACAGCGCATTTTAACCAGGAAAATGCGCCGGTAGGCAAGGGCTTTTTTGCTTTCGGAAGGCTGGGACTGGATTATTTTATTGATAACAGGAATACCATTACGCTCAGCGGTAATATTGTGCGCGGACGCTTTAAAAATAAAGACCTGATCGATATTTACAGGGATACCGTTATGCCTTCAGGTGCTGTTATAGAAACAGGCCTGCGTAATTTAATGGCAGTTACCGATTTCAAAAATTATGGTACCAGCTTAAGCTTTAAACACAATTTCGCTAAAGCAGGGAAGGAATTAACTGCTGACCTTAATTATAATTACAGCAATAACTTCAATACATCGGATTATAGCAGCCAATATTTTGATGTTAATAAGGTTCCCATCAGCAGTGCAGTAGAAAGGTCATCCGGTGGCGGAACGACCAATAGCCTGACCGTCCAGTCTGATTTTATAAACCCCATCAGCCAGACAAAAAAGATAGAAATGGGCTTGCGTATGGGACTGCGTAATTATGACAGCAACAATGATAATTTCATCCAGGACATGGCAGGTAATTATGTTTATATACCCGCATTGAATGTAAAATATAAATATGACGATGCTATTTATGCAGTATACACTACCTATTCACAACAGATAAAAGAATTTAGTTTTCAACTGGGACTAAGGCTGGAAAGTTCAAAGTATGACGGCGATCTCACCACGAGAAGCCTGCATTTTTCAAACCAGTATCCCATCAGTCTTTTCCCGAGTGTATTCCTTACACAAAAGCTGGGTAAAAGGTCAGACCTGCAACTGAATTATTCAAGGAAAATAAACAGGCCCAATTTTTTCCAGTTGATCCCGTTCATTGATTTTTCTGATTCATTGAACCTAAGCGTGGGAAATCCAAACCTGGTCCCTGAATTTACCAACCTGGTTGAATTTGCATTTCAGACACAGTATGGTAAATCAAATTCTATCTTAATGAATTTGTATGGACGAAATACTGATAACTTAATAACCAGGTATCAATACAGGGATAATAATCCGAACCCTGCCAAAAGCGACAGTGTATTATTTACCAGCTATGCAAATGCAAACAGGAGTTATACATTCGGGCTTGAGCTTACCGGGAAAAATAAATTTACAAAGTGGTGGGACCTTACAACGAATGTGAACCTGTTCAATTCAACGATCAAGGCAAGCAACCTCCCGGGAACATCAGATAACAGCCAGTTCAGCTGGTTCTTAAAACTGAATAACAGCTTCAAGCTTCCAAAGAATTTTTCAATACAACTGACCGGCGATTACCAGGCCAAAACACTTGTTCCGATAAATAGCGGACGTGGCGGTGGAGGAGGGGGACAAATGTTTGGAGGTGGTTCGCAACCAACTGCACAGGGATATATAAAACCGATCTATGGTGCTGATATTGCCATCAAGAAAGAATTCCTGAAGAACAATGCTGCATCGCTCACACTCCAGTTCAGTGATATTTTCCGGACAAAGAAATATGAGACCCATACAGAGTCGTCATTTTTTATGCAGGACAATTCGCGTCGTAGGGACCCACAAGTGGTCAGGCTAAATTTCAACTGGCGTTTCGGGAAATTCGATGTGGCCTTATTCAAGCGTAAGAATATGAAGGGCGAAATGGAGAACATGCAGAATATGCAGCAGAATGCACCAAATTAGTAAGGTTAAAGCTGTAAGTTGTAAGCTGTAAGCCGTAAGCTGTTAGCTGTTAGCTGTAAGTAAATCCATTTACCTTAAACCTTGCGCACCTACTACCTTCTACCTTCTACAAGTATCTTTCCTCTATAACCTTCTTATGATGAATAACATGCCCGATGGTTGTAAATCCCATTGCCAATACTGACATTGGATTGTTGTTTGCCAATCCGGATGACTGAAGTGCTTCATCAGAAAAACTCCTGAACATTAATTCGGTTGACCTTCTTACAATTTTAAATTCTTCACAAAGGCTTTTCCAGCTCCTTTCATTTGCATTTGAATTGGCTGCATAATCGTTCTCATCAAAGCCGGGCAAGGAAGCAGTCTCTTTCCTGGCAAATGCAAGCGCCCTATAATTGAATACTCTTTCGGTATCGATCACATGCTGCAACAACTCCTTTAATGACCATTTACCGGGAGCATAGCCTGTATTCGTTTTCTCTTCCGGGATGGAATCAAAATAAGTATCAACGAACTGCTGTTGATTTTTGAATGCCTCGTTAAGTTCATCTTCCTTAACCTGGTCAATATATTTTTTAAAATAAGCGGGGAAAGTACTTTCTATTGGCTTTGACATAATTAAAAGTTTAGGGCAAAAATATGCCGCAGATAAATAAGTTGTGAAAAACTTTTAACTGCGGCAATATTATCTTACAAATGGAATTATGTATGGTTGTTATTCTTCCCTGGTCAGTGTGAAATCAACCAGGAGCAGATACTTAGCCCAATTTAGTTTTCTTTATTTTAGATTTCGGCAATTCGCTTTTTGGCTTTTCGGCTTTAAGTGTCCCCGCCAGTTTTATCGCTTCATAAGCATTTACAATGCCACCTGTTTTAGATAGTTCGTTCAGGTAAGCCTTGTCCTCCGTTCCCGGAATGTTTACTTTTTCTGCGGGAGCAGTAGCAGATCTTTCAATTACATATTTCAATTGCTGGGGGGTAAGACCTGGGTAATGTTCCAGCAATAAAGCAGCAACACCTGCAACTACAGGACATGCCATACTTGTTCCACTTGCATTTCCATAAGTATTTCCTCCAGGGATGGTAGAATAGATGGCAACCCCGGGTGCAAAAACATCCACTTCGGATTTGCCATAATTGCTGAACGATGCTGTAAGGCCGCCATTATTCATATTGCCACTAGCGCCCACTGTTATAACATTGCTTGCCCTTCCTTTTCCATTAATGTAGATTGGGTTAGGAAAATTATCTGCGGTATCAACATTTTTTGCATCATTGCCTGCTGCATGAACAAGCAATACACCTTTACTTTCTGCATACCTGAATGCATCATCAACCCAATTTTTTTCAGGAGAGAAATCTTTGCCAAAACTCATACTGATGATCCTTGCACCATTGTCAACCGCGTAACGAATGGCATTTGCAATGTCCTTATCGTGCTCATCACCATCAGGTACGGCACGGATCATCATGATGCGTACATTATCTGCAATGCCATTCATGCCTTTATCATTGTTTCTTGCAGCGGCAATGATACCCGAGCAATGCGTACCATGAAAAGGAGTATTGGCCATGATATCATTGTTACCATAGTTACGGTCGTTGATATTCGACTCGTCATCACCTACGATCTCTTTGCGGTATGACCTGGGTGGATTCTTTCTTGCTTCTTCTTTCTTTTCTTCGCCAGCTATATAACCGTTCAGTTCTTCCAGGAATGCTTTATTGGTCTGGTCCAAAGCATCATTTCCTTTCATAAGACTGAGCAAAGTTGTTTTTGCTTTAGTATCATCAGTATTTCCGGGTTTGAAAGCTTCCAGGTCATTACCTGTATATTCTGCTTTACCCAGTGCGATCTTTAAAAGGCTGTCGCTTTTGCTAAGGTTGGCCTGTATGCGTTTCAGCATCACCAATGTTGCTTCGCTTCCTTTCCCGTCACCGATCGTTTTCAATTCTGCTTTTTTGAATGTTTTATATTCAATTTTATCAGGTTCGCTCAAACTGGATTCATCAACGGTCCTGCCATCCCATTTTGGCTTTAAATTATAATAAACCCTTGCGGCTTCATAGCTGTCTTCCTTTACGTTCCGGCCATCTTTGCCGCCAATAAAGTTCCAGCCGTGAACGTCATCTATATAGCCGTTCTTGTCATCGTCAATGCCATTAGCGGGAATTTCTTTGGGATTTGTCCATAATACCGGCTTAAGGTCTTCATGCAGGGTATCGATACCACTATCTATCACTGCAACAACAATGCGGTTGCTTTTGAGGTTCCTGGATTTGATAAGCGTATAGGCTTTATCAAGGCTTATCCCATTGTATCCGGTGCTTGCAGCATCTAATTGGTACCAATCATTCGGGACCTTTTCTTTACTCTTTTTTTCAATATCATCCTGTGCAAATACAGTTCCGCCCATCAGCAGGGCTGCTAAAGTAAGTTTTAAGATCGTATTCATCATAGATTTTTTAATTAGTATGAGCGAAAATAATGCTATTCAATAAATATCATTGAACCGCTCATACCTATTGGCTTAATTTTATAAATCGAATCTTATTCCCTGTGCCAATGGAAGTTTATCGGTATAATTGATCGTATTGGTTTGCCTCCGCATATAAACCTTCCATGCATCGCTGCCACTTTCACGGCCACCGCCTGTTTCTTTTTCACCTCCGAATGCGCCGCCTATCTCAGCACCCGATGTTCCGATATTTACATTGGCAATACCACAATCACTTCCACCCTGTGATAAGAAACGTTCTGCTTCCCTTAGATTATCTGTAATGATAGAAGAAGAAAGGCCCTGGGGAACGCCATTTTGCAATTCGATGGCTTCCTCCATTGTTTTGTATTTCATGATGTATAAAATGGGCGCAAAAGTCTCATGCTGAACAATGGCAAAGTCATTTTTGGCTTCTGCAATACAAGGCCTGACATAGCAGCCGCTTTCATATCCTTTTCCTTTGAGCAAGCCACCTTCCACAACGAATTTCCCGCCCTCTTCTTTACATTTTTCAATAGCATCGAGGTACATCCTTACTGCATCTTTATCTATCAACGGGCCTACATGATTCTTTTCATTCAATGGATTGCCGATCTTCAATTGCTTGTATGCATTTACTAAACTATCCCTGAATTTATTATAGATCTTTTCGTGGATGATCAGCCTGCGGGTGGAGGTACAACGCTGGCCGGCCGTACCAACAGCGCCAAATGCAGCAGCGATCATTGCGATATTAAGATCTGCTTCTTTAGAGATAATGATCGCATTGTTCCCGCCGAGTTCCAGTAAACTTCTTCCAAGCCTTTGTCCCACTGCCGCACCTACAGACTTACCCATCCGCGTACTACCCGTTGCAGAAACCAAGGGGATCCTGGTGTCATTACTCATCCATTCACCCACATCCCTGCTACCAACTATTAAGCAACTCACACCTTCGGGAACATTATTTTTCTTGAAAACTGTTTGAATGATCTTCTGGCAGGCTATGCCACATAGCGGAGTTTTTTCACTTGGCTTCCAGATAGCCACATCACCGCAAACCCATGCCAGCATACTGTTCCAGCTCCATACAGCTACAGGGAAATTAAAAGCTGAAATGATCCCAACCAGGCCAAGCGGGTGGTATTGTTCATACATACGGTGGCCCGGCCGCTCACTATGCATGGTAAGCCCGTGCAATTGGCGGGAGAGCCCTACAGCAAAATCACAGATGTCGATCATCTCCTGTACTTCGCCCATACCTTCCTGTAAGCTCTTGCCCATTTCATAACTTACTAATTTACCAAGTGCCGCTTTATTTGCCCGCAATGCCTCGCCAACCTGCCGTACAATTTCACCGCGTTTTGGTGCAGGCCAGTTGCGCCATTCAATAAATGCCAGTTGTGCTTTTTTAACTACGGCATCATATGAATTCCGGTCGGCTGCAGTAACAGAGCCGATCACTTTACCATCTACCGGTGAATAAGAAATTATTTTTTCTCCTTTTGTTTTCACCCAGTTCGACCCGGTAGAAACGCCAGGATTTTGTGTGTTTATATTCAATGCTCTTAAAAAGTCCATGTTGGTCTTGATTTTATTTTTATAATTGGGCTGCAAGTTACCAAATAGGTTTTTAATGCCACGAATTCACGAATGTTATTATTCGTGAATTCGTGGCAATTATTTAATTTCTAATATTAATATTGTTCCTTTTCGTTGGGAAAGTCACTGCTTTTTACGTCTTTGATATAATTTTGTACAGCAGTAGTTATTTGTTCATCCAGGTTGAGGTATTGCCTTAAAAATCTCGGCTTAAATTCGGTGTTGATGCCAAGCATATCATGCATCACCAGCACCTGCCCATCGCATTGCCCGCCGGCACCAATACCAATGGTAGGAATGTGCAGGCTTTCAGAAACCTGTTTGGCAAGTGTTGCAGGGATCTTTTCAAGTACAATGGCAAAACAGCCTGCTTCCTGTAAGAGCAAAGCATCTTTCTTTAATTTTTCAGCTTCTTCTTCTTCTTTTGCTCTTACGGTATAGGTGCCGAATTTATAAATGCTTTGCGGGGTGAGGCCCAGGTGGCCCATGACCGGAACGCCCGTACTAATGATCCTTTTCACAGATTCCACCACTTCTTCGCCACCTTCTAATTTCACCGAGTGCCCACCTGTTTCTTTCATGATGCGTATAGCGGAGTTCAATGCTTCTTTTGAATTTCCCTGGTAAGAGCCGAAGGGCATATCAACGACTACCAGGCATCTTTCAATACCACGTACCACGCTTTGTGCATGGTATATCATCTGGTCGAGTGTGATTGGAAGTGTTGTTTCATGGCCAGCCATTACATTACTGGCACTGTCTCCCACCAATATAATATCAATGCCTGCTGAATCAAATATTTTTGCAAAAGAAAAATCATAAGCAGTTATCATGGAGATCTTTTCCCCGCTTGCTTTCATTTTCTGTAAAGTGTTGGTCGTAATTTTCTTTACTTCTTTATTAACTGACATACAAAAAGGTTTTAGTTTATTGGTCTATTAGTTTATTTGTTGTGGGTTAATAGCGAAAAGGAGATGGCTCTGCGTTAGAATAAAACAAGTCCGGGGGTATTCGCTTCGGATTGTAAATGTAGGGAAAAAGCTGTTAGCCATTACCTACCAGCTGTTAGCCCGTTTGTTTAATTAGATCTGTTTTCTAATAAAGTACTACCAATCATGCCTGCTGATAGCTTGTAGCTAAGAGCTTACAGTTTGTCCTCCTTTCATCTCTTCCCATAAATGCTGTATCAGCCCGTCGGCCAGCCCTATTTTTGGTATATAAATTTCCACTGCATTAGCCCACCTCATGGCATTTATATAGATCAACAATGCAGGAACTATCACATCGGCCCTGTCTTCCCTTAAATTGTATTTTGAAATTCTTTCAGCGACCGGTACCGCTTCCAGTTCACGATAATAATCTCTCAACAGCTCAAGGGGTAATGATTTGCCTTCTTTTCGCTTACTCAAAGAAAATATTTTGTTGATATTGCCACCACTTCCAATAGCCGCCACTTCTTTGTGTCCTTTTGTTACAGCTTTGATCTCATCTTTCATCACATCCCATTCGGCTTCCGTTACCTTATTTTTTAAAAGCCTGATGGTCCCGATATTATAAGATTTTTTAAAGACGAGGATTCCATTGCTGAAAAAAGATAATTCTGTACTACCACCACCCACATCTATGTACATATAACTATGGTCCTTATCCATATTCTCTGCCACATGGTTCTCATATACAAGGGTTGCTTCCATATCACCCGTGATCACTTCGATCTCTATGCCTGTTTTCTTTTTTACATTCTTGATTATTTCCGCTGCATTTGTAGCATCCCTCATTGCACTGGTGGCACAGGCTTTTACTGCATCCACTTCATAAGCTTTCATCAGGTGCTGGTATGCTATCATGGTTTCCATGAGCATCTCCTGGCGTGGTAAAGAAATGTGATTGTTCTCGAAAACATCAAACCCAAGGCGAAGGGGTATGCGAAAAAGGTTCATCTTGGTAAATACCGGTTTGTCTCCATTGACCTGTGTCACTTCTGTTATTAAAAGCCTTGCTGCATTGCTGCCTATGTCTATTGCTGCCAGTTTCAAAAGCGAAAATTTATATTGATTCAATTAATATCTTTCAACCGGGTCAAAATTCGTTTAATTCATTCAATTTGAAGAAGAAAAAAAATAAGATGATAAAATGTTGTTGTTAGGGAAACCGCTGTCGGGGTTTGCAACCGCCGACAGGGTACTATTTCTTGTAGAGATAATTGTATATCTCAACCTGTGAGCGGACCTTCTTTGTGTTGCGTGGATTGATATATTGATTGCTTAGCTCATTATCCAGTATCCTTGCCTTAATATTATCATGTAACTGTATATTCAACAGTTCCTTTATTTCCTGCTGCATCTCTACTTCAAGGATCGGGCAGGCCGCTTCTATCCGGTGATCGATATTGCGTACCATCCAGTCTGCAGAAGAGATATACACTTTTTCTTTTCCTCCATTGTAAAATATCATGATCCTTGCATGTTCAAGGTACTCATCAAGAATACTGATCGCCTGGATCGGTATCTTGAATTTTTTACTTTCCGTATACATACAACAGATACCCCTTACGATCATCTTTATTTCAACGCCGGCCCTTGCAGCTTCATTTAATTTTTCGATCAACAACCTGTCACTCAGTGAATTTAATTTCAAGGTAATGGCAGCTTCTTTTTTATTCCTTGCAGCTTTTATTTCCTTATTGATAAAAGCGGTGATGACCCTTCGCATATTTGCAGGGCTAACGATCAGTGTTTTGCATGCACCCAGGAACTGTTCCCTTGTTTTTGGATGCTCCAGGTACGTGAATATCCGGTTCACATCAGCCATGATATTCCTGTCGGATGTAAGCAGGCAATGGTCACTATAAACGGTGGCCGTTTTTTCATTCAGGTTGCCGGTGCTTACAAAGCCATAATGGGTGGTTGTATTATTTGATCTTCTCTTTATGAGGCATAGCTTTGCATGAACCTTCATATCGGGTACGCCCAGCAGCACTTTTACACCGGCTTCCTCCAGCTCTTCTTTCCATTCAAGATTAGCTTCCTCATCGAACCTGGCTTTCAGCTCCAGCATGGCTGTTACATGCTTACCATTCCTAACGGCATTGGTTAGTGCATTAACGACCTTTGATCGGTGCGCCAGCCGGTAGCAGGTGATCTTGATGCTTACCACATCAGGGTCAATGGCTGCTTCCCGTAAAAGATCTATGACAGATTCGAATGAATGCCAGGGAAAATGCAGCATGACATCTTTTTCAAGCACTACATTGGTAACACTGTTTGCGTGCTTCAGTAATGGATGTGTAAATGGCTTTTTCCTGCTGCTCTTTTGCTGGAAAACAGCATCGGGGAAATTGATGAAATCCTTGAAATTATGGATCCTTCCGCCCGCAATGATATTGTCCTTGTGCGACAGTCCCATTCGTTTTATCAGGTAGGCAAGCAATGAATGATCTATTTCCTTGTCATAAACCAATCTCACCGGTTTGCCCTTTTTCCTGTTCTTTAAACCCTTCTCTATTTTTTGTATGAGTGAAGTGGAAACGTCATTGTCAATGTCTATTTCGGCATCCCTTGTCAGCTTGATTGTATGGGCTGTGAACCGGTCATATCCAAAAAAAGAAAAGATATGCGGGAGACAGAACCGTATAACATCTTCCAACAGGATGAGGTATTGTTCATCATTTTTTGGAGGCAGGATCAGGAACCTCGGCAACCTCCTGGTTGGAATGGATACCAATGCAAATTTTTGAGGGATGGACCTGTCGTTCTTTAAAAGCCGGCAGGCCAGGTATATAGATTTATCATTCAATACCGGGAAGCCCTGTATGCTTTCAATCATCAATGGTACAATATAACTCCTCACTTCCTCATTGAAATATTCTAGCACGTATTTCTGTTGGGTTGCATTGAGTTTTTTTTCATCAACCAAAAAGATCTTTTGCTTTTTCAGTTCCCGGAAGATGTCATCCCAGATCCGTTCAAATGCTGTTTGCTGGATGATCACTTTATCCTGGATCTCTTCCAGGATGCTTTGTGGATTTACTTCCAGGTGCATCTTGGCTTTGCTGCCCAGTTCTATCATCCTTTTCAACGCGGCAACCCTTACACGGAAAAATTCATCCAGGTTGTTTGAAAATATTCCCAGGAACCGGATACGCTCTTTCAATGGAACCGTCTCATCCGCAGCTTCCTGTAACACCCTGCTGTTGAATGCAAGCCAGCTTATATCTCTTACGATCGTTTTTTTCTTATGCAATGCAGTTGTTTTATCAGTGCAGCGCTGAAATTAAATGCTTGAACGCTGCTGTGAAAATTTTCCATATTAAATTAAAATGAAATTATTTCCCGGTTCGGTCAGGATGAAGGGCCCTTCATTTTTTCTATGATCGTTGTTGTTGACACCCCTTCAATGATATCAGCAAGTATTACTTCGCCGCCATTTTCAATTACTTCTTTGGCACCCACAACCTGTTCAACGGTATAATCCCCGCCTTTCACCAACACATCCGGCATAATAGTTTTTATAAGCTCAAGCGGGGTATCATCTTCAAATAGTACGACTGCGTCTACTGCCAGGAGTGATACAAGTACCAGGGCTCTTGCATTTTCATTATTTACAGGCCTTGCCGGGCCTTTTAATCTTTTTACAGATGCATCATTATTCAAACCCACTACTAATATATTGCCATAAGTAGCTGCCTGTGAAAGCGATGCGATATGCCCTTCATGCAGGATATCAAAAACCCCGTTCGTAAAAACGATCTTCTTGTTTTTAAGTCTCCACCTTCTGACCTCACGCTCCAGTTCGGCTGAACTAAGTATCTTGGATGGGATCGGCTGTACTGACTTCATGGTGCATTTTATTTTTGTTCATATATGGTAAAAGCAGTAGCGCAAGTATTCCAGCAATAATAATGATACCAGTGAATATTCCCCACATGAGCCATCCAAAAGCTATGCCCAAGGTTGGCGAAATATTATAGATCAACAGGGTTTCCATTACAAAAATAGGAAATGAACCAATGCCGCCGGGTGTTATGATCATGGCCAATGTAGCCAGTGACAATACAGAGAACCCCGCTTTTATACTCAGGTGGGCTGTACCTTCCATGGCATAAAAACCCATGTAGATCTCCAGGAGATACATGCTCCAGATAAATAAGGTATGCAACAGGAAAGCCTTGCGCCTTTTTAAAGTGGCAATTGATCTGAAACCCTCCATCATACCATTTATAAAACCATTTACTTTTATGATGATCTTGTTTTCCGGGAATCGCTTAAGAAGGAATTTTGTGAAAAGGAGGATGACCAGGAGCACAAAGAGTATGATCAGCAATTTTCCCCACAACGGTAAGCCCGGTGTAAGGGCAATGAGTTTCAGTTTGCCTTGTACATAATCCCCGATCAGGTCTATTTGTATAAGTATGGTGATACATATAAAGACCAGGTAACAAAAAAAATCAAATGCTCTTTCTATGATAATGGTACCTACCAGTTTATCAACTTTCAGGTGTTCGTAACGGGCTAGAAAGGTACACTTCAATATCTCGCCCAAACGAGGAATGGCCGCGTTGGCGAAATAGCCGATCATGGTCACTGCAAAAACATTTTTAAGGGCAGGGTCGTATCCCAGCGGTTCCATCATCAATTTCCAGCGCATGGCCCTGCTAACATGGCCAAGCAGGATAGCAATGATAACGGGAAATAAAAGCCAATAATTTGCATGCTGAAAAGCTGCAATAAATGCGGTCTTTTGTTCGGCCGTCATGCTCTTCAATTGCCACCAAACCAGGAAGAGGCCACCACCCAGAAAAATGATGTATTGCATTATGGAAAATAAACGTTTACGCATAATTGCCTGTAAGTTACAAATGGTTTTTTGAAGATCAGCTTAAAACAAGGTTATCTATTAATCGCACATCATTCAAATATGCGGCGATCAATACCACCAGTTTTTTCCTGCCATCCCAGGTATCGGTCAACGCAAGGTTTGAAGCATCAGCAATTTCTATGTAATCTGTTTTAAAGCCGAACGAGGATAAATATTTTACTGCTTTTGATCTCAATTCATCCAGGGAGCCGGCTTGGATCTCATTTTTTACCAATAAAAGTGTTTCATATATCTTAACTGCAAGTATTCTTTCTGCCGGGTCCAGCCTGGCATTGCGGCTACTCATGGCAAGACCGTCGGTTTCCCGGAGGGTGGGGCAGATGATAAGCTCAGTATCGATATTCTTAATCTCAACAAGTTTACGAATGACCATGCATTGCTGAAAATCCTTTTGGCCCAGGTAAAGTTTGTTAGGGATGACAATTTCCAATAAACGGTCCACTACCTGGCAAACTCCCTGGAAATGACCAGGCCTGTATTTACCTTCCAGCACCGTTTCCAGGTAACCCAGTTCATAATGAAGCTTGACAGAACCAGGAGGGTAGACTTCGTCAACTGCCGGCAGGAATAAAATATCGCATCCCCATTTTTCCAGCATGTCAATGTCATTTTCAATGGTTATAGGGTACTTTTTAAAATCATCGGGATTGTTGAACTGGGTAGGGTTTACAAATATGCTGCATACCGTGATCCTGTTCTCCTTTTTAGATCGTTCAATAAGGGAAATATGCCCGCTGTGCAGGGCTCCCATGGTAGGCACAAATCCAATGGACGACCCGGCCTTATGGTTCTTTATGTGTGCAGTGAGTTCTGCAGAAATTTTAAAAATGATCATTTATCGGGTTTAAATGCCTTTAAAGGCTTGATGAATAACAATTTCAATAAAAAAACAGTACCTTTGCACACCATTTCAAAAAAATATTATTGCATCCAACCAAGCGCAAATGTCAACAAAGAAAAGAATTTTATTTATAGCCAACGAAATGTCGCCTTATTTAGAGATGACGGAATTTGCCGAGATCGTAAATAAGCTGGCTGTATTATCCAATGATAATAACCTCGAGGTTCGCTGTATCATGCCCAGGTTTGGAGTTATAAATGAGCGCAGGCACAGGCTGCACGAGGTTGTAAGGCTTTCAGGGATCAATGTATCGATCGATAATGATGACTACCCGCTTGTAATTAAAGTTGCTTCCCTGCCCAATGCAAGGTTGCAGATATATTTCCTGGATAACGAAGACTTTTTTAAAAGGAAGTCAATTTTTACAGATGAAAAAGACGTTTGGTTTGATGACAATGGGCTCAGGACGGTACTTTTCTGCAAAGGCGCTTTGGAAACGGTAAAGAAATTCGGATGGCCTCCGGACATCATTCATTGCAGCGGCTGGATGACCGGGTTGATCCCAATGTTCCTGAGAGTGGCTTATAAGAAAGAACCTGTTTTCAGCAACAGTAAGATCGTATTTACGATTGGCCAGACCACGTTCAAAGAAAAACTGGGCGCTGACTTTTTAAAACTGGCAACGATCAATGATCATGTTACCAAAAAAGAACTTGAGCCATACAAAGATGCAAACAATGTTGCCATGTTCAGGGGTGGCGCCACATATGCGGATGCCATCACATTTGGATCAGACAATGTAGATAAAAAACTGGTTGAAGAATTTTCAAAAATAAAAGGCAAGAAAGTTTTGAAGTATAATGCTGAAAGTGATTTAACAGACTATTTACAATTATATACCGACCTTGCCAAATAGATAATAAACCAACCCATTTATTAAAATTATACTTGTGCACAGAAGAATCTTATCCCTTGCCTTAACAGGTTTTATTTGCATTACGATCTTCAATTTCAGCTGTACCAAATTAGACACTACCAATCTCGGTAGTGACCTGATACCCGCGGTAGACAATGTGAACACATTTGCTGATACTTTTTTTATTGCTGCAACACAACATGATTACACAGATTCTACACTTGTATTTACCGGGAATGACCAGGTACTTGGAAAAATAACCAACGACCCTTTATTCGGTACAACAGAGGGGAAATTGTTCTTCCAATTAAAGCCAAGTTTTTATCCATATGCATTCGGGCATAAAGACTCGATAGCGGGCGGACTTGATTCAGTCGTTTTGTGCCTTAGTTATAAGGGCTTTTGGGGCGACAGTACCATTCAGCAAACATTGCAGGTAAATGAAATAACTGATAATAAATTCAGGGATTCGGTTTATAATAATTGGCATTGGTCTACTTTTTATGAGCCTGCGGGGATCGGTGCACTTGTAGGAACCAGGCAGCTTTATATCCCTGACCTTGCAAAGTATACCGTATATAATAATAAAATAGATTCTGTATCGAACCAGATCCGTATAAAGCTGAGTCAAAGTTTTGCTGACAGGCTTTTTGCCAGTGATAGCATTGGTCTTTCCGGTGCCGGCAACCATGTTTTCTTAAATGATTCCATATTCCGGCATAATTTCAATGGCCTGGCAGTGACTTCAGTAGGTGGTGGAAATGCATTGATGTATATCAATTATGCTGATACCAATACAAAGCTGGAAGTGCATTACCGCATGAAGAATGCTGGTAAGATCGATACTACTTATCGTTCATTTAAATTCAGGGCGGTATCCAAAGATACGACGAGTACTGACCTGATCGGTATCGCAACGTCTGCTTATGCCAATTATATAAACCGTAACAGGGCAGGATCAGCTTCTACTAACCCCGCACCCGGTGAATTATACCTGCAAACACAGCCGGGAACTTATGCCGATCTTTCGATTCCCGGGTTGACTGGTTATTCGAATAGGATCATTCACCGGGCAGAAATAATCGTTGAACAAATTACTGATCCGTTCACAGATAAATTTGTTCCGCCTAATTACCTGTACATTGACCTGAAGGATTCTACGACACCGCTTAAGTACAAGCCAATTTATTATGACCTGAATCCTACAGTATCTTATGATCCGGATAATGCCATTTCTTATTATACTGTTTTTGCAACGGGTGGCCCTGATTTCGGATATTTTGGTGGTTATAAACGTACAAAGACAGGCCCTTTTGGGGAATCAATGTCTTATTATAATTTTAATGTTACCAAGTACGTACAGCGCATGGTTATCGATCAAAGCAGGAATTACGATATGCGCCTGTTCCCTGCATACAGTTTCCGTTACCCGCAATATTCAATAGCAGAAGTACCCTATAATAACAGTGTTGCACTTGGAAGGGTGAGGGTTGGTAACGGAGAGAATCCCAATTACAGGATGCGGATAAGAATTATATGGTCTCCCATCAAATAGAATAAATCATTTGAACAAAGTCCTTTTATATAATATAGAAGGACTTTGTTGTTTAAACGCTACACCCTTATCTTTGCACTCTTAAAAAAAATAATATGCCTTATTTATTTACGTCAGAATCAGTTAGTGAAGGACACCCGGATAAAGTTGCAGACCAGATCAGCGATGCACTTATCGATCATTTTTTAGCCTTTGACCCATCCAGTAAAGTTGCCTGTGAAACACTTGTAACAACAGGCCAGGTAGTACTTGCAGGTGAAGTGAAAAGTAAAGCCTATCTAGATGTACAGGAGATCGCAAGGGGAGTTATCCGCAAGATCGGTTACACAAAAAGCGAGTACATGTTTGAAGCAAATTCATGCGGCATCTTATCAGCTATTCATGAACAATCGGGTGATATTAACCAGGGTGTTGACCGTAAAAAGAAAGAAGAGCAGGGTGCAGGCGACCAGGGAATGATGTTCGGATATGCCACCAATGAAACGGCTAATTATATGCCATTGGCTTTGGATATGGCACATCACATCTTATTGGAACTGGCTGCAGTGCGCAGGGAAAATACACAAATAAAATATTTACGTCCCGATGCAAAAAGCCAGGTGACACTGGAATACGATGATAACAATAAACCAACACGCATTGATGCAATTGTAGTTTCCACGCAGCACGATGATTTTGCCGCCGATGAAACCATGCTGGCGAAGATCAAAAAAGACATCATCAATATTGTCATACCTAGGGTGAAGGCAAAATTTGCCAAGTACGATCACCTATTCAACAACAAGATCAAATATCATATCAACCCAACGGGCAAATTCGTTATCGGTGGCCCGCACGGCGATACAGGTCTCACCGGCCGCAAGATCATTGTAGATACTTATGGTGGTAAAGGTGCGCATGGCGGTGGTGCATTCAGCGGTAAAGATCCAAGTAAGGTAGATCGTTCTGCAGCTTATGCAACGCGCCACATCGCAAAGAACCTGGTAGCTGCCGGCCTTTGTGATGAGGTATTGGTACAGGTTTCTTATGCCATCGGTGTAGCACAACCAACCAGTATCAACGTGGTTACTTATGGTACTGCAAAAGTGAAAATGACCGACGGGGAAATTGCAAAGAAAGTTATGGGTATGTCATGCTTTGATATGCGCCCTTACTTTATTGAGCAGCGCCTGAAATTGCGCAACCCGATGTACAGCGAAACTGCTGCTTATGGCCATATGGGGCGTAAGAACGAAACAGTGGAAAAAATATTTACCTCACCTGATGGTAAATCGATCAGGAAAAAAGTTGAGCTTTTTACATGGGAGAAACTGGATGCAGTTAAAGAAGTGAAAAAGGTTTTCGGATTAAAATAGAACCAATTCATGTCAAAAAAAAGTTTACATCTTTTTGAAAGGTGTAAACTTTTTTTTTGACGTTACATTTAACACTAACTTTAAATGGTGAAAAATTTCAGGCATCAACATCAACGCCCCAAAAAGAATACGCTGGTCATTGGCAGGGAAGCGGTGATCAAAGCCATGCAGGAAGGCAAACAGCTGGAAAGAATATACCTGCAATCAACGGTACACGGCCCGGTGATAGATGAACTGAAAAAACTTGCTGCTGAAAAATTAGTTCCCATCAATAAAGTGCCGGTGGAAAAACTGAATGGCTTTAACATCAGTAACCATGAAGGTTGCGTGGCACAGATATCAAAGATCCAATACCAGGACCTTCAACAGATCATTTCATTTGTCGTGGATAAAGGGGAAGTGCCCTTGTTCCTGGTGTTGGATGGCATTACAGATATCAGGAATATCGGCGGTATTGCCCGCAGTGCTTTTTGTTTTGGCGTGAATGCGATCATCATCCCCGATAAAGGAGTGGGTGCACTGAATGAAGACGCGATATTAACTTCTGCAGGCGCCCTGGAACAAATACCCGTATGCCGGGTGAGCAGCCTGATGAAAACGGTTGATGAACTGCATTTGAACGGCATAAAAGTTTTTGCGAGCGAGATGCAGGCTACCAAAAAGATCTATGAATGCAATTTTGCAGAGCCATGCGCCATTGTTATGGGAGGAGAGGAGCATGGTGTTTATCCAGCATTGATGAAGATCTGTGATGACCAGTTTCAAATTCCAATGGCGGCTGAATTTGATTCATTGAATGTTTCCGTTTCTACCGGTATCGTTTTATATGAAGTAATGAAACAAAGAAGCTAGTGGCTGCTGAAACGCTTTATCATTATTCCAACAGCTTCTTTTTTTGAGATTCAAATTCTTCTTTGGAAATAATACTATCCTGGTATAATTTATTTAATTTATTGATCTCGTCAGCAACACTGTCATTTTTCTTGATCCTGAATTGTGCAGGTGCGATCAATTCACCGGGCTGATCGGGTGAATCTCCAATGGCCTTGTCAAATGCCATGTGTAAAACAACATATCCCTTTGATCCATCTTTAAAAATGACAGAACCTTCTACCAGTATATAGCCATTACCAAGTGCAGAAACACCGAAATGGCTTATTTGTTTAACAACAATTGAATTATCTGTTAATGATCTGCTGCTTATATCGGACTTAATATTAATGAACCTGAATTTCCCATTCTTTCCTGTGCCTTTCCCGAATTGCAGTACCTGGCCCTTGTAGATCTTATACCCGCCTGTAGTGTAAAGCGTATCATTTTCAAACCTGGGCACATGTTTTTGTGCAGCAGTAAATAAGGGAGTAATAAGAAGGGCAAAGAATATTTTTTTCATAATGTAATATTTATTGGCATTGATTAAATTGAAATTCATTATTCTTTTTTAATTAACTATTATTATAAGTATGCGATGTTCATTTATTTACTAACAGTATATGCTGCAACCTTGCCATATACAAAGGAGCGGTCATTGTCATAAATATACTTACTCAACTGCTCATTTTTGATGACCTGGTTCTTTAAAGTGTCGGGAACTTCACGTGGTATCATCAGGTTGCGGAATATAACACGGGCATCTTTTCTTGCAGTCCGAAGGACGGCTGTAAACAAGCGCTGTGTTTCTTTTTCGCTCATCAGTTCGCAGATATTTGATAAAGCAAAGCAATCAATACTTTCTGCAGGCATTGAATCTATCCAGCCCTGTGCCTCGGCAGTGATGATCTTTATCCTGTCAACCCTTGTCTTTATCCTGTCAAAATTCTCTTTTAGTAAATAAGCAGGCACTTCGCTGTTATTGCTGTATCTCCCCAGCAGGTAGAGCGATAAAAAATAATTTCCTTTTACCGGAATATTCCTGAATGCTTTTTTAGACCGGTTATAAAAACTTTCTGCAAATGACCTGCTACCGTCATCAAAATGAAAGTAATCGGCAACGAGGCCACGCTTGGCAAGCATTCGCTTATTGAACAATATCCTGAACAGGTAGTGAAAACGTTTTGTATTCCATACATTATCGAAATACAATTCCTGTTCTTCTTTTGATTTGTCACTGAACAAACCTTTTACCCTATTTTTTCCCTGCAGGAAGTTGAGGAATTTTCCTGCCAGTTTAATAAATCCTTCATATTTTCCATTCATGATAAATCCATGGGTGATGATCTTATCCTGCCCGTTCCAGAACTCAAGTGCTTCACTACTCAAAGAGGACCTGATCCTGTTATAAAGGGCCGTGCGGTTGCTGTGTTCTTTTAAACCTGCAAATGCAATGAAATCTTCAAAGTCCAGGTGTTTTATGGCAGCGATCTTTAGCTCAAGCATATATGATTGTGTGGGATTGATATCGATACTGTAAATGATTTCGGGATCGAACAATAAAAAACCCAATACATTACAGCCACCTGATGTAATGGCCAACACCGAATCATTGGGTCTTATTTTCAATGCCGCATGATCGCTTTCCGGGTCCTCCCAATTGTGTGCGAATACCAGTTTGAATAAGGATACCTGCTCTTTGTCTTTTTTCATTTCGTAATTATTAAATATGCCTGAGATGTTTTTTACCACAATCCTTTTGCATTGTAAAATGGCGCTACATTGATCCCGTGCTTCAGGCTTAAGCGATATATCTCTTCCATTTTATCAACACTGATATTTCCTTTTCCTGCAGAATAGGTTTCAAATTTATTTTCAAAGGCAAGTACCATGGCTTCGAGGATGCAACCGTGTATGATATGCGGTGCAGCATAGCGGTAAATACTATCAGTATAATCCGGGCTAAATTGATAACCCTCGCTTACCTGCCCCATACCACCATGAAATAAATTGAAGCCATTATTGTTCCCTGTCGTTGCTTCCAGGTTCTTTGGATAACCGGCATCACAGATCAGCACGTCTTTTTTACATTCATCCAGTTTTATGCCTGATGAACTGGCGACACAAATAATGATATCTGCTTCTGCAGTAAGATCATGCAGGGAAACTGAATGGCTGACAGCTATATTTTCTTTTATCAATTCCATTGCTAACTTTTCCAGTCTTTGTTTATTACGGGCACATAAAAGGATCCTTCCAACTTTATTTTTCAGGTAATGGATACAGGCTGTCCCAATATCACCTGTAGCACCAATGACCAGCATATTCGAGTGTTGCAGGTCAATGTTGTGTTGCGTGGCAGCCTGTTCAATTCCTTTTACAATGTATGCAGCAGTGAGCGTATTGCCGGTTGTAAATTTTGTGTCAGCAGCATGCAATGCATCCAGGTTGCCTTCCAGGATGATCGATGTAAATCCTCCGAGCGTAACGATACCGGCTCCCATTTTTTTTGCACAGGACACTGCATCCATGACCTTGCTGATATTCGCCCGCATAAATTGAGCATCCAGCCTGTCGGGATCAATAAATGTTTCGATATACACGCCATTTATTTCTGCACCTGTTTTTGACCTCACCTTCACCCTGAAAAGATCCCTCGGCGGAATAAAGGAAAATATGCTCTTTATCTTTTCAACAGGAAGTTTTTCCAGGTCATGCGACCTGATACAGTTAATGAAAGCGCTGACATTTTGCCAGCTATCCTGGTGTCCTATGACCGCGAAGTCTATACCGGTAACCGTGCTATCCATACAATTGATTTTTCACCTGGTATGCCAATATTATCAAGTGCCTGCGCATACAATGCCAGCGCATTGCCACGCATGGTTGCTACATCGAGGCCGATATGATGCAAAGAGCCTTTCATGCAACTCCCATTACATACACCGCAATGCCCGCGCAGGTCTGTTGTTGCAGTGAACTCGGCCAGGATGGTCATGCAATTGAAATGCAGCTCTTCAAATTTATTTATGAATCCGGCAGGATCTCTTTCCAATTCAGCACGCAGGAGGTCGGATGAATGTTCGAGGTGTTCTTTTTCTTCATCTGCAATGGCGAGAAAAAGTTGTCCTGCTTCATCACCCAATGCATGGCCTACATCGGTATACATGGATACGGCAAATGATTCGAGCATCACTTCCTGTATGATCAGGCAGGCGATGAAATCCTTTTTGTGTGCGTATGATAAAAATTGTTTTCGCACAGCACCCCAATATTCTCCATTCATATTGGCATTGATCTGTAGCCTTGCTTTTTTTGCATAAGCCATGAAGCCCTCTGCATGCATCCGTTCGCTGTTGGCATGTTCTACGGCTTCCATTTTTTCATGTGGATCATCAATTGTTTCCGCCAATGATGCAAAATTGGACATGCCAATGAGTTCGCCGGTTATGGCCTGCGAGAAAACATCTGAAATGACATTGAATGTTTCAATGCTCATCGGTTCTTTTTTAACTGCTTCCATGTTCTTTTAATTTTAATGTTGAAAGAATGTATTATACGAGTGAATAATCTTCGAAAGGAATTCCCTTTTTTACTTTTTCGATCAATGCTTTATTATCTTTTATGGTCAATAACATGCCCACAGATTTAAAACTAAGTTTTGGCAAACCATGAAAGCATGTATTCAATAACGGGTCTTTTTCATGTAAACCAATTGAAACAAATGAATAAGACCTTTCATAAACTATATTCCTTGCATGGTTGACAAGTGATCTTGCCAATCCCTTTTCCTGGTCATTGACCGCCAGGTATTTGATATACATCATGCGTACCGGCTCATTGATAGCCGGCATTTTAGAGATCCCTGATAAACTGCTGATGCTATTAATGAATTTCAAGAGCCATTTCATTTTCCACGATAGCTTCGTTACTACATTTTGTTTTGCATGCATCGTGTCTGACAAACAAGCCGCAGCAATGATCTTTTCCTTATCCCTGATAATGAAAATTTCTGTTCCTTCCAGTTTTTCTTTCGTGATCACAGGCCCCAGTTCATATTTCCGGTAATGTGCATGTAAGAATTCAATTAATTCGGCCGTAATGGCTGTTGGTTCAATTTTATAATGTGGATGCCATTCCTTTCTTTTTCTTCCGATGAACTGGTGAATATTAAAGATGCCGATATTTTCAAAGTCGGGGATATTGGGCCTGTCTTTAAAAAAGGAAACGGGCCTGTTATTTCCTTTTGAAACATTCAGGAATGCCAGGTCGGCACCCAGAGAGATAACATGATCTGCCATCTCATTGCACAACTGCAGTCCAATGCCTTTATTCCTGTAGGGAGCAGCAACTTTAAGATCACCGATGTATTGAAGCGGGAGCATGTGCCCATCTACGTATACCTGTTGAAGTGACACACAAATGCAACCAATTATGATATCGCCGTCCAATGCTACAAAGACCCTCGTGTCTCCACGCATATTCAACAATTTAAAAAAGTCGGGTTTGCGGTCAATACGCAAAGCGGTCTCCCCGGCCATACCGGTAGCTGCAGTCAATTCTATCAGTTGCTGATTATCCACGTTCGTTGCTAACCGGTATGTGATCATTACAGGTAAATTAATTCTTTTAAGACGATTATCCTGCTATCATTTATTTACAGGCTGATATCGTCCTGTTAATATTTTGAGAACCGGACGCGGTATGCAAAAGATAATTTTATATAAAAGTTATCATTCACATCGGCATCATATTTTGAAATATCTTTTATACCGGTTCTTATTTTCCTTAAAATTGAATGGCCTGCTTCCATATTCAGTACGAAGTTTTTATTAAAGTAAGTATCGAGGTAAATACCCAGTTGATTCTCATCAATGCGCCAATAACCCTTTTTCATTGCATAAGAATTGGTGATTGCCCTGAAGTTAGCCCCATAATAAAAATGCGGATTTATTTTATGCTCGTATACAAGATTACCCGGTAAGACGCCAAACAGCATATTCCGGCTATTTATTTTCCAGTCAATACCCGCTAATGGCATAACAAAAACGCCAAATACTTCATTATTTATGTAAAGCCCCAGCTTCCATGTAAGCTTTTCAGTTCTTTTATTACTAATGATGAACGCTCCGCCTGCCTGCATCTTTCCTTTACCATTAATAACACTGTCATTCATACGTGCAATTGCTGTAAGTAAAATGCTCCACTTGCTGTGGGGAATGGTTTTAGAAAGCGAAACAGGAAGAGCGATCCCATAATAGTTCTGCCTGCGCTCATTTTCCAGTTGTATTGACCAGGTTTCAAAGAATGGACTGAAGATGAGTGCATCTTTCTTATTCTTAAACCGGATGGGAAGGTTTGTGATTACGTTATAGTAGTAGAGGCACGCATCGTTCCATCGCCGGTTTATCACACCAGCATTGGGGCTGTTTGTATGTTTAAGTGATACAATATCGAGATAGGGTTGGGCCATGCTTTTGACATGCAGTAAGATTGATGCGATCATCATGGATGCGACCAGGAAAAATTTATTCAGGATAATTGAATGAGGTGCCTGTTTGAATAATTTAATTTTTATCATTTGCTCGTAATTTTTAAAATTATTTTGAATAAGGCTTTATTTTTTCAGCAACAGGAACAGGCTGCAGTTTTGCATTCATTATCGTAACAGAATTTAAACTTTTCAACTGATGGCCGGTGATCTTTTCTTTTATGATCGCTGGTAATAGCTTGTCAAAGAATAGGAATAACCTGTTCATCCGCCCGGGAAAGATCACTTCTTTTCCTTTCAACAGGCCATCAATAGCGATCGGTGCAACATTTTCAGGATCCATAACAGCCTGGCGTGCGAGCCAGTTACAAGACCTGTTGAGTAATGTGATACTTGTGTTTGTATTCATGGCCCCCGGACAAATTACACTGACGCGGATACCTTCCGGCTTTAATTCCCTGCGCAGGCTTTTTGAAAAGAAATAAATATAAGATTTGGTGCCACCATAGACCTGTTTCTTTGCCAGGAAGAAAAAACTGCTTAAGCTTCCGACATTTAAAATATAGGCAGGGCTATTCTTTTCAAGTATCCCGATGAAGAGGCGGGTAACCAGCGTGGTTGCCAGTATATTTAATTTGATCTGTGTCTGGTATAATTGTATGGATCCTTCATTAAAAAGCATCGTGCTTCCAAGCCCTGCATTGTTGATGAGCATATTAACTTTTATATTCAATGCAGATACTTCTTCAAACAATGCAACACAATTATCTTCTTTCGAAAGGTCTTTTTCGATCGCTATTACTTCAACAGCATAATTTCTTTTAATAAAAGAAGACAGGTTATAGAGTTCAGGGCCAGGCAATGCAACCAGTATAAGGTTAATGTTCCTTGTTGCGCATTCAATGGACAATGCTTTGCCAAATCCTTCACTGGCGCCTGTTATGAGGCAATAATTTTTGTTATGCATGATCTTGGGTTTTTAAAAAGTGAATAGTTTGCTGGAGCCCTTCTTTTATCGGGGTAAGTTGGTATCCCAGTTGCCGGATAGCCTTATTGCTGCTATATATCTTATTACAGTAAATGAACCTGGTGGCTTTTGTTGTAACAAATGGTTCCTTGCTGGTTATTTTGTAACGCATCCATTGAAGTATGGCCATGGTATGGATCAAAATTTTAGGAGCCTGCAACAGTCTTGCCTTTGTGCCCGAAAGCGAACGTATCGTTTTGAAAAGATCCATATAAGAGATATTCTCTCCGCCAAGGATATATTTTTCACCGCCAATGCCTTTGGCCATGGCAAGAATATGCCCTTTTACTACATCGTTGATAAAACAATAATTAGTAACCTGGTTACCCGGCTTAGGAATGAAAGTGGGTTTGCCGGCGACAAATTGCCTGATCAGCTTGTTCACGCTAACGGGGTGGGTTTCAATACCCGGACCGAAAACTTTTGAGAGGGATACAATTACAGTGAACAATCCTTTGTGGACGTATTCTTTTACCAGGTTCTCGGCCAGGAATTTTGTGAATTCATATTCATTATCAAATGCAGTGATGCGTGGATCATTCTCATTCCTGGGTTCATTGAGTGAAGGGCCCATGACACCACAACTGCTGGTCATTACTAATTTTTTAACGCCCGCCTCCAATGCTTTCGCCAGGACATTCCTGGTTCCTTCAACATTTGTTTTATAAAAGTCGGCAGGGTCTTTGGCAAATAATTTTACCAGGGCGGCAGTATGGTACACCTGTTCACAGTTAAGAATAGCTGCTGTGATCGATTGCCTGTCGGTAATATCACCTGCGAATACCCGGATATTTTTGTGTAAGGGAACATTCACCGACAGTGGGTTCCTTACCAGCACATGAACCTCCTGGCCACTTTCAGCGAGGGTGAGCGCCAATTGATGGCCAACATAACCTGTAGCGCCTGTTACTAAGATTTTCATTTGATCAGTTTTAGGTGGGTTAAAAATCGATTTACCAGTGATATTTCATAAACCATGGATAATGAAAGGTGTAATATAATTGCGGGCCACACAGCGTGAATACTGATACAGCAACAAGCGGCCAATATTCCATACGGGATACATGCCCACATTTCTTTTTTGTCGCCGAAAGTATGTAACAGGACAGTTAGCAGGGTAGTAAGTATAACTGCTTCAAATGCTCCAAACCATTTTAAACAATCAAAGAGCAGCAACCCCCGGAAAAATAATTCATAGAAGACGAGGAATAATATACGTACCAAAAAATAATGGCGAAGAAATTTTGCAGGTAACATATGGATATTATTGTGGCCGATAGTAATTTGCCTGCTTGCCCTTGATACGGTAACGGCTAACAGAATTACCAGGGGAATAAATGAGGAGTACCATAAAAGCTCCGGCCTCACTCCGCCTGTGATCAATTCATTGAATGATCCTTTAAAAAGCATGACCGGTACCAATCCCAGCCATAAGATGCCAGCCAGGTGTAACCCGATCAGGTTGGCGGTATTGGCAGACAGTGCCCCATTTACGTCAAATATCCGGTTACTCCTGTTTGCTTTGCTTATCCATTTAATGATGAAGAACATGGAAAAACAAAGTGCATATTTTAGTAAAGCATCCGTACTGTTCATGAGTTTTATTTTAAGGGTTAAGAATGATCTCTGCTGAATAGAATGTGTGTTCGATCTTTACTTTGCTGCATACCCCGTCAGTATAGTAATAACAATTGCTGTCACCATTTGGAAAGCGGACTTTGTATCCGCCATCACCTGTTTTTTCAATGTCGGCAAAGCTTTGCTGTTTATCACAATAGACCCTTTTTTGTGCATACGGCTCCTGGAAATAAAGACAGATCAGGTTGAAATTGACATCCGGAATATCCAGTTTTTCTTTTTCATTGGCTTTGGTCACTTCATATCCGGTAGGAGTAAGCCTAGTTTGTTCGTTTACCTTAACACTCCCATTCGTTTTATGATACTGGCTTGAGAATATCAACCTGCCATTGTCAAAACATGCTGATTCCACCACCGTTGCAGAAAGCAAAATGATCAGGTGGAATCTTATTTCAGAACTTAGGATCATTTTGCAAAAATTGCCATCGGTTGTTTTTTCGAGTTTCATCCAACCGATCTCACTCCCATTGCGAACTACCTTATAATTTAATTTCTGACCGCGGGCATTTATCAATATGCTGCTGAGGAATAAGAATACCAGGATGCAAACCAGTGCCTTGATACAACTTTTGAATACGGGGCTGATCCGGATTGAACCTGCCTGAGGCTCTTTTTGTTCCCTGATTTTTTTAAATAGCAGGTAAATAAGCATTGGTATCATGATATTTTTTTTATAAAGTATATTCTATTTTCAGGTCATGAAAATTTCCATTAGTAATGAGTAATGGTGCTGTTGCGCCGGGTTCATAAACTTCACCGGAAAAAATACCACTCACCAGTCCATCGCTATATGAAATGATGGTGACTGTAAAATTTCCCTGTGACTGGTAGTTATTTGTGTTTAAATGGCATTCTGCGCTGGCAGTATAACTTCCTACAGACAACGTGGAAGTATACATGACAGCCCTTAGATAAGAAAGATCCGTGTTTTGTCCTTTTAAAACAACTTCGCCGGTTACCATCGGCATGTATACAATGGCTCCTTGTTTATCATTCAATATTCCGTTGTAAGTGTATAAAGTATTGCCTGCCATAAAGCTGAACGTAGAATGTGGTTCTTCGTTGAGCCCTGTTTTTTTGCACGATGCAAAAAATAAAGTAAATGCCAGGAGCAATAGTGTCGTATTTAATGAAATATGTTTCATGATTTTCGTATTTATTTATTTTTAGATTTTTTTTTGAGCAGCAAATTATTTTCCAATAGTTATTGAATAAGTAAGCCCGGTTATTTCCCTGCCCGTTATAACCGGAATGCCTCTTGCTGTTTTTTGGTTACTTACAGATAGGGATGCTTTATTCCTGTATGAATGTGCTATGATCATCATCGGGATACTGACGATACCCGCCAAAGCGCCCACACCCATTATTGTTACACCGGTTTGGGTATTATCAAAGCCGCTGTTATTACTGGTACTTATCAACAGGCCACCAACTGATAATAACACGCCCGAGCCGAGCAGTATGAATCCGGCTGTTCTATAGTTTTTACTTTTCAGCGAATAGTATGCATGATCCTTGAGAGAAGCAGGGCTATCTTTACCAAGTTGGTTCAAGGTTGATGTAAATGCGCCTGCCGGATAATTATTATACCCGGTAAGGACATATTCGGAGCCTGCTTCAGCCAGTAAATTTTTTTGAGCTTTTGTATTGAAATTGATTGCTGTGATCAATACTATCAGCACGGTCATCTTTTTCATTTTGAGTTGGGTTGAGTTTTTAAAAATTTGTTTCATAACCCAAAACTATATCGGCAGATACCCGAACCATAATTGAAAAAAAAGCCTGTTGGATGCTGATTAGTGAATACTACTTATAGGGTAGAATCGAAGTATTTCTGTTGAATATTTTGCAAAAGTTGCCAATATGATTATCTTTCTTAGTAAATATTACTAAACCTGACTTTACCGGCCAGCAATTATTACTAAACAAATGCAGATGGAGACCACCGAGGTACAACAACTTTTTTTCCAACATATCAAATCGAACCTGCCTCCCCATTTATCACTTGTAGATGAAGTGGCCGAAGTATTGAATATCAGTAATGATAGTGCTTACCGCCGCATCAGGGGGGAAAAGACGATCGGTTTCGAGGAGATACAGAAGCTTTGCACTCATTATAAAGTGTCGCTCGACCAGTTCCTGCACCTTAAAAGTGATGCCCTGATCTTTACCGGCAGGGTGGATTATAAATCACCAACTGTTTTTGAAGATTACCTGGAGAGTGTGAATGGGTACCTTAATATTATCAATAGTTTTGAAAAAAGGCATATTTATTTCCTGATGAAAGATATACCTCCTTTTGTTCATTTCCAGGTACCTGAACTGTCGGCTTTTAAATTTTATTTCTGGATGAAGTCAATACTTCATGATGAAAGTATGCAAAAAGTGAAATTCTCCCTGGATGACCCGAGATGGGAGAAGTTTTACGTGTTGAGTAAAAAAGTGATAGAATCATACAACAAAGTTCCTACAACCGAGATATGGAACGTCGAGAGTATAAACAGCTCGATCAGGCAAATTGAATTTTACCGTGATTCAGGCCTTTATAAAAATGACAGTGATGTAAAACTATTGTATGAGAAACTGGAAGAATTGATCAACCATATTGAAAGGCAGGCTGAGACTGGTGTTAAATTTAATATAGGCACAGAGCCTAAAAGCAATTCGGCCCCATACCGGCTTTTTGTAAATGAATTTGTAACACTGGACAATACTTTGATGGCAGAGATGAACAATGTAAAGCTGACATTTATTAATCACAGCGTATTGTTTTTTGTAGCCACCCGGGATGAGCAGTTTAACAATGCCATGTTCACAAACCTCGACAATCTCATGAAAAGGTCTACACTGATCAGTGAAGTGGGGGAAAGAGAAAGGGTGAGATTCTTTAAGATCCTTCGTGACAAAATTCATGCAAGGCAAAAATCGCTAAAGTAATATGCTAACTTTGCAGCTATGAGATCTTCAGAAAAGCAGGTAAAGCTTATTGAATGCCCCCGTGATGCGATGCAGGGCTGGCCGCATTTTATTCCAACAGATAAAAAGATATCGTATATCAACGCACTCCTGAAAGTGGGCTTTGATACGATCGATTTCGGAAGCTTTGTTTCTCCCAAAGCCATTCCCCAAATGGCAGATACGGTTGAAGTAATGAAAAGCCTGGAAATCGGCAATACGCAAACAAAATTACTGGCTATTATTGCCAATCTACGTGGTGCCACCGATGCAGTGGTGTTTGATGAGATCAGTTACCTGGGATTTCCTTTTTCCATTTCCGAAACCTTCCAGCAGCGCAATACCAATTCTTCCATGCTGGCCTCTTTTGATACTGTGAGCGAGATACAAAACCTTTGTATAAAGAACCAGAAGCAACTGGTAGTTTATATTTCAATGGGATTTGGCAATCCCTATGGTGACGAATACAATGAAAGTATCGTTATGCATTGGGTTGAGAAGCTGGTTGAACTGGATATTAAGATCGTATCGCTGGCAGATACGGTTGGCCTTGCCAAAACCCAACAGGTATCTTCCGTATTGAACAAAGTGATCCCAGCATTTCCAGGTACTGAGATAGGCGTACACCTGCATTCGGCTCCGCATAACCGTAAGGAAAAGCTTGATGCTGCATTGAGAACCGGCTGCAAAAGGTTTGATTCAGCTATAAAAGGTATTGGTGGTTGTCCTATGGCCGGCGATGAGTTGGTTGGCAACATGGATACAGAGATCATGATCGAACATTTTAAAGCATCCGGGCTGCAAGTTGACATAGACCTCCGGCAATTGGCAGTTTGTAATGAAATGGCTTCAACAATATTTATTTAAAGGACAGCAGCCATCAATATTAATAACAATGGACTTTCACGCAGAATTTTTTCCAAAAACATTTCCTGTTAAGATCAGTCACAGGAATAAGCTTTTACTTGTAGGTTCCTGTTTCACTGAACAGATCGGGAATAAACTGGCGCAGCATAAGTTTACGGTGATGGAAAATCCAAACGGGATATTATTCAATCCTGTAAGTATTTCCAATGCTGTCATATCATATGCAAATGGGAAAATGTTTTACGAAAAAGAATTGTTTTATTACAATGAATTGTGGGGTAGCTGGCAGCACCACACAAAGTTTTCAAGCATTGATAAAAATAAAGCACTGGAAGCGATCAATCATTCACAGGAAAAAGCCAATGGCTTTATCCGGGAAGCTGATTGGATATTGCTCACATTAGGATCCGCATTCGTATATGAAAATACGTTTGCTGAAAATGCAGGCCCGTATGAAAATGTAGTGGCCAATTGCCATAAAGTACCGGCAGATAAGTTTAACAGGAGATTATTGGATACAACAGAAATAAAAAATGTATTGACGGCCATGATGAAGGAAGTGAAAAAAATAAACCCTGCTGTTAATTTTATTTTTACAATTAGTCCTGTGCGTCATCTCCGGGAAGGATTTATAGAGAACAACCGGAGCAAAGCATCATTGATACAGGCCGTACATTCGCTGATCAATGAAGTGGATATTTTTTATTTCCCGGCATACGAACTCGTTATTGATGACCTCAGGGATTACCGGTTTTATGCTGAAGACATGGTGCACCCGAATTATGCAGCCACCAATTATGTATGGGAAAAATTCCTGGCAACCTGTGTTGATGAGCCTGCACAACAATTGATGAAAGAGATCGCAGTTATTGTTGCTGCAAAAAATCACAAACCATTCAATCCCACTTCGGAACAACATAAAAAATTCCTGTTAACTAACCTGGAACGGGTAAAAAATATAGAACAAAAATATCCTTATATTGATTTGAGTGAAGAAGCAACATTTTTTAATAGGAAGAGATGACATCTTTTATTATTAAACGCAAAAATGTCATCTCTTTACCTGCCTTACACATCATCAATAGCAGTATCACAAGAATAATAATATTTTGTTTGTTCTTTGAGGGTATGGATAAACCTCTCTTTTCCTCCAAACCAATCAAGCACCTCTTCTCTAAATAAGTTTGTGGGCTTATTTGAAAGAATAGTATGATATGATGACCATTTGTGTTCTGTAAAATCTTTTATGAGGCCATGTTTAATTGCATTTGCATTAATATAAATAGTAGTCTGTGTAAATTGACTTTCTTTATTGACATGCACATGTTTAAATGGCCGATGCAATAGATTGCCTTTTCTTCCATGTACATTATTAAATGACATGCTGTAAGAAATTAGAAAACGCTGAAACATATTATCTATTAAATCGTGGATAGTAGCTTTGTGAAATAAAAATTTCAGTTCAGTTGCACAAAGATGTTTTTTGGGTTTATTCAGCAAGTGATCTGTTAAGGCTTCAACACTTTTAACTTTTACGAGTAAATGAAAGTGATTTGGTAAAAGATTCCAGGAATAGGTATCCAAAAATGGCGAAGTGTAATGAGCATATCTTTTTAGAAAATAGTTCTTGTTTTCATCATTTCTGAACAATAATTCCTTGTTATTTGTTCTGTTGTAAATATGATAGAATTGATTTTCTACAAAGGGTGCTTTAAACTTATTATTGCTCATAAGAGATGACATCTTTTTTGTAAAGATGTCATCTCTGTCTTTCATATTAAGGTGAAAAAAACCGGATTTAAAGGATTTTTTTCACAAAGATTTCAACTCTTCTAATGTATCCTGTCACCTCTCACTTCCTGGCTATCCATTAATAGCTTTTCATATGCCAGCCAGTCGGCCCATCTTTTGCGGACGGCCTTTTTATCAATATAATGTTCCGCCAGGTTAATAAATAAAGTATAATGCCCCGCCTCACTTTCCATGAATTTCCGGTAGAATTTTCGCATGTACGCATTGTCGAGGCCTTCGCTGAGCCTTTTAAAGCGTTCACAACTCCTTGCTTCTATCAGGGCCATGATCAGCATCTGGTCCAAAAAACGCTCATCCGGGCTGCCGTCTTTTTTCTGGAACTCAATTAATTTATTCACGTAAACATCTTTGCGCTGCTTGCCCAGTTTCAGTTCACGCTTCTTTAATTCAGCCAGCACCATCCTGAAATGTCCCCATTCTTCTGTTACGATGGGGCTTAGTTCTTCAACAAGCCGTTCTTTATCTGAGTGTTTTTGAATCAGGCTGATACAGGTGGTTGCTGCTTTCTGTTCGCAATAAGCATGGTCGGTCAATATAGCTTCCAATTGCATTTCTGCCAGGTTAACCCATCTTGGATCAGAAGGCAGCTGTAAGCCTAAAATATTTTTTGTATGTTCACTCAATGCTTCATTCATGCAGCAAAAATAAAGGTTTAGCGATAGATTTATTTTTTCCATGGATTAATGAATGTCTTAGTTTGCCCTGCCTTGCCGGGTACGAAGCATCTTTCTGTCAATTCTTCCTTCGCCGGAATGGCAAGTTGAAGCTATTCTTATTGTTATATGGAAATACAACCTGTTCCAATTGATATTTTATTTAATTTACAGCTTACAAAATCATTTATGAGAATAATCGGCTTCATTTTATCGGCTGCCATTACCATCAGCCTTTGCATGATCTTACATACAAAAATGCTGTTACCTGCGCCTTTGGGTAAATTATTGGCACCCCAGGAAGGGATCTGGCAGAACGCAGAACCTGCTGACCAGGATTTTTCTGCTAACCTTACATTTCCATCACTCGAAGGAAAAGTGAGTGTCTATTTTGATGAAAGACTGGTACCGCACATTTTTGCTGAACAGGAAAATGATGCCTATTTCGTCCAGGGCTACCTGCATGCAAAATTCAGGCTATGGCAAATGGACCTTCAAACCATCTCTGCTGCAGGAAGGGCCAGTGAAGTTGTGGGGGATGTAGCACTTAACCATGACCGTGAATTTCGACGGCTGGGAATGGTATTTGCCGCAGAGAATTCCTTAAAAGAAATGGAGGGCAATGAAGCCGTCAAAAAAGAATGTGATGCATATACTGCAGGTGTCAATGCATACATTGAAAGCCTGACCGAAAGCAGCCTCCCATTGGAATATAAATTACTTGGATATAAGCCAGGCAAATGGAGTAACCTGAAAACAGCATTGTTCTTAAAATACATGTCATATGACCTTGCGGCACATGAAACTGATTTTGAAATGACAAATGCAAAAAATTATTTCAGCCCGGATGATTTTGCAAAATTGTATCCGCCGATGCAGGATTCCATGGATCCCATCATACCAAAGGGAACGATCTTCCAGCAGCCGAAGGTACAATTGAAGGTTCCGGCCGACGCGGATTCATTGTACCTGAGCAAAGAAAGTATTGCTGTGCAGGAAAATGAGAAACCTGATAAGGACAATGGCAGTAATAACTGGGCAGTAAGCGGTAACAAGACCCAGAGTGGTGCACCCATTTTATGCAATGATCCTCACCTGGGCCTTAACCTGCCATCGCTTTGGTATGAAATGCAAATATCTACTCCTACATTCAACGCGTATGGTGCAACATTTCCAGGCGCCCCCAGTGTTATCATTGGTTATAACGACAGTTGTGCCTTTGGATTTACCAATGGCGGACGTGATGTAAGGGATTATTACGAGATCAAATTCAAAGATGACAGCCGCAAGGAGTATTGGTTCAACAATGAATGGGTAAAAACAACTTTCCGCTATGAACAAATAAAAATTGCAGGCAAGCCTGATTTTATTGATACAGTTGCCTATACTGTTTTTGGCCCGGTTATGTATGACAGATCCTTCGGCGGAAAAAGGACCGGCAATACAAAAAATTACGCTGTTCGCTGGAAAGCACATGATCCCAGTAACGAGTTGCTGATCTTCAGTATGCTCAATCGTGCAAAGAATTATGCCGATTATTCAGCTGCCGTTACCAACCTGCATACTCCCGGCCAGAATGTGGTGTTTGCCTGTAAAAATGGTGATATAGCCCTTCGCACGCAGGGAGAATTCCCGGCAAAATGGAAGGGGCAGGGAGATTTTGTTATGAGGGGCACCGATAGCAGTTATATGTGGCAGGCCATGATCCCCATGGATGAAACACCTTTTTCGTATAACCCGGAACGTGGCTTTGTGAGCAGCGCCAACCAACGACCAACTGATACATCATATCAATATTACCTTGGACGGGAATATCCGGCACCCAGGGGCTTCATTATAAACCGCAGGCTTGCAGGTATGCAAAATATTACCCCGCAGGATATGATGGCGCTGCAAACAGACAATTACAATGTTTTTGCTGAAATGGCAAGGCCTGTATTTTTAAAAAATATCAATGAACAAAACTTAAATACTGCTGAGAAAAAATATTTTGACCTGTTAAAAACATGGGATCTGAGGAACGATACCAATAGTAAGGGAGCAACAATATTTGTATTGACCTGGAAATATTTCAGGGATACAGTATTTGATGACGAGTATGCAAAAGCTCCTGCTCCCATATTGATACCGTTTGAAAGTACCTTGCTCGAAGGCATACTCAAAGATTCTGCATATAAATTCTTAGATGATATTGCAACTCCACAAACAGAAACACTGATCGATGAAGCAACTGCAGCATTTAAGCGTGCTGTTAGCGACCTGTCAAAAGCCGATGCGGAAGGCAAGCTGGAGTGGGGGAAATACAAGGATACACGTGTAAATCATTTGTTGAAATTACCATCGTTCAGCCGCCTGCATTTACCGATCGGTGGCGGCACAAATATTATCAATGCCACTAAGGAAGAACATGGGCCGAGCTGGAGAATGGTTGTAAGCCTGACTTCAAAGACAGAAGCTTATGGAGTATACCCTGGCGGCCAGAGTGGAAACCCCGGCAGCAGGTTTTATGATAGCTTTATTGACCAGTGGGCTGCAGGAAAATATTACCAGCTTTGGATGATGACAAAAGAAGAACAAAAAGACAAAAGAGTAAAGTGGGTGATGAGTTTTGGCAAAAGTTAAGAAGTTTGAAGTTTGAAGTTTGAAGTTTGAAGTTTGAAGTTTGAAGTTTGAAGTT
>JBDTWL010000023.1:0-54950 GCA_040006715.1 Ferruginibacter sp. | reverse complement strand
CAACGTCAGCGCAAAAGCCTGAATCAAAGAAGGCGTTTTGCATTTTAATTAAAACAATTTAAAACTTTTAAAACTTTAAGTCATGAAAACTCAACTCATCAACTTATTCACACAAATAAGTAAAAAAGAAGTAGAAAACCTTGATACGGAAGTAAAAGAAACCCTTGCAATGGGATATAACTACAAACAGGTCAAAACATTTAGCGCGGCAGAATTGTGGAATATCCAGCGCCAGCGCAAAAGCTTGAATTTAAGAAGGGGCCTTGCTTATTAATTGATAAGGATCAATTTGGAAATGACCTGGTTTGGGATTGATAGAACAGTTCAACAATTCTTACTTCCCAATAAAATAATTTTCAAATTGTTCTTTGTCACGGAGGAAAAAAAACCGCTGCAGTTATTGCAACGGTTTCGAAGTAGTTTACCAGTTAATTATTTTACAAGCTTCAGTTCATTGATGATGTTTTTTGCACCTCCCAGCTTATCTATACACCAGAGTACATAACGAACATCAACGCAGATCGTCCTGTTCAGGTCCTTGTCGAACGCGATCTTATGACTCAGCGCTTCATAGTTACCATCAAAAGCAAGTCCGATCAGGTTACCCATCCCATCTATCACAGGGCTTCCGCTGTTACCGCCGGTTATATCGTTGGTAGTAATAAATCCTATCACAAGATCATTGCGTGTTTTATCAACGTACTGCCCGAAATCTTTTTTCTTTAACAACTCTATTTGTTTGGCAGGAAGGTCAAACTCGTAATCACCCGCAACATATTTTTCAAGTATACCCTTGCTGGTAGTTACATAATCGTAATGAACCGCATCTCTCGGGTTATAACTTTTTACGTTGCCATAACTAACCCTCATGCTAAAGTTTGCATCAGGATACATTTTCTTTACTGCTTCGGGGTTCATTTCCATGATCCCTTTCATATAACTGCGGCCAAGCTCATTGTTCTTGTTGTTGAAAGTCGTGAACAAGGGTGCATACTTTGTATTGTAATTTTTTACAAAGCTGGAGGCAAGATCGAATGCCGGGTCAGACTGCAATGCATTTGCATCAGGTGTTGCTATGAATGCCATCCATTTAGTATCATCCAGGATCATGGTCTTATCAAATATATCCTTAGCCCATTTTTTATAAGTTGATTCATCATCCAGCGGGCCATAGGCCCCTTTGATCTTCTCATATAAGCCAACAGGATGTTGGCTTATCTCGATATCAGTGTAGAATGCCATGGTCACTGCCGCAAGGATCTTTTCATCACTTACCCTGTCTGCCGCTGCTATATAATTCTTACGTGCCGCATCTGCGGCATCAGTTGCTTTTTTAATATCAGCACTGCTTGCCCCCGTTTTTACCATGGCCGCTTCCAGGCCCATCAACGAAGCTGCAAAGGCAGCCAATGGGGAACCTAAAATGCCTTCACGCAGGTATTGGCGGTGCTTACTATATGGTGTCCATGCTGCATAATTCTTCTCATATTCAGCAAAAATATTTTCATATTCAGCTTTTCCCTTTGCCCATTTTGAAAAGTTTTGTTCATACTGTTGCTTCTGGTCGTAGGTCTTGAATTTTACCAGTTGTTTTGTTTCGCCATCAAAGAATTTCCAATAATTGGCTATCCCTGCATAATCAGATGCAAGTTTTAATTTTACCGCAGGGTCTTTGATCATTTGCTCGTGCATGTATTTCAGGCGCATATCCCTTAAACCAACCAGTGATGGGTTTTCAATGTCATTTTTAAGTTTGATGCCATAGCTTGTTTCATAACGGTTCGTCCCGCCCGGGTATCCATAGATCATTGCATAATCGCCATCCTTAAGTCCTTTGATACTTACAGGTAAAAAATGTTTTGGAACCAATGGCACATTTTCATTACTGTATTCAGCAGGCTTGCCATCTTTGGTTGCATATACACGGAAAATGGAAAAATCGCCGGTATGCCTTGGCCACTCCCAGTTATCTGTGTCGCCACCAAATTTCCCTACACTTTCCGGAGGAGCGCCTACCAGCCGGATATCCCTGTAGGTCTTATATACATACATGATGTATTGATTGTCTTTGAACATGCTATAGATCCTGCCCGTCAGGCCATTTTCCTTGTCAAGCACTTTATCAGTTATCCCTTTATAAACTTCCTGTAGTTTTTTTACACGGTCGGCCCAGGCAAGTCCTTTCAGGCCATCTTCAACATCTTTGGTAACATCCACGATCCTGTCGAGGAACTGTACAGTGAGTTGACTTTTAATTTCCTGGTCTTTGTTAAATGCATAAAAACCGTCCTGCAGGTAATTATGTTCAACCGAGCTGGCTCCTGCAATGGCAGCATATCCGCAATGATGATTGGTAAAGATCAATCCCTGGTTGCTGACGATCTCACCGGTACAGCCACCGCCAAAAATAAGAATGGCATCTTTGATAGATGATTTGTTGATAGAATACAGTTGCTCCCTGGTAAGTTTTAGTCCTTTTTTTACCATGTCGTTATAAACCTGCTGACCCAGCAGCATTGGCAGCCACATTCCCTCATCGGCACTGGCTTTGAACAGGCTTGCAGCAAATACAAGCGATAGAAATAATTTCTTCATATAGTCTATTTTAGGCGACAAACGTAGCCTTTTTTTACTAATTATAGTCAAGGGTAGCCCAAAAATCCGTGCTGCAATATTCATTACCAGAAAGCTGCATGTTCGTTTTAAGACGTTTAAAACCGTTTAATGGTTTAAGGTTAGCAAACCTTAAACGTCTTAAACCTTTTAAACCGTTAAACGATTTTTAGTTAGGCATTGGCTTCGCAATAAATTATATTTGTTTACTTTTTATAACAACCCGATTCATGGCCATCATCGAAATAAAGCTTCCCAAGGGTATTGCCCGGGCACTGAACCTGCCCGTGAGCGATGCAAGAAGGCAACAATTGAAAGTTTTGAAGAAATTGTTGAAGAAAGCAAGGTTTACCCAATTCGGTCAATTGTACAAATTTGATGAGATACTGATGAGCCGGCACCCCGGCAAAAGGTTTCAACAGCTGGTTCCCACTTACAACTACAGTAAGATATATAAGGATTGGTGGTACAAAACACTTGACGGTATACCCGACGTTTGCTGGCCGGGCGTCATAAAATATTTTGCGCTCAGCAGCGGCACCAGTGATTCTTCCAGTAAATATATTCCCATCACAAAGGACCTGATCCGAAGCAATACCATTACCAGTTTCAGGCAATTGCTCAGCCTGACCCGTTATGAGAATATTCCCAAAAGCTCGATAGGAAAGGGGTGGCTGATGTTGGGAGGCAGTACACAATTGCAAAAGGGGCCTACTTATTATGCCGGTGACCTGAGTGGTATCCAGCAAAAAAACATACCGTTCTGGTTTTTAGGGCTGGGCCTTTATAAACCGGGAAAGAAGATCGCCAAGGAAAAGGACTGGGCAAAAAAACTGGAAGAAGTGGTTGAAAATGCACCCAACTGGGATATAGGTTTTATTGTGGGTGTTCCTGCCTGGCTACAACTTTGTATCGAAAAGATCATTGACAGGTACAATCTTAAGAATATTCACGAAATATGGCCCAACCTCGCCTTTTATGTCCATGGAGGTGTAGCCCTGGAACCGTATAAAAAGGGTTTTGAAAAATTATTGGGCAAACCCCTTACTTATATACAAACCTACCTGGCAAGCGAAGGATTCCTGGCTTACCAGAACAGGCAGGATACACCGGGCATGCAGCTGGCACTGAACAACAATATATTTTTTGAATTCGTGCCATTCGATGATAAGAATTTCGACAGCGATGGAAACATGCTGGAAGATCATGAGGCTTATATGATCCACGAGATAGAAGAAAATAAGGATTATGCCATCCTCATAAGTACCAATGCAGGTGCATGGCGTTATGCCATAGGCGACACCGTTAAACTGGTAGATAAGGAAAAGAATGAAATTATCATTACAGGAAGGACCAAACATTTTTTAAGCCTGGTAGGTGAGCACCTGAGTGTTGACAATATGAATAAGGCCATAGAAATGGCAGGTGAAGAACTGAATATTTTCATTCCGGAATTTACAGTGGCCGGTGTGCCGCACGGAACTTTCTTTGCACACAAATGGTATATTGCAACGGATGATAAAGTAAATGCCGTGGAGCTTGCGAATGTAATTGATGAAAAACTGAAAATGCTGAATGATGATTACGAAGTAGAACGCAGGCATGCATTGAAAGCTGTGGATGTTGAAGTCTTGCCCGAAGATATGTTTATGAATTTTATGAATGCCAAAGGAAAAGTGGGTGCACAGCATAAATTCCCCCGTGTGCTGAAAGGAAAATGGCTTGAAGAGTGGCAGGCTTTTTTACAGCAGGAAAAGATCAGGTAAGAAATTCACTTTTATTTATTGCAAACTCACTGAATGACAGACGCCATAATTTCAGGATTATTATTGGGACTGGCCCTGGTATTTTCTGTTGGACCGGTGATCTTTACCATTATCAAGCTGAGAATAAATTATGGACTGGCAAGTGCATTTTATTTTATCGGTGGTGTATGGCTCAGTGATATTTTTTGGGTAGTAATAGCAAATGCATTCAGTGGTTTATTTGAAAGCCTGATCTCCCATAAAAAACCCATTGGTATTGCGGGCGGCGCATTTCTCATCAGCCTTGGTATTTATTATTTATTCTTTAAAAAGTATCACAGCAAAGAAGATCTGGATAAAGGCGTGAAGATCGGTAATGCCACGCATGCACGCCTTTTTATAACCGGGTTCCTGATAAATACCCTGAATCCGGGTGTGATCGCACTTTGGTTTGCAGCAGCCACCAAATCATTGTCGAATACATTTGATGAAAGGGTTGTGATCTTTTCCATTTGTCTTTTACTGAACATGTCGGCAGATTTCCTGAAAATAAATCTTGCAGGCAGGCTTCGTACAAAATTGACTGACCGGAACATCACGATCATCAATAAGATCTCGGGCCTGATGTTTATTATTTTCGGCGCCGTATTGATCGTGGGCGTAATTTGGGCCGCTGCAAAACATAAATAAATTTTACTGCATGATGCGCTGGATATTTTTTTTATTATTTCTTTCAACAGGAATGGCTCATGCCCAGCCATCTGATTTTATCATACTGAAGAAAAAAAATAAAACGATCCATTCTTATTATGCCGGCACACAAATAGAATTTGTAACTATTACAGGCGCATACAGGAATGCTGTCATAACCAGGATCGTGAACGACAGCATTTTTCTACAGGAATTTATTGTAAGGCAGGTGCCCACGCAACTGGGTTTTTATATCACTGACACCTCCGGCAGTTATCGCTTTGCATATCATTATAAACAAATAGGAAGCATTGGAAAAGAACAAAAGGGATTTAATATCAGTGGAAGTGGTGCTGCATTATTGGGAGGAGGCACTTTACTTACTTTGGCAAATGGCGTTGTATTTCTTGTTGACAGGAAAAAATTCAGCCCGGCTTTACTGATCGCTTCAGCAACCCTTGCAGTTGCGGGGTATTTAATGATCAAAGCAGGAAGTAAAGGAATTGTGATCGGGAAAAGAAATTTCAGGCTTGAATATATTAAACTGACTGGTGAAAAAAATGGTCCGGCACAATTAAAATAGCTTCGGGAAATGGCTGCTGAAAAAAAGAACTGGTTGAGAAAAATATGGAGGATCTTTTTGTGGATGTTTGTATTGCAGCTTGCATACATCATTATCTGCAAATGGGTAAACCCGCCCATAACGATCACGCAAATAGCCAGTGTTTTTACCGGCCATGGCTTAAAAAGAGACTATGTTTCATATGATGAAATGAGCCCCAATATCAAGCTTGCAGTAATGGCAGCAGAGGATCAGTTATTCCCTGACCATAACGGGTTTGATATAAAAGCTATTAAAAAGGCCATGAAGTATAATGAAAAACATCCGGCCAGAAGAAGAGGAGCAAGTACCATAAGCCAGCAGGTAGCAAAGAATGTTTTTTTATGGCAGGGTGGGGGTTTTTTGCGCAAAGGAATGGAAGTTTATTTCACATTCATGATCGAAAAACTGTGGAGTAAAAAGCGCATTCTTCAAACTTACCTGAATGTTGCCGAAATGGGACCGGGTATCTTTGGTGTACAGGCAGCAGCGAAGGCTTACTTTAATAAAGACGCAAAAGACCTTACCAGGCTTGAAGCTGCAATGATCGCATCCTGTTTACCCAATCCAAAAAAGTTTACGGTAAAACCACTCAGTCGTTATGTATCCAGAAGATCAGCTTTGCTAGTACGCCAGATGAATAACCTGGAACAGGATCCTGATATACGGGCGTTAATAAAATAATACCAGCGAAGAAACCGGTGCGGTGCACAGGGAATATTATTTATGTAAGATCTTTTCACAGGCTTCGATCGCATGCTGTAAACGATCATCATTGGTTCCCCTAACCTCGGCCCATGGCACCTGTTGGTTGGTCATTGTTTCTTTATAGTAATGGTATAATTTTTCCCTCGTGCCCAGGTCAGGATATTCCCGTAATTCATCTTTTACCCAAGGCAGGTCTGTATTACATAGCAGGTAAAGATCATAATGCCTGCTTGCAATTTTATTAAGTATGCGGTTATCACAGTTATTAAAAACAAACTCACTCCAGACTCTTATCACAATGAAGTCGGTGTCGATGAATACAGGAGTAGGGCTTAAGTCAGTGCTTTGAAGCTGTTGCATCTTATTTATGATATCTTCCTCTCCTTTTAACTGCCCTTCTGCAATGGTATACAGGTCCTCCAATGTATAGTTTGTACCATGTTTTAATAAATACGCTCTCGCATACTCCGGTACCCATTGGGTTTTATAATGCCTGGCAAGCTGGGCACATAAAGTGCTTTTGCCGGTTGATTCGGGGCCGATGACCACAATTTTTTTAAGCATTTTGTTGATGTTTGGCTCTTTTGATCCACTCTATTAATCCAAATACTGCCATTACCAGCAGTACAACATAATATACGCTTGTAAAGACATAATGTTTTACAAAATACAAAGGGATAGAGGAAATATTCGTAGCGATCCACCAATACCAGCTTTCTACTTTCTTCTTTGCCATAAGCCACATGCCAGTATAAGCGGTTGCGCTGGCAAAAGCATCAGCCCAGGGAATGGCTTCAGGGGCATAACCGTTATTTTTAAAAAAACTTAAGATCACAAAAAGAACAATATAAAAAAAAGCTCCAAATGCCAGGTGCATATACCATTCTTTCCAAGTTGCTTTCGTGATATGCACGACAGGTTTGTGCAGGTTGTCTTTTTTTGACCATAATATCCAGCCATAAATACTCATTACAGTGTAATAAAAATTTACGCTTCCTTCTCCATACAATCCAACTTTAAAACTCAAATAAATATATAGAATGGTATTGATCAACCCTGTAGGATATACCAGTATGTTTTCTTTGCGGCTGTACCATACACTGATGATCCCTGCGAATACGGCGATATATTCGATCCAGCCGGTTTGCTTCATCCCTGCAATAAAATTGCTTATGATTTGATCTGTAGTCATGCTAAAAACTTCAATTTATAACATTAAATTATACCAGCGGCAGAAAAACAATGGAAAAATATTACCCGACCTTGTCAATGTTTAAAGCCCCATCCTGGAAATTTGCCGGTTCATAATTTTCCTGTTGCTCGTTACACTGAAATTTCATAGATTCATCATCCAATTTTTTAATCACTAAATTATTTTTATGTCAACTGCAGAAGTTGTAATGACCACACAGGATGTGGCCAACAGGATGAGCGAATTTTTTAAAGAAAGCAAATGGGCGGAAGCACAGGCAGAGCTTTTTGCCGAAGATGCAGAAAGCATCGAACCGGCGCATTCTCCCGGCCTGAAATCTGTAAAAGGAAAAGAGGCCATCAAAAAGAAAGGGGAAGATTTTAATGCAATGGTAGAAGAAGTACATAGTGGCTGGGTGTCAAACCTTCTTGTAGCGGGAAACTATATTACCTGTGTCATGGGACTTGATGCAACGATGAAGGGAATGGGAAGAACGACCATGAATGAAGTGTGCTTGTATGAAGTAAAAGATGGGAAAATTGTAAAAGAACAATTCTTCTATTAATTTCAAAAATTGTTTTCAAAAGTAAAAGCCGTCCCGACTCATGAGTCGGGACGGCTTTTACAAATAAACTAATAAACAGGTAAACTACTCTGCTTCCGCAACAACTTCCTTCACTTCGGGTATCATGCGTTTCATCATTCCTTCAATGCCTGCTTTTAATGTTATCATTGATGAAGGGCAACCGCTGCAGCTTCCCTGCAACATCAGGTTCACTCTTCCTTCCTCATAGCTTTTAAATTGAATGGCACCCCCATCCATTTCAACAGCGGGTTTTACATAATTTTCCAGTAATTCTTTGATACGTTTTACCACATCATCGTCATCGGCACTTACTGTATTGCTGCTTTCCTGTTTCATATTCGCAACTTCTTCTTCATTTACCACAGCTTTACCATCTTCGAGGTATTCTTTTAAGAATTGCTTGATGGTAGGAATAACATCCTGCCAGTCATCTGCTTCGCTCGTCTTGGTAAGCGTAACAAAATTGCTTGCTATAAAAACCGACCTGATGAAGGGGAATGTAAATAATTGCTGTGCCAGGGGTGAAGGTTTGGTACTTGCTTCATCAGGGAAATCAATACTTTTACCAGGGTACAACAGCTTGTTTGCCACAAACTTCATTGTTTCCGGATTTGGGGTCATTTCTGTATATATGCTGATAACGGGGTTGCCTGTCTTGATCATAATTCAACTTTTAAAATTCGATACAAAAATAACCCTTATTCTGTAATTTGATTTTCAAAACGGGCCTTAAAGCCTTAAAAGACAGGTATTTTTTCTTATTTCGAAAACCTTAATCTTATCCCCACCGTGGGCAAGGGCCATGCATAAGCAACAAATTTGTTTTATATTTAATTAAACTGACGTGCTATGTACTTTAAATTATTCTTATTGGTTTTATTTATAGCAGGATACTCATTAAATACGACTGCGCAAAAAGTAAAACGAAAAGGGGTTACCATAAACCAGGTCAAGAAAAAAGAACCTGTTGCCCTCTATACGTTAAGCCAGCTGGAAGGCAGGTGGCAGGAGGTAAAACGGATCCCCGCAGGCAGTAAAGAAGAAACCGGGTTTACGGATACGCTACTCATGAAATTTTATGAAAACAAAGTAGAATTGAAAGATGCAACAAGTATGAGGATGGCTATGAACGGGGTAGCCCAGATAGATGCGCCCAATTCATTGACCGCCGCAGGGGATACTTACAGCATCCGGTCGCTGGATAACAGCAGGCTTGTTATTGATGATGGAGAATTTACCCGGGAAATGCAGAAGAAAGACCAGTTTTATTTTGAAACCGTTGGGAAAATAAAATTAGAAAAAGATACATTCCCACACCCTGAAAGTATAGACATCAATAAATTAAAAGGGAAATGGCTGGTGTATGCGAGAAAGGCTGAGCCAGGCGCTACCAATGCACAAACACAACTCATAAGATCCCTGGATATTGTCTCGATCTCTGACGACGGCATTGCATTCGGTCAGGTTGTAATTTATACTTCTGATATCTCCAGATCAGTGCCATGCCAGCTGGTCACTAAAGATGGCATTGTTAAGATCATTACGGATAAGGATACCTGGAATTTTTATGCTTACAAGGCCGATGGAAAAGAATTTGTTTTCGGCGAGACCGGTAAGCTGGTTTATTATTCAAAGCATTGATATGTTGTCCTGAGTTTTAAACTCAGGACAGCAAACTCAGGATAACTTAATTAATGATACGTAGTTTGGCATAATTGAGCATGATTTTTTTTTCACCATTCATTTCAAAATGAATGGTTGCGATCGGGTTGTGAGCAGCGCCTTCCATTTTCACGATCTCCCCAAAACCAAATTTCTGGTGTTCTACTTTTTGTCCGGCCTGCAGTTCATTCGTATCACTTGCAACAAAATTTTCCGAAGGCACGTGCTCTTTTAGCTGTGGGCGTGCAGGAGCTGTTGCATAGGTCGGCTTTGCTGTTTCTTTTTTCTCGCTGAAATTACTATTGAAGCCCCGGTTCATGCGCTCAAAAGCGCTTCCCTGGCTCCAGCCGCTGCTTGCATTGTTTTTAGAGACAGAGCCGGCATAACTCCTGTCCATCTGTTCTTCCGGTATCTCTTCAATAAAACGGCTCGGGTCGTTCTGTTGCAATTGTCCGAAACGGTATCGGGCATTGGCATAACTTAAATATAGATTTGTTTTGGCTCTTGTAATGGCAACATAGAACAAACGCCTTTCTTCTTCCAGTTCTTCCCTTGTATTAATGCTCATGGCATTTGGAAAAAGTGTTTCTTCCAGGCCGCCAACAAACACTACAGGAAATTCCAGGCCTTTTGCTGCGTGTATGGTCATAAGCTTTACCACGTCCTGGTTTTCTTTATCGTCATCGGAATCTGTCAGCAACACGATCTGCTGTAAATAACCACCCAGGCTTTTATCACCTACTTCACCATCCTCGAGGTTGGAAGGTGTTTCAATGAATTCTTTTATGGAGTTTAGTAATTCCTGCACGTTCTCATACCTTGCAAGGCCTTCTACTGTTTTATCATTGAATAATTCCTTTACGATGTTGGTGCTCTTCCCCACGATCACGGCCAGGTCATATGCATTCTTTTTTTCCAGTTCACTCTGGAACATTTTGATCGTAGTCACAAAACCGTCGATGCTTTCCAGTGTTCCGCTTCGGAAACCATACATAGCAGCATTGGAAAGTACATCCCACAGGCTGATATTATTTTCATTGGCATACAATACCCCTTTTTCAACGGTTGTTTTACCGATCCCTCTTGCAGGAAAATTAATGATCCGTTTCAGTGCTTCCTCATCCCTGGGATTCACTACCAGGCGCAGGTATGCAATAAAATCTTTTATTTCCTTGCGTTGATAAAAACTCATGCCACCATAAATACGGTAAGCGATCCCCATACGCCGAAGGGCTTCTTCAAAACTCCGGCTCTGGGCATTGGTACGGTAAAGGATCGCAAAATCCTTATTATAAAAATGATTGCGCAGTTTTTGTTCCTGTATCGTATCGGCAACCATTTTTCCTTCATCATTGTCCGTCATGGTACGGATCAGTTTTATTTTTTCTCCTTCATCATTAACAGTAAATAATTTCTTTTCTATCTGCCCTTTATTCTTACTGATAATTTCATTGGCAACATTCAATATATTTTTCGTGCTGCGGTAGTTCTGTTCCAGTTTTACGACCACTACATCATCATAGTCTTTTTCAAATTGTAATATGTTTTCAATGGTGGCACCACGGAAACTATAAATGCTCTGGGCATCATCTCCCACTACGCAAACATTCTCATGCATAGCACCCAGCAATTTAATGATCTCGTACTGGGCCGGGTTTGTATCCTGGTACTCATCTATTAAAATGTATTTGAACTTGCGCTGGTACTTGCTTAATGCATCAGGATTGTTTTTTAAAAGTATGTACATTTTGAAGAGGAGGTCATCAAAATCCATAGCGCCGTTTTTAAAACAACGCTTTACATAAGCATCATATATCTGCCCGATGGCGGGACGGTTGCCCCTGTTGTCTTCCTGTTGCAGCGCCCAGTCGTTCATGTATTCCGCGGGACCGATCAATGCATTTTTTGCAGCAGATATCCTGTTAAAAACGAGATTGGGTTTGTAATGTTTGTCATCGAGCTCCATTTCATTGATGACCGTTTTTACAACGCTCTTTGAATCATCCGTATCATAAATGGTAAAATTGGAAGGAAACCCGATCCTGGGTGCTTCAGTTCTTAATATCCTGGCAAAGACGCTGTGAAAAGTGCCGATGTATAAATTCCTTGCTTCGGTGCCTGGCTGTCCGGTAGGCAGGTTACCCAGTGTGCGCTCAACCCTTTCTTTCATTTCGGCAGCAGCCTTGTTTGTAAATGTAAGCGCAAGTATATTAAAAGCATCTATCCTATGTTCGGCCATTAAATGTGTGATCCTCGTGGTAAGTACTTTTGTTTTCCCGCTTCCTGCACCCGCAATGATCATGATCGGGCCGTCTTTGTGAAGCACAGCCTGCCTTTGCGGTTCATTTAGTTCGGCTAAGTATTTATACATCCGGCAAAGGTACGAATGGTCTTAGTTTGTTCCTTCACAAATTAGGCCGCATCAATCTTTTTTCTTTGCAGCCAGCAGTACAATAACTCCCGCAGCCACAGCAATGCCACCGGCATATAAAGGCCAACCCACAGATTCCTTTTCTTTTTTATTTATTTCCAGCGGACCGAGATCAACCACTTTTTTTTCTTTGGTAAAACTAAAGCCACGAAATATCAGCATTAGTATGCCTGCAACGATGAGGATTATGCCTAAGGGTCTCATTATAAAAGTTTAAATGAATAATATATGATTGCTTCTTGTCGTGAGAATACAATGATGGTGCCAAACAAACCACCATTATTATACTTATTAAATACCATTTACTTACTGATACGAACCGTTTATTAAATATCCCTTTTTATATTCCCGCCATTGTCGTTTCTTGCGGCCTTGAAAAAATACACATTCATATTTCTAATCTTGATTTTATCAGTAAAAATGGAAGCACAGCAAAAGGCCAGTGCCTTGATCGGTGAATATTATTTAAGTGGGGTAATGGAAACCGCTTCGGGATTCAAACTAAACCCCGATTCAACCTTTCAATTCTTTTTTTCTTACGGGGCACTTGATCGCAGCGGCAGCGGAACCTGGAAACAAGTAGGAAATAATATTATATTCAATAGCAAGCCAGGAACCGGGGGTTTTGCATTGGTTGGCAGCAGCACAGTTGATAATGACAAATTAAACATACAGATCACAGATGCAAACCCTTCTTTGCGTTCTCATGTATATGCAATGTTAAGGTCGGGCAGTAAGCAGTCAGAACAAATGACTGATAAGAATGGGCTAATAAGTTTTCCAAAACAAGAAGCCGATAGCATCATGCTTATCCTGGAATTTTGCCCTGAAAAATCTTTTATTTTTTCGAACAACAATAAACTGCATAATAATTTTGAATTCAGGTTTGAACAGGATATGATGGAAGTTTTCTTTGATCATTTTTCTCTTTCGTTACATGGAGAAGAAGGATTGGAAGGTCATCATCCATTATTAAAAGAAGGAACATATCATTTCAAAAAAAACTGATGTGAAAAGAACTGGCCATCAATAGCTGCTTAATTAGCATGGGTGTTTCTGTATTTTTTACTAAATTGTTGCCCCAAACAGTTGGTTACCATGAAAAAGATCCGGTTGAAACATTTATTGCTTACCGCTTTATTGCTTGCAGGCCTTTACTCTTGTTCTAAGGATGAAGAGGATTTTGGCGCCCAGGGTGGGTTATTACCTACTCACTATATTGATATCCGGGACAGTTCATTCTCACCTTCCCTGATAACAGTTGCTGCAGGGTCATCGTTCACTTTTTTAAACAAGACGACGATCAACCATACGATTGTTTCGGATGACAGCTCAACTATACTATCTCCTGCCATCGCACCCAGCTCATCATTTTATGTAAAGCCGGATACTTTAGCTGGATCACTTGCTGTACGTATATATTATCATTGCAAGGAACATCCTGCGGCACAGGGAACGATCATACTCCTTCCATAACATGCAGCACATTGAATTTTTTGATATCGACCACTTTGAGAACAATTATCATCGTGTAAACCCACCGGCTTCCCTGGCTCATTTTATAGATTTTTTCTGGCAAACAAAATTTGATCATTTGTGGGAACAATATCCCGCTGGTTTTTCTGATACACTTTTTCCAAATATCGGCTATACTTACCTGTTAAACCTGGGAACTCCATTCGTGATGCAGGTAGATGAAAAGCAGACACAAATGAAAACAGACGGGTTTTTGCCGAGGCACAGTTCCATAGAATGTCATCACCAGCCCGGCAATGTTTTATTTGGGATCAAGTTCAAGATATCCCCGGTGATCTTTGAGAAAAAAGTGAATTTTTCAGAATACAAAGGATCCATATTCCCATTAAGCTACCTTATCGAAAAAAAAGTGCTGGAACAGGTAAAGGGAGCTGCCTGCTTTGAAGAAAGGGTTGAGCTGCTTGTCAGTTATTTTAATTCACTCATTAAAGAATTTGATGGGTCAGCGAAGCCTGTAAAGATCGTTTCGGATATCCTGGATGACTATAACAAAAGCAATGATTTTTCAATATCGATTGAAACACTTGCAAAAGACCATGGTATCTCAACCCGCACTTTGCAACGTTATTTTGAAATGACCACCAGCCTTAGCAGTAAAAAGACCTTACAGATATTGCGGGTAAGAAAAGCAGTTTCACAAATTGCAAAAGATCCTGCCGGGTTCGACCATAAAGCATATGGCTATTATGATTACAGCCATTTTTACAAACACCTTAAACAGTTCCTGCAGAAAGGCACGCTGGTAAAACTAAAACCTCATTTGAGTTTGTTGGGAAAGCTGCATAAAGAAAAAACAGGATAATGGCTTTGTGCAACTCAGTGATCAACTCTTTTAACTCTGTGGTTGATATTTTTCCACAGAGTAACACGGAGTATTTTTTCGCAGAGTAACATGGAGTTTTTACTGAGAATATTTATGCATACCCAACCAGTTTATCGTTTCCTCCGCAATGCTGTAATTAAAATTCCCTTTGTTATATTGTTGTTGTTTAAAATTATCCCTTGCCACTTCCCAGTTTGCGCTTTTCATCATAAAATGATCAAGCTGGGGCACAACTACCATGATCGCACTACCGGGATGAGCTGCATTTACCGCAGCTTTGATCAATTGTGGTTCTGCAATGCTGCAGGACTCATAGTCTGCTGCACCATGGAGGATCAATACAGGGCAGCTTAGCGCCTGCCAGCTTTGTGCAAGATTCAGTGAATCTATCTGTGGCCAGAAAGCCCAATGCCTTCCCCACATATCATTGCTGCCTTCTTTATAACCAAGTTCACTAATAACCAGTTCCCTGTATTCGGGGTTTTGTAATAATTGTTCACGCGTTTTCCGCAACACAAAAAATTCGTAATAAATTTTCTGGATCTTTCTTGTAAATGTTTCTGTTTCCTGGTAACTCAAATTTTCCAGCAATGGTTTTTGAACACGGTGCATTTCCAATAAGAATTCGCTCCATGGCCTGAAGGTAGTTCCAAAAACCATTACTCCTTTAGGATGATGCAATTTGGCAATTTCGGGAGCAATGATACCTCCCATGGAATGGCCCCAAATAAATAAATTGTTTTTATCAACAAAAGGAAGCTGCTCCATATATTTATACCCGGCATCAAAACTTTCGATGTCAGTTACAAGATCAACTTCACTGCAGGGCTCACAATTATAACTGTCACCCAGACCCGATTTTTCAATGGTTACAACGGCATACCCGGCTTTTAGCCATTCATTGATCAGCTTTCCATTATAACTAGCTGCATAATTTTCAATACTGCCACAGCCATAACCTGGTATTAAAAGTATGCAGGGAAGGTTGGTTTGCCCCTTTGGCTTTCTTGTGATGCTGCGTAAAAAACCTTTGCGGAATTGGACCCAGTCATATTGTATATCTGCAATGGCCGATTGTTCATAAGGGCGCATGATGGCAATTCCTTTCGCATCCATATTTTTTTGGTTACGCATGAATTTAACCTCCACATTATCGCCGGTCCTTAGTGAAGATGCAATTTTTCCGTAAGATTCCATGGAAGAGATCTTACTGTTGTTAAGTTCTGTAATGATATCGCCCTTTTGTAAATGCAATGCTGCAAAAGTTCCGTTGGCAATAATGCTGTCTGCAATGATACCATTACTTACCGGTTTGGCCATTAAGCCCATCATTGCTTTACGGGGAGGGGTTTGTGCAGATACACTGATTGATATGCATGCGAAATAAATAAAGAATATTCTCATAAATAGTATTTTATTGTTTTAACACAAAGTCGCTCAGGCACAAATAAATCCTGGCCTCACGATCAAAGATTATTGTGCTCTTTGCCTTTCTTCTTCTGAACCTGTGGTCCTTCTTCTTGCAGCCTGAACCTTATTGTTTCCAAAGCGGTAAGTGAAGCTGATATTGGCAACCCTCGTTTCACGATACGCATGCCATTTTTCAATATAATTATTATAAGTGATGACGGCTTTTGGCAAATTGGTCCAGAAGATATCTGTCATGTTGAAACGGATCGTTCCCTTATTCTTTAAGACCGTTTTTTGTACGCCTGCCCCAATTCCCCACTGCGGATCAGTTACCATAAAACCATATTGCCCACCGGAATTGAAACTTGCATTTAATTCTGCAGTCCATCCCTTTTTAAAAGTGAATGTATTATTGGTCCTGATATCAATAGCTGGCTTTCCATTATTTAAATTGGTTCCGCTAAAGCTGCCGTTATATTTCTGGTAATAAACATCGGCATTGTTTATCATGTTCCACCAGCTGCTGATGCGAACGGGTGCAGATACGGTCAGGCCAATATAATCAGAAGACCTGAGATTGATAGGTATCTGTACTGTTACATTCGTATCAGATGGCAGGGCAATATTGGGGAACACTTCTTTGAACCTTGCTAACGTAATATTCTGGTCATCTTTCGTATGACTGTAATTCAAACTGAAATTAATATTTTTTAATGTATAGCTTAATTCGTACGACCAGGTAAGCTGCGGTAATAACCCCGGCTGCCCGGTTGCATAGGTAGTAACATCAATTAAAAATAAAAAAGGATTTAGCTGCGAATATCCTGGCCTGTCTATCCGCCGGCTAACTGATACCCCGATAGTATGATCCTCTTTTAATTTATAATTTACAAATGCACTGGGAAATAACTGGAAATAACTGGAATCAAATTTTACACTGCCGATGCGCTGTTCAGTGTTGATATTCGTTTGCTCGCCCCTTAACCCTACCTGTATATTTATTTTTTTAAACTCTTTACTGAAATTCACATAAGCAGCATTATTGTATTCCTTATATAAAAAGTGGTTTGTCTTTTTTATATCATCCTGGGGAATGCCATTGCTTACATCAAAGAATCTTGCATCGTTGTCTGATGAAACATAGCTTGTTTTAAAACCAGCCTCTATTTTAGCTTCTTTTTTCAGTGGATTCACATAATCCAGTTTTGCTGTTCTTAGCTTGAGGTTACCATGCTGGTTGCCCTGCAATGTATAATTAGGTTGCAGGGATGTTCCATCAAGCTTATAGTAGCTGGTGGCATTTATTGTAAGCGACCTGGAATTGTACTCACCATAGTCGATGTCGGCAGTCAATTCTTTGCCGGTGCTGTCAAAGCTGTGTTTGAAATTTATATTGGCTACGAAATTATTAGCGTGATCATTGTTGCTGGCAAAAGATTCAAAAGTGCTTTGTTTTTCTCTTTGTGGATCCAGGATAATAGAGCTGTTTTCATTTTCACGGGTATAGTGATTAAAATTCCCGTTGACAACAAAACCAATGATCGTTTTTTTCGATGGAAAGAAATCCATTCCAAGCCTTGCGGTATTTGAGCTCACAGGGGATTTGGAATAATTATCTTTCAGGTCGCCCCCATTATAAATACCATTCTCATAAAAATTCCTGTCAAGTAATAAATGATTTAACCCGATACGGTAAGCATAATTATAATTTCCAAAGATGTTTATTTTCTTATTGCGATAATTGAAAGTTGTACCTGCATTTGCTTTAGGATAGATTCCCTGGCCATAACCTGCAGTTAATGTACCGTTCGATCCAAGACGCTGATCCTTTTTCATATGTATATCAATGATACCCGAATTACCCGAAGCATCATATTTTGAAGAAGGATTGGTAATAATATCAATGCGATCTATTGCAGCAGCAGGCAGGCCTCGTAAATAATTTGCAAGATCAGTACCGGTCATAGGGGTAGGTTTTCCATCGATCATAATGATCACGCCTTGTCTTCCTCTTAAACTGATCGCATCATTCTGATCAATATTCACCCCCGGGGAACGCTCCAGCACATCCATAGCAGAACTGCCTGCACTTACAATGCTGTTATCCACATTCACAACAAGGCGGTCACTTAATTTCTGGATAAAAGGCTTCCTGGCGGTGACAACAATTTCTTTTAGTTGCGAGGATTTATTTAATTTAAGTACAAGATCCGGCAGGGAAACACTGGCATTTGTTTCTGAAATATCTACATGAGCTGAATATTGTTCTTCAAAATTGGCAGCTGAAATTCTTACCAGGTATTTGCCAGGGCTTAAAAAATTGAATTCAACCAATCCGTTTTTATCAGATATTCCTGTTTTATAAAGTGTGCTGTCTTTCGCCCTTAATAAAGAGGCATTCGCATTCTCCACTGCTGTAGTATTATCATTCAAAATTTTAAAGGAGAGTTTTCCCTTTTTGAAATTCTGTGCCGAAGCGAAAAAAGTAAGGAACAAAAAGCAGGTAAGCGTTAAAATGAACTTCATAAGCGGAGCTTTCAGCAAATCTCTTTAATTAACGAATACGTTCGTAGGAAATAGGTATTAAGTGTAAACAAGGCACTATAAACGGTTGATTTGAACAGGAAAGATGTCGGAATTTTACTGAGCCATAAATGAAATAAAAAAGAGCAGGCGAGCCTGCTCTTAAAAATAAAAGTACCCCAAAACATTATTATTTGAATGGATCCGAAAATCTTGTATCAGCAACAGTTGTTTGATCTGTGAGCGTTTGTAAAAAAGCGAGTATATTTTGTACATCCTGTGGGGCTACCCTATGAGCAGGAATATTTGAAGTTGTGAGCATTGCCTGCAGGCTTGCGATGCTGCCGTTGTGAAAATAGGGCGCTGTAACTGCTACATTTCTGAGGCTCCCGATCTTAAAGCTGTTGGTATTATTGATGCCATGATCATTGGGATCCATTAAGCCAAATGCAGCTATTGGTTGTGAAGTAATGAACAGCGGAGCAGTATGGCAATTGTTACAGGTTGCTGCTGGTGCAGGCGGCGGAGCCGTAGCATTTAAAAATAATTGCTCTCCTGCCTGTTCTGCCGGCGTAAATACAGCAAGGTTTTGTTTTACCATATCATATTTAGACTGGTAAGGAATTATTGAGCGGACAAATTGTGCCAGCGCTTTTGAGATTTTTGTACTATCTATTTCTGGTGTGCCAAATGCTTTTTGAAATAAGGAAGGATAATAATTCAGTCCTGTTACTTTTGTTACAAGTTCAGATATGGTAAGACCCATCTCAACATGATTTTGAATGGGCTGTAAGACCTGGTCTTCCAATGTGAGTGATCTTTCATCCCAAAACATCTTGCCTGATTTATAAAAGCGCACATTCAAAAGTGGCATGGAAGTACGGGTCGTCAATCCACCTTCAAATCCTTTGCTGAATTGAACATTATCTGTAAAAGAAGTAGAAGGTTTGTGGCATGACCCGCAGCTAATGGAATTATTCTTTGATAAATGCTTGTCATAGAACAATACCCTTCCCAAAGTAGCGCCATCATTTGTCAGTTGGTTATTGGCCGGGGTATTATCATTCAGCAACATGGCAGCCTGTAAATAGGCCGGGTAGCTGATAGTATAATTATTCGGGCTGGCAGGTAAGGTGGGTTGGAGAATGGATGTATCAGCTGCTGTTGAATCTTTTTTTGAGCATTGCTGGAAACTGATCAATAGCAGCATCAGCAATGCCAGTACCCCGATTTTTTTCAATTGCATGTTGGTTGTTTTGGTTATTCTTTTATTTAGAAGCCGGATCTGTAAAAAATCTTCGCTCCTGGAGTTTTTCCCGGGATAAAAGTTTATGCAAGACCCTAAAAACAGCATTGAGTTTAAATCTGATTTAAAATAAACGCAGTTATACCATAAAATCATGCAATTTTGAACAATATATATATTTATGGCAAGTAACAGGAAGGCCGCGATCGGGTTTATATTTATTACGCTCATGATCGATGTTACGGGGCTGGGATTGATCATTCCCGTTTTACCTAAGATCATCCTGCAATTGATACATGGTAATATCAGCGATGCATCGAGGTACGGGGGCTGGCTTACATTTAGTTATGCCATCATGCAGTTCTTATTTGCCCCTGTATTGGGTGGATTGAGTGATAAATTCGGCAGGCGCCCGGTATTGTTGTTCTCATTATTCGGTTTTGGACTGGACTATCTTTTTTTATCTTTTGCTCCTACAATAGGCTGGCTGTTCCTCGGAAGGGCGATCGCAGGTATAACCGGGGCCAGTTTTACTACTGCTACTGCATACATTGCTGATATTAGCACTCCTGAAAACAGGGCACAGAATTTTGGAATGGTTGGGGTTGCTTTTGGCCTGGGCTTTATTATCGGGCCCGTAATTGGCGGCTTCCTGGGAAGCTTTGGGCCACGTATCCCATTCATGTTTGCAGCGGGGTTGAGTTTTCTGAACTGGCTGTATGGCTATTTTATCCTGCCTGAATCTTTATCAAAAGAAAATCGCAGGGCTTTTAGCTGGAAGCGTGCGAACCCTTTGGGCACCGTTCGCCAATTGAGAAAATACAAGGGACTTGGCGGTTTAATAGCTTCATTCATCCTTATTTACCTTGCTGCCCATGCGGTACAAAGTAACTGGAGTTATTTTAGCATTGAAAAATTCAATTGGGATGAGAAAATGATCGGTATATCATTGGGCGTTGTTGGGTTACTGGTAGCAATTGTCCAGGGAGGGCTGATCAGGATCATCAATCCAAGATTGGGAAATGAAAAAAGTGTTTACGTAGGACTTTTACTATACGCCATCGGGTTATTACTTTTTGCGTTCGCTTCACAGAGCTGGATGATGTTTGTTTTTTTAATACCTTATTGCATGGGTGGTATTGCAGGACCGGCATTGCAGTCAATCATTTCCGGTAGTGTTCCTGCCAATGAGCAGGGAGAACTGCAGGGCGGGCTTACAAGCCTGATCAGCCTTACATCCATTGCAGGGCCATTGATGATGACGGGTTTATTTTCTTATTTTACAAAACCCGGCGCTCCCATACATTTTTCTGGTGCTGCTTTTTTTATGGGATTTTTACTAATGCTTTCAAGTGCTTTTATTGCATACAGGACCTTGCATCCTTCAAAAACGATTGGGGTATAAAAAGATAAACTGCGTTTATACCACACATTTATCAATACAGAAGCATCTTAAAAATAAATATCTATTTTTTAGAGCTTATTAACACAATAAAACTTAGATAAATACGCTTTATAATTACAATGATTGAATGATCAACCTGGATGAAAATGAAAAACCACGAGACTGAGAAAAACACCCAAGCCGTACATTGCCTGCTGCAATTACGAAAAATACACTCAAATCTTATTGGTATTCCGTACAAGTAATAAACCCTGCTGGCATGGGCCATCAGCAATAATATGCTCAACCTGCAACAGCAGGAAATAAATCTTTTTTTGTTAGGCACTACAGGACAACGGAGAGCCCCGGATTGGACGGGGCTTCTTCTTTTTTTACAGGACAAATATTGCTGCTGAAGCCTGTGTAATGAGACCAACAAACAGCCCCATATATATATCTTTTGGATGATGACTGGATATCAATATCCTTGCAGAACAAACCAGGCCGGTTAGTAACAATACAATACATAAAGGCCAGGTCATCAGCATTTCATTGTTTTTTAGTATGATAAGAAAAATGCCTGACCAGGAACCCATTCCAATGGCATGCATACTGATCTTAAAATAAATATTTGCAATAAGGGCTACTGAAGATGCCAGGAAAATTCCCAAAACAAATGAGGTCAGTATGAGTGGATACTGCGGCTGTTGTTTGAATACCAGGTAACCCCAAAAGAAAAATGTGCCCGAAGCGATGTAGGGAATGATCCTGTCTTTTTGCGTACGCAGGTATATAGATTCAATAAACCCAACAGCTCTCAGGAGCAATACGCTTATCATTGGAAAAAAGACAAGGTTCAAAAGGATGATCAAAATGGTCTGCTTTTTTTCAGCCTCTGAAAATCCTGCAAATGCGGAAGGGTGAATGTAAACTAAAAATAAGCTCACGTAAACCGGCACAAAAACGGGGTGAAAAATATAACTGAAAAAACCGGCATAGATCTTCCCTGTCATTGTTATTGATCGCTTCTCTTCTACTACCCGTTCAACACTGGTAGTAGCCGGTATAACATTATCCATCACCGTAATTTTCTTTTTTGTTCATCGTTGTTATAATATTTTCCGGAGCCTCGCCACAGGTATATTTAATTGCTCCCTGTATTTTGCTACTGTTCTGCGTGCAATATTATAACCTTTTTCCTGAAGCATTTCTGTAAGCTTTTCGTCACTGTAAGGGTGTTTTTTACTTTCGCCTTCAATGATGTCCATGAGAATCTTTTTTACTTCACGGGTGCTTACTTCTTCACCACTGTCTGTTTGTAAACTTTCACTGAAGAAAAATTTAAGCCGGTAAGTTCCAAATTCCGTTTGCACAAATTTGCTGTTGGCAACCCTGCTTACAGTGGAGATATCCAGGTTGGTCTTTTCTGCAATATCTTTCAATATCATTGGGCGCAGGTCGGTATCATCACCAGTAAGAAAAAAATCATATTGATAATTCATAATTGCTTCCATGGTATTGAGCAATGTATTTTGCCTTTGCTTGATCGCATCAATGAACCACTTGGCTGAATCGATCTTCTGTTTGATGAATATCACCGCTTCTTTCTGGCGCTTATCTTTTTTACTGCCCTTGTCATAATCTTTCAGCATGTCGCGGTAGCCTTCACTGATCCGAAGATCCGGGGCATTTTTACTGTTCAAAGTAAGCTCCAGTTTACCGTTGTTATTGACAATAAAAAAATCCGGGATCACATAATTTTCTCCTTTATTGTCATCTCCGACAATATTTCCGGGTTTTGGATTGAGTTTTATGATCTGTGCTATGATCTCTCTCAGCTCCTCATCTTTCAGATTGAGGCCACGTTGGATCTTTTCGTAATGCTTTTTTGTGAACTCATCGAAATACCTGTCAAGCACTTTTATGGCATTCTCAATTGTCTTACCCTGGCCGGTTTTTCTTTCAAGCTGCAGTAACAAACACTCCTGTAAATTGCGGGCGCCCACACCTGCCGGGTCGAATTGCTGTATCTGTAATATCAGGTCACTTATTTCATCATCATTGGTGTCAATATTTTGCCTGAAAGCAAGGTCATCAATGATCGATGAGATATCTCTCCGGAGATACCCGTCATCATCGAGGCTACCCACCAGCTGGATGGCAATATTTTTCTGGTGGCTGTTCAGCTTCAGCATACCTACCTGTTGAAGCATTAACTCTATAAAACTGGTTTCTACCTTGTGAGGGATCACCCGGTTATCATCTTTTTCGGGGTAATTCTCGTCCCTTAATTTATAATCACCTACATCGTCATCTCCTTCATATACATATTCACTTATATCGATATTGTCGTATTCATCGGAACTTCCGTCCACTTCAAAATCTTCCTCCTTGGAATCATCAAATTCATCCTTATTCTCAAATTCATCCTCGTGCCCTTCATCCCCCTGTTCCAGCGCAGGGTTTTCCTCCATTTCTTCTTTGATACGCTCATCCAGGATAGCCGTAGGAACCTGCAGCAATTTCATGAGTTGAATCTGCTGAGGGGATAGCTTTTGTAATAGCTTATGTTGTAAACTCTGGTTTAATGCCATGCTCTTGTGTCTTATTTACGTGGATACAAGCATTTTTTTATTAACATCCACGGGGTCATATTTAAGCGTAAATTTACAACTCTGATCGTTGTTTTATGAAACAAAAGCGTAAAATATTATTTTTTTGCATGATTATTGTAGGGAATTGTGCTTTCAGCCAACAATATCTTCAATTTCATCCATCTTTTTTGAACAATAATCGCTCATTCTTTGACAAGGGAATGATGTTTCCGCAGCAACGATCCACAACAATAGTACCCGCTTATTTTTCCTGTACCCAATTGGGATTCTTTTGTAAAAAAGAGTGGAAGTTCGAATCAGCAACAAAGATCCCACTCCGTTTCAGGTTGGGAAGTTTACAGTATAATGACTGGCTGGAAGGTAAAAAAAATGCGGGTATCTTACCGGCAAACTGAAGTTTTAAAATTTAATTGATCTTTGGTGCGGGTGCTGCGATATTAAAATAGTTCAACCTTAAGCTATCCGACCAGCCATTAGGATTTGCTTCAAAGGACCTGCTGCTATAAAAAATCATGCCCTGTATATTGGGAGTCGCCCTTAGTTTTTCAATTTGCCTGGGCAAAAGTGTCTTATCTCTCCAGGCCTGGTTACTTCCGGCAAGATAAATTCCAAGGCCTATATAGCAGTTCTTTCCATAAGTATGATTACTCCACCAATCTACCAATACTTCGTAGGCAACTGATCTTGGCCCAAATTCCCAATACAATTGGGGAGCTACATAATCGACCCAGCCATTTTTTAACCACAGCAAAATATCAGCATACAGGTCATCATAATTTGACAAACCCCTGGTTTTACTCCCGTTTGCGGGGTCCTTGTCAGCATTTCTCCAAACGCCAAAGGGGCTGATTCCAAACTGGCATTTGCTGTTTTGTTGCTTGATCGTTGTGTAAAGGGTATGTATAATCGAATCTACATTGCTCCTGCGCCAATCATCCCGCTTCATGCCGTTACCGTATTTTCTAAAAGTCTCCTGGTCAGGAAATTCTTTACCTGCTATCGGGTAGGGGTAAAAGTAATCATCAAAATGAATGGCATCAATTGCATAGCGCTTTACAACATCATTTACCACGTTGGTCACGTACTGCTGGACTTCTTTATTCCCGGGATCAAAATATCTTTTATCACCATAAGTGATAAACCATTCGGGGTGGATATTGGTAATATGATCTGACGTAATGGAAGATGTGAAAATATTAAAGACCGCACGGTAAGGATTCATCCATGCATGAAATTCCATTCCCCGCTTATGCGTTTCAGTGATCATAAATTCCAGCGGGTCGTAATAAGGCACCGGCGCCAGGCCCTGTGCACCGGTAAGCCATTGGCTCCAGGGCTCATAGGGCGAAGGATAAAATGCATCGGTTGAAGGCCGGATCTGCATGACAATTGCATTCATGCCATTGCGCTTGTGCATGTCTAGTAATTTTATGAATTGCTCTTTTTGCGCATAACTATCAATGGTAGGCTTGTTGGGGTAATCAATATTCGTGATCGTCGCGATCCAAACGGCCCTGAACTCGGATTTAACAACCGGTGGCTGTGCTGCAGTATTGAGAACAAAAAATAATAAGAGGAGGGTAGCTAATTTCAGGTGGGTCCTATGCATTTGTGGAACGGATTTTATCAAGTAAACTGTTAAGGGTTTTAACCTCGGCTGTTGACAGGGTCCCGAAAATATCATCCAGCTCATTTTCATACTTGTCTAATTTTTCTAAAAGTTTTTTCCCTTTTTCTGTTATTGAAACATCAACAAGTCGTTTATCAGCCGGGCATATATTCTTTTTTACCAGGTCTTTAATGATGAGGCGGTCTACGATGCGGCTGGTGTCGCTCATTTTATCCAGCATGCGCTGGCGGATCTGTAAAGTGGAAAGCGGTTTGCCTGCACCCCTCAAAATGCGAAGAATATTAAACTGCTGCCCGGTTATTTTTTCTTTGTCAAAAAAGATCTTCATTCTTTCATTCATCCAGTTATAAGTGTAGATGAAATTTATGATCCCTTTTTGATATTCATTTCTGAATTTTGGCTGTGATATGTCTTTTTCCAGGCTCATGAGGGCATTTAAGTTTGCAATAATAAAAATTCTTTCCGTTGGTATAAAACTAAAGTTTAAACATTAAAAAGAAGGGTTCTCTCATAGCTACATAATAAATTTAACATCAGGTTCTGATTTCATCCTCTTTTGAATCTGTGAATTCGTTTAGATATATTTTTACAAGGATGATAAAATAACTAACCAGCAACGGGCCGAAGATAAGCCCCATAAATCCAAATAACCCAAGGCCAACTATTACGCCCAGAACGGTGATCATCGGGTGAACATTTCCCATTTTTTTCAGTAAGCCCAGCCTTGTGATATAATCAACATTCCCTGTTACGACAATGCTGTAAATAGTGAGCCCGGTAGCAGGCCAGTTACTACCGGTCGCAAAAAGAGAGATCACCAGCGGAACCCAGATGATCATGGTTCCTACCAAAGGGAAAAAAGCAAAGACGCCGGTAATAAAACCCCACATTCCCCAATCACTTATTCCAAAGATCCAATATCCCAGGGCTGCAAAAGCACCCTGTACCACGCAAATGATGGGAATGCCCAGCGCATTTGCCCTGATCAATATTTTGGTTTCGTGGGCCAGCTTATCAATATTCTTTGGTTTTAAAGGGATGATCCTGTTTAAATACCTTTCTATCTCACGGCCATTGACAAATAAATAGTACAATAAAAAAAACAGCATGAGCAGGTTTGTAATAATGGATAAAGTACTATTGAGCAGTTTGGGAATCAGTTGAGATATTTTCTGTGTCAGAGTCCTGGTATTCTCCTCTGTTAATAATTGTATCCCGCTGTATTCATAGAAGCTTGCTGAAAAATTTTTAAGGCCTGCAACGAGTTTATCCTGGTTATTGATGAGCTCGTTTATTTTAGGGGAGATCATTTTTACAGCAAGGTAAAACGGGATTGAAATAATTATAAGGCATCCAAAAATGAACAGCAAGGCAGTCAGCCCCTTTTTCCATTTTTTTTGAAACACCAACCTGAAATAAAGTGAACGGCAAAGTATATAAAGTGTAACACCGCCCAGGAGTCCTGGTAAAAAAAGATATAATTCACTAATTAAAATAAATCCCAGTAAGATGATCAACGCCAGCAAAAGAAGCTGGCGAAGGCGATCGTTAAATGATATATTCATCAGTACGAGTTAAGTAAAAAATTATTTCCAGACAGAAACTCCTTCACTGCAATTAGAACAGATATCAATATTTTTCCGGCTATTCATCAGTTCGCTCCTGAATTGTTTGTAGTTGCTGTTCTGCCAGACATTCTTAAAAGATTCATTTTTCAGGTTCCCCAGCTGGTGCATGGCATCTTTGTCGAAACAACATGGCACTACGAGCCCGTCCCAGGTAATTACATTGGCGTGCCATAGTTTCCAGCAATGGTTGGCCAATTTGTTTTTAGCAATATACCTGCCATCCTTATTTTTTTTATAGCGGCTGTACTTCTCAGTTACAGGAATGAGCTGGTTTGGATCATTTTCAAAATCATATACCTGGGCTGTTTTAAAACGTACTTCATCTACGCCCACCTCTTTGGCTAATCTTTTAACATCTTCGATCTGGTGTTCATTTGGCTTAACAACCAGGAACTGGAAGAAAACAAAAGGTGTTTTACTGTTCAGTGCTTTCTTCCATTTTACAATGTTTTTGGCGCCTTCCAATACCTTATCAAGTTTACCACCGATGCGGTATTGCTGGTACACATCCTGCGTGGTGCCATCGATCGAAATGATCAAACGGTCCAATCCACTCTCGACCGTTTTACGGGCAGCCTCATCCGTTAAATAATGCGCATTGGTAGAAGTTGCCGTATAAATGCCCTTGGTTGAGGCGTATTTTACCATATCCAAGAAATCTGTGTTCAGGTATGGCTCTCCCTGGAAATAAAAAATGAGGTAAAGCAGGTGTTTGTGAATATCATCAATGGTCTCCGTAAAAAAATCTTTTTTTAACATACCGGTGGGCCGGGTAAATTCCCTTAAGCCGCTTGGGCATTCAGGGCAACGGAGGTTGCAGCTTGTTGTTGGCTCAAATGAGATGGAGACGGGATAACCCCATTGCACGGGGTTCTTTGTGAACCGGCTTATATAAAAGCTGCTTATGACCTTTATGCCATTCCATACACGGGCAGCAGTAAGCTTGCTGATGAGATTCCTGGTATCATTAATATTAAGCCGCGGCATGGCAGCAAAAATACTGCTATTTTCATTGGTATCGGCTATGCAATACTACAAGGAAGAAGTACAGTCATCTGCCTGTTCCTTTTCAGGAACTTTTTCTATGCAGGTAAGGGGTTTAAAACAGAGTGTATTCTTTGAGAACTTCTCATAATTATGGAACAACACGTTCAATGCAATGAAGTTCATTACATAAGCCCTTGTTTCGGCGGGAAGGAATTTTTTTATATCCCAGAATGTAGGATTTGACATTCCTGTTTTTTCCATGGCATTCCAAACATTTCCTACTCCACAGTTATAGCTTGCAACCATGAGTAAACAGTCGTTGTTTAAATTGCGGCTCCTGTCTTGCAGGTACCGGGCTGCAGCATGAGTTGATTTACTGAAATTCTTTCTATCGTCCGTTGTAATAGATCTTACATGATGTTTTTTACCGGTTCTTTTTATTTTCTTATTGCTGGCAATTCTCAAACCATATTCCCTGGCCACTCCATCCATTATCTGCCAATACCCTACCGCACCTGCCGGGGATACGGCATTGCCATTAAAACCGCTTTCCAAAGCGAGCAGTACTTTAAATTCTTCCGGTACATTGTATTTCTTCAAAATGCTGACAACTTTCGGGAATATCTTTTTACTTCTTTGGTAAGTGCGGACGAGGTAGTTTTTCCTTACCGTAAAAAAGTTCTCAATATAATCCAGCGATTGTGTCTCATTGCCTGATAAGATCGCAGGAAATTCTACATTGGCCTCTTTCAACACAACTACAGAGTCAGTTATTTTGTCAATTACAGGCAATAAAATTTTCCTGGTGGTATCTTCCGGGTTAAATGCCGGGAATGCAAATATCTTTTTGGCAGATAAGGACAATAGGATGATAGCAAGTGTTTTTACAATTGGTGTTTTCAAGGTCCGGGTATTAGTACGTGATAAAATATTCTTACTGTAACTTTTTAACCCAAAGGGTATTAGCATTAACGAAACCCGGAAAGCTTTATTGCCCTTTAACTTTATTTTGAGGAACTTTGTTATAGCTTTAATACAGTTAAAATTAGCCTCATGCGCATTTTTATTTTTTTAATGTTAACAGGGTTTTCTGCTTTTGCCCAACCTACAGATGAATACAAACAAATCAACACTATTGCCGCAATGGAACGGGATGCTCATCAAAGGATCGTTTATGGGAAAGAAGCAACCGTGGCTTCTAATAACTTTGATGTGAAATATTACCGTTGTGAATGGGAGATCGATCCCGCTTCCCGGTATATAGCCGGTACCGTTACTGTTTACTTTGTAGTGACCGATCCCGCTTCTTCAATAACATTGGACCTGCTGAACCCGCTTGTTACAGACAGTGTAAAGCAGCGGGGGAATTTGCTTTCTTTTGTACAACCAGCCGACGGCTTGCAAATAAACTTTTCATCAACGATCAATACAGGCACACTGGATTCAGTCAGTATTTATTATAAAGGAGTGCCTGCAAATACCGGCTTCGGATCCTTTATACAATCAACTCATTCAGGTATACCTGTATTATGGTCATTAAGCGAGCCTTATGGGGCAAGGGATTGGTGGCCCTGCAAGAACGGGCTTGATGATAAAGCAGATTCGATCGATGTGATCATAACAAACCCTGTAGCATATAAAGCAGCAAGTAATGGTTTGCTTCAATCGGAAACAACTAGTGCAGGGGGCACAAAAAGAGTTGCACACTGGAAACATCGTTACCCGATCGCAACCTACCTTATTTGCATGGCTGTTACCAATTATACTGTTTTTAATAATACTGTTCAATTAGGTACAGTCAGCCTCCCCATGCAAACCTATTGTTACCCTGAAAACCTTACTTCTTTCATGGCAGGCACACAAAATGTACTGGATGCCATGCAACTTTTTCACCAATATTTTGGCGACTATCCTTTTATAAAGGAAAAATATGGTCATGTGCAATTTGGCTGGGGTGGTGGTATGGAACACCAGACATCTACCTTTATCGTGAGTATAGGCGAATCGCTTATTGCGCATGAACTGGGACACCAATGGTTTGGTGATAAGATCACCTGCGGCAGCTGGGAAGATATCTGGTTAAATGAAGGCTCGGCAACCTTTCTTGCCAGGTTTTATATGGAAAATAAATATCCCGCAACAATTATAAGCAACAGGAAGTCTATTGTGAATAGTATTACTTCTGCTCCTGGTGGAACGGTTAAAGTAGATGATACTACCAGTGTTAACAGGATATTCGATGGCAGGCTTTCTTATAATAAAGGGTCTTATTTGCTGCAAATGCTTTGGTTCAAATTGGGTGATTCGGCCTTTTTTAACGGGCTAAGAAAATATCAAAAAGATCCTGCAGTGGTATATGGATTTGCACGCACAGCAGACCTGAAACGAAATCTCGAACAGGAGAGCGGGCAGGATCTCACAATATTTTTTGATCAATGGTATACCGGTCAGGGATACCCGTCGTATGATGTCCAATGGTCGGAATTGGGAAGTCATAATATAAAGATAAAAATGAACCAGGTTACTTCAGACCCTTCTGTTAGTTTTTTTCAAATGCCGGTTGCTTTGAAATTTAGAAATGCCAGCCAGGAAAAGACAGTTATTGTAGACAATAAATTCAACGGTGAGACCTTTGTGCGTGATATTGGTTTTATACCCGATACTGTTTTAGTTGATCCGGAATACTGGCTGATATCAAAAAACAATACAACAGGCAAAGTTGTTTTTCCAAGTACAGGCAATCCTGGTGTGGAAGTAAATCCAAACCCGGTACAAAACCCGCTAACCGTTTACCTGCATGATTTTAAACAGGAATCTGCATACCTCACTTTACACAACATGCTGGGCCAGCTGATCTATAAACAAAATATAAAACTTATAAATGGTGCGGAGATCGTTCCATTGAATTTCAGTAATTTATCGCATGGAGAATATATTTTAAAAATAACTGCAGGAGATTTTAAATACACAAAACAATTGTTGAAATAAGCGTAGTATTTTAATGGCAAAAAGAAAGAAGAATTTAAGCCGGCCGGTTTTCATAGCATTGATCATTTTAAGTATACTGGCAATGGCTTCTTATTATATCAGTGATTATTTTTACAAGCCGTCCTTTATACACTACAAGGAATTTGGGATCGACCTGCCTGTGAATTACCCGATACATGGCATAGATGTAAGTAAATATCAGCAGGAAATATCCTGGGATGATGTAAAGCAAATGCAGGTAAAAAATGTAAAGATCAATTTTGCTTTTATAAAAGCAACAGAAGGGCTGGGTCGTATTGATGAAAATTTCAGGCGCAATTGGTTCAATGTTCAAAAAGCCGGTATTGCAAGAGGGGCGTATCATTTTTTTATTTCGAGCAAAAGTGGCAAAGCACAGGCAGAAAATTTTATCGAAACGGTGCGGTTGCAAAAAGGAGACTTGCCACCGGTCCTTGATATAGAACAGGCAAATGGTGCTTCAGTAACCGACCTGCAGCAAAGGGTTTCGGACTGGCTGCTGATGGTGGAAAAAAAATACAAGGTCAGGCCGGTCATTTATACGAATGCGGATTTTTATAAAATTTTCCTTTCGGGGAGGTTTGATGATTACCCGCTATGGGTGGCACATTACCTTGTTAAGGATAAGCCACGCATAAGCCGAAGCTGGACCTTTTGGCAGCACAATGAAACCGGGCGTGTAAATGGCATTGGGTCCCTTGTTGACTTTAATGTTTTTAATGGTGACAGCCTGGCTTTTCAGAAATTGTTGATACGCTAATTTATTTCATATGGGAATGGAAGACGATGCAAGAAGTTATCTGATCTTAATTGTAAACACAATTTCCAAGGTATTGATGTGGATGATGGCCTCTGTGTTCTTTGGGATCTACCTCGACTATGGGTTTTTTATAGACAGGCCTGGTTGGAAAAACATTGTTTTTTATATCCTGTTCCTGGCAACATTTATTTTGCTTACCAGGCACCTGCTGCGTAAATGGAAAAAATATCTATGAGCAACGTATTACATTATGATCAACTGCTATGATCAGCAACGATCACCCATTTATCCTTTACTTTTTTAAAGAGCAATGTAAAGTGGCCGCCTATATCGCCAATGCTTCTTGTTAAATGCCATTTGCCCACGACAAAGAAATAGATCACAGACAATCTTTTAACCGAGATGATATTAAAATCAAGTTTACCCATTGCGGCGGTATCGGGATAGCCTTTTAAATAATTGTCTTTGGTATGCTGCCAGCCATAAGTAACACCACTCTTTCCAATGAACATCAGCGAATCATTTTGCCAATACGTGCCCATGAAACGGTTAATATCTCCCTCATTCCACGCGGCCAGCTGTTCATTCATTGCATTGCGGATTGCTTTTTCATCAGCAGACTGAGCTTTTGAAAAGCTGATCACAAAGAAGGCCAATGCCAGTAAAAAGAATTGCTTATTCATGAGAAATTAGTTTGATGCCAAGATAGGGAATTCTTTTTAGCGATCATGGCTGTTCTCAATGCTGGTGATGAGGAGAACTGCATTTACTGCGGTGGCAAAGCCTGTAGTTAAGATAATGTGCCGAAATGATCAATGTAACAGCCGGTACCAGTAAAATGTATTCATGATCATGAAAGACCTGTTTTGCAGCCAGGAAGCAGCAGCCTGTTGCAAAAAGGATCACGGGTAACAATGCCTGCTGATGTTTTATATATCCATGATACAAAGAATACGAGCCTATCAGAAATGCAAGCATGATCATACCCCATTCAAAAAACACATTGTGAATGATGTTTATCCCAAACAGGGGAAGCGAGGAAAGTATCAAAGGAAGAATGGCACAATGTATGGCGCAGGCAAGCGAAGTAGCAATTCCCAACCCATCCCAATTCAATTTTACATTCATACGAAATGCGAAGATAGGATATTTGCAATGTTGTTGCAAGTTTTAACAGGGCATTTTAATTTAGGTTGCCGGCCGCTGGCCAATCATCAGTAAATTTGCCTGAATTTTTGAAGTATGAAGAAAAAAATGATCTGGTTTTATATTGGCTTCTTTGCCATATTGCTTGGCGTGTTTTATTATTTCGTTTCAGGGGAACACAATTTTACGGATTCCAAACTGGCAGTGATCAATCCGCTGATACCTGCATTCAGTTTTGTGAACCAGGACGGAAAGACCATCACGCAAAAAAATACCGGGGATAAGGTATACGTGGCTGAATATTTTTTTACCAGTTGCAAAGGAATTTGTCCAAGAATGAATGCCAATATGCGCCGGGTTTTTGATGCATATAAAAACGAAAAGGACTTCCTGATCCTTTCTCATACCTGTATGCCTGAAACAGATAGTGTTCCCTTGCTAAAAGCGTATGAACAAAGAATGATCAATGGTAAGCTTATAAAAAATGAAGAGGGATCTTACAAAATTGAGAAGCCGGCAGAAATGGATACTGCGATCAACAACCCCAACTGGAATTTTTTAACCGGCGATAAAACACAATTGTACAAAATGGCCAGGCAGGGATATATGATAGACAATGGTAAGCCTGATAGCACCCAACGGATGGAAGACCAGTTCATACATACCCAATTCTTTGCCCTGGTTGACAGGTACGGAAGGGTAAGAGCCATTTATGACGGATTAAAAGAAGATGAGATACAAAAACTTATTGATGATATTGCCGGCCTGCTTAAAGAAAAAGTTGATCATACCCGGTTCATGAATGGATTTAGTAACAGCCCCAATTAATAAATTTGATGATGGATGAGAATCTTGATATATTAAAAAAGAATGGCCTCAGTGTAACAGACGGCAGGAAAAAAATACTGGATCTTTTTTTAGATGCGGAAGGTGCCCTTGCACATGCCGATATTGAAAAGCAAACCGACGCGGCTTTTGACAGGGTAACTGTTTACCGTACCCTTCAAACTTTTGTTGACAAAGGGATCATTCACCAGATACCTACTACAGATAACTCTATCCTATATGCTTTGTGTAAACATAATTGTGAAGAAGGGCATCACCATGACAACCATGTACATTTCATTTGCAATAATTGTAACAAGACAATTTGCCTGGATGATGTAACAGTTCCTGAAGTAAAACTTCCAAAAGGATTTAAACCCATTCAATCAGCAATGGTAGTAACAGGGGTATGTGATGAATGTAAATAACTGTTGCGGTCAAAGCGCTTCCATTTCCTTATTCACAAAATCCATCAGTACTTTTATTTTCCCGGGGGAGAAATCAAATTCAAGCCCGGCAGTTTTAAACAGCTCAGGTAATGTTTTGGTTGCACCCAAACTCAATGCATTGCAATAATTGTCCAATGCCTGTTGCTTATTATTTTTATACTGCATCCACATTCCGATGGCACCCAATTGGGCAATACCGTATTCAATATAATAAAAGGGTACTTCATACAAATGCAGCTGGCGCTGCCATGCATTGCTGCGGTATGTTTCCAGCCCGGTATAATCTATTACATCGTCGCGAAATTCGTCCAGGATACCTGTCCATGCATTTGTTCTTTCCTGGTGAGTGTGTGCAGGGTGCTCATACACCCAATGCTGAAATTTATCAATAATGGCTATCCAGGGAAATATGGTGATCACTCTTTCCAGTTGATGTGTCTTTGCTTTTTTAAGGTCTTCAGCATTATCAAAAAATGTTTCCCAATGATCCATACTGAAAAGCTCCATCGCCATGCTGGCAACTTCTGCGATCTCCATCGGGTATTCTTTGAAACCATTCAATTCCAAATGATGGGCGAGGAAAGAATGAATGGCATGGCCACCTTCATGCAGCATGGTGGTTACGTCATGCATCTGCCCGGCTGCATTCATAAAAATGAATGGGGCACCGCTTTCTGCCAGCGGGCAATTATAACCCCCGGGGGCTTTGCCCTTACGGCTTTCCAGGTCAAGGTGATCCAATGTCCTCATTTTTTGCAGGCAATCACCGAAGAACGGATTTAGCTTTTTAAAACAAGCTACCGATTTCTCTAATAATTCATTTCCTGTTTTGAAAGGATGTAATGGCCTGGTGCCTTCTGGCTCAGCTTCCAGGTCCCATGGACGTAATACATCAACCCCCAGCTGTTGTTTTTTGTTATTATAGATCTTATTGACCAATGGCAATACATGTTGCTTTACGGCATCATGAAATTTATAGCAATCTTCTTTTGTATAATCGAAGCGGCCCAGTTCCTTAAAACGATAATCACGATAATTTTCAAAACCCGCATTTTGTGCTTCTTTGTTCCGGAGTGATATCAATTTATCATACAATTCATCCAGTTTATCTTTATCAGCTATGCGTCGCTGTTGTATCTTTAAGTAAACGTCTTCCCGTAACTTCCTATCATGGCTTTCCAGGAATTTCCCTGCCTGCTGGAGGGTATATTCCTTATCATTTACAGTGATCGTCATGGCACCGGTTACCTGGCCAAACTGTTGTTGCAGCACGGCCATTTCTGCCTGTAGCGGAATATTCTCTTCCCTGAACAATTCAATGCTTTTGCGGATGCCACGGAGGTAAGTAAAATATTTTTCCTTATCCAACGCATCCAGTAAGGGGGAATTGACCAGTTTTTTATTCAAGGCGTCGGAAAAAGGTTGGATCCTGGGTTGTATTTCCATACAGAAATAATTAAAGGCTTCTTCAAGCGTTTTATTTTCTGTGTCACAGGTCATTTTGATCTGCCGCCAGCACGAATCTTCATTCACAACTGCTTCCAGTTCACTTTGGTCTTTCAGCCATTGCTCCAGTTTTTCTTTTGTGGAAATATCACGATCCAGCAGGTTCTTAAAATAAGGTTCAAGTACTTCCCAGTTTGTAACTATAAAATCTGCGGGTAAGAAGCTGCGGTTAATTTTTTTTATATCTGCTGAATACATGAAAAGTCAAAAGTTAAAAGTTAAAAACGAAAAGTAAATGAGAAATAAATTATTGAACAGGGTTAAGTAAATAGAAAAAACGAAAAGCCGCCCAACTTTTTACTTTTCGCTTTTCACTTTGTTAAGCCATCTTTCTCGGTGAATTTATCTTTTTAGGAGGGGCACTTTTAACTGCAGTTGTTTTGGTTGCAGCCGTTTTATTTGCAGCAGCCGTTTTTTTGCCTGCTGCAAGATCTGTTCCGGCTTCTTCATCACCAGCTTCTGAAAGCTTTATTTCAATTTTATTTTTTGCCAGGATATCATACCATTTTACCATTTTCTTCATATCACTGCCATATACTCTTTCAAAATCCATATCAGGATAAACCTTTTCAAAATATGACCTGATCGCTTTTGCATCGGCTTTTGCATCAGGCAATGCTTCTTTACTGACCTTCATTGCAGTAAATACTTCTGCCAGGTTCACATTGTCTTTTACCGTATATACTTCTATGCTTTCCAAATGAGAGAAACTATGTATACGGGTGCTTACAAACTTTGTACTGTTGTCTTCCAGGGAGCGTACGATGCCGCTATCTGTTTTAGAGGAGATCAATTCAAACAAACCGCTCATCCCTGTTACTGATACTAATTTATTATAATCCATACGTAGAAATTTTAGGCATGCAAGATATTGTAAAAAGGCAAATTATCGGGGCATGGAAATTGTAAACTTTCATAATTATATAAAAAACATTCCCGCAAAGCGCCAGTTTTACTAAAACATGTCGTCTAACAGGGGTAGAAAACAGAAAATATGAGAAGAATAATGCTAATGACGATGCTAATGAGCTTTTTAGGAGCTGTATCATTTGCACAAACAGGAATTATTAAAGGAACTGTAACTGATGGGGCTGATAATAAGCCTGTAACAGGGGCAACTGTTTCTTTGCTTTTACAGGTAGACAGCAGCGTTGTGAGAACGGGTTTAACAGATTCTGTGGGCGGTTTTGCATTCAGCAACCTTGCTGCTGATAGTTTTATAGTACAGATCAGCACCATAGGCTACCAGGAATATCTTTCTTTCATTACACTGAGAAATAATGAAAGAGACCTGGGAGCAATTGGAATATCGAGGCAGGGTAAGGACCTTGCCGTTGTAACGATCGTTGCAAAAGCCTCTGCTGTAACACAAAAAGGAGACACTTCTCAATACAGCGCCAGCCAGTATAAAGTGAACCCGGATGCCACTACCGAAGACCTTATTAAAAAAATGCCGGGAATTACCGTTGATAAAGACGGTACTGTAACTGCACAAGGCGAGCAGGTAAAAAAAGTCACCATTGACGGCAAAGATTTTTTTGGGGATGATGCTTCAGCGGCACTAAAGAATTTGCCCTCTGAAGTAGTAGATAAGATCCAGGTTTTTGATAAACTGAGTGACCAGGCCCAGCTTACGGGATTTGATGATGGCAATTCTACAAAAGCTATAAATATCGTTACAAAGACCGGGGTAAAAAATGGCCAATTTGGAAGGTTGTATGCAGGTTATGGAACGGATAACCGTTACAATGCAGGTGGTAATGTAAGTTTTTTTAAAGGCAACAGGCGACTTTCATTTGTTGGGAATTTCAATAATATCAATCAACAGAATTTTGGTTCACAGGACCTGTTAGGTGTGACCAGCAGTGGAAATAATAACCGTGGCGGTGGTGGCCAACGTGGCGGCGGGCGTGGCGGTGGCGCAACTGATAATTTTACGGTTGGACAGGCCAGCGGTATCAGCAAAACAAATGCGATCGGTATCAATTACAGCGACCAGTGGGGCAAAAAAATAACGGTGGCAGGAAGTTATTTTTTTAATAACAGCACAAACAACAATGAGTCTTTGATCAATACTGAGACCCTCGGAGATATCAAACAGTTCTCAACTCAAAATGGGAACTCTGTTACAAAGAACTTCAATCACCGGATCAATTTAAGATTGGAATATAAGATCGATTCATCCAATTCTATTTTTATTATTCCGAGTATCAATTTTCAAAATAACAGGTCATCGGCTCTTTCTTCTTTATTTACGTATCAAGGACAGGGCGATTCTGTAAATAACTCACTGGCTAATTCGAGTAATGACAGGAGCGGGTATAATATCAGGAACAATATTTTATATCGCCACTCTTTTGCCAAGAAAGGCCGTACGCTCTCATTTGGATTTAATACAACCTATACAAAAAATGATGGCGAATCAACCATCGATGCCAAATATCGTTTTTATGACAGCCTGGGGGTATTTAGTAACGATTCAACACAAAATCAATTTACTGATAATGCTACCAATGGGTATACCATTGGCGGTAATATTGCTTATACCGAGCCTATCGGTAAAAAAAGCCAGTTACAAATAAATTACTCGCCATCAGTTCAAAAAAACAAAGCGGATCAGCAAACATTTTTGTTTGATAACGGCAAGTATTCATTATTCGATTCTACGCTTTCCAATAAATTTGACAATACTATTACCACCAATAATGCAGGTATCAGTTACCGCTATTCGCCAAGCCGTGATGAGCAGCTTTCTTTCGGGGTGAATTTTCAGAATTCCAAATTGGAAAGCCAGCGTATATTTCCCACTACTTCATCGGTTGATCAATCATTTACTAATTTTTTGCCAAATGCCATGTGGCGCAAAAAACTATCTAATTACAGTAATATCCGGATATTCTACCGGGCATCAACCAATTACCCGTCTGTAAATCAATTACAGGATGTTGTCAACCTGAGTAATCCATTCAGCGTAAGCAGTGGTAATCCTGATCTGAAACAATCTTACACGCATTTCCTCGCTGGCAGGTACACGTATACCAATTCAAAAACAAGCCGCAGTTTTTTTGCAAATATTTTTTTACAAACTGCTGCTGATTACATTTCCAATGCAACATATATTGCTTCAGTAGATTCAACCATACAGCAGGGGATCGTCCTCAAACAAGGGTCACAATTGACCAAACCGGTAAACCTGGATGGATATAAGACCCTGCGTACATTTTTTACTTACAGCATGCCTGTAAAAGCACTTAAAACAGTTGTTAATTTAAATGCAGGATTTAGTTATTCCAAATTACCAGGCCAGGTGAATTACCTGCGAACAACGACAGACAATTTTGTATACAATGCGGGGATCGTGCTGGCAAGTAATATCAGCGAATATGTTGATTTCAATATCTCCTATAACGCAAATTTCAATGATGCAAAGACAAGGTCAGCTACTATATCTACCAATAATTACGTGAACCAGTCGGCTGGAATACAACTTAATTTATTGAATAAAAAAGGATGGTTCATACAAAATGATGTTTCAAACCAATCCTATAGCGGTTTATCAGGTGGGCTTAACCAGAGTTATTGGTTGTGGAATGCAGCGATCGGCAAAAAATTCCTGAAGAACAAGGCAGGTGAATTGAAACTTTCGGTATTTGACCTGCTGAAACAAAATCAAAGTATTGTAAGGACTGTTACAGAATCATATATACAGGATGCGCAGAGCCAGGTATTGCAACAATATTTTATGCTGACATTTACCTATAGTCTGAAAAACTTCGGAACAGCCAAGGCCAGTGCAGGCAGGAATAACACTGAAGGCAGGCAGGTGGGAAATAATCCGGGCTTTTGATCTAACTTTAAAATGAAAATTTTAAATCATTTTTTTGGACCAACCGGAAATAATTGAACGACTAAAGCGTGGAGATGAAACCGTTTACACTGAAGTGGTGGAACGCTGGCAGGATATGATCTACAATACCGCTATCAGTATTGTACAAAATGAAGAAGACGCAGAAGACATAACCCAGGAGGTTTTTGTTACGCTGTATGAAAGGATAGATGATTTCAGGCAGGAATCCACCTTATCAACCTGGCTGTACAGTATAACCATCAGGAAGGCACTTGACCTGGAGAAAAGAAGATCAAGGTTAAAGCATGGAGGTCTTTTGCAACGGATATTTGCAGTAAAAGAAGCGGATGAACCTGCAAACTTTAACCACCCGGGAATATTGCTTGATAATAAAGAAACGGCAACTGTGCTTTTCAGCGCATTGAAAAAATTGCCGGAGAAACAACGGGTAGCATTCACCCTTCATAAAATGGAAGGATTGAATTACCAGCAAATAGCAGGCATCATGGATACCAGCTTATACGCAATTGAATCTTTGCAGGTAAGAGCGAAGAATAATTTAAAAAAGATATTAAAAAAATATTACGAACAACAATTCAATAATTAATACTTTAATTATATGGAAAAGAAAAGTATTGACAAATTAGTGGAAGAAACGATCAATAGCTTTGATGGCGCTGAAAGAGCGTCCACGAAACCATTTTTGCTTACAAGGATCTATGCCCGTATGCAAAACCAGCCCGGAACACCAAATATATGGGCCAGGGCAGCTGCCTTCTTAAGCATGCCGCGGGTAGCGTTGGCCGGACTTTTATTAATTCTGGCTTTAAATGCAGCCATCATTATTAAAAAAACGAACGCAGATAATATCACAGTTCAAAATACGGCTGTAATAAAAGACGAGTTTGCAATTAATGTGATCTCTATTTATGATATAGAAAACCAGGAGCCCTGATGAATACACAACCCAAAAATAAAGTACTGATCATTATCATTGGCATTTTGCTGATCGCCAATATCGTTACACTATCGCTTTTCCTGTTAAACAAACAAGAACATTCGAGACCCGGAAGGCCCGACAAAAAAGCGCAGGTAACTGCCTTTCTTAAAAAAGAAGTCGGTTTCACAGAAGACCAGCTTGTGCGTTATGATACAATTAGCAATGAGCACCGTTCTAAATTGAAAACGGTATTTGATGATATGGCTGAAGGCCGGGAACAGATCTTTCAAAAACTGTCTGCAGACTCATTCAACGATTCGGCGATCGATGTTGCTGCAAACGCGATCGCAGATCAGCAGAAAGGATTTGAAATAATTATGCTCAGTCATTTAAAAGATATACGCAATATCTGTACCCCGGCACAACGGGCTGTATTTGATACGGGGTTTTATAAGATCATTGCAAAAAGGGGAGAAGGCCGTCGGGACAACAAAAAGCAATAAACCTATTTTTATACTATTAAAAAAAACAACAATGAAAAAACAGATCTTATTATTAGCTGCTGGAATTTGTTTCAGCATAACATCATTGATGGCCCAGGACAATGTTCAAAGGCAGACACCGGAAGACCGGACAAAAGCTGCCATGGAAAAAATGGCTCCTTTGAATTTGGATGCTGATACAAAAGCAAAGACCGAAGTGATCATGGCTGATTTTTATACTTCCCAGCAAAATGCAATGAGGGAAATGAGGGCAAGTGGAACGATGGACAGGGAAGCTATGTCAGCAAAACGCAAAGAACTTGCAGATGCAAGAGACGCTAAACTGAAAATGATCTTTACCCAGGAACAGTTAAAGAAATGGATCGATGAAATTGAGCCCGGCCTTCGGCCACAAAGGCAACCCAAAAATTAAGACAGATCAGTGATCTATAGGATCCTGTTGCCAAAAGCAACGGGATCTTTTATTATACGGCTATCCCGCAGGCTTTAAAAAAGAATTTATAGACACTTTGAAAATCCCGATAAGTTTTATACTTTTTATGAACGGTACAGATCTTCCAAATAGATTTCAGAACTTTAAAAGAAGATTAACCGTAAAAATTTACACTAAAAATTTATTTATGAACAATGCAATCAGCTGGTTTGAAATACCGGCGACAGATCTTCCGAGGGCACAGAAATTCTATGAGGCCATTTTTGGTATCCAATTGATACCAATGGACATGGAAAATATCAAGATGCGCATGTTCCCCCTGGATGATATGATGACACAGGTAGGTGGTGCCGTTGTTGACAGCGGCGGGTTTCATAAACCTTCCATGACAGATGGCCCGCTGATCTACCTGAATGGGAATCCGGATGTACAAAATATCCTGGACAAAGTGGAAAAGGCAGGGGGAACGATCATGGTCCCTAAAACTCAGATATCGCCCGAATATGGATATATGGCTGTACTGATAGACACAGAAGGTAATCGCATCGGGTTACATAGTATTCCTCAATAAAAACCAATTGCCATGTCAGATTTTAACTGGAGCCGTTTTACTGTACGCATTACCGTGAAGGCATCGCCAAGGGATTTGTACAAAGCCTGGGCTACCAGGAAGGGTATAGAAAACTGGTTTCTCCGCTTATCAGAATATAAAAAACCTGATGGTATATTAAGGGCTGCAAATGAATTCGTGGAAACCGGCGACACTTACCGCTGGCTATGGCATGGCTGGCCTGATGATATGGTGGAATCGGGGGCTATATTGGATTGCAACGGGAAAGACCAGGTGAAATTCAAATTTGGTGATGCAGGTGATTGCACCGTAAATATAAAAACTGAAGAAGGAGAAAATATTGTGGAACTGATCCAGGAAAATATTCCTACAGATGAAAAGGGGATGCAATTTTATCACCTGGGTTGTAAAACAGGCTGGACCTTTTATCTCGCCAATCTTAAATCATTGATGGAAGGGGGGATAGATCTCAGGAACAGGAATGAAAAGATACAGCGTGTAATAAACGCCTGATTGTACCTCAAATTTTTTTCATGGCATACAATGAAAAACTTGCAGACAGGGTAAGAGAGATGATCGCAGCAACAGAAACCAACATCGAGGAAAAAAGAATGTTTGGTGGTTTGTGTTTTATGGTAAATGATAAAATGTGTATTGGAGTGGAAAAAGAACGCCTCATGTTGCGTATTGACCCGGCGGTCTATGTTGAGGTAATGGAAAAAGACGGATGTATTCCCATGGATTTTACAGGTAAGGTAATGAAAGGCTTTGTATTTGTAGATGCAGCAGTGCTGTCAACAAAAAAGGACCTGGGTTTTTGGGTTGAGCTTGCATTGGCGTATAATAAAATTGCCAAACCATCTAAAAAGAAAAAGAAATGAAAAAGTATTTAGTTTTGAGAACCCCGCACACGATCTTCCTAAAAGGATCACTTATGAGCTGGTGACGGCTGTTTCATTGCTGATGTAAAAGGTAACAGCCATGATTTTTATAATAAATAAAACAGGTGAAATATAATTTAAAACAAGCATTGGAAATAATGGAGCGGACGCCCGGTGTTTTAAGTGCGTTGTTGTATGGGCTAAGCGATGACTGGATCATGAATAATGAAGGACCGGAAACATTTTCTCCTTATGATGTTGTTGGCCATATGGTTCATGGTGAAACAACAGACTGGACAGAAAGGATCAAGCGGATCCTGGAACACAGCAATACAAAGGCATTCGATATTTACGAGCGTTTTGCCATGTATGAAGAAAGCAAGGGAAAATCAATGCAGCAATTATTGCAGGAATTTGAGCACCTGAGAAAAAAAAATATCAGCTGGTTCAAATCATTACAGTTAACAGATGCTGACTTTGATAAGAGGGGCCTGCATCCAAAATTGGGAGATGTAACGCTGCGTAATTTACTTTCAACATGGGTTATCCATGACCTGACCCATATTGCGCAAATAACCAGGGTAATGGCAAAACAATATAAAGAAGAAATGGGGCCATGGGTACAGTTTTTCAGGATCATGAATTTTTGAGTTCACCTAATAAAGACTTAAAATGAGAAAATTTTCATTCTGGCTTTGGGCTGTTGTTATTTTTCAATTCGTGACCGCAGCTTTTCATGCGGTAAGTTTGTTTGTAAACCCATCGCCACAAAATGATACAGAAAAACAATTGTTCGGGTTAATGGACAGCTATCACATGCCGTTGGGAATGGGCTTCAACCCTACATTTGCTGACCTGCTTTGGGCATTGAGTTCTTGTTTTGCGTGGCTTTATCTTTTTGCCGGCCTGATGAACCTGTATTTATATAAAAAGAAAATACCTATCAATGTAATGAAAGGAGTGATGGGGATCAATCTCATAATTTTCGGGATATCTTTTGGAATAATGGCAGCATTAACATTTTTGCCACCCATTGTTTGTACAGGGTTGGTCTTTGTAAGTTGTGTTGGTGCATATTTTACTGCAAACAGCAAGGTATAAAATTTATATACAACTTCGACGAACTCCGGCTGACGGCGTATAAGGATTTGCAGCCTCCTTTATAACAATTTATTCACTTGGCATGAAAGATCTGGTCGAAACATTTGAGATCAATAACAGGATAAACCTTTACCTGTTAAATGAGATCGATGAGTCGTGGCTCAATGATACAGCCGCTACAAGAGGAAGGAATATAGGAGAGCAATTCGCACATATCCATAATGTTCGTTTGATGTGGTTCAAAGCTGCGGCGCCTGAATTATTAGCAGGGTCAAATAAAATAGAAAAAGAGAACGGCATCAATAAAAAACAATTGGTTAAGGAATTAACCGATTCAGGTAATGCCATGGTAAAACTGTTGAACAAGGCTTTTGCAGAAAACAAGGTAAAAGGATTCAAGCCACATCCCGCTGCATTTGCCGGATATATCATTGCTCATGAATCACATCACCGGGGACAGATCATGTTGTGCCTGAAAGAAAATAAGCATTTAACGAATAAAAGCCTTGGGTTCGCAATATGGGAATGGGGCTCGAGATAGTTTCAAAAAAGATCCCGAAGCTTTCAACTCCGGGATCTACTTAAAATGACCTTATATTATTTTTTAGTGAATTTCAATTCCATCATTTTAAATTCTTTTCCATCAGGGCCGGGGCCATACATTTCCATCATTTGTGTTTTGTCATCCACAATTTTAAAAACCTCTTTTAGTTCCATTTCTTTTCCGTTGCCCATCATTGGGTCAACACATTTTCCTGTCAGTGTCATTGATTTTGAAGCTTCATCCCATGGGCCTTCCATTTTCATGATACCGGTTCCCATATTATCTATCCAGGTACTTACAAACATTTTCTTGGCATTGTCATAACCTGTCATGCTCATTCCTTCAAAAGGCTGTCCCATCATCATGCCTTTATGATTGCTGATCTGGTACCTGCCACCAAGGGCCATTTTATTAACTGAAGTTCCTTTACTCACCATTGGAGGTGCACCAGGGGCCATCCAGGAAGTACTTTCAGTATTCCATGTACCATCCCATGAAGCCATCATTTTATGAACATCACCGGGAGTCATATAAGATTGCCAGTTTTTCATCATGGTAACAGAATCGGGCATTGCTGCCGGAGGGGTAGTCTCTTTTGCAGTCGTTTGCTCAGTCATTTTAGTAGTATCTGCTTTGGCTTCCGTTGTTTTTTCAGCATCGTTGTTACATGAAAAAAGCAAAATAGCAGCAGAACAGATCGTTAAAGTAAATTGTTTCATAATAAATTAATTTTTGTCCAAATTACAAATAATCTCCATATTCATGCATCCTGTTAATAAATTATTGAGCAGTTTCTTTTAATACATTTTCCATACGCTCCTGCATATCATCATAGGCCGTATAGCCTCTTGCCAGCAGGTAAAATTTCGATTCATTGAGTTGCATGAGTACAGCGGGAAACCCGGTTACCTGCAATTGTTTACACAAGGCAAATTCATAGTATGCCAGGTCCCTGTATTCTTCACTAAGTAATTTTTCATAAAAGGGTTCCGGCTGAATACTGTATTTCTCCAGCAGGTGCCGGTAAGCTTCATTATCATCCAGGTCCCTGCCTTCATGGTTCAGGCCATATTGCAGGTCGGACGCAAACTCCAATTGCCTGGCCGGGTAATATTCTTTAAATATGCATAAAGCAATAGCAGGTTTTTCAGAGTTCATCACCCAATCGCTTTCCTCGGGGTTATTGATGTGCCAAAGAAAATCCTCGCCGAATTTTATGCCGGTCAGTTCCTCAACTCTTTTATAAGCAGATTTAATATAAGTAGCGATCTTTTTAATGGGCACTACCTGGTCGCCGGTCATCATCCCCCCGCTAAGTACTTCGATCTCAATATCATTGATGTAATGGGCTGCAATTTTTTTCATTACGGGGCTAAATCCGTAGCACCACCCACAATAAGCATCATAACAATAAAAAACTGTTTTTTTCATATTGCAAATATCAGGTCAATTATTCATTGAGTGGCTGGAATAGGCTTAAATATAATATAGTAATTGTCTGTGAACTGCCATTTACTAATTACCAATGACCGGATAAGAGATAGGAGTTAGCAACCATCGTTATTCTTCTTCTCTTTGTGTTTCAAAAATTAAAAACATTGGTCATGAAAACAGGAACACACAGGTTGGAACTTAAAATGAGCAGGGAAGAACTGGAAAAGATGACAAAAGAAGTAAAAGAAACTTTGGCTTTTGAATGTCTCCATCAAAATAAAAATTTCAGTTCTGCTGATTTATGGAATATTCAACGTCGCAGAAAAAGCATATCTCCCAGAAGGAATTATGTGTAAAGAATCTAATGAGATCATCACATTCTTAGGGGCAATACGGGGGTCTTCATTAGCAGTTGGTTTAGGTTATAAGGTTATCAGCAATGATAACCTTTTTTAATACAACTTTTCTAATGGGCTTCCAACCAGTTTGTGCCTGCACCTATTTCTGCATCCGTCGGTACATCATTGGGTAATTTCAGGGCATGCTGCATACAATCGAGTATAACCGGTTTTACCAGTTCAAGTTCTTCTTTTAAAACATCAAATACCAATTCATCATGTACCTGCAGCAACATTTTTGATCTGAATTTCTTTGCTGCAAATTCTTGTTGGATCTTTATCATGGCTAATTTTATCATATCGGCTGCTGTGCCCTGTATAGGAGAGTTGATGGCATTCCTTTCTGCAAAACCACGGACTGTAAAATTAGCGGAGTTGATATCGGCCAGCCAGCGTTTCCTTCCCATCAGCGTTTGAACATAACCATGCTCTTTTGCGAAATTGATGGTATCATCCATGTATTTCTGGATGTTGGGAAATTGTTTTTTATAATTATCAATGATCTCTTTTGCTTCTGTCCGTGAAATGCCTAAATTTTCTGCCAGGCCAAATGCACCCTGGCCATAAATGATCCCAAAATTCACACTCTTGGCTTTGTAACGCATTTCCTTTGTCACGGCGGATTCTTCCACGTTGAATACTTTGGCCGCAGTGGCGGTATGGATATCCCGGCCGGTTTTGAAAGCGTCGCACATATTTATATCGGCGCTGATGGCAGCAACGATACGCAACTCTATTTGTGAATAGTCGGCAGACACGAGTAAGTGGTCATTGTCCCGCGGTATAAATGCCTTCCTGATCTCTCTTCCTTTATCTGTACGGATGGGGATATTCTGTAGGTTGGGATTATTGCTGCTAAGCCTTCCCGTAACAGCTACTGCCTGCGCATAACTTGTATGCACCCTCCCGGTTTTTTTATTGATCATCAACGGCAGGGCATCCACGTAAGTTGATCTTAATTTTGTGTATTCCCTGAATGCAAGTATATCATCTACGATCTTATTTTTACTGGCCAGTTTCAACAATACATCTTCGCCGGTTGCATATTGGCCCGTTTTTGTTTTTTTTGCTTTCGGATCGATCTGCATCTTATCAAACAACACTTCACCTAATTGTTTAGGAGATGCCAGGTTAAAACGAACCCCGGCTTGCTGGTAAACGCTTTCTTCTGCCTTCTTTGCTTCCTTCTCCATTTCTTTGGAATATTCATTCAGGAAATGCTCATCAACCCTTATCCCTTCAAATTCCATTGCTGTTAATACTTTAACCAAAGGGTTCTCTACTTCATAAAAAACCCTTTCAACTTCTTTTGTATTAAGCAAGGGAAGAAAAATATTTTTTAACTGCAAAGTAATATCTGCATCCTCTGCAGCATATTCTTTTATCTTTTCCAGTTCCACATCTCTCATATTTCCCTGGCTTTTCCCTTTTTTACCGATCAGTTCTTCAATGTGCACGGGTTCATATCCCAAAAACTTTGCACTCAGGGCATCCATGCTTCTTTTGCCATCTGGCTCTATTACATAATGAGCCAGCATGGTATCGAAAATATTTCCTTTTAGTTCAAACCCATACCATTTCAGCATCAAGAGGTCATATTTAATATTCTGGCCGATCCAGGTTTTGGATTCATCATTGAACAATTGCTGGAAATTATTTAATAGAACTGTGCACTTATCCTTATCAGGAGGGCATGGAACATAATAGCCTTCGCCGGGCTTTATAGAAAAACTCAATCCCACCAGTTCGGCATCATTTGCATCTATACCGGTGGTTTCGGTATCAAAGCATATTTCTTTTTCGGCCTTTAATTTGGTTAACAGTTCCCTGATCAATTTATCTGTATCAACCAATATATAATTATGCGGTGTATTGTTGATGTTCTTATCAACAGGTAAAACATTTGCTTCCGGATCCCCGACAGCGGTTGTAAACCCTGTCGGCGGCTTGACAAGGTTTGTTGCATTACCAAACAGGTCCATCTGTCCATTATCCGGTTTTTTGTTCTTGGGCTCAGCAGTATGGTTCCATACTTCAGCCTGCACATTTATTTCTTCTCCCAGGATCCGCTTGCCAAGCGTTTTAAATTCCAATTCTTCAAAGATCCCTTTTAATGCTTCCTTGTTCATTTCCTTTACACTGAAATCTGCTTCATGAAATTCTGTCGGCACATCCGTGATGATGGTAGCCAGTTTTTTACTCATGATCGCATTCTCTTTTCCGGCTTTTATTTTTTCACCAACAGACCCTTTGATGTTGTCAGCATTTTCCAGGATATTTTCCAGTGTTCCATATTCTGCCAAAAGTTTTGCAGCAGTTTTTTCGCCTATTCCTTTTATCCCGGGGATATTATCAACGGCATCTCCCATGAGGCCGAGAATATCTATTACCTGGCTTACATTATTGATGCCCCATTTGGAACAAACCTCGGCGGGGCCCAATATTTCAACAGTGCCTCCCTGGTAGGGCGGCTTGTAAATCTTTATATTTTCCGAAACAAGCTGGCCATAATCTTTATCGGGGGTGACCATGAAGACCTCGTAACCGGCTTTTTCGGCTTTCTTGGCCAAAGCCCCAATTACATCATCTGCTTCATAGCCATCAATTGCAATAACAGGGATATTCAGACCTTCAATAATTCTTATTATATCCGGTACTGCCGCAGAGATGTCTTCCGGTGTTTCCTGGCGGTTTGCTTTATAGTCTGCAAAATCAGTATGCCTTTCCGTTGGGGCATGCGTATCAAAGCATACAGCCATATGCGTAGGCTTTTGATTATTGATCAGCTCAATGATCGTATTGGTAAAACCGAATTGTGCATTCGTATTCTTTCCTTTACTCGTGATCCGCGGGCTGCGTATAAGGGCATAATATGCACGGAATATCAGTGCATAGGCATCTAATAAAAATAATTTTTTTGGCATGCCGTAAAAGTAAAACAAATGGAACGGTTAATCAAAGCAGGGATATTAAACAGGGAGAATAAATATAAAATATAAGCCGATCCTATTTTGGATCGGCTTAAGTTGGTTTCAGTAACCTTTTGAATTTGATCTATAATGGGGGTTAGATTTTACTGTTTCCGGTTGATGTTCTTTAAAAAGTTCTCAACCACTGTAGTTATTAAACTACATTTTTAAAAAAATATTGTGATAAGGGAATTTTTTTTTGAAAAACACGTTCTAAACAAAAGCATTATAATAATAATGTAACAGTTCTTTTTTTGATGGCTCAGAGTATGAAAAATCATGGTTTGAAAACAGGATCGACTAATGGAATAATGTTTACCAGCTGTGAAAAAGACTTAAAACTTTAATGTTAATAACTTGTTAACACCATTTTTTAAATCCAAGATTAACCAGCTGGTTTGCAAATTATTAAATAAATAACGTAGGTCCTGTTTTTAAAAGAATGTTAATTATGGCTTAATATTTGCTTTTTAATAATTCTCTTGTAAGATCCAATAATGTCTTATTGAAAACCAATCTTCACAAGGGTTTATATCAATCAAAAAAATAGAAAAAGTTGCTGCTTAATTATAAGCTGTCAATTTATATAACAGTATTTACCGGAGTTCGGTCCCCTAAACCGATCTCAACGCTGCATACTTGTTACGCTTGACCCGGACCATTATAGAAAAATTGATGAAAAACCAAACAAGAAAACTGCTAAAGAACCGGCAGCCTCGTACACTTACACAACATGATGCATTTGCAGCATCAGGCATTCTACCTACTTATCATAGTTCCTTATTAAATTATTGGTTCCAGCATAATGTTTTTTTAGAAAAAAAATAAAGCTGTAACAACAGCTATTTATAATAAAACTTTTTATACATAAACTGACATAAACTTTAATAACCTAAGAAAAAACCAAACCTCAAAAACCAAAACCAATGAAAAACTTTCTACTATTGATATCACTATGCTTATGTAGTGTTATCTCACAAGCAAAAACCTACTATGTATCCACTACAGGTAATGATGCAAATCCCGGCACACAGGCTTCGCCTTATAAGACCTGGGATAAATTATCATCTGTAATGGTAGCCGGCGATATCGCTTATATAAGAGGCGGCATCTATTATTCAACCAAAGGAAAATCAGCATCAGCGCATGTTTACTGGCAAAACCTTAACGGTACGGCAAGTAACTGGATAACGATTCAGAATTATCCGGGTGAGCAGCCAATATTTGATTGTTCAAATATCGGTGTGCCAACTTATGCAAACCCTTTTGCCGTTTTTGTAATAAACTGTTCCTATGTAAAATTCAAAGGGTTGCACGTAAGGAACCTGCAACAAATTCATGACGGTGATGGAATATCGAGAGGATGGGACCTGTGGGACTCACCTAATTGCACACTAGAGAATATAGAAGTTGACCATATCGGGGGCGGAGCCTTTCATTTGACGGGCAGTAACAATGTTACTTATTTGAATTGTGATGCACATCACAATGATGACAGGTGGAGCGGCGGTTCAGCAGGCGCATGGGGTGGTGCTGATGGTTTTAGCTGTACCGGCGGAGATGCTTCAACAAATACAATTTATACAGGTTGCCGTGCATGGTTAAATTCAGATGATGGCTGGGATAATTTTAAAACTGATGGGGTAAGAACATGGAACAGCTGCTGGGCTTTTTTAAATGGATATTACCAGGATGCTGGTATGCCGGTACCACTTATAGCAGGTGATGGCAACGGATTTAAACTTGGCCCCGCTGACCCAAATGTATCTTCCAATGACAGGACCACAACCTTGAGGTATTTGAATAACTGTCTTGCGTTTTATAATGGGTTACATGGTTTTGACCAGAATGGTGAACCAACCATGAAATACCAGCTTTATAATTGTGATGCACATAAGAATCAGGGGAATGGTTTCGAATTTGGTTATTATACGGTAGCACCCGGCCCCACACAAACATTTAAAAACAATGTATCGTATGCAAATACCGGTGTTGCTTTAAGATATGCCGGAGCGAATACAAACAATATCAAGAATACCTGGAATGGCGGAGTCACTGTTACTAATTCAGATTTTCAAAGCATAGACACTACAGGTGTTTCAGGTCCAAGACAAGCTGATGGAAGTTTGCCTTTACTGAATTATTTAAAATTAGTTGCCGCTTCAGACCTTATTAATTCAGGAATTAATGTGGGGTTGCCATACAATGCTACGGCACCGGACCTGGGAGCTTTCGAGTTCATATCAGCACCGGTACCCGTTACATTGGTAGATTTCACAGCTGCTGAAAAAACCGGTAAGACATTGTTGCAATGGGCAACTGTAACAGAGATCAACAGCAGCCATTTTGAAGTGGAGAGAAGCATTGATAGCCGCAATTTTGAAAACATTGGTAATGTCAATGCAAATGGCAATTCGAATACTCATATAGCTTACGTGTTAACAGACAATTATCCCCAGCTTGGTGTCAATTATTATCGCTTGAAAATGGTTGATAAGGACGGACAATTTGAATACAGCAAGATCGTAAGCGTTAATTTCAGGAATAATACCAATACCGGTTCTTTTGAAATAAAATCTGCTATGCTGAATAATAAGACACTGCAGTTAAATGTAAGCAGTTCAAAACAACAAACAGCCATACTTGGCTTGTACGATGCAGCCGGAAGGGTAATGTTTGCCCAGAATATAACATTACAAAAAGGTGTTAACAATATTAATAAAGTCGTCATGCCTTCAAGTGCTGTTTATTATTTAAAATTAAAAACCACTGAAGAAACGGTCACATTGCCTTTGTTTAACGAGCAATAATTGGGCGAAAGAGATTTATAAAGAAAAATGGGTTGAAATTTCAACCCATTTTTCTTTTTATAAGAATCACCCAACATTATTTTATTTCAGGGATTACAGGTAACCAGGTTCCCAATAGGAGGTACCCGGTTTTACTTTACGCCCCACTTAGAACTATGTGAAACAAGTAGGGTTACACAACCCCAAAAGAAACGTATAAAATATCACACGCCTTCCTTACTCAAATTCGTCCATCACAGCCTACTAAATTACACCGCTGTATTTTGTTATAAGGGTACCAAAATTATAGCTATATCTTTTTTATTAAAAGAATTGGAAACAATTTTTACTACAAACTGCTTTATTTTATACTACAACAAAAGGCAATAAATTCTACAACAACAATTTTATGTTGGCTTGGTTATTGAATAATGCTGTCCGCTCACACGATCCAAACGAATATCTTGCAAAAGCCTCTTCCGGAAACGTGTTTTAATCAAACTACTCTTTATCTGAATGCAGCCCCGGCTTATATCCATGAGCTATCTATGATTATGTGTATTTAACTGGCCATTACTTTTCGGAAATAGGGCCAGGGAACGAAAAACATTTAAAAAACCAAATTCAAACACCTAAAAAAAACTTACATCTGATGAAAAACTTCCTCCTGGTGATAATACTCTGCCTATCCAGTATTATCTCAAACGCTTCGACTTACTACGTGGCCACGACAGGCAGCGATAGTAACCCGGGGACAATATCGGCGCCTTTTAAAACCTGGGATAAACTATCATCTGTGATGGTAGCCGGTGATCTTGCCTACATCCGAGGCGGCACTTATTTTACAACAAAAGCAGCATCAGCATCTGCACACGTTTATTGGCAAAACCTTCATGGGACTGCCAGTAACTGGATTACAATACAGAATTATCCTGGCGAACAACCAATATTTGATTGTTCAAATATCGGCGTTCCAACCTATGCCAACCCCTTTGCCGTTTTAGTCATAAACTGTTTTTATGTAAAATTCAAAGGATTGCACGTAAGGAACCTGCAACAAATTCATGACGGAGATGGAATATCAAGAGGATGGGACCTGTGGGACTCACCTAATTGCATACTTGAAAATATAGAAGTTGATCATATAGGAGGCGGAGCCTTTCATTTGACCAACAGTAATGATATCCTTTACCTGAATTGTGATGCACATCACAATGATGACCGGTGGAGTGGCGGTTCAGCAGGCGCATGGGGTGGTGCAGATGGTTTTAGCTGTACCGGTGGAGATCCTTCAACCAGGACAACTTACACTGGTTGCCGTGCATGGCTAAATTCAGATGATGGCTGGGATAATTTTAAGACAGAAGGTGTAAGAACCTGGAACAGCTGCTGGGCTTTTTTAAATGGATACTACCAGGACGCAGGTATGGGAACACCAGGTACTGCAGGTGATGGCAACGGATTTAAACTTGGCCCGGCTGATCCAAATGTATCTTCTAATGACAGGACAACAACCCTGAGGTATTTAAATAACTGTCTTGCGTTTAGCAATGCATTACATGGCTTTGACCAGAATGGTACGCCAACCATGAAATTCCAGCTTTATAATTGTGATGCATATAATAACCAGGGGAATGGTTTTGAATTTGGTTATTGGACAGTATCACCTGGTCCTACACAAACATTTAAAAACAATGTATCATTCGGAAATGTTGGGGTACCCTTAAGGTATGGAGCAGCGAATACATACAATACTAATAATACATGGAATGGCGGCGTTACAGTTAATAGTTCAGACTTTTTAAGTGTGGATAATACAGGTGTTACAGGTGCAAGACAAGCGGATGGTAGTTTGCCTGTACTTAACTATTTAAAATTAGCTTCATCATCAGACCTTATAAATAAGGGTGTCAATGTTGGCTTAGCATATATCAGCACTGCACCCGATATGGGCGCTTTTGAATCTACTGGGGGAAGTTCAAATTTATCTCCTACAGCTAATGCGGGAGCAGATCAAACCATTACTTTACCAACCAGTACTGTTAGTTTAACAGGCATCGGTACGGACCCGGATGGATCAATAACATCTTATGCATGGACAAAGACCTCTGGTCCAACAGGCGGAACAATTACAAATGCAGCTGCTGCAACCACAACCGTAACAGGATTGGTGCAAGGTGCATACCAGTTCCAATTAAAGGTTACAGATAACCTGGGTGCCAGTACCACGGATATTGTACTGATCACCGTAAATGCTGCAGTTGCAAATACGCCTCCAACAGCAAATGCAGGTGCAGATAAGACCATCACATTGCCAATAGTAACAGTTTCAATAACGGGTAGCGGTACAGATCCTGGTGGTTCAATAGCATCTTATGCATGGACAAAGGTTTCAGGGCCAACAGGCGGAACAATATCAATTCCAAATGTTGCGACAGTAGCGATCGTGGCACTGATACAGGGCGTTTATAAATTTGAATTAAAAGTTACCGATAACCTTGGTGCAATTGGAAGAGATACCGTACAGGTAACAGTGAATGCATTAGGTAACCAGGCACCAACTGCAAATGCAGGAGCAGATAAAACCATTACGTTACCTACAAATTCTGTCAGCGTAACAGGAACCGGTACAGACCCGGGTGGTTCCATAGCATCTTATGCCTGGACAAAAGTATCAGGGCCAACAGGTGGAACGATCGCAACAGCAACTGCTGCAACGACGTCGATCACAGCACTGATACAGGGTGTTTATAAATTTGAATTAAAAGTTACCGATAACCTTGGTGCAATTGGAAGGGATACCGTACAGGTAACCGTGAATGCAGCAGGTAACCAGGC
>JBDTWL010000022.1:0-56136 GCA_040006715.1 Ferruginibacter sp. | reverse complement strand
TTTTTTGTATCTTTGCATCGAAGAATTTCGATATGAGTAAAAAAGGTAAAGTATTGATGGCAATGAGTGGCGGTATAGACAGCACCGTGGCGGCATTGATGCTACACAAAGAGGGTTATGACGTCGTAGGGATCACCATGAAAACCTGGGACTATGCCACTGCTGTGGGCACTACCGGAAAAAAAGAAACAGGCTGCTGCAATATTGATAGTTTTAATGATGCCCGGCTGGCTGCGGTACAACACGGCTTTCCACATTTTATACTGGATATCAGGGAAGAATTTGGCGACTTTGTAATTGAGAATTTTGTTGAAGAATATATTGCCGGGCGCACCCCCAATCCATGCGTGATGTGCAATACCCATATAAAATGGCGTGCGCTTTTGAAGCGTGCCGATGCACTTGGCTGCGATTTCATTGCCACCGGCCACTATGCTCAGGTTCTCCGGCATAGCAACGGCAGGTATTTTATCAGGAAGGGTTTGGATGAGACCAAGGACCAGAGTTATGCATTGTGGGGATTGCAACAAGACCTGTTGAGCCGTACTTTATTGCCATTGGGCACTTATCGCAAAACTGCCATCCGGCAAATGGCACATGATTTTGGTTATCCTGAACTGGCTAAGAAAAATGAAAGTTACGAAATATGCTTTGTCCCGGATAATGATTACCGTGGCTTTTTAAAACGCAAAGTTGAAGGACTGGAAGAAAGGGTAAATGGAGGGAATTTTGTTGACACGGCAGGAAATATCCTTGGCAAGCACAAAGGCTATCCTTTCTATACGGTAGGCCAGCGCAAAGGGCTCGATATAGCCCTGGGAAAGCCTGCCTTTGTAACAGAAATAATCCCCGAAACAAATACCGTGGTATTGGGAAATGAAGATGACCTGAACAGGACAGAAATGCTGGTAAAGCAGTTGAACTGGATCAAATATGAAGGGATATCCGAAGGCATGGAAGCCGTTACCAAGATCCGCTATAAAGATAAAGGCGCATTAAGCAACCTTTACACATACGAAAACGGCATTAATGTTCGTTTCTATGAGCATGTAAAAGGGGTGGCCCCGGGCCAGAGTGCGGTGTTTTATGAAGGTGATGATGTGATCGGTGGCGGTATCATTCAGCGCACACAGCTACTTTAAAATAAATCCGGGCAACCTTTTGCCGATCCACAAGGTCTTAATTTGTATAAAATTGTATCTTGTATTACATGAAATGAGCCATAAAAGAAACACATGAAAAAATTTCCATTCCTCTTATTCACAGTTTTCGTTATTATTTCATTTAGTGCCTGTAAAAAATCCAGTGAGGATTTCCAGACTGCTCCCTTAAGTGACTATTTCCCGCTAACAGTTGGAAAATATATAACCTATGATCTCGACTCACTTGTTTATACAAATTTTGGTACCACTACTGAAGTACACAGTTACCAGGTAAAATACGAAACGGATGCACAGATAACGGATAACCTTGGCCGCCCCGCATACCGTATCATCAGGTATATAAGAAGTAATGCCGCCGCACCCTGGCTTTCCGATAATACTTTTATGGCAGTGAATGATACCTATACCCTGGAGTTCGTTGAAAATAATTTAAGATTTCTAAAACTCCATGCACCCGTCAGGGATAATTATTCCTGGAAAGGCAATACATACATCGATACTTATTCTCTTAATTCGGAAGTGAAATACCTGGATGACTGGGATTATATTTATGACAGTGTTGGCGTTCAACAGCAGGTAGGCAGTTTTACACTCGATAATTGCCTGGTTGTTGATCAGCGTGATGAGATAATCGGTAACCCGCTGGATCCGAATTCATACAGTGAAATTAATTATAGCCGGGAAAAATATGCTTCCGGCATTGGCATGGTTTATCGTAATTTTTCTCACAGTGAATACCAGCCGCCCGTACCCGGCCTTGGTGGTCATTTTGTAACAGGGTCTTATGCTGTAACACTAACTATGACCGATCACAATTAATTATTTTCTGTTGCTTATTGCCAGGGTCAGGATGCAGAATGATCGCAGGCCCATATTATAAAAGGTAAATATGAAAAGATCCCCATTATTTATTTTTATTATTGCCCTTATCATTGGATTGTGTTCCTGTAAAAAATCAAATGAAGATTTTCAAACTGTTGCTTTGAATGATTATTATCCGCTGGTTGCGGGAAAATACATTGTATATGATCTCGATTCTCTTATTTATATCACTTCGGCACAGCCGCTGTGATACATAGTTACCAGGTAAAATATGAAACGGATGCGCAGATAACGGATAACCTTGGCCGTCCGGCATACCGCATCATAAGATATATCAGGAATACGCCGGCAGATCCATGGCTTTCCGATAATACTTTTATGACTGTGAATACAACAAATGGCCTGGAGTTCATAGAAAATAATTTAAAATTCATAAAGCTCACATTACCGGTAAGGGATAATCATTCCTGGAAAGGGAATAATTATATTGATACATGGTCTCCCACTTCGGAAGTACCATATTTAGCTGACTGGGATTATACTTATGATAGCGTAGCTGTTCAACAACAGGTAGGGAATTTTACATTGGACAGCTGCCTTGTAGTTAATCAATGCGACCAGGTGGATGGCAACCCACTGGATCCGGCTTTTTATTCACAGGTAAATTATAGCCAGGAAAAATATGCAAAAGGTATTGGTATGGTTTACCGGAAATTTTTTCACAGTACTTGGCAATCACCGCCACCACCGCCTGCTCCATTCACACCCGGGTATTTTGAAACAGGTTCTTATGGCGTTACACTCACCATGACCGATCACAACTAACCATTATTTTTTCCTGCTGAAGCTGGTAAAATCGGTATTGGGAACTGCTTCCACTCCAACCTGGCGAAACATGGTTATTAGCTGTCCCCGGTGGTATGATTGGTGATTGAACAAATGGATCAATACTTCATTCACGGGTTGTTTGAATTGTTCCTTTTTAGAATTCCTGTAAATAAATTCATGTTCAAGAGCGGCTTCTGTTGCCAGGTCTACCCATTCTTTCCATTGCTTTGATTGTTTCATCAGGTTATTTCCTAATTCAAGTATAGACCCGTTAAAACCTGAACTGGGTACATCGATCTGCTCCTGCAATTTTACCCGTTGCCACCAGATACTTTCAGCATCCAGCAAATGAAGAAGGGTTGCATATATGCTTTTGTAGCTGCTGTTTATTTCCCTGTTGATCTGGTCATCAGTAAGATTAGAGACACTATCGATCATACGTTGATTGGCCCACATATTATAAGCAGCATATTGCAGCAAAAGTTTTTTCATGATCAGTTTATTTGAGGAGCAAATTTAATTGAATTAAAAATGGTATCTGCCACAGAGTTTAAAAGAGTTTTTTTTCGGAGTTCCACAGCGTATATTAGCAATCGCTGTAAACGCCGCGATAAAAAATATTTTGCTATTTTCAAATTCTAATAAAATTTGTATGAACATATCTATCAGGAAAGCCGTAAAGGAAGATTGTAAAATAATGATGGAACTGGTACAGGAACTGGCAGTATATGAAAAAGCGCCGGAAGCAGTAACAGTAAGCTTCGATCATTTTGTAGAAAGTGGTTTTGGTGAAGATCCCGTGTGGTGGGCATATGTGGCCGAATTGCCAGGTTCTGAATTGCCCGGATATTCAGGTCCGGGAGAAGTAATTGCATTTGCGCTTTATTATATCCGGTATAGCACCTGGAAGGGACAACGGCTTTACCTCGAAGACCTGCTGGTTACAGAAAAACTCAGGGGTAAAGGGGTGGGCAAACTATTATTTGACAGGCTGATCGAAGAATGTAAAGAAAAAAAATACAGCGGCATGGCCTGGCAGGTGCTCGACTGGAATGAGCCTGCTATCAATTTTTATAAGAAATACGAGGGAGTGAATATTGACAGCGGCTGGCTGAATTGTAACCTGAACTTTTTATACCCCTTGGAACCAGGTACAAATAAATTCGGTTAAAAAAATTATTCCGAGGCAGCGCCTTAAGAACTCATCGCATCTAACCTGTGATAAAAACATTAATCCATCAATAACTATAACATGAATACATTACTTCAAAACAAATTCATCCGGTTGATTATACCGGTATGTGCGATCCTGATTTTCCTTTCATGCCAGAAAGACATTAGCAACGAGGATGGACTGAATCCGGGACAGGTGGCAGACCTTACAACAAAGGTGAATTCATCTGTTTCAGGTTTTGTTACTGATGAAAATAACCTCGCAGTATTAGGCGCCAACGTTTCTGTTGGAGGCACGAATGTAACCACCGACAAATTCGGATACTTCCAGGTAAAAAATGTGATGGTCGTTAAAAATGCGGCCATGGTAACTGTAACAAATCCCGGTTATTTTAAAGGCATCAAAACTTATATCGCAACTGAGAACAAAGCTGCATTTTTTCGTATCAAATTAATTCCTAAAACAAATTCCGGGACCATCAATGCAGCATCGGGTGGAAGTGTTACATTAAGCAATGGGCTCATTGTTGCTTTGCCAGCCAATGCTGTGATAACTGTAGGCAGCGGAACTGCGTATACAGGTACTGTGAGTGTTGCAGCACATTGGTTAGATCCTGTCGCTTCCGACCTTAATGAAACGATGCCCGGCGACCTTCGTGGAATAGGAACAGATGGAACTTTAAAAACGCTGACCACGTATGGCATGGCAGCAGTAGAATTAACCGGCGCATCGGGTGAACTATTGCAAATTGCTGCCGGCAAAAAAGCAACCCTTACTTTAACGATCCCTGCTTCTATCATGGCCAGTGCCCCATCAACAATCCCTTTATGGTCTTTTGATGAAACAAATGGTTTGTGGAAACAGGACGGAGAAGCAACCAAAACCGGTAATACTTATGTTGGGGAAGTAAGTCATTTCTCTTTCTGGAATTGTGATGTACCAGCCAATTATGTTCAATTTAATTGTACCATAAAGGACCAGGCCGGGAACCCTATTCCTTATTCATGGGTAAGGATCTCTGTTGTTGGAACGTCCAGCGCCGCTTATGGTTTTACAGATTCATCCGGTTATGTTGCTGGTGCTGTACCGGGAAATGCACAATTACTCATGGAAGTATTTACATATTATAATTGCGGGGTACCTGTTTATAGCCAGAATTTTTCTACAACCAATGTAAATATTTCTTTAGGCACCATCCTGGTTCCAAATACTTCCAGTATTGCTACTATCTCAGGAACCGTGACCGACTGCAGCAATAACCCGGTAACCAATGGTCGCATCATTGTTCAACAGAATGGTGGTTATTATTATAATATTTACCCTGTAAGTAATACTGGCGCATTCAGCTTTACTATTTTACTTTGCAATGGTAACGGAGCTGTTACGATCGTTGCGGAGGATATGGCAGCAGGGCAACAAAGTAATTCTGTTCCTGTAACGCTCGTGGCAGGAGCAAATGTATTGGGCAACCTGCAGGCCTGTGGTATAACGACACAGGAATTTATTAATTTTTCAATTGACGGTGGTACCACCACTACTAGTTTAACCCCGCCTGCTGACAGTGTGTATCATAGCGGCAATGGCAGTACAACTCAATCCATGATCTATGGATATTCCCCCGGTAATCCCAATAGTGAAATAAGTTTTTCTTTCAATAATACAGCTATCGGGGTAGGAACCACGCAGACCCTGCTTTCATTTTACAGCATAGGTACCGGGCAGGGAACTACAACTGGTACTGTAACTATCACTGAATATGGTGCCGTTGGCCAATTCATCAGCGGTAATTTCACAGGGGTATTGGTCAATACGATCCCTGCATCATATAATATAAGTGGCAGTTTCAGGGTGAGGCGAAATTTTTAAGTTTTAGAGTACCCATAAAAGGTTCCCGGAAAAAGGGAACCTTTTTTTTATAGTTATCTTCCGGGAAATTTATGTATGCGGTCATTGTATCCGGGCAGCAGAATACAAACCAATAGCATCATATAATGGTGAAGAATTATTGATCCAGTTAAAACACAACAACATGATTACCCTAAAAAATAAATTCCGTCAATTGATCCTTGCAGTGTTAACATGCGTTTTTTTTCTTTCCTGCCAGAAGGATCTTGATTATGTAACTACCGATTTCCAGTTTCCCGATTTTACTACAAAGGTCACTTCATCTGTTTCCGGTTTTGTTACCGATGAGAACAATGCTGCTGTATTAGGGGCTAATATATCTGTAGGAGGCACCACGACCACAACTGACAAATACGGTTTTTTTGAAGTGAAAAATGTGCAGGTTGTAAAAAACGCAGCTGTGGTTACGGTAACCAATCCCGGTTATTTTAAAGGAATTAAAACATGGGCCGCAGCTACAGGGAAATCAGCATTTTTCAGGATAAAATTAATACCAAAGATAAATGTTGGCAGCATCAGTGCTGCGGGAGGGGGTAATGTAACACTTACAAATGGCCTTGTTATTTCTTTACCCGCAAATGCAGTTGTAAATGCAGCAACAAATGCCGCTTATACAGGCAGTATTAATGTAGCTGCTTTTTGGATAAATCCTGCAGCCGATGATCTTGATAGGATAATGCCCGGCGACCTGCGGGGGATCGATGATTCGGGTTCACTAAAAGGCCTTACTACTTATGGTATGGCAGCAGTAGAACTCACCGGTGCATCAGGCGAATTATTACAAATAGCAACGGGGAAAAAAGCGACCCTTACCATTCCTTTACCCTCAGCAGCTTTAGCAACCGCTCCTTCGTCTATCCCTTTATGGTATTTCGATGAGGGAATGGGTTTGTGGAAGCAGGATGGCAGTGCAGCAAAAAACGGTAACAGTTATGTGGGAGAAGTAAGCCATTTCTCTTATTGGAATTGTGATCTGCCAAATGCGATCGTACCGGTTACATTTACCGTTGTTGATGCCTCGGGAAATCCCGTCAATAATGTTTTTGTAAATATAGCACCCCCAAATCCTAATCCCGTTTGGGCACATGTTCAGGGATATACAGATCCATCAGGTTATGTATCCGTATTTGTTACACCAAATACACAGTATACTTTGACTATTTTCAATTATAATTCTTCTTGTGGTAATTATACTCAAAATTTCAGTGTAGGCACCACAGCAGTCAATTTAGGCAATATTGTGATTGGTACCGGTAATATTGCAACAATAGCAGGCACCGTAACAAATTGTAGCAATACCCCCGTAACAAATGGCTATATTATTATGCAGGACGGTTATCAATATTACAGGGAAACATTGGACAATACCGGCGCATTTAATTTTGTTTACTTTAATTGTGCTGCTGCAAATATCAATTTTATTGCAGAAGATCTTACTACGTTACAACAGAGTACTGCCGTAACGTATCCCATTGTACCGGGGATGAATACAATTGGTAATATACAGGCTTGCGGTATCTCAACACAACAATTCCTTACTTATACGATCAACACTGGAAGCCAGGTCAGTTTCACATATCCTGCCGATAGTATTCAGCATAACGGTTGGGGGCAAAACATACTTGCTTATATCCAGGCCTATACAAATTCATCCGGCAATAACGCATTCCTGTCATTTGACAATGCAGGAATAACCACAGGAAGTATGCAGCCATTAAGGTCCTTTAAATGTTTTTCGATAACAGATTCACTGACCATACCAAACCCGGTTAACATAAATATTACAGAATATGGGGCTACGGGCGAATTCATCTCAGGTAATTTTTCGGGTGTGTTAACTGCTTACCTTCCACCAAATACCCCGTATAATATTAGCTGCTCATTCAGGGTGAGACGAAATTTTTAAGTTTAACTGTACCCGAAAAAGTTCCCGGAAACACCGGGAACTTTTTTTATGTAATGAACTTAAGATCATTATCGATAACAAAGATCATTTATTAAAATACTAATAACTTTTATCAGGCAGCAGAATACAAACTCATACCATCATATAGTGGTACCGATTTTATTGTTCTATTTAAAATATAACATCATGATTACCTTAAAAAATAAATTCCCTCAATTACTGCTTGCAGTTTTTACATGTATATTCTTTTTTTCCTGTCAGAAAGACCTTAATCATGTAAGCGTGGATTCTAATTCCGCTGATCTTATTACAAAAGTGACCTCATCTGTATCGGGTTTTGTAACCAATGAAAACAACCTGGCTGTATTAGGTGCCAATGTTTCTGTCGGAGGTACGAATGTAATAACCGACAAATATGGTTATTTTGAAGTAAAGAATGTGCAGGTTGTAAAAAATGCTGCTGTGGTTACCGTAACCAATCCCGGTTATTTTAAAGGAATTAAAACATGGGCAGCAACTATAGGGAAATCTGCATTTTTCAGGATAAAATTAATACCGAAAACAAATTCAGGTAGCATCAACGCTGCTGCAGGAGGCAATGTAACGCTTACGAATGGCCTCGTTATTTCTTTACCCGCAAATGCAGTTGTAAATGCCGCAACAAATACAACTTACAACGGGAACATTAATGTAGCTGCTTTCTGGATAAACCCTGCAGCAAATGATCTTGACCTGATTATGCCAGGAGATTTGAGAGGTATTGATGATGCCGGCTCATTAAAAGGCCTTACAACTTTTGGAATGGCTGCAGTTGAATTAACCGGAATTTCAGGCGAACTGCTGCAGATAGCCCCCGGGAAAAAAGCAACACTTACCATTCCTCTTCCAAACGGAGGTGCAACAACATTTCCTTCTTCCATCCCATTATGGTCATTCGAGGAAACAAAAGGCTTGTGGAAACAGGAAGGCGAGGCAACTAAAACAGGTTCTGCGTATATTGGTGAAGTAAACCATTTCTCATTCTGGAATGTGGATCTTCCAAATGCAATTGTACCGCTTACATTCACCATTGTTGATGCAAATGGAAATCCCTTAAATAATATTTATTTTGACATAGTCCCATTAAACCCAAATCCTTCATGGGCACACATTACCGGAGGCACTGATCCATCCGGATATGTATCAACATACGTTACCCCAAATACACAATATGATCTGCACTTAACCTTTACCAGTACCACTTGTATTTTAAGCTTCGTTCAAACTTTCAGTGTAGGAGCTACGGCAGTTAATCTAGGTAACGCAATTATTCCAGCTGCAAACACTGCAAATATAACAGGAACCGTAAAAGATTGCAGCAACGCGGCATTGAATAATGGCCACATTATTGTTCAGGAAGCAAACTGGTATTCAAGTTACCCCATTACTAATGGCACATTCAATTTTACAAGACCTGTATGCAACGTCGCGACAAACATCAATATCATTGCTGTAGACTTGACAACACTTCAACAGAGCACACCGTTGGCTATAACACTGGCACCTGGTCCCAATAATGCTGGTAATCTGCAAGCCTGTAGTCTGATAACTCAAGAATTTATTTCTTATACAGTTAATGGAGGAACATTAAATTCACTTACATCGCCTTCCTGTATCTTTAATTATGGCTTGTACGGTAGTAACACGACGGGCATTGTTGTGGTGAGAAATGGATCAAATGAGGCTGTTACACTTTCATATGATAACACAGGAATAGCTCAAGGAACTGTTCAAAACCTTATAAAATTCCAGGGTACAATCTTTAATGATTCAACCAATATTTTAACACCCATAGGAATAAACATTACAGAATATGGTTCAGTTGGCCAATATATAGCAGGAAATTTCTCAGGTATTTTAACTGGCTGGCAGCCACCTAATAATGTGTATAATGTATCCTGTAATTTCAGGGTAAAGAGAAGCTATTAAGTTTAACCATACACAAAAAAAAGTTCCCGGAAATTCCGGGAATTTTTTTTATCCTGTACTTAATTGCATCTTAAAATAAAAGCTATTATCTTTAAACCGCATACTCACGCATGCATATAATGATCCACTAAATACCCAAACATGGTTACCCTCAAAAAAGAATTACGTAATTTAATTTCCTGCTTTTTTATTTCTATACTTTTCTTTTCCTGCCAGAAAAGTTTGAACAATGATTCTTTGCCGATAGACCCGGAAGAATTTGTAAACTATTCGATCGATGGGATAAACTATGCTTATGCAGCCCCGGCCGATACGATTGGTATGCACAATCCCTTTCCAGTTGAATCAACTACTTTTGGAACCAGTTTAAGAATACATTCAACAGGGCAGCTAGATGGTAATTTTTCAACTCTTTCTTTCTCTTATTATGGGATTGCTGTTAACAGTGATCAACCATTACAAATATTTGGAACGACTAACTTGTTTGGAGCCTATAATCCATTACTTCCGCAAAACACGGTTTCAGTACATATAACTGAGTATGGACAGACCGGCGAATTTATTGCAGGCAATTTCCACGGCGTTTTATTCGAAACCCAGGCTCCTAATCAGAACCAGCCCCATACTGTAGCATGCAGTTTCCGTGTAAGGCGGACCTACTAAGTTTTAATAACAAATGACCGATAGGCAGTCATAATATTTCATTTATTTGGCTTACCTTTTCATACACATTTTAATTCTAACTGTTACGTTTATGAATTTTATCCTTCCCAGGAAATATGCAACCCTTAATTGTATTGCATCATTATTATTCACCTTGTTTTTTTTCATTTCCTGTAAAAAAAGTATGGATGCTGGTATTGATCCTAATACGATGCCTCCCGACCTGCTTACAAAAGTCACCTCCTCTATATCTGGTTTTGTAACCGGCGAAAATGATGCGGCCCTGGCCGGTGCAACTGTAAAAGTTGGAACAGCTTATACAATTACCGACCATTATGGATATTTTGAAATAAAAACTGTACAGGTTGTGAAGGAAGCTGCCACCGTAGCGGTTTCGTATCCTGGTTATTTTAAAGGCATTAAGACCTACCTGGCAATAGAAGGGAAAGCTGCTTTCTTCAGAATTAAACTATTGCGTAAAACGATCGCAGGGAGTATCAATGCCAGTTCCGGTGGAAACGTTACACTTCCAAATGGATTGAATATATTTTTGCCTGCCGATGCAGTAAAAAATGCAGCAACAGGTTCAGCTTATAGCGGAACCGTAAATGTATCGGCTCAATGGATAGATCCTACTTCAGCTGAATTGAATAAAATAATGCCCGGTGATCTGAGAGGAATAAATACAGCTGGTTTATTGAAAGGATTAACAACCTACGGAATGTTAGCTGTTGAATTAACCGGGTCTTCCGGTGAATTGTTACAAATAGCAGATGGAAAAAGATCAACCATAACCATGCCTGTTCCTGCTTCACTATTGTCTACGGCTCCTTCAACCATTCCTTTATGGTATTTTGATGAAACAACCGGATTATGGAAAGAAGAAGGAACTGCTACAAGAACGGGAAACAATTATGTAGGAGAAGTAAGCCATTTTTCATTTTGGAATTGCGATGTACCGGGCAGTTATGTTCAGTTTGATTGTACGGTTAAAGACCAGGCTGGAAACCCCATACCACAAGCCTTGGTAAAGATCACTGATATTACAACCTCACAATCCCGGTTTGGATATACAGATGCTGCAGGTTTCGTTAGTGGAGCGGTGCCAGATAATGCCCAGCTTAAACTGGATATACTTATTAATCAAAATTGCGGTTTATCTACTTATACCCAGAATTTTACAACGACCAATATAAATGTTTCATTGGGTGTTATAACGATAAACTTCGCATTGGGAACGGCTACCGTTTCAGGCTCAGTTACTGATTGCTTTAATAACCCCGTTACAAATGGGTATATAATATTATCTGAGAATAACCAGTATTACAGGTACCCGGTAAGTAATACCGGGGCATTTAGCTTCGTCAAATTGTTATGCAACAATACATCCAATGTTACCCTGGTTGCCGAGGATGTTAATGGTTTGCAGGTAAGTAATGTTATTAATCAAACACTCGTTCCCGGGCCAAACACAATTGGCAACATGCAGGCATGTGGTATCAGTACACAGGAATTTGTAACACATACGGTCAATGGAGGGGCTCCCATTACCTACACTTCACCAACAGACAGTATTGATCATGTTTCTTCCGGCATTAACAATCAAAATTTTATACACGCCGACAGGTTTAACTTTGGCTTTATACAATTTACATTCAGCAACAATAATATTTCTGGAGGAAGTACGCAGAATTTGATCAGCTTTTTGTCAAGCCAGTCAACTGGCCCATATACAATATCAAGTATTCCAATGCCAATAAATGTGAACATTACAGAATATGGCGCTGTTGGGCAGTTTATTAGTGGTAATTTTTCCGGCCTTATAACAACGAACCCGATCCTGCCAAATTTTTATAATGTGACATGCAGCTTTAGGGTGAGAAGAACATTTTAGAAACTAAATATTTAATAAGAAAAGGCTTTCGGTATTCTGAAAGCCTTTTCTATTTTGATCGCATGTTAATTGCGGCGATGTTGTACTTTTGCCACGCAAAAAACTGCATTGTACCACTAACCATATAAGTGTGTTTCATGTCAGTTGATATCCATTCAAAAGCACGGAAATTAAAATATTATGGCTGCAAAAATTACCATGGGTGAAGGTGGGAAGCTCAATGTTCCCAATAACCCCACCATTCCATTCATAGAAGGCGATGGTATTGGCCCCGATATCTGGAAAGCAAGTGTTCGTGTCTTTGATGCAGCCATCCAAAAAGCATATGGCGGAACAAAAAACATTGAATGGCTGAAAGTATTAGCCGGGCAGGAAGCGTTTGACAAGACCGGCGAATGGATGCCCGAAGCCACCATGGATGCATTCAAGGAATATTTATTGTCTATCAAAGGTCCGCTCACAACCCCGGTTGGTGGCGGTATCCGCAGCCTGAATGTTGCATTAAGGCAGGAACTGGACCTCTATGTCTGCCTCCGGCCGGTAAAATATTTTGAAGGCGTGCCCTCCCCCATGTGGCAGCCGGAAAAAGTAAATATGGTCATCTTCCGTGAGAACACAGAAGATATTTATGCAGGCATTGAATTTATGACCGGCACGCCCGAAGCAAAAAAATTATTGAAATTCCTGGTGGATGAATTGGGTGTTAAAGCTTTTCGTTTCCCTGAAACAACCTCATTGGGCGTAAAGCCGGTAAGCAAAGATGGTTCAGAAAGATTGATACGTGCTGCCATCCTGCATGCCATTGAACATAAATTACCATCAGTAACGATCGTTCACAAAGGCAATATCATGAAATACACTGAAGGCGCTTTTAAGAACTGGGGATATGAACTTGCGGAAAGAGAATTTGCCGGTGATGTCTATACCTGGCAGCAATGGGAAAGAACAAAAAAAGAAAGTGGCGAAGCGGTGGCCAATGAAGAAATGAAGATCAGCGCCGTTGGAGGAAAAGTGATCATCAAGGATGCTATTGCAGATAATTTTTTACAACAGGCTTTATTGGCGCCGCAGGATTACAGTGTAATAGCGACCCTCAACCTCAATGGTGATTATATCAGTGATGCACTCGCCGCACAGGTTGGTGGCATTGGCATTGCCCCCGGGGCAAATATCAATTTCCTTACCGGCCACGCTGTATTTGAAGCAACCCATGGCACAGCGCCCAGGTTTGCAAATACGAATACGATGAATCCATCATCCGTCATTTTAAGTGGCGTAATGATGCTTGAATATATGGGATGGCGGGATGCCGCAGAACTGGTAACAAATGCAGTTGGAAAAACGATCAGGAATAAAACGGTAACGATCGATTTTTATAACCTGATGAAAGATGCAACGCTTTTGAAGACGAGTGAATTCGCAGATGAAATTATTAGGAATTTGTAGGGCGATGCTGGATACTGGATAAAAGGCAGTATCTGTTTTCAAAATAATAAGGTTCCAGGATCTAGCATCTAGTATCCAGTATCTAGTATCTGCTAATTATGTACTTTCGCAAAAACAATTGACGCATATGAGCAAAATTAAAGTAACCAACCCCGTTGTCGAACTTGATGGTGATGAGATGACAAGGATCATCTGGAAATTCATTAAAGACAAATTGATCATACCATATATAGACGTTCCCATCCAGTATTATGACCTGGGTATGGAATACCGTGATGAAACAAACGACCAGGTTACCATTGATGCAGCCAATGCCATAAAAGCCTGCGGCGTTGGAATCAAATGTGCTACCATTACACCCGATGAAGCCCGTGTAAAAGAGTTCAATCTAAAGCAAATGTGGAAGAGCCCGAATGGTACGATCAGGAATATTTTAGACGGCACCGTTTTCAGGGAGCCGATCGTAATGCAAAATGTACCCCGGCTTGTTACCAACTGGACAGCCCCGATCATTGTTGGCCGTCATGCTTTTGGCGACCAATACCGTGCAACCGATACAGTGATCAAAGGAAAAGGAAAACTAACCATGACCTTTACACCTGATGGCGGCGGGGAACCGCAGGTCTTTGAAGTGTATAATTTTAAAGGTGACGGTGTTGCCATGAGCATGTACAACACCGATGAAAGTATTACTGGCTTTGCACGCAGCTGTTTTAATATGGCATTGAGTAAAAAATGGCCGCTCTATCTTTCTACAAAAAACACCATTTTAAAAAAATACGACGGGCGATTTAAGGATATTTTTGAAGACATTTACCAAACTGAATTCAAAGATAAATTTGCAGCTGCCGGTATTACATATGAGCACAGGCTGATCGATGATATGGTTGCAAGTGCTTTAAAATGGAATGGCAATTTTGTCTGGGCCTGTAAGAATTATGATGGTGATGTACAAAGCGATACAGTTGCACAGGGTTTCGGAAGCTTAGGCCTGATGACCTCTGTTTTGATCACTCCCGACGGAAGTACCATGGAAGCCGAAGCAGCACACGGCACCGTTACCAGGCATTACCGCGACCACCAGGCAGGTAAGCCTACCAGTACTAACCCCATCGCATCTATTTTTGCATGGACCAGGGGCCTGGCTTTCCGTGGAAAATTAGACAATAACCTGGCACTGATAGACTTTTGTAATGCCCTGGAAACAGTATGTATTGAAACTGTTGAAAGCGGTAAAATGACAAAGGACCTGGCCGTTTGTATCCATGGGAATAAGGTGGATCATGGTAAACATTACCTGTATACTGAAGAATTTTTAGACGCCATAGATGAAAATCTGAAAAAGAAAATGGCTTAATAAGAGGAAAAAATGAACGAAAAAGGGGCGATTTATATAAAATCGCCCCTTTTTATTTTTGGCTAAAATTGAGGGTTTTTTGCCAATTTTAGCCCTATTTTGCACCATTTTAGGTACATTTTGCCTATTTTTTTAAATTTCCAGAATTTAATTCTTGCTTATTTGGATAATCATTGCATATCTTAGCTGCCCGTTTCTATATATCCAATTAATCATTTAATAACATCACATGGACATCAAACAAATTCAGGAACTTGTAAAATTAATTAACAAGACCTCGATCGGAGAAATAACCATTGAAGAAGACGGAAGAAAGATCACCATAAAACAAAAAAAAGACCCCGTTCAAAATATAGTAGCAACAACAACCCAATCATTTGCCCCCCAACAAACACAGGCAGCTGCGGGTACCCCTTCTACTGCAGCAGCACCAGCAAAGCAGGAAGCAACTCCTAAAGCAGATAACCTTATCACCATAAAAAGCCCCATGATAGGTACTTTCTATCGCCAGTCAGGCCCGGGCAAACCCATTTTTGTAAATGTAGGTGATGAAGTAACGACTGGGAAAGTGGTTTGCATTATTGAAGCAATGAAATTATTCAATGAAATAGAAAGTGAAGTAAAAGGTAAGATCGTAAAGGTATTGGTAGAAGACGCAAGCCCGGTGGAATATGATCAGCCTTTATTTTTAGTAGACCCTAGTTAATTTGGAAATAGCAATTTGAAGATGTGCTGATTCGATAATTTGATGATGGGTTTCCCTTATTCGAAGTTTCTTTCAGAATAACTTACTTCTCAAGTTGTACAATTATCAAATCTTCAAATCTTCAAATTGAGAAAAGAATGTTTAAAAAAATACTAATTGCCAACAGGGGGGAAATCGCACTGAGGATCTTACGCACCTGTAAAGAAATGGGCATTAAAACAGTAGCTGTTTATTCTACTGCCGACAAAGACAGTCTCCATGTAAAATTTGCAGATGAAGCCGTTTGTATTGGCAAACCCGCCAGTGCTGATAGTTATTTGAATATGGCTCATATCATGGCGGCAGCAGAAATTACAAATGCAGATGCTATTCACCCAGGCTATGGATTTTTGGCAGAGAACAGTATGTTTGCCAAGATCTGTGGTGAGCATGGTATAAAATTCATTGGCCCCACGCCGGAGATGATCAATTCAATGGGTGATAAGGTCACTGCCAAAAAAACCATGATAAAAGCCGGCGTTCCCGTGGTCCCCGGTGTTGAAGGCTTATTGGAAGGTGTTGACCATGCAAAAAAAGCAGCAAAAGAAATAGGTTATCCTGTCATATTAAAAGCTACTGCAGGTGGTGGTGGCAAAGGAATGCGCGTGGTTTGGGAAGAAAAGGATATTGAAAAATCTTTCGAAAATGCCAAAACAGAAGCTGCAGCTTCTTTTAAGAATGATGGCATCTACATGGAAAAATTTGTAGAAGAGCCACGTCATATCGAGATACAGGTTGCAGGCGATCAATACGGAAATGTTTGCCACCTCAGTGAAAGGGATTGTTCTATTCAACGCCGTCATCAGAAACTGGTAGAAGAATCTCCCTCCCCTTTCATGACAACCGAACTAAGGGATAAAATGGGTGATGCCGCAATCAAGGCGGCACAGGCTATCAACTATGAAAGCGTAGGAACGATCGAATTCCTGGTTGATAAGCACCGCAATTTTTATTTCATGGAAATGAATACGCGGATTCAGGTAGAACATTGCGTGACCGAAGAAGTGATCAATTACGACCTCATCAAAGAACAGATCAAGATAGCTGCCGGTGAAAAAATTGTTGGCCGTGCTTATTATCCACAGATGCATGCAATAGAATGCAGGATAAATGCCGAAGACCCATACAATGATTTCAGGCCATCACCCGGGAAAATAACGGTGCTGCACCAGCCAGGTGGCCATGGTGTGCGTGTAGACAGCCATGTATATGCAGGCTATGTCATTCCTCCTTATTATGATAGCATGATCGGCAAGCTGATCGCAGTTGCACAAACACGTGAAGAAGCAATTGATACTATGAGCAGGGCCTTAAGCGAATACGTGATCGAAGGTGTAAAAACAACCATCCCATTTCACCTGCAGTTAATGAAAGATGAGAATTTCAAGAGCGGGAATTTTACCACCAAATTCCTGGAAACATTTACAATGCAATAATGCAGCTGCTAGCTGTTAGCTTATAGCTAATAGCTAACTGCTAATAGCTATATTTAATGTCAGTTGATACAGAAACTTTACTAAAAGCATACAGGTTGATGTGCACCGCCAAAGCGATGGCAGATACCTATGAAGCAAACAGGCAGATCTGTAAATACGTACACAGCACTTCAAGGGGCCATGAAGCTATTCAGCTGGCAACTGCTTTCCAATTACTTCCTTGCGATTATGTAAGCCCGTATTACAGGGATGAAAGCATGATGCTGGGCCTTGATTTTTCACCATTTACCCTGATGCTTCAATTACTTGCCAAAGGCGGGGACATTTTTACCGGCGGCAGGGAATATTACAACCATCCCAATTACAGGGGCACAGATAAACCAAATATCATTCATCAAAGTAGTGCAACGGGAATGCAGGCAATACCCACCACAGGAATTGCCCAGGGAATTAAGTTTTTAGAACAAACATCCTCCCCGCTTCTTCGGAGAGGCGCTGGAGATGAGGTCCCAATTGTAATTTGTTCTCTCGGTGATGCATCCGTTACAGAAGGTGAAGTGAGTGAAGCATTCCAGTTTGCCGCTTTACAGCAATTACCCATCATTTACCTGGTCCAGGACAATGACTGGGGTATCAGTGTAACATCAGGTGAAGCAAGGACAACCAATGCCTATGATTTTATTGAGGGCTTTAAAGGTCTTCAGCGTGTAAGCATCGACGGTAGTGATTTTATTGAAAGTTTTACAACCATGCAGGAAGTCATAAAACAGGTAAGAGAAAAACGCTGTCCTTACCTGGTGCATGCAAAAGTCCCCCTGCTGGGCCATCATACCAGCGGTGTAAGAAAAGAATTTTACCGAACGGAAGAAGACCTTGCCAGGCATTATAAAAATGATCCGGGGCCGAAGCTTAGAATGGTCCTGCAACAACTCGGCATTGAAGAAAACACATTACAACAGATAGAAAACGAAACTGCAGCACTTGTAAAAAAAGATTTTGATGCAGCAACAATTTCACCCGAACCCGATCCTGCGCAGGTAGAAAGCCATGTTTTTATTCCTACACCAGTAATAAATGAAATTGGTGAAAGGAGTCCTGCCGGAAAAGAAAAAGTATTGATGGTTGACGCAGCATTATTTGCCATCAGGGAGATCATGGAAGATTTCCCTGAAGCAGTTTTATATGGACAGGATGTTGGCAGGAGACTGGGTGGTGTTTTCAGGGAAGCGGCTACACTTGCTGAACAGTTTGGTGACCACCGGGTATTCAATACCGCTATACAGGAAGCTTATATCATTGGCTCAACAGTGGGGATGAGTGCAGTTGGTGTAAAGCCCATCGTGGAGGTCCAGTTTGCAGATTATATTTATCCCGGGCTTAACCAATTGGTAACAGAGATCTCTAAAAGTTGTTACCTCAGTTGTGGCAAGTTCCCGGTACAGACATTGATACGAGTGCCGATAGGCGCATATGGTGGAGGTGGCCCCTATCACAGTGGCTGTGTTGAGAGCACTTTACTTACCATTAAAGGTATAAAGATAGTTTACCCTTCAAATACGGCCGACATGAAAGGCTTGCTGAAAGCGGCTTTCCTTGATCCCAATCCTGTTGTGATACTGGAACACAAGGGCCTTTACTGGAGTAAAGTGCCCGGAACAGAAGAAGCAAAAATGACCGAACCTTCCAGGGATTATATCATACCGTTGGGAAAGGGCAATATTGTTCTGCATGCAGCCGAAGATAAAATAAAGAACGGGGAATCCTGTTGCGTGATAACTTATGGCATGGGTGTTTACTGGTCAAAAGCAGCTGCAAAGCATTTCAAAGACCGCATAGAGATCATCGACCTGCGTACTTTATTTCCCTTGGATGAAGAACTCATCTTTTCAACCGTAAAAAAACACGGGAAATGTTTGATACTAACGGAAGAACAACAAAATAATTCTTTTGCTGAAGCGCTGGCAGGAAGAATTTCCAAAGCATGCTTCCGTTACCTGGATGCACCCGTAGAAGTATTGGGAGCTATGGACCTCCCTGCAGTGCCTATGAATATCATTTTGGAAAAAGCCATGCTTCCAAATGATGAGAAGGTTGCTGTAAAGTTGAGAGAATTACTGAATGGATAATTGAGACCATAGTGGCTTATCATGCTGAGGTAGGAAACATCTCAAATAAATTTTCCTGGGAAAGTATGCAAGCAAAATACCATAGTTGAACATGCAAAATTTGTCAATGCTCCGCCCCATAGATAATTATTTTTTACAAAAAGCAGAACCTGAAAGATCATCCCTTCAATTTTTACGGGAATACATTCTAAAACAAGACCCCAACATTACAGAAGCATGGAGATATGGAATGCCTTTTTATTTTTACAAAGGCAAAAGATTTTGTTATTTATGGGTTCATAAAAAACATCAGCTGCCATACCTGGGTATTGTTGACGGATATAAGATCGATCACCCCGATCTCATCATCGAAAAAAGAGCAAGAATGAAGATCCTGTTGATCGACCCCTATAAAAATATACCGGTGAAAAAAATTAATCTGATCTTAAAAACTGTTTTGGATCTGCTTCAAGAAGGGTAATGAGCTATTTACCCGTTAATGATCTTCCCGTCTTTCATCTGCAATATCCGGTCACTCATCCTGGCAAGTTCTTCATTATGCGTTACGATCAGGAATGTTTGCTGGTATCTATTACGCAGGTCAATAAAAAGCTGGTGTAATTCTTTGGCATTGGCAGAATCAAGGTTACCTGTAGGCTCATCTGCCATTATGATTGCCGGGTTATTGATAAGCGCCCTTGCTACCGCAACCCTTTGCTGTTCTCCACCCGATAACTGGCTGGGTTTATTATCCAGCCTTTGTCCCAGGCCGAGTGTATTGAGTAATTCAATGGCTCTTGTTTCGGTCTCTTTTTTTTTGCTGCCGGCTATCCAGCCGGGAATACAAACATTTTCAAGTGCGGTGAACTCGGGTAATAAATGATGAAACTGGAAGATGAACCCGATATTCTTATTCCTGAACCTCGACAATGCTTTACCTGATAGCCGGTCAATCCGCTGGTCATGAAGCATTACCTCTCCTTTGTCCGGCTTATCGAGGGTGCCAAGGATATGCAGGAATGTGCTTTTCCCGGCGCCCGATGAGCCAACAATGCTCACGATCTCCCCTTTTTCAATATTTATATCCACATTTTTAAGCACATGTAGGCTGCCATAATGCTTTTCAATATTTCTTGCACGTAACATGTGCCGAAAATAACCATTTATTGCTATAAAATGACGCCATACGGCAGTTTGGGAGGGTAATAATTTCAGCACTGATCCGTTTAAAATATTTATTTATTCTGGCTGTATAATTGTATTATTTACAAGTTTTAACCATTAGTTTAAAAAACACTTTTGGTTATTTCGTACGAACTTATACATTTGCAAAAAATTAAACCTATTTCACAAGATGTTCTGGACACTAGAATTAGCCTCCCATTTAGAAGATGCTCCTTGGCCGGCCACCAAAGATGAGTTGATAGATTACAGCATACGCAGTGGTGCGCCAATTGAAGTAATAGAAAATCTCCAGGAACTGGAAGATGAAGGAGACCTGTATGAAGGGTTGGATGATATCTGGCCCGATTATCCCAGCCAGGAAGATTTCTTTTTTAATGAAGATGAATATTGAGAAAAACTGTTAGCTATAAGTCTTTAGCTGCAAGCGCTACATTATAATAAAAAAGCCGTTCGAATTTCGAACGGTTTTTTTATTCGTCATTACAATGAACGAAGCCATCTAAACAGGATATGCTAAAAATGAGAATGCTTCGTTCCCCGCAAAGACGACATTGTTACATAAACTTCTGTATTAATATCTTTTTTTAAAACTGTATTTAAAATAAAAAAGTACAAGTGAAAGAATAAGAATGATCCCGTTGCAGATTATAACTGGTAAAGACCCTCTCCCAAATCCATAGATCAACCAAAGGATAGTGCTGGAAGTAATAAAGAAGATCATCAAAAGACTAAGGTCATCAACGCTTTTTGTTTTCCATGCTTTGTAAACCTGTGGCATGAATGTAAGACTGCTTAATGCAGATGCGGTAAGCCCGATCACTTCTGTCCAATCCATAGTATTGGTTTAATCCATTGTTCCTAAAATCCCGGTCCTATTTTTCCATCTGTTCTATCACTGCCTGGGTAACACCTGTAAAAGAAAAACCGCCATCATGAAAAAGATTTTGCATGGTAACCATCTTTGTCATGTTGCTGAACATTACAACAATATAATTAGCGCAGTCTTCCGCAGTCGCATTTCCCAATGGGCTCATTTTCTCTGCATAATTGATAAACCCGTCAAAACCTTTTACACCACTGCCTGCCGTAGTGCGTGTAGGGGATTGCGATATGGTATTTACACGAACATGTTTCTTAACACCATAATGGTAACCAAAACTGCGGGCAACACTTTCAAGCAAAGCCTTTGCATCAGCCATCTCGCTATAATCTGGGAATACACGTTGTGAAGCTATATAAGTCAGTGCCACTACACTACCCCATTCATTGAGCGCATCTTTTTTCATACAGGAAGCGAGCACACGGTGCAGGCTCATAGATGATATATCATTTGTCTTAACATTAAAACCATAATCCAGTTCTGTATAATGTTTACCCTTACGCACATTTACACCCATACCGATCGAATGTAAAATAAAATCAAAACCGCCCCCGAAATGTTCCATCGTTTTGCTGATAAGGTTATCCACATCTTCCCCATTGGTCACATCGCAGGGTATCACAGGCGCATTGATCTGTGCAGCCAGTTTATTTATTTCACCCATACGCATGGCTACCGGTGCATTGGACAGTACAATGGACGCTCCCTCCTCATGACATTTAACAGCAGTTATCCAGGCAAGTGATTTTTCATCAAGTGCTCCAAAGATGATCCCTTTCTTTCCTTTTAGCAGGTTGTATGACATGGTTCGTTTTATTTTATGATTAAGCTAATATTTGGTAAAAATAACCAGTTATTTTTTAAAGAATAAGCTAACAGATTTAAATATTAAAAAACTACTCCCAAAAACAGTCAGGAATACGGTCGCAAGGTGTAATATCAAATAGAGTATTGCATAGCCAACAGATCTTTTTGGGTCAATGTTTTTCTTTATGATTGTGTGCATCATATAAACTGCAATCACAGTAACAACGAGTATGATAAATATGATGAGCTTTTGCATCGGTTAAGCTGTCAGCTACAAGCAATTAGCCGTTAGCCAGCATTTATAGCTGTTAATTTAAATTTTTATTCATTCTCATTTTTTATCCTGGTTAGTGATCGAAACACTGCGTCACTAATAGCTAACAGCTTAAAGCTAGTAGCTAATTTCCAACCATCTCCCTCGCATTCTCCAATGCCGCCGCAGTTGGCTTCTCCCCACTCAGCATTTTTGCAATTGCTGTTATGCGCTCATCATTGTTCAACAGCCTGATGGATGTTACAATTTTATCTGCCCTGATCTCTTTATAAACAAAATAATGAGCCGCCGCCCTTGCTGCGATCTGTGGCTGGTGCGTTATTGAGATCAATTGATGACCTGTTGCAAGCCCTTTCATAATGATACCAACCTGCCTGGCTGCTTCACCGCTGATACCGGTATCTATCTCATCGAAGATCAGTGTCGGCAATTCCAGTTTCTGTGCAACCAATGATTTAATGATCAGCATCAGCCTGCTCAGCTCACCACCACTGGCTACTTTGCTGAGTGGCTCAAAACGGTTGCTCTTGTTTGCATCAAATAAGAATTCAATTTCATCAGTGCCGTTCACGGATAATGCCGCAGGTTCTATTACGATCTTCAACAAAGCATTTGGCATTCCCACCTGTACCAGCAATTTATTCACTTTCTCCGTAAATGATTTTATATACTTTGCCCTGTTTGCTGAAATGGACGCGGCAATTTTCATAGATGCTTCATACAATTTCTTTACTCCTGTTTCCATCTTCTCTATCGAAACAGATATATTCAACACAGCATCCAGTTTTTGCTGCAGTTGCTCCTGTATTAGCAATAGTCCGGCTGTATTGTTCACAGAATGCTTTTTAAGCAGTTTATAGCCCGCTGAAAGCCTTTCATTTATTATCTCTATCCGTTGCTGGTCAAAACTTACGGCCCGGTCTATTTGCTCCAGTTCACCTGCAACATCCTTTATCTCAATAACGGCACTTGACATTCGCAGGCACAAAGTTTCAATTGCAGGATGGTACTGCAGAAGTGCAAATAATTTATTTTGCAATGCTTTCAGCTGTTGAACAATAGGCTGTTCACTATCCTTTAATTCAAAATAAATGCTGCCGAGCTGTTGTTTGATATTCTCTGCATTGCTTAACAGTTTTAATTCAGTATCCAGGTCTTCCAATTCATTTTCTTTCAGCGAAAGTTCGTCCAGTTCTTCAAAAAGGAATTTATTATAATCAAGTTCTTTATCTGCATTCGCCTGCTGAACCTGTAGGGCGTCAAGTTCCTTTTTTGTTTTTGAATAATTGGCAAATTGTTCCTTCAATTGCAGCAGCAACTCACCGTTACCGGAAAAAGCATCCAGCACCTCCCGCTGAAAATTCTCTGTACTCAATTCCAAAGTATCAAACTGCTGGTGAAGATCTACCAACAACACGGCCATTGACCTTAATTGCGAAAGGTTGACCGGTGTATCATTTACAAAGCTCCTGGATTTACCATTGGATGTAATTTCTCTCCTGATCAGTATCTCTGTTTCATTGTCCAGGTCATTTGCTGCAAAAAAATCTTTTACAAGTTTGTTCTGCCTGACATTGAATTGTCCTTCAACGATACATTTTTTATCCTTGTCCTGTAATACACTGCTATCTGCCCTTTGTCCCAATATCAGGTTCAAAGCACCCATCAGGATACTTTTACCTGCACCCGTTTCACCCGTAATGATATTGAGGCTATCTGAAAAACTGATCTGCAGTTCGTCGATGATGGCGTAATTCTGTATGTGGAGTTTTTGTAGCATGGTATGGAAGGCAAATTAAAGAAAAAAGCTATTAGCTGTTAGCTATTAGCTATTAGCAGGAAGAAAAAATTAGTAATATTTCTTTATTCATTAGTCGGCAACAAAAAACCCACTCTAAAAAGAATGGGCTTACAAAATTTATTAAGCGGCTAAAAACTTATAGCTAATGGCTAACAGCTAATAGCTAATGGCTAAAACCTAATAGCTTACTTCACAACCACCGAATCATTCAGATCTGCATCTACCAAAATACGGCCGCAGTTCTCACAAACCATCACTTTCTTGCGCAGTTTGATCTCGCTTTGCTTTTGTGGAGGAATGGCATGGAAGCAACCACCGCAGCTATCTCTTTCTACCGGTACAACAGCAAGGCCATTGCGGTAGTTCTTGCGGATACGGTCATAGCTCATGATAAGTCTTTCATCAACATGGCTTCTTGCATCCGTTGCTATTTTGTTATAATGTTTTTCTTCTTTCTCTGTTTCTTTAATGATCTTTTCCAGTTCAGCTTTTTTTGCATTCAGGTTTGCTTCCTTCGTGCCCACTGCTTTTTTTGCAAATTCAAGTTGCTTTGCCTTTTCACCTATTTCTTCCGTAGCATCCTTGATATGTTTTTCGCAAAGCTTTTCTTCCAGCTGCTGCATTTCAATTTCCTTGTTGATCGCTTCAAACTCGCGGTTGTTCTTTACATTATCACTTTGCTTCTCGTATTTTTTGATGAGCGCCTGCGCTTCTTTGATACCTTCTTTTTTCTGCTCAATGAATTCCTGTATACCATTGATCTCTTCTTCTACACGTGTCTGCCGTGCATGAAGCCCTTCGATCTCATCTTCCAGGTCTTTTACTTCCATTGGCAATTCGCCCTTAAGGATATGTACCTCGTCAAGCTTGCTGTCAATTTTTTGTAACAAAACCATTGAAGACAATTTTTCTTCTACTGAGAATTCTTTTACTGAAGGCATACGTTATTATTTTTTAGTTGCTGTTTCATCCAATCAGTAATAATAGTTAACTGGGTTGGTCTTTACAGCAGTTTTTAGGACTGCAAAGTTAGGGAAATTTTGCTTCAAAATATCAAACAAAAGGTCTATTGTGAACTGTTCGCTCTCGTAGTGGCCAATATCAGCCAGTAAAAGCCTTCTGTCGGCATCAAAGAATTCGTGGTATTTTATATCCCCGGTAATGTATACATCAGCCCCGGAAGCAATGGCAGCACCTGTCAGGAAGCTCCCGGCTCCCCCGCATATGGCTATCTTTTTCACGGGCCGCCCCATCAATGCCGTATGCCTTATTAATGAAAGTTTAAACCGGTCCTTAAGCTGGGCTAAAAAGCCCTTTTCGTCCATTTCCTTCTCCAACTCTCCTATAATACCGCTGCCGGTCTGTTGATACCTGTTGCCCAAAGCATACATATCATAAGCAACTTCCTCGTAAGGATGGGTATTTTTCATGGCTTTCAGCACCTGCGATTGCAGCCATACCGGGAAGATGACCTCGATCTTTTCCTCATTTTCATAATGCCTTTCCCCTGGTTTGCCAGCAAACGGAACAGTTCCTGCAGCTCCCTTAAAGCTACCTATACCCGCACTTGAAAAACTGCATTCACTGTAATTCCCAATATCCCCGGCCCCGGCCGCAAATAAAGCATCCAGTAAGGCCGGCTTATGGGCTGTGGGAACAAAGACCGCCAATTTTTGCAGGAGGTTTTCCTTTGCCAAAAGGATTCTTCGGTTCTCCAGGCCGATCATATCAGCGATCTTACCATTGACGCCATCGATCACATTATCCAGGTTGGTATGTATGGCATAAATGGCAATGTCATTTTTTATAGCTGTGATAATGGTCTTCTCTACATAATTCTTTCCATTGATCTTTTTTAATCCTTTAAAAATGATCGGATGATGTGCTACCACGAGATTACAGTTCTTAGACATTGCCTCCACCACAACTTCCTCTGTTGCATCAAGGCACGTTATGATACCTTTGCATTCCCATGACATGTTCCCTGTCAGTAAACCGGCATTGTCATAGCTCTCCTGTAAAGACGGGGGAGCAATTTTTTCCAACAAATTGGTAATATCTTGAATTTTCATTTTAAAAATATTTTTAGCAATGAGCAGTGCAGCCTTATACAATGAGTTTAAAACAAAGATGCAAAAAATAGCTGATGTAAAATATGCATCAGCGGTTTTACAATGGGACCAGGAAACTTATCTTCCGCCAAAAGGAAGTGAAGCCAGGAGAAGCCAGATAGCAACCTTATCTGAAATAGCCCACCAGCAGTTCATCGATGAAAAACTGGGAGCATTGCTTTATGAACTCTCTGGCCACGATGAACTAAATGATAAAGAAAAAAAGAATGTACTGTTAACCCTGGAGGATTATGCACGAAACAAAAAATTAACTTCCCAATTCGTTCGCCGCATGAGTGAAACGGTCAATAAAAGTTTCCATGCATGGATACAGGCCCGCAGGGAAAATTCCTTTGCTGTTTTTCAAGAACCCCTGGATGAGGTCATCCAATTAAAAAAACAGGAAGCCGACATGCTTGGCTATGAGCATCATCCATATAATGCACTGATGAATGATTATGATAAAGGTCTTACCGTAGCAATTACTGATGAACTATTCGGTTCCCTGCGCCCGCAATTAAGTCCATTGCTGGATATGATCAGGGCGAAACCCCAGGTAGATAACAGTTTCCTGCACCAGCCATTTGATAAAGACCAACAATGGAAATTCGGAATGGAACTTTTGAAAAGAATGCATTTTGATTTTGAAGCAGGCCGGCAGGATATCAGTGAACATCCATTCACCACAAATTTCAACAGCAGGGACGTAAGGGTGACAACAAGGATTGATGAGAATGATTTTGGCAATATGACCTGGAGTTGCCTCCACGAAGCTGGCCATGCATTGTATGAACAGGGTTTGCCCGCAGATGAATATGGTTTGCCTTTGAGTGAATATTGCAGCCTGAGTATTCATGAAAGCCAAAGCAGGCTATGGGAAAACTGTGTTGGCAGGAGTGCAGCATTCTGGGAACATAATTTTCCATTATTGAGATCCCACTTTCCAAAACAATTCAATAATATTTCAACAGAACAGTTTTATAAAGGCATCAATAAAGTACAGCCATCCCTGATACGTACCGAAGCCGATGAACTTACTTATCATTTCCATGTAATGATCAGGTATGAAATAGAGAAATTACTTATTGAAGGAAGCATCAAAACTGTTGATATCCCCGCTTACTGGAATGAACTTTACAAAAAATATTTGGGGGTTACAGTACCCAATGATAAACAGGGATGCCTCCAGGATGTACACTGGAGCCACGGCAGCTTTGGCTATTTTGCCACTTATAGTATTGGAAGCTTGTATGCTGCACAGTTGTTTGAAGCCATCGAAAAAGACAACAAAACATTAAAAGAAGATATTAAAAAAGGGAATAATCTTCCCGTTTTAAACTGGCTCAAACAACATATTTACGGGTATGGCCGTTATTACAGGTCAAATGAATTGTGCAGGAAGGCTACGGGGGAAAATTTGAACAGCCGATATTTTATTGATTATGTTACCAGAAAATATTCCGATATTTATAAAAAATAAGTTAGACGATATGCCTGCAAAAGCATTCAGATCCCGATATATTATTGCCATATTATTTGCAGTTTTGTTGCTGGCAGCGGGTTGCAAAAAATCACAGGATGCCATTACCGAGGACCTTTTACAGCAATATTTTGAAACAAATATCCTTAACCGGGATTTCCAGGTTAAAGTGGCTGTAGATGACAATGGGACAGATATTACCACACAATATACCGGGTATACTTTCAAGCTATTAAAAACGAATACCAATTACAATGGCCAGATGACCGGTACCAGAAACGGAACTGTTATTACCGGCACCTGGACATGCAATGATGATTTTAGTAAATTAGACATTTCACTTACCCAGCCTTCCATACCTGCCGAATTCGTTTTCCTTAACAGGCCCTGGCGCTTCACAAAAAAGGCTGTTCCTGTGATGGAACTGGCTCCCTGGGGTGGCTCTCCTGCCTATGTCTTGCATATGGAAAGGCTCTAATTAATTTTATAATCCTACCACGCAATATTTACCCCGTTTTTCAGTTATAAGATATGTATCGGGTGACTCCGTTATATCCAACGTTCCATATTAAGAAAAACAACCCTATGACTACCTTTTCCCTGGCGAAGACCGGATGCCTGTTTATTTTACTAACCTTGCTCGGATTTTGCACTAAAGCCCAACTACAAGCCGAATTCTCCGCAAACCCAACATCAGGGTGTACCCCACTTGTTGTAAATTTTACGGATCAATCCACAGGTAACCCTACACAATGGCGATGGGACCTTGGTAACGGAACTATTTCATTTTTACAAAATCCCTCGGTAACATATTTTATCCCCGGCCAATATAATATAAAACTTGTTGTACAAAATGCCGGTGGAATGGATTCAATAATCAAATCCCAATACATTACAATTTTTGCTCAACCCGTTGTTGATTTCAGCGCTTCACCACGTTCGGGATGTTATCCCTTACCGACTCAGTTCACGGACCTGTGCACAACTTCCAACGGTACGCTCACTAACTGGCAATGGGACTTTGGAGATGGGACTTTTGGAAATACACAGAATCCTGTACATACCTACACTGCTGCAGGCAGTTATAATGTTTCCCTCGCTGTTACCAATAGTAACGGTTGTTCCGCAACGCTCACAAAAAACCAGTACATCCTGATAGCAAATGGCGCCTCGGCCGCTTTCAGCAACACAACTTCAAACAGTTGTACAGCACCTGTATCCATTAATTTTCAGAATTTATCAACAGGCACCGGCGTATTAACCTATTTATGGAATTTCGGTGATGGCAATACTTCAACACAAACAAACCCTTCACACAACTTTACAAGTGCGGGCAGTTATTCAGTACAATTGATCGTAACCAACAGCACCGGTTGCCATGATACGGTCACAAGGCCAAATGCAGTTACCATTGGAACGGTCAATACCATGTTCAGTATACCTGACAGTACATGTGTGGGTACAGCCATCAGCATCAATAACACATCAGCACCTGTGCCCGCCAGTGTATTGTGGGACTTTGGAGATGCCACAATTTCCACGGCAATCAGTCCTGTAAAAACATATACTGCTGCCGGAACTTACCAGGTAAAACTAATAAATAATTTCGGGGCGTGCATCGATTCCTTAACCAGGAATATTGTCGTATCTCCTTTACCGGTAGTTATTTTTAATACAAATGATACGTTGGCATGTAATGCACCATTCACAGTGCACTTTAACAATATCAGCATAGGAGCGCTGACCTACAACTGGTCTTTCGGAGATGGCGGAACATCTACGCTGCAAAATCCAGTACATACTTATACTACTCCAGGGAATTTTTCCGTGACCTTAACATGCACGAATATTTTTGGTTGCAAAGACAGTATTATCAGGCAGAGTTATATCAGGATACAATTACCCAATACAACTATCAACAATTTACCACAGAAAGGATGTGCCCCGTTGGTATGGACCTTCACATCGGTCACCACTTCTTCCGAACCTGTTACTGGCTATCTATGGAATTTTGGCGACGGGGGAACTTCCACTTCAGCAACGCCCACACACAGTTTCGCACCCGGCACTTATAATATCCAGCTGATCGTTACAACCGCAAGTGGATGTACCGATACAACCATCGTAACAAATGGTATAAGGGCAGGAATAAAACCCCATGCAAATTTCAGTGCAACACCCCGGGATGTTTGTGCTTACCTGCCGGTGAATTTTACAGACCTATCAACAGGAAATGCTGACCAATGGCTTTGGGATTTTGGAGACGGCGGAACATCCACTTCACAAAATCCAACACATATATATGGTGACACAGGGTATTTCAACATCCAGCTTATTGTGTGGAATAACGGCTGCCCTGATACTTTAAAATTGGCTGATTATGTTCATATCAATCCCCCGATAGCATCTTTTACAGTAGCGGCTTATTGTACAGACCCGTTAAAAAGGGTCTTCACCGATCATTCTATTGGGGCAGATGAATGGAACTGGGATTTTGGAGATGGCACAACATCAAATATTCCCAGCCCTACTCATGTTTATTTATTATCGGGAACTTATACGGTTACCCTATTGGTCCGGAACCTTACAACAGGTTGTACCTATACCAAGACAAGTACAGAAAGGGTCATTGATGAACATGCAGATTTTATCGCAACAGATACGGTTATCTGCAGGATGAGTACGGTTACTTTTTCAGCAGTTGGCTCAAACCCGGCTAATATCGGTGTTTACCAATGGGCGTTTGGAGATGGTGCAACAGGCACCGGTCATGATGTTTCACATATTTATACTGTCTCCGGGTTATACGATGTTTCACTCTTCACAGTGGACTGGAATGGTTGCCGGGATACACTCATCAGGCAGCGTTACATCAGGGTGAACGGGCCAACAGCCGGGTTCACGGTACCGGTGGTTGCTACATGCCTGCTAAGTACCATAACATTTACAGATACATCTTCAAATGATGGCATACACCCGATCATTCAATGGATATGGAATTATGGAGACGGAATTATTGACACATTGACTTCAGGCCCTACGCAACACACTTATGCTTTACCGGGAGTTTACTCAGTTACTTTGACCGTTACCGATAACAACGGCTGTCAGGATAGTATAATCAGGACCAGCCTGCTTACGATCTCCAAACCGGTAGCCGGTTTTAATGCAGTAGATACGTTAACGTGCCCGGGAAGGAATATACTGTTCCTCAATAGTTCTACCGGTTCAGGACTAATATATCATTGGAATTTCGGAGATGGAAGTATAAGCATAAATGCAAACCCAACACATGCTTATGCAGCAAATGGTGTCTATACAGTTAAACTGATGATAATTGATCAATATGGTTGTACGGATTCTATTACCAGGACAAACTATATCAGCATTGTTACACCATTGGCAAATTTCACTGTGAGTGATTCTGTAGGAACCTGTCCACCACTCATAGTCACTTTTACAAATACTTCTCTAAATTATACAACACAGAGTTGGGATTTTGGTGATGGCACTTCTTCACTTGTTGCTAACCCCTCGCATTTCTATAATACACCGGGCATTTTTCAGGCAGTCCTTACCGTTACTGGCCCCGGAGGCTGTACTTCAACAAAACAACAAACGATCACTTTAAGAGGCCCTCTTGGTTCCTTTACTTACGGACCATTAACGGGTTGCCAGCCATTGACAGTGAACTTTACGGCAAATACACAAAACAGGGTCTCATTTATCTGGGATTTTAGTGATGGCAATACCCTTGCTACTACAGATTCGATCATATCTCATACTTATACAATTCCCGGAAGGTATGTTCCAAAAATGATCCTTGTAGATGCAGGCGGTTGTACGGTCCCAATAACGGGGCCTGATACAATATTCGTTCATGCTGTAAGAGCAGGATTAGATTTTGATCCACCGGTAATTTGCAGTGCAGGTTCAGTTCAGTTTACCAGTACTTCAACAAGCGCTGATATGATAACAGGTTTTCAATGGGATTTCGGCGATGGCTCAACATCTGTTGCTCCAAACCCGGTTCATTACTATAATACTCCCGGGCTTTATTATCCTTCATTGAAAGTAACAACAGCTTTTGGTTGTACTGATTCAATCCATAGCAGCCTGCCTGTAAAAATTGTTGCGGCGCCTCAGGGACAGATCGCCCAATCGGCCAATGGCTGTACTCCCGTGACCATTACTTTCAACGGTTCACTTGCTGTGGCAGATACGTCTGCTATGAGCTGGCAGTGGGATTTTGCCAATGGAAATACATCAACACTGATCAATCCTCCTGCACAAACATATACTGTTGCCGGAACATATCCCGTAAGTTTAGTGGTGACCAATAGTACGGGTTGCAAGGATACGATCCTTACAAGTATCCAGGCTTTTGCAAAACCTGATGTAAATGCGGGTGTTGATACATTAATATGCCAGGGAACAGGCAGGAGCTTGCAGGCAACAGGCGCTGTAACATATATTTGGTCTCCCCCAACAGGGTTAAGTTGTACAAATTGTGCAAACCCCATAGCTACACCTGATTCTATTATAACTTATACCGTAACAGGAACTTCAGCACAGGGTTGCATTAACTCCGATGCGGTCGTCGTGAAGGTTAAATATCCATTAAGTATGACGAACAGCCCGGGTGATAGTTTGTGCAAAGGAAGTTCATTGGCAATATTTGCTTCCGGCGCATTCACATATACGTGGAGTCCTGCAACAGGACTTAACAATCCCAGCATTTCCTCACCAATAGCATCGCCCCTTGTTTCAACTACTTATATGGTAATTGGCAGGGATGATAGAAATTGTTTCAGTGATACTGCATATATTCCTGTCACGGTCTTCGATCTTCCAACAGTAGAAGCGGGTCCTGATAAAACAATTAATGTGGGCCAGACCCTTGATCTCGTACCGGTTATCTCGGCTGATGTGATCAGTGTTATGTGGAATCCGACAGGAAGTATTTTCAGGAGTGATTATCCCTCCATTACCGTAAAACCAAAAGTTACTACAACTTATACTGTAGAAGTTGCCAATTCGGGCGGATGTAGATCGAGGGATAACGTGACCGTATATGTGATATGCAACGGATCCAATGTATTTATTCCAAATACATTCTCGCCGAACGCCGATGGTGCCAATGACATATTTTATCCAAGAGGCAAAGGATTGTTCAGTATAAAAACTGCCAGGGTATTTAACAGGTGGGGTGAAGTTGTTTATGAAAAAAGTGATTTTATGCCCAATGACGCTTCAGCAGGATGGGATGGCACTTACAAAGGGCAGAAATTGAATATAGATGTATATGTTTATGTTATTGAGATCATGTGTGATAACAACAGCATATTGACCTTCAAAGGGAACATTGCTTTGATAAAATAATTTTGGCGGATCGTCAGTTTCATGGGTTAGAATAACAGTAATAATCATATATAAATATTTCTTTAAAAAAACCAGAAAAAAGCTCCTTTGTTATAATAAAGCATGCTGGTTCAGCGTTAATAAAGCAACACAGGAATACAAATACCTCTATCCTAACTATGAAAACATTTATACGCCAGTTACTGGTTGTGATCATGCTCGCATTTTCACTAAAAGGAACTTCACAGGACATACATTTTTCACAGATATTTGAGACACCATTGTTGCGTAATCCTGCGCTGGCCGGTATTTTTTCAGGAGATGTCAGGATCCAAACAGTATATCGTTCACAATGGAACACTGTAACAACCCCCTACAGAACCGGTTCCCTCAACGCAGAAATAAAAAAACATGTCGGCAGCTCAGATGATTTCCTTACGATCGGTTGCCAGGTACTGTATGACAAATCAGGAACCGTTGCATTGACCGCTACACATATTTTACCTGCATTGAATTATCATAAATCATTAAGCGGTGATAAGAACAGTTATTTATCATTAGGTGTTATGGGAGGCTGGGTGCAAAGAAGCATCGACCGGAGTAAGATGACCACGAATAGCCAGTATGATGGCTCACAATATAATGAGGCACTGGCCAACGGTGAAACTTTTGGCAAATCATCTTATTCTTATCTGGATGGCAGCGTGGGTATGAGTTTTAATACTCAGTTAGGAGAAAACCCAGACAACAATATCTTCGTCGGGTTGGCATACCACCATTTTAACAGGGCAAAGAAAATATCCTTCTACAGCGATAATAAATATGAAATGATGCCAAAATGGGTTGGGTCGGCCGCCATCAGGATGAGCATGACAGAGAGTTCCTATTTTACCCTTGAAGCTGATTATACCAAACAGGCAATTTATTCAGAAGTGGTTGGAGGTATTTTGTACACCTGGAAACTCGGAAACCCTGATGACCAGAAATACAGCATACATGCAGGTGCATACCTGAGGTGGAAGGACGCATTGATCCCTGTGGTGAAAATGGAATGCAAGCCAATAGCCATTGCCGTTAGTTATGATGCCAATATATCACAATTAAAGACTGCCAGTACCGGTCATGGCGGATTTGAAATATCATTAACGTACCAAAAATTTATAAACAGGGATAACAGTAGCGAGGAAGCTATCAGGTGCCCAAGGTTTTAAACATATCCGATCTATAGTTCAAAAGTCCTGTGCTTACTGACAATACCGATTTTTGTTTTTATGGATTGTTTGGATAAAGGAGGCCCCGCCGCAAGGTGGGGTCTTCCTGTTTTAATCCGGTATTATTTATCGCCGGGGTTATTCATATTGAATACGAGAGCGGCCATTAATGCTCCAACGAACGACCCTAACAGGTATATCCATAGATCTGCCCATATGAACCCTTTCATCAATGAAGCTCCTATTGCAACCGCGGGGTTAAAAGCACCGCCGGAGTATCCGCCAAAAGTAAAAGCGCATGCTAATACGGTAAAACCGATAGCAAGGCCGTAAAAGCTATTGCCCGTATTGGCTTTTGCAGTGGCTGTATTCAATACAACATACGCTAAAGCGAAAGTTCCAAGGCACTCTGCAGCCAAACCCTGGCTAACGGATTTTATTGCACTTGTGCCAGGGCCTTCAATTTCAAATATGAATTTTACAATGGCCCAGGCAGCCATAGCACCACCGAACTGTGCGATCCAATATACCACCGCATCATTGATGGTTATTCTCTTTCTTATCAATACGGCAAAGGTAACAGCAGGATTATAATGAGCACCGGAAATATGAGCGCCTGCATAGATCATGACAAACAATATGCTCCCAATTGCAAAGGGTGCCATGGAGCCTGCCTGGCCTCCTATTGCAGCTATACCTATAACCAATACCAGGAACATAGTTCCTATGAATTCTGTAAAATACTTACTCATAAATCTGAAGTTTTGGGTTAATAATCATAACAAATTGAACTATTTTCATGTAAACTCTGTTAACAATTTTTACACAAAAAAAACCTAAACAATAAAACAGGATATCATGGCGATTGACATTGGACAAAAGGCACCGGATTTTTTTCTCTACGATTCTGGTAAAAATAAAATATCCCTTAGTGATTATGCCGGTAAAAAAAATGTGTTGCTATTATTTTTTCCGCTGGCCTTTACAAGCGTATGTACAAAAGAACTCTGTTCTGTAAGAGATGAAATAGATAAGTATGAAAATGACAATGTACAGGTATTAGGGATCTCGGTGGACTCAGTTTATACACTTGCAAAATATAAAGAGGAACAACAATATAATTATCCCCTTTTGAGTGACTTTAATAGGGAGGTCTCCGCCCTTTATGATGTGCTATATCCTTCCTTCTCAAAAATGGATATGAAAGGGGTAAGTAAAAGAGCTGCATTTATTATTGATAAACAAGGAGTTATACAATATTCCGAGATACTTGAAAATGCCAGCCTGGTACCCGATTTTGGAGCAATAGATAAGAGAATTGCCAGTCTGACTTAAAGATTTACTAAATCCTGTCATTTATGAGAAAAAACCGGTTTTTATTTTGATATTTTATATTAAATAAGTTAGTTTTATGCTATACAGTTTAAAAGAAATTTATTACTTTTACATTACTTGAAGAAATTTATTAACATATTAACATTACTTATTGGAATAACATTTACTTCTTTCGCCCAAAATAAACCAGATGCAGATCTGTCTTCCCAGGCAAAGTTGATTAAATTTTATCCGAACCCGGCTTCTGCTGTGATCAATTTTGATTATGTGCGGGGCTATGATAAGACATATGCACTCCAGATATTCAATTTCATGGGTAAAAAAGTTTATGAATTGAAAAGCACTCCTCCCCGGATGAACATAAATCTGGATGATTTCTATCGCGGTATCTATGTGTTTCAGCTAAGAGACAAGAACGGTTCTATCATAGAATCTGGTAAGTTCCAGGTTATTAAATAACGTCTCTATCCCAATTTATTTTTTTTAAAATAATGTCAAATTGGCTGCTATATACCTATTGGCAAAATGTTTGACTGTTGTACCTTTGCAAACATTTTAAAGAAACACTATGGAAGAAAAGAACCTGCCTTTAACAGACAATACAGATATTGATATCAATGCTGATTCAGATGTGCCCGGTAATACACACCTCAGTAATCCGGAAACTGATGTGCTATCAGAAACAGAAAAACTTGCGGCAGAACTTAAAGAACAAAAAGATAAATACCTCCGGCTTTCTGCAGAATTTGATAATTTCAGGCGGCGTACGGCAAAAGAAAAAATTGAGTTGTCGCAAACAGCCGGTAAAGAAATTATTGTTTCCCTGCTGGAAGTATTGGATGATTGTGAAAGAGCTGAAAAACAAATGCAGCAGAGTGAAGATATTGCACTCATCAAAGAAGGCAATCTTTTGGTCTTTAATAAACTCAGAAATATATTACAGCAAAAAGGATTGAAGCCAATGCCGGGTATGGGCCAGGACTTTGACGTAGAAAAACATGAGGCTGTTGCAGAAGTTCAGGCAGAAGCAAAAATGAAAGGTAAGGTAATAGATGAAGCAGTAAAAGGATATTACCTGAATGATAAGATCATCCGTTTTGCAAAAGTTGTTGTAGGCAAATAAATAGATCATACGCCATAAGCCGTTTGCTGCAAGCCGGTTGTTGGAATGAAACGCTTGCAGCTAATGCCTAACAGCTAATTAGTAATGACAAATAAAAGAGATTTTTACGAAATACTGGGAATATCAAAAACAGCTTCACAGGATGAAATAAAGAAAGCGTACCGCAAGGTCGCTATGCAACACCATCCCGATAGAAACCCGGGTGATAAAGCTGCCGAAGATAAATTTAAAGAAGCAGCGGAAGCTTACGAAATACTCAATGATCCCGATAAAAAAGCACAGTATGACCGTTTTGGACATAGTGCATTTAGTTCCGGTCGCGGCGGCGGTTTTAATTCCGGTGGTATGAATATGGATGATATCTTCAGCCAGTTCGGGGATATTTTTGGTGATGAGGGATTCGGAAGTTTTTTTGGCGGGGGAGGAAGGAGAAGTTCGGGTAGCCAAAGCCGTGGTACACGGGGCAGCAACCTGCGTGTGAAGTTGAAAATGAATTTTGAAGAGATCGCAAAAGGCGCTAACAAAACCATCAAGGTAAAAAAACATGTAAAATGTACTACCTGCCATGGCAGTGGCGCAAAAGATAAGAACAGTATGCAAACCTGTGGCACCTGCAATGGTAGTGGACAGGTGAGGCGGGTGCAAAATACCTTCCTCGGCCAAATGCAAACGGTAACAACCTGTCCCACCTGCAGCGGTGAAGGAAGTACCATCACCAATAAATGCACGGCATGCAAAGGTGATGGGCGTGTGTATGGCGAAGAAACAGTTACCATTGATATACCGGCTGGTGTACAGGAAGGAATGCAGCTGAGTATAAGCGGTAAAGGTAATGCAGGTGAACGCGGTGGTAACCCCGGCGACCTTATCGTATTGATAGAAGAAGAACCACACCCGCAATTGCAACGTGACGGTTTAAATGTGGCATTCGAATTATACATTTCTTTTCCTGATGCTGTTTTCGGCACACAGGTGGAAGTACCAACCATTGACGGGCGTGCAAAAATAAAAATACCGCCAGGGACCCAAAGCGGGAAAATTTTCAGGCTGAAAGGAAAGGGCTTCCCTCATGTGAACAGTTATGAAAAAGGTGATCAATTGATCCATGTAAATATCTGGACTCCACAGCACGTGACCGAGGAAGAAAAAAAGATGCTTGAAAAAATGCTGGTATCAGAAAATTTCGAACCAAAACCTGAAAAAAATGAAAAATCATTTTTTGATAAAGTGAGGGAAATGTTCAGTTGATAATGAAGAGAAAATTTGCAATGCTACTTTGCATCAGGTGACTTTATCCTTTTTCTTCTTTTTCTTTTTAACGGTATAGATATTCTCTGCTTTATCTATTAACTTAATGAACTCCTGCTGGAGGAAATTATTCTTCTCTGCTGCAGAGATCGCTATGTTTTTAATAAAGGCCCAGTCGATCGCATTACTGATATATTGAGACTGCTTCAATTTTAATGCAAACATCGTAACCGCTGTGACAAATTTCAGGTCTTTATCAATGCTGTCTAAAGGCTGGTAATTACTTTTTACTTTATATACTGTCTTGAGTGTGGCCGTATCACTGCAGAGGCTATACCTTAATGAAAGCGTTGCAATATTATCTGCTACAGTAGTATTCCTGGTAAGCAGGTTCTGTTGTGTAGGAAGTATTTCAAAGATGGCCAAGGTACTGTTACCACTGCCTATTTCACCACCTTCAATGTCGCTGGAAATATCGGTAACAGCTTCCTTCCTGTTATCAAATCCAACAAGCCGGTATTGCTTTACCATGGCGGGATTAAAATAAACATTCATGAATACGTCATCTGCAACTGCATAAAAAGTTTGTGTAAGTTCCTTGACCAGTACTTTTTCCGCTTCTTTTATATCATCCAGGTAAGCGTAATTCCCATTACCTTTTTTTGCAAGTGTTTGCAATTTCGAATCTTTGAAATTTCCCATCCCAACGCCAAGGCAGGTGAGATAAATACCCGTCTGCTTTTGTTTTGTTATCAGTTCATCCAATGCTTTTTCCGAATTTTCCCCCACATTAAAATCGCCGTCTGTTGCCAGGATCACCCTGTTATTCCCTCCTTTGATGAAATTGCTCTGGGCAAGCTGGTAAGCGGCACGGATAGCAGATTCCCCGGGTGTATCTCCAGCAGCAGTAAGAGATTCTATGGATTCTATGATCTTATCTTTTTCTGCACCCGACGTTGGCGGAAGCCACACTCCTACTGTACCCCCATACATTACAATGGATACTGTATCTTTTTCCCGGAGGTTTTTTACAAACATCTGGAATGCGGCTTTTAGTAATGGAAGCCTGTTGGGCATATCCATGCTGCCTGAAACGTCTATCAGGAAAACAAAATTGCATGGCGGCACCCTTTCAAGGTCCAATTTTTTTGCGCTCGTATTTAAGATTAATAATTGCTTCTGAGGATCCCAGGGGCATGAGGTGAGTTGCGAACCCATCGTGAAAATATTGCCATTTGAAGGTTCACGATAGTGCAGGTTGAAATAATTGATCATTTCTTCTATCCGCACCGCATCAGGCGGAACCGGGCTTTCTGTATTCAGGAACCTGCGCACATTGCTGTAAGACGCTTTGTTCACATTTAATGCAAAACCGGTATTGGGGTATCCTATCGTATTTACATAACTGTTTTCAACCAGTTGAAAATAAGTTTCATTATCAGTGAACCAGTTGAATTTTGAACTTTGCTTAACGTCTCTTGTTATTGAGATCAGCTTTGGTTTGCTTTTGCTGACCGTTGCCGCGGATATCTTTAAAACAATATTCTGCCATTGGTCGGTCTTCACCCTGATGGTCCTGGTCTCATAACCATCCAGGCTGATTGTAAGGGAATCATAAAGTCCGGCAACGTTGATACCAAACCCTCCATATGTACCAGAATAATAAAGGGCCCTGGCTGAATGCAAAAATATCCTTGCATTCTGTATACCCTGGTTTTGCTCATCCTTTATCTCACCACGGAGATAGTATTGCCCGAATGCATTGTTTGCAAGTAAAAAGAGTAAGCAATATATAAAGGGTCTTTTCAAAAATAACGTTGGTTTAATATAGGTATTTCTATCGTTAGACTACATCATAATTTTTTATGTTGCCTCATTCTTCACCGATCAACTGGTATATTTCTTTCAGGTTGCGGCCCAGGCCATCAAAATCAAGTCCATATCCAAGAAGGAATTTATTTGGAACGCTAAACCCCAGATAGTCGATCGTCAAAGGATGAACCAATGCATCGGGCTTGTGCAATAATGCCGCGATCTTCAAAGATGCAGGCTGGTGGTTCTCGAGCTGGGGCAAAAATTCACTTAGAGTTTTCCCCGTGTCTACTATATCTTCTAATACAACAACGTGACGGTCTTTCAGAGATTCATCCAATCCTATAGAAGTTATTACATGTCCTGTACTGGTTGTCCCTTTATAAGATGCAAGTTTAATGAAACATATCTCTGCATCGATCGTAAGTTCTTTGAAAAGGTCCGAAGCAAACATGAATGAGCCATTCAAAATTGCAATGAATAAAGGGCGTTTGCCGGAATAGTCTTTATTGATCGCAACGCCAAGCCTCTTGATCTGTTTATCAATTTCTTCCGCTGTCAGATATGGTTGAAATTGTTTTCCATAGACCTCTATTACAGCCATATAATATATTATTTTGAGATTATTAATTGCTGGCCAACCTTCAGGTCATCCGCTGTCAAACTATTCATTTGTTTTATTGCTGCTACCGGTACATTGTATCTTTTTGAAATGGTGTACAGCCCTTCTTTTGATCGTACCTCGTGCATGATAACATTTGTATGGCTTCCTTTTGTTTCCTGTTTAGTGCCCGGTCTTAGCCTGACCTTTGTTCCGCGTTTTATGATCTCATCTTCCCTGATATTGTTGAACTGGATAAGTGATGATAATTGTATTGCATTTGTCTGTGATATACCATGCAAAGTTTCGCCCCGTTCTGTTATATAAAAATCACGGTTACCTTGCTTTAATTTCTTTTCCAGGAATATCCATTGTTCTGCTTTTAATAAACCATCTGATTTAAGGTCATTGTACTCCATTAATGTAGACAGCGTAATATCAAATTCGGTTGCAATGGCGAGCAAAGAAGTCCCTTTGGGAACAAATACTGCTTTCAGCCCATTGAACAGGGTCTTGCCTGCCTTGATCGATTCCAGGTTCTTTCCCGTATTCATCTCATTGCTTCTTGTAATATCTACAGCCTTCTTCACTTCAACCGGTTTCTTCATTTCTTCCGGTTTCTTCATTTCTTCTTCGGGTTTCGTTTCAGCGGTCATAGGAGCATCCGGGTCAACTCCCAACTGGTCATATTGTTGCAGGTTATTCTGTTCTATATTGCGGATAAGTATCTCGGGATAGCGTGGGTTGGTGGCGTACCCGGCTTTTTTTAACCCGTATGCCCAGCCTTTATAATCAGAAGGATCCAGGTCAAATAAGAATGCATACCTGCTGCTTCCACGCAAAAAGTCACTATGGTCTTTATAACTGTCGGCTGCATTGTCATATTTCCTGAAACATTCTCCCGCTGCATCATCATCATGAAATACACTTGATCCCGTCCAGGTATTTTTACATTTAATACCAAAGTGATTATTGGATTTTTTTACAAGGTCGCTGTTTCCGCTTTCCGTTTCCAGGATACCCTGTGCAAGTGTAACTGAAGCAGGAATGCCGACACGCTTCATTTCCAATATGGCAATATCCTTATACGCAGCAATATATTCTTCAACACTTATATTTTGTGCGGAAGCAATTGTGCAGGTAAAAAATGATAAAATAGCAAAAACTATTTTCTTCATATATCTATAATTTTCTGATCAACATTAATCCATCCCTCACTGTAAGCATCACTTGTTCAACCCTGTCATCGGCAGCAACATGATCATTGAATGCCTGGATGGCTTTTGCATTTTTTCCTTTTATTTCGGCCTCCAGTACCTGGCCATGAAACAATACATTGTCTGCCAGTATCCATCCCCCCTTGTTTAAAAAGGGTAAAGTTAATTCGTAATATTCAATATAACTCACCTTATCTGCATCGATAAAGACCAGGTCCCATTTTTCATCCAGGCGGGGAATTATTTCAAGTGCATTTCCTATATGCAACATGATCGTATTTTCTGCCCCGGCTTTTTTGAAATATGAAGCCGCGGTCGCAGCATCTTCCTCCCTCAGTTCTATTGTATGCAACAACCCATTTTGTTGAAGGCCCATAGATAAACATAACGCACTAAAGCCTGTAAAAGTGCCTATTTCCAGTATTTTTTCGGGTTTTATCATCCTGCTGATCATCTCTAAAAGTTTTCCCTGAACGTGCCCGCTATGCATCTGCGCCTGTGCATGCGTGGTAAGTGTAGTGGTTTCATTTTCAAGCAAAACTGCATCCAACATGGAAGTATATTTTTTTGAATAGGTTTCGGCAATTTGATTGATGATCTCCATTAAAATTTATTGTATGACAGATTTTTTGGAAATTATTAACAAGCCCAGGAATGTTAACAGGCCGTTTATTAACAAAATTTCGATACCGATATCATATCCCCACAGGATAGCTGTTGAATTGGTCTTCAAAAAATAGCAGATCACCGGGCTTATCAATGCGATCATGGCAATGATAAAACTATTGGGCAACGATCTTTTGGTAAGGATCCCAAAGGAGAACAACCCCAGTAAAGGGCCGTAAGTATAGCCTGCAAGGTCCAGTATCTTATCTATGATGGAACGGCTGTTGATCTCCCTGAAAACAAGTATGCAGAGGAAGAATATAACGGTCATGGACAAATGAACTGTAAGGCGTATATTCCTTCTTTGTTTTTCATTCAGGTCGTTCCTTTCCTTCAATCCAAGAATGTCGATACAAAAGGAAGAGGTGAGTGCTGTCAGGGCGCCATCGGCGCTGGGGAACAAAGCAGAGATCAGGGCAATGATAAATATGACGGATATGATGGCAGGCACCTGTTGAAACAATCCCAAAGCAATGGAAGGAAATAAATTATCACCTGTTATATTCAGGTTATTATGATAAAGACCGAACACTTCCTTATTATCTGCAACCATACTTGTAAAAGATGACCCATTATTGAAAGCGTATATGTATAGCAAACCGCCAAGTAACAGGAATAACAGGTTTACAAAAACAAGTATCACACTAAAGGTGAGGATATTCTTTTGAGAATCCTTTAAGGTTTTAACGCTGATATTCTTCTGCATCATTTCCTGGTCAAGCCCTGTCATGGCAATGGTTATGAACATACCACCGATGATCTGCTTTAAGAAAAAGCCCTTACTGTTCACATCCGTATTAAAAATTTTGGTAAGGCTTTTCGCTTCCATGGCATTAACCGCATCCGTTATAGAAAAATGGAGGTTGTGCAATATATATGCCACGCAAACGATCAGGCCCGTGATCATAAGGAAAGTCTGCAATGTATCGGTATAAACAATTGTTTTAACGCCTCCTTCAAAAGTGTACAATAATATCATGAGCAAAACCACCGCTGCTGAGACCCAGAAAGGTATATGCAACTGGGACAAAATAAAAATATGCAGGATGTTTATTACAAGGTATAAGCGGGCTGTAGCCCCTACCGTTCTTGAAAGGATAAAAAATGATGCACCGGTCTTATAGGCCCATTCACCAAAACGTTGCTTTAGGTAATTGTAGATGGAAGTGAGGTTCATTTTATAATACAACGGCAGCAATACATATGCGATCACAAGATAGCCCAGTAAATAACCGATCACAACCTGGAAATAACCAAGGGCATTGGGCATGGCTCCCATTTTACCAATGTTCCCAACACTGCCGGGAACGCTTACAAAAGTCACCCCGCTGAGTGATGTGCCGATCATACCAAAAGCCACCAGTTTCCAGTTGGAGTTTTTATTGCCTATAAAAAAGGAATCATTGTTTGAATTACGGCTGGTGATCCATGCTACGATAAAAAGCAGGATAAAATATCCCAACACAAAGGATAATAAGAGATATGGCGACATAGAAAATGGTTTATTTGCAGTTCGGGAAACAATGTTTTTCCAAAAGTTTTAATATCAAACTTGTGAAAAGCTCACGTTATCTGAACAACATAATGCAAAAATAAGATTGAAAATATAAAAAATCTTTGTGTCTTTGCTCATAAATAATTTATAAAACGCATGTCAATACGATCCATAGCAGTTTTTTGCGGAAGTAAAACAGGTAACAATCCCTTATTTGAAGCTCATACAAGAGCGCTTGGCCATTTGCTTGCAGCAAAAGACATCACGGTCATTTATGGTGGTGGTAATAAAGGCTTGATGGCTGCCGTGGCCAATTCAACACTTGAAAAAAATGGAAAGGTCATCGGTATCATTCCAAAAATGCTTACAGACTGGGAGCACCAGCATGACGGTTTAACAGAATTGCTTGTTGTGGATACCATGCACATTCGCAAGCAAATGCTTTATGAAAAATGTGATGTTGCGATCATCCTTCCCGGCGGGTATGGTACATTGGATGAAGTATTTGAAATGCTTACATGGAACCAGCTTAACATTCACGACAAAAAAATATTCTTCCTCAATTCGGGAGGCTTTTACGATCACCTGGTGGCACATATTCAAAGGATGCACGAGGAAGGTTTTCTCTATGATCACCCCGAAATAAAAATGACGGTCATTAATGAACCGTCAGAATTATTGAAATATTTGTGATCTTGCAACTGATTTACTGATTAATATCAAATGCTTCCAAACTAATCATTAAATAAGTGGCAAAAAAATTTTTTGAAATTATTTTTTACCTGTTTCTTTTACCCTGGAATAATGGGACCTGTATACCGGCTCTAAGTATTGGCAACATATTTACACTCCCGTTCAAAGCCTGTTGAACATAAGGTGAGTACCTGTTTTTTAATACATCTACTGACAACGAAACGTAATAAAAAAAATTACCCACTCCTTCCCTTCCACTAGCATAACCAACGCCGAGTAGTAAACTGGTTGCATCATAATTAGCTTTAAGAGCTGGTTGCCCATAACCGGAAATATATTTTTGAGAAATAAAATTTTGCTCGCCTTGCGCCTGGATAAATAAGAATTTCAATGGGTAAAATCTTGCAAAAGCAATAGGCGCAATATCTGTTTGGTGAATTTTATTGCCTGTTGCCCTCAAATCACCATACGCATCATACTGAACCTCTTTTTCAGAGATATAAGTTACGTTTAATCCAATGCCTATATCAACCCATTTATTTATACTATACCCAATAACGGGGCTACCACCAATTACAAAGTCGTAATTTGAGAACGAGAACTGTATTCCGCCTCCAATAAATAAATGGTCTTTTTTAAAGCCGCCTTTTGGTCCATCATCTTCAGTGGATTCTTTTACGGTTTTCATCTCAACTTCTTCCTGTTGAGCATAACTGTTCACAGCAAGAAAAGAGACCAGGATCAAAGCAATGACATTTTTCATATAGTAGGTTTTTAAAAAATTAGAGGTCAAATATTTTGCCACTATTCAGGATATTATTAGGATCAAAGGATCTTTTAATGCCCCGCATTACCTGCAAGCCGGCGTCTTCAAACACAATATCCATATATTCTTTCTGTATAAGCCCGATACCATGCTCACCACTGATGGTGCCGCCCAAAGATTTCACCAGTTGGAACAAGGCTTTTAAAGCCGGTATCACATCGGGGTTATTCAAACTGTAAATACTGCCTTCTTTTTTGATCCGGATGTGCAGGTTACCATCACCTGCATGCCCATAGCATACCGCTTGGAAATCATATTTAATGCCAAGTTCTTTCACGCCCCTTATCAATGCGGGCAATTCCGCTCTTGGCACAACGGTATCTTCTTCGATCGTATAACCTGCAAGCTTTACCGCTTCGGCTACCCTTCGGCGTAATTTCCATAACTCAGCCTTTTGCTGGGCATCATCAGCAAAAAATATCTCCCCACAATCAAATTCAGTAAGCAGTACAGCTATTGCTTCCATTTCACTCATCAGTGTTTCCAGGTGATTCCCATCTACCTCAATGATGAGGTGTGCTGCTGTATCATCCGTTACGGGAACCACAGCACTGTCAACAAAACTGCTAACGATCCTTAATGCATCAATTTCCACCAATTCCAATGCACTGGGTGTAAAGCCGGCCCTAAAGATGGCGCTCACCGCAGCGCCTGCTTTTTCAAGGTCCTGAAAAGGCACAAGCATCAGCAGGTCAAATTTTGGATGTGGCAGGAGTTTCAAAACAATTTTAGTAACCAGGCCTAAAGTTCCTTCGCTACCCACCATCAATTGTGTTAAATTATAACCCGTAGAATTTTTTAACACATTCGCACCTGTCCAGATGATCTCACCATTAGGCAATACAACTTCCAGGTTCAATACATAATCTTTCACAACTCCATACTTCACTGCCTTAGGCCCACCGCTATTCTCCGCAATATTGCCCCCGATAAAACAACTTCCCCTGCTGCTGGGATCGGGCGGATAAAACAACCCCTTCTCTTTAACAGCATTTTGAAGTACCTCAGTTATAACACCCGGCTCAACAGTAACCTGCAGGTTACGTTCATCAATTTCAATAATGGAATTCATTCGCTCAAAAGAAATGAGCACTCCCCCCTTATGAGGCAATGCGCCGCCACTCAATCCAGTTCCCGCACCCCGGGGCGTTACAGGGATCTTATTTGCATTGCAGATCTTCATCAGTGCACTTATTTCTTTGGCAGTACGGGGCTTGATAACGATATCCGGCAGAAAATGCAGGTTCTCCGTTTCGTCGTGGGCGTAATGGTCCAGGCTTTCTTGGTCAGTGAATACATAATTATCCCCTGCAATTTTTTTGAATTCAGAAAGATGTACGAGGAATTTGTTTTTTTCTTCTGCAGATACAGGCATGTATATTTCTTTATGCAAAAATCGTAAAAAGTTCTGATGTTTGATAGTTTACACCTTTCAAAAAAGCTGTAAACCATCAAACATCAGAACTTGGGGCAAAGTGATTGCCTGTCAACATTTTCAGGGTAAAACCCGTTCTTGATCAGGTTAAACTCGCTGGCGCCGCGGTAATTATTAAAGCTGTTCAGTCCTGAAGTAGTTACATCATAGCTGAATGTGATCCTTATATTTTTGTATTCAAGGCCTACCATCGGAATGAAAGCATCTTTATAGCGGTAATATAAACCTGCAACTAATTGTATTTCGCCGTATTCAGACAGGTTATAATTTGCATTCAATCCCCCCATTAATTCAGTTGACCTCGCCTGGGTGGTAAAATAAATATTCGGGTTGATAATGACCTTTGGATTCACTTTTAATATGGCATTGATAAAGCCGATATGCCTCATCGGGATGATGGCATCGGCAGATTTATCAGCAAAAAAACTTTCTTTCGGCCTGTTGACATGATGTATGGAATACCCTGCATTGATATAAATATTTTCTTCAGGGAAATATGCATAATTCATGCCTGCCTGCATATCAAAATAACTCACATTGGTATTTGCAAGCGTTACCGCAGTAGACACGTTGTGGTCAAAGAAATGGCCATCAAACTGGTCGGGGAATTTTAAGTGTGACTGATCTATACGCTTGTTGGCCCAGCCCAGGTTAAAGCCCGCACTTAATAAACTGCTGTTGCCAAGCATTTGATGATAGGCCACCGACCCATATACCTTTGTTGATGTTAAACTACCGCTTCCGGCCTGGTCGCTGAGGATCAAAGCACCTACACCTAGCCATCCGTTTTCCAATGTATTCCTGAAAAGCTGTGCATCGCCGAATACACTGATGGTTTTATAGGGAGAAGACATGATCGTACTCCATTGATTGCGGTAATGTGCACCCAGCCTGTAATCTGCATCCGGAATGAACCCGGTATTGGCAGGATTGGTTGTCAAGGGCGAATTAAAGAACTGCGAAAAATGAAGGTCCTGTGCTTGCGATCTTTCAAACAGCATGAACAACATTGATACAAATGATATGATCTTGATTCTACTCATTATTTTAATAAAGTTATATCGCCTGTTTTTCTTAATTTTTTTCCGTTGGTGAATTCTACGTCCAGCGTATATGCATATACGTCCATGGGCTGAAGTTTACCCTTAAAAGTGCCATCCCATCCCTGGCTCCTGTTGCTGGTCTGGAAGATCAGCTGCCCCCACCTGTTGTAAATCCGCCATTCCATTTTACCTATGCCGAATCCTTTTACTGATACGATGCCGTTCACACCGAAGCGGCCGGGCGTAAATGCATTCGGCACATCCAGTAAAGGCAATACAATAACATTTACGGGTAGCCGGAATGTATCCGTACAATTAGCTGCATTGTATGCTATCAGCTCAGCAGTAAAAGTACCTGTAGCGTTATACTGGTACACGGGATCTCTAACTGTAGAACTTTCTCCATCGCCAAAATTCCACAGAAAATGAGTGGCGTCAGGAGATGAAAGATTAGTAAAGCTAACCGGCACATTTTCCTGCGGCGGAACAGGTGACCAACTGAAAAAAGCAGTTGGTTTCGATACAACCGTTATTGTAAAATAAGCCGATGTATCGATCTTATTACAGGTATTAGTATCAATAGCTATCAGTCTTACATTGTAAGTTCCGGGATTCGCGTATAAATGGGTCGGGGTCACATCCGTAGAAAAAGTGCCGTCACCAAACTCCCATTTGAAATCAGTGCCCGCGAGGGATGTATTATCAAATACGGCTGTATAAGGGGCACAACCCAATGCAGCTGTTTTGAATGAGGCAGTTACGATAGGGCTTAACCTGATCGTTTTTTCAATTGAATCGGGCGAGTTACAAAATGTAGTGTCTAATATAAATAGTTTTACGTTGTAAACGCCGGGTCCCGCATAGGTATGTACACGCGGAGGTGTAAGCGCTGCTGTATCACGCGGAGAGCCATCACCATAATCCCAGTAAAAACTCCTCGGCCCAAAACTTCCGAATGTTGGTGAAGATGTATTTGTGAATTGCATGGTAAGGCTTTCACAGGGTAATAATTTTTGGAAAATGAAATCAAGGTTTGCTTTATTGTTTCCTGCTTTAATGATCTTATATGCCGTATCCCTGATATTACAGGTCAAACTGTCTTCCGCGATCAGCATTACAGTAAAATTGCCGACAAAATTATAAGTATGTGAAACATTGAAAGCCGTTGTAACAACTACGGGTGAGCCATCACCGAAATTCCAGTAGAATTTTTTCCCTTTCTGCAAAGTATCCATGAAATTAACTGTCAGGGGAATACAACCTGTTGTATCATTAATAACAGCGTTTATAGATGCCTGTAAGCCGGCTGCCACACCCGTGAAATTCATTTCAATTTTTACAGCTGCCTCATTGCAGCCACTGCTGCCATTTCCTGTAGACCATGAGCCCGGTGTAGTTGGGAAAACGGTTCCGCCATTACAATTGGCACACATTGCCTGGTAAATAACACCATTATCATCAAACCTGCTGGTACCGCCATCCACGTGATCTCCCAAAGCTCCAAACTGGCCAAAATGTGAACCAAAAAGCTGGCTTTGTGCATTTTTTTCCAATACAAAAAAGTAAAAGTCTGCACCATCTGCTGAAGGGAGTCCAGGTAAAGGATTTACTTCAGGCAACCCAGTGGTATTTCCGGTTGTATAATGTTGGTCTACGTTGATACCTCCACCCCATCCTGAAACATATACATTCTGGCATCGGTCTACCAGGAAGGCAATGGGAGAAATATTCGGGACAGAAGAATTGGTACCGAATATAGTTGAATAAACATAACCCGACAGGTCGGGTTGTAACTTACTGATGAATTGTTTGGACCCGGGATTACTGAAATTTACGTTAGGGGTAACCGTCCAGTTACCCGTGGTTGTACCCATAACATATGGAAAACCGAATTTGTCGAATTTAAGGCCATAAAGCATATCAATTCCATTCGTTCCCAGGTAAGTTGTTTTAATGATGCCTGAACCGTCACTCCTGATCTCTGTAACATACCCATCGGATATCCCGCCCTGGAATGTTGCATTAATGACCCCGGTCTTATTGCCGGGTATATTATTACTGGTAGTTGATCCGCCTATGTATATATTACCTGTAAGTGGATTTATACTTGCAACAAAACAAGCATCATCACCTGAGCCACCGAAAAATGAGCTGAACAGTAAAGAAGATAAATTTGAATTGAATTTTAAAATTACACCATCCTGCCGGCCACCACCATAGATCGACTGGATCGGGGTTCCGGCAGTCACCGGGAAATTAGGAGATTGTGTACAGGAAGACAGGATAATATTGTTTGATCCATCCAGGATCACCTCACTGCGGGCATCATCACCATAATTCCTGCGTATGCCATCAGCAGCCGGCAAAGACTGCGTTCCCCGGTATTTTGGCCTGATATTAACGCCGTCATCAGCGCTGCCGCCAATTTTTACAGAACCCATCAAGGCATTTCCTGCTGCATTGAATTTTGTAATAAAGATGTCATAAACTCCTCCCGAACCTATCCGGGGGACCGTAGCAGGAAAATTCCCTGAATTTGTCCTGCCTGCAACAACTAAATTTCCCTGTGCATCTACGATCATACTATGAGGCTGTTCATTGCCATTACCACCCAGGTATGTTGCATAAAGCCTTTGGCTGCCATTGGGGGAGAACTTAAAAATGGCAATATCGTAGGGAGGGAAAAGATCTTCATCAACACCTCCATTAAAAATTGTACTGAATGCTCCTGGAGAAACAGGGTAGCCTGCCCCGAAAGCAATCCCTGCTGCAAAAAAACTTCCATCCGGGCCAGGTGTAGCTGTATAGCCCCAGTTATCGACAGAACTGCCTGTAAAAGAAGAAAAAATTATGGAAGGATCGATTACCAGTGTAGCTTTCGGGTCCTGGTTCTTTACCTGGAAGGTCACAATATTATTTCTTACAATGTATTTACAATCTACATCCTCTCTTTTCCCGGATGCTGTCTGGTAGCTGTAAGGGTAGAGCTCTTTTACAACAGTTACAGAAGTGACTATATTAAGTTCTTTATCTTTTACAAAAAGATCGGAAGGGCCATCATATTGCATGGCTATTTCGGAAACATTCCCACCGGGGTGTATTATAAAATCATATTTAAGTTTGCCCCCGTTGCTGTAATACCTGACATCGATATTAGGATAAATGTTTTTGTAAGTGATCGCCTGGAATAATTTACAATTGCTTGCCCAGGAAGACCTGTCATAGCCTATGAAATAATTATTATAGGTGGGAAATGGCTTATCGGGTATGGCCTGGATCTTTCCAGCAGCACCAAGGAATTTGACCTTATAGGCGAATGAATGAAAAGTGAAAGGCTGGGATGCTATCTCTTTATTTGTATTATGTCCATGGGTAAGAGCAGAAAGGGTCTGTACATCCCTGGGATCATGAAGTAGAACCGTGAACCCTTTATTTTCAATGAAAAAAGACCCTGTTTTAAAGTCTCCCCTATAATTAACATTTTTGTCCCATTGGCCTTTGTTCTCTACAAATTCCATCTGAGCCTTCACATCCTTAGAATAAAAAAAAATGGCCAAAAACAACCATAGGATAGCTGATATCTTTCTCGATCTGATCAATCTGTTATTTTTATACAATTTACTTATAATAAACGAAAATATTATTGATTAGTTTGTCCGTAAGAGAGCTTTATTTTAGCTTTAACAATTATCGTACCTATGCTATTTTACTCCACAATGTTTTACCCCTTTGTTGCTGAAGAAAATTCCTGACAGGCATGTTTTCAGGCATTTCCAGTTCCGGGTCGGTTTGGATTATTTGTTCAACAGCGGCCCTGGCTGCTTCGAGCATTGTTTTATCATGGACAATGCTGGCCAGCTTAAAGTTTAATACGCCACTTTGCTTTGTACCCTCCATTTCCCCGGGGCCGCGTATCTCTAGGTCTTTTTCTGCGATCTTAAACCCATCATTGGTACCCACCATTATTTTCAATCGCTCCCTGGCATCATTTGATAATTTTTGCCCGGTAAGTAATACACAGAAACTTTGCTCTGCTCCCCTGCCAACCCTGCCCCGTAACTGGTGCAATTGAGAAAGCCCGAATTTTTCCGCACTTTCGATGACCATAACAGAAGCATTTGGTACATTCACGCCTACTTCAATAACAGTTGTGCCTACCAGTATTTGAGTGTCTCCATGAACAAAACGCTGCATGTTTGTTTCTTTTTGATCAGGTGGTTGTTTTCCGTGCACCATACTTATCCAGTATTTTGGTTCAGGGAAAAATGATTTTACTTCTTCAAAACCTTTCATCAGGTTCTCATAATCGAGTTTACTGCTTTCTTCAATAAGCGGGTAAATGATATAAGCCTGCCTGCCTAAATGTATTTGCTCTTTTATAAAATCCATTACTTGCGGCCTGGCCATCTCGTTCCTGTGAACGGTGGTAATGGGTTTTCTGCCGGGTGGCAGCTCATCTATAACGCTATAATCCAGGTCTCCGTATGCTGTAAGGGCTAAAGTCCGGGGTATGGGAGTGGCTGTCATGACCAGTATATGCGGAGGTATTGTATTTTTCTTCCACAACATTGCTCTTTGGGCTACTCCAAATTTGTGTTGCTCATCTACTACGGCAAAACCAAGATCCTTAAAAACAACTTTGTCTTCAATGATCGCATGGGTGCCGATCAAAATATTCAAAGAACCATCTTCGCATGACCTTAAAACCGGTTTTCGGTTTTTTGCAGAAGTAGACCCGGTGAGTAAACTAACGGTTACGGGTAATTCATTCAATAATTCAGTTATGTTATTAAAATGTTGTTGGGCCAGGATCTCTGTAGGTGCCATCAGCACAGATTGGAAACCATTGTCTGCTGCAATGAGCATGCTTAGTAATGCCACCATTGTTTTTCCACTGCCCACATCTCCCTGTAAGAGGCGGTTCATCTGGTGGCCGCTGCCTGCATCCTTGCGTATCTCCTTCAATACATTTTTTTGCGCCCCGGTCAATTCAAAAGGAAGATGATGCCGGTAAAAATCATTGAACAAGGCCCCTACTTTTCCAAATACCAGGCCTTTGCTAAAACGTTGCCGGTTCAGTTTGATCAATTGTATCCTCAATTGGGCCAGGAAAAATTCTTCGAATTTTAAACGGCGAACTGCATGTTCCTGGTGTTGAACAGATGAAGGAAAATGTATATGTTTGAAAGCGTCATATCGCTTTATTAATTTATACTTTTTAATAACAGTTTCAGGCAGGTTTTCTGGAAGGTCTTTTTCTGAAATTTTTTGCAAAAGCTCAAACGTAAATTTCCCGATAGCTCTCCCGGTCAACCCTTTTGCTTTTAATTTTTCCGTAGAAGGATAGATGGGTTCCAGGTGTGCCTTACCGGAAGCTTTTTGAGGTGTATAATTTTCTATTTCAGGGTGTGCTATCTGCGGTTTGCCCATAAAAAACCCGAGTTTACCGAATACCAGGTATTGCTGACCGGTTACCAATATCTTCTGAACCCAGCTGATGCCCTGGAACCATACCAATTCAATGACCCCTGTCTCATCTTTTAAATGTGCCACCAACCGCCGGCCCTGCCTTTCTCCCAGTATTTCCATACCGATTAAAGCTCCTGCAACCTGCGTATAATCTGTGGTGTGGTTAAGGCTGGCGATCTTATCAACCCTGGTCTTATCAATATGCCTGATAGGATAATGTTCAAGCAGGTCCTTAAAATTAAATACCTGGAGTTCTTTACGCAGCAGATCTCCCCGCTGTGCAGTGATGCCGGTTAAATATTCTACCGGACTGGATAATATGCCTGAAGTTGTGCTGATCGTTTGTAGTTTTTACAAATATATTTCAGCTGAAGGAGAATATTAGTTTGAGGTTTGAAGTTCGGCGTTCGAAGTTGGGTTTACAAGCCTCAAACTTTAAACCTTTTATCCTGTTCTTTTATTGAACGACCTGTTCTGTGGTTTTTTTGAGAAACGCTTGTTCCCCGCAGACCTATTGGCAGCTGGATCATATTGCGGCACTTCGCCAAGTTCAGCGGGAACTGTTGCCTTTGGAACCGGTCCGCCCAACAACTTTTCAATAGCCATCAGTTTGCGTTGTTCTTTAAGGCTCACAAACGTATAGGCAGTACCATCGGCTTCTGCACGTGCAGTTCGGCCGATCCTGTGTACATAATCTTCTCCATCGTGGGGAACATCAAAATTTATGACAAGGTCAATATTATCGATATCGATGCCACGGCTTAATATATCAGTGGCAACCAGTATCGGTAAACGGCCGCTTTTGAATTGGATCAAAACGTCTTCCCTTTTATCCTGGTCAAGGTCACTGTGTATCTCATCAGCCAAAAGCTTATTTCGTTTAAGGTCACGCGTGAGTTGCTTTACACTAAGTTTACTGCTACAGAAGATCAAAACACTTTTGAATTTTTTCTCTCTTAACAAATAAAGTACCAGCGGTATCTTTTGAGCATCGTATACCATAAAAGCCTGCTGAATGATCTTTTCAGGTGGTTTGCTGATTGAAATATTTATTTCATCCGGATGGTGGAGGATCTTACGTGCCAGCTCCCTTATCTTATGTGGCATGGTAGCTGAAAACAGCAGGTTTTGCCTTTTAGGAGGAAGGTGTTTAATTATGAACATGATATCATCATAAAATCCCATATCAAGCATCCGGTCTGCTTCATCCAATACCAGGTATTTTAATCCATCCAGTTTTACATAACCCATTTTTATATGGGCCATCATTTTACCGGGTGTACAGACAACTATATCTGCCCCCATGCTGAGTGCTTTCTTTTCCTGCACAAAAGCATTCCCGTCTCCACCACCATAAACAGCTATTGAGCTGATGCCGGCAAAATAGGAAAGTCCCTCGAGGTGCTGAGCGATCTGTACGGCAAGTTCACGTGTAGGCACAATCACCAATGCATTGATGGTATGCTGGTCGTGCGAAGATGTAATGATCTTATTGATCAGTGGGAGCAGGAAGGCCGCGGTCTTACCGGTTCCGGTCTGTGCAGAGGCAATAATGTCTTTGCCTTCCATTATTCTCGGAATTACCTGTTGTTGTACCGGTGTTGCTTCTTCATAGCCGGAGGCGTCAATGCCTTCCATTAGCCTGCTGTCAAATCCAAATGTTGAGAAATTCAAAAAAATCGTTTTATTTAGGTGAAGATAACACATTTGAGCCTAACCCTGTCGGCGGTTGCAAACCCCGACAGCGGTTAGGCTCAAAGAGAGGTTTAGATCAGATACAACCGCTGTCGGGGCAAAAGCCGCCGACAGGGTTTACGACCGTCGACAGGCTTTTGTGTAACTTGCACTTTAAATAATGGTCATGGTAAAGGTTGGAGAATACAATTTATTAAGGGTTTTACGTACCGTGGATTTTGGTGTTTACCTTGATGATGGCAATGAAGGTATTTTACTCCCAAAGCGGTTCGTACCAGCCGGTACCAAAGAAGGTGATGAACTAAAGGTTTTTGTTTACCATGATGGTGAGGACAGGATCATTGCAACAACGCAGGAGCCACTGGGAGTGTTGGGTGATATCGTAAAATTAAGAACGGTAACCGTTACAGAACATGGAGCATTCCTTGACTGGGGATTGATGAAGGATATTTTTGTTCCCAAATCCAAGCAGCAAACGACCATGATCCCGAATGGGGAATACCTGGTAAAGATCTATTTGGATGAACAAACAGGGCGTATAGCTGCTACGGAAAAACTGGAGCCATTCCTGGGTAATGAAAAGCTGACCGTTAATGAACTGGATCTGGTTGACCTGATCGTTTACCGTCGAACGGACATCGGCTATGTTATGATCATCAACAACCAGCACACCGGGGTTTTGCATTTTAACGAGATATACAGGAATATAACAGCTGGTGATAAATTTACAGGCTTTATCAAAAAGATCTACCCCGCAGATAATAAAATAGATGTTGCCGCCGGTAAACCGGGCTATAACAGGGTTGAAGATGAGGGAGCAAAAATATTAAGGCTTTTAAAAGAGAATGACGGCTACCTGCCTTATTATGATAAAAGTGATCCTGAAGAAATTTATTCATTCTTTGGAATGAGTAAAAAAACTTTTAAGATGACGATCGGTAATTTATATAAGCAAA
>JBDTWL010000021.1:0-57768 GCA_040006715.1 Ferruginibacter sp. | reverse complement strand
ATAGTTCATAGTTCATAGTTCATAGTTCATAGTTCATAGTTCATAGTTCATAGTTTGAAGCCCGCAATGTACGAATCCAACTATGAACCAAAAACCAAGGACTTTTTTAAAGCCCGATCAGGGAATAGTTTAACTAATTATTGGGATCTCCGTTATCAATCCAACTCACGATGTTCTTTATTACGTCTTATATTAAATCGTTATTTCCGGGTTTTATTTTTTGCAGCCACAGCTTCCCAGGCGCTTAAGATCTCTTCTGTGTGCCTTTTACTTCTGGGCTTTAAAAATATTTTTTGAATGACCCCTTTTTCATCAATCAGGAAAGTAGTGCGGTGCAAACCCATATAATTCCTTCCCCATAATTGCTTCTCACCCCATACACCATATCTATCAATAATGGTATGTTCCGGATCGGCGATCAATGTAAAAGGAAGGCTGAATTTTCCTTCAAATTTTTTATGCTTTTTGACCTCATCGGGGCTGATGCCTATGACGGTAAACCCGTTCATTTTAAGCAAGCCAAAATTATCCCGCAGGTTGCAGGCCTGGTCGGTGCAGGTGGGTGTATCATCTTCAGGATAGAAATACAGTACAATTTTTTTTCCTTTAAGGCCGGATAAAGAAACAGGTTCACCGTTTTGATCAGGCCCTTTAAATGCCGGGGCTTTTTGTCCCTCTGTTAATTTGGTCATTGATGATTGGTTTTTGCCACTGATTCACTGATCTTTTTAAAGCATGTTCAACCGAATCAGCGGTAACTTTTATCTTGTAAAATGATATCTTTTTTCGGTTTTGTTACCAACCTGGTCTTCGGCAATTATGATCAATTCATGCTCACCGCTGCTGCAATGTTCATCGAATTCATAAATAAAATTACGGCCTTTATCATTACTGAAGCGCAGCCAGTTCCCATCAAGAAGGGCCGTGAATTTTTTTATTTCCTCTGTATTATCAATAACGGCAAATTTGATCCTGCTGAGTTTCGATGTCTTCATGCCTTCTTTAAAACCAAGGGGGGTGACAGCAGGCGGGATACTGTCAACCATCAGTTGAAAATTGCCAAATTCCCTGAACGAAGCCCTGTACCAGCCGTTCTCATAAACGGCTTTCTTGTAATCTTCTTTACTGCCAGAAGACCTTTTCATAACGATCCTTCCTGTATCATTCGTTGAAAAATCGGCCCGGATACTTACAGGAAAATAAGTTTGTAAAGGAACAGATGTATTGTGTAACTGGTAGATCCTTTTTCCACTTGCAGGAACAACTTCATTGTATGTAAAATGAAAAGAATCATAGATACAATTCTCCGGCAGGTAAAAACAAATATCAGCATTCTCAAATACATTTACATAACCGGGATAAAAAACTATGGATCTATTAGCAACAATATTTTTTTCAACAACAGCATTTATTTTTACATAAAATTCGAGCGTGCTGTTATTGCCATTTGCATCTGTTACCAGTATTTTGATCAGGTGAACAGTGGTATCTTCTAAAAAAATGACCCCATCACTATCATCGGTTTTATAAATGCCATTAATATACCCGGGCAACCGGGATAAATGTTCTAAGAATGGCCCGCCATTGCTTCTTGTTTTATAATCTATATGTGCATTGAGGTATCTTGTTTCATCATAGCTGATGCTATCCATTTCAAAACCGCATATAGCATTTCCATTGTCATATAACAGTGCTTTATAAATACCATTTTGATTGGTTGACCCGGTGTACCGGTCGAATGCTGTTATGGCAAAGCTTAGTTTATCAGTGCTTACCGGGATGATTGCAGTAACCGGTTGATAAATACCTTTTATTTTTTTTAATGAATAGATCTTTGGAATTTGTTCATAGGTACTATAACGCCGGTCATAAATAGCCAGGCGAATAATATTGGGCGGGATCGTGTCGGGAATAGGGAAACCAAAAAGCAAAGGGTTTAAGACCTTATCTGTTTTTGTATCGCGTATTTCAAAATGTGTATGCGGGCCTTGTGAGCCTCCTGTATTGCCACTGTATGCAATAGGATCTCCTTTGCTTACCGGGAATAATTTTTCCGGCACAGCTATGGTGACATCCCATTGCTGCAATTTGTATTGTTGATCAGTAATATATTTTTCCAGTTCAGGGGCAAATAAATTCAGGTGCGCATATAGTGTAGACAAGCCATTTGGATGATTGATGGTAATACTTCTTCCAAAACCAAATGGTTCAATTTTAACCCTTGCAATATACCCTTCAGCAGCAGCATATACGGGCACGTTCACTTTTTGATCTGTCCTGCAATCAAGCCCCATATGATAATGGTTAGGTCGCAGTTCTCCAAAATTTGCCACAATACCCACTGCAGTTCCAACGGGCCATTGGAAATATTGTTGCGGGTAGTTTTTTTCGGGGAATGATTGTGAGAACGAATGTTGGCAAAGAAATAAAAGAGCAACTATAGTGTAAAATACTTTCGGGTTAAAGGCCATTATTTTTAAAATAATTAAACTGGTTTTTTTGCAATGATCCGATAAAATTACTATATTCATTGAAGATATCTTTTAATCAAACCAGGTACGCGTGAAATTATTTATCATCATCACTGTTTTTTTAATTCATGGATCTTTTGCAGTGGGCCAGGCACAAACCTGTGAAGTATTGATGGCATCAATTGAAGGTACTTATGTAGGTCAATGTTCTGGCAAAGAAGCCAACGGCGAAGGCAAGTCAATTGGTACAGATAGTTATGAAGGAACATTTAAAATAAGGGTCAAGGGTGGAAACTATGATTACAAAGTTTAAGAATGTTGTGTTTCCGTTCAGGGCTACCTTTGTTTTCGGCTCAAATTCCACAGTTGATATTGAGTTGTTTGAAGAAGCTGACTGGTTCGTTTCCATTCCTGTACAGAATTAAAAAATTAATACCGAATATTACTTATGGAAAAGTTATCATTTCTTATCCTGTCTTTTTTATTTTATGCCGTAGAATTATCTGCACAGGAAAAACCCTGCGAGGTTAAAATGGATGTTATCATTGGTTCATATACGGGTGAATGTGCAGATGGCAAAGCCCATGGTAAAGGAAAATCAGTAGGTGCGGCAGACCAGTACGAAGGCGATTTTAGAGACGGGTATCCCGACGGAAAAGGCATGTATACCTGGAAAGATGGACACTATTTCGTTGGCATGTTTAAAAAAGGCAGAAAGGAGGGTAAGGGTGAAATGTATTATGAAAGTACCACAGGTGAAGATTCGGTCATTTCGGGTTTCTGGAAAAAGGATAAATATTTTGGCCCCTACGAAAAACAATTTGAAGTAATAACTACCACAACGAGGGTTCTTAAAGTTGATTGCAGGCTAACTGACAAAAGAGGAGAAGATATTTTTATTACAGTTCATCAATTAAAAAGCGGGGGTGCGATCATTAGTAATGTTACTACCATCACCGGAACTTATTATACTAAAAATAACCAGGTGATGACCAATTCCACGTTGACTAAAATACAGCAGGTAACATTTCCTTATAGGGCTATCTTTGGCTTAAGTAACGGTGAGAGTGCTGAAATACTTTTCAACGAAAAGGGCAATTATGATGTATATATAGATATTGAATGATTTTTTAAAGTAAAAATTTTAATAAGCGTCGCAAAATTTGCGACGCTTATTTTTTACAATTACTTTTGCACGCCATCTTATAATGACTTTCTTATGCCAAAGGACAATTCCATCACATCAGTTTTAATTATCGGCTCCGGCCCCATTATCATCGGCCAGGCCTGTGAATTTGACTACAGCGGTACGCAGGCTGCCAGGAGCCTGCGTGAAGAAGGGGTAAAAGTGATCCTGATAAACAGCAATCCCGCCACCATTATGACAGATCCAATGATGGCCGACCGGGTCTACCTGCTTCCATTGACCGTGGAAAGCATAGAACAAATATTAGAAGAAAATAAAATAGATGCGGTTTTGCCAACAATGGGCGGGCAAACCGCACTCAACTTATGCAAAGAAGTAGATGAACTGGGTATTTGGGAAAAATTCGGTGTAAGATTGATCGGGGTTGATATCAAAGCCATTGACAAAGCTGAGGACAGGGAAAAATTCCGCAACTGGATGATCGAAATGGGCATCCCCGTCTGCCCGGCAAAAATTGCCAACTCATTTTTGGAAGGAAAGGAATTTGCACAGGAAATTGGATTCCCATTGGTGCTCCGGCCATCCTTTACTTTAGGGGGAACCGGCGGCAGCATTGTTTTTAATAAGGAAGAGCTGGATGAAGCATTGAATATGGGATTGATCGCAAGCCCCATACACGAGGTGCTGGTGGAAAAAGCAGTACTGGGCTGGAAAGAATTTGAGCTGGAGCTTTTGAGGGATAACAATGACAATGTTGTGATCATTTGCGGGGTGGAAAACTTTGATCCCATGGGAGTTCATACAGGGGACTCCATAACCGTTGCACCGATCATGACCCTGAGTGATACTGCTTACCAGCTCATGCGCAATACCGCCATCGACATGATGCGGAACCTGGGAAATTTTGCCGGGGGATGCAACGTACAATTTGCACTCAACCCACTAACCGAAGAGATCATCGTAGTGGAAATAAATCCGAGGGTTAGCCGCTCTTCTGCATTGGCAAGCAAGGCAACCGGATATCCCATTGCAAAAATTGCAGCCAAGCTTGCCATAGGTTACAATTTAGATGAGTTGAAAAACCAGATCACACAATCCACTTCAGCGTTCTTTGAACCGGCACTGGATTATGTAATAGTAAAAATACCGCGTTGGAACTTCGATAAATTCAAAGGGGCAAAAGATACACTGGGTTTCCAGATGAAAAGTGTTGGAGAAGTAATGGGCATCGGGAGAAGCTTTGCTGAAGCTGTTCAAAAAGCCTGTCAAAGTCTGGAAAATGAAGCTGTTGGCCTTGGCTATTATGGCAAGAGCCTCATGCATGCAGATGAACTCATAGAATACATTAAGATACCGAAGTGGGACAGGATATTCAGGATCAAAGATGCGCTGATGGCCGGTGCCAGTATCAAGCGCATTTGCGAAAGCACAAAAATTGACCGCTGGTTCATTTACCAGATCCAAAAGATATGTGATTGTGAGAAAGAAATAATGAAGTATGATTTTCAAAGCCTGCCCGATGAAGTTTTGAAAGAAGCCAAAGTACTGGGATTCAGCGATGAGCAGATCTGCAGGATCATGAAAGACGGAACTGATGACGAATTGTACGACCGCAGGAAGGCAATGGGATTGACAAGGGTATTTAAAATGGTTGATACATGCAGTGCAGAGTTCGAAGCAAAGACGACTTATTTCTATTCTACTTTTGAAAATAAGGCTTTGGCAGGCACCGGTTTCAGTAACAATGAAAGCAAGGACTCAGGCAAAAAGAAAATAATCGTCCTGGGCAGTGGCCCCAACAGGATCGGCCAGGGTATTGAGTTTGATTATTGTTGTGTACATGGCTTGCTGGCAATAAAAGAATGTGGCTATGAAGCCATCATGATCAATTGCAATCCCGAAACTGTAAGTACCGATTTTGACATTGCAGATAAATTATATTTTGAACCCGTGTTCTGGGAACATCTTTGGGAGATCATTGAACATGAAAAACCGGAAGGTGTCATTGTGCAACTGGGCGGACAAACAGCTTTAAAGCTTGCCCGCCGTTTGCATGGGAAAGGAATAAAGATAATTGGAACTTCGTTCGACAATATGGATATTGCTGAAGACCGCGGGCGCTTCAGTGACATGCTGAAATCTTTGGACATCCCTTATCCCAGGTACGGTACGGCCTATAATACCGATGAAGCTATTGAAGTAGCAAGGGAAGTAGGATACCCTGTATTGATAAGGCCAAGTTATGTATTGGGAGGGCAACGTATGCGGATCGTATTGAATGACGATGAACTGGAAAAAGGCGTGTTGAGCCTGATCAAGCATTTACCCGGTAATAAAATTTTAATTGATAACTTTTTGGATCGCTGCCAGGAAGCAGAGATCGATGCCATCTTTGACGGCAAGGAATTTCATGTAATGGGTGTGATGGAACACATTGAACCTGCGGGTATCCATAGCGGTGATAGCAATGCGGTGTTGCCACAATTCAATTTATCACCGCTGATCGTTCACACCATGGAAGAGTATGCAGAAAAGATCGCCCGGGCATTGGATATAAAAGGACTGATCAATATCCAGTTTGCCATTAAAGACGGGAATGTTTTTGTGATCGAAGCCAATCCGCGTGCTTCCCGTACCACGCCGTTCATTGCAAAGGCATACCAGATACCTTACCTGAATATTGCTACCAAGGTTATGATCGGCGCGGCCCAAATAAAAGATTTTGTTTACGAGAAAAAGCTAACAGGTTTCGCTATCAAGGAACCCGTTTTCTCATTCAATAAATTCCCGGGCGTAAATAAAGAACTCGGCCCGGAAATGAAAAGTACCGGTGAGGCCATCCGCTTTATCAAAGACCTGCGTGACCCTTATTTCCGGCAATTATATAAGGAACGGAGCATGCACCTGAGTAAATAAATTAGCATGGCAGAGATAAAGGAGAATTTATTTCACTCACTATTAAATAAAGAGGTTTTCGAGACAGCGCAGATCAATTCTTTTTCTGCAGGAACTGTTATTTTAAATATCCATGCTTATATTAAATCAATACCCATAGTTCTTTCCGGAAGTATTAAAGTGATACAAACAGATGAAGAAGGCCGGGAAATATTGCTGTATTACATAAAACCGGGAGAAAGCTGCATCATGTCTTTCCTGGCAGGTATTCATAATGACAGCAGCAAGATCAAGGCAATTGTGGAAGAGGATGCAGAAATATTGTTGATCCCTGTTGAAAAGGCAAGTGAATGGATTAAGAAATTTCCGGAATGGACAGATTTTATTTTTAACCTGTATCAAAAACGTTTCGAAGAGTTACTGGAAGTTGTCAATGCAGTTGCATTTCAGAAAATGGATACCCGGCTGCTTCAATTACTCAACCAAAAATCTGCCCTATTCCATTCAAAGGAAATATCCGTTACACATCAACAGCTGGCAGATGAACTCGGTACTACCCGGGAAGCTGTTAGCAGGGTGTTAAAACAAATGGAAAATTCCAAACTCATCGCACTTTCACGTAACAGGATCTCCATTCTCTGATATAAATCATTTTCTTCTGTAACATACATCACCCATCAGCACCCGCCAGGGTTGTAATTTTATGCCCGGATGATAAAGTAAAACCTGTTTTACATCCAGGGAGCCTGATTGTTCCTGTTACTAATATTTATAAATTAAAATAATTACAATGAAAACAAACATGGGTTCTGCCGACAGGGCTACCAGGATAGCAATTGCGGCGATCATAGGAATATTATATTATACCAATACCATCACAGGCACCCTGGGCATTGTTCTATTGGTACTTGCTGCAGTATTCCTGCTGACAAGTTTTATTGGCTTCTGCCCCCTTTATAAGATCATTGGTATCAATACCTGTAAAAAGAAAATTTAAATGCCATGGCACAACATGAAATAGAAACCCAATGGATGGGTAAAATGCAGTTTAATTCGCTGGTCAATGGCCATACGATCATCATGGATGCACCAGAGCGGGTAGGCGGTGAAGACCATGGCCCCATCCCCAAACCATTTGTACTTACTGCGCTTTCGGGTTGTACAGGAATGGATATCATTGCAATCCTGCGAAAAGCGGGAAAAGAAGTGAATGAACTTAACATTAAAGTAACAGGCGAATTAAGCAAACAACAGCCGATCGAATATATTGCCATTCATGTCATTTATGAGTTTAAGGGAGATGAATCAAACAGGGAAGCAGCAAAAGATGCAGTTACCACATCACAGGAAAAATATTGCGGTGTAAGTCACATGCTGAGAAAAGCCTTGCCGGTAACCTGGGAAATAAATTATAACGGGATACAGATCTATGATAACAAGATCAAAGAAATGGCCATTTCTGAAAAATAAATTAATGATGTTATTTATAAAAACGCATCTTATTTCAATATCCGGAATTTTGATCGGGGCAATTGCCGGATATCTCTATTGGCAACAGGCTGGTTGTTCAACCGGAACATGCGTGATCACATCCAGCCCGGTCAGGTCCTCTCTTTACGGTTCTTTAATGGGAGGGTTGCTAATCAGTATGTTTAAAAAAGAAAAATAAAACAACATCAAAATGTTTGATAGTATTAAAAATTTGTTTGGAATAGCTACAAAACCCGATTATGCTGAATTGATAAAAAACGGGGCAATTATCCTGGACGTTCGTAGTAAAGGAGAATTTGAAAGCGGGCATATCAGGGGAGCGGTCAATATTCCTGTCGATCAGCTACGGAATAATCTTAATAAACTTAAAGATAAAAATATACCCATCATTACCTGTTGTGCTTCGGGGATGAGAAGTGCTGCTGCAAAAACTTTGCTCAAGGCAAATGGCTACTCAACAGTGCACAATGGTGGAGGGTGGAGTAGCCTGCAAAGGAGGTTATAAAGTATAATACAATATAGTCCGGGGAAAAACCACCCTGGATCACGAGGATTTCACAAAGACATCTGCTTGTATTCACAAAGGCTGCTGCATATATTAGCCTATGCATTCGCACCACATTCCCATTTGGAAAGCTGCTCCTTTCTGCAGGTTATTGCTGCCATTGATAACAGGAATAATATTGGAATGGTATGTTCAGTTTTCTTTGAATTTCATCTGCTGTTGCCTGGTTTGTTTCATGCTTGCATTTTTAATGCTGCAATTGATCGCAATTGAGATCCGCTACAAGTTGAGGCTATTCCAGGGAATATTGCTGCACATCATTCTTGCAGCATTCGCTATGCTGCTTGTTTGGCAAAAAGATATCCGGCATAACAAACAATGGTTCGGGCATTTTTATAATGACAGTGCATCCTTGATCGTCAGGATAGCAGAACCATTGACTGAAAAATCCATGTCCTATAAATGTGAAGCTACTGTAGAAGCTGTATCTCAAAACGGTAAAATGATCGCTGTCAAAGGGAAATTGCTGATCTATTTTTCCAGGGACTCAACTGCATCATTGTTTCTGTATGGCGATAGAATATTGATCAGTAAACCACTCCAGCGCATTAAGAATTCCGGCAATCCCGGCGCATTCAATTATGAGCGCTATGCAGCATTCCAGCAATTATTTCACAATGTTTATTTAAAGAAAAACGAGGTTGTATTATTGCAACAACGGAACATCAACCCTGCCAGGGCATTTATTTTTGCGGCACAGCAATATATCATTGCGGTTTTACAAAAATATTTGCCACCGGATAAAAATACACTTGGCATTGCAGAAGCTTTATTGATTGGATATAAAGAGGACCTTGATAAAGACCTGGTGCAGGCATATAGCAATACAGGTGTGGTGCATATCATTGCTATTTCGGGTTTACACCTTGGATTGATATATGTAATGCTTGTTTGGATATTCAACCGCCTCCCATTTATAAAACGATCACCGTTTATTAAAGTATTGTTTATTTTAAGCAGCCTTTGGTTCTTCTCCCTGTTAACAGGTGCTTCAGCTTCAGTTTTAAGAAGTGCGGTCATGTTTACCTGTATCGTAATCGGAAAAAATTTTTTTACGCAGTCTTCCATTTATAATTCTATTGCCGCGTCTGCCTTCCTGTTGTTGTGTTATGACCCTTATTTTTTATGGGATGTTGGATTCCAGTTAAGTTACCTGGCAGTGATCGGTATCGTGTGGCTGCAACAGGCTATCTATCGCTCTGTTTACATAAAAAATAAGCAATTAGATAAATTATGGAACATGATCGCTGTTACACTGGCAGCACAGCTAATTACATTTCCCATTTGCATTTATTATTTTCACCAGTTTCCCAACATGTTCTTAATAACAAATTTGCTGGCGGTCCCGCTTTCCACTGTTATTTTGTTCGCAGAAATATTCCTGATCGGCATTTCATGGATAAATATTGTTGCTGTCTATACCGGGAAATTGATCAGTATGCTTATCTGGCTCATGAACTATTTTATCGAGGCATGCAACCGCTTTCCATTTTCCCGCCTGGATAATATCTACTCAAATGTTTTGTCTACCTGGCTTTTATATGCTATTGTTATTGCAGCTTGTTGCTGGGTATTATACAAAAGCAAACCAATGTTCCGTTTAGTATTATCAGGCTTATTTGCTTTCATGCTGCTACAGGCATACACAAAATTAAAAGCCTATCAACAAAGGAAGCTGATCGTCTATAACGTGCCGCGCCATAGCGCCATGGATTTTATTGCAGGAAATAAATATGTTTTTTGGGGCGACAGTATTTTGCAGCGGGACGGCCTCCTGCAAAATTTCCATTTAAAGCCAGCCCGTATTTTCCTGCAAGTTGACAAAAATGAAAATCATTTGAACGGCCTTCAACAGGAACGGAACTACTGGCGTTTTATTGATAAAAAAATACTCCTGGTCGACACAACTGTTTTTTATGAACCACTCGTAATTAAATTTCCTGTTGATGTCCTGGTCATTTCAAATGATCCTGCTGTAAAAATTTCAGCTATAACCAATGCCATCAAGCCTTCCATCATTTTATTCGATGCTTCTAACAGTTTGTGGAAAATTGCCAACTGGAAAAAAGAATGCATAGCATTAGCTTTGCCCTGCTTTTCAATACCGGAGCAAGGCGCTTTTGTTTTAAATATTGAATAGTACAGGCTCATCAATTTACCAATTACTTAAAACCAAGGCCGGCAGGCTGCTAACGGTTCATGAAGAAAATACAATCAGCACTCATTTCTGTTTTTTACAAGGACGGGCTTGAAAATATTGTCAGGCAGTTGAATAGCCTGGGTGTAACCATTTACAGCACTGGCGGTACACAAAAATTTATCGAAGACCTTAAAGTGCCTTGTATCCCGGTTGAATCCCTGACCACTTACCCGTCCATTTTGGGTGGGAGGGTTAAAACACTTCATCCATCCGTATTTGGCGGCATATTGGGAAGGAGGGACAATGAGAATGACCTGAAGGAAATGAAAGAATTTCATATACCGGAAATTGACCTGGTAATTGTAGATCTGTATCCTTTCGAAGAAACGCTGCGATCTACCAATGAAGAAAAACTGATCATAGAAAAAATAGATATAGGAGGCCCTTCCATGATAAGAGCTGCTGCAAAAAATTTCACTGACCTGTTGGTTGTGGCAGCAAAGAAAGATTACGGAATGTTAGAGAATTTGCTTGCCGAACAAAAAGGAGAGACCACGATCGAACAAAGAAAATATTTTGCTGCAAAAGCTTTTGAAACTGTTGCACATTATGATGTGGTTATTGCAAAATATTTCAACCTTGCCGCAGGTCCTTCCGAATCCTTGTATTTCCTGGAATCGGTTACCAACCCGATTCCTATGCGCTATGGTGAAAACCCGCAGCAATCGGGCGTGTTCTATGGGGATATTTCAGCATTGTTTGAGCAATTGAATGGTAAAACACTTTCTTATAATAATCTCGTTGATGTTGATGCTGCAATGGCACTGATCAAGGAATTCAGTATTACAGAAACAACTTTTGCGATCATCAAACATACCAATGTTTGTGGTATCGCAGGCCGGGCAACAGTGAAAGAAAGCTGGGATGCAGCGCTTGCAGGTGATCCTGAGAGTGCATTTGGCGGCGTGCTGGTGTGCAACGGCGAAATTGATAAAGTCACAGCCACTGCGATCAATGAAATATTTTTTGAAGTGTTGATAGCGCCATCATTTGATAGCGATGCGTTGGAAATATTAAAGGCAAAAAAGAACCGGATCATTTTAAAATTAAAAGCCCAGGCGGAAAACAAAGAACAATATAAGTCTGTACTGAATGGTGTATTGGTACAGGGTTTAGACGAAGGCAATTATTCAGAATGGAAAGAATCGGGTGGCAGGGAAACAACGGTTTCTGAAAAAACCGACCTGGTTTTCGCAAATATCATTTGCAAGCATCTTAAAAGCAATGCGATCGCATTGGTGAAAAATAAACAGCTGATAGGAAAGGGCTGCGGACAAACAAGTCGTATTGATGCACTTCGCCATGCAATTGAAAAGGCAGGCCAGTTCAAATTTGATCTTACAGGAGCAGCATTGGCAAGTGATGCGTTCTTCCCCTTTGATGATTGCGTAAAGATCGCACACGAAGCAGGTATTGCCTCATTTATCCAACCCGGTGGTTCTATCCGGGATGCAGATTCCATTGCATACTGTAAAGAAAAAGGTCTTTCGATGGTACTTACAGGCATGCGGCATTTCAGGCACTAGCAGTTATTAAAGCATGAACTGATTCATTGCTTCCAGGCAGCAATGATCTGATATAGCTGAAATTAATAGATCTGGATCTGTTTTTTACAAAAAAAAAGAACAAATTTTATCTTCTCAAATTATTTAAACTATTCGTGCTGTAAAAAATTTACCGGTTTAAAGATGCAGGGTATAAAAAAATTAGATGGAAAAGGAAAAGGATACCTTGCATTGCTCATTACAAGTATCGTATGGGGCACAACCTGGGTAGCCAGCAAGATCGGTGTGAATGAGATACCTGCCTTGCAGATGGCGTATATCCGTCAACTGATAGCAGGTATTTCTTTTGTTGTTTTTTTTATATTCTACAGGAAATTTCCATTTCCGACTGCCAGGCAATTTCGCTGGATCTTCGTAATGTCAATACTGATGTTTGTATTTGCAAACGGGCTGAGCACCTGGAGTTTAAAATACATACCTACCGGGCTCAGCGCTTTGATAGGATCTTTATATCCTTTGAGTGTTGTGATCATAGAACGTGCTTTTTTCAAGAGTACAAAAATGACGGCTCTTACATTCCTCGGCCTCTTCCTGGGTATTGCAGGAGTGGGGATCGTGTTTTATGAGAACGCTTTTAGTAACAACAGTGCATCTTTTGGTATTGGACTTTCCTTATCTGTCATTGCCATGTTATCCTGGAGTTTTGGCACCATCTTCATTGCAAGGAATAAGGCAAATATCAATCCTTATTACGGCACGGGCTGGCAAATGCTCATCAGTGCAGTTATTTTAATGATCATGGCGGAAACGACCCAGCCCACGATCCCCGTTTATGAGATCAGTCTAAAAGTGTGGATGGTGATATTTTACCTGGTGATCTTTGGCTCGATCATCAGTTTTGTTGCATTTATATATTCAATGAAAAAATTACCGGCAGCGGTCTCTTCCCTATATGCTTATATAAATCCATTGGTAGCCATGGTTGTTGCTGCGTTGGTACTGAATGAAAAGCTGACCATAAATATTTTGTGGGGAGCTATTGTTACACTGATTGGTGTATACCTGGTAAATTACAGCATAAAGAAAAGCACTAAAGTTTTACTGGAACCTGAGATATGAATTTAACATACATTTCCTTCCAGCCTTCAAATTGCTTATCAGTTCCAAGGAAATTATTGTGAAAGATGCTTATAAAATTTCCATTTACCTTCCTGCATGCTTCCTGGTAATAAATGATCTCATCATATGCCTGTTCTGCGTTCAAGCCCTGTTCATAGAAACTATTGGCATCCATAAAGCAAAAAGGATGCAACTTCAATGGAGTCATCTTTTCAGCTTTTAAATCATACCAGTAAAACGACGAAGCCACCGAAGCTCTGAAACCATTGATACTGCCATATCCCATGCTGTAATCATTTTCGATGCCGGCTTCGATCAGGTTTTCAAATGTATCGGGCATGGATAATTTTATATAATGCTGCCTTGAATTTTTTACCGGTATGCCGGAGGCTGTTTCCAAAACTTTTTTTTCCCTGTTAAGAATGGACTGGTTCTTATTGCTTCTCCAGGATGGGTGCAATCCGATCGTGTACCTTTTTGCATGGCGTTTGATCAGCTGCCACATGGCATTGGAATAAGGCGAGATATTCTTATCATACATACTCCCGGAAGTGGCAACCAGGAAAAAGTATATAGGTTCCAGCTTATTTTCAGTATGCAGTTGCTGCATGAACTCGTAGCTGTCGAAAGGATCTTTTTTCAGGTTTGCCAATACAGATAATCTTTCCATTGAAGGTGATTTAAGAAAACCACCGAGGTTTCGCAATGCCCCTTTGTGTTTAAAAGAATAGGCAATATCAATATCATAAGTAGGCAGGAAGCTGAATGCTGCATATTCAACAGGTGGCATGGAGAATTTCTCCTCTAATGCTTTTGCAAGATCATGAATCCAGGTATTCACCAATGGAACATTCAAAAAACCTTCTTTGAATGCAAGGGAGTTCTCATGCGCATACCTGCCATACATATCCATTTCATGCGGAAGGTATTCCTCATAACGGCTTATTAAATAAAAAACCGCTGCAAAAATATCAAAAGGAAGATCTGAGTCCGGGGCCTTGAAAAATGCTTTATATCTATTTGTTTCAAAACAATCAACATGTTGGGATTTGATACCATCCTCGAAAAGCAGGGAGTGATTTTTTATGTTGAACGCATTTTCAATTTCAATATCACTGTAATTGATCTTCGGGCCGTCGTGTTTTTTAAAACTTTCCTGGTCAATGGTAATGCTATGCGTAACGCCTAATTGTTCATTAAAAATAAATTTACAGATATACTGTAAACGGATGGAACTGGTATGAGCATAGATCAATATCATATTGTATGATAAAAGCAGCCTTCAAAGCTGTAATTATCAATTATCATTATTAAGTATCAATTGCCATGCCTTTCTTTCCACATCTCATTAAAGGTCTTTGGGCTAAAATTCAATTCGCCCCGGTTCTTCTTCCAGTCTTTGAATAAACCATTTACGATCTTATTTTTTAGTTTACCATTGCCCATATTCATCAGGCTTCTTTTTGTACTGGCAGTTTTCCAGATCTTCCAGGCCATGCGTTCGGTAAACGTTGTATGCCCTGCCTCTACTGATTCCTGCCGGTTTTCCAGCAACAATTCATGCAGGTTTATCTTAACAGCGCATACTTCTGTACAGTTCCCGCAAAGTGATGAAGCAAAACTCAAGTGCTTGAAATCTTCCATACCCTGCAGGTGTGGAGTGATCACACTACCGATCGGCCCACTATAGGTTGCCCCGTACGCATGACCTCCAATGTTCTTATACACCGGGCAGGCATTCAGGCATGCACCACAGCGAATGCAATAAAGGCTTTCTCTTTGTATAGGGCTCTTTAAAATATTGGTACGTTCATTGTCTAACAGGATCACATACATTTCTTCCGGGCCATCTGTTTCATTTTTCTGGCGTGGGCCGGTAATGATGGTGTTGTAGACTGTGATCTTTTGCCCGGTGCCGAATGTACTTAATAAAGGCCAGAACAAAGCAAGGTCGGTAACCGAAGGGATCATCTTTTCTATTCCAACAATTACGATATGTGTTTTAGGAAATGAACAACTCAGTCTTGCATTGCCTTCATTCTCTGTTACAGCAACGGCGCCGATATCACTGATGATAAAATTTGCACCGGTAACCCCAACCTCTGCTTCAACATATTTTTTTCTTAAAATATTTCTCGCAACCAGCGTAAGTTCTTCAGGAGTAAGATTTGGATCCGTACCTAATTTTTCAGCAAAGAGCTTGGCAACATCTTCCTTGCTTTTATGCATGGCCGGTGTTACGATATGGTAAGGCGGTTCGCCATCCAGCTGTTGTATGTATTCTCCCAGGTCTGTTTCAATACTTTCAATCCCGTTTTTTTCAAGTGCATCATTCAGGTGAATTTCCTCTGTCACCATGCTCTTGCTTTTTACGAGCGTCTTACAATCTTTCTGTTTGCAGATATTCAATATCTCTTCAATTGCCTGTGCGCTGTTCTCTGCCCAAATGACTTTACCGCCACGCTTCGTAAAATTCAGTTCAAATTCTTCCAGTTGCTGATCCAGTGTTTCAATAGCACGCCATTTTATATTCTTAGCTCTTTCCCGGGCAAGGTTCACATTTTCAAACTGCATTTTACCTTGCGGCACTGCTGCATTGTATTTGCTGATGTTAAAATTTATTTTGCGCCTGTGATCAAGGTCAGCAGCTTTGACGGAGCTCTTTGCAATAAATGTTTCAGATGTTTCTGACATGGTGATGTGATGTGTCTTGCTGTGAAGGAAATCTATTCAACACACAAAACTATTTTAATACTTTCAATTCTTTGCCAACTTTTGTAAAAGCCGTTATCGCTTTATCCAAATGCCGTTGCTCATGGGCTGCACTCAACTGTACCCTGATACGAGCCTGCCCCTTTGCAACCACCGGGAAAAAGAAACCGATCACATAGATACCTTCGTCTAAAAGCCTGGCAGCAAAATTCTGTGCAACTATTGCTTCATATAACATGATAGGTACAATCGGGTGATCGCCCGGCTTGATTTCAAAACCGGCTTCTGTCATCTTTGTGCGAAAATATTTTGTATTGCTTTCCAGTTTATCTCTCAGGTCAGTCGTGTGGCTCAACATATCCAATACAGCAATGGAAGCGCCTACAATACTTGGCGCAACGGTATTACTAAAAAGATAAGGGCGGCTTCGCTGGCGCAACATTTCAATGATCTCTTTTTTGCCGGAAGTAAAACCACCGCTGGCTCCTCCAAGCGCTTTTCCCAATGTGCCTGTGATGATATCTATACGCCCCATTACGTTCCTGTATTCATGCGTGCCCCGGCCCGTCTTTCCCAGGAAACCGGAAGAATGACATTCATCGATCATAACAATGGCATCATATTTATCGGCCAGGTCGCAGATCTTATCAAGTTGTGCGATCGTTCCATCCATGCTGAATGAGCCATCTGTAACAATGATACGGTTGCGTAAATGGGCAGACTCTTTTAACTTTTCTTCCAGGTCAGCCATATTATTATGTTCATAGCGATAACGCTGGGCCTTGCACAACCGAACGCCGTCAATGATGGATGCATGGTTCAGCGCATCGCTGATGATGGCATCCTGGTCATTGAACAAAGGCTCAAAAACACCGCCATTGGCATCAAAAGCTGCAGCATATAAAATGGTATCTTCTGTACCCAGGAAATCAGCAAGTTTTTTCTCCAGTTCCTTGTGTATATCCTGCGTACCGCAAATAAAGCGGACGCTGCTCATTCCATATCCCCGGAGATCAATATATTTTTTGGCAGCTTCCAGCACTTTTGGGTGTGATGACAGCCCCAGGTAATTATTGGCACAGAAATTTAGTACGGTCTTCCCGTTGACTATGATCTCGGCACCTTGTTCACTGCTGATGATACGCTCGTTCTTAAAAAGCCCGGCCGACCTGATCTCTTCCAATTCGGATGAGATACGGCCTACAAAAGATGTGTTCATGCTGTTTTGATTGTTATTTGCACAAATCTAATACAGAAACAGGGAAATGAATATTTCAGGCTCAATTAGTTTGGCCCTGGTTTGGAACATATTTTAAATATGTTTAACAGTATTTATGATGGGCTGTAACTTTTTAGTTTTTACATTCGTTCTACCTTTAAACTAACCGCTATGCAGATAAAAAAGGAAATACTGCTATTTTTCACCCTTGTACTCCTGTGCATTACCCTTCTCATGGCGGCTGATTATTCAACAAAAACTCCCGCCAATTGCAGTATGATAGGGCCTTCCACGCCAGGTTGCTGTAAGAATTATATAAAGAATAACAGCAATACTTCACCCTGGAATTTCATAACACAGGGTATTTTACACCTGTCTACATAAAAAACTGAATATTTTGTAACTTTCTGTACGCTGGTTCGTATTACTACAACCAAAAGGATGGTTTAAACTGCCATTACCATAATCACTATATGACGGAGAGAGAATATAATGAATGTGTAAATCACTATGCGGATAACGTTTATCGCTTTATCCTGAAGAATCTTCGCCATGAAGAAGATGCCAGGGATGTAGTGCAGGGCGCTTTTGAAAAAATGTGGGTAAACCGCCTCCAGGTAGACAATACCAGGAGCAAAAGCTATCTGTTCACGGTGGCATATCACCAGATGATAGATCATATCCGTAAAAATAAAAGGATCAGCTTTAAAGAAGAGTTTAATGAAAATGACAGGGGTGCTGATAAACAACATTCCAATGCAAAAAGGATATTGGATGAAGCACTGGGCAAATTGAGCGAAACACAGAGGAGCCTGGTAATGCTGAAAGATTATGAAGGATATAATTATGCTGAGATAGGACAAATTACCGGGCTGAATGAAAGCCAGGTAAAAGTTTATTTGCATAGAGCAAGGCTGCAGTTGCGGGCCTACATTGTAAAACCGGAAAATGTAATATAAATAAATAGCCGGGAAGACGTTGAGACGCAAAAATGAAACGTCTTCACGGCAAAAGAACAACATGAATATTAACCGACATAATTACGAAACATTTTTCCTGCTGTACGTAGACAATGAATTGTCTCCTGCAGAAAGGAAAGCTGTTGACCAATTTGTGCAGGAGAATACCGACCTGGCGCCTGAATTGCAATTGCTGCTTGAAACAACATTGCCATCAGAAACGATCAACTTTCATACAAAAGAGCAGTTGTATAAGAATGAAGCTGGCCTGGCAGCCATGCAGGAGAACTTATTATTACACCTGGATAATGAACTTGATCCTTTTGCTTCTCAAGAAATGGCAGAAGCGATCAGTTCAGATAATGCGCTGTTACATGAATGGAAGATCCTGCAACAAACCAAGCTGGATGCAAATGAAAAAATAGTGTTTGGAAATAAACAGGTCCTATACCGTCATGAAAGAGACCGCGTGATCAGCATTCGTTTCTGGAGGGTGGCTGTTGCCGCTGCAATATTGCTTGCCTGTTTATTTACTACGATCTCATTGCTTAAAAAAGAGGGGCCTGTTAAAGACGTGGCAGTAAAGGGAATAATAAAACCATCAACGGGAAAACAAGATCAAAATAATAATAAAAGGCCAGATCAGCATGCTGTTGATCCTTTGCAAACAACTGTTCCCGGAAATACAGCATTGGCAAAAGAGCAAGTGCCAAACAATACAACTTCAACAGCTGCTGATAAAACCAATGAAGCGAATGAAAAAAAGCAGGTCAATTCCAACGATCAATTGATCACAAAAGAAAAAAATATTTTACCTAAAACTTCTTTAGAAAATATTAACAAAGAAGGAAGTAACGAAACAATAGCTTCGGCCGTAATAAATAAGAACAGTGAAACAATTAGTACTAATAAAATACCTGTTGAAATTGCAAATAAGACCGTAAAGGAAAAGATCACGGCGCCAGAAACGCCTGTTATTGATTATAATTCAATACCGGTTAAGAATGAGAATTATGCAAAAACAGCAGTACTGGAAGAATCATCCCGGGGTGATGGTAATAAGATCCTTTACATGAATGAAGAGAACGTGGCTAGATCCAGGATCGGCGGGCTTTTCAGAAAGGTTAAAAGAATAATTGAAAGAAACACAAACATTAAAACGGGAAATGGCGTAAAGATCGCCGGCTTCGAATTCGCAGTTAAATAAAAATAATCACATTAATTAAAAATTGAGAAATGAAACAGCTAAACATTTTATTAGCAGCAGTATTTTTTTGTATGAACGCATCGGCACAGACAGATACTACTACAAACGCAAAAAAATCTGATACCATGCGTATCGGCAACATAATCATCATTAAAAAGGGCAAGGGGTCAGATGGTAATAAAGCTTCCATAGAAGTGAACAAAGAAGAATTCGAGCGCAAGCATTCGAAGAAAATAACCACCAACTGGTGGCAGGTTGATATCGGCTTTGCCAATTATGATGATAAAACAAATTATACAACTGCAAATGCAGGCAATTACCTGGTGAACAGCCCCGGCAGCCCCGCATTTTCTAAAAGTGATCTTAAATTAAGAACGGGAAAAAGTATAAATGTCAATATCTGGGTTTTTATGCAGAAGATCAATCTTATAAAGAAGAACGTGAACTTAAAATACGGGCTTGGCGTTGAGTTGAATAATTACCGTTACAAAACATCTTCTTTGCTTAGTTATAAAGAAGGAGGCGTGATACCTTATAGCGGCGGGGTACAGACAAACAGCCCTTTTATCTTCAGGGATTCCGTGAACCATTTTTCCAAGAACAAACTGGCAGCAGATTATTTAACGGTACCGGTTATGTTGAATTTTTCAACCACACCCAGGTATAATAAGCCAACTTTTGGTTTTAGCGCGGGTGTAAGCTTTGGTTATTTATACAGCCAGCGCAACAAACAAAAAAGCGATGAACGCGGCAAGCTTAAGAATAAAGGCGATTATGACCTGGAAAAATTCAAACTCTCATATGTTGCCGAAATTGGTCTAGGCTCAGTCAAATTGTATGGCTCTTACAGCCCGAAATCAATGTATGAACATAGCCTGGATGTAAGGCCTTATAATTTCGGGATCAGGTTAAGCAACTGGTAGTATAAGCGTCAGGCCATTTTGAATGGCCAAGACACTTTATTTTTCAAATGGGTAAACAGCTTCTCTCTCTATAACCTCCGTGGCAATAAAACTTGTTTTAAAGCTGCAGAGGTTTTTTATTTCGGGTAACTGCTGCATATTTAATTAAATTAGCAACTCAATATTAATATTATTAATGCAGCAGGAAGAAGATCTTAAAAAATGTATTGATGCTTTTGAAAAAAAACTGGAGCTTGTTATCATCGATGATATTTCAGCAGCATTGTATTGCAAAAAATATCTTGCACACCTGTTGCAATATAAAAAATATTACCTGGCCATTTATGCCGATGTGCTGAATAAACTGATCCGGCAGTCAACACAAAAGAAAGAAAATATTTTACTAATTGACTTCGGCGCTGGTAACGGGTTGCTCGGAATCTTTGCAAAATACTGCGGGTTTAAAAAGGTTTTTGTCAATGACATTGATGAAAAGTTCGTACAGGCTTCCCGGAAACTGGCCGCTCAGTTACATGTTGAAATAGATGGCTATATAACCGGGGATATCATTACAGTACAGTCCTATTTTGCAGATGAGATTCCTGCTGCGATAGTGGGCACGGATGTTATTGAGCATATTTATGACCTGGGAGTCTTTTATAAAACGATCCGGCAAATAAACCCATTGATGATCTCGGTTTTTACAACCGCATCAAATCCTGCCAATTATTTTAAGGTAAGGGCACTACAAAAAATACAATTAAAAGATGAGTTGGAAGGAGGATCACCGGATGATCATGCCTTATTCGGAGAAAGCCCCCTGCAGCCGTTTTTAAAAATGAGGGAAGAGATCATCGGGAAATATGCCCGTAATATGACGGATGTTGAAATACTGGCATTGGCTAAAGCAACCAGGGGCATGGTGCAGGAGGATATAAGATCATCTGTTGAAACTTACATGGCATCCGGAAAAATGCCTGTGCCGGCAAGCGATACCAATACCTGCAATCCTTTGAACGGTAGCTGGACTGAAAGAATACTATCACTTGACACATACATTTCACTATATGCGGATGCAGGTTTTACCTGTAAATTTTACGCTGGATTTTACAATGATTACGAACAGGGCCTTATGAATTTTGTGAAAAAATTGCTAAACGCAGGTATTACTACGTTGGGGAAAAAAATTTCTCCATACATTGTTCTCGTTGGTACAAAAAAATAATTAATTTTCACTTATTATTGTTAATGTTAACCCAGGGGTTAAAATATTATCCCGTGGCATATCGTTTGATAAATAATGCAAAACCTTTTTTTATAATGAAATTCCACTCTTTAATGATCCTCCCGGCTTTTTGTTCATTGGCAATGCTGATGGCATTTACCCCCGCAGGTAAAAAAAAGGGAGCTGGTAAAAGCACGTTTGCTACCAAGGTTAAACCTGTTAACAAAGCAGAAGAAAATCCCTATTATATTGTCATTGATAAAAGTGATTACGAATTAAAAGTATATGATGATGAGGGCTGGTTTGCCACTTACCCGATCGTATTCGGCAGCAAGGACCTTTCTGATAAGATGCGGGAAGGTGACAAGCGAACTCCAAATGGCAAGTTTACAGTTATTATAAAGAAGATACACCCTAAATGGGGCCCTGAGCTTTTGCTCGATTATCCCAACGATGAAAGCTATGAGCGCTTCAATGAAAGAAAAGCAAAAGGGCTCCTTCCCAGGACAGCGAAGATCGGCGGCGGCATCGCCATACATGCTACAAGGCCCGAAGAAGAATGGACCATTGATAATTTTTATAACTGGACAGATGGCTGTGTTTCTGTAAAATATACGGAAATGAAGGACCTGTTTAGTTATATCCCTGTTGGAACACAGGTAACGATACAGCCTTAAGACCCCCTCCGCCCCCTAAAGAGGGAACTTAGTCTCCAGGAAATGAATCTATTTTTTAAAGCATGTGTATTTATCAATGAAGGTATTAAAACTATTACTGCAGTAATGACTGGAATCTACTCCCCCTTTAGGGGGTCGGGGGGTAAGACATAAAGATCAAATTCCCATCCCCGTAACTTAAAAATCTAAAATCGTGCTCCAGGGCATAGTCATAGATTTTCCTCCAATCATTACCTACGGCAGCAGCAACAAGTAGTAACAATGTAGATTGTGGCTGATGAAAATTTGTGACCAGTGCTTTAACGATCCTGAACCGGTAGCCGGTTGCGATCAATAATTGTGTTTGAGTAAAAATGCGGCTCATATTTCTTTTTTCCATCCAGCTTATCAACGCCTCCAATGCATCAGCTACATTAATCTGGCTGTTTTCCAAAGGAGATTCATAAACATCCCATTGATGCAGGTCCAGTTCTTTTGTTCCTGGATCCAGTGAAGCCTTCACCCCAAGCCAATACAATGTTTCTATCGTTCGCAAAGAAGTAGTGCCAACTGCTATGACCTGGTCTTTTTTAAATAATATTTTTTTGATGATTTCAATATTTACATCGATCCATTCTGCATGCATTTCATGTTCCTGCATACTGGACGCTTTCACCGGTTTAAAAGTTCCTGCGCCAACATGAAGTGCCAGGTATGCATGATCTATATGCTTTGCTGATAATTTTTCAAAAATATTTTTAGTAAAATGCAATCCTGCAGTTGGGGCGGCAACGGAGCCATCCAGCTTTGCATAAATGGTTTGGTACCTGGATGTATCTGTAATATCTGTATCCCGTTTTATATAAGGCGGTAAGGGAATATCTCCTGCCGATTCAATGACTTCTGCAAAACTATATGTTGTGGGTGTCCAGGAAAATCCCACTACATAAGCATCAACAAGTTTTTCAATGAGTATTGCTTTAATTATTAATTTAGAATTATTAATTATTAATTCTTTTAAAAGTTCTCCCTCTTTCCACTTAGATGCCCCGCCAACAAAACATTTCCATTTCACAGCTGCAGTCTTATTCATGATACTGCTGTATTCATTCAGCAACTCATAAGGCTCCAGGCAAAAGATCTCGATCGTTCCGCCACTGCTTTTTTTAAATCTTATCCTTGCATTGATGACCTTGCTGTTATTAAAAACCAGTAAGCTGTTTTCGGGGATATGATCAGCGATGTTGCTATAAACATCTTCTTTGATGATACCTTCTTTATATATGAGTAATTTGGAGGTATCTCTCTCCGGCAAAGGATGCAAAGCAATTTTCTCTTCCGGCAAATGATAAGTAAAATCCTGTATTGATATTTTCCTGGGATCGGTCATTTTAAAAAAGCGGTTATTTCGTTTGTCCACTTTTCGTATGATGCCTTGCACAATGATTCATGGCCGGCATTTTCATACACAACTAATTTTTTGGGTGCGTCGATATTGTTGTAGATCTCGTTCGTTTCATGTTCTGTGACCCGCGGATCTTTTTTGCCCCATTGTAACAGAACGGGGCAGTTTATTTTTTTTACAAACTGCGAAGGTTTCATATTAAAGGCCCAGAACCCATGTTCAATGCCTCCCCAGAAAGTGATCAATGTTGCCAAAGGCTGCCCGGGTAAGCCCATCAGTTTTATCCTTCCTTTTGCAGCTTCTTCAATAGAACCAAAGGGCATTTCCATTATTATTTTTGCCGGCCTTAACTGGTAATCGCAGATAGATTTTGAAATAGCAGCAGCCCCCATTGATATCCCCCATAATACTATATTGGTCTCTCCCTTGCTTTTGATATAGTCGTAAGCAAGTTTCACGTCTTCACTTTCATCGTACCCGATCGTACTTGTATTGCCTTCACTGTTCCCATGTGCCCTGAAGTCTATTAGTAAAGTATTGTATCCAATTTTCCTGAAAAATATTGCTTCTTCAAATACGCCTGATTTGGTCCCGCCATGCCCATGAAACATACACACAGTTCCCTTTGGGTTGTTTACAGGAATATACCATGCTTCCAGTTTGGGGCAGGTTGATGATTTGAAGAAGACTGTTTGAAAAGCAGAATCAGTAACAATATTATTTTTTTGTTTAAAAGCATTGATACCAAATAATATCTCACTGGTTTTCTCCCAGCCGGATTTTTCTGAAGGCTGTTTTAAAGCAATTTCGGATCGATCATAAAAATGAGTAAACTTGTAGGCATGGAATGCAGTAATAACATTTAATAACAAAAAGAGGAACAGCAGTGTTCTCAGCAGGAACTTTAGAGATCTTTTCATCTGGTCGTTTATCATTCAAAGATAAGGCAGAGCCGTATTTGTTTGTCATGCTGAGCCTGCCTGTCGGCAGACAGGGAATGAGGCATCTCTGAGGAGATTCCTCCTTCGTCGCAATGACAAGTCGTTTATAACTTGCCGGATTTTATTTCGTCTACTACCAAGGGATCAAGTAATGTTGTAATATCTCCCAGGTTTGCTATTTCACCTTCGGCTATCTTTCTTAAAATACGCCGCATGATCTTGCCACTTCTTGTTTTTGGCAAACCACTTACGAATTGAATTTTATCAGGCTTGGCAATAGGGCCAATGATCTTAGAGACCGTAAGACAAATATCCTTTCGCCGGTTTTCTTCGTCTCCATGATGTCCATTGTATATAACATAAGCGTAAATGCCCTGGCCTTTGATATCGTGAGGATAACCAACGACGGCACTTTCAACAACACCGGCATGCATGTTTATCGCATTCTCTACTTCAGCAGTTCCAATGCGGTGGCCACTGATGTTCAAGACATCATCAACCCTTCCTGTTATTCGATAAAAACCATTTTCATCTTTCAATGCGCCATCACCGGTAAAATATAAACCGGGGTATGTGGCAAAATAATTCGTGCGGCAGCGTTCATGGTCACCGTAAGTTGTTCTCAGAATACCCGGCCAGGGCGCTTTGATGCATAGATTACCTTTTAATAAGCCATGCTCATCTTTTTCAGTTACTTCTTTCCCTTGCTCATCCACAAGCAATGGTTGCACCCCCGGCATTGGTAGTGTTGCCCAACTTGCTTTGGATGGAGTTACACCTGCCAGGTTGCTTATCAAACAACCACCGGTCTCAGTCTGCCACCAGGTATCTACAATGGGGCATTTTTTCTTTCCGATATTTTCATCATACCAATGCCAGGCTTCTTCATTGATAGGCTCACCTACCGTTCCCAATACTTTTAAAGAAGAAAGGTCTTTTCCTTTAATGGGATCTATGCCATAACTCATCAGGCTGCGTATAGCAGTAGGGGCTGTATAAATACAATTTACTTTGTGCTTTTCTACAATTTCCCAGAAGCGACCGGCATCGGGCCATGTAGGTATCCCTTCAAACATGAGGGAAGTGGCACCGGCGCTTAATGGCCCATAAACTATATAGCTATGGCCCGTGATCCAGCCAATATCTGCCGTACAAAAATGTATGTCACCCTGGTTGTATTGAAATGCATTTACAAAAGTATAATTGGTCCATATCATATAACCGGCACAGGTATGCACCACGCCTTTGGGTTTACCCGTTGAGCCCGAAGTGTATAAAATGAACAAAGGGTCCTCTGCATCCATTTCTTCAGCAGGAAAAGAAACCACGCCATCTTTTTCAATTTGTGATTCTGCAAATTCCATTTCATCTTCCCACCACACATCCCTCCCCTTGATCATAGAAACGGGTATCCTTGTCCTGGTATAAACGATTACGCGTTTTACTGTTTTGTTTCCTATCAACGCATCATCAATGATACTTTTTAAAGGAATGTCTTTTCCTCCACGAAATGCGCCATCACAGGTGACAATGTATTCTGCCTTTGCATCATCCAGCCTGTCTGCAATGCTTTGCGCACTGAAGCCGCCAAACACCACGCTGTGAATGGCGCCTATCCTGGCACAGCCCAATACCGCATAAGCCAGTTCTGGCACCATGCCCATGTAAATACAAACACGATCGCCTTTTTTAACACCATTGTTTTTTAACACCTGTGCAAACTGGCAAACCCTTTTATGCAGGCGGGCATAAGTAACGATCCTTGTTCTTTCTTCGGGATTATTAGGTTCCCAAATGATCGCAGGCTTATCTGCCATGGTTGCCAAATGACGATCGATACAGTTCTCTGTAATGTTTAGCCTGGCCCCTTTGAACCATTCTATTTTCGGCTCGGTAAAATTCCAGTCTAAAACACGGTCCCATTTTTTTTTCCAGAAGAAATTTTCGGCAACAGTGCCCCAGAATCCTTCGGGGTCTTCTACACTTTTTTTATAAGCTTCGTGATATGCTTCTAAAGACTTTATCTGGTAGGGGTATGACATCTGCAGGAATCGGTTGGTTAAAAAAATGTTGAACGCTTAGCGTAGTTAAGATACGAATAAAGCCATTATTTTTTTGATAATGACCGGTAAATAGTTTCATGGATCTTTGGCCTGATATTCATTTTCAGGAACAGGTCGCTGTCTGAAGGATTAACGCGGTTGCTTAAAAAAATGAAGACGAGGTTTTTCTCCGGGTCTGCCCAGGCGCATGTTCCGGTATAGCCAGTATGGCCGAATGTAGCGGGGGATGCTGAAAGGGTAGGATAAGGCTCTGCCCTTGTTTTATTGTCTTTTTCGGGTTTGTCAAAACCATAGCCCCTGCGGCTGGTATTAGTTTGGTAAGAAGTAAAAAGATCAACTGTTTCTTTTTGCAGGTATTTTTTGCCATTAAAGGTTCCGCCATTCAATAACATTTGCATGATACAGGCAATATCATATGCATCACTGAATAAACCGGCATGGCCTGCAACGCCACCCATCATGGCAGCACCCTGGTCATGAACATCGCCCCTCAGCAGTTGAAGTCGAAATTCCTTTTCATCTTGCGTAGGAACAATGCGGCTAAGCGGCATGTGTTTAAGAGGAAGGAACCCGGTAGCCTCCAGCGACATGGGGGAATAAAAATTTTTTCTTACATATTCATCAAGCGAAACACCGGCAATGGATTCAACGACCTTCCCCAGGAAAATAAAATCATTGTCACTGTATAGATATTTATCAGGAGCACCCAATGGACTTGATAAGATCCTTTTATATATGGTATCTCTCCAGTCATTTCGCAGGAATAATTTTTTCGCAACAGGTATAGAGAATGTATCAGTCGCGGCCCACCTGTATAAACTATTTAACGGGATGCCTGCCGTATCTAGTGTTTCTTTATAAAAAGGGATAAAAGCGCTGAGTCCTCCCTGGTGCAGCAGTAATTTTTCAATAACCAGCTTTTCCTTGTTCGTTCCTTTTACCAATGGAAGGTAGTCACCGAGCTTTTTTTTTAGATCAAGCTTTCCTTCATCATATAATTTCATAACGGCAAGGGTAGTGGCACAGATCTTTGTAACGGATGCCATATCATACACTGAATTTATGGTAACGGGCTCAATATTATCATAGGTATAATATCCATATGCTTTTTCATAAACTATTCTCCCGGCCTTTGCCACAAGTACAACACAACCTGGTATTGCCTTACTGGCGATGGCATCATTTGCAATGGAATCAATTCTTGTGGTCATAGCAATATCAGATCCGGCCTGGTTAGGATTTATAAAAGGAAGGGTGCCATTTGTTGCGGCCAGGCCGAACCCGAATTTATATTGATCACACACCGTTACAGGCAATACTCCTTTATAGGATAAGTTTCCTTCAAGCATATCCACAGCAGTATTTTGTATCACGGGATCATCTTCATAACAGAGTACAAGGTTATTGGCATTGCAAAAGTTCTTTACAGCATATGCATTCCCGAATAAAAAACTAATGCTATTTGTTCTCTGTTGTAATTGGGAGACAAAATTGATCGCTGGTTTACTTAACCCGAAATTGGTGACCGGTGTTCTTGTTAAATTATGAATGCCAATTACGATCTTTTTATATTTTCTTGAAAGGCTATCAAGCTTGCGGGCAATGGCAATTGAATCTTTGTTATTGTATTCAAGATAAAATACATCCGCATTGTAATCTTTACGCATGCGTGCTGCAAAAGCATTGTCGCTGTTGATACCGATCCCAACATAAGCTACATCAGCCGGTTTATTATTTTCGGAAACGGACAAAGGAAAAAATGCTGAATTATTTTTTGATAATAATGTAATGGCATTTTCTGCTATCAGCCTTGTCATGGCGGGCACCTTACTGTTCAGGTCTGCAGAAAGGTTATTTATTATGATCGGTTTAAGATCTGCAAGACCATATTGATATTTTGCCAGCAATACTTTCCTGCAATGCATTTCAATATCATCCCAGCCCAGTTTGTTATTTGCAATTGCTTCTTTGACCTTTGCGATCGCTACCGGGATATCTTCCGGGAGGCACAGCATGTCATTGCCTGCGATCAATGCTTCTACAGAGGCCTGGCCATCAGGAAAAAATTTTGTAACAGCTTTCATGTCCAGCGCATCGGTGAAAGTGATCCCCTGGAAATTCAGATCATTGCGCAGCAACCCGCTAACATTGTTCTTTGAAAGAGAAGTTGCTTTATTCGTTGTATTGTCGATCGCTGGTATATATAAATGAGCGATCATAGTGCTGCTGATACCTGCACGAAAGACCTGCCTGAAAGGATATAACTCAAGTGAATCAAGTTGCTCTATGGTTTTATTGATCACCGGCAGGTCGTAATGAGAATCAACAGCCACATCGCCGTGGCCCGGGAAATGTTTGGCACATGCCATTACACCCATATCCTGCATGCCCTTCATGTATTGTGTTGCAAAACGGGCAACCTTGTATTTATCTTCTCCAAAACTCCGGTCATTAATTACAGGATTATTCGGGTTATTGTTTACATCCACCACGGGTGCATAATTTACCTGTACGCCGAAACGTTTGCATTGTTCAGCAACGATCTGGCCATACCGGTACAAAAGTCTTTCATCTTTCATGGCTCCCAGCATCATTTGTTTTGGCAGTGAAAGGACACTGTCTAAAAGACGCTGCCCCACTCCCCATTCTGCATCGATGCACATAAGGATGGGTGTTTTTGCCAGGCTTTGCAATGCATTGATCATGGCTGCCTGCTTTTCGGGCCCGCCCTGGAAAATACAGACGCCCCCTATATTATATTGCCTGACAAGGGTTGCAACTTTTTCATCGAAAAAAGTGACCTTCATTGTCTTCAGGTCAATAGAAGAGAGGCGTACCACCATCAATTGGGCGATCTTTTCATCATTACTAAGTGACTTAAAAACACTATCGGCCCAGTTACTTGCAGCTTTACTGCTCGTATCCCGGGTTTGCTGGCTAAATGATTTTTGAGAAAAAAGGAGGGAAAGCATCATCACAAAACCCCGCATAGCTGCATAATAATTCATAGTGAAAAGTATGTGTTATTTTCGTGCTGTAAATTACAGGAATTTGACTGATATAATTCAATTATTGCCCGATAACATCGCCAACCAGATCGCCGCGGGGGAAGTGATCCAACGCCCGGCAAGTGCTGTAAAAGAGCTTTTGGAAAATGCTGTGGATGCAGGGGCCGACGAGATAAAACTGATCGTGAATGATGCCGGAAAATCATTGATACAGGTCATCGACAACGGAAAGGGCATGAGTGAAACAGATGCACGTATGTCCTTTGAACGGCATGCTACTTCCAAGATCAGGAATATTGAGGACCTGTTTCGTATTAAGACCATGGGTTTTCGTGGCGAGGCACTGGCAAGTATAGCCGCTGTTTCACAGGTTGAGCTTAAAACCAGAAGAGAAGAAGATGAGACCGGTGTTTATATTGAAATAGAAAATAGCATTGTCAAGGTCCAGGAACCGGTTGCTGTGAACAGGGGCACAAGCATTGCGATGAAGAATTTATTTTTCAATGTTCCTGCACGCAGGAATTTTTTAAAAAGCAATGCAGCGGAACTGAGGCATATTGTAGATGAATTTATCAGGGTTGCCATGTCCTTCCCTGAAATATTTTTTTCCTTTACTTCAAATGGCCAGCAGGTATTTCACCTCGAGAAAGGTACTTTGAAACAACGTATTGTCCAGATACTTGGTAATAGTTATAATGCCAAACTGGTAAGTGTCCAGGAACAGACAGACTACCTGAATATCTTTGGTTTTGTCGGCAAGCCTGAGACAGCAAAAAAAACCAGGGGTGATCAATATTTCTTTGTGAACAACCGGTTTATCAAAAGCGCTTATCTCAATCATGCTGTCATGAATGCATTTGATGAGATGATCGCCAAAGACAGTTTTCCCATGTACACCTTGTTCATTGACCTGAACCCGGCCCAGCTTGATATCAATGTTCACCCTACAAAGCAGGAAATAAAATTTGAAGATGAAAAGATAGTTTATGCATTTGTTCAGTCAGCAGTAAAACATGCCCTGGCCCAATTCAGCATTACACCCACCCTTGATTTTGACCTGGATCCATCTATACAGCAGCTGGAAGCAGTAAGTAAGCCATTGACAGAAGAAAGAAGATCTGCTTCTGCTTCATCTTCGTTATACCAGACCTTTTCTCAAAAGAACCAGGCGCATTTTATTGAAAATAAAAGCGAGCTGAAGCATTGGAAAGAATTTTATGAAAAACCTCTTACCGGCGATACACGACCGGCAATGGACAACCGGGAGCAGCAGTCTTCGATCTATGAAAAGCCGTTGAGTACAGATCAGCCAACACATCACAATGAACTGCTGCAAATACACAATGCTTACATTGTTGCACAAAATAATAATGGTTATTTATTGATCAACCAGCAAAATGCGCATGAGCGCATCCTGTATGAGCGGTTCCTTCACGCAATCGGAGGAAAACCGATCGCTACACAGCAAAGCCTTTTCCCGGTTACCATTGAACTGGCTGCTGCCGATGCGGTATTGCTTGATGATCTAGTACCCGATCTGCAACAACTGGGCTACCAGCTGGAACCCTTCGGCAACAATACTTTTGTTATTCAAGGCACGCCTGCTGATGTTGAGCATGGAAATGAAAAGACAGCCATTGAAAAAATGCTGGAGCAATACAAACATTTCAGCAATGATATCAAATTCAGTAAAAGGGAAAAATTAATGCGCTCCATGGCATTACAACAGTCATTAAAAGCAGGAACGATACTAACACAAAAAGAGATGCAGGTATTGACGAATGAATTATTCGCATGTGAAACCCCCAACAGCACTCCAAATGGCAAGCCTACTTATATGGCCTTTAAGAAGGATGAGATGGATAAGATGTTTGGAAGGTAATTGCCACAAATGCACGAATAAAATTAACTGCGCCATTCCTGTAAATCTGTGTTATTCGCGGCAACAAAATAGTTCAGTAGTTTTCTGTTAATAAAAAAATCCTGCAACTTTTCTTTGCAGGATTCTTAATATTAAAGTCTGATTATTATAATTTCACGAAGGTTGCATAACAAATATCATTTCCGTGAATCACTCTCATCACATAAATACCCGGAACAAGATCAGCAATACCAACAGTTACGATATTGTTTCCTATAACTCCCGGCTGATGTTTTTCTTTTACCAGTATGTTTGAAGTGTTATAGATAAATACATCGATCATTTGCGGCAGGCCAAGTATCACATTGACGCTAACAGCAGTACTGGCAGGATTTGGATATAGCTGCAGGTTGCATGTATTGGTCTGCGCAAGAACAGCTTGAGGATGGCATGTTTCACTTATACAATTAGTAAGCGTACCTGCACTGGTTCTCTTTATAATCCTAAGGCATACAGTATAATTGCCCGGTTGTGTGTAAGCATGGTTGGGGCTGACCTGGTTAGAAGTAGTTCCATCACCGAATATCCAGCGTATAGAATCTGTAGGGTTTAGACCGGTAGAAGTATTTTCAAAATGATACAGGTAAGGTAATGCAGTACCTGTTACAAGTACCCTGTAAGAATAAAAGTTTGCTGCAAGATTGCATATAGTTGGCCCTTGTACAATAATTGTATGACAAACTTCCCTTACACAATTTGTAAGTGTGCCATTTGGATTTCGTTGTTGTACCCTTAGGCATACATTGTATGTACCGGGGTGGGCATAAGTATGAACAGGATTAGCCTGGTTGGAAGAAGTGCCATCACCAAATGTCCAGCGCACAGAATCCGTAGCATTAACCGGCGTTGAAGTATTTTGGAAATAGAAAACTGCAGGCCCTGTCGGTGTTGTTGATACCTGTGTGAAAATAAAGTTTGCTACAAGATTACAGGTGTTCACATTTTGTACTACAACTGGATGGCATACCTCACTTATACAATTAGTAAGTACACCTGCACTGGTCCTCTTTATTATTCTAAGGCATGCATTATAAGTACCAGGTTGTGCATAAGCATGGTTGGGGCTAACCTGGTTAGAAGTAGCGCCGTCACCAAATGTCCAGCGTATAGAATCCGTAGTGCTTAGGCCTGCAGAGGTATTTTCAAAATGATACTGGTATGGTAATGGATTTGCAGCAATAGTAATAAGATATGAATGGAAATTCGCTACCAGGTTACAGGTAGCAGGCCCTTGTACAATAACAATATGGCATATTTCTCTGACACAGGTTGAAAGCCCACCGTTTGGATTTCTTTGTTGAACCCTCAGACATACTGTGTAAGTACCAGCAGCCGTATAAGTATGAGTTGGATTAAGGTCGGTAGAGGAAGTTCCGTCACCAAATGTCCAGTGTACAGAATCTGTTGCATTGAGTGGTGTAGAGGTATTTGTAAAATGAAAAGTATTCAATGCTCCCGGTACCTGGGTTGATGAAAAGTTTGCCACCAGGTTACAGGTAGTTGGGACCTGTACAACTACAGTATGGCATACTTCCCTCACACAGTTTGAAAGCGTACCATTGCTATTTCTTTGCTGAACCCTTAAGCAAACATTATAAGAACCTGATTGGAAATAAGTATGTGTTGGATTAAGGTCGCTGGAAAAAGTTCCATCGCCAAATGTCCAGTGCACAGAATCAGTCGCGTTCGTAGGCGTAGAAGTATTGGTAAAATGAAAAGCGTTCGCCGTTGCTGTAACAGGTGAAATGGTAAAACTTGCTACCAGGTTACAGGTTGTAGTTGGCGGTACTGTAACAGTATGGCATACTTCCCTGATACAGTTTGAAAGCGTACCATTGAGATTTCTTTGTTGCACCCTTAAACATACATTATAAGTTCCCGGAAGTGCGTAAGTATGCGTTGGATCAAAGTTGTTGGAAGAAGTTCCGTCACCAAATGTCCAGTGTACAGAATCTGTTGTACTTAATGGTGTGGATGTATTTGTAAAATGAAATGCATTAGGTGTTGCTGTTACCGGTAAAACCGTAAAGTTCGCTACCAGGTTACAGGTTGTGTTGGGTAGTATTACAACAGGATGGCATACTTCCCTGATACAATTTGTAAGTGTGCCATTTGGATTTCTTTGTTGTACTCTTAAACATACATTGTAAGTAGTAGTGGTACCAGGTGATTGTACATAGGTATGTGTTGGGTTAAAGTCGGTGGATTCGGTTCCATCACCAAATGTCCAATGCACAGAATCAGTTATGTTTAATGGTACAGATGTATTTTGAAAATGAATAACAACAGGCCCTGTTGGAGTAGATGATACCTGTGTAAATGTAAAGTTTGCTACGAGGTTACAGTTAGTGTTGGGGGGTACTGTAACGGTATGGCAACTTTCCCTGATACAACTTGAAAGTGTGCCATTGTTATTTCTTTGTTGCACCCTCAGGCATACAGAATAAGTGCCGGGTTGCATATAGGTATGCGTAGGGTTAAGATCGTTAGACTGACTACCATCACCAAATGTCCAGTGTAGAGAATCAGTTACGTTCAATGGCGTAGATGTATTTGTAAAATGAAAGGCATTGGGAGTTGCCAGTACCGGTGAGATAGTAAAGTTCGCAACCAGGTTACAGGGAGTGGAATTTTGCACAACAATGGTATGGCATATTTCACTTACACAATTTGTGAGTGTACCATTGGGTGTTCTTTGTTGCATCCTCAGGCATACATTATAACTACCTGCCAGCGGGTAAGTATGCGTTGGATTAAGGTCGTGGGATTCCGTTCCGTCGCCAAATGTCCAGCGAACAGAATCTGTTGTATTTAAAGGGGTAGTTGTATTTGTAAAATGAACAGTACTTACCGATCCCACTGCGATCGTTGAAGTAAAATTTGCAAACAGGTTACAGGTAGTTGGACTTTGTATCTGTATTACCCTGTAAAAAGTATCCCTGCAATTTATTGTGCCGGCACCAAATTTTACGATTATATGCCTGGCCGTGTATGTGCCGGAAGTTAAATATGTATGTAATGGGGAAACTACAGTAGTGGTTCCTCCATCCCCGAATAGCCAGTCATGCAAAGTGGTTGTTGGATCACCGGGCATTACCGGGTTAAATTGTATAGCATTGCTGCTTTGGTATGTTATATTGAATTCGGCATTACATTGCGCAAAAGAAGTTTTACCTAAGAAAAATGCAATAAGTAAAAGGAGCGTAGATAGTTTTTTCATACAAACATTTTTAATTGAATAGTGATTTTAAAGAGTACGCCCAGTAATGATACCTTCACAGGGAGAATTGTTGCCCCGGGGGCATAAAATTATCAATATTTTTTCCTAATTCCAGATAAAAAGTGCTCTACAGCCCTGCGTACCGGTCCGGACCCTGTTTGATAGTTATTGGCTAAAATAGAGAAGATCAAGAGTTTACCTTTTCCTGTGACCAGGAAACCGCTTAAGGAACTATTATTACTTAGGGTGCCTGTTTTGGCATAGATATATGAACTATCGGCTATAAAGTAATTTTTAAGGGTGCCCTCACCGCCGGTAGGGAGAATAATTTCCAGGCGCCCAAGGCCAAATTCATTTTTCATTTTTTCTAAAATGTAGACAAAGGACCGGGGCGTGAATAAATTATACCTGCTGAGCCCGCTGCCATCTACCCACCGTGGTTTTTGAGGAACATCTTTCAGGTCATTGTTCAATACCGTATCGATCATATCTTCGTCGCTCATATAGCCAAGGCGTTCATTACTTGCCATTAGTAAGGTTTGCTCAGCAAAAAAATTATCGCTGTTGTGTATCATAAGTTTGAAGAGGGAATCGGAAGGCTGAGAGTGGATGGTCGTTCCCTCCTTAAAAATATTTTCAACATTGCTGGTAATAGTTTTATTTTTTAAAGTGTCTTTAAGTAGATCAATTACGGTAGATATATCAGCTTCAAAAGGAACTGCCCTCTTTTTTTCCTCTCCTTCAAGAAACATAAGATGGTTATTTCCAAATTGTTTTATCAAATCAAAACCATTAGGAAACCTGTTTGATTTTTCAATCTCCTTGTAAAAATATTTTGGATAAATTAAAAGGCTATCTGCTTTTATCCATTTTATATTTACCAGGTTTCCATAAATTGGAAATGAACTTCTGGGGATCATAAAACTTTCAGTGTGGTCTTCCCATGCCCAGCCTTTGCCATAAACATTAAAATAAGCAGGCCTGTTAATGATCATACTACTTTGTTTTTGGAGAAATTCAAACACGGGCTGTTTTATAAAATCAGGATGAAGAAATGTTGGGTCTCCTGTAGGATCGATGTAAGTGATATTGTTATCTCTCGTGTTATTATATCTTAATCCAACCAAACTATCTCCCAAATATTTCATTCCCGCATACAGCGTAAATAATTTTGTATTACTTGCCGGGATAAAATATTTATCCGCATTGTAATTGTACCAATATTTACCAGTTGCAGGTTCATAGATACTGATACCGATATGTCCCTGGCTGATAGCAGTATCATTTAATAAAATACTATCCGCCTGTTTGGAGATCTGTTTGGAAATTGAACAGGAGAATAAGGAATAAGAAATTAGAAATAAGAAATAAGAAAGTTTAAGAGGCCTTAAAATGGAATTCATGTTCATCATATTATATTTGAAATAGAGGAATTGAAAATAAAAAACCAAAATCGTGTATAGCCAACTTTTAAATTCCTTATTTCTTATTCCTTATTTTCCATTTCCTATCCTCTCTCCTGTATCCTCAGCCATCTTTCCGGTATGATATCCTGGCTGGCACTGATATAATCATTGTAGCTGCAGGAGATGAACTTTTTGTCGGGCAGTTGCATCCACCAACGCTGTGTTTTTTTGCTTTGTAAAAAAACCGTATCCACTTCTGCAAAAGCAGTATGGTATTCATTGAAATTATTCCTGTCTTCCAGTTTGCTTTCCTGCTTGCTCCTGCTCTTGCCGTCAATAAAATACCAGAGCATTTGTGCAATTTGTTTTGCTGTGAGGTCATTTACATCAGCATGGGGGTTGTACCCGTAAATCCCAAAGCTGCTCAGATTATTGCTCATGCCTGCATACCTGGTAAGTATACACGCTTCTTCGCCGTTGAACCCGTTCGGGCAATGAATACTCGCGGGTGCATCACTGTTCTTGATGGCGCTGATATCAAAACTCAGTAAATGCGTGTTACGGATCACAGGCTCCATCTCATCCATGTCTTCCTTCACCACGCCAACACGGTAACAATCAAACCGAAGCTTATCCATGGTTTCCAGCATGCGTGGGTGTACAAAATAACTTTGAAAACCGATATGGTTATAATGTTTTACCATATTGGGTTCGCTGGTAAGCATTTCCAGTAAAAAATTCTCATTCCTGTAAGCGCTTTCGCCTCTCAGGTCGATCATGGCATCAATGCAGGTTGCTTCAACTACCTGGCCCAGGCTTTTATATGCTTCATATTGTGCCAGTGTGATATCATGAGAGCCGCCAAGGATCACCACCGTTTTTTTCATTTTAAATAATTCCGATAAAACGGTTTTAATGGCGGCATAGCTGTCATTCAGGGAAGCGCCTGTTTTAATATTGCCGATATCAGCGATCGAAACATCCGTATGCCAGTAATGTAACTTGTACAGTTGTTTTCGGATAGTATCTGCTGCATTGCTTTCGCCTATAAAAATACCACTACCCCTCATTTCTCCTGTGCCCACCAATACTATATCTATATTTTCCAGGTCGGGTATCTCGGATTCGAAAATGGAAATATGCTTTGCTAACTGTCCATCGGTATAGCCGTTGTCGTCATTTAATTCATCAATGGTCACCGGATGCAGAAAATCTATGAGGTCTTGCATTTAAAAAGTTTGCGGCAAACCTAACTGATTAATCGGATAATGAAAATGGAAAGCCTGTTTTTTTTATCCCCTATTTTAACTTTTGCTTTACTGGATATATTATCTTAGCTGTTAACATACCGGGTAGACTTATTAACTTTACAACATAATTTCTTAGAGATGGATAAACAGGAAGTATTACAAGATGTGGTGATAAAATTTGCCGGTGATAGTGGGGATGGTATGCAATTGACCGGCAACCAGTTTACGAACAACACGGCAATGCTTGGCATTGACCTTGCTACATTCCCCGATTTTCCTGCGGAGATACGGGCTCCCATAGGAACATTACCCGGCGTAAGTGGCTACCAGCTTCGATTTAGCAGTGACAGGGTTTATACACCCGGCGATGAGTGTGATGTGTTGGTTGCAATGAATGCAGCAGCATTAAAAGTGAATTTATCCGGGTTAAAAAAAGGAGGAAAGATCATTGTAAATGAAGATGGCTTTGACAGTAAGAACCTGCGGCTGGCAAATTATCCCGAAGGCATAAATCCTTTGGAAGATAATAGCCTTGAAGGATACGAGGTTATAAAAATGGATGTTACAAAGATGACCCGCGAAGCACTGAAAGACTTCACTATGGGAATGAAGGAAAAGGACCGTGCAAAGAATATGTTTGTACTTGGGTTTTTATACTGGATGTATAACCGGGACATGGATAATACCGTTGGATTTTTAAAAGAAAAATTCGGAAAGAAGCCTGATATATTTGACAGCAACGTAAAAGTATTGCAGGCCGGGTATAATTTTGGAGATACAACGGAAACATTCTCCGCCCGCTACACTGTTGAGAAAGCCAAAATGGAGGCAGGTACTTACAGGTCGATCATGGGTAATCAGGCCCTGTCCTACGGTTTAATAGCAGCATCCCAGAAAAGCGGCCTCCAGTTATTCCTGGGGAGTTATCCCATTACACCTGCTTCCGATATCTTACATGAACTGAGCAGGTTTAAAAGCTTTGGCATAAAAACCTTCCAGGCAGAAGATGAAATAGCAGCTATTACTTCATCGATCGGTGCCAGTTACGGTGGGTCATTGGGTATTACAACAACATCCGGCCCGGGGATGGCATTAAAAGCAGAAGCAATGGGCCTTGCGGTAATGCTGGAGATCCCGCTGGTTATCATCAATATTCAAAGGGGCGGACCAAGTACAGGACTGCCTACGAAAACAGAACAGAGCGACCTGATGCAGGCTTACTATGGAAGGAACGGGGAGTGTCCCATGCCAATCATTTCTGCCAGCACACCAAGTGATTGTTTTGATGTAGCATATGAAGCCGTTAGGATCGCAGTACAACATATGACCCCGGTGATCTTATTGAGTGATGGCTATATCGCCAACGGTGCTGAGCCCTGGAAATTTCCCCAGTCTGCTGACCTGCAGGCTATCGAAGTAAAATTTAAAACACAATTGGGCCATGGGGAAGATAAATTTCAACCATACCTGAGGGATGAAAAACTGGTCAGGCCGTGGGTGATACCAGGCACAGCAGGTATGGAACACCGCATTGGGGGATTGGAAAAACAAAACATCACCGGCAATATTAGTTATGAAGCCGAGAATCACCAGTTGATGGTAAAAATAAGGCAGGAAAAAATTGATAAGATAGCCGCTTATATTCCTGCCCAGCATTTGGATAGCGGGCCTGAAAAAGGTAAGGTACTCGTGCTTGGATGGGGCAGTACTTTTGGAGCCATTAAAAGTGCCTGTTCAGAATTACAAAAAGACGGCCATGCAGTTTCACATGCCCATTTACGTTATGTGCGACCATTTCCGGCAAACCTGGGGGATATCATCAAGAACTTTGACCAGGTTTTGATACCGGAAATTAATAATGGCCAGTTGATAAAGATCATCAGGGACATTTATATGGTAGACGCCAAGGGTTATAATAAGATCATGGGAATACCGATCACAAAAGGTGAACTGGTAGATGTACTTAAAAAAATGCTGGCATAAGATATTCATCTAAATGAAAAAGCCGTCCGGGTATTACCGGACGGCTTTTCTATGTAAATAAAATTTTACCTGATCTTTTGTCTGCCTAATACAATACTTATTTTCAAATTAAAACTAAAATAAGCATCTTTCTGTTTAGGGCTTCCGCGTTTTCCGCCCGGGCCAGTAGCTGGTGAGATCTGCCTGTCGCTAAGTGCGATCGCGTTCTCAAGTTTGGCCCCGGTAAAATAATTTGAATAAACCGTTGGGTCAATATAGTTTGTACTAACATCGTCAAGATAATCAGTATTTGTTACACGGTAAATATATTCTCCCCTCAGGTTAACGAGGTCAGATATTTCATACTTTAAACCAAGACCAACAGGGTAGTTTATTTGTTGCAACTTGTAAACTTTTTTATCGGGATATTCTTTAAAGCCTTGTCCTTCGGTACTGAGTGGCTGAAGGTCTACCCATTTGCCGTTTAGATCTGCTTGGGGATTAAATGAAAAATATCCTACACCCGCGAGTAAATAAGGTGACAATCTTGGAGGATCTGATTCACGGTTCTCGTAATTAATAAAAATAAACAAAGGATGAAGTTCTGCCATCAGGGAGAACTCAGTGATCTTACTTCTGAAATTGACGTTCCTGTTGTAACGTGTTTTTGCAATATCTGCAGGGTCAACTTTTTCCAGTACATTATCATTGCCTGAAATTTTGCCAAACGTTCCCTCCAGCCTTAGCGCAACAGCGTTTTTATAAATTGCGTTAACGAAAACACCCCCGCAAAAACTTGTTTTGCCCATGTTAAGGTCTTTGACAAACCTTTTACCAATACCTTTACCACCACCGATATCCGTTAACGAATTCATGGCGCCCAAAGATATACCCGCTTCAAATAAAATGGGACTATCATAATAGTCGTCATTATAAAAATAATACTGGGCAGAAGCATTATTTGAATACGCTGTTAGTAAAATGCTGAGGCTTAACAGGCTGATTATTCTTTTCATGAAAACAATTAGTTAATTTATTATAAGCAAATACCGAATAGGGAATGTAATTTACTATTATTACAAAGAAAACGAATATTTTTTAAATTCCGACACTAGATTTTTTTTTGTTATTGTAATATTTACAGGCAAATTTTAAACCGCAAATGTTGCATTTTGGATTACGGGCTACACATATATACCTGCCATGTAATATGAGCCAATGATGTGCCCTGTGTACATATACAGTTGGTAAATGCTTAATTAACTGTTTTTCAGCTGCAACAGGGGTTTTTGCCCCGGTTGTAAGCCCGATCCTGGCACTTACCCTAAAGACATGGGTATCAACAGCCATATTGGGTTGCTCATCAATAACCGAAGTAATGACATTAGCTGTTTTTCTACCTACCCCGGGCAAAAGCAGCAGTTCATCCACCGTCATAGGGACTATACCGTTAAACTTATCCCGGAGCATTTGAGCCATCCCGATCAGGTGCCTGGTTTTATTGCTGGGATAAGAAATGCTTTTGATCAATGGAAAAAGGTCATCAAACCCGGCCCTGCTCATTGCTTCCACATCAGGAAATTTTTCAAAAAGAGCAGGAGTGGTCATATTTACCCGTTTATCAGTGCATTGGGCTGAAAGAATAACGGCAACTAAAAGCTCAAATGGCTTGTCGTATAGTAATTCTGTTTCAGCCTCGGGGGCATGTTCTAAAAAATAAGTTATTACAAATTGATATCGCTCCTTTTTTGTCATAAAAAAACCCATTTCTACTATAGAAACGGGGTAAATTACATAAATACTGTTGATTTAAGCGTGCGGAGTCAATTCTTCCACTGCTTTTTCGGCATACCTTAAAATATTTTCAATAGTTTTCTTACGGGGTGAAAGTTTGATTGTTTCCAATCTCCTGGAACCAGCAGAAATGACCTCGAATTTTTCTTTTAAACTCCAGTCTGTCTCTAAAGCTGCTTTGATAGCAACTGTTTTTTCGATGGAAGTCTCATTGTACAAATATCGTAACAGATCTTCCTGTGTAAAGCTGTGCATAGGCAAGTTTGATTGCTTGTTTGAAATTAAATAATTATCCATATCCGCTTATTAAACGGTGGTTTTAGTGGAATATTGTGTTTTAAACGTGTTTTTTCCTTTTTTTATGGTGTATTTACTATAAAAAGGTCTTCATTGTCTTTTTTCATCAGGTACTTTTCACGGGCATATTTTTCAATTGTCTGTGCATTTGTTTTTAACAGGTCAAGCTCTTTCCGGGTTTCAGCTATTTGAATATTCAGGTGTTGCTCACTTTCCTGGAGGTCAGAAAGCTTTTCCCTGCGACCATTGATCAAAGACCAGTCCCTCATATCAAAAAAAAGCATCCAAACGATAAAAAAAGCGGCAGCAATAAAATATTTGTTCTTAACAAAATGAAAAATGCCGGTGAGAATTTTCATAAATATTGTTTAGCCGGTACAAAGTACGAAATAAGTCACAAGAATTGTACCTGAATTATAAAATAAAGTTTACAACTTTTAGAAAGCTGTAAACTTTATTGCAAAGCATTTATTTTATGATCAGCTTTTCAACTTTTGTTGATTGAGGTGTCAGCACCTGTAATATATACATCCCTGAAGCCAGGCCACTGATATCCAATATGGCCGGGGCAGAACCCGTATTTACTTTTTTCCAGGTACGGACCAATTGCCCTTCTGCATTTATAAGATTAATATCTGTTGAACCCGTTGTACCGGATACGAATATTTTCACCTGGTCCTTTGCCGGGTTAGGGCTGATAGTGACCTCGATATCGGAACCTTTGATCTTTGCCTGCCTGATCTCTGAAAGTTTTTCCCTGTTATCAATGTCTGTCTGGCGAAGGCGGTAATGGTAGATCACATTCGGTTGTACGAAATTATCTGTGTACTGGTATTTGGTCAGAACATTGCTGTTTAACTTACCATCTACCCATCCTATCTTTTCAAAATCGCTGCCATTAAGGCTACGCTCAATAACAAATCCTTTGTTGTTTATTTCTGTAGCAGTGCTCCAGTCGAGGAGGATATTCTTTTTATTTCCCCTTGCTTCGAAACTTAATAAGGTTACAGGTATCACGATAATTTGGGATGCCAGCATGAATTGTGAAAAACCACCGGTCACATTCGCAGTAAAAGCAACATATCCTTTGGTAGCACGCTGGTCATCTACAGTTGGAGTAAATACCTGGCCGGTTGCACCGGTAAGCGTGCCCGCCAAACTGGTTCCGTCTTTTACTTTAAGTATTTTTAAATTAGGAACTTCGGCGCCCCATATTGCCAGTTCAGCAGTTGTATAATACAAAGTAACCTGGTATGTTGCTGTAGCATTTGCAACAGCGGGAGTTAATTTGATCACTTTATCACTTCTGTAATATGTGCCGGCAACATTTGTTACAACAAGTGTGCGACCTGATCCGGCATTCTGAATGCTGGCTGTATTACAGCCAATATTTTGATTTGGATTGGTAACTGCAGCAATGATTTTACTTGTGCTGCTCATATATTGCTCCGTTTGTGCCTGGTTATGAAATTGTGTTACAGTTTGATTTAATACAGTTTCTACCCCACTGTTTTCTCCTGTTACAACTACATTATCGATAATAAATGGCGGCTGGTTTCCTATGTTATCATCATTACCCCATTCAAAACCTACCCAAAGATTGGCAACATTAGCGCAAGAGGCAGGTAAAGTAACAGTTACTGAAGTTTTAGCAGTAGTTCCCTGGAAGCGAAGAATGTCAGTATTTGTAGCATTGAGTACATAATAGAATCCAGTTGTCTGTGTAGTGGTTGTATATAAAAGATTACCAAAGTCATAAACGCCATCAACATCGGCTTCGCCATTACATGCATAGTCGAATGTAACTTTAATGTTCTGGTAACCCGTAGTATTGATCGCTTTTGTAATGACTACCGCATCTGATGCAGTAGTTACGGTATAAGTTGCCGTTGCTGTTTCTGCTGTTTGTGCAGCAGCATTTTGGTTTGTAATATGCAAAACCCTGCCATTGGCGCCAGCTGTAAATCCTGTTGAAGCACCATATTGAGAATTAACTGTCCAAATATTTGGGCCTGCAACAAATGTACCTTTTAACCAACCCGTGGGTAAGGCCCCGCTTGCGGCAACAGTACCAAAATTTTCTGTCAGCAATGTTGTTACCGGTGTTGTATTATTGATAAAATATGGATTGTCATCATTATAAATATTAAAAGTGTGTGTTTGATTCGTAGTGCCAGCAACCAAACCGGCACCAGTTAAAGTATAACCAATAATAATAGTTTCATCAGCTTCAACAGCAGCATCATCGTTAATTCTTATCGTTACTCCTTTTGCACCACTTTCCCCGTTCACATAACTTACAGAAGTAGGCCCAATCACGGTATAATCAATATTCTGAACAGCAGTACCCCCAAATGTAAAGGTGGCAGTGGCATTGCCACTTGCCTGAATTGCAGGGGCAACTGATATTAGATAGTCCTTATACTTAGGACAAGTAGCGCCTGCACCTGTTTCATCTGCATCGGTAATATCTGTAAGGAACCTGAGTGCGTTGGCTGTAATAGGGGTACAGATCGTAGCTCCCGGATTCCTGGGCCTGCGTGGAGCCGCGGCCATAACAGCTTGTATCCTGTCTGTTTGATTTAAAGTATAAGTATTCATACAGCCATCATCAGAATAATCCATATAATTCTGTATCATTCGGGGCATTCCACTGCATTGAGTTGGTATGGTACAGCCTGGCACTGCAGAATAATAATCATCACTGCAAGGAGGAGTGTCAGCACAATAGTCAGTTCCTCCGCAAGAAGCAACATCTCCCCAGACATGGTATAAACCAAAAAAATGTCCTAACTCATGAGTAACAGTTCTGCCTAATGCATAAGGGGCCGCTGTACCGGGAGAAGTTATACTACCTAAAGAACCCGGGAGAAAAACTACACCTGCAGTGGTAGCTGTTTCACCGCCGGGAAGATCTGGCAAACCTGCTGTAGGGAAAGTTGCATAACCCAATAAACCACTATTACTGAAATCATAGGTCCAGATATTTACATATACAGTCGGGTCCCAGATACTTCCGGGTTTTATTGTAGCATCAATGTAATTCATCATAGTATTTATCTGTGCTGCCGTATAGGTAGTTGGATCGTTCCATCCTTTAGTGATCCTGTTTATTCTATCGATCCCGGGTTGAGCAAGTGTTACGCCCAGTGGATCTTTTAACACAGGACAGAAAGTTAGACCAGTATTCGCTGCAACACCAAAGGGAGAACCGGATAAGTTTCCAAAATCTTTATTCAATTGGTCAATTTGCTGGTTGATCTGCGATGCCAATATATTAGCACCAACTCCTTCAGCTGTACCATTGTGTATTACGTGGAAAACCACCGGGATGATATAATTAACAGCAAGAACCCTTGATGCTTTCATATCAGCTATCTTTTGACTGATATATGCTTCAAAAGCGACCTGGTTATAACCTGCAGCTCTTGCCCTATCCATTTGAGTTACAAACCCACACCTGTCTTTAAGAAATCCATTCGGGTTTAAAGTTGTTGGAGGAAAAGGGCTTGTGTTTGTGATCACAGGCTCTACGATCAGGTTCCTTGGCGCCGAAGATATCGTTCGGTTAACTTTTTGTGCCAATAAGTTTGACGAAGCCGCAAACAATGTCAATAATAAAAGGGAGTAAAATTTTTTCATTTGTAAGTTTTGAAAATGATATTTTTTTTCATAAGTCATTAATTATCCAAACGGATAATTTTTTTGGGAGGATAAATATACTATATAAATCAAAAGAAGCCCTTTATGGAGCTTCTTTTTTTATTTGATGATAATTTTACTTTCCAAATTTTATTTTGCCTGCAGGATACTCACCGCTGTCTGCCAGCATTTCTTCAATGCGTATCAATTGGTTATATTTTGCCATACGGTCACTCCTGGAGGCAGAACCTGTTTTTATCTGGCCGCAATTCAAAGCAACCGCAAGGTCTGCGATCGTACTGTCCTCAGTTTCACCGCTGCGGTGGCTCATAATGGTATTGTATCCGTTTTGCTGGGCCATACTGACCGCGTTGATCGTTTCCGTAAGGGTGCCGATCTGGTTCACTTTTACCAACAAAGCATTGGCGGTACTTTCATCAATGCCCCTTTGTAATCTTTTTACATTGGTTACAAAAAGGTCGTCACCCACCAACTGGCATTTGCTCCCAATGGTTTCCGTTAGCATCTTCCAACCCTTCCAGTCATCTTCGGCCATGCCGTCTTCAATGGAAATGATAGGATATTTTTTAACCCAGCTTTCCCAGTATTTTACCAGTTGCTCGCTGGTCATTTTCTTACCATCGCTTTTATGGAAAATATATTTTTTCTCTTTTGCATTCCACAGTTCGCTGTTGGCTGCATCCATGGCAATGGCTACCTGGCTTCCTGTTTTATAGCCTGCTGCCTGTATTGCGGTCAACACTGTTTCAATGGCTTCTTCATTGCTTTGAATATTGGGAGCAAACCCTCCTTCATCACCAACATTGGTGCTATATCCTTTTTTCTTTAAAACAGTTTTCAGTGCATGAAAGATCTCAACACCCCATTGCAATCCTTCACTAAAAGTTTTTGCTCCAATGGGCATTACCATGAATTCCTGGAAGTCTATCTTATTATCAGCATGCGCACCACCATTTAATATATTCATCATCGGGATGGGAAGGATCTTTGCATTGGTGCCGCCGATATAACGGTATAAAGGAAGGTTTGCTTCCAGCGCGGCAGCTTTTGCAACAGCAAGACTTATGGCAAGCATTGCATTGGCGCCCAGCTTACCTTTATTTTCAGTTCCATCCAATGTGATCATCATTTTATCAATACCCGTTTGATCGGCTACATCCCAACCCAGTAAATTATCAGCTAAAATGGTATTTACATTGTTTACCGCTTTCAGCACACTTTTACCGCCGTAGAGTTTTTTATTATTGTCTCTTAATTCAACTGCTTCATGAATGCCTGTACTGGCGCCACTCGGTACGGCTGCACGGCCAAGCCGCTCATTTTCGGTCAATACATCTACTTCTATTGTTGGATTACCACGGCTGTCTAATATCTGGCGGGCATGTAAGGATGCGATGTAGCTCATGTTTATTTAAGTTTGTATGTTATGAATGGCTAATGGTTAACAGCTAATAGCTGTTAGCCATTAGCTTATGTTGTTAATGATTTGAACACTGATTCCAAATTCTGTGTTTCACTATGCAGGGAAACAATGTTCAGATTATGATCAATGCTCAATTTTAATAACTCTTTTTTTAGATCATCGGCATTGGAGCATTGAATATTGAATATTGAATATTGAATATTTTTAACTTCATTGGCAGCAGTTAAATTGTTTAATACTTCAATATCGATCTTCTCTTTAAATTCTACAATAACATACTGTTTGCCTGTTGATGATCTCTGCAGATTCTGCAATTTATCATCCGCTACAATATTTCCTTTGTTGATGATGATCACCCTGTCGCAGATAGCTTCCACTTCCTGCATGATATGCGAGGAGAACAGCACGGTCTTATTTTGGCCAAGCTTTTTTATTACTTCCCTTATCTCTACTATCTGGTTTGGGTCAAGCCCTGATGTAGGCTCATCCAGTATCAATACTTCCGGGTCATGCACCAACGCAGCGGCCAGGCCTACCCGTTGTTTATAACCTTTACTTAACTGTCCTATTTTTTTATTGGATTCTGATGTGAGGCCGACAGTCTTTATGACGTCTTCAATGACCTGTTTTGAATTTTTTATTTGATGAACATTGGCAACGAACTGCAGGTATTCCCGCACATACATATCCGGGTATAAAGGATTGGCTTCGGGGAGATAACCGATCTTCTTATTGGTTGCAATACTGTTCCCACTCACGGTCATTCCGCAAACCTGTATATCACCGGCATCTGCTTCCAGGTAACCGGTTATCATTTTCATTGTTGTGGATTTTCCAGCACCATTGGGACCGAGGAAACCAACGATCTCAGCTTTATCTACCATAAAAGAAATTCCATCAACCGCTTTTTGGCTGCCATAATACTTAGAGAGATTATTTACCGTAATGGACAAATCGAACTATAATTTATGTATGATTTATGATCTATGACGTATGATTTGCGATGGGCGTTACATTTATGCTATCAGTCCCCTAAACCCTAAACCTTCCACAACTACCCCTGGTTCCCACCTTCATTTGGTTTCTGCGGACGAGGTCCCCGGTTTTGAGGAGGACGTTGCTGTTGCCTGCCTCCACCTTGTCTACCTTGACCTTGCCCTTGTTGACCTCCGCCTTGCTGACCTGGTCCTTGTGGTCTATTTTGTTGAGGCGGACGTTGTTGTTGACCACCCTGTTGTCCCTGGTTAGGACCTTGCGGCCTTCTTTGTTGCTGTTGTCTGCCTTGTCCCTGTTGTCCTTGCCCTTGTTGACCTCCACCGTGTTCATTAGAACCTTGTTGCCTTTGTGGTCCTCTTCCTCCTTGTTGCGGCGGTCTTTGTTCCCTGCTTCTTTCTTTATCCCTGCGCTTGCGGGTAGTTTTTTCCAGGCTTTTCAAACTGATCTGCCCTACAATATCTGCATATTCGGGTTCTACTTCTTTTGGCTTGCCGCTTATTACTTCAACGGTTTCCATTTCTTCCGGCCTGATACCTTCTTTGTTCTGTGCTTTAATTTTTTTAACTGTTTCAATTGTCAGCGGGTATTGCTTATTGCTTTCCGCCATAGTGTACCACATCAGGTTCCTGAAAATGTCTTTTTTTACCAGGAAAGCCCTTCCTTTTGCCACTTCCAGCATATCGGCATCAGTCGGGAAGAACTGCAGTGCATCCATATAAGTATCCAGCTCATAATTGAGGCAGCATTTAAGCCTGCCGCACTGCCCGCTTAATTTTGTTTGATTGATGCTTAAATTCTGGTAGCGGGCGGCGTTGGTATTCACGCTTTTAAAATCGGTGAGCCAGGTACTGCAACAAAGTTCCCTTCCGCAACTGCCAATACCACCTACTTTCCCGGCTTCCTGGCGGGCGCCGATCTGCCTCATTTCTACCTTCACTTTAAATTCGCCTGCATATAATTTTATGAGTTCCCTGAAATCAACCCTGTCATCTGCAATGTAAAAGAATGTGGCTTTTCTTCCGTCAGCCTGTATCTCCACTTCGGCCATTTTAAGATCGAGCTTCAATTGCCTGGCCATGGCACGGCTGCGTATCAATATCTGTGCTTCCCGGGCTTTGTTCTCCTGCATTTTTGCCAGGTCCTGTTCGGTGGCCCGGCGCATGACTTTTTTTATATCAGCGCTTTTTTCGTCTATTTTCTTTTTCTTCAGTTGCAACCTTACCAGTTCACCGGTGAGGTTTACCATACCTACGTCGAAACCACTTACGCCTTCTACAGCAACCATTTCTCCTTTTTCGTAATAATGTAAAGTGGTATTTTTAAAATAGTCTTTACGGCTGCCATTGTTGAAACTGATCTCAACTATGCGGCAATTGCTTTCAGGGTCGCTGAAAGGTAAATTTGCCAGCCAATCGTGAACATTCATCCTGTTACAACCTCCGCTGGAACAACTTCCATGGCTTTGGCATCCGCCGGGGGCTTCTCCGTCTTTTGAGGTTCCGCAACCTCCGCTTCCACATCCCATGAGTATCTAAGATTTTAATAATTAATATTAATTGTTGGGCGGGCAGCAGTTAGCTGTGGAGCTTCATTGGCGTCGCACCCTTGTACGGTATATCTTTATTGTGCTTTTCAGCTTCATATTGCTGAAAAAGTACAAGAGAGTGACACAACAATGTTGAGTATAGTAGAAAAAGTTGGTTCAAATAATTGCTTTCTTCACTACCTGCGGCTCCTGCCCGTTTCGTTATTGCATCAAAATTACTGATTTGTTGCTAATAATATGATACAACTTAATAGTAATGGCATGAAAGAGTATTTTAGCGTTGGCATTACGCTCTATAAAGTAGGCGGCCTGGTCAAGCTCATGTACAATGGCTTCCTGCTGGCTGATATCGCAAAGCTTATTGAATTTGAGGGCAAAATCCACATCTGTCCTGTTTTCTTCGCTCTCCATAGGAATGACCCTTAACCTTACAGCCAGCTCCAGGATATGAACAAAATATTTAAGGAATTGCTTTTGTTTTTCCCGGCCGATCTTGCTGATCTCTTCGATCCATTTTACCTGGGCAGCGGGACCTGTTTTTACAATACTGTTCAGCCAATCCCTTAATAAAACCTCCCAATCGTCTTCGGCGTGTTGTAATTGTTGCAGTGCTTCATGATAATTTCCCGAACTGATAGCCGCAACCTGCTGCGCCTTTTGCATAGAAATGCCATTCCTGAGTTCCAGTGCAGATTCTATATCCAATGCAGAAAGCAGTGGGATCTTTATGAGTTGGGTACGTGATAAAATGGTAGGGAGTATGAATGAATCATTTTCTGCAACCAATATAAATAATGTATTTGGGGGCGGTTCTTCGATCAGTTTCAATAATTTATTTCCTTCTTTGCCCAACAATTCGGGCATCCACATGATCAGGATCTTGTATTCGCTTTCAAAACTTTTCAGGCTCATCTTGCGAATGATATCTGCACATTCATGTGTGGTGATATTTCCCTGCTTGTTCTCTGCACCGATGAATTGCAGCCAGTCGTATACGTTGCCATAAGGGTTTGCTGCAATGAACTCCCTCCATTCTTTTATATAGTCTGTACTAATGGGTTTGTCGCCCGACTTTCTTGGTATAACGGGGTAGGAGAAATGAATATCGGGATGTACCATGTCTTTCAGCTTCGACCATGCCGGTTGTTGCTGCATCCAGGTATCTATTTCTGCAGGAGTGGTTGGATTTGTGACTGCAACGGTTTCTTCGGGTTCATCACCAAAAAGGCTCGCTTCTTTTTTTTTAGGAACAACATTTTTTGGAAGGCTTAGATAATTTGCGAATGCAATAGCCAGTGGCAATGCGCCGGAACCTTCTTTACCTAAAAAAAGTAAAGCATGGCTAAGCCTGTTGTGCTGGATCATGTGTGCGAGCTGCGCCTTGATCTCTTTTTGGCCGATGATGGATTGGAAAAGCATGGAGCAAAGATAAGATGGTTGAGGATTAACTGCTGCTGTTCCCGCAGGATAAAATGTAGCTACTTAGCTGCACTGTTGCCTGGGCGTATGATGCCCTAACGAAACTTATATTAATTTTCCCGGCAGCTTTTCTACTTTTACTGAATGATAAGCGTAAGCATTGTAGAAGACCTGCCGGAGATACGAAGCAGCCTGGAACGCCTGGTAAAGGAACAACAGGACATGTTATTGTTCTCTGTCTCTTCCAATGCTGAGGAAGCCATGCCTGAGCTGGTAAGAACACAGCCATCCATTGTTATCATGGATATCAATATGCCTGGTATGAATGGCATTGATTGTATCCGTGCGATAAAGAATGATTGCCCTGCCACCCAATTCATGATCTTCACGATCTATGAAAATGATGAAAAGATATTTGATGCATTGGCAGCCGGCGCAAGTGGTTACCTGTTAAAGAAAACGTCTTCGGAAAAGATACTGGAAGCTATAAAAGAATTATATCATGGCGGTAGCCCCATGAGTACACCCATTGCAAGGAAAGTGATCAATCATTTTAAAGAAACGAAAGCGCCCGGCCATGAAAGCCTTACCAATAAAGAAAATGAAATCCTTAACTTACTGGCGAAAGGTTTCCTGTATAAAGAAATTGCAGCAAAGCTTTCCATATCTGTCGGCACGGTAACACAGCATATTCACAATATTTACGAGAAGTTGCATGTAACCAATAAAACAGAAGCCATCAATAAACTGCAGCGACGGTAAATATGAATAGCATGACCGGGATAAAAAAAACAATTCTTTATTTTTTTTCTGCTGCATCATTTTTATTTTTTTCTTTACATCTTTTTGCCCAATCGGTAAATAAACCTTATTTCCATTTTAAAAATTTCAATACCAGCGACGGCCTGATCAGTAATAATACAACAACTGTATTTAAAGACTCAAGGGGATTCTTGTGGATTGGTACCGACAGGGGCCTGCAGCGTTTTAATGGATCTTCATTTCTTACTTTCCGGCATCTGAATAATGACAGTAACAGTATTGTTAATGAAAACATCACTTTTATTGCAGAAGACAGCAAACATGATATATGGGTTGCAACTACCGATGGGATCGTAAAATTCAGTTATGCAAATGGGAAACTTACCAACTACGCTTTTGGATTCAGAGGAACGGACAAAATCAGAATTGGCGACCTGCTTTGCATTTTTGAAGATAGTAGAAAAAGGATATGGGCAGGGGCAAGATCGGGTTTGTATTTACTGGATACAATAAAAAACCAGTTTATGAATTGTGCGCCAGTAAATATCCCTGGTATGAACCTGGATCATTTTATCAGGGTACATTCAGTAAAGGAAACAGCAAATAAAGAAATTATTTTTTCTGTCATTGATGGTTTTGTGATCATGGACAAAGATGGCCGGCAACAATACTTTCAAATGCCGGCACCTAGTATCAAGCCTATTAATTATATACCCACCGGTATTATATTACTTTTAAAAGATCATCCTGATGAAGTGTGGGTTGCCGCCTGCCTGAATGGTTTTTTTAAATATGAAAGAAGTTCAGGCAAATGGACCAATTACCGTTCGGGTGGCGTATTGGGTAATGACCTGGTAAAAGCATGCACTGACTGGAACAAAGATGAATGGATCCTTGGTGGTGATAACATTTGTTTTTTTAATCATCGTACAGGAACTTTTACCAAAGCAGCAGATAAAATAGGAAGTATTTCTTCCATGTACAGGGAAAGCAACGGGAATATATGGCTTTCTTCCAGCTGGGATGGGATTCACCTGCTAAACCTTTCCACGCAATTATTTTCATCTGTACAATATATTCCCGGGGCGGGGTCGGACAAACTACTTTATTATGACAAAGGGTTAAATGCAGTTTATGCAATGAATATTTACTTTGTAACCGGTATCGTAAAACAGGATCTTTCAAGTAATCAGGTAACGCACGATAGCATTGCTGCATTTACAGCATATACTACAGTGATGAATAATTTTATCGCAGATCATGATACGCTTTACCTGGCAATGGAAAAAGGGTTATGGCGATATGATCTGCAAAAACACCGGCTGGATTCTATTGTTTTTAATGCAGGTAACTCCAGTTCACAGGAAGCATTTTTTTTCAATCTCTGCCAATCGGGTAATAAAATATATTTCACCGGAAAATTTTCAACTGGCGGTCCATTTGTGTATGATAGATCAACGCAGGTAGTTAAAGATTTGGCACTCATCTACAAGGGCAACAATCAACCGGGTACTGCAGGCTATTATCCCAGTAATGTGAATTCTACGATCGGCCATGGCCAGGTAAATGCAAAAGACCTTCCGCTTTTGTATAAAAAAAATAATGAACCAAATAATTACGGTTTTTGTCTTACACTTAGCGATCATGTTCTCTACACAGGTATGAATTTGTCCGATACCATTTATACATACGATGAAAATACAGGGCTGAAAAATACCATTGCTATCCCTTCAGATTATATTAATGGAAAAACTTGCAGCATATCAGCTTTATGTGTTGACGGGATGCAAAATCTTTGGTGTGGAACAGGGGGGGATGGAATTTTAGTTTATAATATCAGATCTCAGAAATGGATACAGCATATCAGCCAGGACGATGGCTATTTCCCAGTACTTACTTCAGAAATTGTTTCAGACGAAGATGGAGTTGTATGGTGCAATACTTCTGAAGGTTTGTTTTCGTTCAACCCCGATAATTTTCATTTCAAAAATTACAGTCTGAAAGACGGGTTACGCGCAGAAAATAATAGCGGAAACATTGCATTGTTACCCGGGCACCGTTTGATGAGTTCTAATGTCGATTATTCTTATTATGATTTTACTTATGGCATCATCTATACCAAACCGGCAAATACCGCTGTTCAAATAATCCCTGTAAGTATAACAAACTTAAAAGTACTGGGCGAAGACTTTTTAACCGATACGTTGTTGGATAATATGCAGCAGATTACGCTGCTACCTAATAAAAATGCTTTCTCACTTAACTATGCAGGAATAGATCTTACAAACGGAAGCAAACTTCTGTATTCATATATGCTGGAAGGAGCAGAAAAAAAATGGCATGAAGCAGGTAAAGAACAAAGCCTGTCTTATATAAATTTATCTCCAGGCAAATATGTGTTGCATGTTAAATGTAAAAGCCGCGATGAAATGATCGTAAGTAAGGAAAGGATTATTTATATAAATGTATTGCCGGCATGGTATCAAACATACCTGTTCAAAATTTTAATGATATTAGTTATTGCTTTGCTTGTTTTTGCTGCTATCCGTTATTACCTCCGCCAGCAACTAAAAAAACAACAGGCTATTTTAGAGAATGAAAAAGCCCTTACCCAAGAGCGCAACCGCATTGCCGCGGATATGCATGATGATGTTGGTGCAGGACTCAGCCGCATCAGGTACATCACCGCATCTATGAAAGACAGGAAGGGTATGAATGAGGAGGATATTGATAAGATCGTTTCCCTGAGCGATGAATCGGTAGAAAAAATGAATGAGATCATCTGGGCACTGAACCAGGGAAACCAGCAATTGGATGAACTGATCTATTATACCCGCAGCCAGTGCAGCGAAATGCTGAATAATGCAGGATTGCAATTCAGCTTTGAACTTCCGGAAAATATTCCAAATAAAATACTAGGCTGGAAAGATTGCCGGAATATCTACCTGCTGGTAAAGGAATCTGTGAACAATGCCATAAAGCATGCGGGGGCTAACAATATTATCATAGAATGTATTGTTACCGATCAGTTACAGTTTTCTATTACTGATAATGGTAAGGGATTTGACCCCGCTTCCATAAAAGACAATGGTAACGGGCTTTTGAATTATAAAAAAAGAACCGAAAAAATAAATGGCACTTACCAGTTGATCACTTCAGCAGGTAAGGGAACTCAAATTATTTTTACGTTGCCTGTTATTTCCATAAACTGATCAATTACTACAAAACTTGCTTAATGGAAAGATTTGTTTACTTGTTTTATTTTTTCTTCCAGGGAATAGTTTTTTTTCAGGTATTATTTCTCCTGGCATTTTATATTAACAGCAAAACAAAGGAGAGCCTGTATTTCGGACTTTTTTTATTTTTTACAGGGATTAATTTTTTTATATCTACACCCGAATTATTTTATAATTCAACCGGCGCAATTGTTTTCAATTCATGGTGGTTTCAACTATTCAATATTCCACTGGTATCAATAGGCAATATTTTTTTTACTTTATTTCTTCGTGATTTTTTTGGTACGCTTATCAAAAATAAAACGCTTACCCTGATTATAGAAGTAGTTTTAACGATACAATACTTCCTGTTTATCCCCTTTATTGTTTTATACCTGCTTGGCAAACCAACGGAAATCATTTTTAATATCGTAAATTTTGTTGGCCTCTCTTCCTGTGTATGGATGACGATTATCATTGTTCGAAGAAAAATGAAGTATGCAAATCTTGTAGCAATAGGGTTTGTGTTTTATATTATTGGAAGCTTCCTTACTTCATATATGCTTATCCTGATGATGAATGGGGTTCATCATTTGTTTGTAGATCAATATCCATTGTTTTTTGTAAAAGTGGGCATACTGGCTGTTATGATCTGTTACCTTATGGCGGTTATTAAAAAATGGAATTTCCAGGAAAAGCAATTATCTGTACAAAAGTTGGAATCTGCCCTGTTAGAAGAAAAAATGATAAACCAGATCAACAGTGAACGAAGCAGGATAGCAGCCGATATGCACGATGATGTGGGTGCCGGTCTTAGCCGCATCCGCTATATCACTGCTTCTATGAAAAACAGGAAGGAGATAGATGATAGTGATATTGATAAGGTCGTTTCCCTGAGCGATGAATCGGTAGAAAAAATGAATGAGATCATTTGGGCGCTGAACCAGGGAAACCAGCAATTGGATGAACTGATCTATTATACCCGCAGCCAGTGCAGCGAAATGGTGAATAATGCAGGACTGGTATTCAGTTTTGAACTTCCGGAAAATATTCCCAATAAAATACTTGACTGGAAAGATTGCAGGAACATCTACCTGCTGGTAAAGGAATCTGTGAACAATGCCATAAAGCATGCGGATCCATCCACTATTACTATAGAATGCAGTATCACAGATCAACTGCGTTTTTCTATTGCTGATAATGGAAAAGGATTTGATCCCACTTTAATAAAGGACAATGGTAACGGGCTTTTAAATTATAAGAAAAGAATAGAAAGCTTATATGGCACTTATCAGATCGTAACCACTCCAGGTGAAGGCACAAAGCTCATATTTATTATTCCGATTAACAGGTTGATCAAATAGCATCCTTGTTGCTTCCCTAAGAAACGTTAGGTTTTATTCTCATCATAATATATGCATCTTTAATCATTGAACGGCCGGTATTTTGATTTAACTACCGGTCCGTTTAATAAATCCGCTTGCCTATTCCCACATTATTTATTGCTACCTATCTGAAAAATTAGAGGCATATACCTTTAGAGACCACTAATATTATTTATACCATTTTTAAAAATTTCGTTATGAAAAAAACAGCTATTTATTTATTATTTGTACTGTTTGCAATTCCTTTAGTAACTGAAGCCAAGGTTTGGCGGGTTAATAATAATCCTGCAGTTACGGCAGATTTTAACTCATTGATTGATGCAATGAATGCTTATGGGTCCGGCGATACAATTCACCTGGAACCTTCTGCAACTCCTTACACTGTTTTGAATAATACCTTTACGAATCACTCTAACAATGTTACGATAATCGGTAATGGATATTTTCATTTTCCAAACGATAGTTTTCAACAGGATATTCTCCAAAGTATAATAAGTGTGCAGGTGCCAGGTACAGACATATTTTTAAATGGGCACTTTAAATTTATAGGAGTTACATTTAACAACAATGTTGTACTCAGTCAGCTTTCTGGCCAGATATTTATTTATGGTATGAGCTTTGAAAGTTGTCTTATTAATGGTGACATAAGCTATTTTAACAATGGTGGATATTCGGACGAGATCGACCAGGTCCATTTTTCAAAAAATTATATTTCGGGAGGGTTCAACATAACCATAGCATCCAGCTATGCATACAGTTATTTAAATGATTTCAGTTTCGAGAATAATATTATTAATAATTTATTTAAAATAGATATCGGTGCTGCACTCCATAACCAGATCGTTATCCGTAATAATGTTTTCCTGGGTGGCTATACCTGTGCAAACGGCTACTTGGCCAACAATATTTTTTACAATGCCAGCACACCTGATCCATCTGCTCTTACCGGGAGTATACTTAAGAATAACATCTTTGCAGCTTCCGTGTTTACAACTGGCGCCACGCTGGAAGTGAACAACCAGTTTGGAGTGGATATGAATACTGTTTTTAGCAATAACCCCTGCGTTTTTCGACAGGGCTTATGAACTGGTTTCGGGTTCTGCTGCCATTGGCGCAGGTTTGCCTAATGGAGTTACTCCTGTTGATTGTGGCGCATATGGCGGGCCTGATCCATATAAAGCTTTTGGCATACCGGCAATACCGTCTATTCATCTGTTGATCGTGCCTTCCTCCGTGACTGCCGGTACAAACATGCATATTACTGTAAGATCAAGAAGCAATAACTGATATTCTTCATTACAAACTCCGGTATAATTGAAAAAGATATTAGCTGCTTTTATTGCGGGTATTTGTTTTACCGTAGCCTGGTCACAGGACCCGGCTTACCCCGTTGCAAATACTTTAGAGCCTGTTATAAAAGCAGAATATTATTTTGACGTCTTTGTTGATTTTGGAAATGGGATTGATATTCCATTAGCTACAACAGGCACTGTTATAGATCTGCAGGATATTATTATTAATACCAGCGGGCTGGGGGAAGGTATTCATTATTTATATATCCGCACGCAATCTGCAGACGGAAGATGGAGTATCACTAATCATAAAAAATTCTATGTTTATAGTGATCCTCCATATACAACAGCAAACATTTTACCTCAAATAGTAAAAGCAGAATATTATTTTGATAATTTGGCTGATTTTGGAAATGGCACAGATATCCCTATTACGACTCCTGGAACGGATATCGATCTGCAGAACATTTCTATTATGACGAGTGGATTAAGTGAAGGCTTGCATCATTTGTACATAAGAACACAAT
>JBDTWL010000020.1:0-57856 GCA_040006715.1 Ferruginibacter sp. | reverse complement strand
TTTGGAATGAGTAAAAAAACTTTTAAGATGACGATCGGTAATTTATATAAGCAAAGGATCATTAGTTTTGAAAAAACAGGAATCAAATTAATTTAAGATATGTGATGTATGATTTTATGAAGTGAAGTCTGCATTGTATAAATCATACATCATATATCATACATCATACATTGATTATGGCTCGCATAAAAGTAGACCTCCACGATATTTATAACAACAGTTATGCCATTGACATTGCTTTGCAACAGGCTTTTGAGGATGCGATCGATAAGAAGATCAAAGAAGTAGAGATCATACCCGGCAAGGGCAGTGGGCAACTGAGAAAAAAAGTAGAACGTTTTTTACAGATGCCGCATATTAAGCCGTTATATCACCGCATTGAGAATGATAGCAAGAACTTTGGGCGGTTATTTGTATATTTTAAGTTCCCCAAATAGGTCATCGTCGCTTTATCAATGACTGCGTCCCTTATATATAGCCAACTATTTATTGTATATGATTATTATCAGTTTCCTGCTTGACAATGATCATGGTATGATAATGATACTAATAATAACTTACACTATATTCAAATTAAGTTCTTTTAATAATACAATCAAATTAAATCGTATAAGATGAAATCAAAGCCAATGATAATAGCAGTTCTCGTATCAGGGTTTATAGCGATCAGTTTTACTTTAAAGGTCAATGATCAAAAGCCATGGAATGTACCGGATGCTGCCAAGAACAAGAAGAATCCCGTTGCCAGCAATGCTGAATCAATTGCTGCGGGTAAAGCATTATGGAGTACACATTGCAAATCATGCCATGGATCAAAAGGTTTGGGTGACGGAACAAAAGCTGCCCAGTTAAAAACCGAGCCGGGTAATTTCTCCCTGGCTACTGTTCAAGCACAAACTGATGGATCTTTGTTTTATAAGATCTCTGAAGGACGGGATGATATGCCTGCTTTCAAAAAGAAGATCGCGGATGAAGATGACAGGTGGAGCCTGGTTAATTTCATGAGGACATTAAAAAAATAAATACCAAAGAGAACGGTTCAACTAAGGAACCGTTCTCTTTTTGCATATTCCAATAAATACTTCTGCCCTATCACAAATTATCTTGCGTGACCCTGGTTGCGGGGATGAATCTCAATGAATATATATGCAGGGTTATCAAAGCAATTTTCAAAACAGGTTATATGGGTGAGGGTTTGGTAAATTATATTGAAAGAATGGAATTACTGGCTTTTTTTGCAGGGTATCCCTTACTTTTTGCGATTGTGCAGGTTGTTGCAGGAAAAAAGAATATAATGCAGAAAGGTTTTGCAAGCAGGCTGGTTACATGTTTGCCATTAGCTTATGCGCTTACAGGAACCTTGTATTTGAGCCTGGTTTTAAAAAATATGCAACCTGAATATTCTCTTAAAAGTTTTGCCATCCAGTTTGAAAACTCCTTTTTAAAAATTTGGGGACTCACTGCCATTTTATTCTGGATCCCCTTATTCCGGAAAAAAGCAATTTTTAGCCTGCTGCATAGTTTAGTATTTTTTTTCCTTTTGTTAAATGATCTCTTTATGTATATGAGGGCAAACATGGACCGGGAAATGATCCAAAATGACATGAAGATTTATACGATTAGTCTAATTATAAATACAACCGCATTGTTTATCATAATGATAATGCATTTTTTCCTAAAAGATAAAAGTAAAGGAACCTCATCCGATTGATCATCATCTCCACCCATTTCTATTCCAATAGGATCTGCTTCTTCAGCATTTGTGATAAATGTCAGTTTTACGCTTGACAGTAATCATAATTTCTATCTATTAACAAAAATAGATTTGTATTGAATTTAACAAATCATTTATTAAAACAAATTTTTATGAAACTTCTTAATAATAAAATCCTTTTGTTACTATTGGTACTTATAAGTGGCTACGGCTACATCGCCAGTTGTACGCACAAAGAAGATGCATTACCTGCTCCGGCATCCGGAGGCATAGTTATTACACGGGGAGACCATATTCATCTTCCCGGAGATATGGCTGTTGGAGATACTACTAAATGGAAAGTAGATAAAGCCCATTCCAGTGCATTATGGTCAACGAATTATGTAGGCGCAGCAGGTCTGCTCACCGGTAGGTTCAACCAGTTTGGTGTGCATGATGTGACTGATCCAAAAATGATAAATTATGTTACTACAGGCCAGCCATTATTAGACAGTTCCTGGGCATTTTATGAAAATGATCCAACCAAAACTTATTTTAGCGGGTATGTTCAGATCAATACATCAAACACCGGCGAGCCCGGTCGCGATGGAGGTTGTAATATCTCTGGCATGGGGACAGTTCCTATTGTTACGGGTACACAAAATCTTACTGTTACCAACCTTGCAAAGATAAAAACAACAGAAGTAAGATTTGACCCACTCAGCAATGACTATATCGTAACATTAAACCTTACCTGGCAAGGTAAACTGGCTACGCCGCTTACATCATCGATCGTTGGTAAATTAAAGTATGTTCCACAGGCTTATGTTACTATTGGAACCAGTACATACAGTGTTTTTGGATTACAATTAAAGTTCCAGTTCGATTGCAGGGATTATGGCATTACCAGCACAAGCATATCCGATAAAATTGACATCGAGGTCAATATCAACTTAAATAATAAGTAACATAAACGAATTACAATGAAAAAATTAACGATATATGGAGGTCTCATTTTTATTATGGGACTTGGAATGATCGGGTGCTACAAGGATGTTATACTACCAAATGCAGCGGTAGATCCGGATGCGCCGCCTCAGGCGGTAAGTTTTAAAAATGATATAGAGCCGATAGTAACTACAAAATGTGGTATTACAGGCTGTCATGTTTCCGGTGGGCACAAGCCTTATATGGAAGCTGGTATCGCTTACCAGGAAATAGTCAATGGTGGATTTGTAAATACCCTCCTTCCAAAAGAAAGTATCCTCTATAAAATGATCAATGGGGAAATGCAACAATATATTCCGGCAGCTACAGAAAGGCAAAAAATATATGATTGGATAAGAAATGGGGCGCCGAATAATTAATTGATCTTAAAAAATAATCAAATGAAACTAAAAATAAAAATATCGAAACGCCCGTTTGCCTTGTCCCTGTTTGGTTGCATGCTTTTATTTCAATCAACCCTCATTGCACAGGATAGCACAGTGGTAGCTGAAGAACCAACAGTTCCTGCCAAGGTAAAACCGGCAAAAAATACGTTCCAAAGTATCTGGATCATCGACAACCAAACTGTTTTGGTACCTGTCAAAAAAACTTTTGAAATGGATATACAGCACAGGTTTGGAACTGTTCAAAATGGTTACCAGGATTTCTGGGGATTTTTTGCACCTTCTAATATACGATTGGGTTTTAATTATGTTCCCATTAATAAATTAAATGTTGGTATTGGGATAACTAAGGATAATATGCTGTGGGATGCAAATGCCAAATACGCGATCATCACACAAACAAAAGGAAAATACCCTGTCAGTGTAAGCTATTATGTAAATATGGGCTATGATACAAGGAAGGATAAAGATAAAAGTATCTTTAAATACCAGTCTCAACGGATGTCTTTTTTTAACCAGTTGATCATTGCAAGGAAGATCACATCCAAGCTGTCCTTACAGGTAGCACCAAGCATCTCACATCAAAATGCTGTAAGTGGTTATTATACAAAAAATGACAGTACAGGAACGGAGGTATTTAAAGAAATGAAATTTGATCATTTTGCAATAGCGTTTTCCGGGAGATATAAAATGACCAATGTAATGTCATTCATGATCAATTATGATCAGCCAATAACAAAACACGCTACCAATAATCCTCATCCTAACTTTTCTTTCGGGATCGAAATGACCACAAGCAGTCACTCATTCCAGGTATTTGTTGGCAACTATTCCAGGCTAAACCCACAGCAAAACAATCTTTATAATTCAAACAATCCTTTTGGTTATACTGAAACAGATGGTACAAAAACAAAAGGAGGCCAATTCCTGATAGGGTTTAATATTACCAGGCTTTGGAATTATTAATTAATCTATGTCATACAAATCATACAAAGGGTCCTTAAAAAATATTAAGGGCCTTTTTATTTCCTTTTTCACAATTCTTATCATTTTTGCTTGCACTGATACAACGCAAAAAAATATTGAGCAAAAAAATGATACCATTCCTGTTATCCATGTATTGACGAAACCAGCTTCTTCCTTTACCGACACATTGATCATTAACGCTGTATCCGCGGTATTTTTTAATCCCGATCCACAACAACTTGAAAAAATAAGGGCAAGTATTAAGAACCCGGTCTATGAAAGTATGGATCACGATTGCTTTTTTCAAATGCGCAATGCACGTATCGTGCTGAAAAAAAACTGGCCACAGGTACAAATGATCGAAACTTCGCGGGCCCGTTTTCTTTTATTCATTAAAGCAAATAAGAGTAGGACATGTATTGACCTCGATCTCAAAAGCGACATGTGCGGGATATTCCTGTTTGACAGGATAAAGGAACCCACATTGATAGATATGATGAATGTAGACACCGCCCTTGAGTATTATTTTAAAAGATAAGCCCTTTTATAACTCCATCAAAAGACGTTTATCATCATACAACGAAGTGTATCCGGTTTTTTTACAATACATGATTAAAATCATGTATCCCGGTGAGCAAAATACTATAATGGATGCTGTTTCACAGGTAGCTTTATAACATATTTTAAACTCATAGAAATTATGCAGGCATCACAAAGATCCACGTCAAGGAAAAAATTCCTTTTATGGACGGCAACTGTTCTTTCCTCTTTTACAGCATTAAAATTCTTAACGCCCGCAAAAGAAAAAAAGGAAGGGAAAACAGATACTGTTAAGATGCTTACACAGGATGGCAAACTGGTAGCAATAGATAAAGACATCATCATCCGGTCTGCCAGGAAGATCAGTGATAAAGAATTGCAGCAATGGATAAAAAATAATTCCTCCACAACATTAAAAAACATAACCAATGAGCTGTAATTGTGGTGAAAATAACTGTAATAAAAATTCAAGGCGTGACTTTTTGAGGGTCAGCCTGCTGGCAACAGCTGCTGTAGCCGGATGTACTGATACCAAAAATAAACTTATCCCTGAAGCCGGGATAGTACTTACCGGTGAAAAAGTAAAATTGCTTTCCGTGAACGGCGAAGTAATTGAAATAGACAAAGCTTATCTTAAACCCGTTCCGGAAATGCCTCAGCTCTCAAATACTGAAGAAAGGATCGGAATACCGGGCAAGAAATTTGTCATGGTGATCGATCTCTCAAGATGTAAAAATGTAAAGGCCTGCCAAAGCGCATGCAATCACATGCACCAGGTTCACCCGGGGCAAAACTGGATCAAAGTATTGGGTATGGAAGATTCCGATCACACTGCGCCTTACTGGCAACCTACTACCTGCATGCATTGTGATGAACCTCCTTGTGTAAAAGTATGTCCTGTAGATGCCACTTTTAAAAGGCAGGATGGCATTGTGCTGATCGATAGCGATAGGTGTATTGGTTGCCGTTTTTGCATGGCAGCCTGTCCCTATTCAACACGTGTATTCAACTGGGAAGAACCTGTACTCACCGAAGCCGTTGCTGATATGGATTATTCCTGTGAAACCAGTATGCCGCAGAAAAAAGGAACTGTAGGAAAATGTGATTTCTGTCCCGATATGACCAGGAAAGGTGAATTGCCACACTGTGTATCTGCCTGTCCAAATGGTGTATTCATGTTTGGCGATATGAATGAAGATTCAGTGACCAATGGTGCAGAGACCTTTCGCTTTAGTGAATTGATTAAAGAAAAAGCGGGTTATAGGTTAATGGAAGACCTTGGCACCAAGCCACGTGTATATTATTTGCCTCCTGTAAATCGTAGTTTTCCTTATGAATCCGGTCTTGAAAATTATGATGCCGAAAAAAGTAAATCTAAATAACTGATCGTGGAAAATTTAACTTCTTTGACCCCCGAACAAATCACCCGGGACCTCCTTCCTCAAAAATTTGGCAGGCGTGGGATCATCTGGACCTATACATTGATCCTGATTTGCCTGTTAGGTGCATTTGCTTATTACCGCCAGTTACGATATGGGCTAATAGTAACCCATATGAGAGATTATGTTTCATGGGGCATTTATATTTCAAACTTTGTTTTTTTTGTCGCTATAAGCCTGGTGGGATCTTTGATAACGGCTATCCTAAGGCTTACTAACGTACACTGGAGCACGCCGCTAACACGGATAGCGGAGATCATTGCAGTTTCAGCCATCGTATTTGCGTCACTGATAATCATTGTAGACATGGGACGGCCCGAGCGATTCATGAACCTTGTATTACATGGACGTATTCAATCACCTATCATGTGGGACGTAATTGTGATCACTACTTATTTTTTTATAAGCCTGCTGCTGCTGTATTTTCCTTTACTACCCGATCTGAAGATACTGATAAAGCATAAAGAGAATGCCGGCGTTAAACTGAACTGGTTATATCGTTTCCAGGGTTCTTTCTGGAAAGGAACGAAAGAACAATTCCGCATAAGCGATAAAGCGATCAATATACTTTGTATCCTTATCATTCCTGTTGCATTCTGCATCCACACGGTAACTTCCTGGCTGTTTGCCACTACTTACAGGCCAGGTTGGGATAGCACCAATTTCGGCGCCTATTTCATTTCCGGTGCTTTCCTGGTAGGCTCCGGTGCAGTTGTTGTGGCAATGTATGTTTTTCGCAGGTTCTATAAACTCGAAAAATACATTACCGAAATGCATTTTGAAAAAATGGGGAGGATCGTTGTGTTGCTGGCACTACTCTATCTCTATTTTAATGTGAATGAATACCTGGTGCCCGCATTTAAAATGAAAAAAGCTGAAGAAATCCACCTGTCAGAATTATTTACCGGGGAATATTCCTCCATGTTCTGGTTTGCGATCATTATAGGCATGGTATTGCCCATTATCATGCTGTTATTTAAACGGGGCAGAAAACCCCTTCCCATGTTTTTTATCGGTATTATGATCGTAATAGGCGCCTGGTTTAAACGTTACCTGATCGTTACCCCAACTTTACTGCACCCGTTCTTACCTATGGAGAATGTCCCTGAAAGCTATAAACATTACTTCCCAAGCTGGGAGGAATGGGCCATTGCGATGGGTTCAATGGCAGGCGTATTATTGATCATCACATTTTTTGCAAGGATATATCCCATTATCCCGATCCAGGAAACAATCACTGAACAAAACGAAAAACATGAAAAGAACCAAGCTTTATAAATTTAAAATCCTGTTCATGTTTGTGATCATTTTATTGCAGTATCAGAATACCGTTGCACAGGATGACAGTGCCAAAACAATTGTAAAACTGCATTATAACAATTATAATAACAATGTACAATATATCATCCTGGAAAGTGTACTGAAAAAAGGCAAGGTCCTTACCCCGGTAATGAATAAAACATACCAGTTGTATCTTGACAGTGGCAGTGCTTCAAATATGATCGCGAGCATGCAAACTGATGTAAATGGAAAAGCCAAAGCATTTATACCTACTGCATTGAAAACTGTCTGGGATCTATCTCCCCGGCATACCTTCATAGTTAAACAAGCTGATGAAGAATTGATCACCGATTATATCATCAATAAGGCAAAAATCTCACTGGATACTTCATCGGAAGATGGCGTTAGGAGTATTAAGGCTTCCGTCATGAGATTTGAAAACAATGAATGGATACCCGCAAAAGAAGTCGAAATAAAAATTGGTATACAACGTCTTGGCGGCATCCTCTCTGCCGGGGATGATGAAACCTATACAACTGACTCAAGCGGTACGGTCACAGTGGATCTAAAGAAAGATAGCCTGCCCGGTGATCTTAAAGGAAATTACACCCTTGTAGCCAGGGTAGAAGACAATGACGAGTTTGGTAACTTGTTGGTTGAAAAAACCGTCCCATGGGGAACAGTATTAAAAACAGATAACAGTTTTTTTAACCTAAGGACACTATGGACCACCCGCTTCAAAACTCCATATTGGCTATTATTAATGGCATATTCGATCGTTATCGGGGTTTGGAGTACAATGATATACCTGGTTATCCAGCTAATTAAGATCAAGAAACTGGGTACATAAATCAACTGCTGCTACTGCATTTTCATATAAAATATTATTTTGGACAGCAATTTGTATATTTTTAAATATAAAAAATATGCATGGAGCAGGCATCACCGCAAACCAATTTTTTTATCAGGCAATTAAAAAAACTTAGTTTCCAAGTTATCCTGTTGGTAATAATTTTTATCATCTGTTGCTGGGGATTATTTGCAATAGCAGATATGATCTTTGAAGACAAGAATCTAGCTTTTGATGAACGCGTTTTTGCCGCGATCGTTCCATACTACAACGATGGAAATACAAGGCTGATGAATTTCATCACTTTTTTTGGCTCTCACAATTTTTTATTACCTGCCAACCTTTTATTGATCGGTATATTTCTTTTTTATAAAAAACACAGGGCATACTCTTTGAAGATCGCATCGGTTGCCATTACCAGTACGGCAGTGCTTTTCTTATTAAAATTCATTTTGAAAAGGGAACGCCCGCTGATCCCCCTGATCTCAAAAGCACACGGATACAGTTTTCCCAGTGGCCATACTATTTCCGGCCTGGTTTTTTTCGGTATGCTTGCCTATATTATTTATAAGACGATCAAAAATAAATTTCTTAAGTGGGCGCTGATCATTTTGATGTTTTGTTTTGCTTTCCTGGTGGGATTCAGCCGTGTTTATTTAAAACTTCATTATGCCAGTGACGTGATCGCGGGATTTTGTATTGGTATAATCTGGCTTTTGCTTGCCAAATGGATCTTAATAAAAGCAGATAAGGTCAACCTCTCATGAATTGGTCATGCGTGGCTGATCAGCCCGATCAACCTGGAATGCGCAACAGCTTCTGAACTGTGTTCAAAATAGCAATAAGGCACTCCCCTGGCTTCAATTTCTTTTAATTTATCAGCAACTGGCTGCTTTACTGTTTTACTCACACGCCTGATATAGATACAGTGTATTTGCTTTTCAAAATACGCTACAACAGAAGCATAAATGAATGGATCTTCCTGTGAATCATCTCCCAATAATATAAAGCGCTGCCCTGGATATGCTTCCAGTATCCTTGTAATACGCATGAACTTTGTCTTATGATTATTTTGTCCGGTTTTGAATACCTGCCTGAATAACTTAAGCTGACTGAGTAAATAAACACCACCCGGCAATTTGTTACTGGCTGAGAATTCTTTTATATAATCATACAGGTTCCATTCGCTGCTGGAAATATAAAAAAAAGGGTTGATCGTACCGGGTAAGGCTCCTGCCTGCGATAATAACTGGTAGTGATTAACAACACCTTCGAATGGCCTGCGGCTTCGTGCATTCTCAGTAAGCAGCACAAACAAGCGCTTCCTCAGGTTGGATGAATATGATATCAAAAAAGTATCATCAATATCAGAAATAAACGCATACTGGTTATAGTGGGGAATGATGATCATCGACTTACCGGAAGCAAGTGGAGAATTATCAAAATTATCTACCAGGATCACTTCAGCTTCGTGTTCACCTGCGTTGAGTGATTCACCGGGTTCCCATTCAAATTTAAAAAAGCCATCCTTTTCTGAACGCGTTTTATAGATGCGGTCCTTCCAGGTAAATTCCAATAAAGCACCTTTAACCGGCTTTACCATGAATAAACGAAGCAAGGCAAGTGTGTTCAGCCAAAAATGATCCCGGTATCTTTTCCTGGGAAGCGGGCCAAATGACAAAACATGCCCATATAAAAAGCAGTGTGTTTTATTGCCATATCCTGTATACAATCTTACAACAGGCTGATCCGTTAACCTCAATAAATTAAAAAAGAATTCTTTGATCCTTTGAAAAAAAGAATTTTTTTTTGCCCCACTTGTAATCTCTACATTCATGGCTTCTAAATTAACTAAATGAACGGCAACTCAGACCTTAAATTATTATTTGTCATAAACCCTGTTGCCGGATCAAATAATAGCTCCTGGCAGGATATCATCATCAAATATTTTACCGGAAAATCTTTTCAGCTGGATTTTTATACCCTTGAAGAAAATCCGGGTATAGAAAAACTTAAAAGACATATAGGTGAACTTAAGCCTGACCGTGTCATTGCAGTGGGTGGCGATGGAACTGTTACTATGCTAGCAAGGCTTATTGCCGGTAGCAATATGGCTCTTGGCATACTCCCTTCCGGCTCGGCGAATGGTATGGCCAAGGAGCTGAATATCCCAGAAGTACCGGAAGAAGCGTTGGCAATTATTGAGAATGCCCATGTAAAATGTTGTGACGCGATCAGGATCAATGACAGCGAGATCTGCTTGCACCTGAGCGATATCGGGTTGAATGCCCAATTGATAAAATATTTTGATGAAGGGAAACTCAGGGGCAAATGGGGGTATGCCCGCGTGATCTTAAAAACATTATGGCGCAAACGGAAGATGCAGGTCAATATCAAAAGAAAAAATGACGAGATAAGAAGAGATGCATTTATGATAGTCCTCGCAAATGCCAGCAAGTATGGAACCGGTGCCGTTATTAATCCGGAAGGAAAACTAGATGATGGGTTGTTTGAAGTGGTGGTAGTAAGAAAACTCGCCCTGTCGGAATTATTAAAAATGTTTTTCAGGCCCCAACCCTTTAACCCACACAAAATAGAGGTCTTTCATGCAACAACCATGAAAATAGCAACACGGAAAAAAGTACATTTTCAAATTGACGGGGAATATAAAGGAAAGATAAATAAGATCGAAGCCGTTATTTTACCGCACTATATAAATGTTATTCTCCGCCCCTGAATAAAGACATACTGTAATAATTATTTTTTAATGAACATTTTCCCGATCGCAGCTTTATCATGTCCATAAATATCATCTGCAAAATGCAATGATCCATTATCATCTACCCAGGCAGTATAATAAGTGATCAGCACGGGCACAGGATTCTTTAAATTCACATATTTTTCTTTATCGTAGTGCATGGCTTTTTCAATAGTTGCCGAATCCCAGCTGGCATCATCCTTCAGGAGATAATTAGCCATTTTAACAGGGTCGCTTAGCCGTATACAGCCATGGCTAAATGCCCGCTTATCTTTTTCGAATAAACTCTTTGCAGGAGTATCATGAAAATAAATATTAAAACTATTGGGGAACAGGAATTTCACTCTTCCAAGTGAATTATCACCTCCCGGCAATTGGCGGATCACGGGTAGCCCTCCCTCATGTCCGGTTATTTCCATGTGATGCGAATAAAGATACCTGCGATTTCTTTTCATAGCAGGCATTATCTCTTTTTTAACGATACTTGCAGGCAGGTTCCAGTATGGACTAAAAACAACCTGGTTCAGGTTTCCTGTAAACATCATCGTATTGTGTCCATCCTTTCCTACTACTACGTTCATATCAAATACATTTTTTGTACCATCCTTTACATGTAATATGAATTCCGGAATATTTACCACGATCATTTGTCCCTGGGGTTCATTGATCATCCATTGCATCCGGCCCATATTAAGTAATAGCTGTTGTATTCTTTCCACGACAGGGACATTCATGTCACAGATCAATTGATCTGTAATGACACCTGTTGGTTTGTATCCAAATCTTTGTTGAAAATTCTTTACGGCAGCTTCCAATGCATCGTTGAACACTGCTGTAGTATCAGTATTCATATCTCCTGTTACATGCAGCCTCTTTTTTAACAGCACTATGACCGGGGAAGAAAGTCCTTTTTTTAGTTGTTTTGCCGGGGCTGATATTTCAGGCCATCCTCCCTGTTTGGATATTTTATAATATTTTCCCAGCTGCAGCTTCAATAATTTGTAAGCATTGTTTATGTCCTCATAATATTTATTGTCTTTATGTTTTTTTGTAAGCAGGGAATCTGCAAGCAGTAAAGGATCTTCTTTTTTTCTTGGAATAAAACGCTCCATTTCTTTTCGCTTGACATACCCCTCTTCGATATTATTCAAAGCATACATGATAAAATGCTGCGTAAGCTTTAGTTCTGTGTTAATGATATTAATGTTTGATGCTGAAACGGCAAATTCATCTTCCTCTTCCATATACCCATCCATATCGTGTTGCAGACTCTTATCTTTCAAAGACGAGTCTTTTCCATAAGTGGTCTGGTAATTATGCATATTCCAGAATCCCCTTGCCTGCTCTGTAAGGCCATTCGTTGAGAACCAGGCAAACTGGTAATTGCGGGTATTGTAAAAACTCGTCATACGTCGCTTCATTGTATCGTCCATTTTATTGTCCGCAAGGAATTTCACCAGGGTCATACTATCAAAAAAAAGATCATTGTATGCATTCGACGAGGTAATTGTAAGATCCCTTTGGGACCATTTTTTTTCTTTCTCATTTTTTGCAGCATCATTTTTATGGGAATTACAGGAAATAAATACTGCAAAAAACAGGATCGTGGTCAACAAGGTCTTTATCATAAGAACAGATTATACAAAAGCTATGCCTTGAAATGAGAGCGATGAATTTTGGGCAGGAAATAACAGGAAAATTAAAGCTGGGTAATATTAACTACAATACCTCTTATATATTAATACTTTCCGATACAGAAAGTAATGTGAATTGATTAATAAAGAATTATGATATTGAGGTACAAATAGGGTACAAATTTCACCAATTCAGCTTAATTTCTTAAGATTCATTTAAAATTTTGCGAAGGTGAAACTGCACAAAAGCATCCATAGAATCTGGCCTTTTATTATTATCATTATAGCTTAGCGGCTTAATAATGTAACCAGAAATACCAAGTTGGTCAGTTTGGGCCTGGTCAGAATTTTCAGCCGAAGTGGTCATAACAAAGACTTTGATGTTTTTATATTTTTCATCCATTCGGATTATTTTTAAAAATTCAATACCATTCATTTTAGGCATATTTAAATCAAGCAGGATCACATCGGGATTTAAAGGTGCTTCGTTAGCATTAAGCAGGTCAAGTGCTTCCTTTCCATTGTATGCAGTGTAAAGTTCATAGGATATATCCAATTTCTTAAGAGTACGTTGTACGCTAATTACATCCAGTTCGTCATCTTCAACCAATAAAATCTTTTTTTGTTTCATAACTGATCACTTTTAGTAAGGCCATGTAAAAATAAATTCAGCACCCTGGCTTAAGTTAGAATTAATTCGAATAGTTGCCTGCCGGTCACTTAATATTTTTTTTATGATAGCAAGGCCAATTCCGGTACTTTCCTTTTCATCTTTTTCCCTTAACGTCTGGAACATTTCAAATACCTTATCATGATATTCGGGTTCAATTCCTATGCCGTTATCTTTAACAGAAAACTCATAATAATCAGGGTATTTGACAGAATCAATAATTATTTTCCCATCCGTACGTTGACAATATTTTACAGAGTTGCTTATAAGATTTGTAAATACCTGTTCAAGTTTTAATTTATCGGTAAAAATCACAGGTAGTTCTTTTACTTCAACTATAAAATTCCTGGGAACTATTGTTTCTGCAATATCTTTTACCAACTCCCTTACATCAGTTTTTTCTGGGATGCCTTTTTCCCGCAACTTTGCATAGTCAAGTAATCCGTTAATAAGATCCTCCATTCTTTTTGTCCTTTCGAGAATGATATCCAAGTACTTTTTTATTTCAGGTGCAAGTTCGGTTGTATGATCTTCTTCAATCCAGGTTACAACATTATGAATGCCTCTTATAGGAGCTTTCAAATCATGAGAAACAACATATGCAAACTTGTCAAGTTCTGCATTTCTATTTTCAAGTTCGGTAATATTTTTGCGTAAACTTTCAGACATCATATTCAAAGAAGTAGATAAACCTGTTAACTCATCTTTTTTATTATCATCCAAAGTATCGAATTTACCTCCTGATATATTTTCTGCAAGCCGAACCATAGTTCTGATTCTTTTCGATATAAGAGAAATAATATAAATGGTACTAAGAATCCCAATAATTATAGTCAATCCAAAAAAAGTAAGTGAAAATGTATGTGTATGCTGGATCGATATAGCCAGGTTTCTACTATGGACATCCCTTGTTTTATATTCTAACTTATCGAATAAAAGGAATTTCTGCTCAATGATGTCATTTATTTTTTTCCCTATCTGTTTTCTAAAGCGATTTTCAAAAAGAATGTCATAATTCTTGCCGGAACTTTGGCTATCGGTTGTATTTTTTCTTGAATTTATAAGCTCATTAGCATAGTCTATCCATTGACCATGCAATATGTTTATTGAATCCAAAATGGTTAACTGCTCACTATTTTTGTTCAACAAGCGCTGCTGGCCGCTGAAAAGTAAAGGGATATCTTCTAAACCCTTATCATAGTCTTCAAGAAATATTGAATCTCGCGTTAATAAATATCCCCTGAAGGAACTCTGCATTTCAATCATTGCTTTATGAAGCCTGCCCGAATTACGAATGATCTCCTGTGATTTATTCAGGAACTCAGTATTTTTTTCAACTTTAACCGATAAGAGATAGTTAGATGCTGTATCAATTATTGATAAAATGAGTACGATTAAAAATGCTAAAAGTATTTGAGTTGATAATTTCATTTACTTCATTTGAACTTTATGCATAAATCTTGTTATTAAATAATACTTCCAGATATTTCAGCCATTTCATTTGAGTTTTTTTGCCAATTTTCCAATTGTCAATCCCTGAACAAGAATTGAAAAAGCGACTACAAAATAGGTCAGTGTTACCCATAGGTCCTTTTGCATTTCCGGCCTTAATGATAAAGCCAGTGCGATTGATATGCCACCCCTTAAACCTCCCCAGGTAAGGAGTATGATCGTTTTTTTTGTGACCGTTTCTTTAAGCTTTACAATTTGTGCAGGTAAGAAAACGGAAATATATCTTGCCATTAATGCCAATAGTATTGTGATCACTCCAACGAAAATATAAATTGGAAGAAAATTTATTACAAGAAGCTCAAAGCCTATTAACACAAATAATAAAGCATTCAGAATTTCATCCACCAATTCCCAGAATTTATCAATATACTCTGAAGAAAGATCACTCATAGCGTAATTCTTTCCCTGGTTGCCTATAATAATTCCTGCAGCCACCATTGCAAGAGGCCCTGAAATATGAAGCAAACTGGCAATAGCATATCCGCCCATAACAACTGCCAGTGTAATTAAAACTTCTACTTTATAATTATCAATGCTGCGCATCAAATAAAACCCCAGATAACCGATAAGCAGGCCCAAAGCAAGTCCCCCTATTGCCTCCCGGAAAAATAAACCGGCTACGTTTCCCCATGCAAATGTCCCGGGGCTTTCGGCTACTTCAAGTATTGTAAGAAAAACAACTACGGCAACCCCGTCATTGAACAATGATTCGCCTGCCATTTTTGTTTCCAACGATTTAGATATTTTGAATTCCTTTAGAATGGCCAACACTGCAATAGGATCCGTTGGGGAGATCAATGAGCCAAATAAAAGGCAATAAATAAAATTAGAAGGGAGATTGAATAGAATGAGTAAATAATAAATACCAATACCAACTATGAAAGTAGAAAGTATAACACTTAATGTTGAGAATATCATAACCGAATACCTGACCGGTTTTAAATCTTCCAGTCTTATATGAATTGCACCGGCAAAGAGCATAAAGCTTAACATAGAACCCATTAGTAACTCCGAAAAATCTATAGATTTCAGAAGGTTCTGTATCGCCAACAACAATCCAGGGTACACATTACCGGCAATTACCAGTAAAATTGAAGATAGCATTGCAAGCAGCATTAAGCCAATTGAAGCTGGCAATTTCAGGAACCGAAAATTAATATATGCAAATAATGAGGTTACCACTATCAGAATAGATAATATGTTGAATAAGGTCATTTACGTTTTCTTTTAACAGGTGTTTTTATTTTATTTAATGAATCCCTTAAAATAATTATTTCTTTTACGTGTAATGAATCCAATATATTCAAACTGTCTATCCGGGTCTGTGCAAATTTAACATCAGTGCCCATTGCTTCAATGGCATTTGCCAAAAGAGTAATTTGTTCATTACTCTTATTATCTGTCAAATATTCAAATCCCTGTTTTATTTCAAGTTTAGCATTTTTAAGATTGTATTTTTCAAATTCAGTCTTTACTTTTAAAATCTCGTCGTCGCTTATTTTCCTACCGCCGTATGTAAGAATTATAGTCCTTTTTTTGGCATCAACTTTTTGATTTAAAAGGTAATCATTCTTAAATACCGCATCTTTCTTAATGAACTTATTTGCAGTATTGATAAATTTTTGTTGTTGTACGATATCATAACCAAAATAAATACTTGGCAGTAATGTAATAATTGCAATGATCCAAATAAGCCTTTTAGCCTTATTTTCAGCATTTGCATCAAATAAGTGTTTATATGGAAATTTCAGAAGCCGGGTTGTTATAAAAGTTGCCAATGCTATGAAAACTGTATTGATAATAAACAAATACATTGCACCAAAAAAGAATATCAATTTACCTGTTGCAAGTCCATACCCAGCTGTACATAATGGCGGCATTAATGCAGTAGCTATAGCAACTCCTGGAATGACATTTCCTTTTTGTTTACTTGAGGTAGCTAATATTCCTGCAAGGCCGCCAAACAGTGCTATCAGTACATCATAAATTGTTGGTGATGTCCTGGCAAGGATTTCGGAATGTGCTTCATTTATGGGAGATATTAGAAAATATACACAGGATGTTGCAAGCCCCACAAATGCAGCCAATGTATAATTTATCATCGCTTTCTTTAAAAGGGAAAGATCATTAATACCGATTGCAAATCCTAATCCCATTATAGGTCCCATAAGCGGCGAAATAAGCATTGCGCCTATAATTACTGCTGTTGAATTTGTATTTAGTCCCAATGAAGCAATAAAAATTGCAAAAATGAGTATCCAAAGATTAGTTCCTTTGAATACAACTCCATTGGTGATATTGCCTTCAACAATATGAAAATATTCCTTTTCAGAATCAAGCCTGAAATGCTGCAGGATCTTATTCAAAATGACTTTTCTATAAAGTTAACTTTAAAATTCCGGGCCGGAAACTACTTTGGAGGTTTCCTGAATTTCGCTTTGATGGATATCCTTGATATACTGATCTTTCAAATGATCATAGAATGAATGCTTGCTTAAATAAGTTGATATTAAATTTGCCAATAAAGCAGTAACCATTAAATAAAAAATTATATTATGGCTATTGGTCATTTCAGAAACAAGAATGGCTGAAGTGAAAGGGCTTTTTGTAATACCTGTAAGAAACCCGGTCATACCGCAAAGAATTACAAGATTTGTTTCTGTTGCTGCCAAATGAAACCAGCCCGAAATAACAGCGCCAACACTTGCACCGGCACTTAACGAAGGTGCAAAAATACCGCCTGCAGCCCCGGTAGAAAATGACACAATAGGTCCTGCTATCCTCAAAACCGGGATATACCATTCCAGGTGTTTGGAATTTGTAAATAAAGTGGTCACCATTATTTCCTTACCGGAGCCAAAAGTTCTTGTATCTATAAAAAAAGCAAGTGAGGCAATAATTAATCCGCAAAAAGCAGTGAAACTAATTTTAGATAAATTATTTTTCAATGCATTTTTTCTTTTCAATACAAATAAAATAATTCTTCCCATTCCACAACCCAAAAAGCCGGTTATTAATGCTACCAAAACCACAACCAGGATTATCCATATCCGTATATTGCCCAATTCCGGGTAACCTAAATAAAGATATGGACCAAAAAACTTTAAGGCGGTAAGACCCGCAATAATAACACCGGTTAATAACGCGGATTTAAAAAAACTAAAATGGGTTTTAGTTAGTTCTTCTATTGCGAAAACGATTCCCCCCAAAGGAGTATTAAATGCTGCTGCCAGCCCTGCAGCCGCACCCGTTACGATCATATTCCTTTTAGAGATTTTGGGGTACCAGGAAGGAAGCCAATCATTTATTTTCTTGAATATGGAAGCGGAAATTTGTATGGTTGGCCCTTCACGTCCGACAACCCCACCCCCAAAGATCATAACCAGGCTGGAAATTATTTTAATAAATACAATTCTTAAACTAAGAAGCTTATTTACTTTATAATTATGTTTTGGATTGGATAATTCAATGGAAGCAGTTACTTGCGGAATACCGCTTCCTTTGGAATATGGAGAAAATTTATGTGTAAGCCACCAGGCAAGTACAAAAGCAAAAGGGGTTATTAAAAAGAATAACCAACCAGCCTGTTGAAAAATATACCCTGTTGACCATTCAGCCCAATAAAACAATTTTGCATATAAAACCGCTACCAAACCGGTAATTGTTGACCCTACCCAAAATGGCAAGGCATTTAAAAAATTCCTTTTGAAATTTTCATTGTCAATGGAATCAAAAAATACTTTTGCTTTTCGCTGAATTATTCTTAGTAGATTCATTATTATTCGGATCCGATAACGAGAAATATTTAGTGATTAGCAAAAATACAATTTACATCTCTTATCCTTATTACAACTTATTGCTATTCGAACATTATATCAATATAATTATTAAGTGCACCCTGGTTTATAATCTTTCTTACAGGAAAATAGGTTTATCCAGTTATTTGGTAATCGGTTGTTTTGCAGTGGTTACTTTCCGATACAGAACTTACTGAATATATAATCCAGCTTATCCTCATTGGTTACTTCACCTGTTATTTCACCAAGGTAATACAGGGATTTACGTATATCGGGTGCCAGCAGGTCGCCGGAAAGTTTATCATCAAGGCCTGCTTTTATTTCAATTAAAGACCGCTGAATTTGTTGCAACGCTTCTAAATGCCTTGCATTGGTAACAATCGTATTGTCTATTGACACAGAAGCATTAACAGTGGAATCATATAAAGCTGATCTGAGCTCGCTGATGCCGGTAATGTTCTTTGCAGAGATGAAATGTATATTACCTGGCTGTTGAAATTTGTCCGTATAAAATGAAAGCGTATTTATATCCGCTTTATTTCCCGCTAATAAATATTTTATGGAAGATTCATCAAATAAGCTAACCTGCTTTTGAATATCAACTTCACTTTCAATATTAGCATCAAATATATATATCACAACATCTGCTGTCTTCATTTTCTCCAGGCTTTTCTCTATACCAATATTTTCTATCACATCCATACTATGCGACCTAATGCCTGCTGTATCTATCAAACGGAACAGGATCCCATTGATATTCATGATCTCTTCGATCGTATCCCGGGTAGTACCAGCTATATCACTTACGATCGCCCGGTTCTCATTGAGTAGCGTATTCAACAGGGTGGATTTTCCTGCATTGGGTTTCCCGATAATAGCAACGCTTACACCGTTCTTGATCACATTTCCCAAACGAAAAGATCCGATCAAACCCTGAATAGATATTTGTATATCATTAATGAGCTTATAAAATTTCACCCTGTCTGCAAATGCAACATCTTCTTCAGCAAAATCAAGTTCAAGTTCTATCAAAGATGCAAATTGAATAAGCTGTTCCCTCATTTCTTTTAGCTGCTGGGAAAATCCCCCACGGATATTATTAAGAGCTGTCTTTTGGGATGCCTCTGTATTAGAAGCGATCAGGTCAGCAACAGCTTCAGCCTGTGTAAGATCAAGTTTTGCATTGAGAAACGCCCTTTGTGTAAACTCTCCGGCTCTTGCAAGCCTTGCCCCTTTATTTACGCATGCCTGTATGATCCTTTGCTGTATATAAGGGCTGCCATGGCAACTGATCTCCACTACATCCTCCCCTGTATAACTTTTAGGACCTTTAAATAATGAAACCACTACTTCATCTATGGCGTTGGCATCCTCCTTCAGGATACCAACATGCATCGTATGAGTTTGTTGCGCCAATATGTTCTTAGAAGGAAATAATGCATTGATGATCTCAAAAGCTTTTTCACCACTGAGTCTCGTGACTGCAATAGCAGCAAGGCCTGGTGCTGTAGAAACCGCTACGATAGTATCATCCCACCCTGATAATTTGTTGATCATTGCTCAAAGATACGAACGACTTGTTTCAATTATTGCTTCCGGCATTGCCGGGAACAAGCAGTCTAAACAGGGTCTTTATGTTATAAGTGCATAAAAAAACTCCCGGACTGCTCCGGGAGTTCTATAAAAATAAACAAACACTTTAATTATTCTCAGACACAACAAAGGTTATTGGCTGGCGACGGTATGCATTTACGTTACGTCCATTTTGCAAAGCCGGTTTCCAGTTTGGACCTTTCTTAATGATCTTTACCGCTTCAGCTTCCATTCCGAAACCATGTTTGGTTTCAGCAACCACATCGCTGATGCTTCCGTCCTTGCTCACAATAAAACGAACGATCACCTGGTATGTGCCTTCAGGCGCACCATTGTCTATGGGTGTATTAGCGTCCAGGTTATTTTTCAGGTATCTTGTCCAGGCAGCATCTCCACCGGGGAAAGACGCTTCTACTTCTACTTTATTGAATACTTTGTTCTCATCATCATCCTTCGGTAATTCTACCACCTGCGTTCCTTTATCTTCTACCGGCGCCTGTACAATGGCAACCTTATTATCGCTCTCAACCGTTTTATTACTGATAACCTGGTCTTCTTTGATCTCCTCGATCTTTTCATCGGGTTTTACTTCTTCATCTTTTACAATTTTGGGAGGAGTGAATTTCACCTGGTTCACTTCAGGTGGTGGTGGTGGTGTTGGCGGTGGAGGCGGCGGCGGCGGTGGTGGTGGTTCGTCTTTTTTTACTTCCGCCATCTGTGTATCTACCACATCAAGTGTATTTTTATCTTTGCCGTCATTAACGTAGTTGGCAAATACAGAACCCAAAAACACCAACAATAATAAAGACCCGGTAAATATCAATGCCGTTCTTAAACGGGCATTATAAGTCTTCCTTAAGTCATAAGCACCGTACGATTTATTTTTGCCGTCAAAAATTATATCGAGTATATCGGCGTTTAAAATTTTATTTGCTTCCATTTTAATCTCTTTGGTTAATTAGATTCAAAATTGTACCAATTCCATAACTACTTAATACCATTGGCATCCTCGGTTTGCTTGATTAGCAATTCTTCAGTGGGGGTCATGTCTACTTCTGCATAGTGACCAGGAGGCACTGCACATATAGACATTTCATCCAATATATCGATCGCATTTTTGAAGGTGGATTGCTTATCTGATTTTATGATATACATAAGATCGCCGATAGGAGTAGCATTCTTCTTATCCACGATCATCTTACGAACTTCTTTAAAATTGGTACTCTTAAACTGTTCACTTAACTTATCTGCAGCCAATTGCCCATAATAATAATAGACCTGGTCGTTCTTGCCCAATAAGATGGTCATAGCGCCCGAGTTCTTTACTTTAAGCTCCTGGTTAGGATCATCCTTAGGCTCATTCATATTCATAGCCGTAGACTGGCTCATGGTTGTTGTAAACACAAAGAATGTAATGAGCAGAAAGCCAAGGTCCACCATGGGAGTAAGATCTACACGAGTAGATTGTTTTTTCGATTTTTTGACGCCGGGGCCCTTTTTATGGCCGCCACCCGACGAAGTATCCATTTCTGCCATGTCAAATATTTTTAATTATTAATTACTTATTAATTTGAGCATTATATAATTCAGAGCCGATCGGTACTGTTTCACCATTTGTTACGATCCTGAATTTATAAATATCAGCCTTTTTGAATGCTTCCTTTATATTCTTAAAAACCGGGTATAAAGCTGCATTATCACCTTTTACAAGGATCATTTGTTCCAATTTACTTTGATCACCACCAGCGTATACATTGGTAACGCTACGCATCCAGTCAGCCATTTCATTATTGGTGGTATCTGTAGGTATACCGGGCATTTGTGCAGGCGGGATAGGTGTACTGAGCGCCAGTGAACCTTTTATCTGGTTTAAGGGAAGCCCGATAAATTCAGCCTTATTCCATTTAGCAAGTTCAGCCACAGAAAGGCCCAATGACCTGGTAGAATTGATGTTATTCAATATCTCTGCCTTTTTTGTATCATCACCCAGCATTAAAAATGCTTTCCCTTCTTTAGTAAGCGTAATAATTATAGATTTATCCGGTACTGCTTTTGATGAAACGGAAGATGGGGTGGCTACTGCAAGCACTTCAGGGGGCTTTTGTTTGGTCGCCAATATAAAGAACGACAACAACAAGAAAGCCACATCACACATTGCCGTCATATCAATGGTGGTGCTTTTACGTGGTATTTTAACTTTTGGCATTCCTTTTATTTTTTAATGATATTACTTTAAAGACACAAAACCAGGAAGCTTCCATACAATTACCTGTATAAAGAAGCAAAAGTTTGTGTTAAAGTAAAACCTGATTCATCAATACCATAAGTGATGCCGTCAATTTTGGTAGTAAAGATGTTATAGAAAATAATGGCAAATGCAGAAGTACCAATTCCTAAAGCTGTGTTATACAATGCCTCGGAGATACCTACTGACAACTGTGCAGCTGCACCGCTACCGCCGCTATCAGCACCAAGGTTTGAGAACGCACGGATCATACCCAATACCGTTCCAAGCAAACCGAGAAGGGTTGCGATTGATGCGATCGTAGACAAGAATACAAGATTTTTCTCCAGCATGGGTAGCTCAAGAGAAGTTGCTTCTTCTACTTCTTTTTGGATAGCCATTACTTTTTGTTCTGTACTCAATTCATTATTGGTGATCATGTCCCTGTAGCGGAAAAGCCCTGCTTTCATTACATTACCTACAGAACCTTTTTGCTTATCGCATTCTGCAAGGGCTGCATCCACATTTTTATTTGCCAGGTGATATTGTACTTTGCGAATAAAATCTGCATTGTTACCAGTACCATTTGCTTTTGCGATCGTCATAAACCTTTCGATCACAAATGTCAGCATTGTTAAAAAGGTACCGATCAGGATCGGAACAATGATACCCCCAAGGTACATCTTGCTTAGAGCAGAGTGAGGGCCTTCATATGTTGGCCAAAACCAACCCGATGATACAACCTTATCAAAATTTGCGGGATTACCCAATATAAATCTCCAGATCAAATAACCTGCTAATACACATACTACAGGAGCGATCAATGAAATTGCATTACTCGATTTTTTTGCCTGAACTGAAGTTGATGGTTTTACTGTTGCAGTGGGTCTTGTCTCTGCCATAACATTCTGATTTAATTAGTTAAGAGTTAAGTTACTTTTAATAAAAATGTGTACACAATTCTATGAAAAAAAATATTTTTTTCATAAAAAAGATTTCGAAAGTCATCGAAAACGTGATACACAAGTTAATAAAATATTTGTAAGCAACAATTTTGCCAACAAAATTTTTATTTTTTTAATGATATTTTAGACAAGCTTCGGCAGATGAATGCTGCTTTTGAAAATTATTCATAACGGAGTGCAACAATTGGGTCTAATTTAGAGGCTTTATAAGCCGGGTACAGGCCTGCGGCCAGGCCTACAAATGAACAAACAAATATCCCGGCTATGACCCATCCCCATGGTATCACAAAGCCGGTATTGAGGAGCAAGGCAACAACATTCCCCAGCAGGATCCCGGAGATAATGCCTACAATAGCGCCCAATAAACTTATTACTACAGATTCAAACAGGAACTGCGAACGGATATCTTTCTTAGTTCCTCCCAAAGCTTTTGCCAGGCCTATTTCTTTGGTCCGTTCATTTACCGCTACCAGCATGATATTCATCAGCCCAATGGCAGCACCAATAAGGGTGATCAGGGCTATCCCAATGGTTCCGGTTTCCAGGAATCCAAGGTTGGTAAGCAATGATTCAGCAATACTATCGCTCTTGTCGATATAAAAATTGTCCTCTTCTTTGGCATCCAGCTTTCTTATTGGCCTGAATGCCCCTTTTGCTTCCCCGGTTGCCATATTCATAAGCTTGAGGTCTGTTACTTTAACGGCAATATTATAAGAGGTATTCTGGGTCGAGAACAAACGCCTCACATTGTTATAAGAAGTAACAATGATCTTACTGGTATTAAAGAATGCACTGGATGTTTTTTCTTCAAGTACTGCAATGACCCTATAAGGAACATGGTCCACATTAATAACAGCATCTACTGCTTTGGCCTTATTGTCCTTGAATAATTTTGCCGCTACCCCACTCCCGATCATACAAACATTCCGGCCTGTTTCAATTTCAGTGAGTGTAAAATTCCTGCCATAAGAAATCTTATACCCATTCAGTTCGAGGTAATTCTCATCACCCCCATACACATTCACATCCGGATTTGTTTTTCTTTGGTTTGTATTGACCACCACACCCGCCGGTCCACGTAAGGCAATGCCCACTTTGGCAGCAGGAAATGAATATCTTTCTTTGAAAGCGCGTGCCTCGTCATAACTGATAGGAATACCCGTATTTGATTTTTTTTCTTTTAAAGCAGATTTTTTTTCTTTTTTCCTGTCATCACCACCACCACCCCCAAAATGCATATTTCTTTCCTTGAACCGGATGCTGAATGCATTTGCACCCATAGTAGAAAAACTTGAGGTAAGGCTGTTACTGGCAGCTTTGATCGCCGTAATGATAAGGATGAGTGCAAAAATACCGAGCGCAATGATCGAAATAGTGATGACCGAACGCAATTTATTGCCTTTGATATTTTTCCATGAAAGTGATAAAGAATCTTTATAGGTCATACGTTAAAATTCTGCCTAAAGATAATTAAGGGTTTGCCGCTTTAGACAAATAGTTTTACAAACGGTAATATCTTAATGGTATAGCCAGCCCAGGATGAGTTCGGGGTAGATCCCCAAAATGATTATCAGTGCAGCCGTAATGACCAGCAGTACTTTAAATGCAACTGTGATATCCCAAACATGTGCAATATCATCTGCTGGTTCTTTAAAATACATTGCCTGGATTATCCTGAAGTAATAATAAGCGCTGATTGCCGCAAAGAGCACGGCCACGATCACGATCCAGAAGCTATGGCCATTTTCCACAGCTGCCATCAGCATGTAAAATTTGCTTTGAAAGCCCGCGGTCAAAGGTATACCGGTCAGCGAAAGTAAAAATATCGTTGCGGTTATAGCAAGCAATGGTTGTTGTTTTCCAAGTCCATTGAACCCGTCAATGGTATAATCATTCATTTTTACTAGGATGGCAAAAATGCCGATGGTTGCCAGGCTATAAGCAGCCGAATACAAGACCAATCCTTCCTTTGCATGAACATTCAGTGCAAATAAAGCCAATAACATGAACCCCGCCTGTGCTATACTTGAATATGCCAGCATCCTTTTAACACTTTGCTGAAAAACAGCTGTGATATTTCCTATAAGCAATGTTGCGAGTGTAATAAAAATGACCAGGTTTTGCCATTGGGCATGAATGGTACCGAATGAATTTTCAAAAAGCCTTATAAAAGCAAAAAAGCCTGCAACTTTTACGATCGTACTCATGAATGAAGTAAATACGGTTGGTGCCCCATCATACACATCGGGTGTCCAGAAATGAAATGGTGCTGCTGAAACTTTAAATGACATGGAAACCATCAGCATAACAAGACCTACTGCGATCATGACCGGCATTTTCCCAACACCGAGCTGGATATTATCAATGTAGAAAGATGCATTGGGCGAACCGCCATAAATAAATGCAATACCCATTAACATGATTCCGGTTGAAAAAGATCCCATCAAAAAATATTTGAGCGCCGCTTCATTACTCTTTAAATTACGTTTATCACTACCTGTAAGAATGTATAAAGGGATAGACATGATCTCGATACCAAGGAACAACATCAGCAAAGTATTAAATGTTGCACACATTGCCACGCCGCACAAAACAAAAAATATCAAAGCGAAATATTCCGCTACATGCGGGCCTGTTTTTTCAAAATCCCTCCCGCTCAACAGAAAATACATAGTTGTACAACCCAATGCAACCGCAATGAAAGTGAGGTTAAAACTGCCGGCTACCAACATACCATGTACATCAAAATTAAATAGCAACCAGCCTTTGTATAATTCCGCAGCATTGGCAGCAAAGACCAACACAATACCAGCCAAGGCAATGTATTTAGGCGCTGTTTTACTTTTAATAAACACAGCACTAAACATCATCACGATGCCCCAGATTGCAGATAATATTATTGCGTTCATAAATTATTCTAAACTATTTTATTTTACTTACCAGGGCTGTTACAGCTTCCCTTGTAAGATCAATCACCGGTTGAGGATAGATGCCAATAATAAATATCAGGCAAACTATAAATCCCAGTATGAATTTCTCATTCCATGAAATATCCTTTATAGCCTCTGTTGTTGAAACAGTATTACCGTAAAAAACTTTCTGTATCATATTCAAAGTATATACGGCAGACAGGATGATACCAATACCCGCAACAGCGGCATACCATGGATTGAATTTGTATAACCCACTGAACATTAAAAATTCCCCAGTGAATGCATTGGTCAAAGGCAAAGCGATATTTGCCAGTGCAATGATCACGAGCAGTATCGTTAAAACGGGAGCTTTATTTGCCACTCCCGCCAATTTTGAGATTTGCTTTACACCGGTTTGTTTTTCCAGCAGGTCTACCACGATCCACAAACCGATTATATTTATTCCATGATTGAACATTTGCAGCATAACACCCTGCACACTTACCTGGTTCATTGCAAATAAGGCTGCGCACATCAACCCGATATGCGCAATGGATGAATACGCTACCAGTTTTTTAAGGTTATCCTGCACAATGGCAATACAACTGGCATAAATGATCCCGATGATAGAAAGTACCATTACAATGTGGCTGAACTTTACAGTAGCAAGCGGGAACAATGGTATCAACCAGCGTACCACACCAAACAATCCCATTTTTACCATGATGCCACTCAGCACCATTGTTACAGAAGTCGGCGACTGGTCATATGTGTCGGGCTGCCAGGTATGAAAAGGGAATACCGGCATCTTGACCGCAAATGCAATGAAGAATAACCAGAACAGCCAGTTCTGTTCCTGCCCTGATAAAGTTGCATTATAGAATGAACTGAGCGCAAAGGAATGCGCTACTTGTGTACCATCTTCAAAAACCTTTCCGCTTGTATGGAGGTAAACATAAATAATACCGGTAAGCATGAGTAATGAGCCGGTAAATGTATAAACGAAGAATTTGAAAGTAGCCTGTATTCTTTTTTCGCCTCCCCATTTGCTGCAGAGGAAATAAACAGGTATCAATGCAAGTTCCCAGAAAAAATAAAACAACAATGCATCCATAGAACAAAACACGCCCATCAATCCTGACTGTGTAAGTAACATCAACCCATAAAATGAAGCCGCATTTTTATAATTGTTCTTATAAGTAGCAATGAAAATTATTGGAAATGCCAGGGCTGTAAGAAAACTGAGTAAGCGCCCGGTACCATCAAGGCCGACAAAAAAAGTATTACCGATATTATTAGGATAGAAATAAATTACAGCATTCCAGGTAGCATATTTTGTCCCTGTATAAAATAAACTTGCTGCAGAGATACCCAAAATGATCAATGAAAATAGCAGTGCCAATGATCTGGCAGACTGCTCACGTTTTGTAAAAAAACATAAAATGCCGGCCAGTAATGGTAACCAGATCAATAATTCAGGAAATGTAATATAACTGCCCATCTTTTTACAAAAACAATTGTATGATAAATAAAACTAAAATCCCTATAACCATTAATAAAACATAAGCACCCACCTGCCCGCTCTGCAACCACCTCAACTGCCTGCTTCCGTAATTCACTGCTTTGCCGGTTCCGTTTACCAATCCATCAATACCTTTTTTCTCAACTACATTATTGAAGAATACAGATAATGATCTTAAAGGCTGAACAATGATGGCATTGTATATTTCGTCAACATACCACTTGTTCTCCACCAGTTTTGAAAATCCAGCAGAAGGAACTTCTGTCTTTTCATACTTACTGAATTTGTTCCATGCATATAATAATGCGATCAATGCCCCTGCAACAGAAATACCCATAAGCATATACTCTGTTGCATGGCTTAATTCATGCTTTACAGTAATGGCATTACTTTGTTCAAAGACCGGCTCTAAAAATGCTTCAAGCCTGTGCCCTCCATGCATGAACACTTCAGGAATGCCAACCCATCCACCAATAACTGCAAGCAATGCAAGAATGATCAAAGGAATCGTTATGGCTGCAGGGCTTTCATGCAGGTGATGCTCCTGCTCATGCGTGCCGCGGAATTTTCCAACAAAGGTCATGGCATATAAACGGAACATATAGAATGCGGTCATCATGGCTGTTATGACGCCGATCCCCCAAAGCACAGGGTTATTTGCATAAGCGGCAGCCAGTATCTCATCTTTGGAAAAGAATCCCGAGAATGGCGGCATTCCTGCTATTGCCAAACAGCCAAGTAAAAAAGTGAGATGGGTTGTGCCCATGTATCTTTTTAATCCGCCCATATTGCGCATATCCTGTTCGCCACCCATTGCATGAATAACACTGCCTGCGCCAAGGAATAATAATGCTTTGAAAAATGCATGTGTCATTACATGAAACACAGCACCGGTATATGCACCCACTCCCAATCCTAAGAACATATATCCCAGCTGGCTAACGGTAGAGTATGCCAGTACTTTTTTGATATCATTTTGTTTCAATGCAATTGTTGCAGCCAATACCGCGGTTGTAAGCCCTACAATAGCAACCACTCCCTGGGTAAGCGGTGCCATCGTATATAAGATATTGCTGCGGGCGATCATATAAATACCTGCCGTTACCATGGTTGCCGCATGTATGAGTGCACTTACAGGCGTGGGGCCCGCCATTGCATCCGGTAACCAGGTGTACAAAGGTATCTGCGCACTTTTACCGGTTGCGCCAACAAATAATAACAACGTAATTCCTGTAATATCTGTAGTTGAAAGCTTAGCCAGTGTTGCTGCACTAAAAACCTCGTCGAAACTAACGGTACCTGCTTTTGCAATGAGCCAGAAAACTGCCAGTAAAAACCCGAGGTCGCCAATGCGGTTCATGATAAATGCCTTGTTTGCAGCATTTGTATAATCATTGTTCTTGAACCAATACCCGATTAACAAATAAGAACAAAGCCCTACACCTTCCCATCCGATGAACATGATCACGTAATTGGCTCCCATCACCAGTATTAGCATGGAAAAAACAAATAGATTGAGGTAAGCAAAATATTTTGCAAAATCCTTTGCCGGTTCTTCATGCATATAAGAAGTTGAATAAACATGAATTAAAAATCCAACGCCGGTTATAATTAAAAGGAATAACGAAGAAAGCTGGTCGATCTTAAAGTCAAATGCGATCTTTAAAAAATCCACGCTGATGAAATTAAAATAATGTGCAACATGCGTATTGCCATTCTTTACCTGGATGAAAACATATACGCTCAACAGGAAGGAAGCAAACACAACAGCGCTTCCAATGAACCCTGATATCCCTTTTGATAAAACATTGCGGCCGGCACCATTGATCATAAAACCGATCAGTGGTAATATTGGTATGAGCCAGGCTATTTGTAAAACATTATTCATAATTAATTAGGACGACCGGCCACTTTGGCCTGTGGTCAATTCTTCAACCTGTTTAAAAAATTCACATCCACCGAATGTGTATTGCGATAAAGCATTACAATAATGGCCAGCCCTACACTTACTTCTGCAGCAGCCACTACCATAATAAAAAATACAAATATCTGTGCATCGCTTGCGAATGTTGGCAGGGCCTTGGCAGCAGTACTTACTGCATGCATCTTGGAAAATGCTACAAGCAATAAGTTCACGGCATTCAACATCAGTTCAACACACATAAAAATAATGATGGCATTGCGGCGCACCAATACACCAATGATACCGATGGTAAATAATGTAAGCGCTAAAACTATATATGCTTTTATATCCATAATTATTATTTAAAACAACTTTTGTCTATACCTCGACAAACTCAGTATGCCAAAAGTTATTACTCTTTTGTTCCGATTATAACCGCCCCGATCATTGCACTGAGAAATAATACACTGCTGATCTCAAAAGGGAAAACATAATTTGTAAACAAAACGTTGCCAAGATTTTTTATCAACCCGGCATCGCCTACTTTCATTTGCACTATTTGTTTTGAATCCATTTTCATCAATGCCGACAAAATAACCAGCAGCAATGATCCTCCTGAGATAACACCTATCAGCTGGAGCCTGTAATTCTTTACAGGTTCTGTATCAGCATTTAAATTCATAAGCATGACCACGAAAAGAAAAAGTACCATGATAGCACCAGCATACACGATGATATTAACGATGGCCAGGAATTGGGCATTTAATAAAATATAATGACCGGATATGGAAAAGAAAACAACGATGAGCCATAAAATGCTGTGTACAGGATTTTTACTGCGAATCATCATAATGCCGCTGCTGACAGCCATGACCGATAATAAAATGAATGACAGTGTTGTAATATTCATTGTTCGCTATTGACTAATTATCCACTTCCTTTTTAGCCCGGTTACCCAATGCTTTTTTATAAGCATCCGGGTTTTCCTTTGGATGAGGTATAAGCAGGTCGGTTTTATTATATATGAATTGTTTGCGTTCGTAATCGGCGGGCGTAAATGTTTCACTAAGGTAAATGGCATCCTTTGGACAAGCCTCTTCACACAGGCCACAAAAGATACAGCGCAGCATATTGATCTCGTACCTGGCAGCATATTTTTCTTCCCTGTATAAATTTTCTTCGCCCGGCTGCCTTTCTGCGGCTTCCATTGTAATAGCTTCAGCGGGACAAGCAACAGCACACAAACCGCATGCAGTGCAGTTCTCGCGGCCTTCCTCGTCCCGGTTCAATATCTGTAAGCCACGGAATACAGGGCTGAAGGGACGCTTTTTTTCAGGGTAGTTGATCGTTGGCTTTTTCTTAAAAATATGGCTGAAAGTGATCATCATACCTTTAAAGATAGCAGGCAGGTATAACTGTTCCCACAAACTCATTGGCTTGCGGCTTACATTTTTTACTCTGTTGGTTAGTGCTTGCATTTATAAAAGGTTTGCAAAAATAATGTTTTAAAGTTCTGTTGCTATTTATTAAAATATAAAATAACTGCCCCTGTCACAAGCATATTGAACAATGCCAATGGTATCAAAATCCGCCATCCCAGGTGCATCAGCTGGTCATACCTGAATCTTGGTATCGTCCACCTGACCCACATGAATATGAATATAAAAATCGAAACCTTGACCATAAGGGCCAATACACCTAGTAAAGCCGCGATATTAGGAGCCAGGTTCGCTTCATTCACAAACGGGATATCATACCCGCCAAAGAATAATGTTGCCATGATCACGCTGCTGATGAACATGTTTATGTATTCTGAAAATAAATAGAATCCAAGTTTCATGGAAGAATATTCTGTATGATATCCTCCTATGAGTTCATTCTCGGCTTCGGGAAGATCAAAAGGCGTTCGGTTACATTCTGCAAATGCACAGACCAGGAATATTAAAAATCCAAGTGGCTGGTAGATGATATTCCAATGGCCGTTCTGCTGCTGGGAAACCATTTCACTAAGGCTAAGCGTTCCAGTTACCATTAGCAATGCTATCAATGATATACCCATCGCCAATTCATAACTGATTATCTGGGAAGCAGCACGCAATCCTCCCATCAGGGAAAATTTATTGTTACTTGCCCATGCCCCGATCATGATACCATATACACCAAGGCTTACAACGCCAAAAACATACAGGATACCAATATTGATGTCCGCGATCTGTAACGAGATCTCGCGGCCGAATAATTCCAGCTTATTTCCCCAGGGAATAACAGCGCTGGTCATGATAGCCGTTAGCATCGCCAGGCAGGGGCCGAGTATGAATAAAAATTTAGAAGAAAATTCCGGAATGATCTCTTCTTTGAAAAATAATTTTAACCCATCCGCCAGTGGCTGTAATATCCCGAACGGGCCTGCCCTGTTAGGACCCCGCCTGTCCTGGAGAATAGCAGCTACTTTACGTTCTGCAAAAGTTGTGTACATGGCAATGACCAATGATGCCATCACAACAACAATGATCAATACCAATTTTTCAACCACCCATGCAAGTTCTATTGCTAAAAGCATAATCTCTTTTAAATATTTTTAGTCTGGTTTATTTGTTTGTTCTTCACTTGTATACGGCTTTAACCCAAATTGCCTGCTCTCTCCTGCACCGATAATATGTTGCCCTGAATTATCAAAATCCTTGTTATGGGCAGGGCCTTCTATTTGACTCAAATGTATGTTGGGGTTATTTACCTCACTTACATTGTGAATGTTCATTAATAATTTGGGATCGATACCATTCATTACTTCTTTGATCGTTTCTTTCGGCATTTCCAATTGGGTGTATTTATTGGCACTAATGACTGAATGCCTGCTGATCGCAGTAACTCCATCGATGATCCAATCACTTGTTTTCTTCCGCTCAAAACGGCAGTTATTACAGATCCAGCCCGGCTTACCTTCAAAGCTCTGCACTTCACCCCATTGATCTTTTCTTGATGTTACCCTGTAAACCTCATCCCCTCTCATCCATAAAGTTGCTTTACCGCAGCAACCTTTTTTTTCACAATTGCGATGGGCATCTACCGGTTTGGTGAACCATACACGGTTCTTGAAACGGAATGTTTTATCTGTCAATGCACCAACCGGGCAAACATCGATCATGTTTCCGCTAAAATCATTGTCAATTGCTTTGGATATATAGGTCGATATCGCCGCATGGTCACCGCGGTCTACAATTCCGTGCACCCGTTTATTTGTTATCTGGTCTGCAACATAAGTGCAGCGATAACAAAGGATACACCTGGTCATGTGCAACTGGATGTATGGGCCAATATCTTCTCTTACAAATGTGCGGCGTGCGAATTTGTAACGGGTTCCTTCCTTGCCATGTTCATATCCCAGGTCTTGTAAATAACACTCGCCGGCCTGGTCACAGATCGGGCAATCAAGCGGGTGATTGATCAGTAAAAATTCAACCACCCCATTCCTTGCATCAATAACTTTTTCACTGGTGATATTCTTTACTACCATTCCATCCATAACAGTTGTACGGCAGCTTGCAACCAATTTAGGCATGGGCCTTGGGTCTGCTGTTGAACCTGCAGCAACTTCAACCAGGCAGGTACGGCATTTACCACCACTGCCATCGAGCTTGCTGTAATAGCACATTGCAGGCGGAGCTACCTCTCCGCCGATCTTACGGGCAGCATTTAATATAGTAGTACCAACGGGAACATCGATCGTGATGTTGTCGATGGTTACTTTGAATGTTTTTATTTCGTCAGGCATAGTAAATAAGGAATAAGTGAAAAGGCAAAACCAAAAAGTTGTTTAACATTTTAATTGTTAGAACTATTTTTTGTCGCCTGGCCTTCTTGTTTTGCTTTTTTAAGCTTAATTATTGAAGAAGCTAAAATTCGTGATATTTCATCAGCTTCTTTTAAAATTTTATTTAACTCTTCATCTTTTTTATCAAATCCATCTCTTAAAAGACATATCCAGTATTTTGATTCATTACACGATTTCAATGCAATTTCATAGTATCTTTTAAATTCAATTCTAGATGAACTGTTCTTTGCTTCAACAACATTTGCACCTACCGAAGACGCTGAACGCATCAACTGTTTTACAATTACCAAACTCAAACTATCCCATTTTCCAGCTTTTAAAAACCTTATCACTGAAAGTGAAAACTGATAGCATCGATATTTGATATCATTATCCACTTTTAAGTTTTCATTTTGGGTTTTAACTTTTAACTTTTGCCTTAAGCACTCACCGGCACATGTATCGGGTCTGCATAATGTGCCAAACCATAATTTTGAGTCAAACATTTTCCGGGATTCAGCACATGCCATTCAAATTCATCCCTGAAATGCCTGATAGCTGCAGCTACCGGCCATGCAGCAGCATCCCCCAACGGGCAGATCGTATTGCCTTCTATCTTTCTCTGTATATCCCAAAGCAGGTCAATATCAGTCATTGATCCTTTTCCCTCCTCAATATTCTTTAATATTTTTTCCATCCATCCTGTTCCTTCCCTGCAGGGAGAGCATTGACCACAACTTTCATGTCGGTAAAACCTTGCAAGGGTGTATGTATTCTTTACCACGCACTGGTCTTCATCCAAAACAATAAAACCCCCGGATCCCATCATACTGCCAGTAGCAAATCCGCCATCAGCAAGGCTCTCATAACTCATTAATCTTTTTTCTCCCTTGGCTGTTGTCAGTAAAAGATTTGCGGGCAGGATAGGAACGGATGATCCGCCGGGTATGCATGCTTTTAATCTTTTACCATTGGGTATGCCTCCACAAAATTCGTCACCGTAAATAAATTCCTCTACGGTCATGTTCATATCAATTTCATAAATGCCGGGGTTGTTTATATTTCCACATGCACTTATCAATTTTGTTCCTGTACTTTTTCCAATGCCGATCTTTGCATAAGCTTCCCCTCCATCATTGATAATTGGTACAACTGCAGCAATGGTTTCTACATTGTTTACTACGGTTGGACAATCCCAAACGCCTTTAACAGCAGGGAATGGCGGTTTGATCCTGGGGTTACCACGCTTGCCTTCCAGGCTTTCTATCAAAGCAGTTTCTTCACCGCAGATATAAGCACCTGCTCCACGGTGTACATACATTTCTGCATCAAAGCCGGAACCCAAAATATTTTTTCCCAGGAACCCGTTCTTCTTTGCTTCATCTATTGCTTCTTCCAGGATATCTGCTATCCATGTATATTCACCGCGGATATAGATATAACTAACGTTGCTACCCAACGCAAATGCTGAAACGATCATTCCTTCAATTAAAATATGCGGAATGAATTCCATGAGATAACGATCCTTAAAAGTTCCCGGTTCACTTTCATCTGCATTGCAAACCAGGTATCGTGCAACACCTTCAGGCTTGGCAAGAAAACTCCATTTCATCCCAGTGGGGAATCCAGCGCCACCACGCCCTCTTAAGCCGCTCTTCTTTACCTCTTCCACGATATCGGCGGGAGCCATTTTAATAGCTTTTTCCACGCTCCGGTATCCACCTTCACGGCGATAAACCTCGAATGAACGAATGCCGGGGACGTCTGCTTTATCTAATAATAATTTTTTTGTCATTTATCTGTTCCGATTCTATTTTTTTATGTCATGATTGAACATCCAGTGAAATCCGAATTTATCTGTGAGCATTCCAAACCTGGCTCCCCAAAAAGTATCCTGTAATGGCATGCCGATCGTTGCCCCTTCAGATAAGGCAGCAAAAGTTTTTTCAATGCCTGCTATGTCGCCAAAATTTAAAGACATGGTAACATTGGTTCCTGCTACCAAGTTAAAATTGGGCATGCAATCAGAAACCATGATCGTAAGGTCGCCGGCTTTAAAAGTGGCGTGCATAATTTTATCTTTCATCTCTGGCGGCGCATCCATGGGAGATTCGCCAAAGGTTTGTTGAAACTGCACAGAACCATCCAGCGCCTTACTGTAAAAAGCAAGTGCCTCTGCAGCATTGCCGTTAAAATTTAAATATGGTACGATCGCTTCCATGATATTGATATCTTTTTTTAATTGTTTTTTATTGCGTTGTTCCTGCACTCTTCGATGATCGCATCTACTTTTTCTTTGGTAAGGTGTTCCCGGTAATTCTTTCCCAGCTGCATCATGGGTGCATAACCACAGGCGCCAAGGCATTCTACCGTTTTCAAAGTAAACATGCCATCTGGCGTTGTTCCTCCAACTTCAATATTTAATTTTTGTTTGATGTAATTTATGATTTCATCACAGCCATTCAACATGCAGGGGCCAGTCTGGCAAACCTCGAACATATATTTACCAACCGGCTTCAGGTTATACATGCTGTAAAAACTTGCTACTTCATATACTTCAATAGGTTCAATATTCAACAATGAAGCAACATAATCCATTACAGGAACATCCAGCCATCCGCCAAAGGTATCCTGTGCTATATGCAATAACGGCAACAAAGCGCTTTTTTGTTTTCCTGCGGGATAGCGGGAAATTATTTCCTTCACCTTATTTAATTTCTCTTCAGAAAACTGCTGCATCATTCTTAATTTAATAAATACTTTTTTGGTATCGGTTGTTCTTTGGTTTCATTGTCAAATACCCAGGAAAGGATCCAGAACCTTGTCCCATCAAAATACAATTGAATGCTGTTGATACCTCTTTCAATGACAGGGCCATCAGCAACATTCTTAGATTCATAAGTACTCCATACATGATATATAGCACCAAAATTCTCTACCTTCCTGCTGATCTCTTTTTCAACGAACCCATCTTTTTCCAGGTATGCGTCAGAATTAAGGTGGAATTGCTTTAATGTGATCAGCCGAACCTTAACTTTTCCATCCTTACCAGCCTGTGCCATACCGACCAAAGCATTGGGTACATGTAGCAAGCTATCACGTTCGTAACTAACTTTCTCTCCTTTCTTAACCGTTACCACATCATAATAAGCTTTAATGATCCCATCGAGTGTTCCCACTTCATCCCCGAATGGAGTTTTTACCTGGCTGTATACAACAGGTTGTATAAAGAAACATGTAATGGTCAATAAAACTATTATCCTTTTCATAAAAAATGTAAAATGTAAAATATCGAATGTAAAATGCAAAAAGTTTCAAACTTCAAACACTGTATTTAATTTTTACATTTATTATTTAATATTTATTTAAGCGTCTAATTCTCCTGCTATCAAATTCAGGCTACTCATTGTTATTACGGCATCACTCAACATACCATCTTTTATCAATTCGGGATATGCCTGGTAATAAATAAAACAGGGCCTCCGGAAATGAAGCCTGTAAGGAGTGCGGCCTCCATCACTGATCAAATAAAAACCCAACTCACCATTTGCTCCTTCAACGGAACTATATATTTCCCCGGCCGGCATGTCTATCTCCCCCATTACAATTTTGAAATGGTAGATAAGCGCTTCCATTTTTGTATAAACATCTTTTTTTGGCGGAAGGTAATAAGCAGGTGAATCCGCATGAAAAACTTCAGCTTCTGCTCCTTTGAATTCTTTTACTTTTTTATATGCCTGCTCGATGATGCTCAGGCTCTCCCACATTTCTTCATTGCGCACAAGGAAACGGTCATAACAGTCACCAGTAGTGCCTACAGGAATTTTAAAATCAAAATCCTCATAACTGCTATATGGTGTGTGAACACGCACATCATAATCAACTCCAGCTGCCCTTAAGTTAGGGCCGGTGAAGCCATAGTTCAAAGCTCGCGCTGCAGTAATGGGCCCGCAACCAATGGTTCGTTCCATAAATATCCTGTTGCGTGTGAACAGGTTCTCAAATTCCTTTAATTGCTTTGGGTATTCTGCCAGGAACTTGTCTAGTTTTTCAAATGCTGTATTGGTAAAATTTCTTTCAAAACCGCCAATGCGGCCAATGTTGGTCGTTAGTCTTGAACCACACACTTCTTCATATATTTCATAGATCAGTTCCCGGTATTGCATGAGGTATAAGAAACCTGAATAGGCACCGCTGTCAACGCCAACAATTGAGTTACAAATGAGGTGATCGCTTATACGTGCAAGTTCCATAATGATCACCCGCAGGTAATCAACTCTTTTAGGAAGCTTCACGCCCAATAATCTTTCGCAGGTGATGTGCCATCCCATATTGTTGATGGGTGAAGAACAATAATTCAGCCTGTCGGTAAGTGGAGTGATCTGGTAAAGTGGCCTGCGTTCAGCAATTTTTTCAAATGCACGGTGAATATATCCTACGGTAGAAGTAGCTTTCATGATTCGCTCACCATCCAATTCCAGGATATTCTGAAAAACACCGTGCGTAGCCGGGTGCGTAGGACCAAGGTTTAACGTGGTTGTTTGCTTTTCTATTGAGCCTTCCGGTAAAAGAATATGGTCACTCATAATTAATTAATCAATTTGGAAATTTGATAATTTGGAAATTAATTGACTCATTCCAAATTTTCAAATTGTTACATTAGCCTCTCCCAAACATCTCGTCATCTTTATCTATCCTGGTCTGGTCCTCCAACGGGAATTCTTTTCGCATTGGAAAATAATCCATCTCATCTACATTTAAAACTCTTATCAGATTGGGATGCCCTTTAAAATTGATCCCATAAAAATCATAAGTTTCTCTTTCCATCCAATTTGCGCTCTGGTACAATGCGGAAGCGCTGAAAACATCGGGTGTATTGATATCTGTAAAAACTTTAAACCTTATTCTTACATTATCTGTCAGGTTATGCAGGTGATAAACAACCGCCAGCTCTGCTCCCTTGCTATTCGGGTAATGCACGGCCTGCAGGTCTGTAAGGAACCTGAATTTCAATTCTTCATCATCAAATAAAAACTGGAGAATTTTTAAGTTAAGATCCTTAGGCCCCGTGAATGTAAGCATACCGTAGGGCTCAAGCCAATCGCTGAGCGCATCGCCAAATTTATCTGCTAGTCTTTGTTTTATGATTTCGTACGTTAACATTAGCCATTAGCTGCAAGCCATAAGCCATTAGCCGGGGTTTGATTATGTGAAAAATTTCAAAACTAAAACGCAGCTAATGGCTAATAGCTAATAGCTTGCGGCTTTTATTATTGGATCCCATAACTCGTCATCAGTTCCTTATATTGGTCACTATGCCTTCGTCTTAATCCTTCTGCATGTACCAGTTCCTGCACTTTCATAAAACCATCCAGGATCGCTTCTGGCCTGGGCGGGCAACCCGGTACATAAACATCTACCGGTATCACCTGGTCTATCCCCTGGAGAACAGAATATGTATCGAATATGCCACCACTACTTGCACAGGCACCTACTGCAATAACCCAGCGGGGTTCTGCCATTTGCACATAAACCTGTTTCAATATGGGGCCCATTTTTTTGGCAATAGTACCCATTACCATCAACAGGTCGCATTGGCGGGGAGAAAATCCAACTCTTTCCGAACCAAACCTTGCCAGGTCATAATGACTTGCCATGGTGGCCATGAATTCGATGCCGCAACAGCTGGTAGCAAATGGCAAGGGCCAGATGGAATTCTTACGGGCAAGGCTCACCACTTTTTCGAAATTGGTTGCCATATACCCTTCTCCCATGTATCCTTCGGGAATACCTTCAAATTTTACTGTATTGTTATATTGGACCGGACGACTCATATTAATTTTGAATGCTGAATCCTGAGTGATGAATGATCAGAGCTGGTGCAATTAATTATCCAATAATTCAGAATTCACAATTTATAATTCAACATTTATTTTACTCTTCCCACTTTAATGCCCCTTTTTTAAATATATAGATAAATCCTGCCAGGAATAATCCTACGAATAGCAGCACTGCTTTAAATCCCTCCCATCCCAATGACCGGAAATTAACTGCATATGGATAGAAAAAGATCACTTCCACATCAAACAAAACAAACAGGATAGCAACCAAAAAAAATTTGATAGCCATTGGCTGGCGTGCATTTCCCCTGATCTCGATACCACTTTCAAAATTCTGGAGCTTGTCGCTCGTCTTTCTTTTTGGGCCAAGAAGGTCAGAACCAATGATTATTGTAACGATCAGGCCAATGGCAAAGATCATCTGTAGTACTATCGGCAGATAATTTCCAGCATTGTTTAAATTGGCCTGTAATAAGAAAAATTGCATATATGTATGCTGATTATAGTAAGTGGCAAAAATAAGACAGGTATATTAATATCCAATGCTGAAAAAATAAAAAACCAAATAAAAAACCCGCTGTCTGAAGAGCGGGCTTTTTATTTATTTTTTTGACTTTGCTTTCACTTTCTTTTTGGCCGTATCCGTTTTTTTTGTAACCGGAGCTGGCTTTGGAGGAATAGGAGGAGTAGGAGGCTCAAGTGTTGTTGTTTTACCATCTTTACCGATGGTAGTAATCTTTCCATTCTCTATTATTGTTGTTACACCATTTTTGATAGTCGTAACCTTTCCTGCTTTTGTAATGATACTGACAGAACCATCTTTTGAGGTTGTGGTCATCGTACCGTCCGCAGTTGTAACCACTTTATCACCTTTTGAGTTTACATAAGTACTTGCTTTAGGAGGCGCAACCGGTGTCATTTTCATATTCTTTATAGCGTCGCGGTTGGAAATGGTTTCCTGGTCTGTAGGATCCAGTGCTAAAGCCTTTTCAGCATATGCCAGGGCTGTATCTTTATTTTTCAGGATATTAGCAGCATAAGCGATCATGTATTTATAACTACCCAATAACTGGCTTTTTATTTTTGATTTATCAGGATATACTTCTCCAACCTGGATCGCTTTTTCAAAATAAGGATTGGCAAGTCCCATAACCATAGTAGTATCAATGCCCCAATTGGCCTTACCTACCATATAATATCCAAATATGTCATCTGGGAATTTGTTCAGGTATTTATTGAATACAATAATTGATGAATCAAATGTGCCTGAACGAAAGAAATCATACCCGGCATTATACAGGTCAACTTTACCATAATCCTTTTTTATACTGAGTATCTTATTATACCAATTTGCAGCTTCCTTAAAATTCTTCTGGGCTTCATAAGCCTGAGCAAGACCTTTCAGGTAGCTTACTTTATTAACCTCCAGGCTATCCAGTAAAACTGCTTTTTCCACCAATTCTGCAGCCCTTGCTTCATTGCCCGGGAATTTTAATAATAAGGCCGCATACGTTGAATAATCCCCGGCGCCGATCTTATCAGGCGACTGGCGCTTAAAATATTCTTCATAACTGGTTTTTGCATTCATTGAATCTTTAAGCCTGTTATATGCAAGTGCCTTCAATCCATAAAGATTTGGATAAGGAGTTGTACCGCCTGCTGCGATACACTCATCTGCTTTGCTAAGCGCATCATTGAATAATCCCTGTGCATATTTAAGTGATGCTTTATAATAACATGCTTTTGGATCATCATCTGAATTCGCTAACCATTTGTCCAGGTATTCAGCTGATCTTGTAACGTTATTTTCATAATAATACTGGAAGAGATTATAATAAGCCGGTGCATACTTCGGATCCATTGCTATAGCCTCATTGAAATATTTCATATAGATAGGCTCCTGTGAAGCTCCCTGTGTCTGGTATACTTTACCGATCCGGTAAGTTGCCCTTGCATATTTTGGATTTAGGGCCAGTGCCGCTTCATATGATGAAATGGCATTGCCACCATCCGCAAATTTCCGGTAAGCATCTCCCAGGTTGGCATATACATCAGGATCATTGAATTTTTTGATCTGTGTTGCCTGCTTAAGCTTATCAATAGCATATGCAGCATCCCCATTCTTGGAATCGGGATTACCGTTGGCAAAACCTACAGCATTCAACACAGGGATACTTTTTCCCTGGCTCAAAGAAATAGCTGTTTCAAATCGGCTACGTGCATCTTCTTTTTTTCCTTCTATCAATGCTATATGCCCCATACCTGCGATCAATAACGGGCTGTTGGGATTGGTAGTGAGTTTAGATTGATACAATGCTTTTGCATCTTCCAGGTCTTTAGTGGTCCTGTCATCGGGTAAAATATATGACTGGCCCAGCAAATAGGCAGCTTCTTCATTGTTTGGGTCTGCTGCCAATAATTTTTGAAAAACCATTTTAGCACTCTTATATCTTTCATAGTACATAAAGCTTTTTCCTTCATCCATGCTTTGAGCAAAAACAGCATTTGCAAAGAACACTGATGCCAATAACATTATACCGATTTTGATATTTTTCATCTTATTTATTTTATTCTTTTTTAATTGACTTATGCAATGTTATAAAAATATACAACAAACAGTTAAAAGCGATTATAATTTATTATAATTTCTCGTTGATCCTCACATTCCTGATCTCAAAATCCATAACAGGCCCCAAATAAGCCCTTCTGAAGATCAATTGGCCTCTTTCGTATTTCATAAAATTTGCAAAAGCTGAACCAAGGCCAAAATAATTTTCTTTGCTGATGTAATACAAACCACGTACCAAAGGATATCTCCTCGTCAGGATGCTTGCCTGCATTGGTTTTACATATGGTGAATCTATACACAACCCACATTGCACATAAGCAATTTTCACTTTCCTTAACATATTTACCTGGGCAGAATCTTCAGGGTTTCCAATCCAGCTTATTCCAACCAGCCCGACGGCATTTTCATTCTCAGCAACATAATCAATGACTTCCCTGCTGTTCTTTGTAGCCTGCACAACAGTAGTATCAAATTTTTCACCACGCAAAATTGAATCACTGATATATCGTACAGTACTGGTTGCATTCAATCCATCAAAAACGATGTGTTGGTTGCGGTTTATTTTTCCTGTGAGTTGCTTTTTTAAGCGATCAATGGTAAAAAGAGTGTCATTGCTTTTTGTATTCACAATAATGGTAACTGCATCAGTTGCGATCTTATCCCAGGCCGGCCGATAATAAAGGGAGTCAAGCATATACTGGTCCTCATTACTATTTAATCCTCTGGTTACAATTATCATCCGGTTAAGGGTGTCGCGGAAAAAATCTTTGAGGCAATCAGCTTCGGGTTTGTAATCCGCAATGATATGTGTTCCCGGAAAAGAAGTCTCATACATCCTGATCTGTTCTTCAATAACCGGTTTAAAAGATTCATCAACACTGATATGAATGCTCCCTTTTAAAGGCGTATCATCCGTATTGGTCTTAGGCTTACCCTGGTTGCAACCTGTAAAAAGAAAAACGATCATCAAGAACACATAGCTTTCCTTTAAATATTTAATTATCATCTTTCTCTTAAATAATTTTTCTTATACCCCCGGTATATCCTGAAAAGACCGTATAGCAGGCAAACGGCGCCAAATGTACGCAGGGTTGTAGCATCATACCGAAGCTCCAATCCTGTATTGAATTTATTTATGAAGATTAAAAACAGCCCCATTGCTGACCACAATACGCCCATCCCAAAATCCATTATGCTTCTCATGCGGATATAGCCTTTATCTTTTTCGCTCGGTTGTTCTTTTTCAAATTCTTCCAATGCCATTGTATGTTTTTAATTTCAAGGTTATGTTAGCGCAATTTACAAAGTTTATTCACTAAGTTATTGCTGTGAAATAAACTTTACAGGAATGGTATAATAAACCGAAACATTTTCCCCGGCTGTTCTTCCCGGTATCCATGCAGGCATTTTTTTCAGTACTCTTATGACTTCATTATTAAAGGCTTTGCCACCGTCTTCCACCGTCTCAAATCCTTTTAAAACACCATCATATCCTACAATGAACTTTATTTTTACAGAAACAATTTCATCTTGTTCAAGGTCCTGGGGATTTTGAAGGTTCTTCTGAAGAAATCGTACCAAAGCCTCTTCTCCCCCAGGGTATATTGGCATGATCTCAGCAGTGGCCAATGCTTTGGTCTTATCGATCAACTTTAAAGGTTCATTGGTAGTAGTGGTAGACGTTTCAGGCCCGGCGGGCGTTTTTTCCACCTGTTTGATATTGTCTTTACCATCAGAGTTTACATTTGCAATAACGGCACTATCCAAATTCTTTAAGGGCTTTATTGTTCGATCTGTACTATCCACCACTTTGATGATAGAAGTAAATATTTGTGCATTCAAAGCTTTTTGAATTATAGGTTGTTTGGGTGTTGCAGGGGGCGGTATTTTATCCTTTGGAGGAATGGGATGAATATATCCCGATTCCGGAATAATATATGGGTTTGTAAAAACGATATTTGGTTTATATAACAATATATACATCGATAATCCCGAAATAAAAAGTAACGTAATGCCAAGTGCCTTGTACAGCCGCTCATGATAGTATTTACGCAATGGATATGCTCCATAGTCTTTGTTCCTGTACTCAAAAATGATATCTAGCAGGTCTGCTTTTAAAATTGATGCTGTTTTCATTGTCAGTAGTTTTAAATATGAAATAATTAAACCCGCGCCTATTTGTAAGTGAGATGCCGGCTGTTCATGAATCCATAAAGCAATTGGCTGACAGCTACAAGCTATTAGCCGGGCATAGAGCTAAATGCTAATGGCTGCTGCTATTGGCTAACAGCTAACTCCTATCTTTGCGAAATGAAAATTTTGATGGTATGCCTGGGAAATATTTGTCGCAGCCCGCTGGCAGAAGGCATTTTAAAAGATAAAGTGTCTAAGGCAGGGCTTGATTGGGTTGTTGAAAGCGCCGGTACAACCAGTTACCATATCGGCGAGCCTCCGCATGAATTTAGCCGGAAAGTAGCCAGGATGCATGGAATTGATATCAGCAAACAAAGGGCACGGAAATATGTAAGGACCGACATGCTGGAGTTTGATAAGATCTATGCCATGGCTGAAGATGTGATGTATGATATCAAAAAGATCAGCGGTGAAAATTATGACAATAAAAAAGTTGAGTTATTTTTAAATGAATTATACCCGGGGCAGGACATGGATGTACCCGATCCATGGTATGGCCCCGAAGCCGGTTATCTTGAAGCATATGAACTCATTGATCGTGCTTGTAATGCCCTGATCGAAAATTATATGATCACAACAAAACAAATTTCTTAAACGATGTATAAACCATCAATACCGCAGGGCACCAGGGATTTTTCGGCTGAAACAATTAGAAAGCGGAATTATATTTTATCTACTATTAAAAATGTTTTTGAATTATACGGTTTCCAGCCATTGGAAACGCCTGCCATGGAAAACCTTGATACATTGATGGGGAAATACGGGGAAGAAGGTGATAAATTGATCTTTAAAATATTAAACAATGGCCTGAACGACCCGAAGAACACAGAAAAAGCCAAAGAAGGATTTGAAAAATTAATGCAGGGAAAGAATACAGCAGCACTTACAGAAAGAGCCCTTAAATACGATCTCACCATTCCTTTTGCCAGGTGGGTGGCCATGAATCACGGTCAACTTACGTTTCCATATAAACGCTACCAGATACAACCGGTATGGCGAGCTGACAGGCCGCAAAAAGGCCGTTACAGGGAATTCACACAATGTGATTCTGATGTCGTTGGCAGTATTTCTTTGTTAAATGAAATTGAACTGGCAAATATTTATCATACAGTATTTGTAAAACTGGGATTGCCGGGGTACGAGTTAAAGATCAACAACAGGAAAATTTTGGTTGCTCTGGCGGAGTTATGTGGTGGCGGCGGAAAGATGATCGATATAACCATTGCTATTGACAAACTTGACAAGATAGGTTTGGAAAAAGTAAAAGAGGAACTTACCCAGCGTGGCTTAACAGCTGCTCAAATAAATATCATTCAAAATTACCTGGCTATCAAAGGCAGCAATGATGAAAAACTAACTGCTGTTGAAGCACTTTTTCAAAATAATGAAACAGCCAAAAAAGGAATTGAAGAACTGAGGTTTATTTACGGGCAAACAAAGAATACAAACCTGGTAATTGACTTTACACTGGCAAGAGGCCTGAATTATTACACGGGAACCATTTTTGAAGCAACAGCGCCGGCCAATGTGCAAATGGGAAGCATTGGCGGTGGCGGCAGGTATGATGACCTGACAGGTTTATTCGGCGTACCAAATATTGCCGGGGTTGGAATAAGCTTTGGTGTTGACAGGATCTACGATGTGCTGGAAGAATTGAATTTGTTCCCTGAAAATTTGCAGGTCAGTACCCGGGTACTTTTCTTTAACCTCGGCGAAAAAGAAAGCCTGTTTGCTTTTGATTGTATGCAGGAACTGCGAAACAATGGTATTGCCAGCGAACTTTTCCACGAGAATGCCAAGATGGATAAGCAGTTCAAATATGCTGAAAAAAAGAATATCCCCTTTGTTGTTATTATCGGCAGCAAGGAAATGCAGTCCGGCGAGGCTGTCGTTAAGAATTTAGGAACCGGGGTGCAGGCAACAGTTCCTTTAAAACAATTATCTTTATTTTTTCAAAACGTTCCTGGTTAGGTTACTAAAAAATATTTTCCGTATTAACAAAAAACAACTTTATGCAAACCCGATTTAAGTTTTTCCTTTTTCTAAGTGTATGTGCCATTTTATTCTTGTCTTCCTGCAGCAAAACAAACAAGGAAGGCAGGTATATTCCGGAAAATGCGGCATTTGTAGTACACCTGAATGGCAAGTCTCTGAATTCAAAATTACCCTGGGAGGAAATAAAACAAAGCGAATTATTCAAAGGAGCTTATGCAGATACGGCTACTCCTGCTATTGTAAGATCTGTAATGGATAATCCTGAAAATACAGGCATCGATGTAAAAAACGACCTGCTGATCTTTGTAATAAAGGATTCCTCCGGAGGATATGTTTCAGTTGAGGGCACGGTAAAAGATGCTGCTAAATTCAAGCAGTTCAACAACAGTGTAAATAAAACCCCGGCTACCGAAACAGAAAAAGATGGTATACATTATTTAAGCAGTGATAAAATGACTGCATCCTGGAAGGAAGAAAAATTTGTAATGGTAATGGATGCTCCCGGCTTGAATAATATGAATAATATGGGAAAGATGGGGCGCAATTATGATGATTCAACAACTACTGCTACACCTGGAATAAAAAAAGACCTGAATGCCATTGCGGCGCAAATATTTGCTTTAAAAGAAGACAATAGCCTTGGTAAAGAAGAAAAGTTCACTGAGCTCATGAAAGAGTCCGGTGATATTCATTTCTGGGTGAATATAGAAGCATTGGGTATGGGTAGTTCTGATATGCCGGGTATGGCAGCATTGAGCATGATCAATTTCAAAAAGATCTATGAAGGTTCAAGGGCCACAGGTACTATAAATTTTGAAAACGGAAAAATAAACGCTGATTTTACTTCTTACTCAGGAAAAGAAATGACCGACCTGGTAAAAAAATACAGCGGGGATAAAATAAACAGTGATATGCTAAAGCGTATTCCTTCAAAAAATGTGGCAGGCCTGTTCGCTTTGAATTTCAAACCTGAAGGCATTCGTGAATATTTAAAATTACTGGGCGTGGAAGGCTTTGCAAATATGGGAACCGCATTCCTTGGCTTCAACCTGGATGATTTCATCAAAGCGAATAAGGGAGACATCCTGCTTTCGGTTACAGATTTCACACAGGATAGCAGTGGCCGGCCCGACTTTTCTGTTATTTTCAGTACTTCCATTGGCGACAAGCCTTCTTTTGGCAAGCTCATAGAAGCAGGAAAAAAATTAGCTAAAGACAAACTCAATGGAGAAAACGGTCCTTCTATAGCTTATAATATGAATGAAAATTATTTTGCCATTGGCAATAAGAAACAGGATGTAGATAAATACATTACTACAGCCAATAACAGCAGCCTTGATTTTTTAGATAAGATCTCCGGGAACTCTTCAGCTGCGTATATCAATTTCCAATACCTGCTGAAAGCAATGAGTAGAGAAGCTCAAAAAGACAGCCTGGGCGCTTTGATATATGATGCTTCCGTAAAAATGTGGGATAACCTGATCTTTACCGGTACAGGTTTTAAAAATGGCGGGAGCACATCGCACCTGGAAATAAACCTGCTGGATAAAAATACCAACAGCCTGAAACAACTGAATAATTATTTGGGAATACTGGGGGTTATTAAAAAGAAACATGATGAACAAAAAAAGAATGCAGTTGTAGATGGTTTTGAGCCGGCGACTGCAGATACATCAGCTACATTAAGTACACACTAATTTATATTGAAGGATATTTAAATTTAAAGCCGTCAGAACTTTTCTCATGACGGCTTTTTAATTTTGCAACACTTATGACAATTAGTTTAGAAAATCTAAAACCTGATTTCCTGGAAACAGAAAAAATTGAAAGCTCTGAAACCTGGAATAAGAACCTGACAATTAATAAAGGAGAAAAGTTACAGATCGTTGCGCCCAGTGGCAGGGGTAAAACATCTTTCATTCATTTTCTATATGGCCTCCGTAAAGATTATAGCGGCAATATCTTACTCGATAACAAGAATATTAAAGCATTTAACGCCGAAGATTTTGCTTCCACAAGGAGTAATATCTACAGCATCATTTTCCAGGACCTGCGTCTTTTCCCTGATCATACTGTTTTTGAAAACATAAATATTAAAAGATCGCTGAATCCTTTTCATCCTGAAGAGCGAATAAAAGAAATGGCAGCAAGACTCGGAATTGAGAATAAGCTGCACAAACTTTTAAAGACATGCAGCTACGGCGAACAACAGCGTGTTGCCATCATACGTGCCTTGCAACAACCATTTGATTTTTTATTGATGGATGAACCTTTCAGCAACCTCGATGAAGCCAATAGAAAAAAAGCAATGGAACTGATAGAGGAAGAAGTTGCCAAAAGGAATGCTTCCATCATATTAGCTGATCTGAAAAAACTGGATTTCTTCAACGCAGACCGTATCATAAATCTTTAGTTCGCACAAATGGAAATGAATAAGTCAATACGATCCTCACAAACTCTTTCTTTTAAGACCATTGCACCCTTCCTGAATACCGGGCAAAACAAAGCATCGAAATTTTTCAGTTATGCAGGATTGGGTATTGGCGTATTGTTGCTGTTGTGTTCAGTACAGATGTATATCAACATCAACCAGCTATTAAAAGACAAGAACCCACGCAAGAACGGTTTTGATTTTATCTCCGTTACCAAAACCATTACCAATCAAAACATGGGCAGTGATAACCGTTTTAGTGAAGCTGATATCAAGGAACTACAATCACGATCATTTATTAAAGATGCAGCCCCGCTGATCAGTAACCAGTTTCGTGCGAAAGCAAGCGCAGGCACTATCATACCATTCAGTACCGATCTTTTCTTAGAATCAGTGAAAAATGATTTCATTGATACGGTACCTCCATCTTTTTCCTGGCAACCCGGACAGGAGGATGTGCCTGTTATCTTCTCAGCAGATTTTTTAGAGATGTATAATATTTTCGCCCCTGCGCAAGGATTGCCCCAGCTTTCCGAAAGCAGTGTGGGCGCTGTCAACATTATCCTTGAATGTTATGGCCCGGGTGGGGTAGTTAATTTCAGAGGGCATATTGTTGCATTGAGTGACAGGATCAATTCTGTGCTGGTTCCAGAGAATTTTTTAAAGTGGGCAAATGATAAATTCGGGACTACGCCCAATGCACGTGCAGCAAGGATATTTTTAAAAACGGTGGATGCAAATGATCCCCAGCTTTTAAATTTCCTGGAACAAAAGAATTATCATGTTAATAAAGACAGGACAAAATTCGGAAGGGTAAAACAGGTATTACAAGCTGTAGTAAGTGGTTTGGGTGGATTTGCGGTTCTTGTTATACTCCTTGCAATGATGTTATTCTCTTTTTACCTGCAACTAATGATCGCCAGAAGCAAGGACAATTTACAACTCTTACTTACCCTGGGATATTCTCCTTCATGGCTCAGCAGGACGGTTGCCAGGAAATGGATACCCGCGTATACCATCATTATTTTAACGGCCTTATTATTCACTGCATTGTTACAGTTCTTATTTCAGCGTTATGTGTTGAGTGGAAGAGATGAGCTTTCATCATACCTTCATATCAGTATATTTTTACTGGCGGCAGCCTTACTGGTGCTTTGTATCATTGTTAATTACAGGCTGATAAGAAAATTATTATACAAGCTATAAGGATTCAAAAATAATTGCCGACCCCTGCCCAACTCCTATACACATTGTTGCAAGGCCATATTTGCTTTTTCTTTTTTTCATTTCATGTAACAAAGTTGTTGTAATCCTCACGCCACTGCAACCGAGTGGATGACCAAGTGCAATTGCCCCGCCGTTCACATTTACTTTTTCAAGGTCAAGCCCGAGGTCATGAATGCAAGCAATACTTTGTGATGCAAAAGCTTCATTCAGTTCTATCAGGTCAAGGTCGGCAACGGTTAAGCCCGCCCGGGCCAATGCTTTTTTCGTTGCGGGAACAGGGCCGATACCCATTACAGCAGGTTCTACGCCGGCAACTGCCATACTTATTATTTTGGCAATGGGTTGCAATGCATATTTTTTTACAGCGGCTTCGCTTGCGAGTAACATGGCGGCAGCGCCGTCATTGATCCCACTGCTGTTCCCTGCCGTTACGGTGCCATCTTTTATAAATGCGGGTTTTAGCTGCCCGAGTTTTTCCAATGAGGATAGCCTGGGATGCTCATCATTTTCAAGATCAAATGTTTCTTTCCCAACCTGTACCTGCACGGGAATTATTTCATTTGCCCATTTCCCTCCTTTTAATGCAGCAGCATATTTCTGCTGGCTTTCCAATGCAAACTCATCCTGTGCATGCCGGCTGATATTCCATTGCCTGGCAACATTCTCAGCAGTTTCGCCCATCGTATATGGATAATATAATTCTGAAAGTTTGTTATTGATAAAGCGCCAACCCATTGTTGTATCAAATACCTGTGCATTGCGGTCGAAAGCTGTGGTAGCTTTAGGCATCACAAAGGGTGCCCTTGACATACTTTCAACACCACAGGCGATCATCAGTTGGGCATCCCCACAAGCAATGGTACGTCCTGAATCCATGATTGCCTGGAGGCCGCTGGCACAAAGCCTGTTAACCGTATTTCCTCCAACAGACACCGGCAGACCAGCCAGCAAGGCAGCCATACGGGCCACATTCCGGTTATCCTCCCCGCTTTGGTTTGCAGCACCCGCAATTACATCTTCGATAGCATTTAGATCAATATTTACATTGCGAAGCACCAGGGCTTTTATAACATGCGCCAGTAAATCATCCGGCCTAATGCCCGAAAGTGCACCGCCATATTTCCCGATCGGGGTCCTTACTGCATCAATGATATAAACAGTTTCCATATATTAATTTTTGCCTTTTTTGGGTAGTGGTACAGTTTGAAATCGTACTGTCAGCCTGAGCCTGCCTGTCGGCAGACAGCTTGTCGAAGGCATTGAGTTTACTGAATCCGGTTCGACAAGCTCACCCTGACAGATAAAACTAATTATAATATTCAAACTGTGCCACCACCCTTATTTGAGTTGAAATCCATCCCAAAGTTAGGATGATTATCTTTGCACGATGTCAAATAAGAGAAATATACGTGAGCTGAGCCTGGCTGATCTGAAAGAATACTTTGAATCTATCGGGGACAAAAAATTCCGTGCCATACAGGCATATGAATGGATATGGAAGAAAAATGCCCGTCATTTCGATGATATGAGCAACTTATCCCTGGATCTTCGCAAAAAATTAGCAGCAGATTTTGAATTGAATGCCATTACAATAGATGTTACGCAAACCAGCAGTGATGGTACGATCAAATCACGCTTTAGGACGCATGATGGCCATTTATTGGAAGGAGTGATCATCCCAACAGAGAAAAGGAATACAGCCTGTGTCTCATCACAGATCGGCTGTAGCCTCAGCTGCAAGTTCTGCGCTACAGGACTGATGGAGCGCAAACGGAACCTACACTTTGACGAAATATACGACCAGGTAGCTTTATTGAATGAGCAAAGTGAAAAGATATATGGCACCAAACTTACCAATATCGTATACATGGGTATGGGAGAGCCATTGCTTAACTATAAGAATGTATTGAGATCGATTGAAAGGATCACAGCAGCTGATAGCATGGCAATGAGCCCGAAGCGGATAACCGTGTCCACAGCCGGTGTTGCAAAAATGATCAAACAGCTGGGTGATGATAAAGTACGTTTTAACCTGGCGCTTTCTTTACACGCAGCAACTGATAAAAAGCGTGATAAAATAATGGCCATTAACGAGACCAATAATATTGCTGCCCTCATTGAGGCACTCAATTATTTTTATGAGCAGACAAAAAATGATATTACGCTTGAATATGTGTTATTGAAGGGAGAGAATGACAGCCTCGAAGACGCTGAAGAACTGGTAAAGGTTTACCGCAAAATTCCCACTCACCTGGTAAATGTAATTGAATACAACCCCGTTCTTGGGATCCCTTTTGTAAAGTCTGACGAAGACAGCACGCAAATATTTACTGACTACTTAGTTAAGCACAAAGTAAATGTTAGGGTGCGCCGCAGCCGAGGTAAGGATATTGATGCTGCATGCGGGCAACTCGCCAACAAGGACAAAGTATTGGCTTAGTCCAGTATTCTATTTACTTTAACAAGCCCATGTTAAACAATAGTGACCGGCCACTGTCTACCTACTGTATAAAATTTATTTAAATAAAATAACCATGAAAAAAATATTATCAATTGTAGCATTATCTGTTATAACATTTTCAGCCAGTGCACAGGAAAAAACAACAATGAAGCACCATAAAGATGGTATTCATTCGGGCAAACACCAAGGCCATAAGCAACATAGCAAGGAAATGATGAAAGGAATAACCCTTTCTGATGCGCAAAAAGCACAAATGAAGGCAAGCCACGAGGAATTCAGATCGAAAATGGAGGCCCTAAAGAAACAGGATAATATTACTGTGGGCGAAATGAAAACAAAAAGAAATGCTTTGCTTAAGGAACAAAAGCTAAAAACAGGTAACATCCTTACCCCCGATCAGAAAGCGCAAATGGCACAGAACAAGGCCAACATGCAGGCACAGCGAAAAGAAATGCATGAGAAGAGAGCAAAAGAAATGCAGGTCAAGTTGGGGCTGAGCGATGACCAGGCTGCTAAACTAAAAGTACAGAACGAAGCTACTCATGCACAAATGAAAGCAATTAAAGAAAACGGTTCATTAACCAGTGAAGATAAAAAGCAACAGCTGAAGGCTATAAGAGATGCTTCAAAAGAACAGCGTAAAAATCTATTAACTGCCGACCAGTTGAAAAAACTGGAAGAAATGAAACAAAGCAAAAAAGGTAAAATGCAATCAAAAAAATAATTAAATCGCAATTCCCCTAAACCACAGGCGCAACACTTGTTGCGCTTTTTTATTTGGTTAGCGACCCCGCACGCTTTGTGCGGGTGGCACAAAATAGCGTACCTTTGCCCCTCATTACTGTTGCAAAACAGCATAAATCTTCATAAAATGAGCCAGGCTCCCTTCAAAAAATTCATTGCACCTAAAAAGAACAGCGTTAAGAAAGAAGAAATTCGCCAGGAAAAAAAACAATACAGGAAAGAAAAGAATGCCTATTTCGATAAGTTGAAAGAAGAGAAATACCAGGCACGTATGGCCGCTAAAAATCCTTCATTCAAAAAAGATGAAACTGCTAAAACCGGGAAAGAATCTGTTGCTGCTTCAAAACCAGTTGCCGGCCAGAAAACAACTGATGTGGTAATGCCACTCAATAAATTCTTAGCACATTGCGGTATAAGCTCCAGGAGAGAAGCGGTAGAATTGATAACTACGGGTAAAGTAAAAGTGAATGGTGTTATTGCCTCCGAACCGGGTTATAAAGTCCAACCTACAGATGAGATCATTTACAACACAAAAAAATTATTTGTCACCAAGAATCTCGTGTACATCTTATTGAATAAGCCCAAAGATTATATAACTACTACCGATGATCCACAGGGAAGGAAAACGGTTTTGCAGCTGATACAAAAAGCCACTGAGGAAAGGGTTTACCCGATCGGCAGGCTTGATAGAAATACTTCAGGAGTATTGCTGCTTACCAATGATGGTGACCTTACCCAGAAATTATCCCATCCGAGCTACGAAATAAAAAAGATCTATGAAGTAAAACTTGATAAGCCGTTGATCAAAGCGCATTTTGATAAGATCATGGAAGGGGTGGTGCTTGAAGACGGGCCCATAATTGTTGATAGCCTTGCTTATGCAGATTCAAAAGATAAATCAATTATTGGTATAGAGATACATAGCGGCCGGAACCGTATTGTGCGCCGCATATTTGAACACCTGGGCTATGATGTGAAAGGGCTTGACAGGGTGATGTATGCAGGGCTCACCAAGAAAAATGTGGAGCGAAGTAAATGGCGTTACCTGAGTGATAAAGAGATCCGCCTGCTTAAATACATGAATGAATCAAAGAAAAAAAACAATGCTGCGCCGGTTTTAAAGGCAACAGTTACAGAAAAGAAAACTACGGAACCGGAAATTAAAGACTGGAAAAAGCTAACAGATAAAGATATTGAAGCAGCTATTGGTGAGGCTTTACCTGCAATCAATAAACCTATCCGGGAAAAGAAAATTCCACAGCCAAGAAAATTTAAGACACACTCAGAAAAGAAAAATTTCAAAAACCAGCAAGTTGGCAAAAAATAATTTACAGGTAATTTTCGAAAATGATGATTTCGTTGCCATCAATAAGCCCGCAGGTTTATTAACGATACCTGACCGTGAGCAATCAGAAAGATCACTTAAAGAAATATTGCAGGATAAATACGGGGCCATATTCACTGTTCACCGGCTCGATAAGGATACGAGTGGCCTGTTGATCTTTGCAAAAAATGAAACTGCACATAAATATTTTTCAAAAATATTTGAAGAGCGAAAAGTTGAAAAATTTTATCTCGGTCTTGTCATCGGGTCGCCTGAAAATAAAACAGGTAGTATTGATGCTCCCATTACAGAACATTTGCTGCACAAAGGAACAATGACCGTTCACCGGAATGGCAAACCGTCATTAACAACCTATGAAGTGATCGATGCAAATAAAAATTACTCACTTGTCTCATTCCAGCTTCATACAGGGCGTACACACCAGATCAGGGTGCACGCAAAGCATATCGGCCACCCGCTGGCTTGTGACCCGATGTATGGAGATGGAAAACCTGTAATGCTTTCTTCAGTTAAAAAAAAGTTCAAGCTCAGTAAACACGATGAAGCCGAAAGGCCCATGGTAAACAGGCTCGCATTGCATTCTTATAAGCTGAACTTTGACGATGTGAATGGTAAAAGAATGGAGCTTGTTGCTGAAATGCCAAAAGAATTCAGGGCATTGATGCAACAGCTGAAAAAGAATTGAAGAAAGCTGCAAGCTATAAGTTGTTAGCTACAAGCTATAATAGTTTTAATCAATATCGATTGTAAGGACTAATAAAAAAGCTACAAGCCACAAATAATAACTTGCAGCTTATAGCTTACAGCTTATCCCAGATTCGGTTGCGGTGTATAACGCAGATAAGGCTTTACGATCTTTACACCCTTTGGAAATTTCTTCATAGCATCATCTGTACTTACTGCGAGCGTTACGATCACATCTTCACCATGCTTCCAATCAGCAGGCGTTGCCACACTGTAATTGGCGGTAAGTTGCAAAGAATCGATCACACGCAATACTTCATTAAAATTCCTTCCTGTACTGGCCGGGTATGTAATGGATAATTTTAATTTTTTATCCGGGCCAATGATGAACAAAGAGCGAACCGTTGTTGTTTCTGATGCATTGGGATGTATCATATCATACAAGTCAGCTACCTTCCTGTCTTCATCAGCTATTATTGGAAAATCCACGTGGCAGCTTTGTGTTTCATTGATATCGTTGCGCCAGCTCATGTGTTTATCCAATGGATCAACACTTACGGCTAGCACTTTTACATTTCGTTTCTCAAATTCATTTTTTAACAATGCCGTTTTGCCAAGTTCAGTTGTGCAGACAGGAGTGTAATCTGCAGGATGTGAAAACAAAACACCCCATGAATTACCCAGGTAATCATAAAAATTAATTTCACCCTCAGTTGTTGTTGCTTTAAAATCGGGAACAACATCCCCTAAACGTAAACTCATAGCTTTAAAATTTAGACTACAAAGATAATCACTCTGACGAATGGGATATTGGAAAATCCAGAACAACGGTATTCGAATAAGTAATAAATAGCTGTTAGCCTTTAGCTAATAGCTATAAGCTAAAGGCTAACAGCTTTCTACCAAATTTATCCCGACGAAGCCCGCTTCACAAAGCCCTTACCAAAGCGGTTCTTGACCTCATCGATCGCTTTATAAAGGTCGGTTTTGCGCTCTGTATCACTGAATAGGTTTGTTTGAACAGCGTCATTGGTAAGTTCACTCAACTTAACTCCAAGCAGCCTGACCGGCATACCTTTTTTATAGAGTTTTTGGAAAAGCCCTTTGACCACGGGGATTATCTCATCATCAGCGCTTGTATATGGGATCGTTGTTTGCCTGGAAGTTGTCTCAAAATCCGGGTAACGGATCTTAACAGCAACACAACCGGAAACTTTTCCATCCTGGCGAAGTTCAAAACATATTTTTTCTGTCAGCCGCACCAATTCCTTTTTTAAAAATACCAGGTCGGTCTTATTTTCCTCAAATGTATTTTCGGATGAAATTGATTTGGCTTCATGATAAGGCGCAACTATACCTGTATGAATTCCCTGGCTTTTGTTCCAAAGGTCAACGCCCCATTTACCAAGCCGTTCCTCCAATACATCAATACCCGTTTCACTAATTTGTTGAATGGTATTTATTCCCATCGCTTTTAATACAAGATCGGTCTGTTCTCCCACCCCGGGTATATTACCAACAGGCATAGGAGCCAGGAATTCTCTTTCTTTGCCAAATGGTATTTGAAGGAATCCATTTGGCTTTGCCTGGTTGGTTGCCATTTTTGCAAGCATCTTGTTACTGGCAAGACCGAATGAGATAGGTAGTTTTGTTTCGTTTATGATTTCCTGTCTAAGATCAATTGTCCATTGCAGTGGATTAAAGAATTTTTCCATCCCGGTCAAATCAAGATAAAATTCATCCACAGAAGCTTTTTCAAAAAGCGGGGCTTTTGCTGCAATGATCTGTGTAACCCAACGGGAATACTTACTATAATCGCTGTAATGGCCTTTTATAAATATTGCGTGGGGACAAAGCTGTTTGGCTTTGGAAGATGGCATGGCTGAATGAATACCGAATTTCCTTGCTTCATAACTACAGGCAGCCACTACTCCTCTTTCGCTTCCACCTACGATCACAGGCTTACCTCTTAAAGAGGGATCATTTAAAACTTCAACTGAAACAAAAAATGAATCCAGGTCGAAGTGTGCTATGGTGCGTTGCGGTTGGGACACAAGACAAATTTAATTTTTATTCTCCGCTCTAAAGAGCGGAGCAATTCATTATCCATAAATATCCAGCAACCCCTCAGGCAATTCAACAAAGACCTTCCTGTTTTTTTTATCGAGTTTGACAAGGCTTGCCTCGTGAATTGGAATGAGTGCTTCTTTGCCTTTATAAAGAATGGTGCATAATACCTGGTGTGGCTGTTCGATCACTTCGATTATTTCGCCGAGGTCTGTATCTCCTTCGATCATATTAAAACCAAGCAATGCAATGGGTGCTGCTTTGGCAGCGAATTTCTTAAAATCATTTTCTTCCAGCCACGCTTCCTTAGGTGTGAGTTTTCTTGCAACTTCTTTGCTGTCGATCCCTTCAAGCTTTATATAAGTTTCGGATTCACTTTTTATTGCTGTCTTCTCAATAAAGTATGGCAGGAAATTATCTTTAGCCTCTTCAATGTAAATAGCCTCAAGGCCTTTGAGTGTTGTTCTTTTACCAAGGCTGTGTTGTAAAACCAGTTCTCCCATCAACCCATAACTGGCGGCAAATTTTCCTATTTTGAAGTATTGAGGCATGGGTGCAAGATACTGGATTCTGGATACTGCATGTTGCTAAAGGTATGCAGCACAAGTGAGTGACACAACGATGACGCTATGAAATACAAATGCTGGTTACACAGTTATACTTTATTGCCACGAATGCACGAAGGAAAACAAGTAATTTAGAAGTTAATATTCGTGCCTTCGTGGCAACATAAAAAAAAAGTCCCGCGAAAAACGGGACTTGAATGAATTAACGGAACAGAGTTGTTTATTCTCCTGTTTTGGTTTCTTCTGATGCCTGTGCTTCAAGGGAAGATTCTT
>JBDTWL010000019.1:0-59449 GCA_040006715.1 Ferruginibacter sp. | reverse complement strand
AATTTCAAATTTCTACGGATCAGAAGGTTTTAGGTTTGAATCCTAACGCGGTCACACTAAAAGAGATCACATTCCTGTGATCTCTTTTTTATACCTTTAAGTTTTCTAATAGTTACTATGCTCAAAGATCATATTGTTGGTTTCAGACTTCCTTTTTAAATATTCGTCTTGTAAATTTTATTAAAACCTGCCATTTCTTTTACGTTCTTGTCCTGATGGATCAAACTGAAACATTCTTATTAGTGTTATTTGGATTTTACTTTACACTAATTTTAATAACTTTAAAATCATGAAAATGCCCTTTTTTTTATGGTTATTCCTATGCTGCAGTTCTATTGGCAAGGGACAGGAAATCACTGAACTAATAACAGCAGATACGAGGGCTGCCAATATTCCTTTTTCAGAAACGCATTCCACAGCGTCCATTGCAAAGTTCATCCTGGCAAATTATGAAACAGAAAAAGAAAGGCTGCGGGCCATTTACAGCTGGGTCACTTATAATATTAAATATGACAGTGATAGCATGTACGTGATCAATTCAGGCAAAGATCCTGAAACAAGAATAACTGCAGCGCTTAGAAGAAGGAAGGGTGTATGCGAGAACTTTGCTGCTATTTTCAACGATATTGCTGTAAAATGTGGCATACGGTCTTATGAAGTGCCGGGGTACTGCAAACAGTCAGGAATTGTTGACAGGACCGCACATACCTGGTGTGCTGTTCATCTTGACAGCCTATGGCTTTTTTGCGACCCTACCTGGGATATTGGTTTTAGTGGCAATTCAAAATATTTTTTGGTGCCGCCAACTCTCTTTATCGAAACCCATATGCCCTTTGATCCGCTTTGGCAATTGCTTGACCATACCGTTTCTCACAAGGAATTTTACCAGGGTTACATGCGTTATAATAAAGATAAACCTGCTATGAGTTATCCTGACTCCCTAAATACATATATAGATATGAGTGAATTGGAGCAATTGGAATCAGCAGCATCCCGGATAAGCCAGGCAGGGATCGCAAATGAACTTGTAAGAACAAGACTTGCCTGGCTCCAAATGCAGATCAGCATCATTTACCAGGAGAAAGACATGAATAATTACAATTCGGCAGTTTCCGATCTGAATAAGATCAATGCTATTTTTAACGATTTTGTCCAATACCGCAATAGCCGTTTTTTACCTAAAAAGCCCGATAGCGAACTCAGGTCTATGCTTGTACCCATTGATGGCCTGCTCTCTGCTGCAAATAAAAAATTGGACGAACTGGACGGTTCTCCCGTAAATTTCCAATATGATACCGGTTTGTTGAGAAACAGGCTAATAGCCATATCCAACAGGATGGAAGAACAAAAAGCCTTTTTAAAACGATATTTTGCAAGTGCACAATCTGATAGAGAAAAGCTGTTTTACCAGTAAGCAAGGTCCTGTAGCCACATATAAAAGCCCATTTACAGCCACTACGCTTTTTTATGAAGGAAGATTTCCGGTTTTCTTATATAAAGCGGCTTTTACTGGTTTATTGTTAAATCTCCCCCTCATTTTTTAACTTTTCAGTGAAAAATCAGAATTCCCATATAGGGAGGGGGAAAATATTGATTAAAATGAGTAAAAAAATTAATAACAAAAAATAATCATGGCACGGTTTTGGAAATCAGGTGAGCGTCCAAACAAACATTCTATAAAAGAAATCATTAATCAACATTTTTAAAACTAAAAATTTAATACCATGGATACTTCAAACAGTCCTTTGACTACTACCCCAACTGAGAGTCGGACAAAATCTAACAGCGTTAAAAATGCCATCATTGGCGGTATGGCCGTTGTGCTTGTTGCACTGGGTGGTTATACTATTTATGACAAATCAAATAACACGAAAAAGATCGAACAACAGGAAACTAAGATTGCTGCGGTAACAGAAGAAAAAAGTGGTGTTCAGGCTAGCTTTGATGCCTCACTGGCACGCCTTGATTCAATGGCTACAGTAACAAGCAGCCTTCAGGGACAACTTGCTGATAAGAACAGTGAAATAGCTAAAGACAAAGAAGAGATCCGCAAGATCCTGAATAATAAGAATGCTACTGCAAAAGAACTTTCCAGGGCAAAAACACTTATTGCAGGCTTGAACGAAAAGATCGCTGGTATGGAGCAGGAAGTTGCCCGTTTAACAACGGAAAACCAAACCCTTACACAGGATAAAGTTGTTTTAACTGCAGACAAAGAAAAATTAACACAGGACCTTACAGCTACTACAACTCAAAAGGTAGAACTGGAAAAGAAAGTAGACGTTGCATCTACCTTAAATGCATCTAATATTGTAATTACACCTGTGAATGTAAAAAGGAATGGTAAAGAAAAAGTTTCAACAACTGCTAAGCGTGTAGATAAAATTGTTGTAAGTTTTGATGTCGCCAATCGTATTGCTCAACCCGGATCAACAGATATTTATGTACTGGTGATCGGTCCTGATGGCAAAGCGATTACTACGACTGAAACAGCCCAATTCACTACACGTGATGAAGGTGATAAATCATATACAGCTAAAGTTCCGGTAGAATTTGAAACTGCAAAAACTAAAAATGTAAACTTCAGTTTTATACCTGGTACTACATTCCAGACCGGTGCGTATAAAATACAGATCTACCAGAATGGATTCCTGATCGGTGAAGGAACAAAAGAATTAAAGAAAGGTGGGTTATTTAGTTAATCAACTTTAACTCAGGTCATTTCAAAACAATATCCCCTGAAACAATAAATGGGCTACTTGGATACGTTCCAGGTAGCTTTTTTATATTTGTATGTTGGCTGAAATTATGCGAACCTCTGTAAAAATCGACAGCAAAGATTTGAGTACTTTTTTATAACAATAGATTTGAGGAATGAAAATATTAATTGGGGTAATCTTATTTTCAATATTCTTATTCCTTTCGGGTATTCATTTTTATTGGGGAATGGGTGGAAAATGGGGAGCAAGTGGAGCTATTCCATCAAAAGTAAAGGGACAAAATGTTTTAAATCCAAAAATGTTGGACTGCATTCTTGTAGGAATAGGGCTTCTTTGTTTCGGAATATTTATTTTGATAAAATCAAATATTCTATACATCAATTTACCGGCCTGGCTACTCAACAATGGCCTTTTGGCTATTTCTTTTATCTTCTTTGCAAGAGCAATCGGGGAGTTTAAATATGTTGGATTTTTTAAAAAGATCCGGGATACAAATTTTGGCAGACTTGACACTAAGTATTTCTCCCCACTTTGTCTAATAATAGGGATCTTGAGTATTATTATGTTGCTGCTTAAATAATAAATTCAGCCAACAAAAGCTTTACCCTTTCTACCTACCCATTCTGACAAACCCCTTATAAGAATCGGGCCGTTGACTTGAATAAGTGAGCGATTTAATACTGAATTCTGAATGCCGGAGAATGCTGCTGAATTTGTAAGTAGGCACATGACCGGACCAGTTGCTAAAATATGGCGAACCGGCCCGGCATGCTAAGTCTTTATGGCTCCCGTGTAGGGAATAGATCTTTGTCGATCTCTTGTTTGGTTTAACGGGCATTGCTCTTGGTTTCAAAATTTCCATAATGCATGTCGATCACTTTACTCTGTTCAACTGTACCTTCCATTTCATTTAAAAGCTTTTGAATGATCCTTGGATCATGTATCGTTGCAATACTGCAGGCTTTTTCAAATTCGGTGTGCATTCCATAACCAACCAATACGTCGGGCACATTATTGAACTCTGGAAATTTTAAAAATTTCTTTACAAAATAATAAGTCCTATTCTGTACTACTTTACTGTATGAAGTGTAATAATTTTCCATTCTCTGTGTTTTTAAAGGTGATGATATTTATTTATTACTATTATTAATTATAATGTCAGTTATAAACCCTGGTTTTTAAGGATAACTAAAATAGTAATTGGAGTAAATAGTAAACCTTACGGAATACATCAGCCGTTCAGAGGATAATCCTGGAAAATAAATTTGACCGTAAGGGGGTTAAATTCGATAATAGAAAATAGGAGGCTATTCAGAGGATGGGTAGGTTGAGTAGGTAGCGTAAGTTGTAGTAAATGTAATACTAACATTTTAAATATGCAAGGAATGGGGATAAAATTTAAAGCAAAAATCCTTATCCTAAATACGATTCATGCAATTATTTTATCGGTATTTTATGTATAAAAGTGCTGTGTATCAGTGGCATAGGCGCATACACTGTTTTTGGGATGCTTTAAGGGACTTCAGATAATCTTATAAAAAATAATAGTTGATAGCCCGGTTTTATACCTTCAAGACCTTACATAACAATTTATGAAATCTTTCTAATTCAGTCTTCTCAGCAGGGGAAAGTGCTTCCTTATTATCATATTTTATTTTAAAAAAAAGTACCCTCTTGTGCTGCGGATATTTTGACAATATTTCATCGATGAATTGGACTGTATTGGTATCCGTTGGTTCAACTACAACCGGCTTTGAGACCGTTGACCTGTGATTGGTATGCTTTTTTAAAATGATCGCCTGTACAGTGGCTAATTTACCGGGGGAAATGGTTTGTATCCTGGAAGCCTTGCTATACAAGCCCTCCAACTGCTTTTTACTGAGGCTGCCGCGATCCTGGTATTGCTGAAATAAACTATTGATGAATGTAGACCCGGGATATGCCTCCTGTGCCTGCTTAAGCACATCCAGTATAACATCAACATCAGGAATGATCTTTTTCATATTTCTTCAAAAAAATGAAATTAAGCAATTAATGACTTGAACCATTCAAATATATTTTCTGTACGCGGGTACTTACTACCCTTAACTTTTTTGTCAATTTCGCTTATCTGCCCGAAATTTGCAGCTGCTGTCAAGTCATTTTTATAGAAGAGCGGTATTAAATTTTTTTGCTTTTATGAAAAAAAATATCAGGACTATTGCTATCGTAGGCGGAGGCCCTTCCGGTTGTGCACTTGCAACCTTATTAAAAAGAAAAGGATTTAAAGTTGCCGTATTTTATTTAGAGAAACGCCCGGAGATCATCGTAGGCGAATCGTTGGTCCCCGCGATCATTCCATTGTTACGTTCGTTGGGTGTGGAAGATGAAGTAAAGACCTACAGCACTTATAAGCCCGGTGCGTCGGTATGGGTCAGTAAGGACGAAGAAGCTACATCGCCTTTCAGCTATGGTGGCGGGAACCTGCCTCCCTATGCATACAATGTACCACGTACAAAATTTGATAAAACGATCTTTGATCTTGCAGTACGGGAAGGCGTAACCTTTTTTAAACAGGCAGCTAAACTGGAAAGGGTTGGAAATACTGATGAATTAAAACTAAGTGATGACACCATTGCAGGTATCAATGATTTTTTTGCCGGGCAGCCCGACCTGATCGTAGACGCCAGCGGGCGCTCCCGTACCATTTCACGCTTACTTAATATACCTACAAAAACAGGGTACAGGAAGGATATTGCGATATTTGCCCATCTTTCCGGGACTGCAAAAATAGACCCTAATAATATTCACCTTCACCGGCTCGAACAAGGATGGACCTGGAGAATACCCCTGCCCGAACGGACTTCTGTTGGAGTGGTGATCAACCCTGAACACCTGAAAAAATATGGTAACAGCAAGGAAGAACAATATGACAATTATTTAAAAGCCGACGAGACACTTCAAAAATTCACTGCCAATGCAAAAAGGGAAACAGGCGTGGTTCAATATGACAACTACCAATTGATCTCACAAACCATGTATGGCAGGAACTGGGTTTTGACAGGAGATGCAGGCGGTTTTTTGGATCCCATTTTTTCATCGGGGTTGTTCCTTGCCATTAAAGGCGCCTTCCGTTTGGCTTATGCTATTGAAGTTGGAACAGAACATGCATTTAAAAAATACCAAAAAGAACAGATGCGGGAATTATATGTATGGCAGAAGCTGGTAGATACCTGGTACAGCGGTAGATTATTTACCTTATTTAAAGTTGGCGAGGATCGTATGGATACTGCTTTGGGAAGATTTCTCGGCCCGCATATGCAAAAACATTTAACACGCATTTTTTCAGGGGAAGCTGTTTATAAACCATACAGCCGGAGGTTCCTGAATTTCGTGACCGGCCCGATGATCGACCTGATGAAGATAGGCCGTTTGCATAATCGAAAAGTTTCTGACCTGGAAATTAAATAGCTCGAGTTTGTTGTTTGATGTTGGGTATTTCGAACTTCAAACCTCAAACTTTACCCCAACTGCCCGCTGATCCGATTATAGATCCGGTCACCCTTCCACTCACGCTTCTTTCCCATGAACATACGCCTGGAGATGCGGAATTGAACCAGGTCATTTTGCTGGAGGAAGTTTATAGCAGTTTCATTAACTGAAGGTAATATAGCATAATAATTATTCTCAAGGCGGCACTTAACAAGTTCGATCCCTGCAGCATCATTTTCTGCAATGATGAGCCCATTGCTCAACGAGGGCAGGTAAAAACCTTCTACCCGGCCATCGTTTATATAAACCTTTGCAGTTATTAAATTTTCGGTGATCGTTTCCTGCCTGTTCTCACAGGAAATAGTTTTATCCAGTTCCAGCACCTGCTGGCGGTACTTTTCTTTATAGGAAATAACGGAAGCGGCCACCTGCAAACCTGTAATGTTTTGTTCTGATTTCAAATGAGCATATGAGGCTTCCTGTTCAAACCCGAGTTTGATATAAACCGGGTAGCCAAGGTCTGTTGCGTCCAGGTAGATCGTTGAGAATTTTTTAGTATCGATCCTGTCAACCAGTTGTTGTGTTATTTTTTTTCCATAGCCCCGGTTCCGATGATCTGGATGGACAATTATACTTGCAAGCCATGCGCTGTCCTTGTGAAAAATGATGGTTCCGATGGCAACTATCATACCTTCGATCGTCAGTTTTACAGGATCACAAAAACTACTTTCAATATGGTATTTGAACCTTGGAACCAGGTCACCCCAATTCGGTGGTTCAAATTCCTTTAAATAAGGAAAGTCTGAATAAAGCAGCGGTTCAAATTTCATGGCAGCATGATTATTTTTCCAGCAATCTCCGGTGATAATTTATTTGCCCAAGATGATAATTCAAATGCGCCAGCAAATGCATTAATACAAAATCTGTTTTATGCACCTGGTCGAAGATCTTTTGAGGAAAATCAAGGGCAAGATCTTTCTCACTTATAGCAGATAATGTATCTACCACAACCTGTCTTGTTCTATCGATCATATTCATAAGCTCATCAGCAGGAATGTCTTTCAAAGAAAATTCTTTATCTCTTTCACGCTGGTAGCCATTCTTCCCCAGTACTGCGCCAATAAAATGATTCAGGTTCCCAACCAGGTGAAGGCATAAGTTCCCGGCCGAATTTCTGATGCCGGCTGCTGTTATCCACAAGGTTCTTTCGTCCTTGTATTTAGATATTTCATCTTTAAACTTTAAGATATCCCGTTCATATATTTGAATCAAAGTTTTTTTCATTTGTAGCAATATTTTAGTTGGTCAATAAAATTATTTTATGAAGCTAGGCATTTACCTATTTATTAAAATACCGGTTAAATACCTCAATTGACCGTTTAAGATTTTTTTGCATGCCAATATCCCGTATTTCGTTCCGGATGGTATCCTTTGAAGTAGGCGACAGGTATAAGCCGAGTGGCAATTTATGTTTTGTGCTGTCAAACTTACTTCTCAATCCAAACTCAAGCAGGTTCATATCAGGATCTAATTGAATAGTGAGTCCATGAGCTGCATATATCCACCTGAAAATTGTATTGGCTCCTCCTATAATCGAACTGAATTCATACTCACTTCCAATAGGATCATGATATTTTACTGAATCCAGTATCCTGTTTTCGGGTGCCATGGACCCAGCTCCAAATCCAATATAAATGATCGCGATCTTGAATTTGCCCGAAAGCTTTTTATGTGCCAATGTATTCTTTATCATGATGGCTGTCTGTTGTGCAGTTTGGATACCGGTGTTTTCAAAACCGCCTCCATCAAACAGGTGACCGAGTTTTTTTGGCTCATTATCTTTATCATGAGTTGAGTCATAATATATCAACCCGGTTGAAGTAAGCAAGGGAAACCTTGCAGAAGACAGCATGCCTTCTTTCATAGGCACCGGTCTTTTGGTTACCGTTAAAATATCCAATGCATCCGCATAATAGGCCGGAGATAAAATATAAGGTGAGAAAATAGCTTTGGTCCCTCCTTCTGCCCAGGTACTGTTGAACAGGATCGCCGGGTGATCATACAGGTCAGTTCCCGACCACATTTCCTGGTAATTGTGGTTTAATAAATGGTCGCTGACACGCCCTGCCTTAGCAGAAAAACCAGCATCAAAACTATTGGAGAGATATTTTGACCTGTCCCATGATTCAATTGGCCAGGGAATGAAACGCTGGACCAGGTCGGGATATAAAAAACCATAGGTTACCCCCGACAGGTAGTCGGCACTGCAAATAGCATCCAGGCGTACCGAATCATCCCCTCTTATAAAAAAATCACTTTTATTGAGCCTGTCCCTGTTATGATAAATATAATTATAATAAAAACCAAGCCCCATGCTTCCTCCAGATGCTCCTGTAACGGCAAATGTGTGATCATAAAAACCGGGTTGCAGGTTTTGCAGTTTTTGTAATACAGCATAGGTCCAGTAGCAATTTCTTATTCCGCCTCCTTCAGCAGCGATCAAAAAGATAGTATTTTTTTTTGTTGAATCATATCCCCATTTTGCACTTTTGCTGTCGATCCATTCGCTGAAGTAAGCAGAATCGATCTTCCTGGCAGATAACATCTTCGTATCTGCCGCAGACCTTAACATTTGCACATTGTGATTCTCATTCCTCGTTGATGCATAAAATACAGCAAAGAGGACCAGCAATATAAAAACGGGTATCCTGAAGCGGTTTATAAATAAATTAATGAACAAACCTATAAAAGTATAAACGCTTAATGCAGATAAAATGATGAGCCCAGGTTTGCTTGGATCTGTAGGCAAAGAAAAGGCTGCAATGATAGCATAAGAAAAAACGAAAATGACGGCAGCCAATGTAACAATAGAATTACTGACAACTCCCGCTTTTTTAATTGCATGCCAGAGGTTCCTTTCCTCTTCCCAGCTATATGCCTTTTGCAGTTTGGGTAAAGGCTTATTTTTATTCCCTTTCCTCATCATGGCAATTTTTCTTGCCATCGGTCGCCTGTAAACAAGTACAAAAAAATGTATGATCCCTACCAGTGCAACTATGATCATATTATACAGGTGAACATCGCCATTCTCTTTAATATAAGCTGCAATAAATATCAAATATGGAATGAGCGCAAGTGCCCTTGGCACCCATTTCACCAGTGCCTCAATGATCCTTTTATAATTTGGATCGATCCTGGCAATAACGAGGTTGGCGTTTAATTTCTGACCTTCCGGTAAAACAGTGGAGGGATCTACCTCTCCTTCCACCAGCCTTTTTAAATTTGCAGCGCCTAATAATACCCTGCACACATTCCAAATCGTCCGGGCCCAAATAAAAAGGAAAATGACCACATAAGAAATGTATGCATGCGTGAATATCTTCATGAAGCTGAATGATGCCATCATATCAAGTCCCTGGTCATTAATGTAAAAGGCATAAAACCCGATAAACATTATTATCAGTACGAACGGTATTTTAGCAAGAAGGAAAAAGAAGCTACGCAGGTAGAGCAGGCAATAGTAGGATAGTTTTTTTAGCATGTGCTGTTTTATAAAGTAGTTGGCCTAATTAGAATGTTCAAAATATTTATTGTGCAGGTGTTTTTGAACAGGCGGTAATATTTTACAAAGTTGTAAAATATTATTTCTAAGATGCGATAGTAAATCTATGAAACAACTGCTAATATTACAATACTGCATTGCGGTAACCCGGCTGTTGAACGGAAGAGCGAACGCTCTATCTAATGATGAGTACGGTCCCTTTAAAAAGGTCCTGGCTTATTCCAACATTGATAAAATAAATATAAACTCCTACAGGAAGCGGCTTTCCTTTAAATTTTCCATCCCAGGGTTTAAGGTTATTCTTTGTTTGAAAAACCATTTGCCCGTAACGATCAAATACTATCACTTCAAAAAACGGGTAAGCTGCCAGTGCAGGGATATTCCAGGTATCATTTGTGCCATCACCATTGGGTGAAAATGCATTGGGTACAAAAATTTTCTTATATACTTTTACAAACACGGTATCGGAAAATGATCCGCAACCAAAATTTGAAAGTACATTTAATATATAGCTGGTATCAGCCGGGGGATCTACGAATGGATGCAGGGAATGAATATCATTAATATGAGTGGGCGGCGACCATGAATAATTATTTCCGCTTCCATTGATACTGCCTGTTAACTGAATTGATTGTCCCTCTAATATTGCTTTATCAGGACCGGCACTGGCTTTTGGTGGCTGGATGATATTAACTGTTACAGCAGCCGTATCTGTACAGGAAAACTGGTTTGCAACAACAACTTTGTAAAGCGTAGTTTCCGCAGGCGATGCTTTTGGGTTAAAAACGTCCACAGCAGAAAGCCCCGTGAATGGCAGCCATACATAAGTTGATCCCCCACTTGCTGTTAATTGAACACTATCACCCAGGCAAATGGATGTATTTGAAAAGCCTGTGACTGCAGATGGCGCAGGGTTAACTGCGATCGTTGTTGAATCTGTATGAACACAGCCTGCTGCATTGCCAACGGTCACATAATATTTTCCTGCCTGGTTCAAATGCACATTCACTAACGGCAAAGGAGAGCCGGATCCGGCAAATAAATCAGGACCCGCCCAAGTGTACTGGGAGCCGCCGGTTGCCGTCAATATCGCTGTGTTACCCTCGCATACCGGGCCGTTATTAATTGCCGTAGTCACAGGGTTTGCATTGATCGTGAAACTAAAAGGTTCAGAATAAATCCTGCATTGCAGCGATCCCAAATTACCCGCTTCAGCAACAGCAAGCCTCAGCTGGTAAATCCCGGGCGGGGCATTTGCTCCAATAACATAACCAACTGAACTATTATTTGCCATGGCAATATCAGTCCATGTATTATTTAATGGGCTACGTGCCTGCCATTGAAAAACAGGATTAATAAATCCTCCCGATACTGTACAGTTTAATTGAAACTGGTGGCCCGGCCCTTCACAAAAAGATTGTGGCGTAGCGGGTATCCCATCAACCGTATTCGTTATCTGCGGGCCACATGGCCGAAAAGTTATATCATCCAAAGCCAGATCGTTTCCACATCCCCCGGGTGCATTGTTAATGATACGGAGCACAATATCCGAACCTGCAGCCGGTGTAGTGAAAAAAAATCCATATTGTTTCCATGTTGGCACTGACGCAGCAGAAATGTCTCCAGTATTATGAGATTGCAATATGGTCCCATCAGTTTTTTCAATGCTGAATGTAAGGTTGGGCTGAATACCGCCACCGGTGCATGAAGAAGACAGTAATACATTCATCACCCAGGCTGCAAATTCATAAGTGCTGTTTCCGCAAAGCCCTCTGACGGTATCCAGGAAAAAAGCACTGGGCTGAAAAGAAGCATTCACCAGCATAAAATAACCCCCGGGATCTCCTGTATGATCTGATGACAGGTTATGCCATGAATTATCAAAACAGCTGGTTGTAGTATTTCTTACGGTATATGAGCCATCAACCGGGCAATCATAAGCAACATATTGATAGTTGGTAGTTGCCGCGGATAACGAAGAGCCGGGATTAGCACCATGCCCGAATGTTGTATTAATGATCGGATCTCCGAGACTACCCTGGCAAAGCTGGGCATTTGAATCATGCATCATTAAGAGCAGGAAGAACAATATCGTTAAAACCCTGGTAAGCATGTTTCAAATAAGTTAAGTCTGTAAAATAAACAATTCAAAAGCAAGTTGAAAAAACCCGGATAGAAATCCGGGTACATTTAACACTATGAAAAAACGCGTATGAAACTATTTATTGATAGACCCTGATATAATCAAGGATCAACCATTGTGGTAAATAGGTAGTTGCATCCGGGCTGCCCGGCCAGTTGCCGCCAACTGCCATATTAACGATCAAAAAGAAATCCTCATTGAACGGGTAATTGTTGGTACCAAATTCCGAAATGCTGTGGGTCGAATACACGGTACCGTCTATGAGCCATTGTATCTGGTCCTGTTTCCATTCCAATGAAAAAACATGGAACTGGTCATTGAAAATTCCTGATGGCAAGGTATAATTTCCTCCCAATTGCGTACTCCCCGGTCCCGGGCCGAAATGTAATGTACCAACGGTTGTAGCAGGCTGGTGACCTACCATTTCCATCAGGTCAATTTCGCCGCTCTTTGGCCAGTTCCCAAAAACATTGTTTTGAGGCATCAGCCAGAATGCCGGCCATATTCCCTTTCCCTTAGGAAGTACTGCACGGATATCGATCCTCCCAAACCTGAATGTCTTCTTCCCTCTTGTAAGGATCTTTGAAGACGTATAGTTCTTACCGCTGTAGTTTTCTTTTTTTGCTTCAATAATCATTTTCCCATCCTGGAAAAAAAGATTATCAGGCCTGCCGGTATAATATTCCAGTTCATTATTTCCCCACCCGCAAATACCCGGGCATCCGTCGCCGTTCTCAAAACTCCAGTCCGATGCGTTCAGTGACCCATTATTAAACTCATCAGCCCACGCCAACGTATAGCCGGGATAAGAAGTTGGAGCATCATAGCCTGTAGCAGCAATTGGTACTTTACTGTCATCATTTTCGATTACGGCGGTGCCGGTTGCTTTTTCTATGGTTGCATTTGCAGCGCCTGACAATGCGATCGTAAAATCATCATTCCCTTCTTTAATATCATCAGTCACAACATTGATCATAACTGTTTTCTGTGTTTCATTTGGCTGAAAACTCAGTGTTTGTGCAGCTTGTATAAAGTCTGTATTAACTTTTGCCGAACCTTCCACAGTTGCATAATTTACTGTTACTGTATTTGCAGAAGCCTTATTTAATGAAACAGTGAAACTGAACTGGCTGGTTCCCGCATTTCCCTCAACTTTCGAAACATCATCAATAGATATTTTTGGCGGAGCTTCAGGTTGTGATGCTGAATCTTTTTTTGAGCAATTACTTAAAAATGCAAAGAGCAGGACCATTAAACTTAGTTGCATAAAAAACTTTTTATTCATATAATCATTTTGAAACATTACCAAACATAAGTTGCTGTTGCACCACCTGCCAGCGCAGTGGTAAACCATCTATCTTTAAATTTAATATTAAAACTTTCAGTATTGTTACTATCATTTAAAACGATCAAAACCTTTTTACCATCGGCCCTCAAAAAAGCAACTGTCAATAAATTGCCATAATTATCACTTGCGATCCTTACCGAGCTGGCAGGTACAAACCTGGAAGCCTGTGCAATAATATAATATCCAACATTCCGTGTAATATTTCCTGGTCCGATCGTTAGGGCACCAAGACAAGTTGTGCAACCGCCAATCGTATGCGGCCCGTAAGATGGGTCATTGGCAAGATTCCATTCCAGTGCAATTTTACTTTGATTGCGCATTGAACCAATAATAACATTTTTTATATGCCATTGCAGGTCGCCCGAAAAACTCCCGGTTGATGGCGTGTACTGCTCGGTGAAATAAACATTCTTGTCAGGGTATGCTGCATATACCTGTAACAAGGCCGAAATATTACCCGCATATAAATGAAATGCTGAGCCATCTATATATGCTCTTGCTGCTACATCATTTAAAATTTCCAATGGATAATCCGGCCTGTCGCAATTGTGATCATAAATAATGATCTTTGTATTGATACCGGCTGTTGCGAATGCGGGTCCCAGATTATTCTTTATGAACGAGGCCTGCTGTGCTGCCGTCATATAAAGGCTCGGATTATTCCCGGCATGCAATGGCTCATTCTGTGGTGTTATCGCATGGATCGTTATACCTTCTGCCTGCATTGCCTGGATATACTTTACGAAATAGTTCGCATAAGGCTGGTAGTAAGCAGGATCTAAACTTCCTCCTATAGAACTAATATTGTCTTTCATCCATACCGGAGCTGACCAGGGTGTTGCCAGTATTTTGATCGCCGGGTTGATCAGCAATATTTGTTTTAAAACAGGGATCATTGCCGGCTGGTCAGGAGAAAGGCTGAAGTTGGCAAGTGTTGGATCTGTTTGCCCCGCAGGCATATCATCATATGAATAAACGGAACTGCTAAGATCAGTAGCGCCGATACCGATCCTGATATAACTTACATTGATGCTGTTAGCTGTTGATCCGAATAATTCGTTTAGCAAGGCAGTTTTTTCTGCTGTTCCCAATTGATTGATCACATAAGCACTGCCTTGTGTTAAGGTATACCCAAACCCCTCAACAGATTGAAATACCTGTGTAGAATCAACTGTGATCATGGGCAATGAATTTGATACATTCCCAAAACCGAGGCTGGTCGCTTGTTGTGTAAGCAGGTTATTCCTGTCGCCGGTTGTAAGCCAATAAGAGATCCCTGATGTAGGTAATGGATTAACGGGAACATTGCCCTGGCTTGTACCCGATTTAGAGCATCCTGCATAGAAAAAACCCAGCAGCAGCAAAGCAAGGGAAATGTTATTTCTTATCTTATATACCATCTTAACCTACAATTTTATTTTTGCCGTGGTCCTGATCGATCTAGAAGAACTTCCAACCAGGATATCATACGTTCCTTTTTCTTTTACCCAGCCATTTTCTATATCGCTGTAATATTGAAATGCATTTTCAGTTAACCGGATACTTACCGTTTTTGATGCCCCCGGCTGCAGGAAAACTTTATCAAATCCTTTCAACTCTTTCTCCGGTCTTGGCAACAAAGATTGTTCCTGTTTTACATAAACCTGTGCTACTTCAGCCCCTGCGGTCTTCCCGGTGTTTTTAATAATGAAGCTAACCATTGCCCCTTTACCGTTAGGCAACACTTTCAAATTGCTGTATTCAAAACTTGTGTAGGAAAGCCCATGGCCAAAAGCAAATTGGGGATTTACTTTATAAGTATCGAAGTAGCGGTAACCAACATAGATGTCGTCATAATAATTTACATAAACAGAATCACCGGGATATTCTCCCAATTTATGTGCGGGATGATCTTCCAGTTTTTTGGGGAATGTCATGGGTAATTTTCCGGATGGGTTTACATCACCGAAAATGATCTTTGCCAAAGCATTTCCACCTTCCATACCCGGGTACCAGGCCTGCAATATCGCAGGAACCTTATCCACCCATTGTGTCATATCGATCGCTCCCCCGCCCATCAATACGACAATTGTTTTCGGGTTTGCTTTTATAACAGCCTTGATCAATTCATCCTGACCGAAGGGCATGAACATATCAGGCTTGTCAAAATCTTCTGCATCATATGCATTGTCTTTCCAGACAGCATAATCAAATCCATGAGTCCATCCACCCACGACAATAGCTACTTCTGCTTTGGACGCTGCTTCAACTGCCTGTTTGATCATTTCGGCATTGGCAGAAGCGCCTCTTTTAATTTCATATCCGGGGGAATAAGTAACCTGAGTATTTTTTGAAACAAGGCTTTGAATGCCCGCCAATGGCGTTATTTCATAAAAAGCACGTACTTGGGAGCTTCCCCCACCCATAGATTGTTTTCTTTCTGCATTATAGCCGATCACAGCTATTGATCTTACGGAAGTTTTGTTTAATGGTAAAATATTGTTCTCGTTTTTTAATAAAACAATTCCTTCTTCTGCAATTTTTGCGGCAGTTTGCTGGTGTGCCTTCGTGTTATATTCCCCTTTTGGTTTTACGCTACCGATCATATTTGTCTTAAACATCACATACAATATCCTCCTCACTTTTTCATTAACCAGGTATTCAGGTATCTTGCCTGCTTTTACAAGCGAAAGCGTGGCAGCCGCCATATAGAATTTATCATAATCGGGATTTGGAAGCATATGAAGGTCGGCACCCATTTCGAGGTCCATGCCATTCCACAATGCCTGTGCTGTATTGTTTACGGCATCCCAATCACTCATCACCAATCCTTTAAAACCCCATTCTTTCCTTAGGATCTGCGTAAGCAGGTAATGATTTTGTGAGGCCCATTGCCCCCGGAATTTATTGTAAGAACCCATCAATGTATTTACTCCTCCCTCCTGTACAGCAGCTTTAAAACCCGGAAGGTATATTTCTCTTAAAGCTCTTTCACTCATCTGCACATCAATGGTATGGCGCCACAATTCCTGGTTATTTCCTGCATAATGTTTTACACAGGCAGAGATACCCTGGTCCTGCACTCCTTTGATATAACCAACAACCATTTTTGATACGAGGTATGGATCTTCGCTTTGGTATTCAAAATTCCTTCCGTTCAATGGTGTGCGGATAATATTAATGCCAGGCCCAAGCATTACATTTTTCCCACGAAACTTAGCCTCGCTGCCCAGTACTGACCCAAACGCATAGCCTAATGCTGGATTCCAGGTAGCTGCAAGGCATACACCGGTCGGCAGGTATGTTCCTGAATCTAATGAATTATTATCCAGGTTCCAGTCACGGCCGTGTTCCGGGCGTACCCCATGTGGCCCATCAGATGTGACCAACTCGGGTATGCCAAGCCGTGGGACTCCCCCGGAAGTAAAGGAAGAAGAAGCATGGATCATATGCACTTTTTCTTCCAGCGTCATTTGTTTTATAAGGCTGTTGATCTTTGCAGCAGTATCCATCCTGACCTGTGCCTGAAGCTGCAGGGAAAAGATAAATGTTGTTAATACCAGGATCTTTTTTGTCATAAGATTTTTTTCTTTCTTTTATCATTGAGTCATTGCCGTATTGCCCGTACCAATGAATTGCAAATAGTTAAGATTGAAACCGCCCCGGGTAGCCAATACCCGAAGCCGGTTCCAACCTTTTTTAAGATTTACCGTTTTTATTGTGTTGGTTTTCCAATTTTGTGTTCCGCCGGTCTGGGGCAATACATTATTTTCAGATATAAATTCATCATTCAGTAAAAGCCTTAACTGGCCTGGATTATCTTTGGATGCATAGCGTATGTTAACATCATAGACAGTGTCACGGGCGGTATAAATGCTGTATTGCATCCATTCGCCGGTTTCGATCCAGCCAACATTGTAGCCGTTTGAAACCGCATCGGAACATAATTCAATATCAACGCCATCATTCCTGTATTGGCTGCCGCTATTCCAGGCTGTTCTTGTATTTGTTGAAACCCAGTATTCAGCAGAATCAATATCATGGTATGCAAACCCTGCCCGGCCGATATCATAATCTGCAGCAAACAAAATGGTATTTGCAGCAATGATATTTTGTTTGAATGGGATCACTTCTGTTACACTTACCTGCCGCATCATGGCATCTGTCACATCGCGGTGAACAATATTATTTTCGGTACGTGTATCTGCTGCCCACTGCATCAATGCTTTGAAAGCCTCTGCAGCAGATGGTTTCGGGGCTTTCCCATACCAATAATCAATAAGTTTTTGTGCTTTGCTATTTATTTTTACCTGCAGCGGATTGTTCAGGCCTGATTTTTTTAATGGCCACATGGCCCACCCGATCTTGTTTTTTTCCAGTAACGAAACTACATCGGTAAACCAGGCATTGGAATTCTCTCCCGTTTCACCCATCCATACAGGTACATTGTATCTTTCCCTGTAATCTAAAAATTTTTGAATAGATCCTTTGTCTGTAAAGTTCCAGTATTTGTGAAAACTGATCACCATATTGTCATCCCATAATGGGAAAATTCCGTTGTAGTTATTTGCCCAGCAATTACCTTCAATGAAAATGATGTGTTTTTTATCAACGTGCCTGATGACTGCAGTGATCTCTTTGTATAATTTTTTTAGTGGCTCATTCAATGTTTCTTCACAACCATTTTTATCTGTTGCATTTTGAAAACCCCAGTTGGGCTCGTTGATGAGATCATAGCCCCCGATCCATTCTTCGTTTACATAACGCGTTGCCAGTTTCTGCCAGAGTGCGATCATTTTTGCGCTGTTTCTTCCATATTGCCACAACGAAGGTTTCGATTGATCCCTGTCCGAAATAGCATTGTCATTGCCCTGCCCGCCAGGTGCTGCATGCAGGTCGAGTATCAGGTATATATGATCAGCCTTGCACCAGCTTAATAAACTATCGGTTAATTGAAATCCTTTGGACAGCCAGGTTTGTCTCCCTTTTACAGGTTCCTGTTCAGCAGGGATTGTAAATAAATTATAATGCATGGGCAAACGCACAGAATTAAAACCCCATGCAGCCAAAGAATCAATATCTGCTTTTGTACAATGATTGTTTAACCAGGCTTCATAGAATTTTTTTGTATTTGCTTCCCCTACAAGCGCAGTTATTTTTTTCCTGATATCATATTGCGCTACAGCGGCACCGGAAAGTTTCAGCATATAAGGCTCCTGCAACATCCAGCCCCCCAGGCCCATTCCCCGCAGGATGATCTCTTTACCATTGCCATCAAGTATAGCGGTACCACTCGCTTTTAAAAAACCCTGTGCCCCTGCGTTCAGGCTTAATAAAAAAAATATGATGATCGCCCGGTAACGCATGTTAAAGAGATGATGCAATAAATACTGCAGGTGGTTAAATAAGGGTGAATATTTTCATATCCACCCTATTTTGATTGCTAAACTGAGAAAAACTATTTCTGTATTTTGTTTAGAAAGAACGCAGCCTGAATGTCCACCATCCGGGAGCTCCAATAGCAACGCCCAAGGTCAACAGGTCGTAATTACCAGCCACATCATGTGTTGCTGCCAATACATCATAGGTTATGGAAGTTGCGGGGCTGGTAGTTACTTCAGCACCATTTCTAACTTTTTGCAAGCCGATATGCGCTCCCAATCCTACAACGGTTAATTGTCCCAACCCATTTATACCTGCACCCTGTGTAAATGTATAGGTGAATGTACCGGATCCCCATGGAGCCTGCACGGCTGTATAGTTAGCGGAGGGCTGGCATGTACCCGTGTTGTTGCCTAAATAACCATCTCCAAAAAAATCACCTTTATTGTCATAAGTAAATGTCCGGTTTGCACTGAATTCAAAAATATATTCATCATTGAATTCACATGACCTTGCGGCAACATCTCCCAGGCCACTGCTCCACCAGCTTCCGTCATTAGGCCCCGGGCCTACTTTATAAGCAGCTGCATCCGGATCTAATTTCCATTTTTTGGAAATACAACTTGTTATAAAACCTAATTGTGTACCTACACAGGCAGTAGGATCACTTGCGGCAACATTTATGTCCTGTCTTGCCGTGTCAACACCACTTTGGCCATATACAAATAATTTTACAGTATAAACCCCCTGGTAAGGAAAGTAAACAGTATCTACCTCTTTACCCTGGACATAGCCAGTGCCAGCTTTATCCCAATCATAACGGAAGGCATTTTGAGAAGTGCTTGTGAGCAGGTATTTATTTGGCACACCCGAAACAGGTGTTACCGTAAAAGAGGCCACCGGTTTTGGCAACAGGTCCTTTACATCATATTTGCATGCAAAGAACAGTATAGCTGAGAACAACACAACAATTAAAACCCGTGTCATGCTGTTGTTTATAATAAGTTTCATAAATTATTTATTTGAATTTACTAATGTGATTAAATGCATATCCAATCATCCATTATTAATACCCCGGATTTTGAGTAAGCCCCCCGGTTTTAACATCATAATCAGGAATAGGCAACACCTCATGTTTTCCTGCAACAAATCCCAATGGCCCCAATTCAGTTGCCGCTTTACCCCAGCGTACCAGGTCCTGGAACCTTACACCTTCAAATGCAAGTTCAACCTGTCTTTCACGAACAATTGCATCAAAAAGTGCAGTACCCGTTGCCGTTACATCAGCAACTCCCCTCTTCTGGCGGACCTGGTTTATATACCCGCGTGCTTTATTCTCATCTGTCCTGTAATAAGCTTCAGCAGCCATCAACAATACATCGGAGTAACGGATTTGGCGCCAGTTCGTACCATAATTCAATTCCCCAATGGGGCCACCTGTTAAATTGCTGAATGACCCATATTTCCTTTGGAAAAAACCTTCATAATCACGGTCATTTGGAGCGGTCCAGTTACCACCTGCTGCAATCAATTCAACTTGTGACATGATGCTTTGATTCCTTCTGGTTACACCACCATCAGCAATAAATGCATCCCACATTTTTTGCTTTGGACGAATAAATCCCCAGCCTGCAATTAAAGAATCAGCAGGCGCTTTTGTATAAAAATCACCCCTTGGCCCCATCAATTGTACATGAATATTGCTTTCAGGTGCGGCTCCCCATGGGAAATTACCCCAGTCATAACTGCGGCTATTCGAGTATGAAATTTCGAAAAGAGATTCCTGCCCGAATTCGCCTGCCTGGTTAAATACATCAGCGATACTTGGTGCAACTGAATATACATTCGAGTTGATAACCAGGTCGAATTGTGTTGCGGCATCCAGCCATTTTTCCTCAAACAAAAGCGTTTTACCTAGCATTGCCTGTGCTGCGCCTTTTGAAACACGAAACTTATCAGCAGCACTGTAAGCAGTTTTCAGCGGCAATGCATCAGCTGCTTCGGCCAGGTCTTTTTCGATCTGTGCATACACACTGGCTTTGGGTGCACGCGGCGTTGAGGTAAATTGTGAAGGAGGGATATCATTCAGTACCAGGGGAACATCTCCCCACATGGTAACCAGTTCGAAATAATTATATGCTCGTAAAAATTTCGCCTCCCCAATAAGTCGTTTACGCAAAGGCGTTAGATCATCCGCCTTATTGATCACTTTATTGGCACGGTAGATCGCATAATAGCACATTCTCCATACATCCCTTACTTTATCATTGGTAGCATCAAAAGTATAGTCATCCAGTGTCTGGTAGCCGGGCTGGTCACCCGCATTACTGCCACCTGCATTGCTTTCATCAGTCAACAGGCTTTTAACCATAAAAAGACTTGCCCAGTTACTGTTGTAATGTGCCTGCATCATATCATATACACCGGTTACAGCCTGTGTAACGTCCTCATCTGTTTTATAAAAATCATCTTCGGCATATGCACCGGGTATTTCGTTTGTAAGAAATTTCTTACAACTGATCGTGATCATCGTAACGAGGAAACAAACTGCTGCGATTTTAATCAGTGATTTTTTCATTTTGTTCATTTTTAATTTTTTTGGGATTTTTTAGAATGTAACAGATAAACCTACCACCGCTTTTCTTGGAATAGGATAACCGCCACGTTCTACACCAGGGCTGTTTCCGTTATTGCTTACCTCAGGATCTACACCGGGATACTTGGTAAAAGTGAAAAAATCATCCAGCGAGACATATACACGTGCACTTTTTGATCTTATTTTACTCAAAATATTACCAGGTATTGTATAACCTAATTGCATTTGGCGGATCTTCATAAAAGAGCCATCGAATACCATCAGGTCACTATTATATATATAAGGATTGGTTGCATCTGCCCTGAACCATGTATTTGTACTTCCCGCTCCTGTCCACCTGTTATTAAAGAAAAATTCAGGCTTGTTGGCCGTTGCACGATCCAGGCGGTTAAAGCCCATGATAACATCATTCCCTGATTGTCCCTGGATAAATACCAACAGGTCGAATCCTTTATAACTTAGGTTTAAGCGGCCGCCATAGATGAATTTTGGATGAGGGCTTCCGATCTTCGTTTGGTCGCCCGGAGATATCAGTTTGTCGCCATTCACATCCACAACAATGGGATCACCGGGTTTAGGTGAATAACCTGTTATTCCTGTTTTGGTAATGTAATCATTGATCTGTTCCTGTGTTTGAAAAATTCCTTCTGTTTTGTAACCGCTGAAATACCAGATTGGTTCACCAACTTTCATATAGTTGGTTGTCCAGCCTGTACCCACAACTCCACCACCCTGTAGCGGGGAGTTAGGATCCAGGTATGTTACTTCGTTGTGGTTGAATGAAATATTGCCACCGATCTCATAACCGAAAGCATTGTGCTTCGGTTGGTTCTTATAACTCAGGTCAAATTCCCAACCTTTGTTTACTACATCACCAGCATTAACCCTGTCTAATGGAGCGCCTACATAAATAGGGGGTACACCTTGTGACAAAAGGCCCTTGGTTGTTTTCTTATAATAATCTGCTGTGAAATTTAATTTATTACCAAGCATTCCAAGATCCAGGCCAACATCAAATTGCTCCCCGGTTTCCCATAGAAGCTCCTCGTTTGCAAGCCTGAGCGGGTACGCAGATACCAAAAATGTTCCACTGGCATCCGGGTAGATACCGCCGGCACCAATTGCATTCAGGTAATCGGCAAGGCCAAGACTTCCTACATTGCCATTCTGGCCCCAGCTGGCACGTAGCTTACCATAATTGATCTTATGGGCCAGTACTTCGGGAAAGAAACTTTCCTTTGTAAATACCCACCCGCCTGAAAAGGCTGCAAAGGTTTTCCAGCGATGGCTTGGAGGAAGTTTTGAAGAACCGTCCCTTCTCACTGAAGCACTAAATAAATATTTTCCGCTATAATCATATAAAAGCCTTCCATAAAAAGAAGCAGAAGTTACATCGAATGCAATGCTACCGATACGATCGGTTGCATCGGGCACGAAATCTGCGTATGAGAATTTATCTTCTTCTTTAAACAAACCTGAATAGCTTCCACCAATATGTACTTCGTGGTTCTTTTGCTGGGAAGTCCCTGCCAATACAGTGAAATTATGGTTAAGGATCTTTTTATTATACGTGAGGAAATTTTCCAGTAACCAGCTTGTCCAGGTATCACTGTAGTCATAGCCGTTTGCAACGGTATTCTGGCTTTCATCAGAGAACCAGAAGGTGGGTGTCCAGCCATGGCCTGTCTGGAACGCAGCGTCTACACCAAAACGTGATGTGAATTTCAACCCTTTTGTGATATCTGCATCTGCATATACATTGGCAAATATTTTATTCTGAACATTCTGACCTTTCGCCATATCGATCCTGGCCAACGGGTTTCCATATTCACCTTTTAAGAAGTTTGATATACCATAATAATTTCCGTTGATATCTTTTCTTAACGGCTTACCTGCAGCAATGGCATTTTGTACATACGTAGGCAATGTGCCGGTATAAACTGTAGGGGTAAGCGGATCCATAACCACTGCGCTGCTCATTATAGACCCAAATTCCGAGTTATCGGAAATGGCTTTCCTGGTATGATGTGAAAAAGATATACGCTCACCGATGGTAAGCCAGTTCTTTACTTTGTGTTCACTGTTTAGCCGAACGGTATAGCGCTTGAATTGTGCTTTTTTACCGCCAACGATCCCGTCCTGGGTGAAAATATTTCCCCCGATATAATAAGTTGATTTATCACTTCCGCCACTAAATGATAATGAATGGTGCTGTTGAGGTGCAGTTTCTATGACTTCATTTATCCAGTCGGTACCATTACCTACAGCAGCAACATCAGCCAGTGTTGGGGCACCATTTACTCCGGCTTCTGCCAGGTATTGCTGGTATTGAGTTGCATTCATCATTTTTATATAATTGTCTTTCACTGATTGTGTTCCATATTGTACAGAATAAATGATGTCACCTGAATTCCTTTTACCACTTTTGGTAGTTATTAAAATAACCCCGTTGGAACCTTCGGAACCATATATTGCAGCCGATGCGCCATCTTTCAATATCTCAATAGAAGCGATCTCCGAAGGATCCAGAGATTCGATCCCCCCGGATTTGATACCATCAATAACATAGATTGGACCCGTGTTATTATTAGAGGCAGTACCCCTGATCTTTACACTTAGCCCTGCCCCGGGCTGACCGGATTGAGGTGCAATAGAAACACCGGCAACCCTGCCTTGCAAGGCCTGTTCAATACGCGTATTTGAGACGGTATTCAACTGGTCCGACTTTACAGAAGAGATGGCGCCTGTTGTAAGGCTTTTCTTCTGTTGACCATAGCCAATCACAACGATCTCATCCATAGTACTGGTAGATTGTGAGAGACTGAAATTCTGTGTGCCCTCGCCATTTACAACTGCTTCTTTGCTTCCCATACCCGTATATGTAATTACCAATACAGACCCTTTTTTAGGTACAGCGATCGAATAATTTCCGTCCTTGTCTGTAGTTGTGGCCAGATTGGTACCCCTGACCGAAACAGTTACCCCCGATAATGGTTCGTTTGTAGTTTGTGAAGTGATTTTCCCAGTTACTGAAAAATTTTGTGCGTTAGCCCGGTGCAATCCTATCATGCTAAGAAATACACAAAGCAAGAGAGCAGTTTTAAATTTCATATGCAATCGTTTGGTTTGGTTACTAAATAAATTCCAGCGCCATAAAAGTAAAGCCTAATTGCTCATTTAAAACAAAAAACAATACATCACTACTACATCATCAAAGGCAAAAACACTGTTTTTAAGCTAAATTTGCCACTTCATTACTACATCATTGAAAATTTGTTACTTTCACAATCAATTTTTAAAGGAATTTTGCAGGAATGAAAAAATTAATTCCATTAGCATTTCTTGTAGTAGCGAATAACTATTGTTTTTCGCAAAATACTATCGGGCTTCCTGATATAATTAATTATTCCAAACAGTCATATAAAGCCGGTGCCCAAAACCGCCAGATACGCCAGGATAAAAAAGGAATTATCTATATTGCCAATAGTGAGGGAGTCTTAACTTTCGACGGTATTAACTGGAAGTCCTACCCTCTTCCCAATAAAAGCATCGTGAGGTCCCTCGAATTCGGGCCAGATAACAAACTATATGTCGGCGGCCAGGATGAATTTGGATATTTTTCACCTGCTGACAATGGATTGCTTACATACCATTCACTCAAATATTTGCTCCCTAAAGATGAAAGGTCATTTACAGATGTGTGGGAGATCTATTTTTACAGGGACTGGGTATTTTTTCAGACCAGCAATAAGATATTCCAGATAAGCGGAGATCACAGCAGCATATATAAAAGCAATCATTGGAGATTTATCACGCTATGCAATAACCGGTTGATAGCCCAGGATTTTGACAAAGGGTTGCTGTCCTTTCAAAATGGTGTATGGGCGCCTTTTTTGAAGAAAAATGAATTACCGGCTGATTATTTTGCCACATCAATGACTACGATCGGGCAGGATAGTGCTATCCTTACTACGGTAAAGAATGGCGTATTCCTGCTTACGGGAGATAATATGACCAGGATGAGCTCAGCTTTTTTAGACAATATCTCAGATATGCATATTTCCGCATCGGCAATGGTAAATGATGATCATATTGCACTGACCACAAATTTAGATGGCTGCTATATCGTTGATAAGAAAGGGGCATTGGTACAAAAATTCTCAAGGAAAGAAGGTTTGCAGAACAACAATATACTGGACATATTCCTTGACAAAGAAAAGAACCTATGGCTTGGACTGGATAATGGTATCGATTTTATAGCCTACAACAACGCCATCAAACATATTTACCCTGATTATTTCAATGAAGGTTCTGGTTATGCTGCGAGTATCTTTAACAATGAGCTTTACGTTGGTACTTCAAACGGATTATATAAGACTGCGCTTTATGATGAAAAGGACCTTAGTTACATAAAAGGATCTTTTACACCTGTTAATAACACCAAGGGACAGGTGTGGAATTTATCAGAGGTAAACGGGAAATTGTTGATGGGCCACCATGACGGCGCATTTGTAATTGAGAACAATACTGCAAAGGCAATTGACAATACCTCTGGCTTCTGGACCTTCCTTCCTTACTTCAACGTGCTGCCTTCATCAATCATGATCGCAGGAACATACCAGGGGATCAATTTTTATAATTATCAAAACGGCGTTTTTACCAACAGGAACATGGTTGCCCATTTTGAATCGGCAAGATTTGTATGCATGGATAATAATAGTATATGGATAGCGCATCCCTATAAAGGAATATACCGTGTACAACTAACAAATGACACAACAGTACAGACAAGGTTTTATACGCTCAAGGAAGGCGTACAATCTCCAAATGGTAATTATATATTCAAAATAAAGAACAGGATCGTACTTGCAACTGAGAATGGCATTTTTGAATACAATGAAGTGAAAGATCAATTTGAGCCTTCGGCATTTTACAACGATATTTTTGGAGAGAGAAATGTAAGGTACCTGAAAGAAGATGCCTCGGGTAATATCTGGTTTGTATTTGACAAGATCATGGGCGTTGTTGATCTATCAACATCAAAACCACAGATCATTTACTTTCCTGAGTTAACGAATAAGTTTGTCAGCGGGTTTGAACATATATACCCGGTCAATAAAAATAATATTTTTATCGGGGGGGAAAGGGGTTTTTATCATATCAATTACGAACAGTATAAAAAGATAAAATATCCACTGCAGGTACAGATCACTGCTGTAAAAGCGATCAATGAAAAAGACAGCTTGCTTTTCGGTGGATACATGGGGGAAGTAAATGAAGACAGCAGCAGCATAAAGCAAAAAAAGAATAAAGTAAGCCATTCCTGGAATTCCTTTCATTTTGAATTTGCATCACCGGTATATGCCCAGCAGTCCAATATAGAGTATAGTTATTTCCTGGATGGCTTTGATGAGAAATGGTCTGAATTCTCAAAAAGAACAGAGAAAGAATATACCAATTTACCGACAGGCAGTTATTCATTCAAGGTGAAGGCAAGGAATAACCTGGGCAATGAATCTGATATTGGCGTTTATAATTTCACTGTATTACCTCCCTGGTATCAAACTTATTGGGCCTATGCTTTGTATATCTGTCTTTTCCTTTTTGGAAATTACCGCTTATATGTTTTTTTGAAAAGGAAATTCAGGGAACAGCAAAAGAAACATGAAGAAGAACAAAAGCGCCTGCTTTACTTGCATCAGCTGGAAATGGAAAAAACAGATAAGGAGATCGTAAAGCTTAAAAATGAAAAGCTGGAGGCCGAGATACAACATAAAAATACGGAGCTTGCTTCGGTGGCCATGCACCTTGTACAAAAGGGTGAGTTGCTTGGAAAGATCAAAGATCAAATGGTGAAGCTGAAGAAGCAAACAGGCAATGAAAAAGATTCCGACGACCTGAAAAAGATCATACGTGTTATCAGTGAAGAAGATAAAATAGATACACAGTGGGAGCAATTCGCCATGCACTTCGATAATGTACACAGTGATTTTCTTTCAGCCCTTAAAATCAAATACCCCGGGCTCAGCGCCAATGAATTGAAATTATCTGCTTATTTAAGAATGAACCTTAGTACAAAAGAGATCGCACAGCTGATGAATATTTCGGTAAGAGGTGTTGAGATCAGCCGCTACAGGCTCAGGAAAAAAATACAGATACCCACAGAAATGAATCTGTTTGATTTCTTACTCAGGGTGGAAACGGAGAGAAAGTAATGGCAGGTGGGAAGTAGCAGGAGGGAAATAGCAGGAGGGAAATAGCAAATTGAAGATCGTGTTAGCAACCTGCCACATTTACTACTCCCCATTACCCACTTGCCACCCGCTTTTAAAAACTCATGTCATCTGCGCTTGGCCCATAGCTTCCGGGTATGGGAACATTCAATAACCTTAAAAATACACCCAGTTGCGCCCGATGGTGTACGATCTGGCAAAAGGTCATCCTTATCACTTCGTGTTTCGGAGAGACACTGTATATATCTTTTCCATTCCGCAATGTCCAGGTCTCCAATAACTGTTTTTCATTAGCTTTTTGCAGTTGGGCTTTCCCGTCAGCCAGTGATCTTTCAAACAACTCCAGTAATTGGACAGTATTGGCAACCTGCTTACGTTCATAAGGATTGTCAGCAAAATCCAATTCGCTTGTAGTAATGGCCATACTGACCCATGTGGGTAATTCGGCAATATGCGTTGAAAGTTGTTCAATACTCATGCTTTTTTCATGTGGCTTCCAATCGTACTTATCATCCGGTATGCAAGCAAGTATTTTACGGGTTGTAACAGATTCCCTGTCCATTTCTTCGAGGAATAATTTAATGATGTCCATAAACTTATTTTTTGTTTGTTTATACAAAGTAAGACCCCCTCACTGACAACCCTATGGCAGTGTGATCTTAAAACAAAAAATAATTTTGAGATCGGGAAATATGCCAGTTTGGAAATTAATAATTTACCGGCAGCAGTTTCATGTAATCATTAAGGCTGATATGATCCTGTTTATGGAAGGCCCGGTCCGTATTTTTGATGGTAAGTATCCTGGAAACTTTAAAATCACGGTAATCATTGCGCAAATGACACCAGGCGATAAGGTGCCAGCTAAAAGCATAAAAGATAAGGCCGATCGGTTCTACTTCCCTCCTGCTTACTTCTTCCTTTGAGTTCTTATAATCAAACTCAATAATGCCCCTGGATGAAACCCCTGATTGCAGCATGGAAAGGTATTCATAATCATTGCTCATACAAACAGGGAATTGGTGCCTTGTATTTGCTTCTAAAAATTCAAGCTTTTCTTTTTGTGAATGACGTAGAACAGATTTTATTTTATTGAGTGCACTGCTGTAATGAGTTTGAATGCTCTTGTCTGTAAAACCATACACTATACTTTCCATTAAAAGCAAGGCATTGGCTTCTTCTGAATTAAATGCAACAGGTGGCAGAAAATATCCCTGGACAATAAAATACCCTTTTGATTGTTCAAAACTTACGGGTATGCCTTGTTCACAAAGCGCTTTAATATCCCTGTAAACAGTACGCACGCTGATATGGAATTTATCAGCGATCTTTTCCGCCGGTACAAATTTTTTGGATTGCAATAAAGTAAGTATCCCAAACAAACGGTCTATTCTGTTCATACTATGAATTTAATATAAAACCAGTTTAAAACTAAATCTTTGAACCGATTCATTACTACAAAGGCACGAAGACACAAAGATTCGCAAAGAAAAATATCCAAACCATCTAAATTTGATAATACAATATTAAAACTATAAGGATGAAATTACAATTCTGGAGTATTGGCAAAGCACACGAAAGCTATATAAAAGAGGGTGTGGAAATGTTCACCAGGCGCATAACAAATTATTTCCCGGTCCAATGGCATATCATACCCATGCCTAAAAATGCCGGGATGCTGAGTGAAATGGATCTTAAAATAAAAGAAGGAGAAACGATCCTTGACCTTATAAAAAAAGAAGATTACCTGGTTGTATTGGAAGAGCGTGGCAAACAGCTAACCAGTGAGGGCCTGGCTACATTCATACAGCAACGGGCCAATGAAAGTGAAAAGAACCTGGTATTTTTAATTGGAGGCGCTTATGGGCTGAGTGAAGCTGTATTAAAACGGGCCGATCATAAATGGAGTTTATCACAATTGGTCTTTCCGCATCAACTGGTAAGATTGATACTGGCTGAACAGGTTTACCGTGCCTGCAGCATTTTAAGAAATGAAAAATACCACCACGTCTAGAAAGCGAACGCAGATATGGTCTATTAAAATGATGATAGAAAAAGAAAAAACACCGGGCAATTAAAAATAATCATCATGACTTATCTTAATGATCATAAAAATCTGCGTTCCGCATTTTAAATGTAGTTTTGATAAAAAATTATCATTATGGATTTTTCGGCTATACCGGTTACCATCAGCATCATTGCAATCAATGTTGTTTTTTCCCTTATTGGCTTTTCAAATGCTGCTTTTTTGGACAAGACCATCATGTGGCCATACCGTGTAAAAAGAGAAAATCAATATTACCGTTTTATCACTTCAGGTTTTTTACATTCAGACTGGATGCACCTGATCTTTAATATGTTCACTTTATTCTTTTTCGGCTCTGCTATTGAATATATTTTTTCACATTATGGTTTGGGAGGAAAGCTATCTTATATCATTTTGTATTTCCTTGGATTGATAATCTCAGACATTCCCAGCTATATCAAGCATAAGGATGATTATAATTACAGGGCATTGGGCGCCTCGGGTGCGGTATCAGCGGTGCTTTTTGCGGCCATCATTTTTGATCCATGGAGCAGCGTTTACCTCTATGGCGCACTTAAGATATCTGCCTTGCTATTTGCAGTTTTGTATATAGTCTATTGCGTTTATATGGGGCGCAAAGGCGGGGATAATGTTAATCATGATGCACATTTATGGGGAGCATTATTTGGATTGGCTTTTACGCTCATATTGATATCAGCCATTCAGCCTGACTTATTTAACGAGATCATTGATAAATTAAAACACCCAAGTTTATTCGGGCATTGATAGAACCACGGATAACGCGGATAAAACGGATTTTTTACAAGTATCTAGACTAAACTTTGATAAAAACAAGCTTTAATATCTCTCTTGTTTTGTTTGCTATTTTGAACCGGTCATCAATTCTCATTCCCACGATCCAAAGGATCTTTTTCCCGGATTCTATAACCCAGGTATTTTCTTTTTGATTCAGGGACAATTTCTGATCGATAAAGAACCTGCTAAGTTTTTTCTTTTTCTGCATACCAAGCGGATAAAAATAATCGCCTTGCTTCCATTTCCTGAGTAATAAAGGAAATTTAACAAGGGATGCATCCAGCATTGCAATATTGTTAGCGACAACTATTTTTTGTTCAGTAGTTTTCTCAGCGGTTATTTTTCCGCCCGTAAAATCTATTTCTTTTTCATTCTCTTCAATTATATAATGACCTGCAGCAGTATTATTTAATGGCGAAATGATCAGCCATTTACGATTATGCAGGATACGGTGCGAAGCCGATCGAATGAATTTACCGGATCCGCTATTCAATAATTTGATCACTTCCTCTGTCTGATGCGCCGAGAAACCGGCATCCTTTATGATCTCGTAAAGGATAGTTGGCAATGTTGCTGTTTTTAATAATTTGAGAACAGGGATATGCAATTCATTTCCTTTCACTGTTACCAGTTTTTTTATCGCGGTATCAACTGCCTGCCTGTACAACATATTTATATCCCTGAACCTTGCTGCATTGTGAATGATATTTTCTTTTACCTGCGGGAACACTTCTTCCAGACCCGGGATCAACTGGTTCCTGAAATAATTGCGGGTGTATTTATCGCTGCAATTGGATGAATCCTCCCTGTAGTCAAGCTTATTTTCAGTTGCGAATGCCAGCAGGTCTTCTTTTTTGGCAAACAACAAAGGCCTTATGATCCTTCCACGTGTTGGTAAGATACCTTTTAACCCATTGATGCCGGAGCCTTTGAAAAAATTCATGAGGATGGTTTCGATGTTGTCATCAGCATGATGCGCCGTTAGCAGGTAGTTTATTGGTTTATTGACTGACTGGTCTATTAGTTCGTCAAACCATTCATATCTCAGATCTCTTGCAGCCACCTGGATACCTGATTTATTTTCTGAAGCAAATTTTTCTGTCTCGAATTTTTTTACAAAGAATGTTGTGTTGTATTTTTGTGCAAGCTTCTTCACGAAATATTCATCCTCGTCACTTTCTTTTCCACGCAATTGAAAATTACAATGAGCGATCTCAAAATCAAAACCCGACTGTTCACACAATTCACATAATACAACAGAATCCACTCCCCCGCTTACGGCAATGAGTAATTTGTCTTTCGGTTGAAAGAGTTTTTCGCTGCTGATGTATTGTTGAAACTGTTGTAATAGATTCATATCATTTCATTCTTCAATATCCTCCAATGCACCCTGTAATTCATTATAGCTATGGTTATCTCCAGCCTTTTTTGCTTCTTCCATTCCCCGCTTATAAATCCTGATGGCCTTGTCAAAATCAGCCACCCTTTCCAATAATTTGCCTAAGTGATAATATGACCCGATATAGGTAGGCTCCCGCAGCAATATCTCATTGAATAATTGCCGGGCATCCTCGTCATTTCCGATCTTGATATATTCAAGCGCCAGTGCATGTTGCAGGAAACTATCCTTGCCGGAAGTTTTCATAAACTCCAATAATTTTTCTATCCTGCTCATGAAACTTATTTTTTAAACGATGTTTTCAAATTACCTTTGCAACGCTTATATTTGCACTTAGTTGCATAAACAACTTTTATTTCCTCACCCCTTTTTTCCCGCAATAACGGGCTTAAAGGAAAAAATTAATACATGAAGATATTAGTTTGCATCAGTAAAACACCTGATACTACGGCAAAAATAGCCTTCGCAGATAACAATACGAAATTTGCAGTAGATGGGGTACAGTGGATCATCAATCCATACGATGAATGGTATGCATTGGTAAGAGCTATTGAATTAAAAGAAGCTGATCCGGCCACCGTACTCCACCTGGTGAATGTTGGTTCAGCTGATAGTGAGCCGATCATCCGCAAAGCGTTGGCATTGGGTGGTGATGAAGCCATCCGTGTAAATTCTGAGAATGCGGATAGCTATAATATCGCCTCTCAAATTGCTGCAATAGCAAAAGATGGTGGCTATGACCTTATTCTTACAGGCAAGGAAACCATTGATTATAACGGGTCATCCATCGGAGGCATGGTTGCAGAAATGCTTGACATGCCCTATGTTTCCCATGCTTTAAAACTGGATATTGAAAACGGATCAGCTGTTGCTATCCGTGAAATTGAAGGCGGCGAAGAAACAGATAAAGTAAAACTTCCCCTCGTTATCAGTTGCCAGAAAGGGATGGCCGAACAACGCATTCCAAACATGAGAGGTATCATGGGTGCAAGGTCAAAACCATTGAAAGTAACTGAGCCGGTAGCAGCCGATTCATTGACAAGTATCGTTTCATTTGACCTTCCTCCTGCAAAAGCAGGTGTAAAGCTTGTTTCACCTGATAACCCGGAAGAATTAGTGAGACTGTTGCATGAAGAAGCACGTGTTATTTAAAAGTCAATCAAAGATCATACATTATTAAATCATAGATATTATGGTATTAGTTTTTTTAGACCAGGCAGACGGGCACATAAAAAAATCTTCTTTTGAAGCCGCTAGCTATGCTGCAAAAGTAGCTGAACAAACAGGATCAACTGCTGAAGCAATTGTGTTAGGAACAGTGAAGGATGATCTTGCATCCATAGGAAATTATGGCATTAAAAAAGTGCATACGGTAACCGATGCTTCATTGAACAACCTGGATGCACAGGTATATACAAAAATTATTGCACAGGCTGCAGAAGCAACCGGTGCTGATGTGATCATTTTTTCAAACAATAGTTCTGGTAAATCAATTGCGGCAAGATTGAGTGTCCGCATGAAAGCCGGCCTTGTATCAGGTGCCATTGCATTGCCTGATCTCAGCCATGGCTTTGCAGTCAGGAAAACAGTATTCAGCGGTAAAGCCTTTGCCAATATCGCAGTAACAAGTGCAAAAAAGATCATCGCATTAAACCCGAACTCATTCAGCATTGTAACAGGTAGCGGTACTGCTGAAGTTGTACCATTTGCTGCGACGATCGATGCCGCTAAAATAGAAGTGACAAATGTAAACAAAGTGGTAGGTGAAGTTCCTTTAAGCGAAGCAGAGATCGTAGTTAGTGGTGGGCGTGGTTTAAAGGGCCCGGAAAACTGGGGCATGGTCACAGAACTGGCTTCCCTGCTGGGAGCTGCAACAGCCTGCAGCAGGCCGGTTGCAGATACCAACTGGCGTCCGCATCATGAACACGTGGGGCAAACCGGGCTTGCCATTGCACCTAATTTATACATAGCGATCGGTATCTCCGGGGCGATACAGCACCTTGCCGGCGTGAATCGCAGCAAAACGATCGTTGTTATTAATAAAGATCCTGAAGCTCCTTTCTTCAAGGCCGCAGATTATGGAATTGTGGGAGATGCTTTTGAAGTGATGCCCAAGATCATTGAAGCAGTAAAAAAGTTGAAACAGGCCTGATCAATTATATTATATTTGAAAGCCTTTCAATTAATTTTGAAAGGCTTTATTATTTATTCTTAAATCTACAGAATGAAAAAAATATTTTTGATCCTTGCTCTCATGATGAGTTCATTTATTTATGCCCAACAAAATTTCCAGGGACAGATCATTTACAGGTTACATGCTGCCATGTCAAGTAAAGGCGATGCTGAACTGAAAATAATTTTCGGTGATAATAAATTGAAACTGCTCTTTAAAGAGAAAGAGGAATACGAGGATGATGAAGTGATAGTAATATTGGATTCGGCAGCAAGCTATATTTTGAACAGGGATCATAAAACTTTTAAGAAAAAATTATTTACCCTTAATTCTCCCGAAAAACAAATTCATAAAAGAACTATCCTGGGTCACAGTACTACACCGGAGATCCCTGAAAGCAATGGCCTGGAAAATCTGATCGGTGGATACATGAAAGGGGCAAAAGTTATTTATTACCTTGCCGACAGTCTTTTTTATGCCATACCTGCCATTTTTGAAGGCAACGCTGAAGTAATCGCCATACACAAGAATAAAATTGTACTGGCAGCCGAGATAGAAATGAGAAGCCCATATGCTGAGCCGGGTGACACAAGTTCAAAAGCTGATATCATTACAGCCGAAGCAATTGAGATCAAACCGATGAAAATAAATGATGATGAATTCAGTATCCCGGCCACCTATGTTGACATTACAAACACGACATATGATTCTGTTGTTGATTCAATAGCGCCCTCATTAACAGTGCCTGCAGATACTGCTTTTCCCATGCGCCAGGCGAAGAAAAAACCAATTCAAAAACCTGTTAAGCCGAATAAACCGAAGACCACCGTAAAATCCGAAGCATCCAGGCGAAAAGAGTAATGATTGTTTTGGTTTTTAGAAGCCATTTGTTTTTATATTTGCTTTTATTAATAAATCATAATCAGAGCCTCATAAAGGGATAGGGTATGAAGAAGATCGAACTGGAAATAGTTGCATTATCGCATAGCATTACGCAAACACATTCTTACGCAGTAGTGTTGGGAGAAATAAACGGCCTGCGACGCCTGCCGATCGTTATTGGCGGTTTTGAGGCACAGGCAATTGCCGTTGCTTTAGAGCGCATGAACCCCAGCCGCCCGCTTACACACGACCTGATGAAAAATTTTATGATGGCTTTCAATGTTGAATTACATGAAATTGTCATCAACGACCTGCAGGAAGGCATTTTTTATTCGAAACTTGTTTGCAGTTCTGCCAATGACACCGTTGAGATCGATTCACGCACTTCCGATGCACTTGCGCTTGCTGTGCGATTTGGCTGTCCTATTTATACTTATGATAATATTCTTGACCAGGCTGGCGTATTGATGGAAGATGATCAAAAGAAAACGCCTAGTGGTGGTGCTGTTACTTCCGAAACCGGTGGTAAAGATAACCTGCAATCCATGACGCTGGAAGAATTAAATACACTGCTTACCGAGGTACTGGAACATGAAGATTACATCAAAGCCATTGCCATCAGGGACGAGATAAAAGCAAGGGGCAAAAAATGAATTGACAATGAACAATTGATAATGGACAATGCTGCCTGTTTTTCAATTCTCAATTCTCAATTCTCAATTCTCAATTATCAATTAACATGGTTCTCTTTCCAAATTGTAAGATCAATATCGGCCTTCGTGTTGTAAACAAAAGATCAGATGGATATCATGATATCGAGACCATCTTTTTCCCGCTTGCTTTGAAAGATGCTGTTGAGGTCATTGAGGAACCTGCAACAATTAAAGAGGTTTCATATACACAAACCGGTTTGAAAATTCCAGGCAGCGACCAGGATAACCTTTGTATCAAAGCATATCAGCTATTAAAAAAAGATCTCCCCAAATTACCAAATGTAAAACTGCACCTGCATAAAATCATCCCAACCGGTGCAGGACTTGGCGGAGGTTCTGCAGACGCATCCTTTGTATTGAAACTGCTCAATGAAAAATTCAAACTTGATTTATCAGTTGAACAACTCCTGGCCTATGCACTTCAATTAGGCAGTGACTGCCCCTTTTTTATCATCAATAAGCCCTGTTATGCAACGGGTCGTGGAGAAATGCTGGAAGAAATTCCATTGAACCTGTCAGCATATAAAATATTATTGCTGAACCCGTGTATTCATATCAATACAGGCTGGGCTTTTTCCAATATTAATATTGAACCAAAAGAGGGTAATTTAAAAGAACTATGCAGGTTGCCTGTCACATCATGGCAGGAAAATATCTTTAATGATTTTGAAAAGCCCGTGTTTGAGGCCCATCCTGAAATAGCCAAAATAAAAAACACATTGATCAATGCAGGTGCGCTATATGCTTCCATGAGTGGCAGTGGCAGTACCTTATATGGCATCTTTGAGAAGAAAACCGAGCCTGTATTTAAATTTCCTGCTGATTACTTTTGGAAATGGGTTTAATTTTTTATCTTTGCATTATCAGTTTCAATGCTACCATACAGCAATTTCTCAGCAGCAACCTTGACCTGCTGAATCATCGAGGATAAGCATGCCTGCTCCACTTTGCGGGAGCTTTCCATTCTATTTATTATTTTCTTAGCTATATAAAATCATTTTTATGCAATCAACTATAACAGTATCATCCAACACGCAGGGCTATCTTGACCTCGAAGAGAAGCACGGCGCACATAACTACCACCCGTTGCCTGTTGTACTTAAAAAAGGTTCGGGCGTATATCTCTGGGATGTGGATGATAAAAGGTATTATGATTTCCTTAGTGGATATTCTGCAGTGAACCAGGGCCATTGCCACCCGAAGATCATTGCTGCATTGACAGAACAGGCACAGCAATTAACACTTACATCCAGGGCATTCCATAATAACCTGCTGGGCGAATATGAAGCATTTATTACATCTTATTTCGGTTACGATAAAGTATTGCCGATGAATACCGGTGTAGAAGCGGTGGAGACGGCTCTTAAGCTTAGCCGTAAGTGGGGATACGAAGTAAAAGGCATTGTGGAGAACCAGGCAAAGATCATTGTTTGTTCTTCTAACTTTCATGGGAGAACTGTTGGCGTGATATCTTTCAGTACAGATCCTACGGCAAAAAATAACTACGGCCCTTTTGTTCCCGGTTATGAAATAATCCCATTCAATGACCTGCCCGCTTTGGAAAAGGCTTTACAGGATAAAAATGTAGCGGCTTTCATGTTTGAACCGATACAGGGCGAGGCAGGTGTAATCGTACCGGATGATGGATATTATACCGGTGTAAGAATATTATGCAAGGAATACAATGTGCTGATGGTTGCAGATGAGATACAATCCGGGCTCTGCAGGACCGGTACCATGCTGGCATGTGATAAAGAAAATGTAAGGCCGGATATTCTCATTCTTGGAAAGGCACTCAGTGGTGGCCTATTACCTGTAAGTGCAGTACTTGCCGATAATGAGATCATGCTTACCATTAAACCAGGCGAGCATGGAAGTACTTATGGTGGCAATCCCCTGGCCTGCAACGTTGCTATAGCAGCTTTGAATGTTTTGAAAGATGAGAACATGTCAGCAAATGCACTTGCAATGGGAGAACTCTTCAGGAACGAATTACAAAAACTAGAATTGCCTTTAATAAAGACGATACGGGGAAGAGGATTGCTGAATGCGATCGTTATAGATCACCGTGACCCCGAAGCAGCCTGGAACCTTTGTTTGCTGATGAAAGAGAATGGACTGCTTGCCAAGCCAACGCACGGCGATAAGATACGATTTGCCCCACCCCTGGTAATTACAAAAGAACAGGTGATGGATTGTGTGGATATCATTAAAAGATCAGTTGAGGCTTTTGTTGAAAATGACAATAAATAAAATAATCAATGTTCAATATTCTACTGGTGCAACAGCTTTTAATTGAACATTGATAGTTGAGCATTGAATATTGAGTATTGTTTTTCTTTATATGGTTAAAGATTTATCTTCAATAAAAATTTCCTGCATGGATACACATCTTCACCACGATCACATTGAATCGCATTTAAAAAGCTCCGACCTGTTGAGAGATGTTGTGATCGGCATGAGTGATGGCCTTACCGTTCCTTTTGCACTGGCAGCAGGATTGAGTGGTGCAGTGGACAGCAGCAGCATCATTGTAATTGCAGGCATTGCTGAAATTGCCGCAGGCAGTATTGCGATGGGGCTGGGAGGATACCTTGCCGGAAAAACCGAACAGGATCATTATAAAAGTGAAGTGAAAAGAGAATACGATGAAGTTGAGAACCTTCGTCACAGGGAAATAGAAGAAACAAAAGAATTTTTTGCGAATATTGGTTTGAGCCCCGAATTACAGGAACAGGCTACCGAAGAAATATCGAGGGATAAGGATCGCTGGGTAGATTTTATGATGAAGTATGAACTTGGCCTGGAAAAACCTGATCCGAAAAGAGCCACCAAAAGTGCATTGAATATCGGGCTCTCTTATATTGCCGGTGGCATCATTCCATTAAGCCCTTATTTTTTTATTACAAGTTCTACTGAAGCATTAAAATATTCTGTGATAGCCACTTTGATCTGTTTATTTGTTTTTGGTTATTTTAAAAGCAGGATAACCGGTGTAAATGCTTTCTGGGGAGCGGTGCGTGTTACTTTGATCGGGGCAGTAGCGGCAGCTGCTGCATTTGCTGTTGCAAAATTATTTGAACAATGATGAATAAAGTTTACACCTTTAAAAGGTGTAAACTTTATTCATCATCATTTTCATCAAAAGCATAGTAATATTCAGTTAAACCGAACTGATCTTTAATAAATTTCTCTTTACTTCCAAACCATTCAATGATTTCATTTCTTAGAAGTTGAGTTGGTTTTTCGCTGATTACAGTATGATAAGAAGTCCATTTATGCTTTTCGAATTGGCTGACCAATCTATGCTTTTGAGCATTTGCATGAATATAAATCAAAGTTTGTGTGAAATGATTATCCCGGGTGACTTCTATCCGTTTAAAGGTTCTATAAAACAAATTTCCTGAACGGTTAAACATTTTATTAAACGACATTGCATAAGATGTAAAAAATCTTTTGAATGTCATTTCCAGCAAGATATTTATGTCACTGTCTATTAAGAACTGTCTTTCAGACTTTGTTTGTATTGATAAGGGGAGTTTTTTAATATGATCTAAAATCTTTTCCAGTATCTTAACCCTGATCAAAAAGTGGAAATGATTGGGTAATAAATTCCATGCATAAGTATCAGCGAATGGAGAAATATATTTTGTGAATTGATTTAAAAAATAATGATAATTTTCTTCGCGTCTGAATAATAATTCCTTATTATTTGTTCTATTATAAACATGGTAAAGGCTATCGTATTCAAAACGAGCTAAATATTTTTCATTCACTGGCATACAGAAAGTTATGAACAAAAAATATACAGTGTTTTATATAGATGTAAACTTTATTCAGTCTGACTAAATCTTCTTCAAAAGTTTTATCGTATTCATATTTACGAATCTATCGTATGCTTATGATTGGAAGAGATATTCTCCATTGTCCAGGTTGTCTTTTTTTCAAATGCATGTTTTCTTACCGGGCAATCCATTTTATCACAGATCGGGCAGGAAAAATCAAGACAACCATCTGAGTGTACAAATAACTCCACTGATTCTCCGTAATGTTGGCGTACCAAACCGGATAATGTGTCAATTTCCTTGTGTGCTTCATGTACATTGAAATACCATGGCACGGTAAGGTGACAATCAAGGTGAAGGGTTGGCCCGTATTTTATGATACGCAGGTTATGCAGGTCGATCCAGTTCACACTCCTATTTGTATTAAGGGTATCCACCATTTTCTTTAAAAGATCAATATCTGCTTCATCCATGATACCTGCAATGGAGCTTCGGACGATCTTGTATCCTGTAATTAATATGATCAATGCAAAAAGGATGGCAACAGCGCTGTCTATCCAGCTGGTCTTTGTGAACAGGAGTAGTATCAATCCACAAATGATACCGGCAGTAGTATATGTATCGCTCTTTAAATGTTTCCCGCTTGCGATCAGCGCAAGTGAATTATTCTTTTTACCTGTCCTTTCACATAACATCCCGGCCAGGTAATTTATTATGGCAGTAAAGGCAATAAGGAAGATGCCATAATCCAGTTTTTGAATATCATGGGGGTTGCGCAGGTTATTTAAGGCTTCGAAAATAATGATAAGCCCTGCAACTGCGATAAGGGTTCCTTCAATGGCGGCTGAGATAAATTCAACTTTTCCATGGCCATAAGGATGGTCAATATCCTTAGGCTTGGCTGAAACGTAGAGGCTATACAATCCGATCAGGCCGGCAACAACGTTTACAATACTTTCCAATGCATCTGTAAGAATCGCAACCGAATGGGTGATATACCATGCGGTTATCTTAACAATGAATAGCAGAATAGATATTAAAGCAACGATCTTTTGTATTCTCAGGTTTTGATTGGCTGTATTCAAGTATGAATAGTTGAATAGCAAAGATATATAAAGTTGAATACAGGATACATTAACAGGGAAATTTGGTATTATTGATGGTATTGTTTCACAAAAAAACAAAACATTCGGGCAATACTTACAATTCAAACCTTATTTTTGTGGCACTTAAAAAGACCATATGCAGTTTCAACTTTCTGAAGAACACTTGATGATCCAAAAGGCGGCCCGTGATTTTGCTGTAAATGAATGCCTGCCGGGAGTAATTGAAAGAGATGAACAGCAAAGATTTCCTAAAGAGCAGATAGAAAAATTGGCCGACCTGGGTTTTATGGGCATTATGGTTAAACCGGAATATGGTGGCAGTGGAATGGATACTGTCAGTTATGTATTGGCCATGGAGGAAGTGAGCAAGATAGATGCAAGTGTAAGTGTTTGCATGAGCGTGAACAACAGCCTGGTTTGTTATGGCCTTCAGGAATATGGCAATGAAGCACAAAAGAAAAAATACCTTACCCCGCTTGCCCAGGGGAAAAAAGACGGCGAATTATACATTGGCGCATTTTTATTGAGCGAGCCGGAAGCTGGGAGCGACGCCACTTCGCAAAAAACAATTGCAGAAGAGAAAGCTGACCACTATCTACTCAACGGAATAAAGAACTGGATCACAAACGGGAACAGTGCAAGTGTTTACCTGGTGATCGCTCAAACAGATGTAAGCAAAAAAAGCCGTGGTATCAATGCATTCATTGTAGAAAAGAACTGGCCCGGCGTAGAAGTTGGTGCCAAAGAAAATAAACTGGGGATCAGGGGAAGTGATACACATAGTATATCATTCACTGATGTGAAAGTGCCTAAAGAAAACCGTATTGGCGAAGATGGGTTCGGGTTCAAGTTTGCCATGAAAACATTAGCTGGAGGGCGTATTGGTATTGCATCACAGGCCCTGGGTATTGCAAGCGGCGCTTATGAACTATCCCTGAATTACAGCAAACAACGCAAAGCCTTTGGAACGGAGATCATGAACCACCAGATCATCCAGTTCAAACTGGCTGACATGGCTACAAGGATCGAAGCAGCCAGGTTACTATGTTTGAAAGCCGCCTGGGAAAAAGATGAGAAGATCGATTATACACTCAGCAGTTCAATTGCAAAAGTATTCAGCAGTGAAACGGCCATGTGGGCTGCAACAGAAGCAGTACAGATACACGGCGGTTATGGTTTCGTAAAAGAATACCATGTAGAACGCATGATGAGGGATGCCAAGATCACACAGATATATGAAGGCACAAGTGAAGTACAGCGGATCGTTATTGGGAGAGCGATATTGAAATAGACCTTCGAAAAGTTATTCGCAAAGTGCAAATGATCTCATTTGCACTTTTTTATTTAATTGAACTTGTAAATGCTGCTTAACTTGCATTCAATAAACATTATTCTCTTCCATGGCATTTTTAGTAGAATCATTCGAGCGTATACAAAAAGAATTGTCGGCACATAATGTAAAACTGGTTGCAGTGACAAAGACAAAACCTGTTGCTGATATCTTGGAAGCATACAATGCAGGCCATCGCGATTTTGCTGAGAATTATGTACAGGAATTACTGGATAAATATGAAGCCTTGCCTAAAGACATCCGCTGGCATTTCATTGGCCACCTTCAAAGCAATAAGGCAAAATACATTGCTCCTTTTATTCACCTGATACAGGGGGTTGACAGCGAAAAATTATTGTCTGAGATCAATAAACAGGGTGCAAAGATCCACCGTGTCATACCCTGCCTGCTGCAGGTGCACATATCTGCAGAAGAAACAAAATTTGGATTGGATGAACATGAACTGGATCTATTGATGAAGAAAATGGAAATGAATACGGCCTTGTGGAAAAATATTTCAGTAAAAGGATTGATGGGAATGGCATCTTTTACGGAAGACAATGACCTGGTCAGATCAGAATTCAAATTCCTGAAAACTCTTTTTGATAAATATGCTGAATTCACGATGAGCAATCGTGCATTCTCCATTTTGAGTATGGGCATGAGTGCGGATTACAGGTTTGGCATTGAAGCAGGAAGTAATATGGTTCGTATAGGGAGCCTGTTGTTTGGGACCAGGAATTGAGTGGACGGGGCTCTTATAATGAATTCAATGTTTTGTTAAAATTTCAAAGCGGTTATGCATTTACCTGTTTGAACGATCTTATTACGACATAATCAAATAACTTTAGCATGCATAACAGTTCCATTATGACAAAAGACATTGAATTTGAATCACAGAAGAACAGGAAAGCATTTATATATACTGCTATCATTTGCGGTACATTGCTGTTATTGTTTATCCTGATCAGTTGGAAAGTAATGCCCCCGAGCATTCCTGTTGTGCAGGACCTGATGGAAATAAACCTGGGGAATAATGATGAAGGTTTTGGTGATAAGCAACCCCTGATAAAAGGTGAGCGGGCACAGGATGCTGCGGCACAACCAAAGCAACCTACAATAAGGGAAGCCGCGGCAGAAAAAATAGAACCTGATGATAACCCGGAAGAAAATGCAGCGCCAGTTACAAAAGTTGAGAAGAAAATTCCGAAAGTAAAAACAGAGACCGTATCCACAACTCCGGTACCAACCCCGCCAAAACCAGTAAAACCTAGGATCACTATGCCAGGTACCGGCAAAACTGGCGGCAATAATTCCACAGAAGATAATGGTTATACCATGCAGGGAAATAAACCCGGGGGCAAAGGAGATGCGGGTGACCCCAGTGGCAATAAAGATTCTTACGGCAACACGCCTGGCGGAAAGATCGGCGGCCCAAAGGTTACAAAAGGCAACAGGAAGATCGTACGTTACTATTCATTTACGGGTGAATTACCCAAGGCAACAATCTATGCCATCATCAAGGTATCTGCTTCCGGCCAGGGAAAATTTGCAGGCTTTGATAAAGGCTCAACCAGCAGGAGCCAGTCATATGCAGATGCGATCGAAAAATACCTGAAAAACATGCAGTTTGATAAAGCGGGTGACGAATCAAATGTTACCGTACAATTCAATTTTACTTATTAATTTTTCTGTTCATCGTGATCGCCATTGCGAACGCAGTGAAGCAATCTCTTTATTATGTAAGATCGCTTCGTTCCCCCCAATGACGATCATTATTGCATATTCAATGATTTGTTGTTTAAATTGTTTGTAATATATCTTTGTGTGGATGACTTACGATCAGACAATTGAATACCTCTATGAACATCTTCCCATGTTCAGCCGCATTGGCGCTGCAGCATATAAGAAGGACCTGCACAATACCATCGAACTCTGCAGGGCATTAGGTGATCCCCAGCAGGAATTTAAAAGCATTCATATTGCGGGCACAAATGGCAAAGGAAGCACGAGCCATATGCTTGCCGCTGTTTTGCAGGAAGCAGGTTATAAGACTGGCTTGTATACATCCCCCCATATAAAAGATTTTGGAGAACGCATCCGTATAAATGGAAAAATGATCGACAGGGATTTTGTAATTGATTTTGTAGAACGGACCAGGATTATTTCTGATGAAGTAAACCCTTCTTTTTTTGAGCTTACCGTTGCCATGGCCTTCGAGTATTTTGCAAAGGAATCTGTTGATATTGCCGTCATTGAAACGGGTCTTGGAGGCAGGCTCGACAGTACGAATATCATTACTCCGCTCTTATCCGTGATAACAAATATAGGTTATGACCACATGAATATACTGGGTAATACGCTCCCCGAGATCGCATTTGAAAAAGCAGGTATCATTAAAAATAATATCCCTGTGGTCATTGGGGAAACCCTGCCGGAAACAAAACCCGTATTTGTAAAGAAGGCAAAAGAAATGAATGCTGAAATTCATTTTACGGAAGAAAGATTTATTACCCGGTCAACTGAACCGGCAGGTTCTTTATTGCGATGCAATGTTGTTGATACTTCGGGCAATGAAATGACAATATACAAAATTGACCTCCTGGGCCTGTACCAGGCTAAAAATATTTGTACAGTTTTACATGCAGTTTCGCTGCTAAACAAAATGGGGTTTAATATCCCGGAAACCACGGTACACAGCGGTTTGGGAAATGTAAAAAAACTAACCGGCCTTCGTGGAAGATGGGAACTGTTAGATCCCAAGCCGGCCCTGATCCTGGATGTGGCGCACAATGAAGACGGCATTAAACAGGTCTTACATCAGTTAAAAACAAATTATCCATTATCACATATTCATTTTGTATTGGGATTTGTAAATGATAAAGATGTAAGTAAAATGCTGGCATTGTTTCCTGCCGATGCAAGTTATTATTTTACCAATGCACATATTCCAAGGGCCCTGCCTTATGAGCAGTTAAAACAAGTTGCGGAATTAAACCACCTGCACGGGGAAGGCTTTGATCATGTGAATGCCGCTATTGAAAAGGCTAAACTGAACATGAAAGAACAGGATGTAATAATGGTTTGCGGAAGTTTTTTTATTATAGCTGAAGTTTATAAATAAAGTTTACAGCTTTTAGAAAGCTGTAAACTTTATTTATTTTTCCATTGAACGCATGAATTCAAATGCATGGAACATACAAAGTGCATGCAGGCTTTGCTTTATCTCATTGTGAAACAGCATTGACCTTACTTCCTCCATTGGTTTTAGTATGATCTCTATCTCTTCATTGTCATCCAATGATTGCAAGGCAGTTTTTTTTCCGCCCAATGCAAGGAACATATAAGTGAAATTATTCAGCAGGCCGGGGTTAGCCGTTGTAATGCCCAGGTAATGAAGTGATGAAAATGAATACCCGGTTTCCTCCAGTAATTCGCGTTCTATCGCCTGCATGGGTTGTTCACCTGCATCTATGAAACCACCTGGGATCTCAATCATTTCCTCGTGGATGGCATAGCGGTATTGTTTTATAAGAAGAACCTCATTATCTTCTGTGATGGCCATTGCACAGGCACTTGTAGGAAGCTCAACAACAAAATACGGATCCACTATTTTTCCTGCAGGAGTTTGATAACTGTCCTTTCTTGCAGTGAAGTACTGGTGCTTGCTTATGTATTCTGAAGATAAATTTTTAAAAGACACGAAACAGTTTTTATAATTTTATATCTAATTAAGTTCATAGTTGAGCGCAAAATTTCGAACTTACAATCCTAGCTATGAACTATGAACAGAGAACTACCAACTCATCCTTTCTCTTAACGAAGTAATATGCGCCACATGATGCCTGCTATGCCATGCATACATGCCCAGCAAGAACCAAAGCGTCATCTGCTTTTTATGTTCAGGATGAAAAACCGTCCTGTTCCATTCTTCTCTCGAAATATTTTTTAAGATCTCAGACCAGCGGCTATGCAGTGCATACAGTAATGTAATGGAAACATTGATAGGAATATTCTTTGAGTCGATCATTTCTGCCCAGGCTTTTTCTTCGTATGGCTTTATGGCAGGATCCTCTTCAGTAAGCCCGAGTTTAAAGCGTATATAGGCATTCATATGACTGTCGGCAACATGATGCACCACTTGTTTTACTGTCCAGCCGCCTTCACGGTAAGGAGTATCCAATTGTGCTTCGTCCAGGTTGGTAATAGCATATTCAATATGTTGGGGCAAAGACCCGATATCAAGCAACCATTCCTTTAATTGCTCATTGGAAAATGGTTGCTCAATATACTTACCGATCGGGTATTTTAAAGTTTCTATCATTTTGAAGGAGCAGCCAGGATGTCTTCAAGCGTCATATCAAATATCAATGCAGCTCCCGGTGGAATAACAGGACCATTGCCCTGTGTTCCGTAGGCTAATTCATGCGGAATATAAACTTTCCAATGAGCACCCTTGGTCATCAACTGCAGTATTTCCACCCAGCCTCTTATCACATTCCCAACAGGAAATGTAACCGGGCCACCATTCTTTGTTGAACTGTCAAATTCAGTCCCATCGATAAGCTTCCCTGCATAATTTACAACTACGGTATCACGTACTGTAGGTTTTACACCAGCCGGATCCCCTGCTTTAATAATTTCATACTGTAATCCGTCAGGCAATGTAACTACACCGGGACGGATTTTATTTGATGCCAGGAATGCCTGGCCCTTTGCAATTTCTGGAGCGATTTTTTTTGACAGTTCAGCCTTCTTTTTTTCCTCATAAATGCCCATTTGTGACTGAAGGCATGCATTTGCCTTTTCGGCGGACAATGCTTTTGTTTTATTAGAAAACACATCATTAATAGCTTGTATCATCAGGGCGGAATTGATATTTGTAATACCCTGCTCTCTCATATTGACAGCGATGTTCATTCCTGCTGCATAGCTAAAGCTGTCATTCAGGTTCTTCATAACGGTATTTGAAGAAGGGGTTGCCGTATTTGTTTTAGCTGCAGGTTTTGCCTTTGTTTTTTGGCCCATTGCCATTGCAGCAGTCAAAAGAAACGCTCCGGCACAAATAAGTAATTTCTTCATTAAATGTATTTTTTGATTTATAAATTTGAAATGCAAATAAAAGGAACTTTATTCATCTCTCATCTCCCTGCCTGTTAAATGTATAAAAACATCTTCCAGGTTAGCCGCTTTTACCTGTTTTGGCCTTTCAAAGCCACTGGCAACCAGGTCATCGATCATTTTATCGGGCGAATCTAATTGTATGATCTTTCCTTGGTCCATAATGGCGATCCTGTCGCAAAGCTGTTCAGCCTCATCCATATAATGGGTGGTGATGATAACGGTGGTTCCGTTGCTCCGTATTTCTTTGATCAGGTCCCATAAATTTCTCCTGGCCTGCGGGTCCAGACCCGTTGTTGGCTCATCTAAAAATATGATCGTTGGTTTGTTTATTAAAGTAGTTGCAATGGAGAACCGCTGTTTTTGCCCGCCACTCAGTTCCTTGCTTTTATTTTTCGCCTTGTCTTCGAGGTTCACTTTCTTTAAAAGCTCCATTGGTTTCACCGGCCTGTTGTATAACCCGCCAAAAAGGTTTATCAGTTCTATTAAATTCAGCCCGGGGTAAAACCCGGATGTTTGTAATTGCACCCCGATGATCTTTTTGATCTCATCGGGTTGCTTGTCGAGATTAAGCCCGGCAATGATCACTTCGCCGCTTGTTTTTTTCCGCAGTGTTTCCATGATCTCGAGCGTAGTGGATTTCCCTGCGCCATTGGGCCCCAGTAAACCAAATATCTCTCCCTCATATACGTCAAAAGAAATATCTTTTACCGCATTGAAATTACCATAATTCTTTACGAGATTCTTTACCGAAATAATTGTGTTGGCCATATTTTTTAAAATTGAACGGGACAATTCTTTACATAACTTTCTTTCGTTACACATGCATAGCTAACAGCTATTAGCTGTTAGCTATGCATTCAAATAACCTTCCAGCTCTTCCATCATCAGCTTACTGCCAATAAAAAATGGTGTGCGCTGGTGCAATTCTGTTGGCTGAACGTCGAGGATACGGATACTGCCATTGGTGGCTTTGCCCCCGGCTTTTTCTACTATGAACGCGAAGGGGTTGCACTCATACAGCAAACGCAATTTCCCTTTTGGTTTATCGGTTGTACCGGGATACATAAAAATTCCCCCCTTGATCAAATTGCGGTGCACATCTGCAACCATGCTACCGATATAACGCTGTGTATAAGGGCCCCCATTTGTTTTGTCCTTTTTCTGGCAGGCCGTAACATATTCCTTTACCGGTTGTTCATACTGGAAAAAATTTCCATGATTAACGGAATATATCTTCCCCTTGTCGGGACATTTGATATCCGGGTGGCTTAAAGTAAATTCACCCACAGACTGATCAAGTGTGAAGCCCTGAACACCACGCCTGGTTGCATATACCAGCATCGTGGAAGATCCATAAATAACATATCCCGCTGCGACCTGGTTATTGCCCTTCTGTAAAAAATCATCCTGGGTTGCAGGCTTACCCAATTCACTTACCCGGCGGAATACGCTGAAGATCGTCCCGATCGATACATTCACATCTATATTACTGCTACCATCAAGCGGGTCAAAAAGACATACATATTTTGATTTATTACTGATCTCATCATCAAATACCACGATCTCATCCATTTCTTCGCTGCCAATGCCGGCACAACTGATACCATGCTGAAGCACTCCCATGAACTGGTTATTAGCAAACACATCCAGTTTCTTCACTTCTTCCCCCTGTACATTCATAGTACCCGCATCACCCAGAATATCAACCAGCCCCGCTTTGTTCACTTCCACGTGTACCCTTTTGGCTGCAAGCCCCATATCACGCAATAACCCCGAAAGTTCACCCGTGGCCTGCGGAAAATCCCTCATTTGCTGGATGGTAAATTCATCAAGCGTTTGTATTTTTCTATCTATTGCCATAAAACAATTTCAGGTTTACAATTTACGAAGTTAGATTTGCAACTCAAAAGTAAGGGTAATAATTTTGAATGCAGAATGATGAATTATGGAATTTATCAAGTGCCATTTTCATTCAGAATTCATAACTCATAATTCAAAATTAAAGAAATGAAGGTTTACAAATTCGGGGGTGCCAGTATCAATAGTATAGACAGGATAAAGAATACCGCAAAGATCATCCAGGATAACAAGGATCAAAAATTGCTGATCGTCATTTCGGCCATGGGTAAAACAACCAATGCCCTGGAAAAAGTGGTAGATGCTTTTTGGGAAAACAGGAAAGAAGATGCCCTCCGGTTGTTTGAAAATATCAAAGACAGCCATTTGAACAGCTTGAAATATTTAATAACACTCAATTGGCAGGCGGCAGAAAATAAATTAAAAGATTTTTTTACAGAGATAGAATGGATGCTGCACGACAAACCGGTAAGGTCCTATGATTATTATTACGACCAGGTGGTTTGTTGCGGGGAGCTTTTGAGCAGCAGCCTGGTGAGCAATTATTTACTGGAACAAAAAGTAAAAGTGAAGTGGATCGATGTGAGGGATATTATCCGAACCGATGATAATTTCAGGGATGCGTTAATAGATTGGGATTTTACAGGAAACAAGATCAGGGAGGCGGTGCTTCCATTGTTTGATGAATATGATGTGGTCATCACGCAGGGATTCATTGGCTCTACTGATGAGAATGAAAGCACTACACTTGGCCGTGAGGGCAGTGATTTTTCCGCAGCGATCTTTGCAAATTTATTACCGGCAGATGATGTTACCATATGGAAAGATGTAGAGGCGGTAATGAATGCAGATCCGAAAGAATATCCGTCTGCAACCATCATCCCATCATTGAGCTTTTCCGAAGTGATAGAAATGGCATATTATGGTGCCCAGGTGATACATCCCAAGACCATCAAGCCATTACAGAACAAGAATATCCCTTTATATGTAAAAAGTTTTCTCGATCCATCTCTGCCCGGAACTTCTATCAGCAAAAGCATCCCCAAAAATTTACCGCCCATTATTGTAAATAAAAAGAACCAGGTATTGATCAGGTTCAAATCAAAAGACTATTCATTTGTGGAAGACAAGCCGGTGCAACAGCTGCACGACCTGTACAGCCAGTTAAAAATGAAACCGAACCTCTCGCAGAATACTGCCATTTCCCTCTTATGTTGTTTTGATGGGCATACGGAGAAAATTGACCGGCTTGCTGCTGATGCTTCCGGGATCTTTGACGTGGAAGTAGAAAAGAATTTAACGCTGCTCACCATCAGGCATTATGATGAAGCAACGATCAACAGGATGACGAAAGACAAACAGATCGTACTGGAACAAAAAACACCTGAAACGATCCAGGTGTTAATGAGGTAAGAGGGTGCTATCGGGCATATTTTAGATCAGTTCAAAACATATTCTCCTTTCTTATTGACCATGATAACAGGCAATTGCTTTTTCGTTTCAAAAAAATCAAAAACCTCTTTTATATTATTATTGAATTCCTGCAGGTAATGGTTGTTCTTGATACTGGTATTCAAATATTCCATTGATTTCTTTACATTATATCTTACAGGGAAAACATGAACGGGAATGAATTCCTGGCCATTTGCTTTCACATTGCTGGCAATAATGTATAATTCTTCCATGGGAATATCACTAATAGGAATACAACCGGTGGATACACAATTACCATGAATATATATCGCATTCCCCGGACGGGTGGAATCACTTAATATCCTGTCCGATGCATTGGGATAATTTAAACCAAGTGACAAATGATAATTACTGTTGGGATTGAATTCATTGATCTGGTAAAATCCTTCAGGTACCTGGTAATCGCCTTCCATTCTTTTGGGGCCCATGGTACCGCTTTGCATGCATACCTTATAAGTTTTGAATAGCCTGAATGGGTCTTTTGAACTGCCTTTTACCCATACTTCGAGCTGGCGGTCGTATTTAAAGGAGCGCACATACATGGCTTCGGGAGGCCAGGTTAAATGTTGCGCTTCAAATTGTTTTTTAACGGAGTCTTCCATCCTGCTGAAAACATCGGATACTTTATAAGAAACCTTCTGGATATTCACATAATAATTTTGTGCGTGTACAATAGAATGTATGCACACAATTAATGTGATTAAACAATAAGTCTTTAGTAATATCTTCATTATCCAGTAAAACAGGGTTATTATCCAGGTCGTAAAAATAAAAAAAATATCTATTCTCTCTTGTTAAAAACCCCGTTAATGTGGAATTTACCTATAAACAGCGGGGTTTTACAACAACTTTTATATGTTAATAGTTGAAACTAACGTTGACCGGTCAACTTTTAAATTGATATTTAGAGGTTGCCTCTTGCATCCTGTTCTCTTTCCAAAGCTTCAAACAGTGCCTTGAAATTTCCTTTTCCAAAGCTTTGTGCGCCTTTACGTTGTATGATCTCGAAAAATAGTGTGGGCCTGTCCTGCAATGGTTTGCTGAAGATCTGTAGCAAGTATCCTTCCTCGTCACGATCTATCAGGATACCAAGTTTGCTCAATGGCTCAAGGTCTTCATCAATTTTTCCTACCCTGTCAAGCACATCAGCATAATAGCTTGCAGGTATCTTTAAGAATTCGATCCCCCTGCCCTGTAGTTCTGTAACAGTCTTTACAATATCATTGGTAGCAATGGCAACATGTTGAACACCTTCACCATTATAAAAATCCAGGTATTCTTCCACCTGGCTCTTTTTCTTTCCTTCTGCAGGCTCATTGATCGGGAATTTAACATAACCATTCCCGTTACTCATCACTTTGCTCATCAAAGCAGAGTATTCTGTAGAAATATCCTTGTCGTCAAATGTGAGGATATTCCTGAAACCCATGACTTCCTCGTAAAACTTTACCCATGGGTTCATCTGGTTCCAGTTCACGTTCCCAACACAATGATCAACATATAACAGGCCGGTGCTTTCCGGGTTAAAATTTGACTTCCATTCCCTGAATCCCGGCATGAAAATACCATTGTAATTCTTTCGTTCAACAAACAAGTGTACGGTCTCACCATAAGTATGTATCCCGCTCAATACCACTTCTCCATCATTGTCTTTCAATGTAACAGGCTCCATATAAGATCTACCTCCCCGCTTTGTTGTTTGCTCCCAGGCATCTGATGCATCATCCACTTTAAGTGCCAGCACTTTTACACCATCTCCATGTTTGTTAACATGATCGGCTATTACAGTATCCATTCTAAGAGCGGTCGTTAAAACGAATGTTAATTTATGCTGGCGGATCACATAACTCACCCTGTCCATAACCCCGGTCTCCGGGCCGGCATAGGCAAGTGATTGAAACCCAAATGCGGCCTTATAAAAATGGGCTGCCTGTTTGGCGTTGCCTACATAGAATTCTACGTAATCCGTACCATGAAGGGGAAGGAAATCTGTATTTGTACCAATTGAGTTTTGTGTTGCTATTGATGTTGTTGACATGATCTTTTTTTTAAATTATTTTTTGTAACCAGCAGTAGTACTTTGCAGCTTCATTGCCGTTTATCCTGAGGAACGAAGGACACACTTGTACATTATTAATTTTATTGAACAATTTATTGGTTTGCCGAATCCATGGCAAGTGTGATCATTAACAGGGAGTAGTTAATGCGTTTATCACCAAAAATTTTATGCGGATAATCAGGAATCATTTGCATCTCAAAGATAATATTTTATTGCCACGAATGCACGAATAAAAGATTAACACTAATTCGTGCATTCGTGGCAACAATATATATTTGTGTCATGAAAAAAGCAGGCATTCTTGGAGGCGGGCAGTTGGGCCGTATGTTATTACAGGCCGGGGCAAATTACCCTGTAGAGACCTATGTACTGGAAAATGATCCTCAATGCCCTGCCGCTCATTTATGTCATCATTTTATCCAGGGAGATATTCGCAATTTTGATGATGTATACAACTTCGGAAAAAGCCTTGATACCATTACGATCGAAATAGAATCTGTTAACCTCGAAGCTTTGGAAAAACTGGAGGCAGAAGGTGTTGCCGTATATCCCAAACCGGCTGCTTTAAAGATCATCAGGAACAAGATCCTGCAAAAGCAATTCTATAAGAATAACCAGATCCCCAGCAGCGATTTTGTCATTACAGAAAATATGGATGAACTGCAGCGGCAAAAAGAATTCTTACCTGCTGTACACAAACTTGCCATGGGCGGATATGATGGGAAGGGCGTACAACTGCTGAAAAAGCCTGATGATATCCCGTTGGGTTTTGACGCCCCCGCAGTACTGGAAAAAATGATCCATATAAAAAAAGAAATTGCAGTTACTGTTGCCGTTAGCAGTAAGGGTGAAACCACCCTATATGCCCCCGTGGACATGGTCTTTGATCAGCGCCTCAATTTACTGGATTACCAGCTCAGCCCGGCTACCTTACCGGAAAAAGTGTTTTGGAAAGTAGAAGCCATTGCTATGAGAGTGGTGAAGGAGTTGAAAAGCCCGGGCATTTTTGCAGTAGAACTTTTTGTTGATATAGATGACAACGTATTTGTAAATGAGACCGCACCCCGTGTTCACAATAGCGGCCATCATACCATCGAAGCCTGTTACAGCAGCCAGTTTGATATGCTGTGGCGTATCATGCTCAATTTCCCCCTCGGCAATACACAACACATCATGCCTGCAGCGATCGTTAATATTATTGGTTCTGATAATTTTTCAGGAGATGTACTTTATGAAGGCCTGGAGGCCGTGTTGGCAATGGACAATGTATTTGTTCACTTATATGGGAAAAAACAAACCAAACCCGGCAGGAAAATGGGCCATGTAACCATCCTGAGCAATGAAAAACAAGAGCTACTCCACAAGGCAAACCAGGTAAAACACACCCTTTTTTCAAAAGCGGTATAATTTTTATTGATATATCCATACCGGTTATAATTTTTTGAATGATCGGGTAAGGCATATGCCTTAATTTTACCATTCTAAAAATCATCATAAAAAGCAAAATGTGAGCCCAGTAACACGTTATTCCCTTTTCATTTCCTGTTGTTTTATGGTATCTGTTATCCTTTTCACAGGTTGCGGATCAAAGGAAAAAAAGATCCAGGCTGGCGGCAATCCAAAAGCAACTGCTCCCCCGGCCCCAAAAGTGGATGCTTATATTGTAAAAACAACTTCCGTAAGTGAAGACCTGGACCTGCCGGGTACCCTTGTAGCAAATGAGGCAACGGAGATACACCCCGAAATATCAGGAAGGATGACATACCTGAATGCAGCTGAAGGAAAGATGGTTGGTAAGGGTACGCTCATTGCAAAAATATATGATGGCGACCTGAGGGCCCAGCTTAATAAGCTAAGTGTTCAATTACGGGTACAGGAACAAACGGCCAAGCGTTATGAGGAATTATTAAAGATAAATGGCGTGAGCCAGCAGGAATATGATATGATCGTATTACAGTCGGGTAATATCCGGGCCGATATGCAGATCGTTCAAAGCAATATCACGCGTACAGAAATACGGGCGCCTTTTTCAGGCACACTTGGGTTAAGAATGGTTAGCCCGGGTGCGTATATTACTCCCCAAACTATACTTACAACCATTCGCCAGAACAATGAATTGAAACTTGATTTCACTTTGCCTGAAAAATTTATAAGCCAGTTGCGCCCCGGCCAGATCGTGAACTTTACTTCAGAAGGAAATCCAAAAACATATAATGCAAAGGTTACTGCAACTGAATCCGGTGTATCTGAAGATAACCGGAGCCTGCAGGTAAGGGCCATTGTTGTTAACAATGACCGCAAGCTTTTGCCGGGAACATTTGCCAAAGTAAAGATCGGTTTCGAGCCGGACCCGAATGCCATTATGATCCCTTCGCAGGCCATCATTCCACAGGCAAGGGGAAAACAGGTTGCGGTTTATAACAATGGAGAAGTTGCCTTTGTAGACGTGTTAACAGGTATCAGGGATTCTGCCAGGGTACAAATAACAAATGGCCTTAAAGTTGGTGATACAATTATCACGACGGGTTTGATGAGTTTAAAACCAAAAGCAAAAGTGAGTTTAAATAAAGTGAAAAGTGAAAAGTGATAAACTAAAAGTGAATGAGCAAATATTTAGAAAGACAAGATTATACATTCGCTGTTAGAATTGTAAAACTTTCAGCGTTTTTACAAACTATTCGCTATTCACTTTTAACTTTTAACTTAATAAGATGAATATATCCGAATTCAGTTTACGCAGGCCGGTATTTGCGATTGTTCTAAATATCATCATTGTGGTATTCGGCCTCATCGGTTATAAATTCCTGGGGGTTAGGGATTATCCTGCACTTGATCCACCCAATATCAGTGTACGTACCTCTTATCCCGGTGCCAATGCAGAGATCATTGAAACACAAATTACCGAGCCACTTGAGAAAGCGGTGAATGGTATCGCCGGCATTAAAAATATCACATCACAAAGCTCGCAGGGCAGCAGTAATATAACAGTAGAATTCGATCTTGGCATCAACCTCGAAGAAGCAGCAAATGATGTCAGGGATAAAGTATCACAGGCTGTCAGGTCATTACCAAGCGACCTGGATGCGCCACCTGTTGTAAGCAAGGCTGATAACAGCAATGATCCCGTGGTGATCCTGTTGTTGCAAAGCAATATCCGCAATGCCTTACAGATAACCGAATTTGCAAACAATAACCTGGTGGAAAGGATCCAGACCATTCCCGGTGTAAGCGGGGTGAATATCTGGGGTGAAAAGAAGTATGCAATGCGTATCTGGTTCAACCCTTCCAAAATGAGTGCTTTTTCACTCACCCCAAAAGATATTCAGAATGCTTTACTCAGGGAGAATGTTGAACTGCCTGCCGGCAAGATCTCCGGTGATGCCACGGAACTGGGTATACGTACTTTTGGAAAGCTAAATACGGAAGAGGAGTTCAATGACCTCATTGTAAAAAATATCAATGGCACCGATATCAGGCTGAAGGATATCGGGGAAGCCGTGCTTGGCCCTGAAAATGAAGAAAGCGTATTGAAAGAAAGCAATGTGCCCATGATCGCAGTTGCCATCATTCCCCAACCCGGCACTAACTACATCCAGATATCTGATGAGATACATAAAAGGCTGGAAGAAATAAAAGCAGACCTTCCCAAGGATATACGGCTTGAGATCTCATTCGATCAAACTGATAACATACGTAAATCCATAAGCGAAGTAAAAGAAACTTTACTTGTCGCATTCATACTGGTTGTGATGATCGTTTATTTATTCTTCCGCAGCTGGCTCATCGCATTAAGGCCATTGATAGATATTCCTGTTTCGCTGATCGGCGCTTTCTTTATCATGTACCTGTGCGGGTTCACGATCAATGTGCTTACACTTTTAGCTATTGTGCTTGCAACCGGCCTTGTTGTAGATGACGGGATCGTTGTAACAGAGAATATTTATAAAAAGATGGAGCAGGGTATGAATAAATGGCAGGCGGCAAGAGATGGATCACGCGAGATATACTTTGCAGTTATTGCAACATCCATCACCCTCGCTGTTGTTTTCCTTCCCATAATTTTTTTACAGGGCTTTGTAGGGCGGCTATTCCGTGAATTCGGGATCGTTGTGGCAGGTGCTGTACTGATATCAGCATTCGTATCCCTTACCCTTACACCTGTATTGAATGTAAAACTGGCCGGCAAAAAATTCAAACACTCCTGGTTCTATACATTCACTGAACCATTCTTCAGGGGAATGGAGAACGGCTACAGGGCGGCATTAAAAGGATTCATGAAATTACGCTGGCTCGCCTTCCCGATCATTTTGGCCTGTGTTGCGATCATCGTTTTTATTGGCAGGACCCTGCAGAGTGAACTGGCACCCATGGAAGATAAAAGCGGGTTTCGCCTGTCAGTTACAGCCCCTGAAGGCACTTCCTATGATGCCATGGATAAATACATGGACAAACTGTCAAATTTCTTATTGGATTCCCTCCCAGAAAAAAGATACATGGTAAGTATGACCGCACCCGGCTTTACCGGTTCAGGTTCTGCAAACTCGGGCTTTGTCAGGGTTGTTCTGGTAAGCCCGGGCGAGCGGGAGAGAAGCCAGCAGGATATTGTGAATTGGGTAAATAAAAAAATGCCCCGCTTCAATGATGGACGTGCTTTTTCAATACAGGAGCAAACAATACAAGTGAACCGCAGGGGCGGCCAACCGTTACAGTTTGTAATTCAAAATGTAAATTCAGACAAACTAAAAGCTGCACTACCGAGAATTTTAGAAGCTGCAAATAAAAGTACTGTACTGGTTGGCGTGGATGCTGACCTGAAATTTAATAAACCGGAAATAAGGATCAGCATCGACAGGCTGAAAGCAAGTGAATTGGGCGTGAGCGTACAGGATATTTCGCAAACCATGCAACTTGCCCTCAGCAACCAGCGAATGGGCTATTTTACAAAAGAGGGCAAACAATATTCTGTACTCGGACAGGTAGAAAGAATTAACCGTGATGATCCCGCAGACCTTGAAAATATTTATGTTACCAATAACAAAGGGAAATCCATTGCGTTGGTAAACCTGCTGAATATAAGTGAAGATGTAACACCTCCTACCCTGTACCATTTTAACCGGTATCGGTCTGCCACCATTTCCGGCGGGCTTGCCGAAGGAAAAACCATTGGCGATGGTATCAAAGAGATCCAGGCAATTGCAGACAGCGTATTGGATGAGAGTTTCAGGACCTCACTTGCAGGCTCTTCAAGGGATTATGCAGAAAGTTCCGGTAATACCTATTTCGCTTTTTTCCTTGCACTGGGGCTTATATTCTTAGTACTCGCTGCGCAATTTGAAAGTTTCATAGATCCGTTCACGATCATGATAACGGTACCGCTGGCACTGGCCGGTGCGATCTTATCGCTTTGGATATTCAACCAGACGATCAATATCTTTTCACAGATAGGAATGATCATGCTGATCGGCCTTGTTACCAAGAACGGTATCCTGATCGTGGAGTTTGCCAATCAAAAACAACTAAAGGGCGATAAAAAAATACCGGCAGTAATAGAAGCAGCTGTGGCCCGTTTCAGGCCTATATTAATGACCAGCCTTGCCATGTCGCTTGGTGCATTGCCATTAGCACTTTCACTCGGGGATGCTGCTACCAGCCGTATGCCATTGGGTATTGTGATCGTTGGCGGCGTAATGTTCTCTTTGCTGCTAACACTTTTCGTAATACCGGCCATTTATTCTTATTTATCTACCCGGAAAAAAAGAAGTGCACTGGATGATATACCTGCCCAGGGTGGCGACCAGGCCTCACTCATTGTATAAAATAATTCTATAAGATGCTGAATCGTTTTAAAATAATTTGTCTCTCCATAATGATGATCGTTGCTTCAACCCTGCATGCACAAAAAATGCTTACCATTGAAGAAGCGGTAGCAGCTGCTTTAAAGAACAACTACGACATTCAACTATTAAGAAATGATTCGGCTGTATACTCCCTTGATTACGGTTACAGGAATGCTGCTTTTCTCCCCAGGATAAATGCAAGTGCTGCAATTTTATTCAATAACAACAACCAAAAGCAAAAGCTTGCAGATGGAACTGAACGCAAACAAGACGGGATACGTTCTGACAATACCAATGCATCTGTAAATCTTAACTGGACAGTTTTTGATGGATTAAAAATGTTTGCCACGCGTGATAAGCTTGCCCAATTTGTAAGGCTGGGAGAATTGAATATTAAAAACCAGTTATTGAATTCGGTTTCTGATGTCATTAAAACATACTACAACATTGTAAGCCAGAAACAGCAATTGAAAGCCATTGAAGAACAAATGGGTATTAATGAAGAAAGGCTGAAACAGGCTGAAAAAAAATTAAGTGTTGGCCTTGGCGCCAAACCGGAACTGTTACAGGCAAAATTAGATCTCAATGCACAAAAAGCAGCGAGGCTTAAACAACTTACCGTGATCGACCAGTTAAAAGAACAATTGAACCAACTTATTGTTTTCCCCGCAGGCACTTATTATGAAGTAGCTGACAGTATTGTTTTCGACAATAACCTTATTGCAGGTGAGATCTTCAGCACTGCAGAAAATAATAATCCTGCTTTAAAAGTTGCGAAACAAAATATAATAATTGCGGGCCTCGTTCTAAAAGAAAGAAAAGCAGAAAGATTTCCGACCGTATCGTTGAATTCGGCTTATAATTTCTCCAAAACAAACAACAATGCAGTTGTAAATAATTTCACCACTTTATTCAACAGGAATTATGGATTCAATTATGGCGTCAGTATCAGCATCCCTATCCTGAATTATTTTACCGTGAGAAGGAACATACAAGCTGCCCAGTTGGATATAAATTACCAGCAGGTTCTTTATAATTACCAAAAGATCAAGATCGATATTGCGATCAGCAGCGCTTATAAAGATTATGAACTCCAGAAAAAAACGCTTGAATTAGAAGAAGAAAATATCAAGCTGGCAAAGGAAAATGTATATATAGCTTTAGAGCGTTTCAGGCTGGGTATTTCAACTGTACTTGAACTAAGGGAAACACAAAAAAGCCTGGAAGACGCTTACAACAGGCTCATCACGGCAAGATATAACAGCAAGTTAGCAGAAACAGAATTGCTTCGTTTGAGAGGTGACCTTGTGAAATAGTTTACCGGTTTATTGTTTAGTAGTATTTGCACAAGTATGAAAAGTTGTGCTAATTTGCAAAACCATTAAACCATTAAACCATTAAACCATTAAACCATTAAACCATTAAACCATTAAACCAT
>JBDTWL010000018.1:0-59659 GCA_040006715.1 Ferruginibacter sp. | reverse complement strand
AAATGGTAAAAGATGCACAGACCTTCAAGCAAGCCGGTAATGAAATAAAACAGTTCCTGGAGAATTGTGACCTGGGCGGTTATAACAGCAACCGTTTTGATATCCCCATGCTGATGGAAGAATTTTTAAGGGCGGGTATGGATGTTGACCTTAGTAACAGGAGGATGATCGATGTGCAACACATATTTTATACCATGGAGCCCAGGACACTTACTGCAGCATATAAATTTTATTGCCAGAAAGAACTGGTAGATGCACACAGTGCCGAAGCTGATGTATCGGCTACTATCGATGTGCTGGTTGCACAGGTGGACCGCTATAAAAATCTCGGGAATTCCATTGATTCTATACTGGAAGTGATCGGCGAAGAGAAGATCGTGGATTATGCCCGCCGTTTTTCATTTGATGAAAAAGGCCGGGAAATATTTAACTTTGGAAAATTCAAAGGACGTCCTATTGCTGATGTATTAAGAACTGAGCCACAATATTATGACTGGATGATGAAAGGCGATTTTCCGCTGCATACCAAGAAAAAACTCACTGAACTCTTTAACCGTACCTTGTTAAAAAACAATTAAATAGCTATACCTGTAATTTTATTCGTATGCACCTAAGTTTTAATTTGTAAATTTGGGGAGTAACCCGCTCATCATATTGGAAAAAATAGTCATTATACCTACTTTCAATGAAAAGGAAAACATTGAAGCTATCATTGATGCAGTCATGAGCCTGCAACAGGATTATCATATCCTGATCATCGATGATGGTTCCCCCGACGGCACTGCTGCGATCGTAAAATCTTTATTCCCTAAATACCCGGGCCAGCTATTCCTGGAAGAAAGACGTGGAAAACAAGGCCTCGGTACAGCATATATCCATGGCTTCAAATGGTCATTAAAATACGGTTATCGTTTCATCTTTGAAATGGATGCTGATTTTTCGCACAACCCTGCCGACCTGGAAAGGCTATACAAAGCCTGTAAAGATGATGCAGATGTAGCAGTTGGTGCCCGGTATGTAAAAGGCGGAGCTGTTGAGAACTGGCCTGCCAACAGGATCGCCTTATCAAAAGGAGCTTCCTTATATACCAGGATCATTACCTGGATGCCGTTAAAAGATCCGACCGCCGGTTTTGTTTGTTACCGGAGAGAAGTGCTTGATGCTATCAATCTCGATGGGATCAGTTTTGTCGGTTATGCCTTCCAGATAGAAATGAAATTCGCGGCCTGGAAACTTGGTTTCAAACTCGCCGAGGTCCCCATTACCTTTATTGACCGGCAGCTTGGTTCAAGCAAAATGAATAAGGGTATCGTAAAAGAAGGAATTGTCGGTGTACTGAAATTAAGATGGCAAAGCATCTTTAAAAATTACAGGAAACGTGTAACCAAGGTTTATACAGACGCTCCTCTATTTCCACAACACAATCCATTGCTGGAAAGCAAGTGAATAATGAACCAGGAACAAGGAATACTGAATGATGATCGGAGCAGAAGACTTCGAAATTAGACATTCCTTGTTCCTTATTCAATATTAAAAGTTCTCTATTTAAATGCCGGGTGAAACTGTTGCAACGTGGTCCGCAGGTATTCCCTGTCAAGATGTGTATATATTTCGGTCGTAGTAATACTCTCATGCCCGAGCATTTCCTGCACCGCCCTCAGGTCAGCCCCGCCTTCTACCAGGTGTGTTGCAAAAGAATGGCGAAAAGTATGCGGCGAGATATTCTTTGTTATTCCTGCTTTTTTAACCAGTGCTTTCAGCATTAAAAAGATCATAACCCGCGTAAGCCTGCTTCCCCGCCTGTTCAGGAACAACATATCTTCCTCCCCTTTCTTTACCGGTATATGGCAGCGGATATTGTTCCTGTAAATATTGATGTACTTAACAGCATCGCTTCCAATGGGAACAAGCCTTTCCTTATCGCCCTTACCGATCACTTTGATAAATCCAACATCCAGGTAGAGGCAACTTATTTTTAAATTCACCAGTTCAGACACCCTGATGCCGCAGCTATACATAGTTTCAAGTATGGCTTTGTTGCGGCCGCCTTCAGGTTTGCTCAGGTCAATGGCAGCAATGATCGATTCTATTTCTTCAAAGCTGAGAATATCTGGCAGCATCCGTTTTTGCTTTGGTGCTTCCAGCAATACCGTGGGATCCGATGTACTTACCTGCTCCAATAAGCAATACTTATAAAAGCTTCTCAGGCCTGAAATGATCCTTCCCTGCGATGCAGGCGTCATCCCCAGTTCATGGATCCAGCGCACAAATTGTTCAAGGTCATTCAACTTCACTTCACCGGGCTTCTTCAGGTCATTTACAGATAAAAAGTAAGCCGTCAGTTTTTCAACATCGTGCAGGTAAGCCTGTACAGAGTTGTCTGCAAGTGATTTTTCCAGTTGGAGCCATGCTTTATACCCTTTTTTATACGCTTCCCACATAAATTATGCTCTTTTCTCAGATTCAATGATTGTACAATTTAATTAAACATTATTTTCGCTGCTCAAATATTTTTATACTTAACCTATCAGATGCTTCCCGTAAATTTCAAGTCATTCAGAAAAACACTTTCCTTTCACAGGAAATCACTGCGTAGTTTTTTACTTAGAGTTGAGAAGGATCCGCCAAAAGGTATTGATAAACTTACTGCTGTAGCATCTGCACAAGTATGGGCTGAAGTTGATTGCCTCTCCTGTGCAAACTGCTGTAAAAAAATGACACCTACTTTTACTACGCAGGACATAAAAAGAATTGCTGCACACTTTAATGAGACCCCGGAAGCATTCAGGAAAAAATGGCTTAAAAAAGACAGGAACAAAGACCTGATAAATAAAACCGAACCATGCCAGTTCTTGAACCTGGCCGATAACAAATGCTCTATTTACGAAATAAGGCCAGCCGATTGTTCAGGCTTTCCACATCTTGCAAAAAGAAAATGGAGTGAATATGCCCATGTTCACAAACAAAATATTGACTTCTGCCCGGCAACTTTTAAAATGGTACAAAAGATCAAAAGCCTTGTAGAAGCAAATGTTTAAACCCTTATAAATACACATCTTCGATCAAAAAATAATCAGCCGCTCCTTCTTTTTGGATATTGATCGAGAGCACATCAAACTGTATCCGTTGCCATTGCGGGTTCTGGTATAGGAATTCTTCGGATGCGTTGATCAAAGACCTGATTTTTTTAGTACCTGCATTTTCTTCCGGATACCCGAACTTCAAAGAAGTCCTTGTCTTGACTTCAATAAAATGTAACATGCCCTTACGGGATGCGATGATATCAACCTCCCAGTGTTTGTGCCGCCAGTTCTTGTGCAATATCTCATAGCCATTTTTTATGAAATACTCCACCGCCAGTGTTTCGCCTGAATTACCTGTTTGGTTGTGCGCTGCCATGTAATAAAATTAATGCAAACACTATTAAAAAAAATCGCAGGTATTAAATCACTTTCTTTCTATGTTACGACAATACTTCGACAAGTTCTGTATAACATTGCTGAGCATGAAAGAAAGCTGTCTCCCGCATTTTGCGGGATGCCGAAGGCGTAGTATTAAAAAACCAGGTTAATCAACAGCCTGAGGATAAAAGCTTTTTTGGTAGTGGTGCAGTTTGAATATTATAATTAGTTTTATCTGTCAGGGTGAGCTTGTCGAACCCGGATTCAGTAAACTCAATGCCTTCGACAAGCCTGTCTGCCGACAGGCAGGCTCAGGCTGACAGTACGATTTCAAACTGTACCACTACCGCTTTTTATAAGGATGTTGAAAGAAAAAAATTATTGCTTATTTTTGCATAAATAGTAATAAGATGAACAAACAAAATACTTCTACGATCGTTCTTGCTGTTATATTGATATTGGCTGCAGCTATTTCAAGGGTGATCCTGTATCCCCATAATTTCAGCCCGATCATTGGTATGGCTATTTTCTCAGGCGCTGTCATTAAGGACAGGAGACTGGCATTTGCATTACCGATCCTATCTATGTTCTTATCTGATGTAATGTTTGAAGTATTTAAGGTCGCACCTGGTTTTTGGGGCTGGGGACAATTGGTTGGTTATGGTATACTCGCACTGATCACCATCATTGCTTTCAATCTTAAAAAGATCAACGTAGTTAATATCATCGGGTATTCATTGCTTTCTTCCATCATCTTCTTCCTGCTCTCGAATCTTTCCTTCTTTATATTTGATAACCCTGTCTATCACACCTATACAGCTGATGCAAACGGGTTCATTCAATGCTTTGTGCAGGCCTTGCCATTTTTCAAGACAAGCCTCATTGCCGACCTTGTTTACAGCGGTGGATTATTCGGGGTTTACTACCTGGTTACGCATTATGTAATAAAGAAGCAGGCGGTAGCATAATTGTTAGTTCATAGTTCTTAGTTCACTGTCTGGTTAATAAATGTGAACGCTAAACTAAGTTTTCGTAGCCATGGTCCACCTCAAGGTCTTTACCATCTGCAGCAGCAGTGGCTAATTCATCACAGCGGTTATTGTAAGGGTTATCTGCATGCCCCTTTACCCAAACAAATTTTATTTTAAAGGACCTTGACAGATCATAATATGCGGTCCACAGGTCCTTGTTCTTTTTCCCGCCTTTAAAATCGGTTTTTATCCAGTTGTTCAGCCAACCCTTATTGGTTGTATTCACTACGTATTGACTGTCGGAAAAAATGGTTATCGGCAGGCTGTTTTTTTTTATCGCCTGCAATCCAGCGATCACAGCCAGTAACTCCATCCGGTTATTGGTGGTAAGCCTGTATCCTTTTGATAATTCTTTCCGGTGATTCCCTGACAATAAAAGAACCCCATAACCACCGGGCCCCGGGTTGCCCCGTGATGCGCCATCAGTATAGATCTTTATTTCACTCATTGTTTTTTCAAGAGATTACATCTTTACTTTCAAGAGATGACATCTCATACCAGAAAGATGTCATCTCTTGAAAAAAAGTTACACCTGGAATACCCCTGTTTTAAAATCAGCCATATCTGCATTGTTATTTGCCGCCGCGATACCTTCGGAGATCACTTTGCGGGTTTCACCCGGGTCAATTATTTCGTCTATCCATAAGCGTGCTGCAGCATAATAAGGAATGGTTTGCCGGGTATAATCCTGCGTGATCTTATCAAGAATGTTCTTTTCTTCTTCCTCGGTAACAACTTCTCCTTTCGCTTTGAGTGAAGCAACCTGTATCTGCAACATGGTCTTTGCAGCCTGGTCACCTCCCATCACCGCGATCTTTGCCGTTGGCCATGCATAGATAAAACGCGGGTCATAAGCTTTGCCGCACATGGCATAATTACCGGCACCATAGGAATTGCCTACGATGATGGTTATTTTGGGAACAACAGAATTGGCAACGGCATTTACCATTTTGGCGCCATCTTTAATAATGCCTGAATGCTCGCTGCGGCTGCCCACCATAAACCCCGTCACGTCCTGCAGGAAGACAAGCGGTATCTTTTTCTGGTTACAGTTCATGATGAAACGGGCTGCTTTATCGGCGCTGTCATTATAGATAACACCACCCAATTGCATTTCGCCCTTCTTGTTCTTTACAAGCAGGCGCTGGTTGGCAACGATGCCCACTGCCCAGCCATCAATGCGGGCATAACCGCAAATGATCGTCTTGCCATAATCCTTTTTGAACTCATCAAAACTATCAGCATCAACAATACATTCCAAAAGCGCTTCCATATCATAAGGCTTTGTATTGCCTTCACTCATGATGCCATATATCTCTCCTTTGTTTTTTTCCGGTAGCCTGGTCTCAATACGGTTAAACCCGGCTTTTACAGAAGGGCCAAGCTTGCCCATTATTTTTTTTACCTGGTCGAGGCATTCTTCTTCTGTCCTGAACTTATAATCCGCGATGCCCGATATTTCTGTATGGGTCACTGCACCCCCAAGTGTTTCGTTATCGATGTCTTCTCCTATGGCAGCTTTTACAAGGTATGGGCCTGCCAGGTAAATGGATCCCTGTCCTTCTACCATCAATGTTTCATCACTCATGATGGGCAGGTATGCGCCACCGGCCACGCATGCACCTGTTACTGCAGCGATCTGTGTAATACCCATGGCGCTCATCCTGGCATTATTCCTGAAAATGCGGCCAAAATGTTCTTTGTCGGGGAATATCTGGTCCTGCATGGGCAGGAAAACACCTGCGCTGTCCACAATATAAATCACGGGAAGTTTGTTCTCCATGGCGATCTCCTGCATGCGCAAATTCTTTTTCCCGGTGATGGGAAACCAGGCTCCCGCCTTAACGGTCTGGTCATTGGCAAGAATGATGCATTGCCTGCCGCTTACATATCCCATTCCACTAACGGTTCCGCCTGCCGGACAACCGCCATATTCTTCATACATTTCATAACCGGCAAATGCCCCGATCTCAATAAAAGGCTTATCGGCATCGCAGAGATATTTTATGCGCTGCCTTGCGGTCATCTTATTCTTTTCTTTTTGCTTTTGATTGGCTTTTTTTCCACCACCCTCATAAATAACATCCAGTTCCCGCTTTACCCTGCTCCATGCCAGTTTCATGGCGTCTTCGTTTTTATTGAATTCTATGTCCATATTCGTTTTGTAAATTATGTTGCAATTTTACGCTTTTATATTGATACTGGATGCCGGATGCCGGATACTGAATAACCGATACCAGACACCGGATGCCGGATATAAAAAGATCGAAGCATGACTCCGATCTTTGTTATAAACGCTAACTATAGCCTTATTATACAATAAAATTCCATCCATGTATATCCTCACTCATTCCGGAGCGGATCATATCGAGGCGTTCTTTTAATTTATGCATGATCTCTTCCCCGTTATATTCTGGCAGGTTGTGGTCAATGCCTTTGATATTGATGGTTTTTATCGGGGCCACTATTGCCGCGGTACCGGCACCAAATGCTTCTGTAATGGTTCCATCTGTAAATGCTTTTTCCAATTCATTTACCGATATGGGCCTTTCAGCTGTTTTATATCCCATGTCTTTGGCAAGTGTGAGTAATGAATCCCTGGTAACACCATCTAAGATGGAATCCGATAATGGCGCTGTGACCAATACCCCGTTTATCACGAACATCACATTCATCATCCCCGATTCTTCAATGTATTCATGGTCACGCCCATCGGTCCACAATACCTGCTCATAACCTTCAAGCCTTGCTTTCCTGGTGGGAAAATAGGCAGCCCCATAATTTCCGCCGCATTTTGCAGAACCTGTTCCGCCTTTAGCTGCCCGGATGTATTCCGTTTCAATTTTTACTTTAATGGGCTCTGCGTATAAAGAAGGAACAGGGCCGGTAAAAATAATAAAACGGTATTCATCTGATATCTTCACCCCAAACCTTGCTTCGGTTGCAATGATGAACGGGCGTATATACAATGCATGTCCCGCTTTTGAAGGAACCCATGCTTTATCCAGGTCTATCAGTTTCAACATTCCTTCCGTGAAAATGTCTTTGGGTATGACAGCCATACACATTCTTTCCAGCGAACGTACAAAGCGGTCATAATGCCTGTCGATACGAAAAATATTGATGCGGCCATCAGCCATGCGGAATGCTTTCATTCCTTCAAAAACCGTTTGACCATAATGCAAAGCCAGCGTTGAAGGGCTTAAAGAAAGATTTGCATATGGAGTGATATGGGCAGTCTGCCAGTCTGCATTTATATAATCACATAACAACATGTGATCGGAAACATATTTTCCAAATTCCAGGTTGTTAAAATCCACTTCCCGGATCCTGGAATGAGTTGTTTTGCGAACGGGAATTTCTGCTAAAAGTTCCATATGTTTTGTTTTAAGATTTTGTTTTGGTCCCACCCAGGCCCCACTTTAAGGGAGAGGGCCGGAACAATATTATTTTACCTCAATGCTGATTCAACATACTAGTTGTATTGAAATAATTTTTGGAAGCACCTACGGCTTTTTCTATTTCAATAACCATTTTTACATTTGCTCTTTCATAAACGCCAGCCTCCACTTTCACGTGAGCGAACCCAAGCTTTTCATACAATTTAATGGCGCCTGCATTTTTTGTATTTGAATACAGGATCACTTTCGTTGCACCCAATGCTTTTGCTTTTTCAAAGCTGGCATAACTCAGTGCTTCTGCAATTCCCTTTCTCCTGAAATTACCGTCTACAGCCATTTTGGTAAATTCATAGGTGTCATCATCTACTTTTCTCAAAGCCACGGTTCCTGCAACCGTTCCTTCATATAACCCCATGAGTATGGCACCGCCGCCATCCAATATTGCTATACCGGGATTTGTCAATACAAATTCATCAACCGGCTCCATAACAAAGAGCTCTTCTATCCATTGCCTGTTGAATCTTTCAAAATAAGGCTGGAGACCAGGATGGTAATCAATAATGCTGACCGGGTTCATGGTAATTTATTTGATAAGACAAAATTTGTACATTTTTTTTGTAAAAAACAGATTCAGATTTATTAATTTTGGGTAGATCAGATTTTAGAAACCAGCTGTTAGCCATTAGCTAATAGCTATTAGCTAATAGCTAACAGCCAAAAAATTGGTAACTGAAATAAAAATTATATGCGAACAAAATCAAATTTTACCGGTGAAGATCATCTCTACCTGCAGGTTGCAGAGGGCCTGGAAAAAATGATCGCGGAAGAAGTGCTGCGGATCGGCGATAAACTTCCGTCGGTGCGGATGCTGAGTGAAGATTACGGGATCAGCATGGGCACTGCATTCCAGGCATACTATCACCTGGAAGGAAGGGGACTGATCGAATCAAGGCCGAAGTCGGGCTATTATGTGCGTTTTAATTACCGCAGGTTTCCCGACCTGCCCAACTCGATACAACCGGAGGCATTATCCCATGACGTTAGTGTGAAGGAAATGATCAACTCCATCTACACAGATATTGCTGCAAATGATGTGTTGAATTTTGCACTCGCTGTTCCCGATGCCAGTCTCCTGCCTGCAGCAAAACTGAATAAATCTGTTGTTTATGCTTTGCGAAACACCAGGGACCATTGCGTGAACTATGAACGCACACAGGGAAATATCGAATTACGCCAGCAGATCACGAAACTTGCTTTCAGCTGGGGTGGCAAGGTAAAAGCAGATGATGTAATTGTGACATCGGGATGCCTGGAAGCCATTATGATGTGCCTGAAAGCTGTTACCAGTTATGGTGATACGGTGGCTGTTGAAAGCCCTACCTATTTTGGGATCAACCAGGCCATTGAAAGCCTGGGGCTGAAAGTTGTTGAGATATCTACGGACCCTGTGAACGGTATCGACCTTGCATACCTGGAAAAAGCCATTAAAAAATTCAGGATAAAAGCCTGTGTATTTGTACCGAGTTATAACAATCCACTCGGTAGCTGTATGCCTGATGAAAATAAAAAGAAGCTTGTCGAGATCATCAGCAAACACAATATTCCTTTAATAGAAGATGATATCTATGGCGAATTGTATTTTGGAAAGAACCGGCCAAAAACATGTAAATACTATGACAGCAAGGGCCTCGTAATGTATTGCTCTTCGCTCTCCAAATCGCTTACACCCGGCTATCGCATCGGTTGGACAATACCCGGTAAATTCTTCGAGCAGGTGAAACAAATGAAGCGCATTCAGAACATCAGCAGCCCAACCCTTACACAGGCGGCGATGGCGCATTTTTTAAAACATGGCCGGTATGAATACCATTTAAAGAATCTTCGAAAGGCACTGCACACCCAAAGCCTGCGGTATGTACAGGCGATCATCAGGCATTTTCCGGCCGACACAAAAGTCTCCCGTCCCCACGGCGGCTTTATACTGTGGCTGGAACTGAATAAAAAAGTAAATGCATTCAGGTTGCGTACAGAAGCGATGAAGCATCATATTTCTATTGTGCCAGGCAAAATATTTTCTGCAGGTAACAATTATTCAAATTGTATACGGATCAGTTTTGGCAAGCCATGGAGCAATGAAGTGGATGAAGGATTGATGTTATTGGGCAAACTGATAAAGACAATGATACATTGATCTATCATCCGGTTCTTGAGGCAGGAACAGAGGTTTCAAGTATAACCGCCAAGGCACAAAGGCGCTAAGGATGGAAAACAAACTTTGTGTCCCGGCATCTTTGCGGTTAAAGATCAGTGAACCAGTGGAAAGTATTTTTTTATTTGTTTTTCAATATCTCTTCAATCAATTGTAATTCCCCCGCATCAAAAGAAGTATTTTTAAGGCTGTCCATATTATTATCCAGTTGTTTTACAGAACTGGCCCCGATCAACACAGAAGTAATTCGCCTGTCTTTCATTAACCACGCGATGGCCATTTGTGCCAAAGATTGTTTGCGTTGTTTGGCGATCTCATTGAGCGACCTGACCTGCTTTAATCTTTCTTCAGAAATATCAGTAAGTTTTAATGAAGCACCGGGTTTAGATGCCCTCGAATTTTCGGGTATGCCTTTCAGGTATCGATCAGTAAGCATGCCTTGTGCCAATGGGGAAAAAGGGATACAGCCAACACCTGCTTCTTCCAATACATCCAGTAACCCGTTCTCCACCCAGCGCTCGAACATAGAATATTTTGGCTGGTGAATGAGGCAAGGCGTTCCAAGTTCTTCCAGTATCCTTATGGCGGCCCTTGTTTGTTCGGGATCGTAGCTCGAGATACCGGCATACAATGCCCTGCCGCTTCTTACTGCCGTATCAAGCGCCATCATGGTCTCTTCAACCGGCGTATTGGGATCCGGGCGGTGTGAATAAAAAATATCAACATAATCAATTTGCATTCGTTTAAGGCTCTGGTCGAGGCTTGACAACAAATATTTTCTCGACCCCCAATCGCCATAGGGCCCGGGCCACATCAGGTAACCGGCCTTACTTGAAATAACGAGTTCATCCCGCAGGTTACCGGTAAAATTCTTTTTAACTATTTTACCAAAATTCTCTTCTGCTGAACCAGGCCCGGGGCCATAATTATTTGCAAGGTCGAAATGAGTGATGCCTTTGTCAAATGCACGGCAGATGACCTGCCTGGCATTTTTAAAATCATCTACAGAGCCGAAATTCTGCCATAACCCTAGAGAAATGGCAGGTAACAACAGGCCGCTTTTGCCACAACGGTTATAGGCCATATGATCATATCGTTTTGCAGCAGGTTCGTATACCATTATTTTTCTTTTATAAGTTTAGAAAGGCGATAATTATTGCATATCGTTTATGAACGTTCCACTTTTCCCTAAGGATAAGCAACAGGCTCAAGATCCAATACAAGGTGCATGTGGTGTTGCAGGTGTTTTATATAATCCTGCGCAAGCCATTCGATCGTGTGCAGTTCGGCAGTCTCGCATTTACGCATAGCCGCTTCTTCGGGCATATATCTCAAAATATTGCAGATATGCTTATTCAACAACCACCAAAGGCTGACCAGGTCTGACAGGTCATATTGCTGGTAACAGCCAAGGCTAACCCATTTGTCCTGGTTGTAAATAATTTTCGGTTCAGATTCATATTGGCCAACAATGAACCGGCGGATATTGTTCTGTGCCGAGTCAATGATATGTCCGACCACTTCTTTTTTACTCCATTTTTCAGCTGAGGGTTTGAAAAGCATTACTGTTTCAGGGATGGCACACAACAACGGTAATTGGCGGTTGAGGGTGTTTTCCAGTTCCAAAGCAATTGATCGGATCATGTGCTGAATATTTCAACAAATCTAAAGAAGAAATAATAAAAAGTGCCGGGCATTTCCGCCCGTTTATTCCAAGCAGATCAAATTGCCTGCTAATAGTTATTTTTATCTTCTCAATCAACCCACATCAAGATGAAAATACTGGAAGCATTGACAACAGAAGATCTTATTAAATGTTTTGAAGTAATGAAAGAATTAAGGCCGCATCACAATACAGAGAGCTTTCTTGCAGCAATAAAGCAGATGAAAAAAGAACAGTACCATCTTTTGTATATTGAAGATCATGGCAAGGCCGTATGCGCTGCGGGGTTCCGTTTCACTACCACTCTTTACGACGGCCCTATCATTGACTTTGATGATTTTGTAACCATTAGCGAAGCCAGGCACAAGGGATATGCGGGATATTTATTTGACCACCTGGCAGCCTTAGCAAAAGAAAGGTCTATCAAAGCAATTCATTTAAACTCCAACCATGTTCGTTTTGATGCTCATCGATTTTACCTGAACAAAAAAATGCGGATCATTGCACATCACTTTAGAATTGAATTGTAATATTTAATTCAGTAATGCTTCACTGAGTGGAAATGTTATGTTTAAAACACAGCCTTTGCCGGGTTTAGAAACAAAATCGGCATTACCATGGTAAGTTATTGCACGGCTTTTAATATTATCTACGCCGATCCCTATTCTTTTTTTACTGATATCAAAGCCAATACCATCATCTGCAATATTCAGCAGGATAGATTCTTTATTTTGTGAAAGGCTGATACTGGCCTTTGTTGCCTGTGAATGTTTTAAGATATTATTCAGTTGTTCCTGGACTATCCGGAAAATATTCAATTTGAATTTATCTTTTACAGCACTTTCTTTGAAGCTATCCAGTGAATAGGTTATTTTAATGGGATTGAGTTGCATGGTATCGTGTGTAATAGTTTCAATTGCCTCAGTCAGCCCCAGGTTTTTAATAATATCTGAGGTGAGCCCCCGCGTTAATTTCCTGATCTCTTCAATAGCAGTAAGTGTGTATTCAGATGAGCGGCTTAAATACATTTCGCTCTGTGCTCCTCCCCGCTTTGCCATATCCAGGTACATTTTGGATGCACTAAGCAACTGGTTGACATTATCGTGTAATTCTTTTCCTATGTCCGACCTTTCCGAATCCTTTGCGTCTTCGAGGGCTTCTGCGATCTGTTTTTCTTTTAATTTAATTTCCTGTTCCAGTCTTTCTTCCAGCACTGTTTGTTTGCTGATATCCTGCATGAATCCTATCTGGCGGAAAGCTTTTCCACCAGGTTCTCTGAGGATCACTGACCTGGTTGTTATACTGGCTACTGATTTATCAGCCCTTAAAAAACGAAACTTGCTCTTCCACTCAAAATCCCTTGAAGCCAGCATGCGCCGGTAATTTCTAATGACCAGTGTTTTATCGCCGGGATGAATATGGCTCAGCCATTCATCCACTGAGGTCCTATTGCCCGTTATTTTATACCCGAATTCTTCTTCATAAGCATCATTTAAAAATAATTCATCGCTTAGCAGGTCAACATCAAAAAGTATATCAGATGAAGAATTAAATATGGCCCTGAAATTTTCCTCGTATTCATTTACCAATTTCTTCCTGATCAGGGTTTCCTGGTCTAGTTTTTCCTTATCTGACCTGGCCTGGGCCTGTATAATATTATCTGCTACAACTTTCTCCTTTTTAATATCTCGCTGTTTTTGTTTTGCTATGGCAATTATAATATTATGGGCTACGATCTTTTCTTTTTTAACATCGATATTTTTTTGTTTTGTTTTGGCAAGAACAATATTATCCGAAACAATTTTTTCTTTTTTAGTATCAATATTTTTTTGATTCAGTATACTTTGCCTCATATCTGAGATCGTTATGATCGATTTTTTAATACCGTCTTCATCCATAAAAACGGCTGATCTGACCTCACAGGGAATGAGCATACCCTTTTTTGTAATGACCGTTACCATTGCAATAGAATGTCCCTCTGCTTCCCGTTCTTTCAGCATTTTTTTAAAGCTGTTTTCTTTTATATCAAAAATAGCAGACCTTTTTTTGGTGAGTAATTCTTTTTTAGAATAGCCAAGTAGTTTACCAGCAGCCTTGTTTGCCATAATTATATTTCCCTTAATGTTCGTGGTAATTATGTTTGCCTGCATAGAATTATCAAAGGCAAGCTGGCGAAGATTGTTAGCAGTTGCCATAACCTCTGTTACTTCAATGGAGCCGGGATGCTTGGGGGTTATGCTTTTACGGATTCTATACATTATAAATATAGTTGATCAGTAAGGTACCCCTTATTTGGCATTAAATAATATATTATCTTGGTATAAACATGGTTATTAATATCCCATATAAAAAGAACGCCCAGGTCTCCCGGGGCGTTCTTTTCAAAATTATAATTCTAAAATACTTATTGTTTTGCTTTTTCGTTCTCAGTTCCTTTTGAAGCTCCCCTGTGCATTGCTTTCACAGCAGCGAATCTTACTTTAAGCCGTGCAATTTTGATATTATCATCAGCAGCAAGATCCTTTTCAACTGCATTCTTCCTGGTATCCAGTGCTTCATACAATACTTTGATCTCATCCCAATCTTCCCTTGTATAATTATTCTTGTTGTCTTCCACCGCATTTACAAAATTCTTATAAACATCATGTATATTATTTGCAGTAACAAAATCAAATTTCATATCATCCCCTATCTTGCCCTCGCCGAATAACCTGTTACGCAATACCTTCCTGTAATCCGGGGTTGCAGCGGCCATTTTAACTTCAGTTTCGTTTTCTTTCAGCTTGATCTCATATTTGGCTTTCAATGCCGCATATTTTTCTTTACTTGCTGCTGCTTTGGCTTTTTCATCAGCTTCAAGTGTAGCGAGGTTTTTTTCAGCTCTCATAGCTCTTTCCTGGTAACCATTATCAATAGTGGTCCAGTTCTCTACTGTATAAACCGGGGTAAGGCCTTCTACTGAATCAACATACTGGTTTAAACTGGCAGCATCTTGCTTAGCCGTTTCTTTTCCTGAATCATTGCAAGCTGTAATTCCTGTCATCACAATGGCAGCGGTAATCATAAAATTTGTCTTTGTCATTTGTATATATTTAGTTTCACTTTATATGGCAACATGTGTGCCGCTAACTTTTCCGGATGCAAGTGATTGTTATTGGGGCAGACATATCATCCCAACATCCCTGTTCGTAGAAACGCTTCCTCGTTTAGGTATTTTACTGATATGCCAGTTAATGTGTATAAAATAAAAGCTATCCTGCCAAAATAAATATTACATGGGGCTGAAAATGCAGGCTGCCCTTGTCAGGAGAGGCTTTCTGTCCTTGCGGGGATATTATAAAATAACTGTTGATAAATTTTTTATTCATATCAACCTTTTAAAATATATTTACCGAATGGAAGCCCATTACAAAACCTTACAAACGATCTACAATATTGCTAAAGAAGACCCTCAACCGGATACCTATAAATGCCGACCAAGGGAAATCATTTTGCGCCAGTACCAGGACTGGGGTGTTATTCAACAACACCTTAAATTGCTTGAATCCGAAGGGTTGGTCATCACAAGCCAGGAAGATACACTGGTTGTTTGCATCACAACCGCTGGTATTGAAAAAATAAATAAGGGTAGAAAATTTACCATTGATAATTAATTTTTATTCCTGAACGCAAATTTTATAAACTGTAACTCCAAAACAGTAAAGCCCTGGAAGCCGCTGCTACCGGGGTTTTAATTTGATGCCCTCCGGGTCATTCGCATAAACATATCCTTATTGTTCTTTTACTTTGATGCTTGTATGTTCTTTTTCCTGGACAGATTGACCTACACTTTCCACTTCTACTGTTTTGGTGGTAACTGCATATCTGTTGGGATATATTTCCGAACCATATTCAACTGCATATGATTTTGTGACCTCAGCACCAAAATAGAGGATCAACGAAGAATAATATATCCATAATAAAAGGATAACCAGTGAACCGGCCGTGCCATAAGTGCTGCCAACATTGCTTTTACTGATATAAAAGGAAAGTGCGAATTTCCCCAGCATAAAAAACAGCGCTGTAACAAGTGCCCCTATGATCACATCCCTGGTTCTTATCGTTGCATCCGGGAGCACTTTAAAGATCACTGCAAATATTGTTGTGGTCACCAGCAGTGTAAGGATATTATTTATTATATACAATGTTATCACGGTGATCTCAGGGAAATGAACTTTGAGCTTATTGCTAAATGCTTCTATCAGTGAACTGAGGGAAAGGGATACCAATAATAAAAACCCAAGGCTTATTATAATTGAAAAAGAAAGAAACCTGTTTTGCAGCATTTTTAACCAGCCTTTTTTTGGCTTCGGTTTAAGTCCCCAAATCGTGTTGATGGAATCCTGTATCTCGCTAAAAATAGCAGTCGACCCGATCAGCAGGGTTATGATGCCGATGATCATTGCAAGCTGGCTCTTGCCATTCAATGAAGCATTCTTTATAATTTGCTGTAATTGCAATGCGGTATCAGATCCGAGAAAGCCGGTCAATTGCTCATATATTTTCCCTTCTACCGCTTCCCTTCCGAAAAAAATACTGCACAAGGAAATAATAATGATGAGTAAAGGTGCCATTGAAAAAACGGTACTGTATGCCAGCGAGCCGCTCAGTTTTGTTACATGATGATCTGTAAATCCCTTGAAAGAATTTTTAAATATCTTCCTGATACCTTTCCATGTGATCTTATTCATTTAAAAAGCAATTCAAAAACAGTGCAGGAATAGCAAATGGCATCCTATCCCCCGGAAAAATTTATAATACGTCTGCAGAAATGTGTTATTTAAGAAGGCATTTCTTCTAAAAACACCGCGTACATGGAAGTTTCAATTTTTGAATAGAGGTCCCAATCAATTGGTATGTTTTGTTCCACATCGAATGTTGACAATTCAAACCTTTGAGAACCGGCTTGTTTATGAACCAATGTAAAAACATAAGACCCCCTCTGCAGTACAATGAAGCAGGGTCCTTCATCATGGTCGCCGATCTGCAATACATCGTATTTTCTTAGATCACTAAAATGAAAAATTTTCAACTCTATATATTGTTCTAACAAGATCATGGTAGCTTATTATATTAGGGATAATAAAAATTACATGCCAGATTAAATAAATGTTTTCACACGATCAACAGTGAAGAATGAGTATGCTTTTTCCCAAATAATGAAAGAATTGCCCCATAGAGATAAAGGTTGTACCTGATTTAATATAAGTAATACATTTGTTACCGGAAACAGGCCGGGCCTGTCGAAAAGCAAAAACAGCCGCGGGTAGAAAATGAGAATCCGACAGCAATGGTTATGTGTAAAAAGGTGTTCTACATGCTGGTTTTCAGCGCACAATATTGACATAAGGCATAATATTAGTATAGTAATGGTATGAAGGCATCTTCTAATATATTCTATCCATTAAAATTCATTGCCTCATTATGAAGTTATCTCAAAGGAAAAATCGTGATAAAGATATTTTTGAAATGCTTCCCCAGGCGATCGCCGCTTTTAAAAAAAGCATGATAGAGCCTTTTTTCGGAGAGAACAGGAATGCCAGGTATATTAATGAACGGCCTCCCCTGCGGGCTGAATTATTCACCGAAGAACAGCTGAAACAGCATGCCAGGGCGCTTTCCAAAAAACATTCACTCATAGCAGGTCACCCTTCTGAGCAACTTTTAAAAAGACTGGCAGAGAATGAAAATATCTTACTGGAGGTTCATGCTATCTTAACAGATGTTGTCCAAACAGAAAGAGTGGTGTTGGCAGCAGAATGGCTACTGGATAATTTTTACCTTATAGAAGAGCAGATATACCTTGGCAAAAAACATTTTCCCAAAGGATATAGCAAGGGATTACCAAAACTGGGCAAAGGTGAATCAGCAGGATTACCAAGAGTTTATGATATGGCTGTGGAAATTATTTCCCACAGCGACGGCCATATCGACATCAATAGCCTTGCAGGTTTTATTTGTTCCTACCAAAGCAATACTTTCCTCAAAATCGGGGAATTGTGGGCATTTCCTATTATGCTGCGACTGGCATTGATTGAAAATCTCCGGCGCCTTTCCATACAGATCTATATAGATATAACGAACAAGGCAATAGCTGATGAATGGGCAGATAAACTGATCAGTACCGCGGAAAATGACAGTAAAAACCTGGTATTGGTAATTGCTGATATGGCCAGGTCTGAGCCGCCCATGGCAAGTTCATTTGTTGCAGAGTTTGCCCGCAGGCTCCAGGAAAAAGGCAGTAATCTTTCCCTGCCTATCAATTGGATGGAACAGCAATTATCGGAGCATGGATTGTCCATTGATGAATTGATACAACAGGAAAATCAAAAGCAGGCTGCTGACCAGGTATCCATCAGCAACAGCATCAATAGCCTTCGTTTTTTAGGAAGTACAGATTGGCGGGAATTTGTTGAAACAAACAGTATCATTGAACAAACACTTCGCGAAGACATCAATGGCATTTATGCCGGAATGGATTTTTTTACCAGGGACCGTTATCGCCATTCGGTTGAAAAAGTGGCTACTTATAGCAGCTTTTCTGAACAAGAGATCGCAGCAATGGCTATTAAAGCTGCAAAAGAAAATGCGGATAAGAATAATGATCCCAGGTACTCGCACGTTGGATATTATCTTATTGGAAAAGGGTTGTTGAAGTTACAGAAGCAGGCAAAAATGAAGGCATCAAAGATGCAGACATGCCGCCAGATCGTGAATCGCATTCCTTTCATTGTTTTTATAGGAAGTATTATTTTGCTGACAGCGCTTTTCAGCTGGGCCCTGGTCAACAGGGGCTATGCCGGGGGGATTCACGACTGGAAGCTTTTATTATTCGGGGTTATTGCTGCATTGGCAACAAGTCAACTGGCCATATCGATCATTAACTGGCTGGCAACAATATTGTCACGGCCATCTTTATTACCCAAGATGGATTTTTCAAAAGGCATTCCTGCTGAATACCGTACCATGGTAGTGATCCCAACATTGCTTAATAATATCAAAGGCATCAATGGGCTTGTAGAAAGTTTAGAGGTCCGCTTTCTTGCCAACCGTGATGCCAATCTTTGCTTTGCTTTGTTAACCGATTTCAAAGATGCGGAATCGGAAGCCTTACCGGAAGATAAAGTCTTATTGCAGGCGGTACAAAATAAGATCGTTGAATTGAATAAAAAATATGAGCGCCCTACCAATGATAGTTTTTTCCTTTTTCACAGGCCGCGTAAATGGAACAAACATGAAAAATGCTGGATGGGGTATGAACGAAAACGCGGTAAACTGGGCGAATTGAATCAATTGATACAAGGCCTCGATGGTCACGATTTTATGGCAATAGTTGGAGATGAGAAGGTCTATACAAGTGTCCGCTTTATTATTACACTTGATTCAGATACACAATTGCCAAGGGACTCTCCATGGAAAATGGCGGGCACCCTTGCGCACCCATTGAACTGTGCCGTGTATTCAGAAAAAAAGCGGCGGGTCACAGAAGGTTATGGTATCCTGCAACCGCGTGTTTCAAATAGCTTGCCTGCTGAAAACAGTTCCATGTATGCAAAGATTCATGGCAATGAACCCGGTACAGATCCTTATACCCGAGCCGTATCAGATGTTTACCAGGATCTTTTCAGTGAGGGTTCATTTATCGGGAAGGGTATTTATGATGTTGCTGTATTTGAGCAGGCGCTGAAAAATAAATTCCCGGCAAATCGTATTCTCAGCCACGACCTTTTGGAAGGATGTTATGTTCGTTCAGGGCTTGTGTCTGATGTACAATTGTATGAGGAATACCCGGTACAATATACGGATGATATGCAGCGGCGACATCGCTGGATCAGGGGCGATTGGCAGATCGCAAACTGGACCATGCCATTTGTAAGGGGATATAACAGGAAGTTTTATAAAAACCCGCTTTCAGTACTTTCCAAATGGAAGATCTTTGATAACCTGAGAAGAAGCCTTGTCCCTTTATCATTGCTCCTGTTGCTGCTTTACGGGTGGGTAATTTCAAGCATCCCCTGGTTTTGGACATTGGCTGTGACCGCGATCATATTTACACCATCTGTTTTAAGTTTTGTGTGGGGATTGTGCATCAAGCCCCCCGATGTGATCTTCTCTCAACATTTTTTTTACACTTTTAAGACCGCGAAGGACCAATTCATACAATTCCTTATACAGCTTGCAACATTACCATATGAAGTGTACATGAATGCAGATGCGATCTTCCGGACTTTGTGGCGTATGTTGATCTCCGGTAAACATCTCCTGCAATGGAACCCTTATAACCCGGAGAAACAAACAAATATTTTTCAATCATATGCAAAAATGTGGTTTGCGCCTTTTTTCGCGACCGGGATATTTATTTATTGTTCTTTATATTTTCCACTTACACTGATCATGATACTCCCGCTGCTGATATTATGGGCAGTGGCGCCATTTATCATTTGGCTGATCAGCAACCCTGCAGCAAGTAAAGCCGTTGATGTAACTGCGGAACAGGCTATGAACCTCCGCAAGCTGGCAAGAAAGATCTGGGCATTCTTTGAAACCTTTGTTACGGAGGAGGAAAACTGGCTGCCCCCCGATAATTACCAGGAATACCCTGTTGAAAGGACCGCACACCGTACATCGCCTACGAATATAGGAATGTCATTACTGTCAAACCTTACGGCGCATGATTTTGGTTATATAACCACGGGCCAGCTCATCGAGCGTACATCCAATACCGTAAGCACCATGCAGCGTATGGAAAAATACCGGGGCCATTTATATAACTGGTACGATACTCAATCACTGGCGCCCCTGTCACCAAAATATATTTCAACTGTTGACAGCGGCAATCTAGCCGGCCATCTTATTACTTTGCAACAGGGCCTCCTGATGCTTACAGACAGGAAAATCTCAGGTAAGGACCTTTTCGAAGGATTCCTGGATACGGTTCATATTGTTATGGAAAAAACCGGCCCCGGCGACGCATTAAGCCTGCTAAGCAAATTCACAAAGGACCTGAAAGAAAATTACCCGGAAGTATTGGATAGCTTGCCAGGAACAAAAAAATGTATTGAAGAAGCAGCAACATCATTGTCAGTGATCTTAAAAAATACGGATTTTAATCCTGCATCTGAAGAATACTGGTGGGCGGAGAAAGCGATGAAACAGATCACAGATGCAAAAAACGAATTGTTGTCCCTATGCCCCTGGATAATTTTTTCTGACACTCCTGGAAAATTTGCTGATCTCATGCCCTTCCTTCCTTCTGCACCTACGATCAGGCAGGTATCAAAGATCGAGGAGATCCTGCTGCATAAGATAATAAATTTTGATTCCCCGGAGAACACTGGTGAAGAAAACGGGTGGCTTAATAATTTCAGGACGGTCATAACAGAATCGTCCAGGCGAGCCAAGGAAATAATTATTACCGTAGAACAGCTTGCACTGAAATGTAATGAACTTGCAAACATTGATTTTGATTTCCTCTATTTCAGGTCGCAACATTTATTGACGATCGGGTATAATGTTGATGAGCACAGGAAGGATAACGGTCACTATGACCTGCTGGCATCTGAAGCAAGGCTTACTACATTCATTGGGATAGCACAGGGGAAATTACCCCAGGAAAGCTGGTTTGCATTGGGCAGGCAGCTTACTAATATCGGCACTACACCCATCCTTTTGTCCTGGAGCGGATCCATGTTCGAATACCTCATGCCATTACTGGTGATGCCGACCTACGAAAACACTTTATTGAATCAAACGTATAAGGCGATCATCCAGAAACAAATTGAATATGGCAGGAAAAGGGATGTACCCTGGGGGATCTCCGAGTCAGGCTACAATATGGTAGATGCCAACCTCAATTACCAGTATAAGGCTTTTGGTGTGCCGGGAACCGGCTTTAAACGCGGGCTGGGCGAAGATCTTGTTATCTCACCATACGCCACGATCATGGCCCTGATGGTTGAGCCCGTGCAGGCATATAACAACCTGAAAGCAATGAAGGAAAAAGGCTTCGAAGGCAAGTATGGCTTTTTTGAAGCGATCGATTACACAGCTTCCCGCTTACAAAGAAAGCAAACCCATACCATCATCAGATCTTTTATGGCACATCACCAGGGAATGGCATTTCTATCCATCGCTTACCTGTTGCTGGAGAAACCGATGCAGCAAAGATTCATTTCGGATATCCATGTAAAATCAGCTTTACTATTATTACAGGAACGCATCCCGAGGATAAGCACATTTTATTCACCAGCCATCCATGCAGGAGACACCAGTATTTCAACCGGCAATGACGTGTCTATGCGGGTGATCAATACACCTCATACGGTAATGCCGGAAGTGCAATTATTATCGAATGGAAGGTACCATGTGATGGTCACCAATGCGGGCGGTGGCTATACCAGGTGGAAGAATATTGCAGTTACCCGTTGGCGTGAAGATTCAACCTGTGATAACTGGGGAACCTTCTGTTATATGCGTGACCTGGAAAATGACAGCTATTGGTCATCAGCCTACCAGCCGTCATTGCAACAGGGCAATAATTATGAAGCAGTTTTTTCACAGGGGCGTGCCGAGTTCAGGCGCACCGATTTTTCACTTGAAACACATACAGAGATCGTGGTATCACCTGAAGATGACATTGAATTAAGAAGGATACATATTACCAACCGATCACGCAAAAGAAGGATCATAGAAGTTACCAGCTATGCAGAAATAGTATTGGTGCCTCCATTGGCCGAGGAAATGCACCCTGCATTCAGCAACTTATTTGTTGAAACCGATATTATTGAAGACCGCCATGCAATTATTTGTACACGCAGGCCACGGAGCACAGAAGAACAAGTGCCCTGGATGTTCCATTTAATGAAAGTAGTTGACGCAGAAGTAAAAGACATCTCATACGAAACAGACCGTGATAAGTTTATTGGCCGGGGGCATACGATCCACAAACCCGGTATGATGAACAACAATGCTACCTTATCAGGGAGCAAGGGAGCTGTACTTGATCCCGTTGTATCTATGCGGTACCGCCTGGTCATTGAGCCACATGCATCGGCAACCATCGATATCATTATGGGTATTGCTGATACAAAGGACCAATGCAATTTCCTGGTAGAAAAATACCAGGACAATCATCTTACCAACAGGGTATTGGAACTTGCGTGGACTCATAGCCAGGTGATCCTGCGGCAAATAAATGCAGGGGAATCCGATGCGCAATTATATACAAGGCTGGCAGGCTCCATTATTTTTGCCAATGATTCTTTGCGTACAGATCCCGCGGTCATTATAAAGAACCAGCGTGGCCAATCGGGCTTGTGGGGATATTCCATTTCCGGCGACCTTCCCATTGTATTGTTGCAGATCGAAGATTCAGGGAATATTGAATTGGTAAGGCAGCTCATACAGGCACACAGCTATTGGCGCATGAAGGGATTAATGGTTGACCTGGTAATATGGAATGAAGACCATGGTGGTTACAGGCAGGTGTTGCACAACCAAATACTGGGCCTTTTAACACCGGGATCGGCAGCAGATGTAAAAGACCAGCCGGGCGGTGTTTTTATCCGTTCGTCTGACCAGATATCCAATGAAGACAGGATATTGTTCCAAACAGTTGCACGGGTAGTCATCTCCGATAGGCTGGGCACATTGGAAGAGCAGATAACAAGGCGCAACAAATTAAAAACAGCCATTCCATATTTTAGCCCGACGAAATTTCATTCCTCGAACTATACTTCAGTTGCCGCGCCAACCGGGCTTTTGTTCTTTAATGGATATGGAGGATTTTCACCTGACGGTAAGGAATACGTGCTAACTACCAGCCCGACTCAAACAACCCCTGCTCCCTGGAGCAATGTTTTGGCAAACGCTGATTTTGGCAGTATCATAACGGAAAGCGGCCAATCGTATACGTGGATTGACAATGCACATGAATTCAGGCTCACGCCATGGAACAATGACCCCATAACGGATCTGAAAGGAGAAGCATTTTATTTAAGGGATGAGGAAAGCGGTAAATTCTGGTCCCCTGCCCCCCTGCCCTGCCGCGGTAGCTCTCCTTATATTACCCGCCACGGATTTGGCTACAGCATTTTTGAACACAGCGAGGATGGTATTGATTCGTCTATGACGGTATACACGGATATCAAGGCACCTGTAAAATTCATCGTGCTGACACTCCAGAATAATTCACAAAGGGCGAGACGCTTGTCAGCTACAGGCTATGTGGAATGGATCTTGGGCGACCTGAAAACAAAGACCCAGATGCATGTTATAACTGAGTTGGATAGCCGAAGCGGGGCGATCTTTGCACGAAATCCATACAATACCGAATTTGACAACCGGGTCGCATTCTTTGATGTAGATGATGTGAATAAAACATTTACTACGGACCGTGCGGAATTTATCGGGCGGAATGGTACACTGAGCAACCCGGATGGACTGAACAGGGCAAGGTTCTCCGGCAGGACAGGTGCGGCGCTGGACCCATGTGCCGTGATACAGGTAACATTTGACCTGGCCGAGGACCAGGAAAGAAAAATAGTGTTCAGGTTAGGAGCAGGTAAAAATATCAATGATGCATTGGCCATCATAAAAAAATTCGAAGGCAGTGATGTTGCAGAACAGGCACTCATAAAGATACAAGACTACTGGCAACAAACACTTGCTGCAGTACAGGTAGAAACACCGGATCCTGCCATAAATATATTGATCAATGGCTGGCTGAATTACCAAACACTTGCCTGCAGGATATGGGCAAGAAGCGGGTTCTATCAATCAGGCGGCGCATTTGGCTTCAGGGACCAGCTGCAGGATGTTCTGTCACTGATGAACACAACACCCTCCCTGGTAAGAGAACAAATTCTTTTATGTGCCTCCAGGCAATTTAAAGAGGGCGACGTACAGCATTGGTGGCACCCGCCTGTGGGAAGAGGCGTACGTACAACCTGCTCGGATGATTATTTATGGCTTCCTTTTGTTACGATCAAATATGTTGAATCAACCGGCGATAAAACGATTCTGGATGAATCCATCAATTTCCTTGAAGGTAGATTATTAAATACGGGAGAAGAATCTTATTATGACCTCCCGATCAGGTCCGACAAGCAAGCAACATTATATGAACATTGTGTAAAAGCGATCGAGCATGCTTTAAACTTTGGAACCCATGGCTTGCCGTTCATTGGTTCCGGTGACTGGAATGACGGCATGGATAAAGTAGGCCATGAAGGCCGGGGTGAAAGTGTATGGCTTGCCTTTTTCCTGTTTGACATACTGACGAGATTTGTTGAAATAGCAGCTATTAAAAATGATAAGTCCTTTTTGGAAAAATGCATGGATGCAGCAGCGCAATTGCAAAGATGTATACACGACAACGCATGGGACGGTGAATGGTATCGCCGTGCCTATTTTGATGACGGCACCCCGCTTGGCGCTAAACAAAATGAAGAATGTAAAATTGATTCCATTGCACAAAGCTGGTCAGTATTATCCCGTGCAGCAGAACCAGACCGGCAGATAAAGGCCATGAATGCTGCAGAAAAATACCTGGTGCAAAAAGAAAAAGGCATCATACAATTGTTCGACCCGCCATTTGACAAGTCTGCAATGAACCCGGGCTATATAAAAGGTTATGTACCCGGGGTAAGAGAGAACGGCGGGCAGTACACGCATGCAGCTATCTGGCTGATAATGGCATTTGCTGCAACAGGCGATACCAAAAAAACCTGGGAATTATTACAATTGATAAATCCTGTCAATCATGGAAAAGATGCTGCTTCCATTGCCGTGTATAAAGCAGAACCTTATGTAATAGCAGCTGATGTATATGCAGAGCCATTGCACACCGGCCGGGGCGGATGGACATGGTACACAGGGTCAGCAGGATGGATGTACCAATTACTCACAGAATCCTTTATTGGAATAAAACGAAAAGCTGAAAAACTTTATTTCCACCCTTGTTTACCACAGGAATGGGGCAGTGTAAAGATCCGGTACCGGTATATCACAACAATTTACCAGGTTGAATTATTACAATTAAAACAAAACGCGGTTACAAAGATCATTGTAGATGGAGTTGAAGTTAATACTGATTTTATTTCCCTGCTGAACGACGGAGTTGAACACGATGTAAAAGTTACGCTTGGCCCCGCAAAAAATAATAATGCCATTCCGGTTATGAAACAAATATCCCTTACCCCTTGATACATGGAAGTGATAAACTTTATGACTACGCGGGAGGTATGTTTAATTCTGCTACGAATTGATATCCTTCAGAATACAGGGAAAATTTTATTGATAATGGGTTTCCCAAAACTTATAAAGCTGTCCTGATCTACCAGTAGCCATCAATTTTATAAAGCCATGTTGCCTTCGTAGGTCCTTATCTTATTGTATAAGGTCTTCCGGTCGATATTCAATAACTCGGCTGCTTTGGATTTATTGAAATTTACCTGTTGCAATGCTTTCAGGATTGCTTCGTATTCTGCTTTTGATGCAGTATCTTTTAATACATCCCCTGTTTTACTGTTATTAGCAGGGTCGAACATCTTATTTTGCATCATTGCAGTGGATGTTATCCTTGTTTGCCCGGATGATACAATCTCAAAAGGAAGTGACTGCAATGATATCTTATGCCTGTCAGTCAGCAATGCAGCACGCCGGATAACATTTCTTAATTCCCTTAAATTACCGGGCCATGAATAATCAATAAAAAGCTCCATTACATCATCGTCAAAGCCACTTATTGATTTATCCAATTCGAGCCTTGTTTTTTGAAGAAAGAAATCAGCGAATGAAGGGATATCTTCTTTCCTGTTACTAAGGTTTGGAATGTTAATAGAAAACTCGTTAAAGCGGTGGTACAGGTCTTCACGGAACCTCCCTTTTTTATAAGCATCCTGCAGGTTTTCATTGGAAGCAACAATGATCCTTATATCCAAAGGCATTTCCTTGGTACCGCCTACTTTTTTGAATTTTCTTTCCTGGATAACACGTAATAAAGAAGCCTGTATCTCGTAAGACAGGTTACCTACTTCATCCAGGAATAAAGTGCCGCCATTGGCCATTTCAAAATGACCATCCTTATCCGCCAATGCGCCGGTAAATGAACCTTTTACATGTCCGAATAATTCACTCCCGGATAATTCTTTCGACAAGGTCCCGCAATCAATGGCTACAAAGGGCTTATCCTTTCGCTTGCCCAGGTTATGGATCGTATGTGCAATAACTTCTTTCCCTGTTCCACTTTCTCCATAAATGATCACGCTGTAATCAGTATTGGAAATGATCTCAACCTGCTGGTACAGGTCCCGTGATCGTGCCGATTGACCACGAAGAAAATTTCCATCCTCGTGTTGCTTCCTGATCTTTTTCGTTTTCTCAGTACCATCATTTACAGGAAACCATTCCTTGCTGATCGTTTCCAGTACATTCAGTATTTCACCCGGTACCAATGGTTTTGTTATATAATCGTATGCGCCGGATTTTATTACGTCAACCGCTGTTTTAATATCAGAATATCCCGTTATGATGAGGACAATGGCATTGGGATCATGAACAATTATTTCTTCCAGCACGTCTTTGCCGTCCTTATCGCCCAGCCGGTAATCACAAATGACAATATCAAATGATGATCTTTTGAATTTCTCAATACCCGCCAACCCCGAATGCGTCACTTCAATTTCATACCCGTTCCTGCTAAGAAAGCGTTTTAAGAGTGTACACAGATCCAGGTCATCATCAATAATTAATATTCTTTTGTACATATACTTTTATTTTTTGATGAATAAACAGGGTTGCTTAATAAAACGCTTGAAAGTACTGCTCCTGGAATGCTGATAATTTCTCATAATAGTCGCAATGATTCATCAAAAAAAATCCAAATATTATGCCATTTTAAACGCGGGAAACTTTTGCTGGTACCCGTTTTGCTTCACGGCCGGGTATTTGTCTTAAAGACTTATTGGATAACGTCTTTAGCTCTTCTTCCTGTGTGCGGATCTCCATTTTTTCCTTTTTTACCCCGAATCTTAAAAGCGAGAATATTGCCATATACATATTAGCAATCCATACCATTGAAAACCCTCCAATGATATACCCCTTCCAGTTCTCAAACAACAGCCTGAAACCGGTCAATAATATTATACCAATGGTTACATAATGGCTGAAACAATATTCGCAGGTAAACAGGTAAAAGAATTTTCTTATAAAAAGAGATTGACCTTCTTTGCTGCAGCGTATGCAAAAATCCCTTGGTTCTTTAAAAACCTCTTCATGCGTTATGGTCCATGAAATGCAGGCCACGGGAATAGCCAGTGTGCATAACCATTGTATTTGTATGATCCATCCCGGGAAAGGCATTGACAAGTTTATTAATATCAAAGAAAAATAAGTGCCAAAACTGTCCTTCGCTTTTTTTAAATAACATGCCTGGGTTCGGGGAAACTAATCCCCATTTAAAGGCAAGCCGTCCATCATGTGGGGAGTAATTTTACATAAATAGCTTGTTAGAGGATTGGCAATAAAATTGCCCTCCATGATAGTAAATGAAGTTTTTTTTCAAAAACAGGCAGATTACGATTTTAATACGCATACCATGATAAACGCACTCATTATAGACGATGAAGTAGATATTTGTTACTTATTAAGTGGGATGCTCTTAAGTAAAAACATAAGGGCAAATTACGTGAATACCATTACAGCTGCCATTAAGGAATTAGAAGATAATGATCCCCAAATAATTTTCCTGGATAATCATCTCCCCGATGGATTGGGACTTGATTATATTAATCAAATCAAGCACAGCCATCCTGCTTCAAAGCTGGTAATGATCACCGCTCACGATACAGCATCAGACAGGCACAAGGCTTTTTCAGAGGGAGTGGATTATTTTATTGCAAAGCCTTTTTCAAAAGACACCCTTTACAAAACAGTGGATCAGCTAATCGACTAAGCTATACAAGGATATTCCGTAATTTCAGGCATGAGATAACAATAAAAGCACCCTGTTGCAAGGGCGCTTTTTCCATATTAAAATTCTATTCAAAACTATTTATTCTCTTTGATCTCTTCATTGATCTTTGATACGGGCCTGTTAACTGATTTGATAGCCGCGTATGCAACTTTTATCCCGGCTATCTTAACTTTATCTTTTCCAGGAATATCATTCTCAATTTCTTCTTTCCTTGCATTGAGCGATTTCCATAATGACCTTACTTCTGACCATTCCTCATCTGAATAATTATCTCCTTTTACCCTTACTTTTTCAACGAAATCCTGGTAAACAGAAACAACATTTGCGGCTGTAACAAAGTTCCATTGATTATCGGCTCCCAGTTTACCTGTTCCAAACAGGTCATCCCTGAGGTGCTGTGCAGGATTTTGTGCGGCTGCTTTTGCAGCATTTGCTTCTTTAATACCGGTTTCATACTTTGCTTTCATTGCCGCATATTTTTCCTTGGATTTTTGCACTGTTGCTTTTTCAACTTCATCAAGCGTAATAGTTGGCGGATCAACTTTTATGACCCGGCTTTGATACCCGTTATCGATCATTGCCCATTGACCGTCTGTATAAACAGGTTGTAAATTATCAACAGAATCAACATACTGTGAAAGATCATTCACGTTTGCTTTAACAGTGTCTTTTTCATTATCATTGCATGCATTGAAAGCAATTACAAAGAGGCCTGTGGCCATGATCATTGATATTTTTTTCATGTTTTTGATTTTGGTTGAAACATAGTTAAAACAATTTATATGCCAAGCCGCAGGAATATTTTAGGTGACCCTGATTGGCCTAAAGGGTACCCAAAAAAAACTCAAACCCACTATGATGTTTTAAAGCCAGCTATTAACTTTGTTTCAATCCCATCATATGCCAGCAAAATCCTTCTTTATCCTTCTTGCCGATGATGACCCGGAAGACCTGGAATTATTCGAAGAAGCTATTTTACAATTGGAGCCGGAAGCAAGGGTAAACTATGTTGTGAACGGGAAGGGAGTAATGGAATTTTTAGCTGCCTGCAGCGATGACGAACTTCCCGATTTAATAATCATGGATTATAACATGCCCCAAATGACAGGCGTGGATGTACTCACAAGGCTTAATGGTATATGCAGGTATAAACCCATCGTTAAATTGATCTTGAGTACCTCCTGTTCTGAAACCCACATAAAGAAATCCCTGGACAACGGGGCCAGGGATTATTTTGTCAAGCCTGATAACTTTATTGAATTAAAGATCCTTGTTAAAAAGATGCTCTCGATGTGTAGTGCAGGCTGATCAGTTATTGATCACAGGCATGAAAATATCAAACCTGGCACCTTCATTTTCAATGGCGACGGCTTTAATGATTCCCCTATGATTTTGCACTATCTTTTTACAAATAGCAAGTCCGACCCCTGAACCCTGGTGACCTGCGCCGTTCGTCAATCGCTGGAAAATATCAAATATTTTCTCAGCATACTGTGCTTCAAAACCAATACCATTGTCCTCTATTATTATTTGGTGGTATTGACTTCCCGGTTCTGCTTCACTGCTATCGATGTCTGAGCCCTGTATTAATTTACTGTTTATTTTAATGATGCATTTTCGCCCGGGGTATTTATACTTAATGGAATTATTAATGATATTATCCATAAGCTGTTTGATCTGGAAAGGTATTGCAGGGATCATAGGAAGTTTTCCTACCTCGATCATTACTTCTTTTGCTTCCAGCATTTCCTTGTGTGAAAAAGCGATCTCTTCAACGATCTCGTTAAGATCTGTTTGTTCCACACTTTCGTTGGCAGCATTTGTTTTTGAATAGGTCAGCAGGTCATCGATGAGCTTTGACATTCTTTTAACGGCAGATAATGACCGGGTCAAATATTCCGATGCTTTCTTGTTAAGTTGAAGCGATGGATCCTGCCTGATAAAATTATTATAAAAACTGATCTTTCGCAGCGGCTCTTTCATATCATGCGAAGCTGCATACGCAAATTGCTCCAGTTCCTTATTCTGAAACTCCAGCCGCTTGGTGTATTCTATCATTTTATCCTCTGCTTTTTTACGTGCTGTCAGGTCGCGGGTGACTTTTGAGAAGCCGACAATATTCTTTTCAGCATCATGCAACGCCGTGATCACGATACTTCCCCAAAAAATGGTGCCGTCTTTTCTCAGCCTCCATCCTTCATGGATAGCCTTACCATTTGTTCTTGCTTCAGCCAATAAATTCAGCGGAAGTCCCTTGCGCCTGTCTTCTTCCATATAGAAAGTACTGAAGCTTTTGCCGACAATTTCATCTTCACGATATCCTTTGATCTTTTCTGCCCCTTTGTTCCAATTAAGAATGATCCCTGTCTGATCCAGCAATACAATAGCATAATCTTCCACTTCATCGATCATCTTATGATACCTTTCTTCACTTCTTTTCAATTCTTCATTCCTGGCATTTAGATCAGCCGTTCTTTCTTCAACCTTTTTTTCAAGTGAGCTATTCAATTGCATCAATTGTTTTTCACTTTCACGTAATGCATGTTCGGATTGCCTGATACCCGTGATATCAACCAGCATATTCACAGCGCCAATAATTTTCCCATTTTCGTCAAATAAAGGTTGGGATTGTGGAGCTACATTGCGAAAAGCACCATCAGGACGGACAACTATTATCTCTTCCCCCAGGATCGGGCGGCCTTCTTTTAAAACCCTGGCCATTGAACAGGTATCTAGTGGCATGTCTGCCCCATCGGTATCATATATCTTATAGGACCCACACCACATGTCCTTTCCAATCGTTGGCTCCCTGCCCCAAAGATCAGCAGCAGCTTTGTTATAAAGCGTTATGTGTCCCTCGGCATCTGTGGTATAAATAGCTGCCTGTAAATTTTCTACCAACTGGTTATAACGTAATTCACTTTGCCTGAGTGAACTGGCATAATGGTCCAGGTCCTTAACCCCATTGCCAGGTTCAAAGAGGGGAATTATGTCGATGCCAGGTTGTTGCTCCATAGATGTATGTACTAAAAGATCAATAATTCAACTAACTACTAATATTTTGCCAGATTATATCGGGGTTTGATCCTATATGGAAATCAGTAAATATTAAAAATTATTATGGACCTAAAAACCGTTTTTTAAATATCACTGGGTACTTTTTTCTACAACGGCCTTTATATCGGGCAGTGCAACATTGAAATACAATTTAAAAGTTGTTCCGCTATCAATTTTGGATTCAATATCGTATGAGGCATTGTGGGATTGCAGGATATTTAAGGTTGAGGCCAGTCCCAGCCCCATACCATTTTGTTTTGAAGTAAAATAAGGTTCAAAGAGCCGTGACAGGTCTTCTTCTTTGATACCGCATCCATTATCCTCAATTGAAACAATGTATTGTGCATCTTTTCTTTTAATAGCAATGACCAGTTTCCCTTCGTTTTCTTTCATTGCTTCTACAGCATTAATAATGATATTCAGGAAAGCGATCTTTAATTTCTCCAGGTCTGCCATGATCCAGGCATCGTCCGATACATAATCACACTTTAGTTTTATATGCCTGAGGTTGATCCTGTCCATAGCAGCCTCAAGGCTTTCATCCAGTATCGATTGCAATGTTCTTTTTTCAACCGATACGGGTTCGCTCCGTGATGAGTTAAGCAATTCAGAAATAAGATCGCCTATTCTTTTACTGTTCCTGTTGATTATTTCCATGCAAATATTGAATTCCGTGTTGTCCATGCCCGGTTCCAGCTGCCCGGATGATAACATGATATTGTTCAACGGGTTTCTTACTTCATGTGCCAGAATCCTTACGAGCCTGCTTGCGACATTTAATTTTTCCAGCATCAATGTTGCTTTCTCTGCTCTTTTGAGTGCAGTGATCTCGTGTATGATCCCCTGTATATAAATGGCGCCTGTAATATCTGTTTCCCTGGATAGCGTAAGAATACAATATTTTTTTTCACCGTCCTGGGTGAGCATCTCAACTTCCTTATCCAATACATCGATGGAAGAGGACAATTGTTCTTTAATAACAGCTACATCTTTTCGGTTAACGAGCAGCGAATAGAGGCTCCTGGAAAGCAGTTCCTCCCTGTTAAACCCTAATAAATTAAAAGAAGCATTGTTTACTTCCGTGAACATCAGTTTCTCATCGGCAATAAATACAGTATCTTTTGAACGTTCGAAAATATTTCGGAATTTCCGCTCGCTGCTTTTAAGTACTTTTAAAAAAGAGATCCTTTCCAATGAGTAGCGGATACACCTTTCAAGTTTTTCGGTACTCAACTCCCCTTTTACCAGGTAATCTGCTCCCGATTCCATTGCCTTCATATCAATGGTACGGTTACCATTCCCTGTAAGTAAAATAAATGGCTCTTCGCAATTATTTTTCATCGCTTCCTGGATAAGCTGCAGGCCGGTCCTGGGACCTAAACGATAGTCTATAAAATACAAATGGTATTGGCCTGCGCATATGCGTACCAGTGCATCTTCATATTTATAGCACCAATCTATGACGAATTCCTGGTCCGTGATCTGGGTTATGTATTCTTTCAGGATAAGAAAATCATCTTCATCATCATCAACGATCAGTATGCGTACGGGAGAAAATTTCATAATAAAATTTTTATTTAATATTATACTTTCATTTATTGTAAGGGCAATGCGATGATAAATGTAGTTCCCTCATTTTCCGTACTCAGTGCAGATATGAAGCCGTGATGATGTTCTACGATCTGTTTACACAAAGCCAGGCCGATCCCGGTTCCTTCGTATTCACTGTTCCCATGCAACCTGACAAACATATCAAATATCTGCTCGCCATATTTCTGATCAAAGCCAATACCATTGTCTTTGATAAAGATCCGGCAAAATTTACCATGGGAGCCATTCATACCGTTCTTTGCTCCATTTGTCCTGTTCTCCTGTTCTGCATAAATGTGAATGACAGGGTCAACATCTTTCTTCCGGTACTTTATCGCATTCCCGATCAGGTTAGAAAAAAGCGGTATCATCAGCCCTGGGTTTGCAGGGAGGGATGGCAGCTGGTCTACTTTGATCTTTGCTTTTTCCCCAACGATGGTTGTATCCAGGTCTGTAAGAACTTCTTCAACCACCAGGTTCAGGTCCGTGCTTGTCAAACCAATTTTATTATTAGATACTTTTGAGAATTCAAGTATATCCTTTATCAACAACTGCATCCTTTCAGCTGATTTCTGGATCCTGTTTATGTAACGGTTCGCATCATCATCAAATGTATTCTTATATTTTGAATACAACAGGTCTGTAAAAGTGCGGATCTTTCGCAAGGGCTCCTGCAGGTCATGTGATGACATGAACGCAAACCTGTCAAGGTCCTTATTCGCCGTTTCCAGTTGATCTATATTTTCCAGGAGTTTCCGGTTAAGTTCATTCACCCTTTCCTCCGACATTTTCCTTTCCCTGATCTCGTTCTCCAGGTTCTTATTGATGGCTATTAATTTTTGTTCATGGGCAAGCAACTGGTGATTCTTTGTATACAGTTCAATAAAAACGGATACCTTGGTCCTGAGCAATTCAGGATTGATTGGCTTATATATATAATCAACGGCTCCCGTACGATAACCTTTGAACATATTCTCATCGCCATAATTGTTGGCAGTTATAAAAACAATGGGAATATGTTTCAGTTTTTCCCTTTCATAGATCAATGCGGCCGTTTCAAAGCCATTGAGGTTGGGCATTTTCACATCCATCAATATCAATGCAAAATCAAATTCAGCTAAGAGTATCTTCAATGCATTCCTGCCGGAATTTGCTTTGATCAATTCATAACCATCCGGTTCCAATATGGTTTCCATCGAAAGCAGGTTGTCTTCGCGGTCATCAACTAAAAGGATTTTTTTTTTCATTGATTTTATTTATAGAACCAAATACGCATTAAAGAAAGTAGTTGGTCAATTTTTAATGGCTTTGTAATGTAATCGGATGCCCCGGCCTCAATACATTTCTGCCGGTCGCCTTTCATTGCCTTGGCGGTGACCGCAATTATGGGTAAGGTACTATTCTTGTGTTCCCTTCTTATTTTTTGTATGGTCTCATAACCATCCATTTCAGGCATCATGATATCCATCAAAACCATCTCTACATTTAAATGCTCATTGTTGATCATCTCGATCGCTTCCCGTCCGCTTTCGGCGGTTATGGCATTTATATTATACCTTTCAAATACTGTGGTCAATGCGAAAAGATTCCGAACATCATCATCTACGACCAGGATATTCCTGCCGGTTAGTATATCATTTTTCACATGTATTCCCTCAATAAGCCGTTGTTTTTCCGGTGGCAGGTCATTGTGCCTGAGGTGAAGGTGCAGGATAGTTTCTTCCAGGAGATTCTCAAGTGAATTAACCCCTTTTAGTAAAATAGTACTCGATGTACGGTTGATATGGCTGAGTTCGTTCTTGTCAAAATCCTTTGCGGAATAAATGATCACAGGAGTTATCTTTTTCTTCACTTCTCCTACTTTATTTACCAGTTCCACCCCGGAAATATCCGGCAAAGTATAATCAAGGATGATGCAATCATAATCTTTACTGTTCAGCAGCTGGACGGCTTTTTTACCTGTTGGCGCAATATTGACACTGATATTATTGTATGCGATCATTTTGGATATCTGGGATGAATCGATCTCGTTATCCTCAACCAGCAATATTTTCTTCACTGTTCTTTTGGTGATAGAAAGTATATCATCAAAAAGATCATTTAAAGATTCATTGTCCAGGGGCTTTAATAAAAAGTTCCTTGCTCCACGCTTCAATGCAAGGCTGCTGTTCTCTTCACCTGAGATGAGGTAAATGGGAATGTGGCGGTAGTTCAGGTCATTCCTCAGCATGTCGAGGACTTTCCAGCCGCTTGTATCCGGCAGTTTAACATCAAGCGTGATCGCCACCGGCATATAGCGGTTGATAAAATCGAATACTTCAATATAACTGATAGCCACAACTGCTTTCATATTATTCTGGTGTGCCTTTTCTATCATGATCTTACCAAAACGAAGGTCATCCTCTACGATGATCAACACTTTATCAGTGGACACAATATTCGTCCTGTCATCACCGGTATCATTGATCATTTCATTAACGATACTGAGGTTCTTTGTCTCGGCACTACCGCTGGTCACCCGGATAGAATGCAGGAGTGAATCTATTTCGCCTTTTTCTTCTCCCAGCTTAAATTGCTGCAACAGGTTGTCTGTCGCTTCCTTGGTAACAATACCTGATGTACTTTCTATAGGAAGGAATAAAGTGAAGGTACTTCCCTGTGAGAGGCTGCTTTCAAGCTCAATACTGCCTCCCAGCAGTTCTGCAAGACCGCGGCTGATGGATAATCCCAGGCCGGTACCACCATATTTCCTACTGGTTGATCCTTCCGCCTGCTGGAACGCCTCGAATATGATATTTTGTTTATCCTGCGGGATCCCGATACCGGTATCACTGATGGCGAAAGCAACAACACGCTTGGCCGCATCCAGGTTTGAATTGCTTTGCTTCCAGGTCCTGTTGGCCTCGTATATCCTTAATTTGACCTCGCCTTTTTCTGTAAACTTGAATGAGTTCGACAAAAGATTCTTCAATATCTGGTTAAGCCGCTGCAGATCTGTTTCCATTGAATTCGGCAATTTCGTATCTGTATCAATGGTAAAGCGTAAATGCTTCGCTTCTGAAAGTGGCTTGAATGTAGTTTCAACAAAGGAGGATATCTCTGCAAAGCGAACCGGTGAAATATTGGCTGAGATAAATCCAGATTCAATTTTAGAAAGATCAAGGATATCATTGATCAGCTGTATCAGGTCATCACCACATGAGTGGATCGTTTTTGCATAACGGATCTGCTTGTCATTCAGATTTCCTTCGGCGTTCTCATAAAGCTGTTGTGCCAGGATAAGCAGGCTGTTAAGCGGGGTTCTCAATTCATGAGACATGTTTGCAAGGAACTCTGATTTGTACTTGGACGTAAGCTGCAGTTGTTCTGCTTTCTCTTCCAATGAACGTCTTGCTTCTTCCACTTCTTTATTCTTGTCTTCCACTTCATTCTTTTGTTTTACCAGCAGCAATGCTTTATCCTGCAGCTCATCATTTGTACGGCTCAATTCTTCCTGCTGCAGTTTCAATTCACCTGCCAATGATTGTGATTGGGTAAGCAGCTCTTCCGTACGGGAATTCGCTTCGATAGTGTTCAACACGATACCGATACTTTCTGTCAGCTGGCTCAAAAAGTCCAGGTGGGTTTGGCTGAATGCATCAAGCGAAGCCAGTTCAATAACCGCTTTTACCTTGTTCTCAAATAATACGGGCAGGATAATGAGGTTAGAGGGCTGTGCTTTTCCCAGGGCAGAACTTATTTTAATATAATTGCCCGGGATCTTTGATAAGATGATCCTTTCCTTTTCAAAAGCAACCTGCCCTACCAGGCCTTCTCCAATGGCAAATTCTGCCGGGATATTCTTTTCAGATTTATAACCGTAAGCAGAGAATAGGCTTAGTGTTGCACGTTGTGTTTCTTCATCCTGTTTCAAAATATAAAATGCGCCCCAGTGTGCAATAACCACCTGTGCCAGCTCTGAAAGGATACGTTGTGTAACTGTTTTAAGATCTCTTTGCCCCTGGAGCATCTGCGTGAACTTCGCAAGATTTGATTTGAGCCAATCCTGTTCCTGGTTCAGCAACGTGGTTTCTTTCAGGTTTGCGATCATCTGGTTGATGGTATCTTTCAACGCTTCCACTTCGCCTTTAGCTTCAACACGTATCGTTCTGGTAAGGTCTCCTTTCGTTACCGCTGATGCCACTTCAGAAATTGAACGTACCTGTGTTGTCAGGTTTTGGGCAAGCTGGTTAACATTCTCTGTAAGGTTCTTCCAGATACCTGATGCACCCGGCACACTCGCCTGTCCACCCAGCTGCCCGTCAACTCCAACCTCACGTGCAACCGTTGTGACCTGGTCGGCAAACAATGCAAGTGTATCGATCATCTCATTGATGGTATCGATCAGCTGGGCAACCTCTCCCCTTGAAACGATGGTTAATTTTTGTTTCAGGTTTCCTGTAGCCACCGCCGTTACCACTTTTGCAATACCCCGTACCTGGTTGGTAAGATTCGATGCCATCATGTTCACACTGTCTGTTAGATCTTTCCATGTTCCACCCACACCCCTTACTTCTGCCTGTCCGCCCAGTTTGCCTTCTGTTCCTACTTCACGTGCCACACGGGTAACCTCAAACGCAAATGAGTTCAGCTGTTCCACCATGGTGTTGATCGTATTCTTCAGGTCAAGGATCTCTCCCTTAACGTCAATGGCAACTGTTTTAGAAAGGTCACCCGATGCCACCGCTTTTGTTACTTCGGCAATGTTACGCACCTGAGCAGTAAGGTTACCGGTCATCTGGTTAACGGAGTCGGTAAGATCTTTCCATGTTCCTGCAACACCCGGTACGAAGGCCTGTCCGCCCAGTTTGCCATCCGTACCAACCTCCCGTGCCACGCGGGTCACTTCTGAGGCGAATGCACGTAACTGGTCCACCATCGTATTGAGTGTTTCTTTCAGCTGCAGGATCTCCCCCCGTACGTCCACCGTAATTTTTTTCGACATATCACCATTTGCCACAGCGATCGCAACCTCCGCAATATTCCGCACCTGTGCGGTAAGGTTACCCGCCATCTGGTTCACTGAATCCGTAAGGTCCTTCCAGGTTCCCGCAACGCCCGGCACATTCGCCTGTCCACCCAATTTACCCTCTGTACCTACTTCCCTTGCCACGCGGGTTACTTCAGATGCGAAACCACGAAGCTGGTCAACCATCGTATTGATCGTATTCTTCAGCTCAAGGATCTCACCCTTCACATCCACACCAATTTTTCTTGAAAGGTCACCGTTAGCAACAGCCGTAGTAACCTCGGCTATATTTCTCACCTGTGAAGTAAGGTTACTTGCCATTTTATTTACGCTATCTGTAAGATCCTTCCATGTTCCCGCAACACCCGGAACATCCGCCTGCCCACCGAGTTTACCTTCCGATCCAACCTCCCTCGCCACACGGGTCACTTCCGAACCAAATGAATTCAACTGGTCCACCATGGTATTGATCGTATCTTTTAATTCCAGGATCTCTCCTTTAACGTCCACCGTTATCTTTCTCGAAAGGTCTCCTTTCGCAACCGCCGTTGTTACCTCGGCAATATTTCTTACCTGGTCTGTGAGGTTGCTCGCCATCCCATTTACAGAATCAGTAAGATCCTTCCATACTCCACCCACATCTTTTACAGCAGCCTGTCCGCCCAATTTTCCTTCCGACCCAACCTCGCGTGCCACACGGGTCACTTCCGATGCAAAGCTTCTCAACTGTTCCACCATCGTGTTGATTGTATTCTTCAGCTCCAGGATCTCTCCTTTTACGTCCACGTCAATTTTCCTGGAAAGGTCACCCGTTGCAACCGCTGTCGTTACTTCCGCAATATTTCTTACCTGGGAAGTAAGGTTACCCGCCATGATATTTACAGAGTCGGTAAGATCTTTCCATGTTCCCGCAACACCCGGTACCTGAGCCTGCCCGCCCAGTTTTCCTTCCGATCCAACCTCGCGTGCCACACGGGTCACTTCCGAGCCAAATGAATTCAGCTGGTCCACCATCGTGTTAATGGTATTCTTTAATTCCAGGATCTCTCCTTTAACGTCCACCGTTATCTTTCTTGAAAGGTCACCTTTCGCAACCGCAGTTGTTACCTCGGCAATGTTACGCACCTGGCCAGTGAGGTTACTCGCCATACCATTTACAGAATCCGTCAGGTCTTTCCAAGTTCCCGCAACACCTTTTACCTGTGCCTGGCCTCCCAGTTTTCCTTCCGTGCCTACCTCCAATGCCACACGGGTCACCTCGGAAGAAAATGAGTTCAGCTGGTCAACCATCGTGTTGATGGTATTTTTTAATTCAAGGATCTCTCCTCTAACATCCACGGTAATTTTTCTTGAAAGGTCACCTTTCGCAACCGCTGTTGTTACTTCCGCAATATTCCGCACCTGTCCCGTGAGGTTAGATGCCATCTGGTTCACAGAATCCGTCAGGTCTTTCCATACACCACCCACCCCTTTTACTTTCGCCTGCCCACCCAGTTTACCTTCCGAACCTACCTCCCTTGCCACACGGGTCACTTCGGCAGAGAATGAGTTCAGCTGGTCAACCATGGTATTGATGGTATCTTTCAATTCCAATATTTCTCCCTTCACATCCACGGTAATTTGCCTTGACAGATCGCCTTTCGCAACCGCCGTTGTTACCTCGGCAATATTACGCACCTGTCCCGTGAGGTTAGATGCCATCTGGTTCACAGAATCTGTAAGATCTTTCCAGGTTCCTGCAACACCTTTTACCTGTGCCTGGCCTCCCAGTTTCCCCTCGGTGCCAACTTCGAGGGCCACACGGGTTACTTCAGATGAGAAGGAGTTCAACTGGTCCACCATCGTATTGATCGTATTCTTTAATTCAAGGATCTCTCCTTTTACGTCCACCGTGATCTTCTTGGAAAGGTCGCCTTTCGCAACCGCCGTTGTTACCTCGGCAATATTCCGCACCTGTGCCGTAAGGTTACTACCCATCTGGTTTACGGAGTCTGTCAGGTCTTTCCAAACACCTGCCACCCCTTTTACTTTTGCCTGTCCGCCCAATTTACCCTCGGAGCCCACTTCCCGTGCCACACGGGTTACTTCCATGGAGAACAGGTTAAGCTGCTTCACCATGTCATTTACTTCTTTGGCGATCCTGGAGAATTCACCTTTCAATGCGTGGCCCCCTATTTCCAGGGGCATTTCCTGTGACAGGTTTCCCTTTGCAACGGAACTGATAACATGGGCAATTTCAATGGTGGGGTGAACAAGATCAGATATAAGTGTATTGAGAGAATCAACGCCCGTACCCCAGGTTCCTTTGGCATTGGGTACTTCGATACGTTGCGTGAGCTTTCCCTGCTTACCGATAATATTGCCGGCCTTGGTAAACTCGAACATCATCCTTTCATTCAACGTAATGATTTCATTCATAGTGTCACAGATCTTCCCGTTCAAACCGATCTCGTCGATGGGCATACGAACCGCGAAATTCCCGTTCTTTACTTCCATCAATACTTTAAGCAGGAGCTTGCTGTTGAAGTTTTCCGAGGACCCATCATCAGGTACACTAAATGTTACTTTTTTTTGCCGCTTCATTTGGGTTCCTGGCCTGGTTTCTTTGGAGGAAGAGGTATACTCAGGGGTTAATTCCAGTGCTTTGATCCCGTTCAAGGAACCATTGGTTTTGGGTTTTTGAGTACTCATTTACAGTGTATTTTTAATTTAAATATTGATCATTTATTTTTAAAAACAATAAACATTTTCATAAATTGTATAAAAATTTATAATAGCACCCGATAAAATAATTCCACAAATTGTGGAAATATTTCTTCAGGATAGAAAAAATAAAAACCACTGATTATTGGCGCAGTAATTGATAATAGAAATCACAGTACCTTATCAAAATAATAATTACAATAATTAATCCAATATGATATCTGCAAAAAAAAATATCATCTATATAGTGGATGATGACCCGGATGACAGGCAACTGATCCTGGATGCTTTTTTAGAAAACAATTCGACCCTGGATTATATATTCATAGAGAACGGGGAGCAGCTAATGTCTACCCTGAATTCAACTGAGCCGGAGAATTTTCCCGCCCTGATATTACTCGACCTGAATATGCCGGGCATGCTTGGCCTGCATGCTTTAAAAGAAATAAGGGATAATAAGACCTATGCCCATATCCCTACGATCATACTTACTACATCAACATTTGCGCAGGATGAAAGTTCATCTTATAAACTGGGGGCAAATTGCTTTTTGCGTAAGCCTCAATCCTATAAAGAACTGAGGGATATTTCTGCATCCATTATCAGGTTATGGCTGCACCGGGCCAGTTGAGGCGTGGCCTTAAATATTCACTGCATTTTTAAATTGTTTTTGCAATAGCGGGAGCGTTACAATAAAAGTAGCTCCCTGACCTGCTGTACTTACAGCAGAGATCATCCCGTGATGGTTTTGCACAATTTTCTGGCATATAGCCAGGCCAATACCAGTACCCTGGTATTTTTGTTTGCTGTGCAGTCTTTGAAATGCAGTAAATATCCGGTCGAGGTATACTTCATCAAATCCAATCCCATTATCCTTAACATAGATCCTGCAAAATCCGGAAGTAAGATCATTTGCTTTTTCTTTAGCGGCAGGACCATGCAAGTTCTTTCCCCGGTAATCCTCCGGCAATTCCCTGTCGCTGATCATTTCTGCTGAAATATTAATTACCGGGTTGCTGCTTGTAAATTTCAGTGCATTGCCGATAAGGTTTTGAAAAAGTTGTTCCATCTGGATCTCATTGGCTTCAATTTCAGGCATGCGTCCCACGATGACCGATGCATTGGCTTTTGAAATGGTTATTTCCATATCCGATACGATGCGGGATATGGTATTGTTGAGGTCCACCCTGGTAAATTCCATGCTTGAGTTCACCCCGGCCAATTGCAATACATCTTCTACCAGGCGCTGCATGCGGGAAGCTGCATCAGTGATCCGCAGCATATATTGCTTTCCTTTTTCACTCACTGCTGTTCCCGCCTCTTCATTTAAAAGGTCAGTAAAAACAATGATCTTCCTAAGCGGTTCCTGCAAATCGTGAGAAGCTATATGGGCAAAATTTTGAAGTTCCCTGTTTGAAATGATCAATTGCTCCGTCATCCTGTTCACGGAAGTTGCTACCTGGCCGATCTCATCATTGGAAAATACAGTTACCTGTTCATCCAGGTGCCCCTTCATTATCTTATCAGAAACCCGGTTGATCTCGTTAAGCCCTTTTGTGATACTCCTTGTTACCAGCACCGTTAATACCAACCCGGTTATTTCTACCGTTAGTGCTACCGTGAAAAGGATTTTAAGGATCAGGTTTTCGAGCCAGCGGGAACCTTCTTCCAATGTAAATGAGAAATTATCTTCCAGGTGTGTCAGCTGCTCGTTGATAGCGTCTACCCCCTGTGTCAGTTGGTCCAGTTTTTCGGATGATATGGATCCGGAATGAATTTGCCGTTGTGTTTCTTCTGCAATGGGTATTAAAACGGTTATAAGAGAATCTCCCTGTCCCCAGTAATCAAGGGCTTTATGAATATAATGTGTATTGTTGAACCTGGTGACCAGTTTGATCATGCCATCCATATCATCGGGATGGATGCGGCCTTGTAAAAACCCTGCCTTGACGATTGAAAGGTCCGGATCTTTCTTAAATAATTCCACACGGGCTTTGTGGTCACCGAGGGGAACCTCCATGAATTTTTTAAATGCGATGTAGTCTGCTTCATTGTGCGAACGCTGGTATTTGCCGAGGTGGAAAACCCCGTCCTTCTGCGCTTTGGACCATAATCCCTCAGCCCCGATGAATGCCCGAACGGAAGATAATGTGTGGATGGCGAACCAAAGCGTGAGTAATTCAATGACAATTAATATTGCCATTGTGCCTACAATGAAATAAAGCTTTTTTGCAATGGAGATATCCCTGAGCCATGACCACCTGATAGTCTTTTTCATGAATAATACGTTTAAGCATTATAAAGAACCAGCCTCTATTGAATCATTACCAGCTTTAATGAAGATAAATAAAATGTCGATATGAATAATAAGCAGTTAAAGAATCTATGGTCAACCCTTTCAAAATTCATACCGTTTTCATGTATTCTTTTTGAATAAAGCAGGAAGTTTTACGCTAATTGTTATAAGATAACTGCGAACCAATTTAATAAACCAAATAAAACTGGCATAAAAATTGGAATTATTTAAAAAGCGTTTTTAAATAAAAGCTTGAAGGACAACTGAGAGTATAATATTAGACCCTGATACAGTAAATACTGTTGAAGGATTAGAAACGATAAGGGTTTTGATAAACGTCAAAACCCTTTTTTATTTAAAAGCTGAACTCATACCAGCCATGCTTAACAGAAAAAGTATAAGTTTAGTATTTAATGACCCGGGGTACCTTGTTATTTTACTTTTTTTGTATGAATTTTATTACATTTAAGGACATAATAACCTAAACAAATGCAACGAACCAAAACTGTGTTCCTGGTAGACGATGACATCGATGACCAGGAGATATTCAGCACTGCTTTGGGCAGGGCCGACAGGTCTGTCAACTGTGTATTTTCAAGTGATGGCATTGATGCTCTTGAGAAGATCAAAAACGAGTTGGGATTCATTCCGGACCTGATATTCATTGACCTCAACATGCCCCGTATGAATGGGAAAGAATGCCTTATTAATATAAAAAAGATCGAACGGCTTAAAGACGTCCCCGTTTATATGTATTCTACTTCAGCGGATACCGCCTCCATTGCTGCCAATATGGAACTGGGTGCAGTGGATTTTATCGTAAAGCCCTCCAATATCCATGATCTTACTGCGATCTTAAAAAAGATCCTGCAAAATCAATTGTTCCTGCTCTGCCTGTTCATTGTTTTTTTTGCAACAGTACCGGCAGGAATATTTGCACAAAAATCCCTTCCTGCAGTGGCAGCACTCAAAAGGCTTTCCGTGGAAGAACTGATGAATATAGAAGTAACATCTGTGTCGAAAAGCCCCCAGAAACTGACTGAAGTTGCTTCCGCCATACAGGTACTAACTGATGAGGACATACGAAGATCAGCCACTACCACCCTGCCCGAAATATTAAGGCTTGCTGCTAACCTGCAAGTGGCCAGGGCAGGCTCACACGACTGGAGTGTTACTTCGAGGGGGTTTAACGGCGCTCCCATTGCGAACAGTTCGCTGGCAGATAAATTACTGGTCATGATCGATGGCCGTACCGTATACAATCCCTTATTTGGCGGCGTGTACTGGGATGCACAAGCTGCATTGAAAGAAAATATCGACCGGATCGAAGTGGTAAGCGGCCCGGGTGGAACATTATGGGGAGCCAATGCCGTGAATGGCGTTATCAATGTGATCACCAAGAATGCAAAAGAAACACAGGGCCTTTCTATAGGTGCCTCATATGGTTCCTACCTGAGGGATGGTTTTTCCATCAGGTATGGCTCACACATTGATTCCACATTCTTCTTCCGCATATTTGGCCAGCGATGGGACTACAATAGTTCGAAGTATACGGATGGCACCTATGCCAATGATGACTGGAGTTTTAACAGGGGCGGCTTCCGGATGGATTATATGCCTTCTGCCAAAAACCAGTTTATTTTACAAGGAGACCTCTACGGGGGCGATGAAGATAAAAATGACAGTACACAGATCAACGGGCAGAATGTTATGGCCCGCTGGACACATGTATTTTCGGAAAGGTCCAACCTGAGTGTACAGACGTATTATGACCGCACCTGGCGGAATATCAAGCCGTCACATTTAACGGACGAGATCAATACTTTTGATATTGACCTGCAGCATTCTTTTAAGATCCTTAGACGGAACCGGCTTACCTGGGGCGCGGGTTACCGGGTATTGAAGGATGCCACGGTCAGCCTTGCAAATACTTTTACCCCTCCTACCCGGACCCTGGAACTATTCAACGGTTTTATCCAGGACCAGGTAACGCTTATGCCTAAGCGCCTGGAACTGACCATTGGCACCAAGCTGCTTCACAACGATTATACGGGGTTTGAATGGCAGCCCAGTGGCCGGCTTGCCTGGACCCCGACTGAAGAGCATACTATTTGGGCAGCAGTGTCGAGGGCAGTAAGAACACCCAGCAGGTTCGACGCTGATATTACCAGTTTTACTCTGGTCAATCACCCCGCTTTCAAATCTGAAGAAGTCCTCGCGTATGAATTGGGTTACCGGGTACACCCCAACGATAAAATAAATGTTTCGCTGGCAACATTTTACAACCGGTATGAGCACCTGCGCAGCTTTGATACGACAGGCAACCCGGCCGCCGCTGTTGTCTTCGGAAATAATTTAAGGGCAAAGTCCTGGGGTTTTGAGATCTCTGGTAATTATTTTATAACCAATTGGTGGAGGATAAGGACCGGCTATACTTATCTCAATAAAGAATTCAAATTAACAGCCGGGAATACCTTACCCGGTACCAAATCGATCGAAGCAGTAGATCCTGTAAACCAGGCAATGCTGCAATCTATCATGGATCTTCCAAAGAACATTGAATTCGACCTGCTGGGGAGGTATATTGGCAAGATCCCAAAAGATGTGTATACTAATGAGATACCGGCATATTTTAGCCTTGACCTGCGGGTTAACTGGACCTATAGATTTTTATCACTGGGTATCAGTGTACAGAACCTGACAGACGATTCACACCTTGAATTTGGCAACAGGGAAATACCAAGAAGTATTCATGGCAGAATAGGTTTACGCTTTTGAAAATAAATATTTACCATATTGCCCGAAGTAAAACAAGGAGCCAGGTAAAAGCCGGCATCGTTATCATGCTTTTACTATGTACCACCATTTCATTAAGGGCCCAGTCAACTCCTGAATACCAGTTAAAGGCAGTGTTCATATATAATTTCACCCGCTTTGTAGATTGGCCTCCCACTGCATTTGAATCATACAACGATGATTTCGTCATTGGCATCATTGGCAACGATCCGTTTGGCCAGGCGTTGGAAGCAACTGTTGAAGGAGAAACGATCGGCCGTCACGCGATAAGGATCAAAAGGTTCCAGGATGTTAAACAAATAGACCATTGCCATATACTTTTTATAAATTCAAATGACCCGCCCGAAATAAAGAACATCATTTCTGATCTCAATAACCGGAACATACTAACGGTAAGCGATGCAGCAAATTTTGCCCGTATGGGTGGTATCATTGGATTTTTCACAGATAAGAATAAGATAAGGATGCAGATAAATGGAGATGCAGCTAAAAATGCCCGCCTAAGCATCAGCTCAAAATTACTGAGTGTTGCACAGGTTTTGTAATCACTAATAAAATATGCTAAGGAGACTAACAGATACCCCTATCCGGCATAAGCTGATGAACGCGATCTTACTGAGTTGCGTGGTGGTGGTATTCCTGATGTCGGCTGCATATATGATCCTGGAATATTACACTTTTAAGGACAGCCTGAAAAGCCAATTGAGCACGCTGGCAGATGTCGTGGCTTCCAATAGCGCCGGTGCTGTAGCTTTTGATGTGCCCCGGGATGCAAATGATATCCTTCATGCCCTTAAAGCAGAGGATCACATCGTGGCTGCTGCCATCTATGATCAGAATGGAAACCTGTTTGCAAGATACCCCGCCGATATTCCTGTTAAAGCACTGCCGGCAAGCCCCGGGGATAAAGGCTTTTATTTCAGGAATGATCACCTGGAAGGCTTCCAGCCTATCTTACAGGGGAAAGCGGAATTAGGGACCTTATACCTGAAATCCGACATGGAAGCAATGTATGCCCAATTACGCAGGTATGGTGTCATTGCCTTGCTGCTCTTTGTTCTATCCCTGCTGGTAGCGTATATTCTTTCTGAAATACTGCAGCGATCTATTTCCAAACCCATCCTGGCACTGGAACAAACAGCTAAGATCATTTCTGAAAAAAGAGACTATTCCGTCCGGGCAACTGCTTATGGAAAAGATGAAATTGGTGCGCTTACCATTGCCTTTAATCATATGCTTACCAGGATCGAATCCCAGAACCGTGAGATCATTTCCTTCAACCAAAGGCTGGAAGAGAAGATCACTCAGAGGACCCATGCGCTCCAGGAAGCCAATGAGACCCTCAAACAACAAAAAGATTTTGTTGAAACGATCATCAATTCCTCCATCGATATAATCGGGGTATTTGATACAGAGATGAACTATGTTATGCTGAACAAGCGGGGAAATGAATTCTATAATACCGGTGAACAAGACATCATCGGCAGGAACCTGCTGGAGGTTTACCCGCAGTTAAAGGATTCTGAAATGGTCAGGGATATGCAAATTGCATTTACCGGCCAGACAATAACCAATACATCATACAGGTCAATTGTGCTTGGACGTTATTTTGAGAATTCCTATATCCCACTAAAGGATCAATATGGTGCGGTATACGGGGTGCTTACCATTGCACATGATATAACAAATATCATGGAATCGCATGAGAAATTAGCTGTCGTGAACGAGGAACTGCTGAAGTCGAACAATGACCTGGAACAATTTGCTTATATCGCCAGCCATGACCTGCAGGAGCCGCTGCGAAAGATCCAGGTATTTACTCAATTGCTGGGAGAAAACCTGGATCACAAAGAAAACATGTTGAAATACCAGGATAAGATCAACCAGTCGGCAGGCAGGATGCAGGGTTTGATACAGGATGTGCTTTCTTTTTCAAGGATATCCAAAAAAGAAGATGCATTTATAGATACTGACCTTAACAAATTAATGGACAACCTGAGAAATGATTTTGAATTACTGATCCAGGAAACCGGGGCACAGATCGGGTATGAAGGGCTGCCAACAATCGAAGGGATCGTGTTGCAGCTTTCACAGTTATTTTCAAACCTTATCAGCAACTCGCTGAAATATACGGATAAGAGACCCGTGATAACGATCACTGCAAGGATGTTGAGTAAAAATGAGGTGACAGCCAATCCCAGGCTTACTAACAAAAATGGTTATACGCAGATCAGCTTTTCAGACAATGGTATCGGATTCGATCCAGAATACAATGAACAGATCTTTACCATTTTCCAGCGACTCCACGGCAGGCAGGCATATAGTGGCACAGGCATTGGCCTGGCCATTTGCAGGAAGATCGCAGAAACCCACCAGGGCTTTATCACAGCTGAGGGCAGGCCGGGAGCAGGTGCTGTATTTACCCTTATTTTGCCCCTCATGCAATCTTAACCCGGGCGGCAGCATCCACCTGTTTTCATTAAGCATTGCATATCCATAAATTAATTACTTTCAAATGATGAACGGTATAAATTATTTTAGATCCATTTTACTTTTGCAAAAGATATTTCAGCGGACCTGACTTTTTAAATTATGCGTATATGATCACCGGCACACATTCTATTATTTCAAGCACGAACCCGGAAAAAGACCGTGATTTTTTTCTCAACGTTTTAAAATTACCTAATGTTGATGTAGGAAATGGATGGCTGATATTTGGTTTACCTCCTTCAGAAGTGGCCATACATCCTGCTTCTAAAAATAATTTACATGAATTCTATTTGATGTGCGATGATATCAGGCAATTCGTGAAAGAAATGGCAAAGCATAAGATCACCTGCAGCAGCATTCAGGATCAGGGCTGGGGATTGATTAGCCAAATAACTTTACCCGGCGGCGGGAAACTTAGTATTTACGAGCCCCGGCATGCAAGACCCAAACAAATGAAGGTTAAAGTTGCGGCTAAGAAACCTATACCCGCAACATCGAAGAAATGATCCTGGGAACGCTTCACTTGTTCGGCCATAAAAACTCACATATGAACAAAACTTTTTTTGCACCACAGCTTTACATAAAGAATGGGATCAAAAACATTGACTTTTACACAAAAGCTTTCGGAGCGGTTGAGTTGAGGCGATGGAATAACGAGGACGGCAGTTTACATGTTGCCGAGCTCTCCATCAATGATACCATATTCCATCTGCATGAAGCATCCGTGAAGGCTGGTCAATTCAGCCCCGAAGAAGTTAATGGAACCACCGTAAAAATAGGCCTTTTTGTAGCGGATGTTGATGCATGCATGAACAAAGCGGTATCGGCAGGCGCAACAGTGATCTCCCCCGCACAGGATTACGATTACGGTTACCGGCAGGGAGAAATAAAAGATCCATTCGGGCATACCTGGATGATCGAATCAAAAATATAAGAACGGCAATCATTATTTATCAGGAAAATAAAATGAAAGAAAATACAGAACATTTTAAAAAACTGGAGCACATGTACCTGTCTGCTCCCATAAACAAGGAATTATAAAAAGGGATCAGCATCAGCATTTCCAGTGAAAGGGCAGAACTTAGTTTAAAAGTTGAAGAGAAATTCTTTCATGCAGCAAACGCCATCCATGGCTCTCTATACTTTAAAATGCTGGATGATGCCGCGTTCTTTGCAGTGAACTCCATGGTCAGTGATGTATTTGTTTACACGGTATCTATGAATGTGCAGTTGTTGCGGCCTGTTTCATCCGGGCTGATCAGGTCGGTCGGTGAACTGAAATTCAAATCCACAAATTTATACATTGCAGATGCTGCACTGTTTGATGAAAATAATAAACTGGCTGGAAGGGGATCGGGCAATTTCATGAGAAGCAAAATTGAACTTACAGAAAATATCGGGTATCAATAAAAGCTATTTAAACTTCAGGTTCAATGAAATGATATCTGAATTCATCCCGATGTTCTTGGAATAATGCCCATAACGTATTTCTGCCATGCTAAAATGATGGATGCCCAAAACTCCCTTGGGTGGCGTTAAGCGAATACCTGCCCCGAAAAAATTACTGTTGAATTTAGAAAGGTCATAATTACTGGTATGATATTGATCAGCGGCTGTATGTACTTTATATGCTGCAAAATAATTTACCGCAGACTGATCGTAAAACCTGTAAAACGGGCTCACTGATAAAAAGGGAGTAAGTTTTACTGGTAGTTCCAGGTTTGCCGTATGCGAAACAAGGCCCCAATTGTCAGTATAAAAGCGATAATAGGCTTTGATAATAAATTTATCCCCCAGGAAATAATTAGCCCTGAACCCCAACGGTATTTTAAGGCGGTTACCCGGCAATTTTTCCTGGTGCACCGTTCCATCATCAAAATAAACACGGTGAAAAGGAAGGCTAAGATAACCTTGCTGTGAAACCACATCGGCAAGCAACATTATTTGGAGGCGCTCATTAATGATCTGCGAATAAGAAAGGGACCCCACATAAGTATTCCTGGAAGCAGTACCGCTTTGATCAACTCCATTTCCCACACCTCCCCTGAGTTCTTCCGGGGCGATCAGTGTTACCTTGTCGAGGTATGCCTGGAATCCGGCACTGAATTCGCCTGCTTTATTCTTTGTCTTTTTTGAATAATTTATGTTGAAACCGGTAGACCTATAATCAAATTCCGTTGAAAAAGAAAGGCCAATTCCAAAGTTGCTCCCCTTCTTTTCATTCTCTACATTCCAGCCAAGAGACGGATATATCCTGTTATCAGCATGGGATGCGGAAGAATTTGCTTTCAGGTCAACCTGGTCGGAAGAAGCAGAAGTGTAATGATCTATTCCCACTTCAACAGTATAACTATGCTTACGGTATTTTTTGTCATACCTGGTAAGCTTTATATCGAACACGTTTGCAAGATCAGTAAGTTTTTCAGAACCGATACCTCCTGTCACTGCTGCGTTATTCCCATCCTGGGAATAATAACTTGATACCAGGTTTATTTCTTCCATTTTTAATTTCCTCGATCTGAAGCCACTGCTATCCGGCACATTTTGAGCATAAGCCTGTAACAATGCGAATATCCCTGCCGCTGTAAAAAAAATTCTTTTCATAAGTAAAATTATTCCCGTTTCTTTTTAATCATTCCTGTCCTGTATCAATTACAGCCACAGCCCCCACCCTTTTTACCTGCATTGGCTCCCGAGGATCCTTCCCTGTAGGATTGAAAACTTAATTCGGTCTTTTCGACAGTACGGTTACTTAAAACCATTTCTCCGTCATTCAACTTGTTTTTCTGGTATTCCTTTACGGTAGAACATGAAATCATCAACATTGACATAACTAAACATGTTACTGTAACCAGGGCGGCAGATCTTATTTTCTTTTGTTTCATTGTAAATGGATATTTTTTGAAGCGTATATTTTATTGTGATCATCAATGATGATGCATTCTACCTGTTGTAATTGATCTACCAGTGACAGCCCTGCCTTTATCCCCATAATTGTTACCGGCGTTGCCAATGCATCGGCTATTTCAGCATTTGGGCTAATGATCGTAACGCTTTTGATCCCTGTAACGGGTAAGCCCGTCTTTGGATTAATGGTATGCGAATATTTTTTCCCATTGATGGTAATATATTTTTCATAGTTACCTGAAGTTGCCACAGCCATATTACTGATGTTCATGTAAGCAAAGGGCAGGTGCGCATTATCAGGATCGGCGATCCCAATGGTCCATGGTTTTCCATTTGCCTGTGAACCCCAGGCTGCAAGATCACCGGATGCATTTACAATCCCACTTGATACTCCCTCCTGTTGAAGCAATACCTTCGCCATTTCGGCAGCATATCCTTTCCCGATCCCGCCAAAACCGATACGCATTCCTTTTTCTTTCAGCATGATGCTGCAATCCCCGCTGTTCAAAATTATATTCCGGTAATTGACAAGGCTTACCATTGCTTTGGCTGTTGCTTCATCCGGCAGCGAGGTCATTGACCTGTCAAAATTCCAAAGGCGCTTATCGATGGAACCATAAGTGATATCGAATGCACCATCTGTTACCCGGGAGATCTTTATAGAACGCTGCACCAGTTCAAAGAATTCCTTATCGGTTTTAACCGCACTGATGCCGGCCTGCTCATTAATTTTATTTGTCTGGCTGTTTGCATCAAAGGTTGTGAATGATCTTTCAATGCGCCTGATCTCTTCAATAGCCAGGCTTATCTTTTGTTGGGCCCATGATTCATCTTCCGAAACTACTGTAAATTCAAAACGGTTTCCCATGAGTTTTTCCACTCTCCTGAATTCCGATACCAATATTGCAGGACTATCTATTGGCATCGCAAAGGCCTTTTATTAGTTTTGTAAACGCTGTTGCATTTTCATCGGGGAGCCCATCCCATGACCTGATGATCTTTCCATTAGCATCCAATAAAAGGGTAAAAGGGAACTTGCCTTCGGGGTTGTACTTATCGGCTAATGCCTCATTATTATGTTTCACTTCTTTACTTAATTGATTTTTTTTACCCCGTGGGAAATCAGCATTTAGCAGTACAAGGTTCTTCTCAGCTATTTCAACAAATTCCCTGCTGTCGAAAATTTCTTTTTTCATCCTTATACAGGGGCCACACCAATCTGAGCCTGAAAAATTGAGCAGGATAAGTTCATGTTTTTCTTTTGCAATTTGTTTTGCCTTATCCAAATCGGTCTCCCAGGTTGCAAAAGACATAGCAGCAAAGCAGCAGATAACTGCGAGGATATTTTTCATTAGTTAAAAGATTTTAAAACTATTGATGATACCCAGCAAATTAATATAAAATGAGCTACCAAAATTATTACTAATGATATTTAACTAATATTTTATTATGCAAAAGCACGCCAAAAGTAGTACCGGAAATAAATCCCTGTATTATTTCATTTCGGTATATGATTCCAGTCATAAAAATCCAGGTGCGGGAACATTAGTTTTAACCTTTACTGATAAAATTAAAACCTATTTAAATGAGACAAAAGATAAAATTAATTTTCAGCGGCTGTTTATTAATGGTTGCTGTAGCATGCAACAGCAACGAAAAAGAAAACAATGACAGTTCCCCACCTGCTGCCAAAGATCAGCCGGTTGGAGGGCAATCTGAAGTGCAGGATGATGTTTCTGCTAAAAATGTGGTACAGGTTGCCATGGGAAGCAAGGACCACAGTACTTTGGTAGCAGCTGTGAAAGCGGCTGACCTGGTGAATGCATTGAGCAATGCCGGGCCATTCACCGTATTTGCGCCAACAAATGCAGCATTTGATAAACTCCCTGCGGGAACAGTGGACGGTTTATTAAAACCTGAAAAGAAAGATGACCTTACTGATATATTACAATATCATGTTTCGGTGGGAGTTTATAAAGTTGAGTACTTACAGGACGGGCAGGTTTTGGGACAGGTAAATGGAGGAAACATTACCATCACAAAAAAGGACGGGAAAATATTTGTCAATGGAACAGCTGAAATAATTGCTTCCATACCTGCTTCAAACGGTATCATTCATGTGATCGATGGGGTATTATTACCACCTAAATAATAATACCAGGACCGGGTTTTATGAGCATGCAGGTAACGCATGCTCTTTTATTGCCTTGATTTAAATATCTCCATTTGGATCACGGTAGATATACTTATAGCACGTTGTTTTGCGAGGTTTGCTTTTTCGCCTTCAAATAATTCGTCAACGGTACTTGAAAATAATATATTCCATTCAGCAAAATGTTGCGGGGCCAAAGGGAATAATTTATCCAGTTGTTTATGAACCAATAGTGGGTTACCTGTATATACACCCGTGTAAAAAATAACATTTTCCCAAAACCGGTACATCACGGGCAAATGTTTTTCCCAATTCACTTTTGCCACATCATTGAAAATATACCCGATGACAGAACTGGTCTTTACCTTATCGTAAAACCTGTTTACCAGTAATTCAATATCCCTGCCTGCTTCTATATCCTTTTTCATGGCTTACAAATTTCATTGTAACAGAATGCTTATCTCCGTTAAGTCCTTTTCAGGGCAATGTTCCTGCACAAGTGGAAATAAAACCCTTTCTTCTTTCCGGATATGCGCATCAAGGGCACTACCCAATTCATCCATGCTTTCTACGGGGTCTGTTGCTTTATCCAGGTTAAGAAAAGACCTGGTCAGTTGTTCGTGTTCAATGAAGATCTCTTTCCCAAGTTTTTGAATATCTTCATGGCAATGCTGAACATTGTTGATCAACAACTCTTCTTTTTTAAAATGCTCTTTAAGGGAATTATGAAACATTTTCTGCGCATACATTATTTTCTCAGCATTGCCTGTTGGCAGTCCTTTGTAGGCAGGCGCTCCTTTCTTTAGCAATTGCGCCAGTATAAGCGCACTATGATGTTCTCTTGATAAAGGCGTCAATGTTCCATGTCTTTTCATCTTAATAAATTTACCCTGTCCAAACAGGCCGTTTAAAATATGCTACAGGTCTTTTCGGGCAAACTTCCTAACTGATAACCATAGTGGCAGGAGTATCCATAATACCAATACTAAAAAGGCCAGTAATAACCCTGCTTCCGTACCAAAGAAATTCCTGAAAATAGCACCGGTATAACCCATTAATGCTGATACATCCAGTTTTAGCAATATCATGATCCTGCCAAGGTCGATCGGGTTCAATGCACTTATTCCAACCATTATTTTCTCCAATGGATAATCTGCAAACTGGAATAAGATAAATAATACCAGTCCATCGAATAGCAATGCAAAATATAACCATAATAATATGGCCACACCAATGCCTTTGGCCTTATCCCTTGTAAGAACAGCTGCCAGGATGGCTATTGCCACAAAGATCACGGACAATAACAGCCCTGTTGCCAGCATCATAAAACCTGTTTCAGTTGCTTCATATAAAAGGATCGGTATTCCTGTCCCGATAAAAAAAGCAAAAGCCTGTGAACAGGCAAGGCCCAAAAACAAGCTAAGCCAGATGGACCTTCTTTTTAAAGGCTGGCTGACCAGCAACTCAAGGAATTCGGCGCTGTTGTAAACATAAATGGCAGAAAACATCATACTAACCAGCGGAACGATGATCAATATGATATTAAGCAAGCTTAGCAATCCCTTGGATGAATTGTCTTCGAGGTTGAAAATACTGAGTGCAATGATGAGCAGGAATAATGTATATGCGAGCATGATCTTATTGCGCAATATATCTATGATAACATATTTAATGATCTTCTTCATTTGCCTGATTTCAACATTACATTTGCAATTGCCCTTGATAATTTTTCTTCCCCGGTATCCTCACGCAGTGCCTCGATTGTTTTGTGAAAGCAAAGTTTTCCTTCCTGCATATATATCACTTGTGTGACCAGGTCGTCCAGTTCGCTTAGAATATGAGAAGTTACCAGGATCAGTTTGCCATGTTGTTTTTCTGCGATGATCTTTTCCTTTAATATTTCGGATGCAACCGGGTCCAAACCTGCTGTGGGCTCATCCAGTATCAATACATCCGGGGCAAATAAGAAGGCAAGGGCTGCGCTCACTTTCTGTCTTGTACCGCCTGATAAGGTCCTCATGCGTTTACCCAATAATGCATCTAATCCAAATTGTTTTATCAATGCTTCATCCAGGGACACGCAATCTTTCTTCCGGATATCTTTCATCATATCAAATACCTGGCCGATGGTCATATTTTCCGGGTACCTGCCGATCTGCGGCATATAGCCTATGTGTTTCCGGTATTCCCAATCATGCAGGATATTTTTATCATTGAATGTAATAAAACCACTGTCACACACAACCATACCCAAAACCGCTTTGATAAACGTCGTCTTGCCGCTTCCGTTTGGCCCGATAAGGGCAATGCATTCTCCCCTGTTGCACTTTACAGAAACATTATCCAGTGCCTTCATCTTTCCAAACTGCTTTGTTACATTGCTTGCAATGATCATAGTGGTAAGGGTTTCATTAAAGGATGGTCATCTTTTAGGTTCTCCGGTGTAAGTGTTGGCAATATCTTTTCAGTTTTATCAAGCAAGGAAGCCATAAAGCTCCTGAACAGGATCATGGCAGGCGGGTTCTGGTCGATGATCATTGCATACAGGCTCACGGGCCTGTACGGAACATCGCCCAGCTTATCCTTGTTGATGTCATAGCCCTCGTATTTATCCCAGTAATTATTGATAAAAGTATTTAAAGAGAGGCTGCCATTGGTTCCAATATCAAAAGTGTTGGACTTGAAATTATTGTTCAGGACCATAACATCCATGCAGCTTGCCTGAATCTTCATGGCCCATCCATTTGCTTCAAAAACATTTTTTTCCAGGTGCATGCGGCTGGCGCCTTCCATAAAAATACCGGTAGTATTTTTTGCAAAATGATTGTTCTCAATATAGCTGTCACTGATTTCTTTTAATAGTAAGCCATATGCCCCGTCACCCCAGTTCTCTTCAAAATAATTGTGGAACATTTTTACAGACTTCGAGAACATCACGGCAACGCCTGCCCCATTATTCTTAAAAATATTGGTAATATATGAATCGTTGTTGGAAAACATAAAGTGCAGGCCATAACGCAGGTTCTTTTCGGAAACATTTCTCCAGATGACAGAGTTTGTGACAAATTCGAAATATATACCGTCCCTGTGCCCGTTGATCGTATTGGCAATGATGCGCATGCTGTCGCTTTTCCAGCAATGAATGCCGTTACCGGTTTCCTGTTCCGGTTTATTGTATGCAGCCAAAGTATTTTTCTCAATGGTACAATTAATGCCATACTGGGAATATATACCAAAGAAGGTATCCTCCAGGATATTATTGCGGATGATAACATCACGGGCATTGTAAATTTTTATCCCGGCATAATCTTCAATGCTAGAAACGCCTGAGTGAATAATTTTAAACCCATCTACCAATACGCCATTTGCTTTAATTGAAATGATCTCATATTGATGGTCCCCATCTAAAACAGGGTGGCCCAAACCTATTAAAAAAATGGTTTTATTGATCAGTATATTCTTTTCATGGTAATAGCCGGTTTCAACCAAAACAGTATCGCCGCTTACAGCCATATTAATTGCCTGCTGAACTGACCTGGTAGCCTGCTGTTTTCCTACCAGTATCGTTTTTGCTTCGGCGTTATATGTAAAAAACACGCAGGCTGATATATAAATTATTTTTTTCACTGCTTTTTCAGTTCTTCCCAGTTAACAGTGTCGCCGGGATAACGTTTTTGTATTTTTATCAAACTATCCCTGCTCTCAAATGCAGCGACATTGCCACCCATCGGGCTTCTGAGCTCATTGCTTTTTAAAAGTGAGGATACATTTGCATTCATTAACCTGTGGCTGCCGCAAAAATCAGTTAAGTAAATATCCTTAATGCTCCCCGGCCCAAGCTCCCCAGTCCTTAAACAGGATAAAACACAATGCATGTCATCGAACTTATAGGCCTTACCCTTTGTGGTTACGATCTCGGCACCAAAGCGGGCATCGCTGATGGTCATTTTGCAGTAAAAACAATTATCGGTGCCGGTTTTGATCGGCTCAGGTCCTGTATTACAGGATGAACTGCTTAGCAGGGAAAAAAATGCTATAGCAGGTATTGCCAATTTGGTTGCCATAACATTTTTCCGGCTGCTCCGCCATACCATTACAGTACAGAAAAGCAGCAATACACCCACACTGACAAATATCCATCCGCCTATATTCGGCATTGAATAAGCGCCAAAATTCAACAGTTGTTTAAAGCCGATCAGAGGCGGCTGGTATGCCATACCCGGGACAATAATGGCTGCTTCAGGATTTAAATTATGTCCGTAGTTATATTCCCATCTCCAGAAATCATACATTGCTAAAATACCAAAGCTGATAAACAAAACACACAATACATAGAGCCATTTTTTCCGGCCAAAAACAGCCACCAGTAAAAATGCTCCTGCAAAAGCTCCGATGATATAAGGCAAAAAGCTAAATTCGGGAAAATCGGCCGTGTGCAGGGTCTTCATACCAATGTAATGGTTCAGCCCGTTGATGATGTCTACGTTACCGCTTAACTTGTCAGGATATATCAACAGCATCAGGCCTTCGGGATATTGCGGCGCAACCAGGTCTATTTTCCACATGGGTACGAACAGTACAGGGATCAATGCCAGCCCGCAAATGATCAATAGTATTCTAATCCATGGCCTGAGCTTTTCATTTTTCATACAATAGCTTTACGAATGCAAAAGAAAGAACAGGATAATCATACCTGTTCTTTTAAAAGATCATTTCTTTTTAATTGAATCTGATACCGGGTAATTCTTGCCGGTACTGAATAACAATGGAACAGTACTACCTGCAGGGGACACACGAATATAACCTGACATTTCCTGGTGTAATGCACTGCAGAAATCGGTACAATACATGGGGAACATACCAACTTTGTCGGGGTTCCATTTCAATGTCTGTGTCTCGCCCGGCATAACCAGCAACTCGGCATTAGCTGCGCCTTTTATAGCGAAGCCATGCGGCACATCCCAATCCTGTTCAATATTGGTGACATGGAAATACACATCATCGCCCATTTTAATTCCTTCAATATTATCGGGTGTAAGGTGAGAGCGGATCGCGGTCATGTACACATCTATCCTGTTCCCGGTGCGCACGACCTTTGTAGTTCCTTCACCATTAGAGAAATAGGGGTTCTTATTGGCTTCCATTTTAAAGAACTTCACTGAATTGGCTTTTATCAGCTCCGCAGGAACTATCTGGGCATAATGTGGTTCCCCGATCGTTGGATAATCCAGGATCAGTTGCATTTTATCACCGCTGATATCATATAATTGAGCGCTTTGAGATAATTCAGGGCCTGTTGGTAAGAACCGGTCCTTGGTTATTTTATTATAGGCAACCAGATATTTACCATTTGGTGTTTTAGTATCACCGCCGGCAACAGTCAAGTGGCCCACAGAATAATATGTCGGGACCCTGTCCAATACTTTCAGGTCTTTGATATTCCATTTCACCACTTCTGATGAAACAAACATGGAAGTATAGGCGTTGCCTTTATTGTCAAACTCTGTATGCAATGGCCCAAGCCCGGGTTTTTTTACTTCTCCATATAATACCGATTCATATTTAAGAATTGGTATCCCTTCAAATTCACCGATATAATCTTTTGCTGCAATTGCTTTTATTAATTTATCAAAACTAAAAACAGGGATCAGCGCTGCCAGCTTGCCGCTGCCAACAATATATTCACCGGTGGGGCTGACATCACATCCATGCGGCGATTTAGGGCAGGGGAAAAAATAACAAATATCTTTTAGTTCTTTTGAATCAAGCACGATCACTTCGGTCCTGATCTCTGAAGTTGCTGAATGAGTTTTTTCATCATAAATATTATGGACATAGCGTACAGACTGTTTTTTACCTTTTCCGGCTTTCAGGTATTCCTCTGCTTTTTTCCAGTTCACTGCCATTATGAAGTCCTTGTCTTTTTGTGATGCATTCACTT
>JBDTWL010000017.1:0-60893 GCA_040006715.1 Ferruginibacter sp. | reverse complement strand
GTGAGAACAGTACAGACCGCTTTAATAATGCTGGTATTTTCAGAAGGATAGATGGCAATTATCCCACGGCCGTATATACACCTACCAGCAATACAGGTACTATCAGTGGCTATGGCGAAATTCAATTTCTAAATGGATTGAATAATACCGGCATCGTTGCGCCTGGTATTGCTGGGCTTGGCCAGTTGAAAATAAACAGCGCTCAACCGCTTTCGGCTAACAGTGTTTTAAATATAGAAATTTTTAATGGCAGCGGCCCCGGCACCGGCCATGACCAATTGTTACGTAACGGGAACACGATATTGAGCGGAACTTTAAATGTCATAGAGTCAGGATCTATCCCAGCTGGCGACTATACAATAATCAGCCTTACATCGGGTACTATTAGTGGAAGTTTCACGACCATAAATCTACCTGTGGGGTATAGCCTGCAAGCATTCCCAACTTCGGTTGTGTTAACCAAAAATCGTTATTATGCAGATACCGATAATGATGGGTTTGGAGATATTAACAATTACATAGCTGCTGCTACAGTTTTGCCACCCGCAGGTTATGTTACAGACTATTCAGACTGCAACGATGCCAATACAGCTATTAATCCAGCGGCTACTGAATTGTGTAATGGTATTGATGATGACTGCGATGGCATTATTGATAATGCAATCATAGAAGGCACGAAACTTTACCTGCCATTTAGTGGCAATGGAAATGATATGAGTGGTTTCAATCACCCTGGCAGTATTCATAATGCTACACTTACTGCCGGACACAATGGAGACGCTAATTCTGCCTACCAGTTCAATGGTACAAATGGGTATATTGAAGTTGCTGATCATGCAGACCTGCATCCTGTAAATTTTACGGTCTCTACATGGATATATTATACCAGTGTTCCCGGGATCATCCAGGCAATAATAGGTAAACCATTGTGCGGTGGTTATGCAGATTCTTATGGGATATGGTTTCAGTCAGGTTTACTGTATTTTGGTTGGTCGAATGGTCCAACGTCAATGGACTATCATTATTTTGCTGCACCTGCTGCAGGACAATGGCACCATGTTGCGCTAACATTTGATGACGCAGCTGACCAGGCGAAAGTATACATTGATAATATACTTGCAGGAACTTTTCCTACATCTTTTACAATTGCTTATGATAATACGCCATTGGTTGTGGGGAATGATTACGAAAATTGCGGCCTCAATTATTTCTTCAATGGCAAAATAGATGACGTGGCTCTTTTTGACAGGGCGCTTTCTGCAACTGAGATCAATACTTTGTATACAAGTTCTCCAGTGATCTCTTTGCCTGTTGAATTTTATGCTGATGCAGATGGAGATGGTTTTGGCGATCCATCAACATCAATTACCGGGACTTGTGGAGATGCAGTTCCAACCGGCTATGTTACGAACAATTCAGATTGTAATGATGCCAACCCAGCTATAAATCCTGCAGCGACTGAAGTATGCAATGGTATTGATGATAACTGTGACGGGCAGGTGGATATGGTGGGAGGAAATACTGTTTGCCAGGTAGCAGCACATTTACCCGGTAGCGGACGCTGTGTTGGTTTCCCCGGTAGTACTTCCAGTTATATATATATGCTGGATCGTGACAATAAGAATGATTTTGGATCGGACCAGGACTTTACGGTCGAATGCTGGGTAAATATCCTGTCTAATAATATTCCCGATCAGATGATCGTTCAAAAAGGAACCAGCTCTTCACCATATGCCATTCATTATTTTGGCGTCGGGTCAACTGATCCAGGTAAGATAGTTGTAGGGCGGTCTGACGGAACAAATGGTGCGTCAATTATTTCACAGGCCAGTGTGGGCGATCATAAATGGCATCATATCTCTTTTACCCGGAATGGCGGCACATCAGGTATCTTAAGTCTTTACATCGATGGTATTTTACAGGGGACCAGCATTGATAATAGCGGTTCCCTGCCCAATACTACGGAGCTGTTAGCAGTAGGGTATTTATTAGACGGTGTTGTTGATGAACTGCGTATCTGGGATACCGGTATGAGCCAGGCACAGGTACGTGACAGGATGTGCCACAAAATAATTTCTTCAGACGCATTGTACGCACACCTGACAGCCTATTATAATTTCGATGACTTTACGGGCAACGCTATTGATGGAAGTTTAACTGCCAATCACGCGGTGCTGTTTGGCACAGTAGGGCGACCAATGAGCGGCGCTGCTATCGGTAACGCAAGTTCGCATGATTATTTTAGCAGTATAAAAACAGCCAGTATCAGCCACGCTACAGGCGAAAGTTTTACAGCAACGTCTGTTTCAGGAACAGCAGAAGGAATCCAGGTTTACAGGGTGGACGAACAACCCACTTCCCTGAATGGTGCTTTAGGGATTGGGGTCAATGATAAATATTTCGGCGTTTTCCAAATAGGCGGAACATCACCGCAGTATAGCGCCGTGTATAATTATAACGGAAACCCTATGGTAAACCAGGCAAATGAATTTGCACTGAGGTTGCAGCAGCGCGATGACAATGCAGATAATTCCTGGATAGAATTAAATGATATCCCGGACCAAAATTTGAATACGATCTCCCTAACTGGTAATAATGCTGAATATATACTTGGTACGATATGTAGTTCTTTTCCCAATGTAAGCTTTACCGGGCTCGCTTCAAATTATTGTCTCTATTCGGTCACTGACTCACTGATCGGTTTTCCAGAGGGGGGTATTTTTTCCGGTACAGGGGTAATAAATAATAATTTCTCAGCTGATTTGGCAGGTGAGGGAACCTACAATATTTCCTATACTTATACAAATGCAAGCGGTTGTAGCAATACTGCCAGCATGCAGGTAACTGTCACAGATTGCAGTACATCCATCGCAGTAAATCTTAAGCTTTTCCTGCAGGGTTATTATACCGGAAATGGGCAGATGCAGCAGGTTTTATACAACCAGGGTGTGTCTAATTCATCCGGCGTAAACACTGATACAATAGAGGTGGAATTGCATCACCCGTTGACCCTTGCCTTGGTCGAATCCCAGAAAGTTTTACTGGGTACTAACGGGATAGTATCAGCGGTATTTATCCAGCCTGCCGGTGATTATTATGTTGCCATCAGGCATAGGAATACCATACAAACCTGGAGTGCACAGCCTCTTCATTTCTCGGTGGTTTCAACACTATATGATTTTTCAGCAAATGCAAATAAGGCATTTGGTAATAACCAGGTCGAGGTTGAGCCGGGAGTTTGGGCAATGTTTACCGGCGATCTAAACCAGGATGATTATGTGGATGGCAATGATTTCCCGTTCTATGATTCCCAAAGCGCCAGTGCCGGTTTATTTGATGTGACCTATACAATAGCTGATATGAATGGAGATGGATATGTGGATGGCAATGATTTCCCGGTCTTTGATAACAATAGTTCTAATAGCGTCGCGGCTATCCTGCCCTGACCTTACAACAGGTTCCATGGTAGGGCTAATGTTCAAGGTTGAGTATAATTCCGGGCATTGACAATATTAATGCGCTGTATCAGTGTGCTCATCATCTTCATTTCTTAAGATGGGTTCATTGAGCTTAACAACCCGCTTATTGATCATCCTTTTGCGCATGACCATATTCAGCATTTCCACACCGAATGAAAAAGCCATACCGAAATAGATATAATTTTTTAAATGCAGTTGATGTGCAGCTTCACTGTCCCAGCCCTCAATAATTAAACTGATACCGATCATTACCAAAAAAGAAAGTGCCAGCATTTTAAGTGTTGGATGCTTGTGAATGAAAGCAGAGATCTTCGGGCTGAATAAGAACATGATGATCATTGCGATTATTACGGCAGCGATCATGATCTCAACATATTTGGCTGTACCACCGGCTGTGATGATGCTGTCAAAAGAAAAAACAGCGTCGATCAAAATGATCTGGCCGATTGCCTGGCCTAATGATAATTTTTTTTGATTGTGAACAGCATTCGGGTCTTCTCCTTCCAGCTTGTGATGTATTTCCATCACCGATTTATAAATGAGGAATAACCCTCCCCCAAGCATTACAATACTGGCCAGGTCAAATCCTTTTCCAAACAGGCTGAAGATCGCCTTTCCTTTTTGAGTAAGCAGCCATCCCAGGCCCATCAACAATAAACTGCGTGAAATAATGCCAGTTACCATCCATATATAACGGGCTTTGGATTGGTCCTTTATATCTTTCAACCTGTTCATGATAATGCTTACGAAGATCACATTGTCAATTCCCAATACAATTTCCAGTATAACCAATACAAGGAAGCTGATGATACTTTCTGATGTAAATAAATGTTCCATTTTAAAGCTGTTAGCTATTAGCAATTAGCTTTTAGCATGTATTAAAATTGAGTAAATTATTTTATTTGTTTGTTACTTGCTGCAAGATAGGTGGAAATGTTTTTTACAATGGACGGCCCTTCATAAATAAAACCTGTCCACACTTGCACCAAGGACGCTCCTGCAATGATTTTTTCGTTTGCATCTTCCCCGGTAAAGATACCTCCACTTGCAATAATAGGGATCTGTCCATTTGTCTTTTGATGGATATATTGCACAAGTTCTGTAGATCGTTTTTTTACAGGCAAACCGCTTAATCCTCCTGCACCGATAGTTTGAAGTTTGGAGTTTGAAGTTTGAAGTTGATCCCTGTTGATCGTAGTATTTGATGCCACCAGGCCATCTAATTTTATTTCCATTGCGAGGTCTATTACATCATCTACCTGTTCTGTTGTCAGGTCAGGGGCTATTTTTAACAGGATGGGCTTAGGCAGCTGCAGTGTAACATTTATGGTTTGAAGATTACTTAATATTTTTCTCAATGAATCTTTTTCCTGCAGTTCCCTTAAACCAGGTGTATTGGGGCTGCTTACATTCACTACAAAATAATCTACATGATCGTGCAAAGCAATAAAACAGGTTTCGTAATCCTTCCATGCATCTTCGTTTGGAGTTATTTTATTCTTGCCAATATTTCCGCCTATTATTAGTTTCGGGTTCCGGGTTTCGGGTTTCGGAATTAACCCGTAACTAGTAACGCGTAACTCATTATGCGCTCTCCATTTTTTTAACCGCTCTGCTACAACTTTCACTCCATCATTATTAAATCCCATCCGGTTGATCAGGGCTTTGTCTGCGGGCAACCGGAACAACCTTGGCTTATCATTCCCAATTTGTGCCAGGGGCGTTACAGTACCGATCTCAACGAAACCAAAACCCAAAGCCTCCAGTTCATCCAGGTATTTCGCATTCTTATCAAAACCTGCCGCCAGTCCAACCCTATTGGGAAATTGAATATTGAATATTGAATATTGATTGTTTCCTTTTGGCTTAAAAACATTTTGTATTGTTTTTTTTAGGAAGCCAATCTTACAAAAGGCTTTCAACGCATTCATAGAAGAATAATGTACCCATTCCGGATCGAAAAAGAATAAAATACTGCGAAGGATCTTGTACATATCGCTGCGAAATTAAGATAGTCAATTCAGTTTTTTCTTTTGAAGAGTAAATTATAACTTTGTTAAGAAAGTTGCATAAACAACTAATGAGTAAATTTCTTAAATTTGCATATATAAATAAACAACATGCAGGAAGCATATATAGTAGCCGGTTATCGTACCGCTATTGCAAAAAGTAAAAAAGGCGGGTTCAGGTTTACTAGGCCTGATGACCTGGCTGTAAATGTCATCAAAGGGTTACTGGCAAGCGTTCCCCAGCTGGATCCATTGAGGGTAGATGATGTGATCGTCGGCAATGCAGTTCCTGAAGCTGAACAAGGCTTGCAGGTAGGAAGGATCATTTCTGCAAGGGCAGTAGGTTTTCATGCTGCAGGCATCACCATTAACCGTTATTGCGCCAGTGGTTTGGAAAGTATCGCCATGGCAACAGCAAAGATCAGGTCGGGTATGGCAGAGTGTATCATTGCAGGCGGAACAGAAAGCATGAGCCTGGTGCCAACTGCGGGATGGAAGACAGTGCCCGCTTACTCAATTGCCAAGGAGGAGCCGGATTATTATTTAAGTATGGGATTAACTGCAGAAGCCGTCGCTAAGGAATATAATGTAAGCAGGGAAGACCAGGATGAGTTCAGCTACAACAGCCACGTAAAAGCAGGGAATGCCATTAAAGAAGGATATTTTAGATCCGGTATTTTACCCATAACAGTTGACCAGGTTTATTTAGATGCAAAAGGAAAGAAACAACAGAAATCTTATGTTGTGGATACAGATGAAGGAGTAAGGTCCGATACTTCCATAGAAGGCCTGGCAAAATTAAAACCCGCATTCGCGGCAGGCGGTTGCGTGACTGCCGGGAATTCTTCTCAAACAAGTGATGGATCTGCGTTCGTAATTGTAATGAGTGAAAAGATGATAAATGAACTTGGGTTAAAACCAATTGCACGCCTGGTAAATTGCGCCAGTGCCGGCGTACATCCACGCATCATGGGTATTGGACCAGTAGAAGCTGTACCTAAAGTATTAAAACAAGCGGGTATGAATCTTTCACAGATAGACCTGGTAGAATTGAACGAAGCTTTTGCATCACAGGCATTGGCAGTTATTAGAAAATTAGAGCTCGATCCTGCAATTGTAAACATCAATGGAGGTGCTATTGCATTGGGCCACCCGTTGGGATGCACCGGTTGTAAACTTACGATACAGATCACGAATGATATGAAAAGGCTGAATAAAAAATATGGTATTGTAACAGCCTGTGTTGGCGGCGGGCAAGGGATTGCCGGGATCATTGAGAATATCAATTAGATTCCTGTCAAAAAAGATCACTCAAATTCTTTTGGCCCTTGCGCTTCATAGTCAGGGTCATAGCGCACAAAAAATCTTATGTATGCAACCCTGCTGAGCCGCATAAGCCATGGTTGAAATACAACCAATAACAACGCATTCAATCCAAGCCACCAGAATATCCTGTTGTCTTCTGTTGATACACCGATCAAAACGAACCATGCAACAAATGTAGTAACCGATAATGCTACTGCCAGTGCATAACTTACATACCCTGTACCATACCAAAACCCGGGTTCCAAATCATATTTCTGTCCACAAACAGGGCAATTGTCATGCATGTCAAAAATGTGTGAAAGCTTTAATTTCCGGTAAGCATTATTGTCTTTGAACATATGGCCCCTCCTGCATCTGGGGCATTTCATTGTAAGGATACTCCAGTAATAATTGGGGGTTGGCCGTTTTTCCTCGCTCATACGGCAAAGTTATTTAATAAAAAAGAGAGTTTGTTGAATCCCTGAAACTGTTTTATTTAGCAGGGACCAGTGTTGCCGTTTTTTTTCTTTCACCGATCTGTTGTCTCCACATAGCAAAATAAAGCCCTTTTTGTTCGATCAGGCTCTCATGGGTTCCTGTTTCCTCAACATATCCTCTTTCCAAAACATATATCCTGTCGGCATGCATAATGGTACTTAACCTGTGCGCTATCAAAATGGTTATTTGTCCTTTTCTTGATGAGATATCACGGATCGTTTCGGTTATTTCTTCTTCTGTAAGTGAATCCAATGCAGATGTTGCTTCATCAAAGATCAACAGGTGGGGCTTACGCAATAATGCACGTGCAATGGATATGCGTTGTTTTTCACCACCTGATAATTTCAATCCCCCTTCACCGATCATGGTATCCAGTCCTTTCTCTGCACGCGCTAATAAACCTGTGCAGCTCGCCTTCGCCAAAACATCATTCACTTCTGCTTCGGTTGCTGATGGATTAACGAACATGAGATTTTCCCTGATCGTTCCGCTGAATAAATTGGTATCCTGGGTTACAAAGCCTATCTGTTTACGGAGGTCATCGAAAAGTATCTCCGTTTCATCCAACCCGTTATACAAGATCTTTCCTTCCAGTGGGCGATAAAGTCCAACGAGTAATTTCATCAAAGTTGACTTACCTGAGCCCGATGGCCCCACAAAGGCGATCGTTTCACCAACAGCTACATCAAAACTGATATTATCAATGGCTTTGTGTGATGCCGTCTGGTGCTTGAATGAAACCTCGCGAAAAGAAAGCGTATTGATATTCCCCAATGATTTTGGATCTGCAGGTTCCTGTTCAGGAGCTTTTTGCATCAGGTTATGAAAGTTATTTAAAGATGCTTCCGCTTCCCGGTAGGAAAGCAGGATATTGCCTATCTCCTGTAAGGGGCCGAATACAAAAAAGGAAAATATCTGCATGGTAACCAACTGGCCTGCATCCATCCTGCCTTTGAAGATCAGCCACATTAAAATGAAAAGGATTATCTGGCGAAGTGTGTTCACCATGGTGCCCTGTATAAAGCTGATACTCCTGATGCGTTTTACTTTTTTTAATTCCAGCCCGAGTATTTTATAAGTGTTCTTATTCAGCCTTCCGACTTCCTGTTTGGTAAGGCCAAGGCTTTTTACCAATTCGATGTTGCGTAATGATTCTGTTGTAGATCCCGCGAGTGCTGTTGTTTCACCCACGATATTCTTTTGAATGATCTTTATTTTTTTACTCAGGAAATTGGTGATCACGGTAAGCACAAATATACCCACGAGGTAAGCGACCGGGATGCTCCAGTGAATGAATATGGCGGCGTAAACAAATACAAAGACAACACCCACGATCACACCGAAAAGGATATTGATAAAGTTGATCATGAACTTTTCAACATCGGTCCTTACCTTGGTCAGTACAGAAAGTGTTTCACCGCTGCGCTGGTCTTCAAATTGCTGGTAAGGAAGTTTCATGGCGTGTTGTAGCCCATCGGTAAAAACTTTTGCGCCGAATTTTTGTATCACAACATTCAAAAAATAATCCTGGAAATTTTTTGCAATACGGCTGATCATTGCAACTGATATAGAACATACTAAAATGAACCATACGCCCGGGTGGTCCCATGAAAATGCATAAAAAAACCTATCCTCGTTGTAAGCTGCATTTTTGTGGCTGCCTGCAAGATTGATCAGTTTACCAAGCAGGATGGGGTCAACCAGTGAAAAGCCGATGTTCACCGAGGCAAGGGCAAGTGTTAAGATCACCAACCACTTATAGGGCCTGAGATATCCTAATAATATTTTCATTCGAAAAAAATTTATACTGTTGTCTATTCCGGTAATATGCAACGCAAAATTACATTGAAATATTTCAATGTATCAAATATTATACAATTTCGTAAAAAAAGTTAAATAGTTCCAAGTTCATAGTTCCAGGTTGGTTTTTGCTTTGAGCATTATTCATTTTGCATGATTTTTTAAGATTAGAACTCAAAATCAACTAAAAACCAGCAACTATGAACTTGCTTTCATGCACCCCAACCTTCCCTGTCCAAACTCCTGTACTGAATGGCTTCCGCCAGGTGTTCCGGTTTAATATCCGTTGAAGCAGCGAGGTCAGCGATCGTCCTGCTTACTTTTAAGATGCGGTCATAGGCCCTTGCTGAAAGATTTAATTTTTCCATAGCTGTTCTCAACAGGTTTTGGCCTGCAGTATTTATAGTGCAGATCTCTTTAAGCATCTTACTGCTCATTTGCGCATTTGCATAAATGCCCTCTTCATGTTCATACCTTGCTGCCTGTATATCGCGTGCTTTTATCACACGCTCCCGGATACATGCACTTTTTTCAAATTTTTGTTTCGATGATAATTCCTCAAATGCAACAGGTGTTACTTCAACATGCAGGTCGATCCTGTCGAGCAATGGCCCTGAGATCTTATTCAGGTATTTTTGTACACCCCCGGGCGGACAAGTGCATTCTTTTTCGGGATGATTAAAATAACCGCAAGGGCAGGGGTTCATGCTTGCGATCAGCATAAAGCTTGCAGGAAAATCCAATGCGATCTTTGCCCGTGAGATGGTAACCTTTCTTTCTTCCATGGGTTGCCGCATCACTTCCAATACCGCCCTTTTAAATTCAGGCAACTCGTCAAGAAATAATACACCATTGTGTGCCAATGAGATCTCACCCGGCTGGGGATTACCGCCACCACCGACCAAAGCAACATCGGAAATTGTATGATGAGGGCTTCTGAAGGGGCGTTTACTCACCAGCGTTGCATTCTCAGGAAGTTTGCCGGCAACGCTGTGGATCTTTGTTGTTTCCAATGCTTCCTGTAAAGTAAGCGGGGGCAGGATCGTTGGCAATCTTTTTGCGAGCATTGTTTTGCCCGCCCCGGGTGGCCCGATCAGGATGGCATTGTGCCCGCCGGCTGCGGCGATCTCCAGGGCACGCTTGATATTTTCCTGTCCTTTAACATCACAGAAATCAATTTCAAAATCTGTTTGTGCGTGTGCAAACTCTTCTCTTGTGTTTACATACGTGGGCTTGAGAGAATTTTCGTCTTTAAAAAAATTGATGACATCATTTAAGTGTTCTACACCATACACTTTTAAATTACTTACCATTGCAGCCTCTCTTGCATTTACGGCAGGCACAATGAGGCCATCGAAAGCTTCTTTGCGTGCCTGTATGGCGATGGGCAATGCACCGCGGATGGATTTTACGGAACCGTCTAAGCTAAGTTCTCCCATGATGACATAACGGGATAATTTATCCGGGTTTTCAATTTGATCGGTAGCGCCCAATGTGCCTATAGCAATGGGAAGATCAAATGCAGAGCCTGATTTTTTAATATCAGCTGGTGCCAGGTTCACCACCAGTTTTGTCCGCGGCATGTAAAAGTGATTGCTTTTAATGGCGCTATCGACACGTTGCAAACTTTCTTTGACTGCATTGTCGGGTAATCCAACGATGTAATAATGCTGGCCCTGGTTATTTACATTTACTTCTACGGTGATGGTAATGGCTTCCACGCCATAGACGGCGCTGCCAAATGTTTTTACAAGCATAGGTAAAGATTAAAAAGCCGGGCAACAAAAACGTGCTGTTTACATCATTTACTTAAGTGGTTTTAACCGTCAGGAGCAGGGAAAAAAATCCATCATAAATCCAATACTATTTGATCAAATAATTTTAATTCGTTTATGAAAAAAGGGATAAAAATAATATCAGTAACAGATGAAGCGATCGTAAATAAGATTTATATGATCAGGGGACAAAAAGTAATGATAGACCGTGACCTTGCAACATTGTATGATGTGGAAACAAAGCGACTAAAGGAAGCAGTAAGAAGAAATGAAAGCAGGTTCCCGAATGATTTTATGTTCGAGATGAATAAAAAAGAATTTGAAAATTGGAGGTCGCAAAATGCGACCTCCAATGGTGCAGATAAAATGGGGTTACGTTATGCGCCGTTTTGTTTTACAGAACAAGGTGTGACCATGCTGTCATGTATATTAAACAGCGACAGGGCTATACAGGTAAACATACAGGTCATCAGGATATTTACAAGATTAAGAGAAATGGTCTTAACGAATAAAGATATTTTATTAAAATTGGAACAGTTGGAAAAGCAGGTAACGAAACATGATGGAGATATACAAATTGTTTTTAGAACTTTAAGAAAACTACTCAATCCTTCCCAGGAGCCCAGGCAACGAATAGGATTCAAACCTTAATAATTATAAACCTTCCAGCATTTTTACAACCCCTTCTTTTTTCAATATCAAATATCCAAGCCGGTCATTGCTGATCCCCTGCTTTAGTTGGTAATTAAAAAGAAGCTGGTCATTTTCTACTGTAGTTTCGAAATAATTGAATTTGATATTGGGATGTACTTTTAATGCTTCGGCTATTTCGTATAAATGCGTGGAGAGTATAAAGAGGGAATTTTTTATTTTTAGTAAACCTTCTATAACCGTGCTGCTGCATTTCATAGCGTCCTGTACATTGGTTCCTTTGAATAATTCATCGATCAGGATAAGCCATTTGCGACCATCATTTACTTTTTGGATGGTTGCCTTGATACGCTGTACCTCGTTGAAAAAATAACTTTCACCTTTTGCAATATTATCAATGACATTGATATTGCTCAGCATACCATCAAATAAGCTCAGTTCCATTTTTATTGCAGGAACCCCCATGCCAATGTGTGCCAGGAAAACGGCTGCACCCACCGATTTAATGAAAGTACTTTTACCGGCCATATTTGCCCCGGTTAAAAACAGGAAATTTGTTTGACGGTTCATGACGACATCATATGCAACAGGATGCTTTAACAGGATGTGGTATAGGCCGTCCATTTCAATGAATGGTTGCGCCGATGCCGCAAACTCCGGGAAAGCAAGGCCATGTTTTTTTACTGCCATAGCCATTCCATACCATGCGTCCATTTGTGCATGCAACTGGAGCAGGCTCAGCATATTCATTTTGAATTTATATAAAATGAAATGGCCAAGCTGTAACATTTGTGGTGAAGCAATAGCAGTTGCATTGTTGGTTGACCCTATGATCTTAAATGCTTCATTGTCCGTGATCTTTTTTGCCTCGAGCAATATTTTTTTTAAAGGAGCAGGGCTGTCATCAGCGAGATAATTACTGACCAGCAATTTCATTCCTTTTATAAAATCAAAGCAATGGCTGACTGAATATTTGACCAGTGAAAAATCCGGGCTGTGTAATAATTTATAATTATATGCTGAAAAAGAAGAGGCGCCTGCCGGAATGGGATCAATATTAGCTTCATAAAACCTTTCGATGACCATAATAGAGCCATTGCTGATCTGCTTTGGCCATTGATCCTGTTTGTGTAGGATCGTGCGCAATGTTTGCTGTACACCATTGATGGCTTCGATGTTATTTAACGGGGTGGCGAGTTTTTTCCTTAATTGCTCTTTGCCATTACTGGTAAGCGTTTGGTCAATATGATTAAAAATAGAGAATTCTTCTTCCGCATTAAAAACTGACAGATCGTTCAGTGTTGTTTTATCTATTTCCATACAGCGCTCTTAAAAGACCTCACCCCAACCCCTCTCCAAAGGAGAGGGGCTTTAAACCCTGTGTGGTCAGAATTTTATTAATAATATCAATTTTATCTATTATAAAGCAATCGTTGTCCCATCATAGATTCATTGATCACTCCGTTTCCATAAACCATGTTCCCGTTTACAAATGTATTGCATACGGTGGCCGGGAATTCAAAGTCCTGCAAAGGGCTCCACCCGCATTTATATAAAATGTTATCTCCTGTAACTTTAGCCGGTCTCTTCAGGTCTGCAACAACCAGGTCTGCATAATAACCTTCCCTGATAAAACCACGTTCTTTTATATTGAAACAGGTGGCTACTGCATGGCTCATTTTTTCCGCGATCTTTTCCAATGAAATATATTCTAGGCTGTTATAATAAAGCATGAGCGATAAAGAATGTTGCACCAATGGCAAACCGGCATGTGCATTTTCATAAGGCGGTTCTTTTTCCGATAACAAATGCGGAGCATGGTCTGTGGCAATAACATCAAGCCTGTCATCAAGCAGGGCCTTCCACAGGGCTTTCCTATTGTCAGAAGATTTAATGGCGGGGTTGCATTTTATTTTATATCCCAGTTTTTCATAATCATCTGCCGTAAAGTGTAAATGATGAACACAAACCTCAGCAGTGATCCTTTTGTCTTTCAAAGGCAGCATATTCCCAAACAGCTGTAATTCTTTTTCAGTGCTGATATGAAGGATATGCAACCTGCTGTTGTGCTTTTGTGCAAACTGTATGGCGATCAATGAAGATTCATAACAAGCTTCGTCATTTCTTATCAGGGGATGATCTGCAGGGGATAAAATATTTTTTTCTTTTTTCAATTGCTCATAATGCCGGCGGATGATCCTTTCATCTTCACAATGCGTGGCTATCAGCATCTCGCTTTCGCTAAAGATCCTGTTGAGGGTGGAATGGTTATCCACCAGCATATTGCCGGTACTGCTACCCATGAAGATCTTTATACCGCAGATATTGTGCTTAAAATTATTCGCTCTCAATGCTTCATCGGCATTGTCATTGCTAACTCCCATAAAGAAGGAATAATTGGCCAGGGCAGTTTTTGAAGCAATATTATATTTGTCCTCCAGCAATGGTAAGCTAAGTGCATTGGGGATCGTATTGGGCATTTCCATGAACGAGGTAACGCCACCGGCTACTGCGGCTTTGCTTTCTGAATGGATGGTTGCTTTGTGTGTAAGGCCGGGCTCCCTGAAATGTACCTGGTCGTCTATTACTCCCGGAAAGAGGTGTTTATCCTCACCATTTATTTCAATCACCCTTTGTTTTACGCTGATCTGCGGAGCAGTTTTTTCAATACGTTCACCGTTAGTCAACACATCAAGGCATTGAATTTTTCCTTCATTTACGACCGATATGTTTTTAAAAAGGTAATTTTGCATATCTTGAATGTAAAGATTCTTTATAAAATACCAAACTCGATGCAAATTATTAAAAGCTTTATCAAACTTTTTGTTTTTGTTTGCCCGTTTACTGCAGCGGCACAATCAACGTATCTCACCCAGGGTTCCAAGGAATACCATTTTATAGAGAGGCTTGAAATAAAGCAGCAAAGAAATACCAACCTGAACTTTTCGGCGCTTAAACCCTTTAATAGGAAAGCGATCGTAACGGAAGCAATGTACATAGATAGTTCCGGCCAGGGATACAAGGATTCTGCGGAATTGGCTAAATATAATGCCTGGGCAGACCTTGACCTCAGTAAAGTGGACAGGTATAACCTCAGGAGTTTGTTCATGAATAACAGCGAGTGGGTTAACGGGCCAATGGATTATGCAAAGAGCAAAAGGCCCATTCTTAAAACATTTTATACCACTAAACCCAATTTACTCGAGGTTAATACAAAAGATTTCTTTTTAGTAGTGAACCCTGTTTTGCAATTACAGTATGGCAAAGAAACAGGATATAATAAGAATATTTATGTCAATAGTAAAGGTGTTACCGTCAGGGGACGCATTGCAAATAAAATAGGGTTCTCATCCACTATAACAGATAACCAGGAACGCGGGCCAAGATTTTTCCAGCAATATATAAATAAGTTCAAAGCTGTTCCCGGCGTGGGTTTTTATAAACCATTTAAGGCCGTAGCTGCGGATTCAAATAAAATTGTGGCAGCAGATTATTTTGATGCCCGTGGTTATATAACTTTTACTGCAGCAAAATACATTGACCTTCAGTTTGGATATGATAAGAATTTTATTGGTGATGGCTATCGCAGTTTATTCCTGAGTGATTGGGGAAACAGCTACCTGTTCTTAAAACTCAATACTAAGATATGGAAACTCAATTACCAGAATATATTCATGGAATTGATCCCACAGTTCAACAAACGTTTCGATTCACTGTTCTCAAGAAAATATGCCGCCATCCATCACCTGAGTATGAATGTGACCAGGTGGTTGAACCTGGGATTATTTGAATCTGTTGTTTTTGGGAGGAAGGACCATTTTGATTTTCAGTACCTGAACCCGATCATTTTTTACAGGCATATTGAAGGAACAATTGGCAGCCCTGACAATGCGCTTGCGGGTTTTGATTTTAAAGCAAATATTTTACACAGGGTCCAGTTATACGGACAATTCCTTTTAGATGAATTTATTTTATCGAAAATAAAGAACAGCCCAACCAATTGGGTGAATAAATTTGGTATCCAGGTAGGCGCAAAATATGTAGATGCATTCGGACTTAAAAATCTGGATCTGCAGGTTGAAGTGAACCGCGTCAGGCCTTTCACATATTCTCACAAAGATTCGATCGCAAATTATACGCATTACAATCAGCCATTGGCACATCCGCTGGGTGCAAATTTCCAGGAAGTGATCGGTATCGTGAACTACCAGCCATTCCCTAAATGGTTTGTCAATGCTAAAATGATCTATTATTACCAGGGGCTTGACAGTGCGGGATTGAATTATGGTAGTGATCCTTTCAGGGATTATAGAACACGTTCAATGGAAGAAGGCTATAAAATAGGAAGCGGCAATAAAGCAACCTGTTTCAATGGAATATTAAATGTGACCTATGAGCTGAGGGAAAATATTTTTTTAGATGCGACCTTACAGCAACGTAATTATAAACTTGCCAATGTAGGGAGTTCCAGCAATTCAACCATGTTCAGTGCTGGTATCAGGATGAATATTGCCAAAAGGCAGTATGATTTTTAGAAAGCTGCCGATATAGTATACTGGATGCAAGAGACCGGCTCGAACCATATAAGAAATAGGTAGTTGTTTGTTATGTAACATTAAAAAGCAAATGCTGGATTTTTCCGGCATTTTTTATTGCAATTACTAAATTTTTTATTAGTGGTACAAAGTAAAATCCGGTATCTGGTATCCTTTACCAGTATTTTATTCTACTGTAAGAGAGAAAGTAAGTGTACGTGAATTTATCTGGTCGATAACATTAGAGAACTTGAGGTCCTCATCGCGGCTATGCAGGTTTGCCAGGCCCCAGCCAATCTTCACTTCCGGGGTTAATACAAAGAAAGGAAAGTAAAAATGAAAACCTATGGCGGCATCAATGCCATAATCAAGTGGCTTAAGTTTAATAAGGTTGCCGGCTTTTTTTGCGCCCGCATTGGCAGCCAGATCATATTCTATCCTGCCTCCACCCATCATGTACACCTTAAAGTTATTGATACGGTCACTGGAGAATTTTACCTGCAATGGCAATGCGAGTGTAATGCCCTGGACCTTTTTTATGGTGATATCACTTTCACCGGCGGGCTTGTCGGGATATTTTAAACTGTATTCAAAAGCCTTTTCAGTAAATACAAGGCTAAGGGGGTAGGTCCTGATATCAAAGTGTTCTCCCAGGCGGATATTCACCAGCCAGGCAAGGTTGATACCGGTACTGTTTATGCTTTCCACGCTCATGACGCTGTCTCTCTGTAAAAAAAGCGGGTGGTGCGTGAAGCTGAAATGCGCACGGTTCACGCCCAAATGTATCCCGAAATGAAATGATTTGTCATCATGATCCTCCAGGTTCAATACATCACGGAATTGCGTAAAGGCAATTGATGGTAGCATCAAAACCGGTATGATGATATTTATTATTTTTCTCCGCAATAGATGCTGCATATTCCCAGGCTCAGTGGTTTATTATATGTTTTTTTATATCCCAGGTTATCCAGGATATCTGTAAATTTATTTCCTTCAGGAAATTTCTTAATTGATTCGTCGAGATATTGGTATGCGTCGCGGTTTTTTGAAAAAAGTTTGCCCATATTGGGAGTAACGACCTTCATGTAAAAATTATACATGGATCTTACAAAAGGCATTTTTGGCTTACTAAATTCGAGCACTACTAATTTTCCGCCAGGTTTTAAAACACGCTTAATTTCATTTAAACTGGTTTCAAGATGCTGAAAATTCCTCACTCCAAAAGCCACTGTTACCGCGTCAAACGAATTGTCATTAAAATTTATTGCTTCGCTATCGCCATTTAACAATTCAATAGTGCTTTGCAGGCCCAGCTTTGCTGTCTTTTTCCGGCCTATCTCCAGCATACCATTGCTGATATCTATGCCAATGATCTTCTCAGGGTTTAGCAAACGTGATGCCATGATCGCCACATCTCCCGTCCCTGTCGCCACATCCAGTATCCTTTTCGGTTTAAGTTCAGTTAATTGCCCGATGGCTTTTTTTCTCCATTTGATATCAATTCCCCCACTCAGGAAGCGGTTCAAAAAATCATACCTGCAGGCAATGTCATCAAACATGCCGGCAACCTGTTGTTTTTTGCTGAGTTCCGAGTCTTTATACGGAACCACGCTGTCATGTGCAAAATCTGTCATACAATCCTGCAAATATAAGTTGTTTAAACAATTGGGTTAAACAGCAATTCTTATCATTGGCGCGGGATAGCGTATTTTTGTATATTAATTCTGTTAAATGCACATCAAGAAAGCAGTTTACATTGTCAGTAGCCCCGAATTTGAAAAATGCCCGGTACCCGATAAACCGGAGTACGCATTTATAGGAAGAAGCAATGTGGGGAAATCCTCTTTGATCAACATGATCTGTGACAATGATAAGCTTGCCAAAACCTCGGGCTCGCCGGGGAAGACACAACTGATCAATCATTTTGAAATTGTGAGCAGTTTGGATGAATCTGACGGAAAGAAAAAGATCAACACATTTAAATGGTACCTGGTAGATCTGCCCGGTTATGGTTTTGCAAAAGTGAGCCAACGCAGCCGCAGGAGATGGGAGCAGATGATTGAGAATTACCTGCGCAAACGGGAGAACCTGACCATGGTATTTGTATTAATAGATGCACGGCATAGCCCCCAAAAACTTGATCTTGACTTCCTGGAAGAATTAAAGCTTTGGCGTGTACCTTTTTGCCTGGTATTTACCAAATCGGATAAAGAGAACCAGCGCACCGTAAGTAAAAATGTAAAGGACTTCCTGGAAGCAATGAAAAAAACATGGCAGTTCCTGCCGCAGCACTTTGTAACGAGTGCTATAAAAAAATCAGGGAAAGCAAAGCTGCTTTCGTTCATTGACGAAACTAATAACGCCGTTAATAAGCCGGCTGTTTAATTAACCACTTTGTTGGCACAGCTGCTGCTGGCAAAAGCTTCCGGCTTTGCTTTGAAGGCGAATCCCATTCCAAGGATATACCCCATTGCTTCACGAAGCGCTTCATTACTTTTAAAATGTGGATTGGTATTGATGTCGGCATGTACTTCCATGTCTACATCATAATCTGTGAACAAATTGCACAACTCATAGGCGATCTCAATACTTTTTGCCACTTCTACCAACATCCTTTCTTTGATGCTGTATTTAATAATTGTTTTTTCGTTGTGAATGAACATGAATCCTCCGTGGCCTTCACGTAAAAAAACGATCACTGTAGCAAATTCAGTATCCCTGCCTTTTACCTGGCTGTCTGTACCAATGCAAACTTTTAATTTGTAACCTGAAGCAGTTTCTCTTTTGATGGCTTGTTCTACTGCATCTTTTATGGGAAGATGTATAGGATCACCATTGAATTTTCTCCATAACATAAAATGGGGTTTTTTAAAGTTACAAATAAAAAAATTATGCAGGAAGTTATTTAAAGGTTATTTATAGGGATTGTGAGTAAGCTTATAGCTATTAGTTGTAAGCTGTTAGCCGGGCATAAAAAAAGGGACCAGCCCCTAACGCTGATCCCTAACTTACACATGAATCTACCTTACTGTTTTATAATTCGTTCTGTTTGTTTTTCGTTCTCGTTGAATAGCTGAATAATGTATAAACCACCGGGTTTATTGTATACGTTTATTCTATTAATGCCCTTTGTCCCGGTTCCTGTGGCGATCATTCTTCCGTTCACATCTATTAAGCAGAATTTGTAATTCTCAGAAGCATTCACTGTAATCTCACCCTGGACAAAAGTGGATACAGTAAATAATTTTTCCGGTTTACCTGCAGCTCTTAATGCTATCGTATTTGAATAAGCAATCTCACCAATAACCGAAATCACCTTTAAGCGGTAATAAAGTGTGCTGTTATCATACGGTACGTAGCTGAATGCTTTTACCAATGTATTAAACGTTGTTAATGGTTTAAATATTATGCCATCAGTAGAAACTTCCAGGATTTCTGTTTTTATCGGTTCATCGGCAATGATGTTCCAGCTCAATGCATGTTTGTCTTTTACAATATTCCCACTAAGGCTTACATCATGGATCGGTAACGGGCCGGTAAAACCGGTAAGCGTATACGAACCAAGGCTACCATAATTACTGGTATTTGAATTCCCAGTGCCATCTACAACAAAATAATAAGTACCTGCATTTAATACGGTATCAATTGTAATACTCATAATTGAAGCAGGATCATAAGTATTTATTAAAGTTGGTCCATTGTACAGCTGGATCTTTATATCCAGGTTGGACCCAATATAATTTCCACCAATGTTGAAAGGAATAACATCCATGTGAAAATTGGATGTTCCCAAAACATTGTATTTAAATGCATCTTTATCGACACTTGTAGTGATGATACCATTTGTATTGAATGAAGTTGCAGAAAGGGTATAAGTCCCTGCATCCATTGTTTCAATATAATCATCAGGGCGGTATGTAAATCCATTCATCGAAGTGATGATGGTTAAATTATCCTGTGTATTTGCACAACCATATGGAGTGGGGCCATCATTCCAGCCCGTCATATTCCTATAGTAACTGTTACCCATGATCGGAGCCCAGCCCACTTGCCCTGATCCTGTGCCCAGGCAATATGTTTCCGTTAAAACACAGTTTGCATCATAGGTTGATTGATGAGACAAGCCAACTGTATGGCCACTTTCGTGTGAACAACATTCAGCAATGTATTTGGGATTGTTTGGTCCAAGCCTGTCCGAAAACACAAAACCCGGTGTATCATCACCCCAGGTAAACGATCCCACATATGATATACCACCTACGCCGGAAGTCCAGCTGCTTGTTGGTGTAATGATGATCCTTACCCTCCTGTTTAAAGGTGCCGCTAAGAATTTTGCAGAATCAGTAGTTATATTCACATTGAAAGGGCGATAGTCTTCCGACACCCTGTTGAATATTTCTGTGATCTGGGGATCGGTCATGCCGCTTGCAGCACAGTATAAAGGGGCACCGCCATTCCAGGATGTACCTATTACCGTATGGCCATCGAAATCCAAATAAATAGTTGCCGTGGCAGCAGGAAAGCTGCTTAATTTGGGTAAGCAAAAAGCATTAGCCGAGATAAAAAATGTGAAAAGCAATAATTTTAAGCAGGTAAAGTTTTTCATTTTGTAGGATTTAGGACCGCCGGGCGGTTGGCATATTGGATAGTTTTTAGGATATTTTTTGCTTTAGAGATTACATTCCTGCAATACTTTTTCCGCATCTGTTTTTTCAAATTTATAATTCCCCGACATATCTTTTTTCACCTCGTAGCCATCAGCGGCAGTCGGATTAATGATACGGCCCACATAGGAAACACTGTTATCCTGGTTTATTTGCTTTGATAAATGAAAGATGGTTTTGTCTGACTGGTCTGCCCTTATGGTCATACTTTGCAGGTCGCTGTATTTTACAACATTGCTGATAACCGTGCCAGAGAATTTAAATCCGTCTGAAAAAGAAAGAATGATATGTTGGCCTTCTGTTGCACTGAATGCATTGGTGAATTCTGAAACAGTGCAATTGATCGTATTGGGAAAATCTGCGAAGATCTTTGGTTTTGAAGACTGGGAAAAGCCAGCTGTAGCAGCTAAGCAAAGCATTAAGGCAAACGTAAGTTTACTAAGCGATTTCATGGTCGTGGTTTTTGTTCAGAGATAATTGGATAAACTCTTAAACTGAAACGCCATATTATGATGCTTAGTATGTACCAGCAGAAATATATATAGCTGTCAACACTGGCTTGTAGCTATAATTTGGTAGGTATACGGCCGGGAAAAGTTAACCCCAGCTATTATATATTTTTTTTCTAATACTGGGAAGTGCTCAGAAGCACGAGGGTACAGGCTTCCATTGTTTTTATACCATTTTCATTTGCAAGGGTTTCGAGCTCTTCATTTTCTGCCCCCGGGTTGAAAATGATGCGCTTTGGTTTTAATGCAAGGATATAATCGTAATAAGGTTTTTGATTTTCGGGGTTAAGATATAGTGTTACTGTATCTATATCTTCCATAATCTTTTTGTCTGTTGTGATGGCGGTATTGCCGATCATACCGGGCTTTTTACCCAGGGCCACCACCGGGTGGTCATGGGCTACCAGTTTCCTGACAGCAAGGTTGCTGTATCGTTCTGCATTCGGGGATGCTCCTATTACCAATGTTTTTTTCCTGTCCATAATAATCAATTTAAAAACCGTGATCGCAATGCTGCCGTGGGAATCATACAGGCCTCTTTTTTGCCAAACCATTTATAGCGGTTCTTTGCAATAAGATCATATACGGCATTCCTTATAAAAGGAGGTACAATAATAAAGCCATATAAAAACCGGGTAGATCCTGTCAGTTGTTTTGCCACATTCAATGCGGCGGCAGAGCGGGTATACAGCTTGTTGTCACGGATCAGCACAAATGAATTGAGGTCATTGGGTGGAAGGCCGTATTGCTTCAACAATTGTTGCCCGGTTTCTCCCTGCAGGGAAGCAAACCTGAATATCGCATGCGGGTCATGCTTAATGACATATTGAACCGAACTATTGCAGAGGTTGCAGATTCCGTCGAATAATATGATGGGGTGATCATCCATTGCTGCAAATTAAAATATTCCGCCTGCTTTCAATGAAAGTTATTTTTGACAATACATTTTTGATGATTCAACCGGGTATTTTTTTTCCAGGTCCACATCATTGAAACTTTTTCCGGAACCCCAGGCGAATAATTTTTCAAAGAAAGGAAGCATTTTTTTATTTTTTATTTTCCCTAAGAAATAAATTTCATGCTCTTTTTCCTTTATGCCCATTTCAAACAGGACCTGGTCATGGCTGCTGATATTCAGCTCATGAAAATAATGCATCATTCTAAAGTATTCGCAGACATTACCACTTTCAAGTCTTCCCGCAAAATAAAAAGGCATGAACCATCCAATTATATGGCAGGAATAAGAAATTATCTTTCCAACTATATGAAAACGGATCTCATAATATTTTGATACAGGGATATCATGTATAATCATGATCTTACGAACCTCGCTTCGATGTCCCCATTCGTCGGTTTCGATCCGGCGAATGGCTTTTTTTTCCAGGTTATCTTTTACTGATGCTGCATGACCCCGGTAAGCAAAAGCTGCGGCTTTTTCTGCCGAGTATGCCCGTTGCAACAGATCTGCCAGGGCTTTGTGTTCGATCTTCATTTGAGTAAAGTTAAAGGCCGTTGCATTTTTACATATACTTCATTATAGCATATCCAGGAATAATAAATGGCCATGAATGGTGCAGCAAAAAGCATGGGGTATGCAAGTAATACGAGGAATTCGGGAATGGCCAATCCTAACAAGGCTGTTAAAAGGATACAAAGCACCACCCAGTGATAAATATACCTACGGCCACCCTTTTCGGTGAACCAGCCTTTAACCGCATGTACGATCATGCTGATCAGCTGCCAGCCCCCAACTACAAAGTAACCTATGATAAATGTTGTATCCTCATTAATAAAACTCAATATGATAAAGAAGAAGATCAATGCAATGCTGATGCCGAGATCTGCCTGTTTAACCTTTTTCATAACTGTTGTTTTTAAAATTTCAGAAAAATATGAAAGTTTATTTTAAAAATAGATCCCGCCACAGCAGGATCTATTTTTTTATTATTTAAAGATCTTCAAAACACTTCCTGTAAACCAGTTCTCTTCCGCTTTGATCATTACATCCAGGACCTTATCTGCCTGGTTGCCCAGTTTTTTTATGTCGCCGATCATTCCAATGAACTGCTTTGTTTCCTTGTCTTTTTTATCGCCGTCAATATTATCCAGCTGGCCCAGCAATTTAAGCATGGGGTCAAGTTCACGCTTTTTCCTTTCCTTAATGATCTGCGTGGCCACTTTCCAGATATCTTTTTCTGCACTGAAATATTCTTTCCTTTCGCCCGGTAAAATGATCCTTTCCACCAGACTCCAGCTGATCAGGTCCCTGATATTCATATTCACATTGCCGCGGCTGATGCTCAATTGCTCCATGATGTCGTCCTGGGTTATGGGATCCGGGCTTACCAGTAACAATGCATGGATCTGTGCCATGGTTCGGTTGATGCCCCACTGCGTTCCAAATGCCCCCCAGCTGCTGATGAATTGTTGTTTTGCTTCTGACAGTTTCATGATCTCTTTTTGATAACCTAAAATTACGATCTGTTTCTGAACTTTCAAAATAAATTGAAAATAAAATTAAATCTTTATACCCACTGATAAGCCAGAAATAAAGACCGCAGATCTGTGCAGTTATTTGTCTGTGTGGATCTGCGGTCTTAAATCATATTTATCTGCGGGGAAACTAAACCAACATAGTTACCGGGTTCTCCAGGTATTTCTTTAATGTTTGCAGGAAGGCTGCTCCCACGGCGCCATCCACGCTTCGGTGATCGCAACTGAGGGTTACTTTCATAACATGGGTTACGTCAAACACGCCGTTCTTGCGAACGACCACTTCCCTGATATTGCCTACCGCCAATATGCAACTATCGGGAGGGTTGATGATGGCAGTGAATTCCTCAATATCCATCATACCCAGGTTGGAAATGGTGAATGTATTGCCTGTGAATTCATTTGGCTGTATCTTCTTGTCTTTCGCTTTCTGATATAATTGTTTTGCATCAGCAGCTATTTGCGACAAGGTCTTCTGATCCGCAAATTTTATCACCGGTACGATCAATCCTTCCGGTAATGCCAGGGCGGAGCCAATATGAATGTGATGGTTCCGGCGGATAAACTCACCCCCGTCCGTTCCGGAACCGGCAGGCATCCAACTACTGTTCACATCCGGGTGCAGGCGCAAAGCAGTTGCACATGCTTTTATAATAAGGTCATTGAAAGAGATCTTTACAGGGCTCACTTCATTCATGGCATTCCGTGCGGTGATCGCATTGTCCATGTTAATTTCCATGCCCAGGTAAAAATGCGGTGCGCTGAATTTACTTTCGGCCAGGCGGCGGGCAATTATCTTACGCATTTGCGTTAGTGGCACATCGGTGTGGCCTTCTTCTCCTGTTGCAGTAAATACAGGGGCAACTGCAACCGGTAAATTAGATCTTTCTCCTGAACCGCCGACAGGGTTTTCAACCGCTGCCGGGGAGGTTTTATATTCATCCACATCTTTCCTGGTAACACGTCCGCCATCTCCGCTACCACTTATTTTAGCTATGTCGACACCTTTTTCTTCTGCCATTTTTTTTGCAAGTGGAGAAGCTTTTATACGGCCATTGGTCGTATTGCTCACTTCTATAGGTTGCGGGGTGGTTGCAGCAGCTGCCGTTTCTGACGAACCGCCGACAGGGTTTTCAACCGCTGCCGGGGTTGCACCTGCTTTTTCCGCAGCTACATAAGCACTCACATCTGTTCCCGGTTTGCCAATAATGGCAATGATCTCATTTATTTTAGCTGCTTTTCCTGCTTCCACACCAATATATAAAAGTGTTCCTTCCTCATATCCTACCACTTCCATGGTGGCTTTATCAGTTTCTACATCTGCCAACACATCATCTGCCTTTACTTTATCTCCCAGCTTCTTATTCCATGAAACGATCTTTCCTTCTGTCATGGTATCGCTTAATAATGGCATGCGTATTTCTTTTGCCCCATCGGGTAAACTTACTTTTGCTGAAGAATTATTTTTAGTATTCTGCGGGGTAGTAGTTTTTTCTACTGAACCGCCGACAGGGTTTGCAACCGCTGTCGGGGCAGGGGCTTTAGCTGCAACAGTTTTTTCCGGGGCAGGTTCACTGCCGAGTAATGATTTATAATCTTCTCCTGCTTTTCCTACTATCGCTATTACCTGGTTTATTTTTGCGGCCTGCCCTGCAGGAACGCCGATATAAAGTAATGTCCCATCCACATAGCCGGTAACTTCCATGGTTGCTTTATCAGTTTCAACATCTGCCAATACATCGTCTGCTTTAACTTTATCACCAACCTTTTTATTCCATGTTATGATCTTCCCTTCGGTCATAGTATCGCTCAACAGCGGCATGCGTATCACTTCTGCCATAAATATGATTTTCTTAATTGATAATTAGAATCCCGAAATTAATGTAAAAACAGGAAAAGTATTTGTAGATTTTGTACCCGGCAGTATTTCTTTAACCAGCTTCATTGGCGTCGCACCTGCCTACCGGCAGGCTGGCTCTTGTGCTGTATATCATTGAGCAGCAACAGGATTTTCCTTAATAATCCAGTTCCAGTTTCAACCGGTCCTTTAGTTCTTTTATAAGCGGGTATTCTTCAGACAGTAACTGGTATTGTTGCTTTGTATTAAGGGGTTTGTCGCCGGGGTCGGCCTCGGTCACATTTTCAATCACTGTTAACTGGTATTTCAGCAACCTGTTATTGAAGAACTGTTGCATGAAATGTATCAGGCCGGATCTTTCTGCCTCAATGAATTTTTGATGCATATTACTTTGGGTAACAATGTCAAAACTATTCTCATCCAAAACTTCCAATGTTGCCATTTTAAAATTGGTAACGGCAGAATGATTCTTCTTAGCGGAGAGTTTTTCTATAAAGTCATCCCAGGCTTTTTGCAGGGAATCCGCTGTCAATGGCCTGGTATTATTTCCATTGTGCTGGTTTTTTAAGGTAACCTGCTCCCTTATTTTTTCCAGTGAACCCATTTTAGCTTTTGGCTTTTGCGGCTCATCAATTTTTTGCCCCCGGACAGGTATTGTGTTTTTTGTTGCGGGTTCTCCATCTTCAATGATCAATGAAGCAGCCTGTATTTTTGCAGTGTGTTTGACTGCAACAGGTTTACCCGGCTCTTTTATTTTAATGATGGGTATTGACCTGAATGAAACTGCCTTTGTATTATCAGTTAATTTTTTTTTACTGAATCCTTCATCAGTTTCTATGAACTGGACAGCCTGCTTGAGGTAGCTTAATTTGATAAGCAACATTTCAATGTGCAATCTTTTATTACGGGATTGTTTGTAATTAATAATGGATTCATTCAAAATATTCAGAGCGGCGATCAACCAGCCCGTAGAAACCTGCTGGGCATATTGAAGATATTTTTGTTTGAAATCGTCCGCCACTTCCAGTAAGATCGCAGCCCTGGCATCTTTGCTCACCAGCAGGTTCCGGGTGAACTCAGCAAATCCTTCCAGCAATGTATCGCCTTCAAATCCTTTTTGATTTATTTCATCAAAAAGCAGCAAGGCTTCTGCCAGCTGTTGCTGCTGCATCTGGTCAAGTAATTTGAAATAATAATCTTCGTCAAGGATGTTCAGGTGCTCAAGCGTGTTGGCATAATCCAGATGGCCACTTGTAAAACTTACAATTTTATCAAGTATGCTCAATGCATCTCTCATACAGCCTTCGCTTTTTTGAGCTATGACATGCAACGCAGCTTTTTCGGCAGTAATATTTTCTTTTACACAGATCTCCTGCAAATGTTCGATGGTGTCATTATTGGTGATGCGTTTGAAATCAAATATCTGGCACCTGCTCAATATCGTTGGAAGTATCTTGTGTTTTTCTGTTGTAGCTAAAATGAAAATGGCGAAGGGTGGAGGTTCTTCCAGTGTTTTTAAAAATGCATTGAATGCAGATGCACTAAGCATATGAACCTCATCCACGATATATACTTTGTATTTACCGGCCTGTGGTGCAAAGCGAACCTGCTCCACCAGTGTCCTTATATCATCAACAGAATTATTACTCGCAGCATCCAGCTCATGAATATTCAATGAGATACCGCTGTCGAATGATACGCAGCTGTTGCAGGTATTACATGCTTCTCCGTCTTTTGTGCGGTTCTCGCAATTGATCGTTTTTGCAAGGATACGTGCACAGGTGGTTTTACCAACACCCCGGGGACCGCAAAATAAAAATGCATGTGCCAGCTGGTTGTTATTGATGGCATTTTTAAGGGTAGTAGTGATATGCGACTGCCCGATGACAGTGCTGAAATTCTGTGGCCGGTATTTCCTTGCTGAAACAATAAACTTATCCATGATATTCGATACTCAATATGCTAAAAATATGATCGCTGATCGAGGCAAATCTAAATTATTAATTAATAACAACCACATCCAATTTGTCATGCCGATACTTTGTTATTTACTAAGGTTACAAAAGAATATATTGAGATGCTTCGTTCCTCAGCATGACAGGCAGAACGAGCTTTATGCCAGCATCGGGTGCCGCCTGAATTCTTTTGTGCGGTCAAAAATATACCTGAAAGTAGTTAATTGCCTGCTGCGGTAAGTTTCGCCGAGGCTTTCTGCTACGTTGATCATTTTGGTATTAAAATCCCCGATCCATTGCATTTCATATTCAAGGTAATGCTGTGGCGGTTTCTGTACGATCTTTTCACATTCAGCAATAATATATGCGTCAATACCTGTGCCCTGCCATTCCGGTACGGTGCCGAAAACCATCCCAACGAACTTTCTTGATTTCCTGAACCTTTGCCTCCATAGGAATTCCAGCTTTTGTAACAGGCCAAACTTCCCGTTAAAATGTTTAAAGTATTGGTTTATATCAGGCAGGTTAACGAACATGCAAATGGCGATCCCTTTATGATATGCAAAATAAACAACATCCTCATCCATTACCGGCTTCATGGTCTTGAACATCAGCATGACCTGTTCCTTGCTTAGTTCTTTCAATCCGCCATGTCCTGCCCATGCCTTATTATAAACCTCCACGAAATCCACCGCATATTTTTCGAGGTTATTTTTTTTGATGGTACTAAAACTTATATCAGGGTTGGCGGCAAGTGCCTTATGCCTGTCAAGCACTTTTTTTGAAACCCTTACCGTTGCGTCGAGGCCAAAACAGACCTGGTTATAGAATGGTTTGAATCCATAATTCTCAAAAAGGTTGACGTAGTAAGGCGGATTATAATTCATGCAATAAAGGGGCTCTGTATAACCCTTTGTGATCATTCCCCACCAGCGGTCCCGCTCGCCAAAATTAACAGGTCCATCCATGGCCTGCATGCCTTGCTGGATGAGCCAGTGTTTTGCATTGTCCAGTAAAAGGTCTGCGGCATCCTGGTCATTTATACATTCAAAAAAACCAATGCCGCCAACCGGCATGTCATCGCCTTTGTTCTTATATTTTTTGTTTATAAAAGCTGCAATGCGTCCGACCAGGTTTCCGCTATCATCTTTTAATATCCAGCGCTCAATTTTTCCAAATCGAAAGGCCTTGTTCTTTTTCTCATCAAAAACCTCGTTGATATCCTTATCTAAAGGCCTGATCCAGTTTGGATCATCTTTGTAAATGGATAAGGGAACTTTTATGAAAGCATTGCTGCCTGCTACATCTGTTACAGGAATTATTTGCATGATTAAATTTAGGTGATAATTTATAATAATTCTTTTCTCATCTGGTCAGCAGTTTTGCTGCTGCCATCATGGCTCCATCCCGGTGGCTTGAATAAATATTTCAACCTTGTTGATAAAGATATTTTTTTCCGCATGTCCTTATCAATGCTTTGCCATTCATGAAAGATCACTTTAAATGGGTTATTGATATTTGCAACCGGTTTGGTGAGGCCGTATTTTACAGGATCAGATTCCAGTTCTTCCTGGAAAGTGCCGAACATTTTATCCCAGATGATGAGGCACATACCCATGTTCTTGTCGAGGTACCTTACATTACTTGCATGGTGAACCCTGTGATGCGACGGGCTTACAAAAACAGCTTCGAACCAGCGGGGCATTTTTTTGATGTATTGTGTGTGTACCAGTATCCCATATGTTTGTGTAAGCGAATACATGAATATAACATCCAGCGGATCAAAGCCAAGCAGTACGATCGGGATAAAATAAATGAACCTGTAAACCGGTTGCAGCACCGAGGACCGGAAGCCGGTAGTGAGGTTGAATTCTTCAGATGAGTGGTGTGTAACATGAACGGCCCAGAAGATGCGGCAATAATGATCTACCCGGTGTTCAATATAAAAGGCAAGATCTTCCAGGATGAATAATGCGAACCAGTAGAGATAAACATTTTCTATTTTAAAAAAATGATATTGCCAGGCCCAAAGCAATACGGAAACATAAAACACCCAGCGCAGCAATACATCAAGCCCGGCATTTAAGATCGTGAGATAAACATTTTGAATGGTTGCATTGAAGCTATAGAATTTCTTCCCTGTCCAGTTACTCAACAGGATCTCTGTTCCTATTAATATACTATATAAAGGAATTGAAAAAAGAATGAACCAGGTTTCGCGAAGAAAATCCATATAAAATTATGTCTAAAAGTAGTTTGCCACGAATGCACGAATATTTTTCGTGAATTCGTGGCAAATTTAATTATTTGATGAGGACTGCTAAACGCTATATTGCCGCAGTTATTAATTTCAGTAGCCTGACAAGTTAAACAACCATGATCTCTTTTTCTTTTGCCTCGAGGTGTTTTTCTACTAACCCGATAAATTTATCAGTCAGGTCCTGTGCTTCTTTTTCTGCATCCTTACATGCGTCTTCACTCAGGCCGTCCTTTTGTAATTTTTTAACGTGCTCAATACTATCCCTGCGGATATTGCGGATGGATACCCTTGCATTTTCACCTTCAGCATTGCATTTTTTTACAAGCTCTTTTCTTCTTTCTTCAGTAAGGGGCGGGAGGAACAGGCGGATCACGTTGCCGTCATTTTGAGGGTTGATGCCAATATTAGCTGCAGTGATCGCTTTCTCGATATGCTGCAGCATATTTTTTTCCCATGGCTGTACAGAAATGGTACGGGCATCCAGCGAGGAGACATTTGCAACCTGGTTAATTGCTGTAGGATTGCCATAGTAATCCACCATGATGCCATCCAGCATGCTTGGGTTCGCTTTGCCTGCGCGGATCTTGACCAATTCAGCCTCCAAGTGATTGATGGCTTTTTTCATTGCAGTTTCCGTATCTGCCAATATTTTATTTAGATCTTCTGACATAATAATTTGAATTGGCTGCAAAGCTATAAAAAACTACTATTAGTTGGAGGTAGTTTTTAAGTTTAACTAAATATGAAGAAAGGTACCCCGGGCAGTATTATTCTACTTCAACAGTTTCGGGAGAAAGGGATAATATTTTGTGAGATTTTCTCATTTCATTTTCTACGATCGCATCAACAGAAACTGACTTGCTTTTCTGGCGCAGGTAATAGATCACCCCGATAAATAAAAAGCCGGTTATCAGTAACACGCCCATAACTATGGTAGTTCCAAAGTTCCGGAGACCATAAGCCATTGCAATAAAAAGGATATTTAAGCTAACACAGCTCAGTGTGATCTTTTTGTGAGAGAAACCAATGTCCAGCATGAAATGATGTACATGGGTCCTGTCGGGACTGAAAGGAGACCTGCGATCCAATATTCTTAATCCGAAAACCCGAAGGGTATCAAATAAGGGGATCATTAAAATTGCAAACCCGATCGCTGGTGCTGCTGCCAAAGGTAAATTAACAGCAGGGGTACCCGCGAGGTTAATGAATTTTATTACGAGTATGGAATTTATCAGGCCCAGTAATAATGAGCCCGTGTCGCCCATGAATATCTTTGCAGGAGAAAAATTATACAACAAAAAGCTGATAAGGCTTCCCGCCAAAGCGAATGCCATTACTGCATATGCCAATTGACCGATATAGAAAAAATAAGTTCCAAAAACAAGGGTTGTTAAAAGGCCGAGGCTTCCCGCAAGTCCGTCAATGCCATCGATCAGATTGAAGGAGTTGGTTATTACAATAATGGTAAACAGGGAAAGCGCAATGCTTGCATAATGAGGGATCTCATATATGCCCAAAAAGCCATGCATGTTGGTGATCTGAACGCCGGCGAATTTTATGAGGATACCTGCTGCGATCAGCTGGCCAATGAATTTTTTGCTGGCTGATAAAACAAGTATGTCATCTTTCATTCCTAAAAAGAAGATGACGATAGAAGCTGCAGCAAAATATTGTAATTCGGTAGTGATCCCCTGGGGAACGCCCATAAGCGTGGCAACAATAAAACCTGCGAAAATGCCCAGTCCGCCTAAGGTAGGAATAACAGCTTTGTGAACCTTTCGCTCATCCGGTTCATCAAAAAGTTTTTTGTCTTTTGCAACCTGAATAATAACAGGGATGGCGAAAAACGTTATTAAAAACGATAGCGCCGCGGTAAGTAAAATATTATCCATGCAATTGGTTTAAAACAGTCCTTGTTTTACAAAAGTATCAAATATGTTTTGCAGAACGAATTTAAATACTAATAATTCTTTTGTAACTACCCCTAAAAGAGTATTTTTCTTAAAACCATATTTCACTGCAAATATGCAGCTAAATAACGGCATAATAAAGAACTTATTATTAATAGATTGCGCCAAATAGTTTTTTTCTTTGTACGTGCCCTGATTTAAAGTAGGTTTGCAGCATTATTTAACCGGTATTCAATAAAAAACTTATATAGGATGAATAACCTTAAAGACACTGCTTCACAGATCAGGAGGGATATTGTAAGAATGGTACATGCCGTACAGAGTGGGCACCCGGGAGGTTCATTGGGCTGTACAGAATACTTTACAGCGCTTTATTTCAAGATAATGAAACACAATCCTGATTTCAAAATGGATGGTATTGGCGAAGACATTTTCTTCCTGAGCAACGGGCACATTTCCCCTGTTTTTTACAGTGCATTAGCAAGGAGCGGATATTTTCCGGTAACCGAATTATCGACTTTCAGAAAAATAAACAGCCGCCTGCAGGGACACCCCACTACACATGAGGACCTGCCCGGGATAAGGGTGGCCAGTGGCTCACTTGGCCAGGGGATGAGTGTTGCCATCGGGGCAGCTTATGCAAAAAAATTAAATAAAGACAGCAACATCGTTTACTCCCTGCATGGAGACGGTGAATTGGATGAAGGCCAGAACTGGGAAGCGATCATGTTTGCGGCACATAAAAAAGTAGATAATTTAATCTCTACCATTGACTGGAATGGTCAGCAGATCGACGGGCCTACTAAAGAGGTCATGAGCCTTGGAAACCTGCACGCAAAATTTGAGGCATTTGGCTGGGAAGTGATGGAAATGGAGGGCAATGATATGGATGCGGTTGTTGCCGGACTTGAAAAAGCAAAAACATTATCGGGCAAAGGAAAGCCCGTTGTGATATTAATGAAAACGGTTATGGGTAAGGGTGTTGATTTTATGGAAGGAAGCCATGAATGGCATGGGATCGCACCGAATGATGAGCAGTTGAAGAAAGCTTTGGAACAATTACCGGAAACGTTGGGAGATTATTAATTATTCAATTTGGAAATTTGAAGATTTGGAAATGAAAGAAACTCCAATCGGTTTGAACCGTATTTCCAAATTAACTCATTTTCAAATTTCCAAATTAACGTAGCTCCAATGGCTGCCTTGAAGCCTTGGAAGAAGGAAACCAGGAAGCAAGAATCGCGATCGCCATTGATGTTCCTGCAACCAATAAAAAATCTGTAGCAATTAATTTCACGGGGAAATAATCGATGAGGAATGAGCCTCCCTGTAATTTTACCAGTTTGAATCTTACCTGTAACATGCAGATGATCGTTGCCAGTATTATCCCGGCGGCGGCCCCGATCCCAGTTAGCAAAATACCTTCCGATAAAAATATTTTTTTTATTTGTAAAGCAGTGGTTCCCATGCTTTGAAGAATGGCTATATCCTGCTTTTTTTCCAAAACCAGCATGGTAAGTGCGCTCACCATATTAAATGCCGCAATGATGAGGATAAGTGTCAGCACTGCATAAATGGCCCATTTTTCCAGTTTCATGGTACTGTACAGGTTGCTGTTTTGCTGGTATTTTGTTTGTATTGCGTAATTTCCCCCCAGCACTGCTAGTAACAGCTCCTGGGTTTTTTTGATATCGGCACCCCATTTCAATTTAATTTCGGCAGAAGTATATTCATTGGAAGCCAGCCCCATCTGCTGTTTGATGAATCCTATATTGGTAATGGCATATTTATTATCAAAATCCTGTTGAATGGCGAATACGGCTCCTGCGGTCACATTGCCTTCACTAAGGGATTGAAAAGGATCATTGCCCGCTGCATTTTTTTTTGGAAGGATAACTGTTAACTGCTCCGGCGCAAATGCCTCATTCAGCGTGATCCCTGTTGCGTTTTGAATGCCTGCCCCAACGATGAGCGCCGGCCTTTCTGTAGTGCCGGTATTGAATTTCCCCCTGGTAAGCTTATAGGGTACACCACTCACTTTAGCAAAATTATCATCCACTCCTTTGATGTACACAACGGCCTGTGCATCTTCATTTTTTAGCATGGCTTTTTCTTCTGCGATCAAAGAAAGGTCCATGATACCGGGTTGCCTGTGAATTTGTGAAAGTTGTGAATCGGTCAGTAAAAATGTTTTTCCTTTTGCAGGAACAATTTTCAGGTCGGGATAAAAAGAAGAATACAATGATTTTACAAGGTCTTCAAATCCGTTAAAAACACTTAATACCAATACCTGGCAACAGGTAGCAAATGCTATTACTCCTGTAGTGACCCATGAAATGATATTGATGGCATTGGCAGTTTTTTTTCCCTTAAAATAACGCCATGCAAAAACGAGATACATTGTTTAGCTTATGATTTGTTTTTATTTTTTTCCTCTGTGGTTTTGATGTCTTTGAACAGCTGCTCCATTTTATCTACATATTCCAATGTATCATCAATAAAAAAACTTAGCTGGGGCATGCTGCGCAACTGGTGCCTGACCCTTGCAGTAAGTTCACGTTTTATTTCCCAGCTTTTTTCTTCAATTGTTTTTAGGGCCTGCACTGGGTCCTTCACTTTAAAAAAACTCAGGTATATCCTTGCATCAAAAAGGTCGGGTGTAATTTTTACAGAAGAAATTGAAATCATACCTCCATCCATCATGGAAATTCCCAGGCGTTGAAAGATCTCATTCAGGTCTTTTTCAAGTACAGATGCCACTTGTTTTTGTCTTTTGCCCTCTAACATATGTTTACGCTTTAATCGTTGTAAAATTACTTACTTTGCAGGGTTTTATCAGTTTTAATATTTAAGCAAGGCATGAAGAGTTTACGAACGATTTTCAAATACATAAAAAAATATCCGAGGCTTGTTGTGAGCTATTTTGGGTTCAATATATTGTCGGCCATTTTCGGGGTATTGTCATTAGGCTTGCTGAGCCCTTTTTTAATGCTCATTTTTAAGCAGGGTGATGTACTCAAATCAGCAGCAGGTTCAGGCTTTTTCAACAGGATCAATCCGATCAATTATTTTAAAGAATGGATATCCGGTCTGCTTAATGAACCCGCCGGAAATATAAAAGCTTTGATGGTCATTTGCCTGGTTGTATTTGGAGCCATCCTTTTAAAAAATCTTTTTGCATACCTCAGCATGTATTTTTTAAACCCGATACGCAACAGGATATTGAATGATATGCGAAGCAGCATGTATGCAAAGATCCTCCAGTTACCCATCGGTTATTTCAGCGAACAACGCAAGGGAGATATCATGAGTAAGCTTTCCAATGACCTGGCAGATGTAGAAGGCTCTACCGTTAGTGTATTGGAAAGTGTTTTCCGTGAACCAATAACCATTTTGCTGTTCTTTATATACATGGTAATTCTCAGTCCACAGCTGACATTATTCCTTGTGATCTTTTTGCCGGTAGCCGGTTTTATCCTTGGCAGGATCGGCCGCTCATTGAAAAAAGAAAATAAACATGTATTGCAGCAGTTCGGTGTATTGTTCTCCACCATCGAGGAAACACTGGGCGGTATCCGCATCATCAAGGCATTTAATGCAGAAAAAAAGATACAGCGAAAGTTTGAGCATGAAAATGAATCGATGTATCATTTAAAGAATAAGGCCAACAGGAGGAGGGACCTGGCCTCCCCGGTTTCGGAAGCACTGGGTGTTACTGCGGTGTTGTGTATACTCTGGTATGGCGGAAGGCTTGTGTTAAGCGGTGATCCGTCGTTTACCCTGAATGCGGGTGATTTCCTGGCTTATATTGCCATTTTTACCCAGCTCATACAACCGCTGAAATCGTTGTCAAGCGCATCCTATAACATACAAAAGGGAGCCGCCAGCATTGAGCGCATAGAAAACCTGATCAATGAGAACGTAGGCATTAAGGAATTACCCGATGCGAAAGAATTGAAAACATTTTCCAATTCAATAGAATTAAGAAATGTAAGTTTTGGCTACGAGGATACAACCATTTTAAAAAATATAAACCTCACTATCGGTAAAGGAAAAACGATCGCATTGGTGGGGAGCAGCGGTGCGGGGAAAAGCACCCTTGCAGACCTTATTCCGCGGTTCATTGATGCGGGGGAAGGGGAAGTGCTGATCGATGGTGTTAATATAAAAAATTATACATTACATTCCATCCGCAACCAGATGGGTATAGTGACCCAGGAAGCGATCCTGTTCAATGATACCATTGCCAATAATATTGCACTTGCAAAAGATGATGCGTCAAAGGAGGAGATCATCCATGCAGCCATCATTGCCAATGCTGCCAATTTCATTGAGACAAAAGAGTACGGTTATGAGACCAATATCGGAGACCGTGGCCTTAAGCTGAGTGGGGGAGAGCGCCAGCGCATGACGATCGCCAGGGCCGTTTTGAAAAACCCACCGATATTGATCCTGGATGAAGCCACTTCATCCCTGGATACTGAAAGTGAGCGCCTGGTGCAGGATGCCATCAATAACCTGATGAGCAACCGTACTTCGATTGTAATTGCACACCGCCTCAGTACCATACGACATGCAGATGAGATCATCGTGTTGCAAAAAGGAGAGATCGTTGAGCGAGGGACACACGACAGCCTGATCGATCAGAATGGTTTTTATAAAAGATTGGTGGATATGCAGGAAGTGAAGTGAAAACTGATACATGATTCTGGATACAGGATACAGAATTTGTAAAGTGACGAAACCTTTTTAAATAATTAAAAGTGATAAACATATATCATGGATCAATCGGGTACAGTCAGCAACAATAGGAATTATGATTGCCTTGTTGTCGATGATAATAAGATAGCATCTTTATTACTTGTGCAATTGCTGCAACAGATACCGGAAATGAAAATTGCCGCTGTCTGTGACAATGCTATTGAGGCCAGCATATTTCTTTCACACAATAAAGTTGACCTGCTGTTCCTGGATATAGAAATGCCCGGCATGAGCGGGATAGAACTATTAAAATCATTGCAGGAACGCCCCCTTACCATTTTGACCTCTGCCAATACAGGTTATGCCATCGAAGCATTTGAGCTAAATGTTGTTGATTACATTGTTAAGCCTGTGCTGTTGCCAAGATTATTATCAGCAGTCAGGAGGGCCATTGAACTGGTACAGCAGGAGGGAGTACATATTAATAATGTTGAAAAGGACCATATCTTCATCAAAGACGGAAAAACCATCCGGAAGATCTTATTCAGCGATATTTATTTTATGGAAGCAAAAGGGGATTATGTAAAGATCCATTTTGCCGATAAATATTATGTGATCCACGCCACCCTTAAAGTGCTGGAAGAAAAGCTATCTGCTAAAAAATTCATAAGGGTTCACCGAAGTTATATAGTGGCCGTAGAAAAGATCGATTATATAGAAGACAATGTCTTATTTTTAAATACGATACCGGTGCCCCTTTCTGAGTTCTATAAAAGCAGGTTACTCGATCATTTAAATTTTCTGTAAGCATTTTTTTAAAATATGAAAAAATCTTATCAATTTTTTGTCTGGATCATCTTAATGGTTTTAGCTTTAATAGCAGTATTGGTCATAACCCAGATCAATGGCTCAAGATCGGTTGACAGGCTTGTTAAGGGTAACAAACAGGCCACTGCAACTTTCGTGATCAATAACCGGATAGAAGAAATGGTAAACCTTTCTTTTGAGCTTGAATCGAAGATATTAACAGAAAAGCCGGGTTATCTTTTTAAAGACCGTCCGGGGATCTCAGACTCTGTGAATAAACTTAACGAGAAAGCGGCCCAGCTTGAAAAAATAATGCATGATGCAGGCATATCTTCTTCACTGGAAAAGATCATCACACTTGTTAAAAGGCAAACCGCATTATCATCAGCTATACTTGTATCCGAAAATAATAACCAGCTCCTGGATTCACTGGCGAAAAGGCATTTTGGCGACAGCATCTATGTAAACTCGCTGGCATTTCAAATAGAACTGGAAAGGTCCCTCAGCGCCACGCTGCGTGACAATAACCATGTTGTAGACAGGGTCTCCTGGCTCAACAAGCTGCTTGCATTTACAGCATTACTGGCTGTGCTATTGCTTGCCACGATCATCATTCGCCGGCAGGTGATGCAGTTCTTATTGATACGCGACCTGGAACAGGCTCGTAAACTCGCATTGCAATCCGTGAAGGTCAAGGACCAGTTCCTTGCCAATATGAGCCACGAGATCAGGACGCCCCTGAATGCATTAAAGGGTTTCAGTAATTTATTGTCGAAAACAAAACTCAGCGAAGAACAGCTTCAATACAGCAGTATCATCAGTAATTCAAGTGAAAGCCTTTTACATATTGTAAATGATATCCTCGACCTGTCTAAGATAGAAGCGGGTGCACTTGCAATAAAGAATAATACTTTCAGCCTGCATGCCTTGTTAAAGGACCTCGAAATAACTTATGCTACGCTGGCTGCGGATAAGAACCTGGAATTCACCCTTGACATGGCTGCAGATGTGGAAAATAGCCTGACAGGCGATCCCGAAAGGCTGAAACAGGTCTTAATAAACCTCATAAGCAATGCCATTAAATTCACCAATGAAGGATTTGTTTTTTTACGGGTGAGTTTAACGGAAAAGGATGAAGACACTGTTTCCATTCATTTTTCTGTTGAGGATACGGGTATCGGGATACCACTTGATAAGCGCGACCTGATCTTTGAAAGATTTGAACAACTGGACAATGCTTTTATCCGCCAGCAGGGCGGAACGGGCCTGGGCCTGGCCATTAGTAAAATGATCATTGAATCCATGGGAGGCCATATAAAGGTTAACAGTGATATGGGAAAAGGGTCAACATTCAGTTTCACGATCCGTTTCAAGATCAATAAGCAGGCAGTTCTAAACCGGGAACAGCAAATGCAACGTGTTGCCCAGATCGTTAAAGACCCTGCGCAAAATTCCATCCTGCTGGCAGAGGACAACCGGGTGAATCAGTTGCTTGTACATAAGTTGCTGGCACCTTACAATATCCAACCGGTCATTGCAGAAAACGGCGAGGAAGTCCTGAATTTACTGGAGAACCAGTCTTTTGACCTCATCCTTATGGATGTGCAAATGCCGTTGCTGGATGGTATAACAACCACCAGGCTCATCAGGAAATACGTGGCCAACAGGATGCCCATTGTGGGGATGACAGCTTATGTATTGCCGAATGAAATTGAAAAATGCTATGCTGCAGGAATGAATGATCATATTCCAAAACCAATTGATGAACAGCAGCTGCTGGAAGTGATAAAAAAATACATCTACCTGGATGGGCAAGCGTTAACAGAGCCTTCCTTACCAGGCCAGCCGAAAGCAGTGGAGTTTGCCTTCCTGTCGAATATCTGTAATGGGAACGAAACAGCAATGAATACGATCCTTGAAGCACTGGAAACACAGTTACCTGTTGAAAGCCATTCTTTTGAGACTGCCCTGGCATCCAGGGACCGGGAAGCACTCAGGAGGGTCATTCATCATATGAAATCTACTGTTTCCCCCCTGGGAACTGATTCGGGTACCCTGAAAGCGATCGTTTCAGTAAGTGAACATTTACACGGAGACAGTGATTGGCCTGCTTTACAGGAGTCCGGGGGGCACCTGTTATCGGTTTTGGAAAATACAATTGAATTGATAAAAAAAAGATAGTATTGTTTTTAAAGTTAAATTCGTAATACCAAAAATAGCATCCTTTGACCGAAGCAATAAAATATGATAATGCTCGCCAGGAGCAGATAAGCCGTATCAGGAAGATCGCCAACAATGCCATCATCATCATTTGGATGGCCGGAATTAGCGCTATCCTGGTACTGACCACTTATTTTCTTTTTTTTACGGATGATGCAAAGGCTGATAACAGCAGGTTTGAAACACTCATGGGTTCAGCAAAACTGGCGGACGAAACCATGTTCACTGATAAAACAACGCTGGTAAATATAGGCCTCCGGATGCAGGCAATGCCGGAAGATATAGATATGGCTTCCGGGGGAACGATCAGTATCAATAAAATTATTCATGACCAGAAATTAAATAAAATAAAAAAGGCATTAAAAAAACCTGAACCGCCGGTTAAGGTAACAAAACCCGGTTTTTCGGTTAAGGCTGTACCTAAATAAACGAATCATGTGTATTAAAAAATACCTGTTTGTTTCAATGATCGTAGTTGGTTTATTTTCTTGTGTCGGCACAAAGGAAATGAAGCAGGTATCAGCAAAAATACAAGACCTTGAGAGCCAGCAGACCGGGGAAAGTGATAAAGTGAACACCATTGCCTCGAGTGGGGAGGCCAAGCTGGCAGAAAGGAAAATTGACAGCAATATCAATAACCGGCTAGATCAAAGATTAACATCTATCCGGAAGGACATGGATTCTATCAATAAGGAGATCGCCAATCTTAAAAGCCTAACGAGCGATAAAAAAAAGTTCCGTAAAAATTATCAAAAGGAAATTGTTCCAAAACTGGCGCAACTGGATACATTTTATAAAAGATACGACGACCGGTTGAAGATATATTTGATGATGGAGGAAGCACTGAACACTGCCAATTATGTTTTGTTTGACCTGGCTGCTTTTTTTGGGCCCGGTGTGTATAATATTCCCAAAGAGCAGGAACAACTGGCATCACAATCATTTTTACCCCTGGTAGATTCCCTGGTAAAATTTTCAAATAAATACCAGAACATTTCCCGTACGGCAACGCTTGTAGTGTTGGGGTTTGCAGATGCACAGGACATAAACCGGTTTGGTGTGCTATACGACACACTTTCACACAAACTTGAAAAACAGGATGCTACCAAACAGGAACTTAACAAGAAACTTTCAGAATTAAGATCTGTAGAGCTGATCAAACAATTGACCGCACTTTTTGCCAAAAAAGTGCCGGAAATCAAGAACCTCGATCAGCTCAATGTTGAATATATCTCCCAGGGTAAGGGCGAAGAGTATCCAATGCCTTCCATCAAAGATTATAAAGATGATGATGAAAGAAGAAGGATCGTACTTTGCTATTGGGCAGTCTTGCCAAACTTACAATAATTGCCTGCTCATTTCCTTTAACGCTGAATTATCCCCTCTTGGCTAATTTTCCGGTATACTCACCGAATATCCAATAAAACTGGTTGGAATTATTATTTCTTTGTTAAGCAATGATAAATAAGCTCTGACTGTTTATTAAAGCAACTTCCACTGAAACCACTTTTTTTTAAATTAATGAGCATGAATTTTTTGCAGCGAATGCTTCATAAACAAAGTAGGCCGGAGGGAAGGAGCCATGTTTCCCAAAAGGTAATGGTATGCTACGAAGCAACCATTTCTTTTGAAGCTTCTTTCCTGGTTCACTTTTATGACGCTGCAAACAAGCCTTTCTTACTTGAAAGGACAGGGAAATATTTTTATTACCAGGATTATTTGCCTTCCGAAAGAAGTGCGGCATATTTCAGGGTGCACGTGTTCAATCCACTGCGCTTGCTGGGACAAACCGTAACGATCTCGATAAAGGTTAGAAATGAAATTGCTGTTCTACAAACCTTTGCCATCAGCAACCAGCATAGTTTTGCTGACTGGCATTCGGTCAAGGCCGACTTGGTTTAGCCCTGGGACAAGATCTTTTTAATTAGGTTTAATGTTTAGATAAGCGGGGAGCCGGCGGTATTTTATCGCCGGCTTATTTTTAGAAAAGGCAGCAGCCGCAGTTTAAGACTCATCAAATGAATGAAAATTAATTCGAGTAGTTATAAAGGGGAAAGATCCTCGTATTTTGAATTTTACAGGATAACCGGTGATATTTATCACTGGTTTTTTTGTCCTCCCGAGCAATAGCAAGGAGCCTTTTGATCGTTCGTGAAGCTGTTGGGCAGATCCTTCGACGCAGCCCAGGATGACATGCAAAATATCAATCCAACACTTCATACAGCATCTCCGGCTTTTCTTTATTTTTAAGGCTCACTTCGCCCACTTTGCGGCAATTGAATGATTCCTTTACTTTTTCATAAGAGCATTCATTAATTATTATCTGGCCGGCCCTGGCAGCAGACTGCAAACGCTGTGCTGTATTCACCGTATCACCAACTACTGTGTAATCCAGGCGGCGAAGTTTTGCCGAACCGATATTGCCGGAGATCATTTCACCACTGTTAATTCCAATGGAAACGTTTGGTGTAAAGGAAACGTCAGGAACAGCCGGTAATTTTTCTATTTGAGCCCTTACGGCAAGGCAGGCATCAATGGCCTTGTCTAAATGATAATCTCCGCGGAAAACAGCCATCACGGCATCGCCGATGAATTTATCAACATGGCCGCCTTGCGCTATGATCTCTTTCACCATTACATCAAAATAATTGTTCAGCAATTTTACCACGGTGTCTGCAGGTGCATGTTCACTGATGGATGTAAAACTACAGATATCTATAAATGCAACAGTGCCTTCTATCGTATCATTTTCCATTAAGGAAGATTCAAATTCGCGGCTACCCATGAAATTAAGTACGGTTTCATCCACGTACATTTTCAGGATATTGTTTTCTTTGATCGCTTTGAGTGTTTCTTTTATCTGTATAACATGTCGCAATGTTTTTTCCATTGTTACATTCAGGTCTTCAAAATTGATAGGTTTTGTAATGAAGTCGAATGCGCCGCGGTTCATAGCAATACGGATATTATCCATATCGCCATAGGCAGAAACGATCACTGATTTTATGAGGGGGCTTGATTCTCCTAAACGGCTGAGTAAAGTAAGCCCATCCATCTCCGGCATATTGATATCACTTAATACGATTTCCACATCAGGGTTTTGCATGATCTTATCCAATGCATCATTACCATTCACTGCAAAGATGAATTCATACTGCTGGTCCCTGATCTTCTGGCGGAATTTCTGTTTGATCAGTACTTCCAGGTCGGTCTCATCATCGGCTACCAATATTTTTACCATCAGTTGTTTATTTTAAGTTTTTCTTTTAAAAGCGTAAAGTCAACCGGTTTGGTCAGGAAATCATCGGCACCTAATTCCTTTGCTGTATTAAAATTCTCTGCGTCACCGTAGGCGGTTATCATCATCACGACCGGTGGTGGCTTATGGTATTTTTGTTTGATATGCTTCAGCAACTCCAGCCCGCTCATACCCGGCATATTGATATCAGATAAGATCAGGACCGCTTCATGCTCAAGCCGGTTAAGATATACCAGTGCATCTTCGCCGGAGAAAGCAAAAACAAATTCTATCTCATTGTTTTTTATTTCTTTCCTGAATCGTTGTTCAAAAAGGGTCTTCACATCCTGTTCGTCGTCTACTACTAAAATTTTCATTTGTTGTATTTAAAAGTTTATACAGGTAAGATAATAATAAATTCAGCGCCGTTTCCTTCTTTTGTTTCAACTTTCAATTCTCCGCCATGCCCCTTGGTAACAATGTCGTAGCTCATGCTCAAACCAAGCCCGGTTCCTTTTCCTGTTGGCTTTGTAGTGAAGAAAGGCTGAAATATTTTGTCCAGTACTTTTTGTGGAATACCGTTGCCGTTATCTTTTACCCTTATCTCAACCTTGCTGTTTATTTTCTTTGTACTTACGGTAACAGTTGGTTCATAACCCGGGATGTTTAGTTTCTTTTTTTCATCCACCACGTAAAATGCATTTGTAATTAAATTGAGTATCACTCTCCCCATATCCTGTGGAATGATGTTGATATTGCCGATGCTTTGATCAAAACCTGTTTTCATGGCGGCATTGAAGGATTTATCCTTTGCCCTTAATCCATGATACGCCAATCGTAGATATTCATCTGCCAAAGCATTGATGTCTGTTGGTTCTTTTATACCGCTGCTGCTGCGGCTGTGTTGGAGCATTCCTTTTACAATGGCATCGGCCCGCTTACCATGATGATTTATTTTTTGTTCGTTGTCCGAAATATCATTTGCAAGCACTTTTGCTTCATCCATATTTCCTTTTTCAATAGCAGACCTCATTTCCGCAATAAGTTCAGTGTTCACTTCAGAAAAATTGTTGACAAAATTCAATGGGTTTTGGATCTCATGAGCAATGCCTGCAGTGAGTTCACCAAGAGATGCCATTTTTTCGGATTGGATGAGTTGGGATTGGGTTGATTTTAATTCATCCAGTGTTTGTTGCAATTCCTCTTTTTGAAGGGTAAGTTCAGCGGTGCGTTCTATAACCTGGACTTCCAGTGCCGCTTTTAATGTTTCAGTTATTTTATATTCTTTTTCTTTTTCCTCATTTTTTAACCGCTCTTTTTCAAGCACTTTTTGTTGTTTGTTGTTCAGGTAAAGCATGGCAGCCATCCATATAAAACCAAATGTTTCGGCTGCATCAAAATAATTTTGCCATGTTTTATGAAAACCGGGATCGATCAGTTTAACCAGGTCTTCAATGAGATATGCCAGTACGACCGGTAACACCGCATTCACCACTCGTTTTGCTGAACGGAATTCTTTTTTATAGAAGATCAGACAGATCAGTGCAAGGAGCAGTGTATGCCCGGCCCAGGTAACTATAACCCTGCTTTCTTTCACCGATGAACTTAACACTATCAATAAAATGAAAATGGCCATGCCAACCATGAACAGCCTGTCCCATTTGGGCAACAGGCCTGCTGTTCTTAAGGATTTACGCAGGTACCTTAAAATGATGAGCGCCAATATGGGTTGAAAAAGCATAATTAATTTGGTAAAATTGTTAAGATCAGACAGGCAAAGTAATAACAAACATGGCAAATTCTCCTTCCTTTGTTTCCACTTTTAATTCCCCGCCATGTGCTTTGATAATGTCATAACTAAGGCTCAATCCCAGTCCTGTTCCCTGCCCGGTTGGTTTGGTAGTGAAGAAGGGCTGGAATATTTTATCTAAAACTTTTTGAGGGATGCCATTGCCGTTGTCTGTAACTTTTATCTGAACCTCACCCCGACCCTCTCCAAGGGAGAGGGAACGCTTTGTGGTCACCGATACGATTGGTTCATACCCGGGGATATTCATTTGCTTTTTTTCATTCACAACATAAAATGCATTCGTCAGTAAATTCATGATCACTCTTCCAATATCCTGCGGAATGATATTTATTTTTCCAATTGAATTATCAAAATCAGTTTTAATTGTTGCATTGAATGTTTTGTCTTTTGCACGCAAACCGTGATAGGAGAGGCGTAAATATTCATCACACAATGTATTTATATCTGCAGGTTCTTTTACGCCGTTACTGCTTCGGCTGTGTTGTAACATACCTTTTACAATAGCATCCGCCCGTTTACCATGATGATTTATTTTTTCCTGATTCTCAGTAACATCTTTGGCAATTGCTTTGACCTCCTCAAAATTTCCTTTCTGAATTTCTTCATTCATTTCTGCGATCAATTCTTTATTGACTTCTGAAAAATTATTGACGAAGTTCAACGGGTTCTGGATCTCATGTGCAATGCCTGCGGTAAGTTCTCCGAGCGAAGCCATTTTTTCGGACTGGATAAGCTGCGACTGGGTAGCTTTTAGATCTTCAAGCGACAGTTTTAATTCTTTAGTTCTTTCTATTACCTGTTTTTCAAGGTCTATTTTTTGTTGCTCGATCAATTGGTTTCGCTCCAGTTCCTTTTCTCTCTCAAGCCGTTGTTTTTCCAGCGCCTGTTTTGCATTTTCTTTTCTTAATTCGTTATATCGTAAAAATAAAACCAGGGAAAATAATACCACCAGCCAAATAATACAGATAACTTCTACCCCACGAAAGTTAACACTGACCCAACTTGACAGTGCAGGTAATAAAATTTTTAATTTTGGGATAAGTATAATTGTTCCTAATACTCCATAAAAAAACATCAATGGTAAAGCGCCTACTATCACGAGCTTCTGAAAGCGGTTGGCCTTACGCACAAATAATAACAACGTGATAAGGAGACAAAACGGAATGCCATTTAACAGGGATATAACCAACAGCATTAATACTGTTCCCCACCCGGGAGGTAATGTAGGAAATAAAAAATCAGCTAAAGTGAGTAAAACGTTGAGGATGGCAAGTCCAAGGATGAATTTATCCCATTTGGGATACTTTTTAAAAGTGTTAAAGAAATGCCGGATGAATTGCACTAGAAAAAGCAGGATGAAAGCCCAGGCAAACCCTAAATATTGTACATACTTATTCATGGATGGCACAACCCACCATGTATAGGAGCTCGCAATATTATAGAGGCGATTCACGCCTAAAAAGAAAAGGAACAGGGGGAAGAAAAGGTATACTTTTTCACGGACGATGCTATAAAAGAACAGGTTAAAAAAAATAGAAATAAAAAGTAGGCCGATAATAAATGCCTCCAGCAGCTCATTCATCGAAAAATAATCACTTTTTCCTGTATTGTAGTAATTATAAAACTCGTCTTCCATTTCTTTCTGAGTGTCTACAAAATCTACCGGGAGGCGGTTTCGAATGCCTTTCGCATCCATATAAGAACGATTGTATATTGTAAGCTCTTCACCAGGTTGGAGTATGACAGGAATATAATTTGCTGCTTTGAAACCATCTTTTTTATTCCATGGATACCTGTGCCCGGTAACAAAATGTTCCCATTTCCCTTTTTTCAGCACATAGAAATCATCCTGCTCTGAATGAGAATCCAGGGCTATGCTGGCTTCAGTACTCATAACATTTTTTATACGGTAACGAAACCAATAAACATGAACTGTTGTATCGATCGGTTGTTTACTTAAGCTGTCATGAAATTTATCCGATAGTGCGGGGCTGGTTACCTCTTCTATTGTCCATTTGCCTTCTTTATCTTCCAGTAATTGCCAGTAAGAATTATCAAGGACCTGCTTATAACTGCTGTCATATTTTATTTCAAATACCGGGTATAAATTATTTTGGGATATTGATTTCAAAGGCGAGATCAATCCAAGCAGAATATATAGGAGCAGTTTTTTCATCAGCCCTTGATTATTGGCAGTAAGATAATAAATTCTGTGCCGGATTTTTCAGTAGTCTCCACTTTCAATTCCCCGTTATATGCTTTTACAATATCATAACTTAACGATAAACCCAAACCCGTTCCCTGCCCTGTTGGTTTTGTGGTGAAGAAGGGCTGAAATATTTTATCTAATACTTTTGGAGGAATGCCGTTACCGTTATCAGCAATTTTTATTTCAACTTTACCATTTATCTGCTTTGTGCTTATTGAAACAACAGGTTCATAATTTTCAATACCAGATCTCTTTTTCTCATCAACAACATAAAAAGCATTCGTCAGTAAATTCAATATTACTCTGCCAATATCCTGCGGAATGATGTGGATGCTTCCGATGGAAGGATCAAAATCTGTTTTCAATGTTGCATTGAAAGATTTATCTTTTGCTCTTAGACCGTGATAACTCAATCTTAAATATTCATCACAAAGTGCATTGATATCTGTTGGTTCCTTTACGCCTGAACTACTCCTGCTATGTTGGAGCATTCCTTTTACAATGGCATCAGCCCTTTTACCATGATGGTTTATTTTTTCCAGGTTCTGGATAACATCGGCCATGATCTCTTTTGCATCTTCTATATTTCCATTGTCAAGTTCGGTCTTCATTTCATCCAGTAACTCTTTGCTCACTTCAGAAAAATTATTGATGAAATTCAACGGGTTTTGAATTTCATGTGCAATGCCTGCAGTAAGTTCTCCCAGCGAAGCCATTTTTTCAGATTGGATAAGTTGGGATTGGGTAGCTTTTAATTCTTTGAGGGACCTGGACAATTCAGAGGTCCGTTGCTTTATTTTGTTTTCCAACTCAATATTTGCCTGTAATAGCCTGCCGGAACGGTACCGTGCGTAACCGACAATGATTAAGCCGGCAGATAATACATACAACGTATAGGCCCACCAGGTCTTCCACCACGGAGGGCGGATCGTAAATTCCAGTTCCTCAGGATTGCTCCATATCTCATTCAATCCCTTGCTGCTGACCCTAAACGAATATTTTCCAGGATCCAGGTTATAATAATTTTTGGTAACGTTCATGGGAGAAGCATCACTCCATTTATTATCTTTTCCTTCAAGTATATAACGGTACAATATTTTATCCCGGCTGTTTATATCCATATTTGTAAATGAAAAGCTCAACGAGTTTTGATCAAATGGAAGGCTCAGGCCTGCCGGTAAATGAAATGGTTTAATAACACTATCCCAACGTATATTATTCTCCTGGAGATAGCCCGACGAAAACGCTAAACTGTTCTTTAAATAATATTTATCTTTTTGATCATCCCATAATGTATCGCCGGGTCGTAAATATGCAGACAAAGCAACTTGATCGGTAAATGACGGTAATTGGTCCCTGATATTGATGCCGGAAATATATACCTGCGGCATGGCTGTATCAATAACGGGTTCCCTGGTAATGATGGTGAGGGCAGGCAATGCTCCCAGCCATATGCTATGATCCCTTGCAACCAATCCTGTATTTGTATTGTAATCATTATTGGGAAACCCTTGTTTTTTACCATAGTTTATAAATCGCCAGGAAAGGTTTTTATTGCCTGCGCCGGGCCTTTTTACTACTATAAGTCCGTTGGCGGTTGCTACATATACTTTGCCATCCGCTTCCAGTATATTATAAGCCACTTCAGGGACCAATCCTTCTTTTTGGGTGAGGTTAGTAATGGTTTTTTGATCGGGACTTATCAAAGAAACACCGGCCTGCGTACCGATCCACACTTCACCATTGCTCATCATTTCAATTTTCCATATAGAATTATTAACCAATCCTTCGCTTTCACGAAGGGATCTTACTGTATGCCGATCAGGGCTTATGATGCTGATGCCGCTGTCTGACCCTACCCAAATATTATCAAAGCGATCTTTTTTCAGATCCCAAACTACATCTGACAATAAACCTCCCTTTTTGGTCAGTCTTTTTACCGTGTTCTTCTCCCTATTGAAGATCACCAGCCCCTTCATGTTTGCATCAAACCATATTTCGCCTGATTTATCTTTTAAGAAACAGGAAGGATTATAGTCAACTGTCGCAAACTGTTCTTTACCGTAATTAGTTAATTTTTTTTCCGAAAGGTTTACAACAGAAAAACCTGTTGAGGTTGAAATAAAAATATTGTGCTGCTCATCTTCCATGAACCTTCCGATATTATTGTCCAGCAGCTTCTGGCCTGTCGTCAAAGAATATAGAATATCTTTTGCCGGCTGGTATACATGAACGCCGGATGCTGTTCCGATCCATATATTGTTTTCTTTATCTTCCAACAGACCCCATACATTTGAATTGTTAAGCCCGTTTGCCTTATCCCGGATTTCAATTGCAGGTAAATTTGCATTTATAAGCAGGAGCCCTTTACCTATAGTGCCAATCCATATATTTTCACTTCGGTCTTTAACAAGGCTTCCTCTTAAACGCATTACTACCGGTACTTTGATAATGATATTTTTTACAGCATCCTTCTCCTTATTGATGATACAGGCTGTATCATTGCCAATTACCCAGGTCCTTCCCTGCCCATCTTCCATCATAAGCCAGGGACGCACTACAAAACCATGTTCTTTATCAAGTGTTTTGATCGTATTGTCCTTTCTTGAAATAAAATGTATTCCTCTATCCACAGTTCCTACGCAAACTTCTCCATTACTGTTCTCAAAGAAGGATATGGCCTGTTTACCTTCCAGGTCAATTTTTTTTACCTTATTCCTTGCCGCATTAATTACAATGGTATTGGTAAACGGGATACCGGGAACCCCTCCAAAAAATGCCATCCAGATATTATTATCCCTGTCTTCCAGGAGTGCTCCTATAGAATTTTCCATCACTCTCGCAGGGTATTTCCTGATATTTTTTATCGTTTGCTTTTCTTTATCAATAATAAACAAACCGTCTCCCCAGGTTGCCACCCATATTTTGCCTGCGTGATCACAGATAATACCCAATCCCAGCAACGACGACCCGTCATGAGATACAATACCATGATCAATATCTATTTTGTAAATTCCTTGCCCATCAGTGGTAGCCCAGATATTGCCCGCTTCATCTAATACCATGTCGGTGATCGCAGGATGCCCGGTTTCTGATGTCTTATTTGAAATAGTATAAATAGCTATGTTGTCGCCTATGTATCGGCAGAGGCCTCTTTCAGTAGCAAACCACAGTACACCACTTTTATCAATGATCGAAGCAGTAACATTTACACCAGCCAGGCCTTCTTCTTCGCCAAACTGCAATATACCTGTTGTAGCTTCGGGCACTAGTTTCGGCATTCCGGCTTTAACAATGGTTGGTTTGGATAACAGTACTTTTTTTGTACGGAAAGCTGTGGAAGAGGCCTGATCGATGTTTGTTGTACTATCGGGCAATTGATCCCAGTTTAAACTTCTTGTCCGGATTGGTTTTTTAAAAGGAGTAAAATCATGTACAGCAAAAGGTTTTGAAGGAAGTTTATCCAGTTCGAATGAGATGGGTTTAGCGGGATGTAAACTATCGGCAGGCCGGTTGACATACGTTAAACTACTTGCGGCGCTAAAAGAAAATGGCCGGGTCACAGGTTGTAAGAAACCGTTTTCATTGGCCGGGAAAGGAACCTGTTTCCTGTTATTACAGGAAGTTATAAAAAAAACAAAGGGAAGAAAAATCAGTATAGTATGCTTTGTCCTATTGTTCATCTGTTTTAAATTTAGACAATTCTTTTGGCAGCCGCTCATTTATTGCCAGCCATTTATGCGGTACCTTCTATTCAACCCGGCAGTTGTAGGATAAACACCGAGCCTTCTTTTTCTTTTGTTTCTACTGTAAGTTCTCCTCCATGTCCTTTCGTTACAATATCGTAGCTCAGGCTCAAACCCAATCCCGTTCCCTGGCCGGTTGGTTTGGTGGTAAAAAAGGGTTGAAATATTTTATCCAATACTTTTGGCGGGATGCCGTTGCCGTTATCAGCAATTTTTATCTGGACCTCACCCCCAACCCCTCTCCGAAGGAGAGGGGAGTAGCTTGTGCTGACAGTAACTGTCGGCTCGTATTTGCCAGGTTCTTGTTTTTTCCTTTCGTTAACGGCATAGAATGCGTTCGTCAATAAATTCAAGATCACTCTTCCAATATCCTGTGGAATAATATTGATGTTTCCGATTGAAGTATCAAAATCAGTTTTCATTGTAGCATTGAAAGACTTGTCTTTGGCTCTTAATCCATGATAACTCAATCTTAAATATTCATCTGCCAGTGCATTGATATCTGTTGGTTCTTTTATACCTGAACTACTTCTTGAATGTTGCAGCATTCCTTTTACAATTGCATCAGCACGCTTGCCATGATGGTTTATCTTTTCTTCGTTTTCTTCAATATCTTTTGCAATTGTTTTTGCTTCGTCATAATTCCCTTTTTCAATTTCATCTTTCATCTCTCCGATTAATTCCTTATTCACTTCGCTAAAATTATTTACAAAGTTTAAAGGATTTTGAATTTCGTGTGCAATGCCTGCGGTGAGTTCTCCCAGAGAAGCCATCTTCTCACTTTGTATCAATTGTTTTTGTGTTTGCTGCAGGTCTGCCAATGCTTTATTGGTTCGGTCACGCTGGTCTTCTATTTCGTGTTTTTGCTTTTGTAATAGTTTATTTGCTTTTTGTTTTTGGCGGTTGCTCTTCAGCAGTATGAATGCAGTTATGATGATCAGCAGCAACACAGCCAAAGCGCTGTATAAAAAATTCTGCTGCAACTTTTTTTCCTGGTGAAGCGCCGTGATCTGTGCCTGTTTTTTTTCAAGGTCAATGTTATATTGCAATAAGGCACTTTTATTTCTTACTTCTGAATTAAGGGCACTGTCGCGGTGATTGAAATAAAGAAGCCGCCATGTATAAGCATTTGCAAAATCTTTCTTATATGCATATGCATTTGCAATGGCTTCCGCATTGTCACGCATTACTTCAACAGCCCCGATACTTTTTGATGTATCATAGCCCAAACCTGAATAATAAATAGCACTATCAGGCATATTGTTTTTCAGGTATGTCGTGGAAAGCGCAGGCAATATGCTTGCAAACAAAAGATTATCCCCGACTTTTTTTGCATACCTGAGAGAACTAAACCCGTATTTAAAAGCAAGCGCCAGGCTATCCAGTTCATTATATGTTTTAGCAAGATTGACCTGTATAGTTACAATAAGGGTAGAGTCGGCATCTTTAGAAGCTATCGCCGCTTTTTTATATGCATCCAGTGCTTCAGCATAACGGCCTTTTTTTCTGTATTGATTTCCCTCACGGGTGAACAGTTGGCTTTCAATAGCCGGGTTCTTCAATTGTATATTTGCTTCTTTTGCTTTTTGATAATATAAAACAGCATTGTCCTGGTCATCCATGCGATTATACAATTGACCCACTGCAATGAAACCATTGCACATCATCCTCAGGTAATTCGACTGTTCTGATGTTTGAATACATTTCAGGTAATATTCCAGTCCCCTGGGAAGATCGCCCAGGGCATTTCCATATTCTATCCCTATATAATACCGGCAGATAGAAAGTAATTTTTTATTGCCTGATCTTTCGGCCGTTTTTTCTGCCACCAATAACCGGGCTAGGCCCATTCTTGAATTCATATAAACGCTCCCATACCCCTGGTAAACCTGTAAGGTGGCAAGCAGATCGATGTTGCCCGTTTTTTTTGCGATGGAATCTGCCCGGTGAATCATAGAGTCGCCCAGTTGCCGCTGACCCTGCCGGGTTTTTCTAAATCCAAGATGTACTAAGGCATAAGCTTCACCAATGGCATAGTTTATTTTTCGTGAAATGTTCAGCGCTTCCAGGTAATAATTTTCATCCTTCGAAAAGTATACCATCTCAAGCAGCCTGTTTACCCGAAAGCTATCCTGTTGCGGGTGAGCAGCCAATTCCTGTTTTATCTTTTCTCCTGCAGGATCCTGTGGAGTTGCATGTATAGATAGTGCAAGCAGTAATGATAATAAAAAATTATTTTTCATTTTTATACCTGTAGTTGAATGATAAAAGTTGTTCCTTCATACTCTTTTGTCTCCACTTTCAATTCTCCGCCATGCCCTTTTGTAATAATATCATAACTCAAACTCAATCCCAATCCTGTTCCCTGCCCGGTGGGCTTTGTGGTAAAGAATGGTTGAAAGATTTTATCCAATACTTTTTGTGGGATACCATTACCGTTGTCGCTAACTCTTACTTCTACTTTTCCATTTATCTTTTTTGTTTTGACAGTAACAGTCGGTTCATATCCTTTTATATTTTGTTGTTTCTTTTCATTTACAACATAAAAAGCGTTGGTGAGTAAATTCAATATCACTCTTCCGATATCCTGTGGAATAATATTTATTTTTCCAATGGATGGATCAAGGTCTGTTTCAAACTTTGCGTTGAAGGATTTGTCTTTTGCTCTTAATCCATGATATGACAAGCGCAGGTATTCGTCTGCCAGTGCATTGATATCAGTTGGTTCCTTTTGCCCGCTGCTACTGCGGCTGTGCTGCAACATGCCTTTTACAATGCCATCCGCACGTTTACCATGGTGGTTTATTTTTTCCAGGTTCTGGATCACATCGGCCATGATCTCTTTGGCATCTTCTATATTTCCATTGTCCAATTCAGTTTTCATTTCATCCAGCAATTCTTTGCTTACTTCTGAAAAATTATTTACAAAATTCAAAGGGTTTTGAATTTCATGGGCGATGCCGGCAGTGAGCTCACCAAGGCTTGCCATTTTTTCTGACTGGATTAACTGGCCCTGGGTAGATTTAAGATCAGTTAACGTTTTCTCCAGTATTTTATTCGTTTGTTGTTTTTGACGGTTGCTTTTATATAATACGAATGCAACAAAGAGCACGGCCATTAATCCTCCAATAACACTATTTAATTTTAATTTATTTTGATACGCTGTTTTCTCATCGTTCAGTTTTTTAAGGCGAAGTTGTTCATTGAAGGCGAATTGCCTGTAATCTGTTAGTTGTTTTATCTTGGCGTTGCTAATACTGTCACTTAAAAGGTTTGATAATTTTTCATATTGATAAGCGCTGTCAATGTTATTCATTGAACCATATACTTTGGCTAAATTGATCAAGGGAAGCAAGAGTAAGTTGGTTTGGATTGATTGGGCTATCAGCAATGTTTTTTTTGAATAAAACAGGCTTGAATCATTTTGATTTTCGGAGCTATATATGCGGGACAATCCATAATACGAGTAAAATAAACCAATACGATTATCCTGTAATTGGTTGGGGGCGATAGAAGCGTATGCATATTTTTTTGCTGAGTCAATGTCGCCATTAAAAAAAAATCCTTTGCCAATTTGCAATAAACTGGAACCATCATATTTTTTGTAACCCGCTTCATTGGCATATTGTATGGCTTTCTTTGTAAATAAGATGATCGAATCATTTTGGTAAGTATTAGCCAGGTTTCTATATCCTAATGAAATGATCTTTCCATTTTGTATGTATTGCCCGTAACGAATAACTTCATGATAAGAGGTCCTTTGTTTTTCCAGTTCGCCAACATTGCCATATATATTCCCCATGGCATGGTAATTTATTGCCAAAATCGCAATGCGGGCATCGTGAAAACTCTGAGCGTTCGAAAAGGTCCATACATGCCAGTTACTGGATTCATTTTTTTCATCTTCTGCCAGTTTTATAGCTTCCAATACGGACTCATATGCTTTTGTAACATTCCCCAACTCATTCAACATATAGCTTGACTGGGAATAAGCATCGGCCTGCCACATTATGATGTTTAATTTTTTTGCCAGTGCTAATTGTTGCTGGTGAAAAAGTAAGGAGCTGTCAGGTTTATTATCCTGGTAATAAAAACCCAGACTGCGGTATGCAGCCATTAATAAAGTGTCATTTTTCTCAATTTTAATAGCGCTTCTAAAGCTGTCGGCCTGTTGATTACTTATATATCCCCAGTTAGGATCTTTTTGAGCTATAGTAACGGTTGGCAATAACAGCAGTAAAAATATTCTTATTATTGACCTCATTGTTTTTTAGCTGATTGGTAATTGAATAATAAATGTTGTTCCTTCTCCTTCTTTTGTTTCAACTTTCAATTCCCCATTATGTCCTTTGGTAATAATATCATAACTTAAAGATAACCCCAGTCCTGTTCCCTGTCCTGTGGGTTTGGTGGTGAAGAAGGGTTGAAATATTTTATCCATTACTTTTTGAGGAATACCGTGGCCGTTGTCAATAACTTTTATCTGGACCTCACCCCGACCCTCTCCAAGGGAGAGGGAGCGCTTTGTCGTCACCGATACGATTGGTTCATACCCGGGGATATTCATTTGCTTTTTTTCATTCACAACATAAAAGGCATTGGTGAGTAAATTCAATATAACCCTTCCAATATCCTGTGGAATGATATTTATTTTTTCAAGTGATGGATCAAGATCTGTTTTGATCGTTGCATTGAAAGATTTGTCTTTTGCACGAAGGCCATGATAACTCAATCTTAAGTATTCATCTGCCAGTGCATTGATATCGGTTAATTCTTTTTGCCCGTTGCTGGTGCGACTATGTTGCAACATACCTTTCACAATGCCATCCGCTCTTTTGCCATGGTGATTTATTTTTTCCAGGTTCTGGATAACGTCGGTCATGATCTCTTTGGCATCTTCTATATTTCCTTTATCCAGTTCGATCTTCATTTCATCAAGCAATTCCTTGCTTACTTCCGAAAAATTATTCACGAAGTTCAACGGGTTTTGAATTTCATGGGCAATGCCTGCAGTGAGTTCTCCGAGTGAAGCCATTTTTTCTGATTGCACCAATTGTTTTTGAGCAGCCTGTAAGTTGGTCAACGCATCTTCAGCACGTTTCTTTTCTGTTTGTAGTTTTATAAGATCTTCTTCTGCCTGCACTGCATGTGCTTCTGCAACTTTCAGATCGTTAAAACGGGTGAAGGTGAGATTGAAAACAGCTGCGAACCTTTCCAGCAATAACATGGTTTCCTGGGACTGATCATCCGGGCATGCCATTCCAATGAACCCTTTACTGAAATATGCAACATGCTGTATTCTCTTTTTTTGTGTGAGTCCTGTTTTGAAAGAAACATTGATGCTGCTGAGGTATTTGAAATATTCCTGCAATTCATTTCCCTGCATATCAATGATCAATGATCGTTTTTCCTGCTTCCATCCGTCCAGCATTTTTTTGAATGAGCCATTGTCATTGAGATTGGTATGAAAAGCTGTGCTCACTTTTGTTCCATCTTCATCTGTTATCCAGAATTCAGTTTGGCCGTTTTTATCTTCTATGATGGCGATGTATAAACGATTGGGTGCAATACCAAGATAGATGAGTTGCTGGAAAAGTACAGCGGCTGTTTCAGCAAGCTCATGTGATCTTTGCATGGCGAGTGTTCTGCTACGAACTCTTTCCAATGCGGTTTCAATTTGTGATTCTCTAGCCTGTGCTTCTGCTTTTTGAAGATCAAGGAAACGAACATAAGATTGTTCAAACACTCTTGAGAAGCGAATTAAAATATTGTTCTCTTCGTTGGTAAATAATTTACCTGTATAATCTTCAAGGTAAATACCAGAATGCTTTTGTATAGCGTAAGAAAAACTTAAATAAGGTTGATCAAGAATCCATTGTTTTATTTCTTCTGGAAAATATTTGAAATCAGAATTTTCTATTGCGGCATTGATATAATTATTTTTTTCTTCTTTGGAATACATTTTCACCAACAACTCCATTCCTTTTTCTTTTGCTTCCACCGTATCATTAATAACGGGATTATCAAAATAGGGCATAAACATGGTTGACGAGTTGCCATCGATATCCGGATTTACATACCAATGCATGACATCATTTGAACCCGGTATAAATGTTACCAGTGATATGCCACCCAGTTCAATATTCAACTCTTTCATTTTTTCAACGACGGTAAATACAACTTCACCAATCTCATCACTCTTATGCATCGCTAAAGAACGGGAACGCACTTTTTCCAATGCAGCTTCGATCTTTGCTTCTCTTCCCTGTGCTTCTGCTTTTTGCAGATCGAGAAAACGGGTATAGGTTTGTTCAAAAACGTTTGCAAATTTTTTTGTTAGATCATGTAATACTACATTTGTTTCTTTGGTGATCAGCAACAAATAACCCTGTTTGAAAAAACCTGCATAATAACATTGTATGGTTGGCAATGTTAGTCCTGCATCTTCTAATTGTTTTATAGCTGTTGCAACCGAAGGAATGGTTCGTAAAAAAGCATAATATTTTTCCAATGCTTTGCCTTTCCATACTTTTTCATGCACTGCTTCACCAAGCATTGAAGCTTCATATATATCGTGGTGTGTTGGTTCTTCTTTATACGGGATCATCATTGGCGGCAACAGGCCGCCCGACCCGGCTCCCATCCACACTTCAACAATATCATCTTTTTGCCAGGTACAAAATCCACAACTCCATGTTTCAAAACCGAGGTCTTTTATTTGTTGAAATAAAATTGACGCAGTATCTGCCAGGTCATTAGAATGTTGCATGGCCATCGTTCTTGCACGAACTCTTTCTAATGCTAATTGTATTTGCGATTCTCTTGCCTGTGCTTCTGCTTTTTGAAGATCAAGAAACCTTTTATAAGCGAGGTTAAATGCTCCCGCCATTTTTATCACAATGGTCTTCGTGTCTTCCGAAGGGGGAGTCATCAGGTCAATACCCAATAAGCCATTGGAAATTCTGCCGAATGCATTCCATTGATGTGATAAACTTCCGCTGTTGATGGCTGCTTCAAGAGCATTTGCTACATTGTTGTCAATCTCCCTGAATTCCTCAACACCGGCTTTTAATTTTTCTAATGGATAATCCAGCGTAAAGTAGTCCTGCTCTTTTTTATAATGTTGCCAAAGTTCACCAAGTGTGACGTGCTTTTTTGAACTGAATTTTATTGTATAGCTATTCGGTTCACCCATATTTCCGGGACTGGAAAGGTCCCAGATTTTTACTTCTCCATCCTCATCAATAAAATAAATACTCACGCCCGTTAGTCCATCTACTTTGAGCCATTGCAGTTGATTGTATAATTCCTTATTGACCTTGTTTAAATCAATTGTTTGATGCATGGCCATTGACTGGGCCCTTACACGCTCTACTGACACTTCGATCTGTGCTTCTCTTGCCTGCGCTTCTGCTTTTTGCAGATCGAGAAAACGGGTGTAGGTTCTTTCAAACTCAGTTGCAAAACGACCGAGTATTTTTTTCTCCGTTTCAGTTAAATCGTTTTCCATAATCACACCAAAACAGCCATACTTCATAAACGCTTCTACATAATATAATCCGCCACGAAAATGTTCAGGTTTTAATTTTTCAACCCCATCAATCAATTCCTGCCATGCAGCAAAATAATTTTTAACTCCCTCGGGTGGTACGGCATACGAAACAACTTGCTCATCGCCTTTCCAATCAATAAGGCATTGCCTGGTTGCAGGTTCATTCCTGTCGAGCGGATAATTAATGGCTTTATTTTTAAAAACGATTGAACCATTTTTATCTTCTTCCCAGATAGCCCAAAATATATGTTTCTCTTTCTCTTCATCCGGCAACCATAAAAAAGAAAATGCTGAATGGATACCAAGCAATTGAACCTGTTCATGAAAAACACGCAAGGTTTCATCCAACTCTTTTGAGTGTTGCATGATCATGCTCTGCGTACGGGTACGTTCCAATGCTGCTTCGATCTTTGCTTCTCTTGCCTGCGCTTCTGCTTTTTGCAGATCGAGAAAACGGGTATAAGTTTGTTGAAATACTTTTCCAAAACGCATGAATATTTTGTTCTCTTCATCGGAATAAGGAATGCCGGAAAAGTTTTCAATGTAGAGGGAAACATTATCAAACAATAGTGTAGATGCGGCAAGGCCGGGACAACTTAAATAAAAATCTTTTGATGCTTCAGGTAACCCGGGAACATATGATAAAAGCTCATTGTAAAATTTATTCTTTTCCTCAAAATTTAAATTCGTGGCAAAGGAGTCTGCGCCTTTTTCTTTTGCTTCATTAAATTGATTTGCCCAAACAGACTCAAAATACGGATGCGTTATTTTAGACGGAATATCCTGTTCATCAGCGATCCAAAAATGCCAATCGCCTTTTGGGGTATAGTCAACAACAAAACCTGAGTGATCAAGATTAATTTTTAAATGAGTGAGTTGCTGATAAACAATTTTTATTACTTCTTTAAGTTCTTCACTTTTTTGCATGCCCATGGAACGGCTTCTCACTCTTTCCAATGCGGCTTCAATCTGTGCTTCTCTTGCCTGCGCTTCTGCTTGCTTTAAATCAAGAAAACGTGTATAGGTTCCATCAAATACAGCAGCAAATCTTTCAAGTAACTTAATTGTTTCTTCGGGGGTTTGTTCTATGGAAGAAAAGGATATCCATCCTTTTGAAAACAACGCTGTGTTTACGATCCAGCGAGGACCTGATTTGTATAGATCTTTGTTGAATGTAATTTTACTGTTCTTATTGCGGAATGCATTGTAATCTTCCAGGTCCTTTCCCTCTAGTTCTATGATGATCGATTTTTTTAGTGCTTTCCAGGCTGTATGTATTTTACTAATAACAAATGGTTCATCCAGGGTAACCTTATATGAATCCCGTAATTGGTTGCCATGAAGTGTAACAGACATTTCAGCAACGCCTTCTTCTTCATTTATAATTCCGATGGACATCTGGTCTGCATTTAGCCCCAATTCTTTGAATTGCTCAAAGAGTACGTAAGATGTTTCCGGTAACTCATCGGATTTTTGCATGGCCATTGTTCTTGCACGCACTCTTTCCAATGCCAGTTGAATTTGTGCTTCTTTTGTTTGCGCTTCTGCCAAAGAAATATCAATGTATCGCTGATAGGAAAGACTGAATACATTTCTAAAACGTTTCAGCACTTCCAGTTTTTCGCCTGTAAGGGAATTGAAAGAAGATATTCCAATGGAGCCGATCCCAATGGAATAAAAATAGTAGTAGAGTGCAGGGGAATTATTTATTCTTGGATCATCTTTTTCCCCGATCTTAACCCGGAAAGCTTTCCAGTCCTGCAGGTCCTTACCTTCAAAAACTGTTTCGGAAAATGCATCATTGGCACTCCTGAGTTGCTTTATTTGTTTTTCAATTACCGGGTGAATATTATAATGAAGATGATTGGTGCTTTTACCGATCGCCTCTGAAAAATCATAATTCACAAAAGTTGCCTTCTCATCATTGTAAATATTGATCATTGAATTCCTCATATCTGTAAATCCAAGGCTATCTAATTCCGAATACAATATTTCACAAATGTCCAGGAGGTCATCCGGTTTTCGCATGGCCATGGCAACTGCCCGAACCCTTTCAAGGGCCGTTTCCAATCTTGCTTCTTTAGCCTGTGCAAGTGCCTTTTCAATATCAAGGAACCTCCTGTATGCTAATTCAAATACATTGCGGAAACGTTTGAATAAATTAATTTCATCTTCATTCAACGGCGCATAAGTAGATATGCCCAATGCAACAGGCCCGATTGAATACCAGTAATAATTTAAAGAAGATGCATGGGCAAGATGTGTATCGTCAAACTGGTTGGTGGTTCGTTGAAATGCATACCATTCTTTTAACGCTGCTCCTTCAAGGCTTTTGGTAAATAATTCCTCAGGTTTGTTTAACATCCTGTCGGCAAATTCTGTAGAAACAGCATGTGTAACATAAACTACTTCTGTGATCAGCGATCTATCATGCAGGCGGTAATATTCATAATTGAAATATGTTCCCTTGTCAACATAGAAAATGGCCGTTTGTATATTTCGTATCTCTTTTACATTGAGCAATTCCAGCTGATCAGAAATAATATGACAAACATCAACCATGTCTGCCAGTTCCTTCATACCTAATGCGGCAGACCGTACTTTTTCCAATGCTTTTTCAATTTCCAGTTCCCGGTTTTGTTCTTCTACAGCTTTTCTTTTCTGTTCGAGTTCTTCAATGGTTTCTTCCAGTAAAATGGCGGTGGTGCGTTTTACTTTTTCTGTTCTGTCCAGTTTGAATTCAGCAATTGAGAGATCACTGTCTGTAGACTTCGCCGCTTTGGTGAGTAAAGCTTTTTCTTCAGCAGTTAATTTTTCATCCTGCTGAATAAAATCCAATATCTTTTGTAAGTGCTGGTTCATTTATTTTTCTTTTAATGCTACACAGCAAGTAGTGAGATTATGCATTT
>JBDTWL010000016.1:0-62711 GCA_040006715.1 Ferruginibacter sp. | reverse complement strand
GTGGTAGCGCCTGTCATGGGCGTGGGAGTTCGAATCTCCTTTGCCGCACTTTAAACCGGAATCTTATTTCCGGTTTTTTTTATTCCCAAAAACAGCAATGTAAGAGTTCCCTGCCTGACTGCGCATGCAGGCAGGGAATCTCCTTTGCCGCACATTAAAACCGGGACCAGTTCCCGGTTTTTTATTTTCTCAATTAATGCAGGATAGTAAGGTTGTAACCGGTATGCACAGTAAGAATTACGCCCACTCCAATAGTCAAATTGTAGATCGTTGTATTTGAACTTAAAACAACTGTTCCCGAATTAATGATCACTTTTGTACATGGATTTGGCAATACTCCCAAACTCCAGTTTAACGGGTTTTCCCAAATATTACTTACCGACCCTGTCCAGGTATTTGTTACCAACCCGGGCAAAGACTGTATCTCATAAGCCCCCATATCAACCAGGCTGTTGAAGATCCTTGGATTATTTAATATATCAGTATTGTAACCCGCAATTGAAGCATTTGATCCTGCATTCATGGCCGGGGAACAACTTGCCAGGTTTAATCCGTCATCATTCGTATAAAAAATATTATCGGTACCGGCGGGATTAGCCATATTAAGGAACAAAGGATCAACAGCAACTAAATTTCCATTCACACCTGTTGTTCCAAATACCTGGCTGATAGAATTATTCATGATGGTTGGTGTAGCAGCATTTGTAAGGTCAAGAATATCTCCATTAGGAACATTTTGCCCGCTGATAACAGTATTTCCCCAAATAATACAATTACTCAGCGTAACCTGTGTAGTACCATAATTTGCTATTACGCCTCCCCGGGAACTATTACCGCTGGAAGGCAAGGTGCCATTTACAATTGTCGTGTTCTTTATTACAGGGCTGCTGTTGTTATTATACATGAAACTGCCCTGCCCGCCGGCTGAATTACCTGTTGCCACGCAATTAACCATGACAGGAGAACTGGAATTTTGATTGTAAAGCACACCTCCATTACCAGCTACTGTGCCATTGAAAATACAGTTTACAAAAAGTGGAGATGAATTATCATTGAAGCAGGCCCCACCGGCAGCAGATGCATGCCCATTTTTAAATTCACACGTAATAAAAGATGGATTACTCTGGTTCTGGTTTATAACAGAACCACCATAATTACAGCTTGAACTATCAGAAAAGAAAGTATTAAAGACCTGCGGGCTGGAATGATCGTTATTAATATCACTTCCATTGCCGCCGAAAGCAATAAGGTTTCCCAAGAACCGGCAATTGCTGATAATTGGATCACTGTTTACATTATCCATGGCCCCACCCCAGTTATTCGCTATGTTCTTTAAAAAGGTACAACTGTCATATATTGCATTAGAACCTGAATTATAAACAGCGCCCCCACTGCTTGGCGTTACCCCGGCTATATAATTTGAATTATACCTGAAAATGCATTTCTTAAAACCAGGAGTAGAATTGATATTTGCTACCGCACCTCCTTCACCAAGATTTGTAAGAGCATTGTTTTCAAAAATACAGTTCTCAAATTTTGGATCGCTGGAATTTATATTGATCAATCCGGCGCCTTGCCCGTCAGAATTGTTATCACTAATAGTACAATTCCTGAAAACCGGGTTTGTATTATCAACAAGATAGATTGCCCCCATGGCATCTAAATTAGAAGACTCCGCTTTTTTGATCACAAGGCCATCTGTAACTGAAGTGCTGTCAACTGTCCTTCCCCTTAAAAGGATATCTGATCTTTTTCCATTGCCATTCGGCATTTCACCACTAAGTATCGTTATATTTATTAGGGGATCTCTTTGAGCATCTGTTGGGCTACCGGTATTAGGATATCCTCCAAGTATCACTCTTTTATTTTCCAGCCAGATAGATTTCTTTTCATCCGTATCGGAAGGATAATAAGTTCCTGCTGCCACACGAATCGTATCGGAACATGATTGCATGGCTGCCTGTAGATCTGTCATTGCATTTGCCCAATTTGCCCCGCTGCCATTACCAACCGCTGTTTTATTTACATACAAAGTTTTAGGTATTGTCAATGGAGCGGTTTGTACCTCATAAGCACCGATATCAACTATTGATGACGATATCCTGGTATTTCCCAATATATCTGTTATTATACCAGATGCGGATGCATTGGAACCGGTATTCATTCCAGGAGAGCATGGATTATTCAACTGCAACCCGTCATCAGCAGTATAATAAAAATTATCCGGGCCGGCAATACTTGAAGTGTCTTTGAATTTGGGATTTTTAGAGAATAATAATGCATTGCCGTAATCATATACCTGTGTTATTGTGTTTGAAAAGGCAGCAGTTGAGTTATTGAGTTTAACATCCGCCGAATCAATACTGTACCCGCCGTACCCGGCAAACACCTGTCTTTCATTGTTGAAAAATATAGAATTTTTAATATTGAAGGTTGAATTATTCCGTCCATAGACTGTTGTATTCGTATCTGTCCGGTTGCTTACAAAATCACAATTGATAAAACTGGTTGTGCTTTGATCATTTTCTACAATGCTTGCCTGTGAAATATTTTTTGCAAATACACAATTCGTGAATGTACTGCTGCTATTGGTTTCATTTAAAATAGTTGAGCCTCCATCGTCAATATTATTCACAAAAAAGCAATCAGATATAACAGGAGAGCTGTTAGTGATACGCATTGCCGAACCCGGCCCTGCTAAAAAGCAATGGTTATTCCTGAAAACACAATGCCTTATCTTAGGGAGTATCCCATTTGTTATTCTTATCGCTCCTCCTGCACCCGGATAACTATATACGTCCTGCAAAATAAATCCGTCCAATGTAAAACCGCTGGCACCCTTTACAGTGACCGGCACACCTGCACCACTTAATATTGTCTGGTTCGTTCCCCAATTCCTTAATCCATCACCTGGATTACCGGTATTAGGATATCCTCCCATCATTACAACAGAATCTTTTATATTAAAATAATAAGGAGAACCACTTACCGTATAGGTCCCTTTTGCAACCCTTATCGTATCAGTTGGAACTACAAAACTTAATGTATTCATCAAACTCGTGAATGCATTAGTCCACGACAGGCCATCGCCATTACCTGTTGCAAGTGGGTTTACATAAAATGCGAAAGCTGGACCCGGGGTGGTGGCGGCAGATATGTTAACCATATAGTCTTCTGCTTCTCCATAATTTTGTATATAACAAAAGCCAGGGTTTGTATCATAATATGATGTTCTCACACGCATCCTCACCGGGCCGGTAATTGCATTGAAAGGGATCCTTACCCGGACATTGATATAGGTCGTTCCAGATCCATAAGTTGTTTCTGAAGCATCAAAAATCCCGTTGTGATTGAAATCAATACCTACTGCCAAATATCTTGTAAGGGTGCTGCTGTTTTGCTTTACAGTCATGGATACCAAAGTCCCGGCCTGTACATTTGCAGCAGCTACTGTACCGGTATAATCAGAATAGCCATTAACTCCGTCACAGCCTGAAACATTATGGATATTACTAAATCCAACTGAATCAATCCTGCACACAACAGTTCCTGAACAGGAGGAATTTCCGGGGATACAATAACAGTTTGTATATGGATTCATACCGATCTGCAACCCGGGTGAGAAAGCTGATTGGGCACTGGCTGTACAGGTTATCTTCCGGCGATAATAAGTTGCTGCAACCTGTGTTGCATTCAATGTATCAGCCGTGGCTCCTGCAATATCTGTCCATGCACTTCCATCAGCCGATCTTTGCCATTGATAAGTAAGCCCGGCATAACCTGTTGTTGCACCTGAGACCTTAACGGTAAAAATAATATCAGGACAAATAGTTGAACTGATGCAAGTGGTAGTACCAGCTGCAGGTGTTCCTGAGCAAACCGGTATCATTAAATTTACCTGGTAATCTTCTGTCTCCCCATCTGAATAACTCGTGCATGCTGCGCCGCTGGGTACCGTACTACCGCCTTTCGATTTTACACGCATTGTTGTTAATCCAAGTAATGCATTAGCAGGTATATTGATCGTACCGTTAAGTGTTGTCACTCCCCCACCCAGGTCTTTATATTCTGAAAGCTCAAACACACCATTCCTGTTATAATCTATCCACAGTGCAACACTTTGTGTAATAGCAATTCCCCCGGGTGTGACCGATACAGGAACAGCTGAGTTTACGACAAGATCTGTGGCTGTAACATAACCTGTATAATTGCTATACCCGCCACCGTTACAGGTTGAATTATTATTAATTGACCCGATCTTTACGTTTCCTATATAGCCTAATCCGCAGCCGGTAGCTGCTGGTGTACAATAACAGAGTGTTGTCATTGAAACAGGAAATACATTTGAAAAAACAGGTGCACCCCCGTTTGAACAGGTAACCCTACACCTGTAATCTGTTGCTGTTGTTTGTGAAGTAGTATATGACTGGCTGTTAGCCCCGGCAATATTATTAAAAGTACCTGCAGAAGCAGGTGAAGATTGCCATTGAAATGTAAGTCCATTGGAAACATATGTACCGGATAAATTCAACGTGAAATTAGCTCCTGAACAGACTGAAGCAGGTCCTGCAACAGCTCCAGTTACCGATGTTCCGCTACAATCTACAGGGCCTATTTGCTGAAATACAATACTATCAATTAATAAACTTGCAGAAGTATTAGCAGATGAATTACAATAAAAGCCGATATTATAATTCCCATTTGCAGGAACGGAAAAAATATCTGCCCCTTCTACATTGTTCAGGTTTTCGATATCAGTATAATCATGCAGTGTCGTTGTTTGGGCGGCAATGGTTGCAGTATTACCCAAAGTAACTTTCATTTTTTCGATCCTTCCCGGAGCTGCTTCCCTGAACCAGTAAGAAATGCGATAATATACTCCTGTGCTGAGAGATAAATTTGGGGTAATTGCCCAGGCGTTCCTGGCAAAACTTCCAACTGATGGACACTGCATCGATTTCAAACCACTAAATGTGTAGGCCTGGTTTGTATTTTCCTGCCACGGACTGCCCGACCCAGCATTGATAAGGGTCCATCCTGCAGGAGGAAATGTACCTTCAAAATTTTCTGTAAAAATCGTTTGGGACAATATACGGTTGGAGCATACCACCAGGAAAAAACAACAGCATATCAGTAGCCTTGTTACCCTCATTCTCATAAAGTAGCGGTTATTATAGATTGATAGCCTGAAGATATATGATTTTTGGATTTTACCCGCTTATAAAGCCATTAATAACATATTCAAAACATTAACAGCTCTGAGAATAATAAATCCTCGATAAAACAGGTTTTTATTAATTAATTTGTACCCCTAATAAAAATAACAGATGGCAAATGAAATTAAATGCCCCAATTGCGGGCACCAGTTCGAGCTGAATGAAAGCCTTAAGAATGAAGTTGAAAAAGAACTGCGTGGCAAAATGGTAGACTGGCAGAAAAAAAAGGAAGAAGAATTTGAAAAGCAGAAGACCTTGCTTGTAAATGATGCGTTAAAAAAAGCATCGGAGCAAAATGCCATGCGGTTACAATCGTTAGAGGAAGAAGCAAGGATCAAAACACAACAATTGCAGGACCTCCAGAAAAAAGAACTTGACCTGTTAAGAGAAAAGAATGCCCTGGAAGAAAAGCAAAAGAATATGGAAGTGGAAATTGAGAAAAGATTTTTAGAAAAAAGAAAAGAGATTGAAGAAGGTGCCATAAAAAGAGAGCAGGAAATATTCGATCTTAAAACAAAAGAATATAAGGTGCAGATGGATCAGCAGCAGAAGCTGATCGAAGAGTTAAAAAGAAAAAGCGAACAGGGCAGTATGCAGCTGCAGGGTGAAAGCCAGGAATTATTACTGGAAGAGATCCTGAAAGAGAATTTTCCTTTTGACCTGATTGAAGAAGTTGGTAAAGGTGTGGAAGGAGCAGATTGCACACAGGTGATCAGGAATAGTATTGGCACCGTATGCGGGAAAATAATCTATGAAAGCAAACGTACCAAAGGATGGAACAACAGCTGGATCGATAAATTAAAAAAAGATATGCGTACCAGTGGTGCTGACGCTGCTGTGCTGGTATCACAGACATTTCCAAAGGATATGGATAAGTTTGGAGAAAAAGAAGGGGTATGGGTTTGTAATTTTAATGAAGTAAGCAGTGTTTCTTATTTGTTACGCAATGGCATCATAAAAGTATTTGATGCACAAAAAGCACAGGAAGGAAAGGGAGATAAAATGCAGATGTTGTACAACTATCTTACAGGCAATGAATTTAAGGGGCAGGTAGAAGCGATCGTGGAAGGCTTTATGGCAATGAAACAGGGAATAATGAAAGAGCGTATCCAGATGGAAAAAATATGGAAGGAAAGAGAGAAGCAACTTGAAAAAGTATTGATCAGCACCAGTGGCATGTATGGTTCTGTAAAAGGAATAGCAGGTGCATCAATCGCAAATATCCCCTTGCTGGATGGAACTGATGAAACCCTTTTAGAAAATTAATCATTAACCTATGCCACAGGATACAGCATGGCTTGACAACCGGGGAGGCTATATCATAATACCTTCAAACCCCGATTCCATCCCTGCCGATGTCAAAGACATTTTACAGCAATTTTCTTCGGATCCGAGGTTTAAAAAAAAACAGGATAACTATGCTGACTGGGCACCGCTATTTTATACGATCGGAATGCTTGTTTTGATCTGGGTCATTATACGCATACGTGACGGGAGAAGCAAAACTTATGTAGCCCTGGGCTCCATGGTCAACAATGAAACTGATTACGATATCGATGAGAAAGGCAACCTCATTGAAGAAAAACCGGATTATCTTGTTTATGAAGGCAGTGAATTGAATTTGACCAATGATGAAGTAACTGCTATCCTGAGCAAACGCAGTATTTATTTTACCAGGCTTCCCAAAGCAGATAAAGAGCGGTTTGTTTACAGGCTGCAGAAATTCATGAAGCTCAAGACCTTTTTTATACATGATAAAAGCGGGTATAAGGAAATGCCCGTATTGATCAGTTCGGCAGCTATACAGGTAAGCTTTGGCCTGGTAAATTACCTGCTTCCTGATTTTCCCTGCATTCATATTTTCCCGGAAGAATTTATCGCGACAGAGCCAACCATCCGGTTCTTGGAAGGAAATGTTTCGGATAACTGTATCAATATCTCCTGGAAACATTTTTTAAACGGTTTTAATAACCCGGATGACGGACAAAATGTAGGACTTCATGAAATGGCACATGCATATTATTTTCAAAATGTAGAAACCCCGGATAACAAGGACCAGAACTTTGTCCATACCTTTTCTAAATTCAATAACTGTGGCAATACCGCTTTTGAAGAAGAACAGAAACCCGGCAATGATCTTTATTCAGAATATGCGATGAAGAATTTCCAGGAATTCTGGGCAGAAACCGTTGAGATCTTTTTTGAAAAACCAGTTTTACTGAAAACGATCTATCCCGCCCTGTATGCCGCTGTCAGTGATCTTTTAAACCAGGATCCCATCAATGTATGATGTAAGATGTATGAATCTATGATATTGCAAGCGATATTCGATAGTGAACGCAACAAATCATACATCATAGTTCATCCATTATAGATCACACTTCATAAATCATCACTTCATCGATCATACATCAGAAGAGTTTTCAACACCTGTTAGTAACACACTATCTCTTGCAAATTCTATCAATAATATATTAATTTCATGTATTCCTTAAAAGTACATTTAACCAAATATTGCAATTATGAGAAAACTATTAATGTTATTAAGCCTGGTCCTGAGCAGTTACCTGCTATCGGCACAGCAAACATTTACCGTTAAGATAACGGATTCTAACACAGGAAACCCTGTAACAAATGCATCGGCAACTATCAGGGGTAGCGGCAACGGCGCAACTGCGAATGCTGCCGGTATAATAAAAATACAAGCCAACCAAAATGATATGCTGGATATTACCTGCATAGGTTACAGGCCGGAATCTGTAAAACTCAGCGGTTCATCTGAAATAACTGTTTCACTCCAGGCCAGTACTGTAGACCTTGGCGATATCGTTGTCATTGGCAGCAGGGGTGCTGCAAGGGCAAAAACCGAAACTGCAGTGCCCGTTGATGTTATCAGGATAAACCAGGCAGGGTTGCCTACTGCTAAAATGGATCTTACTTCTGTACTAAATGTAGCAGCTCCTTCTTTCAATTATAACAAACAAACCGGTGCCGATGGTGCTGATCACGTGGACCTGGGTACATTGCGTGGGCTTGGCCCCGATCAAACGCTGGTATTGATCAATGGTAAACGCCGCCACCAGACCGCATTTGTGGCTTTATTTGGAACAAGGGGAAGAGGTAATTCAGGCGCTGACCTGAATGCTTTTCCTGAAGCTGCAGTAGACAGGATCGAAATACTGCGTGATGGTGCTTCTGCCCAATACGGCTCTGATGCCATGGCAGGTGTTATTAATATCATTCTTAAAAAAGATGTCAATCACTGGTCAATCAATACCGGTTGGGCTGGCTATTATGATTCAAAAAACAATTCTAAAAAATTCAATGACGGGAATCAATATGTTTCAGGTAACACGATCGATGGAAATACTTTTACTTTTTCGGCTAATAATGGATTTAAGCTGGGTAATAACGGTGGTTTTGTAAATATTTCATTCGATTATTTGACCCAGGGGAAAACTTTCCGCCAGGCAGATACAACTGATTGGCAAAATGATAAAGATGCTTTGCCTTATATAAACCCTTACCGCAGGGCATTTGGTGATGGTTCTGTTGATACTTATGGTGCTATGTACAACCTGGAGATTCCTACCAGCACAAGCAGGAAAACAACCTTTTATTCTTTTGGCGGATATAATTATAAAGCTTCGGATGCTTTTGCTTATTCAAGGAATTGGAGTGCAAAACCTGAAAGATTCCCTGTTGACCTGAATGGTAATCTATTGTTTGATCCGGAAATCATGCGTACTACCGATGATGGGGAAACATATTATAACCCGCACATCCAAACACATATCGCCGATGTTTCCTTCGCTGCAGGCGTTAAAGGAGTTTGTCATGGCTGGAACTGGGACCTGAGCAACACGCTTGGGCAAAATGATTTTCATTTTTATGGAGACAGGACTTTTAATGCTTCTATGTTCCTGGTACCGGGTGCCAAACTTCCAACACATTTTGACGATGGAGGTTTTAAGTTCCTTCAAAATACTGTTAACCTCGATTTTAGTAAGTCATTCAGTAAAGTTGCGCAAGGACTCAATATCGGGCTAGGTGCCGAATACAGGTATGAACATTATACAATTTATAAAGGAGAGGAAGCATCTTATAAAAGTTATCATGAAGACCCTATCATCTATCCCAACCAGATAGGTAATCATGATCCTGCTGATTCATTAAGAAGTCCTGCCGCAGGTTCACAAGGATTCCCCGGTTTTACTCCTAATGACGAAATTAAAGCACACCGTTCCAACATCAGCTTTTATGCAGATGCAGAATTAAATGCAACCAAAGCATGGTTAGTAGATGGTGCTGTTCGTTTTGAGAATTATACTGATTTTGGATCTGTAGCTACTTTCAAATTTGCAACCAGGTACAAGATCCTTCCTGATCTTAATGTAAGGGGTTCAGTAAGTACAGGGTTCAGGGCGCCATCCTTGCAACAGATCAATTTTACCAACAAACTAACTTCTTTCAGTGGTGGTGTTTTGGTAAACGCACTTTTCGCCAGGAATGGCAGCTCTATTACAAAAGCTGCAGGTATCCCCGATCTTAAAGAAGAAACATCCGTTAATGCCAGTGTAGGTTTTAGCTGGAAGCCAATAAAGGGACTAACATTTACCGCAGATGGATATTGGGTAAAAGTAAAAGACAGGATCGTGGAGTCCGGCTTATTCAGTGCCTCTGATCCAACTTTACCTGCTACGTTCATATCCCAGATACCTTCTGATGTAGCTACTGTGCAGTTTTTTGCAAATGCAGTTAATACTACCAATTATGGTGTAGATATCGTAGTTGATTATTCAAAAAAATGGGGCAAGAATGGGATCAAAGCATTATTGGCTGGAAATTACCAACACATGAAAGTTGATGACATCCACGTGCCCGCACCTTTAAACAGTAATGCAGTAAATCAAAAAACATTCTTCAGTGACCGGGAAGAAGCTTTCTTATTGGCATCGGCGCCAAATACGAAATTCAGTTTAAGCCTGGAATACAATTATAAAAAATTCGGCGTAGGTACTCACCTGACCTATTTTGGGAAAATTAAATTGCTTGGTTTTGGTTCCTCAACTGCCAGCAATCCAAATAGTACAGGCATCAATCCGGAAGTACCTTCTGATGCAGATGAAAATATTTTAGTTCCTGAAACATTTAATTTTAAAGGAAAGCTTACCACAGACGTTTTTGTTTCTTATAGCTTCTGCAAACAAGTAAGCATATTCATCGGGGCCGATAATGTATTAAATGTACACCCTGACCTGGGAGTAAACCCGTTGGCGAAGGGTTGGTTTGGTGATAATGAATCAGGGGGCCCATGGGATTCCGTACAAATGGGATTCAACGGACGCAGGCTCTTTACAAAACTGTCATTTAATTTTTAAGAACGGAATATAAAATTCAAAACGTTTAAGAGATTTAAAAGGTTTAAGAGGTTGATCGGACCTCTTGAACCTTTTGAACTTTTGGAACCAGTTAAACAAGTAGATCATGAAAAAATATGCACCCGGTTTTCTTATCATTATTTTTTTTAGCCTGCTTTCAGTTACCGGTTTTTCACAAAACAAGATCGTGGTCTTCCAATCTGACTTTGGATTAAAGGATGGGGCTGTATCCGCTATGAAAGGTGTAGCTATGGGTGTAGACAGCAGCCTTAAATTATTTGACCTCACACATGAGATCCCTGCTTACAATATCTGGGAAGCTGCGTATCGTTTGGAACAAACAATTCCATACTGGCCTGCAGGTACCGTATTTGTTTCCGTGGTAGATCCCGGGGTTGGTACCGACAGGAGATCAGTCGTCCTGAAAACAAATACCGGGAAGTACATTGTTACACCGGATAATGGCACGCTAACACTCATCGCTGCATCCCAGGGGATAGCAGAGATAAGGGAAATTGATGAAGCAGTGAACAGGAGAAAAGGTTCTGAAAGTTCTTATACCTTTCACGGGCGTGATGTATATGCTTATACTGCAGCAAGACTGGCCGCAGGCGCTATTAACTTTGAACAAGTAGGAAAAGAATTGCCAAAGGAAGTGGTCAATATCCCCTTTCAAAAAGCCATTATTGAAGGAAAAAAAATAAAAGGCACGATCGCCATTTTAGATGTTCAATATGGAAATATCTGGACCAATATTCCCGCGGATCTTTTTAAACAACTGGATGCAAAGGTTGGGAATACATTGCACGTGATCATTTATAAGAACAAAATAATAAAGTATGAAGGCAATATGCCTTATGTAGAAACATTCGGTGCTGTCGCAAAGGGCAAGCCATTGGCATATCTCAACAGTCTATTGCAACTTTCCTTTGCATTGAATATGGGAAGTTTTTCGAATAGCAATCATATTTATAGCGGGAGTGAATGGACAGTGGAGATAGAACGAAAATAATAACACGATTTAATATATAACCGAATAATTCGTTTAATTCATGCTTTTAAATTCGTGTTGTCTTTTTAGGTAACCAGCCAGGTGAGTAAATTATCATTGAAGATCAACCCATGTGGATTTAACTGAACAGGTTCATTTTTTACAAGTTCACATTGAGCCAGGAATTCTTTGTCACGCAGGGAAATATTTTTTATATGAAGATGTTCCCTGAAATCAACAGCTCCATGTCCATACCATTTAAACATTGTTTCTTTAACGCTCCAGGCAAGGGTAAGTAATTGCAGATAGGAGATTGAAGAATTAAGTTCGGAGGTCTTTTCGATCATAACCTGCTCTTGCCTGGATAAAAATTTATCTTTTATTCTTTTCACTATTTCTGAAATAACTTCTATATCAACTCCTACCCTGTTTGCTTTGCTTGCAATAGCGGCAACATAATCACCGCAATGTGAAATAGAAAAATGATAAGCCTCATCTGCTAAAAAAGGCTTTTTTGTATCCGCGATCCTAATGAGTGCCAAAGGGAAATTCTCAAATAACTCGGGTAACAGGTAGCGCCCTGCCAGGTGTTGTAAACGCTTGTGTGGATGTGTAATGGCATTTGGCAACATTACTTTTTGTAAAAAGAAATCTTCTTGTTCTGTTATATGCCAAACAGCAAGTTTAGTAGCTTCGTTGATATTTTGTTGATAAACCAAAGGCATATTAAAAACGAAAAGTGAAAAGTGAAAAGTGAAAAAATTACTTTTACAAATAAACGAATAAACAAACAGAGATGATATTAAGTGATAAAAGAATCCTCGAGGAAATAGCAAAAGGAACCATTAAAATAGTGCCCTATGATCGTGAATGTCTTGGCAGTAACAGCTATGACGTGCATTTGGGCAAGCACCTGGCCACTTATGACCATGCAGAGTTGGATGCCAAAAAACACAATACCATCAAGCATTTTGAAATACCTGATGAAGGCATATTATTGCTTCCACATATGTTTTACCTGGGCGTTACAGATGAGTATACAGAAACGCATGCCCATGTACCTTTCCTGGAAGGCAAATCCTCTACCGGCCGCCTGGGCATCGACATACATGCTACTGCAGGCAAAGGCGATGTAGGCTTTTGCGGTAACTGGACCCTGGAAATTTCTGTAAAACAACCTGTAAGGGTCTATAAAGGAATGCCCATCGGCCAGTTGATCTATTTCCCGGTAGAAGGTGAAATAGAAATAAAGTACAATGAGAAAAAAAATGCCAAGTACAGCGGCCAGCACAATATGCCTGTTGAGAGCATGATGTGGAAGAATAAATTCTAATAACCCTGTCGGCGGTTATAAACCCCCACAGCGGTTTATGTAATTAATCTATTTTAACATTGCAGGCAAGATTACTCTTTAATAATTTTTTTACTTAAACCGCCGACAGGGTTTACAACCGCTGTCGGGGTTTAAATTCTTCCATACTTTTTATAATAAGCAATGATAAAAGCAGTTACCTCGTCGTAACTTAAAACGCCGGAAGGCTGCTGGTTGCCCTGCAGGTATTTGCCATAAACCCATCTTACCAACGGTTCTGCAATACTTTGATGCTTCCTGTTAAATTCTTTCCATTCTTTCAGGTCTAAAACAACATCTCCGCTAAGTGCCTTACTGTATAGCTTAGCTGCAACGGAATCAGTAAAAAAAAGATTCCGGTTTGCATAAATGAACAGGTCCAGGTAAACAGAATATTTAAACAATGAGTTACCTGAATTACTTGCCGCCAGGTACCCTACAAAATTCGCCTCCATCTCTTTTGCATAACCTAGCTGGTGAGCAACTTCATGGCAGGCAACAAAGGGCTGTAAGAATTTTGGTACGGTAGTATTTAACTGGGCTTCCGCTGTAAAAGGGTTATAATATCCGGTAAAGCCAGTATAATTTCCCAGCCATCCCCACATAGAGGATTTTATAGATAGAGGCCGGTATATTAAAAAGGGATATTTAACAGACACCTGTTTATAAGCATCAGCTACCATTATGAATAATTCCCTGTTTGAGGGATAGCTCGTATTATTATCTACCAGCAATTTTTTTGAAGCATTGATATGGTCAACCAACACAGCATTTACCTGCTTAAGGTCTTCTGTACTGTATTTTTCCATTTTCAGTTCAAGCTGCCAGGCAATTCCTTTCCGGTTATAGTTGATACCCCAGAAAACATTAAAAACAATGTAAATACAAGTACAAAAAATGAAAAGATCAAGAAAGGCATTGGCAAATAAGGGCTTTTTGGAAATGCCGGGCTGTTTCCGAAAAGCGAACTTAAAAAACCTGGCTATTTTCCAGATGAGCCAGCAAACCAGCAAACCATACAATATGTCGCCAAAACTGAAGGGTAGTTTTCCGAATACAGTTCTTAAAAAGCGTGAAAATTGTGGAAAAAATTGGATACTATAGCCTGTTTCAACCCTTATTTTACTATTGCTATAGAGGTGAACCGATAGGCCAAAAATGAATAAGATGGCAGCGATCCCCGCTTTCTTTTGTAGCTTCATACTGTCTAAAATTACTCAATGCCCGTAATTATAGGGCATTTATATACAAAAAGGCTGAATTCTTAGCTCATAATTGATAATTTTCTCCTACCTTTGCCGTCCTTTAAACTGAACGCAATGGCTAACAGACGGGCATTTGAGATTGCTTTTGTGGGATTAAAGCCCGGCGTTCACCAGTTCAGTTACGATTTAGATGATAAGTTCTTTGTAGAAAAAGAGGCCAGGGATTTTACCAATGCCATAGCAAATGTAAAGCTGTCATTGGAAAAAAATACCGGTTTCATGCTTTTAAAGTTCGAGATCGGCGGTAAAGCAGAAGTTACCTGCGACCGCTGTGGTAACCCGTTAAAAATGGATCTCTGGGATGAATTCAAAATGCTGGTAAAGCTGGTAGATAACCCCGATGAGATGAACCAACAGGAAGAAGACCCGGATGTATTTTATATATCCAGGACGGAAAGCCACCTCGACATCAGTGACTGGATCTATGAATTCGTGATGCTGAGTGTTCCTATGCAACGCATGTGCAGCGAAAAAGAAATGAGCGGACCGCAATGTAACAATGAGGTACTGGAGAAATTAAAGGAAATGGAAGCAAAGCATATTGACAGCAATGCAAATACTTTGTGGAAAGGATTGGATAAGTTCAAGGAAAATTGAAGAAAAGTTTAGAAGTTTAGATAAAGAATATTAATACTAAAATTAAAAAATAAAAAGTCATGCCAAATCCAAAAAGGCGTCATTCGCAACAACGGAGTGCAAAAAGAAGAACGCATTATAAAGCTGTTGAAGCTACATTGAGCACCGACCCAACAACCGGTGAATTACATGTACGTCACCGTGCACATGTTAGCGAAGGGAAATTGTATTATAAAGGAAAAGTTGTAGCTGAAAAAGCTCCGCTTAAAGCATAATATCTTTTCTGCAGTAAAGATTTTGATTCCAAAATCAAAGATTGAGTAACTTCAAGCTTGGTTTTGGAATTTTTAATTTTAAAATTTTCATCTATGATCAGGATCGGGCTGGATATGATGGGTGGTGATTATGCACCGCTCGAAGCAATCAAAGGCGTAGAAGCATTTTTTGCAGAAAAACAAGATGATATCCATTTGGTTTTGATCGGGGATGAAGAAAAAATAAAAGCGCATTTATTACCCGGCCATAAGCTCCCTCCGGCAAATTACAGTATTGTTCATGCCGGCCAGGTGATCGAAATGCATGAACATCCTACCAAGGCCTTGAAAGAAAAACAACAATCTTCTATCGCTGTAGGGTTTCAATTATTGGCCAACGGGAAAATGGATGCATTCATCAGCGCAGGCAATACCGGTGCGATGATGGTGGGAGCTTTGTTCAGTATAAAGGCCATTGAAGGTGTGCTGCGCCCAACCATTGGCGCATATATGCCACGTGAGAACGGCACGCTGGGATTGCTGCTGGATGTTGGCCTGAATGCAGATTGTAAACCTGAGAACCTGAATCAATTTGCTGTATTGGGTTCTTTGTTTGCAAAGCATATACTAAAAGTTGACAATCCAAAAGTGGGCCTTGTAAATATCGGTGAAGAAGAAGGAAAGGGAAATATACTGGCGCAGGCCACCTATCCTCTTTTGAAAGAGAATAAGCAGATCAATTTTTCCGGTAATATTGAAGGACGTGATATTTTATTGGATAAGGCCGATGTGCTTGTTTGTGAAGGTTTCACCGGTAATGTTGTTTTAAAATTAGCTGAAAGCATTCATGATATCTCTAAGCGCCGTAATATCCATGATGAACATTTTGAGCGTTTCGATTTTGAGAAATACGGTGGTGTGCCGGTCCTTGGGGTATCCAAACCCGTTATCATCGGCCATGGCATTTCACACGCTATGGCATTTAAGAATATGATCAGGATCGCTGCATTGATGATGGAAACCGATCTCACCGGAAAGATCAAGAGCAGTTTTAGCAGTTGAATTTAAAAAGGGATCGAAACCTCTACTTTAGTTCCTTCTTCCGGGCTGCTTGTTATTTCTACTTTACCATTAAATGATTCGGTCCGGTTTATCATATTGGATATGCCGACACCGGTTCTTTTTTTATTTACATCAAACCCCTGCCCGTCATCCCGTATAACCAGGCGAACGGTATTGTTTTCTGTTTCTATCAATATATTGATGGTACCTGCATTGGCATGTTTTACGATATTATTGACCTGCTCCTGTATGACCCTGTAAATATTTAATTTAAGGTCATCGCTGATCAATGTATTGTCTACTTTGTATAAGAATACTGTTTTTATTTTAAGGCTATCCTGGAGGCTGCCTAAAAGTACCTGTACGATCTCTTCAAGGTTAATGTTCTTTGTAGGCGTTACATAGTGGCTGCTAAGCAACCTTATCTCATTCATCGCATCATCGATCAGTTGTATAGGATATACAAGCGCCTCTTTGATCCCCGGGTTGCGCTTCCCGGCAACACTGAGATATAATTTACTCCCGGCGAGTATCTGGTTTATATTATCGTGTAATTCCTGGCCAATATGATTTCTTTCTTTCTCCTGTGCATTAATGATCGCCCTTGTTATTTTTTTCTGTTCCTGCACTCTTTGATCCAATATTTGCTGCTGCATTGCATCCAGCGCATGAATGGCTTTTACCCTTTCAGTTATATTCCTGGAATGGCATGCCGTACCCACTACTTCATCAGCTTTGCAGATCGGGTAAAAAGAAATTTCCAGCCAGGTCTCCACAGGCACTGATGAATATTCTATTTCGGTGAATATTTCACCCATAAAAGCACGTTCATAATATTTTTTATAACTTTTTAATTGTTCTTCCATCATGGTATATGCAACATCATCAGTTCCCCGCAATACAGATTCTCCCGGATTGATCTCAACCAGTTTATTAAATGCATCATTGGAAGTAATGAGGTTAAAATCCCTGTCAATGCTCCACATCAGGTCATTTGTATTATTGATCAGGGCCTTCAGGTTATTGCCGTTAAATTCCTTTTGTCGCTCAGCGTCCTGCTTTTCTTTTTCAAACCGGCGTTGCTTCAAAGCCGTATCAATGGCTGCGGGAAGCCTTGTTAGCCTATCCTTCAGAAAATAATCATCGGCTCCCTGTTTAATGATCCTCGCAGCAAACTCTTCAGAAACAGTTCCTGTAATAAGTATGAAAGGTATCAATAACGCACGGTTCCGTACTATTTCCAGCGCATCAGAAGAACTGAACTGGGGCATGGAATTATCTGCCAGTATCAGGTCAGGGCCAAATTCATCAAGGCATTGAAGGAATTTATCCTTGCTCATGGCAACAGTAAAGACAGCTTCAGGCCTTTCCTTTTTTAACAGGCGCTGAACGATCTCTGCATCTTCTTCACTGTCCTCCAGCATTAATATTTTTAATTCTCCACTCATAATTTTAATTAGAAGGATTTTGATTTAACAATAACCAATAAAAACCAAGATTTTTGATGGACTCAGCAAATCCTTCAAAGTTCACCGGTTTTACGATATAACTATTTGCTCCCAACTCATAACATCTTTTAATATCAGGGTCTTCTTTAGAAGACGTTAACATAACTACCGGGGTTGTCCGGGTACGTTCATCCGCTTTTATCCGCTCCAATACTTCTATGCCGTTTACCTTGGGCATTTGAATATCCAGCAATATCAGCCTGGGAGGATGGGAAACATCCCGGATTCCCGCATATTTACCTGTAGCGAATAGAAACTCGAGGGCTTCTTCTCCATCAGTTACATGAAACAAATTATTTGCCATTCTGTGTTTTCTTAATTCACGTATGGTCAGTTCTGCATCATCTGGATTGTCTTCCACCATTAATACATCAACAGAATTATGATTCATTTGCTACGTTTTTGTATGTTATTTGTTCCTGGTTGTTCTTGCCAGGTATACTAAAATAAAATGTTGCCCCTTTATTGACCTCAGCCTCCGCCCATATTTCACCCCCATGTTTGGAAATGATCTTTTCTACAATGGCCAACCCAACGCCCGTTCCTTCAAATTCACTGGAACTGTGCAGCCGCTGGAAAACCTTGAAAAGCTTATTACTATAATTAGTATCAAATCCAACGCCATTATCCTTTATATAAAAAATTATTGCAGCTTGTTGCTTTTCTGTCCCTATTGTAATTTGAGGTTTTTCCTGCTTTGCAGAATATTTTATTGCATTCGAAATAAGATTTATCCAGACCTGTTTCATGCTGTTAATATCCGCATGCATGGGCGGCAGATCATCGATCATCCACCGGATATTATTTTGGATATCCTTATTATTCTGTTCGGCTATTACCGCATTGACCATTTCATTTGTGTCAAAATCTGTTTTAATGATATCCTGTTTGCTCATTTTTGAAAAAGCAAGCAGGTCATCGATCAACTTCCCCATCCTGCCGGTGTTCTTAGTTATGATTCCCATAAGCCTTTTGGCCTCGTCATCAAGTTTGGCTGCATGGTCTTCTGCCAATATCGTAGTAAACCCAATGATACTCCGAAGGGGGGCTCTCAGGTCATGCGAAACTGAATAGGTGAAAGCTTCCATTTCTGCATTTGACCTACGGAGGTCTTGCTCCAGTTGTTTACTCTTTGTGATATCCCTTATTATTTTTGAGTATCCACTCAACTCGCCGTTCTCATTGTATAAAGCTGTAAATATTACATTGGCCAAAAAACAACTGCCATCTTTGCGTACCCGCATTGCTTCTGTTTCATATTGGCCTTCTTTTTTTGTTGCCGCAAGGTTGGATGCAGGCTCTCCCTTAAGCCTGTCCTCCTCTAAATAAAACACATCCATGGGTTTTCCTATTATTTCATTTTCAGTATAGCCATGAATCAATGCTGCGCCATTATTCCAACTGATAACTTCGCCTTTTGTATTCAGCATAAAAATGGCATATTCTTTTGCGTTATTGACAAGCAGCCGAAAACGTTCTTCGCTTTTTTTAAGCTTATCTTCTTCCTTTCTCCTTTCCGTGACATCTTTAGCCACAGTTAAAAACCCATTGATCTCCCCTTGCTCATTTTTCAAAACTGCTGTTGACAATAAGCAATAGACCGGTAAGTTATTTTTATTAAGCTGTTTAAGTTCTCCATTCCAGTAACCCTTTTCTTTAAGTTGCCTTACCCATTCATCCAACTGCTGCTTAGGATAATCATTCCTGAATATGAACCTTGACGGCTTGCCTTTTACTTCTTCCAGGGTATATCCATAAATTTTTTCTGCTCCTTTGTTCCATGTCATAATATTAAAAAACCGGTCAAAGGAAATGATGCCGTCACTTGTTTTGTCAATTAGCCCTGCTATGTACACGATTTCTTCCCGGCTTTTCTGCAAAGCGTCTTCTATTTGTTTTTTCAAAAGATCACGCTTATTAAGTTGAACAGTATTATACCATATCAGCACAAGAAATACGATTATAACGCTTAAGGCAAATAATGCAACCCCGAATTCTTTTGAATACAATCCTATCCAATCTCCATACAGCCTTAAAAAACCAAGGACGCCCGGGAGTATGATAGCAGCAGGTACCAATAATTGGGCTGTTACACTCCCCGTAAATATGCTGGTAAATTGTTTCATAATACCCTTACCCGGGTGAGCGAATAAAAAAGCGATCGCTGTTAAAAAGAAACACAGTGCAGTATTGATGGCCATTGGAATGAACAGCGGCACTTCATAAAATGACTTAACCTGGTATATATACCCGAGCACTGATAACAGCCCTATGAATGCGATCAGCAAAGCGATAAATTGCACAGGCATTCTTTTCGCTTTGGTTTCAACATTCAATAAGAAAAGTGATAAAGCGGATAGTACCAGGCAAACAGCTGTATTTGGAGCCATATAGTTTGGCCTGCCATAAATAAACGTGACTTTTATTTTTTCCGGATAAAGAAGCATGTCCGGCTTAAGATCAAAGTTGTAAATAAGATCACCTATTTTAAGAACAGCAAAAGAACAAACGATCAATGCAAATAGATTCCCGAGCAATAGCTGAATGCCTGATCCGTATTTTTTTAATAAAAATGAAATTGAAATTAAAATAAAGCAACTTGCAGTAACGGGGTTCATTGCGGCCAAACCCGGGATCATATGTTTTAATATATCAATATCGAATTGCCATCCGATCAAAACCAGGATTCCGATCAAAATAACAATTGAGACAATATATTTTGTCGATCGCAGCAATCGCTCCTGCAATGCTATGTTTGGTATCAACTGCATGTATGCTCCATGTTATATATACATAATATACACTTCATAAAACGTTCCAATAAAAAGAAGAAAGAGACCGTAACCGGTCTCGATTTGAAAAAACCATTCCCTGGTAAACTTAACAGGGGGAATATAAATGAAAGCCTTAACCAGCTTGTAGTTGGGCATAATGAAATTGACCAGGGGATGAGTTCGTTAACCATTGCTTAACTAAATTTACTCCCATTTTCTTTAATAACCAAAAGCTGTTACACGATTTTTTATTGCAGGGAAATTAAACCCCGCTTTATTGCCGGTAACATTTTTATTTCCCTGGTAAGGAACTTATTTAAGGATGATTAAACGAAGATCTTTTTTTATTGATGTGGCCTCAACCCGTAATAAGTATATGCCGTTTGCGCAATTAGCAGGTAGAGGAATATTTACCTGGCTTATACCGGCATTGATATCTAAATGTTGTTTCAAGATCGTTTTTCCTGAGATATCTGTAAGGGTTATAACAGGCCGTTCAGACCTGGCAACAACGAACTGCATCTTCACCTGGTCCTTCACAGGGTTCTGCAATAATTTTACATCATCCGGTTGAGGATTGCTTTGCCTGAACACAATGGTATTACTGTAAAAACTATTTCCATTGATGCTTTTGATCTTCAGGCGATAATAGATGATCGCAGCTGAAACGGTATCGCTGAAATAATAACGGTTGTTCAATGAAGTATTAACAGTCACCGCTCCAATCTGTAAAAAATTGCGCCCATCAAAACTTCTCTCAACTTCAAAAAGGTCACCATGGTCTTCATTGGAACTTATCCATTGCAGTTGTGTATGCTCATGATCGCGATTGCCGCTAAACGATAGTAGTTTAACAGGAATGGGAAAAGAAAGGCCCAGCTTCATCCCATTGCCAAAGCTTGATATCCATATCTCATTGCTGTTATATGGATTGAAGAAAACCCTTTCGGGCTGCCGGAAAGGATAATTATTTACAAGGGTCCAGGTAGGGGTTACAGCATTCATATTATTGCTCATCCACAATCCCTGTATCTCAGTGGTAAGATATGCCTGGGTTGGTTGAATGGGATTGAACGTTATAGAAGTAACCCTGTCAAATTGTGAACCGGTGAGTTTTGTCCATGATGCGCCACGGTTAGTTGTCCTGAATAATCCGCCTTTTCCATTGGGTGCACCGCCCCAGCCGCTGAATACGCATGCATACCAGGTATTTTGCGTTGGATCAGCAGGATCGATCACAATATCTTTGGTCCAGTATTGCATATCGGTATGCGATACATCTGCCCATGAATTCAGCACGGGATCATAAATGAACACACCCGAGCTTGCAGTAAATGCGCCTGCAACTGTTCTTCTCCCGGAATATGTACAAACCATTTTCCCATCATTCAACACAACGATACTTGCAGGATGGCCCTGGGTTCGTGGCGGATTTGCGAGTTGTGTCCAGGTAGAAGATGCCAGTAAGTTCAGGTTATTTGTCATCCAGATCCCACCCTGGCCTGTTCCCGATCCGTAATGTATCACACTTGCATACATCCGGTTGACATTATTGGGATCTGTTGCCACCCAAAATACCGGGTGGCTGAACTGGTGTAAGAGCTGCCATGCGGAACCGTTATTTGTCGAATAAATGATCTTTCCACCGGCATCAGCAGCATCGAGTAAGTTGTCCTGCAGACGGGTGCTTTGGTACATATCATGCACACCCGAGGTGGCTGCAAACATCGTAGTGCCTGTTGCATGCTTTGCAATCCGGTACATACTGTTCACATTGTGGCCGGTATAATCAAAACTCCATGTTGTGCCTGCATTTGAACTCCTTACACCGTTTATATCAGAATAACATGCAAACATATTGTTGGCGTCCTGCCAGTATACCTGCCAGCACGTAGTGTTTTCCAGTCCAATGCTATGATAATATTGTTTGGCGGGTGTGGCTGCATTTGCAGGATGCTCATCTGCGGGATCAACATAAGCCTGCTTCCAGCTGCTGCCGCCATCACTTGTCTTGTGCACAAAACCAAAATCACCGAACAGGACCTTATTGCTGTTATTGGGAGCCACTGTGATACCAAAACAGGTTTCCCCATAACCCCAGCTGCGATCACCGCCCTGCCCCGACCAACCTGTCTTAATATTTTGATTATTGTTTGTAAGAAAGACCTTGTTCCAGTTCGTCCCTGCATTGGAAGTTTTGATAACACAATTTCCCCCGGTCGTTCCATCACTTCCGCCCAGGTAAACTGTATTGATATCATTACGGGCCATTCCCACATACATTACAAAATCATTGTTGATATTGATACCATTCATTTTACCGCTCCAAACATTGGTGCCTGCATCCATTGAATAAACACCCTTTGCAAAGCCCCAGTAATCCCAGGGAAAAATGCCGTTATATACATCGGTCGCATTTGCAGTGATACAATAGAATCGGGTAACTGCCCCGACCCTGGCACCAGCAAATGAAAAAATGGTTTCAGTTGCAGGCATACCAGATGTGCCCAGCATTGCAAAACCTGTTCCGCCATTAGATGAGAACAAAATGCCTTCATTGGTGCCTATATAAATATTATTACCATCAAAAAACACACCCGCCACTGTTATACCAGCCCCCGAATTTGTTGCGTTCTTAACGAGTGTAAAATTTACACCCGCATTATTGGAAATATAGATAGCTCCATAATATCCCATCACGATCCTGTTCGGGTTCGCATAATCTGCTTTCAATGCATATACATCCTCACCTGAAAGCGGATTACCCGGCAAAGCGGCCCAGTTATTACCGGCGTCTGTGGTTCGTACAGCATAATTGATATTACCATCATTGGCAATGCAATATGCAATGCTATTGTTGCTGGTAAATTCATAAGTTGACATATTGCCAACCTGCAATTTTGTAAATGGTACCTGCGTATAACTATTGCCGAAATCGGTGCTGTGAAAAAGTTGGCTCATGTCGCAAGCAACATAAAATTCATTGTCATTGGCCGGGTTTATGGAAGGATAAAACATGCTTCCGCCACCACCGGGCCCACGTGATTGCCAACTGGACGGCTGTGCCTTGCAAAGGAATGAACAACATACAAATAGTAATGAGAGCAGGAACCTGCAATGAGCGGTAAAATTTTTCATCGGTTGGCTATTGGTTTTCAAAAAATCAGCAATTCTCATACAGCAATAATTTTGCCGTTCTGCTTATTTTGAATAAAGAATTAGGAAATAAGTAGAAATACTAAATGCTGATAGTAGATGTGCTGAGTAGGATCGCTTAAGATTAGCAGATAATTTGTATATATCGTATATTTAGTTATTACTGATCTTTAAATACTTAACATGAAATATCTAAAAATATCCTTACTCTTTTTTTGTGCTTTATTCTGTATTAGCTGCTATTCACAGGAACCTTCTATTGCAACAGATTCTATTTTGGTTAAACTGACCGTTACGACACTGGGAGAGAAAAAACTTGAAACAACCGTAAATTTTGAAAATTCAGCAACTCATAAAATAAAAAGCTTTAAAACCAATAAAGAAGGTAAAGCTGATTGTGTGTTGTATACAGATCAAAACTATGTTGTTAAGATCCCCGAATCAGATGACAGCTATGAATACAGCATCCCAGATTTTAGTATTTCCCCCGTAAAGCTCACTTTCAAATTTGGCCTCAGGGAAAAGTGAGAGAGCGCCAGAATATTTGCAAGAAAAAAATATAGACCTACAATACCGTTTCAATGATCAACCATTTTCGTTCAATATCATGTTTTTTTGCAATTGCCTTTTTTGTTGCATGCAGTAACCCACAGAAAGAAAAAATAACTGCATCAACAAGCGATAGCAGCAGGTATATACCAAAGAATTATATTGAGTTAAAACACCCGGAATGGAGTAAGAATGCCACGATATACGAAGTGAACATACGCCAGTTCACACCTGAAGGGAATTTTAAAGCATTTGAATCGCATCTCCCGCGATTAAAAGAAATGGGGATTGATATTATCTGGTTAATGCCCATTCATCCCATTGGCGAAAAAAAACGGAAAGGAAAAATGGGAAGTTATTATTCAGTGAAAGATTATTATGCCGTTAATCCTGAATTCGGGACGATGGATGAATTCAAAGCACTCGTAAAAAAAATACATGGAATGGGAATGCATGTCATACTGGATTGGGTGGCAAATCACTCAGCATGGGATAACCCGCTTGCCACGCAACATCCTGAATGGTACACGAAAACTGCAGAAGGCGAATTTCAGCCTACTCCCTGGTATGACTGGGATGATGTAATTGATTTTGATTATGACCAGGCAGGCATGCGAAAATACATGACCGATGCTTTTAAATTCTGGGTAAAGGAAACTGATATTGACGGCTATCGCTGTGATGTGGCAGGATTTATCCCTGTTGACTTCTGGGAAAATGTACGCAGTGAATTGGACAATATAAAACCTGTTTTCATGCTGGCAGAATGGGAATCAAGGGACCTTTATAAAAGATCATTTGACATGACCTATTCCTGGAGCCTGTGGGACAAGATGAAAGAAGTGACCACTGGCAAAAAAAATATCGGTGGCCTGGTTGAATATATGGCCCATGATGTTAACACGGTTCCCAGGGATGCCTACCGGATGACGTTCACAGAAAATCATGACAAGAATTCATGGGAAGGAAATCAATTTTCAAACTTTGGTGATGGCTTACCGGCATGTATGGTACTAACGGCAGTGGTTAATGGCATGCCATTGGTATACGGGGGCCAGGAAGCGGGCCTGAATAGATCACTACGTTTCTTTGATAAAGATACCATTGAATGGAAAGAACATCCATTTTCAGGCATATATAAAAAACTGTTTGACCTAAAGCACCGGAACCAGGCACTGTGGAATGGCCATTGGGGTGCTGAAATGGTACGCATCTTTAATGATAAGCCCGATCACGTGATCTCGTTTTCCCGTGAAAAGAACGGAGACAAAATAATTCCCATTTTTAATTTCAACGACCAGGCTGTAAAGGTTAAACTCAATTCAAAACATCATGCAGGAATATATACTGAGTTATTCAGTGGTAAGAAATATGAATTGAAAGCTGATGATGAAATTACCCTGGGTCCATGGGGATATCTTATATTGGTTAAATAGATCAGGGATGATAATAAAAATAGAAGATGGATTAACACTTGAGCTGCTGGATGAAGATCACGCAAGTGCCATGTTTAGTTTGATCGATTCAAACAGGCAACATTTAAAAGAATGGCTGCCATGGGTGGATCATATCCAGACAATAGAAAATTTGAATGACCATATAGCCGACTGCAAAAGACTCCAGGCTGAGGGTACCGATTATGCATTTGCCATCATGATGAATAATAAAATGGTTGGCAGGATCGGAATTCACTATATCCAGCTTCACAATAAGATAGCGGCACTGGGTTATTGGCTGGGGGATGGCTACCAGGGCAAAGGGATCATTACCAAAGCCTGTATTGCTTTAATTGATCATTGTTTCAATGAACTGGGTATGAACCGGGTTGAGATCAAATGTGCAACCGGGAATGTAAAAAGCAGGGCGATCCCCGAGAAATTAAATTTTAATAAAGAAGGAATGCTCAGGAAAGCTGAATTGGTAAATGGCCAATTTTTAGATCTCTATCTATATTCAATGCTTAGGTCGGAATGGAGGCAGAAGACATTATAAGACAGAGGGAAAATATCTTTTTAAGCCTGCATTGCCTTAACTGCTCAACTTCAGCATAAGCCAGGCTGTGTTAATATAAAGAATTATCCTTATTTTCCATGTCCGGTTTTCGTTCTTCATACATCAAAACTACATTCAATGAAACGATCTTTTACCCTCATTACACGACTGCTTTGTTTGATCTTTTTTCCCGGGCTGTTATTTGCCCAACAAAAAAAAGATCTCAGTATATTGCTTAAAACAGGAAAATTCATCCCTGCAGAAAATGCAATGACAATTACAAAAAGTGCTGATGTATTCCGGCAGAGCCTGTTCAGCAATAAGTATTATGTGACGATTCAATTCAACTCATTGCCGGATGAGGCTGCAAAGGCCAGGCTTAGCGCTGCTGGAATACAATTGATCGATTATATTCCAAACCTTGCTTTCACTGCTGCGTTACCAGTAACTATTAACCCGCAAGACCTCAGGTCATTTGATATCCGTAGTGTGTTCCAATTCGATGCTACTCAAAAAGCCATGCCTGCTTTGCTAAGTGGGCCGGTTCCTCCTTATGCTATAAAAGAACCAGGCTATGCAGATATCAATGTATTGACCTATGAAAAAATGAACAGTGTTGAAGTAACAGGCGCATTCTATGATATTGGTGCTGTGGTCATCACTGAAACACCTGTTTTCAGGACCTTTACCGTGCGAATAGCAGTACAAAATATCAGCAGGCTTGCAGCACTTGCCTTTGTACAATGGCTGGAGTTTATTAACCCACCCAATCAGCCTGATAATCTTCCGGGAAGAACATTGCACCGGGCAAGTGTCCTGAATGATGGCCTAAGGAACCTTAAAGGAGATGGCGTGAATGTAGGTATCTGGGATGGCGGTGCAATAAGTCCACACATAGATTTTACGCCAACAGGTCGTGTTACCCAGGTACAGTCAATTGGATCTTTTGATTCTCATTCCACTCATTGTTCCGGTACCATACTGGGAAGAGGCATTATTAATCCCACCGCAAGAGGTATGGCCCCAAATGCAAAACTATTTTCTTACGATTATAACGGTGATATACAAGCGGAAATGGCGGCTGCAATCCCTGCTAATAACCTGATGGTAAGCAGTCATTCTTATAATGACGGATTGGGTGTTCAATGTGGATTGGCAGGAGCCAATTCTGCGTATTCACTCGTTAGCCGCAATACAGATGTAAACCTGAATAACAATCCTTCTCACCTGCATGTACACTCTGCCGGTAACAACCAGACCAGTTGTGCCAATGGCTGGACAACGATAACGGGTGCAGGGAAATCAGCAAAAAATAATCTGGTGGTAGCAGCCATCAGTGCCACAGAAGCCATGACCACTTTCAGCAGCTTTGGCCCGGTAGCAGACGGAAGGATAAAACCGGAGATCAGCGCTATGGGTTTGAATGTATTTTCAACATACTTGCCTTTAAATACTTATGGCACTATTTCGGGTACATCTATGTCAACACCCGGAGCGGCAGGCACAGTAACCTTACTTGTGCAGGCGTATGAACAATTGAATGGCGGCACGCCCCCACCATCCTCTTTAATTAAAAATATTGTTTGTAATACCGCAAAGGACCTGGGCAATCCCGGCCCTGATTATAAATATGGCTTTGGTTGTATCAATGCCTTGCAAGCAGTGCGGATACTGGAGCAGAACCGTTATGTTGTAAATAATATCTCAACAACACAGGTAAACAACACAACGATCACGGTACCGGCAGGGGCTGCACGCTTAAGGGTTATGATCACCTGGAATGATCCTGCTGCTGCTGCCAATGCGAACCCTGCACTGGTAAATGACCTTGATCTTTCTGTTATCAATGGAGCAACCACCACATTACCCTGGAAATTAGATCCTGCCAACCCGGCTAATAATGCAACCAAAGGAACTGATAATATAAGTAACATAGAACAGGTAACGATAGACAATCCACCAGCAGGAAATTATACGATCAGCGTAAACGGTACTGCTGTTCCCATGGGGCCGCAACAATATTCATTGACATGGAATATTGATGTGCCATATATAGAAGTTATTTATCCCAATGGGCCCGAGTCATTCAACCCGGGCTCTTCAGAATATATCACCTGGGACAATGCTGGTATAACAGGAAACCAAACTGTTGAATATTCTTTGAATAACGGTACGAACTGGACCACGCTTTCAACCACGGTTCCTGCAGCTACTACAAGGCTTTCATGGAATGTGCCTGTTGCAAATACTTCAACTGCGCTTGTTAGAATTTCCAGTGCTGCCATTACTGATGTGAGTGACCTGAATTTTAAGATACTCGGTACAACATTAGGCTTCGCCAGTACAGCAGTTGCAGGCTGCAATTCCGGTACAGTTAGTTTTGTATGGAATGCTGTAACCAATGCCACGAATTATGACATTTACAAACTCGATGATGTTACCGGCAACTTTGTGATCCTGGCAGCGGATGTTACAGGTACTTCTTATACAGCCACCGGTTTACCACCGGGTGCAAGCATGTGGTTTACCATCAGGGCTAAAAACAATACAACCGGTGCCATAAGTGAAAGAGCTATTGCTATCAATGCTACTGTTTCAAGTGGTGGCGGTGGCCTTGGATTAATAGGAAGCATTACAGGCCAGACAAATATTTGTGGAACGCCAACAAATGTTAATTACAGCATTCCGGCTGTAACAGGAGCGACTACATATACCTGGACAGCACCTCCAGGTGCTATTATTACCAGTGGACAAGGTACCAGTTCTATCAACATCAGTTACCCGGCAGGAAGTACAAACGGAAATGTAGCTGTTTTTGCGGGCAATGCAGTTTGTCAAACATCAACATCAACACTGGCAATAACGTTGGGCAGCGCTGCGGTTTCGGCCCCAATAACCGGCGGTAACCAGACTGTTACACTATGCCCGGGTGATCCGGTCCCAACATTAACTCCAGCTGCAACGGTTCCGGGCGGACAAACAGTTGTATGGTATACAGCAGCAACGGGTGGCAGTATAATTGTAAATCCTGCCTTAAGTTTCATTGGAACTGCAACCTTTTATGCAGCTGCCTTAGATAATGCAACAAGTTGTCAAAGTGCTTTAAGAACAGCTGTTACCTTAACAATCAATGCTACACAACCCGCTGCAATAACAGCAGGCGGCCCCCTCAGTTTCTGCCAGGGAGGATCAGTTGTTTTAACTGCAAATAGCGGTTCATCATACTTGTGGAGCAACGGCGCGACATCACAATCCATAACAGTTAACGCAACCGGTAATTATACAGTATCCGTTACACAGTCAGCCGGTTGCACAGATGTGTCACCGGTTACTACGGTTACAGTAAACCCGTTGCCTGTTTCAAATATCAGTGCAAGCGGGGCAACAACATTCTGTGAAGGCATTAATGTGATATTAACTGCATCAGCAGGAAACAGCTGGTTATGGAGTAATGGCGCAACAACACAATCCATTACTGTTAGTACAACAGGCAATTATTCGGTTACTGTTACGGGTGCCGGTGGTTGCACGGCTTTATCGGCCACTACCCCTGTTACAGTGAATGTGAATCCTCCTGCCATCATCAATGCCAATGGCGTTACTACTTTCTGTAATGGAAGCAATGTTATATTAACAGCATCTTCGGGTAATTCATATTTATGGAATAATGGAGCGACAACGCAGTCTATCACAGTGAATGCTTCGGGCAATTTTACTGTTGCAGTAACTCAAAACGGGGGCTGTGTCAGTAATTCAACAACAACCAGTGTAACGGTTAATCCAAATCCTGCAGCTGATATCAGTGCCAATGGTGCAACCAGTTTCTGCCAGGGAGATGATGTTACCTTAACTGCTTCAGCGGGCAACAGCTGGTTATGGAGTAATGGCGCCACATCACAATCTGTTACTGTAATTGCGGCGGGCAATTATTCTGTAACGGTTACGGATGCAAACGGTTGTTCTACCGCATCATTAGCAACAGCGGTAACAGTAAGCCCGAAACCTGTCGTTAGTATCACCGCATCACCTTATATCAGGTTATACCCGGGATTGATAACAACCTTAACTGCAAACACAAATCCTCCAGGCACTTATACTTATACCTGGTTCAGGAACGGAATTATCATTGCAGGTGCAACTACGGCTTCTATTCCAAATATTGACCTGGATGACCTGGGCAGTTATACCGTAACAGTTACCAATACAACAGGCCAGGCCTGCAGCAATACATCAACAGCAGTGGAGATATCCGATTCAGCTACAACCCGGATGTTCATTTATCCAAGCCCAAACAGGGGCCAGTTCAAGATTAGTTATTACAGTCCCGGTACCAATGCGCAAAATCTCTTAAGGATCTATGATTCAAAAGGCTCTTTTGTATACACACACAATTATGTGCTCAGCAGCCCTTACCAGACAATGGATGTAGACATGAGAAGAAACAGTAGGGGCATTTACCGCGTTGTTTTATTTGATAACAAATCAGGTAAAAGGCTGGCAGTTGGTTCGGTTGTATTAGAATAGGTCTTGCTTAGTATATACTAAAAAAGCTAAAACAGAAATGTTTGGCTTTTTTATTTGTATAAGGCAAGGAAATATTGAGTAGTGTCTCAGTTTGAATTAATATTATCCGGTTTTTGCAGAAATAATAGTAATATTTTGTTCCTTTAATCAGCAGCGTCAATGATCAAGACGTTGCAATTCTATTTATAAGAACACTTTTTATTTCACGAGTATATGGCAAATATTAAATTACCTTATTTTGGGATCCTCGATCCAGCATCTTTAGATGAATATTATGATGCAGATATCGATCTGAACGGTATGGAAATTCAAATTGATCTGAATTTTGATAATACTACAATTGATATCAAACGACTAGAGGCAGTAAAACAATTTATTGAAAATCTAAGGATACATGATCTGAATAATAAAAAATACATACAAAAGGATTTTGATGATGCAGATGGAGACACGGTCCGATTTTATGTTGAAAACCATTTAGAAGAACTGGGCATAGATGATCTGAACGAATTGATCGGACCCGGTACGAAAACTGCTGACCAGCCTAAACTCTTATTAAAAAAACTCCATTTGGTAAGGGTTGGTCTATACCCGGACAGTGATACACAATTTGCGGTCTTTGATTACTCAATCGGTAAAGAACTGACTAATTATTTAGTTGTGATCAATACTGATGAGAATGGAAATTTAGATTACATGACCATGGAAAGTTAATCAGCCCCATATCAATTGTGGGGTTTTGTAAAATTAATTCTCCATACAATAAATATTTTTTACTTATTGATACCGAAATAATATTTGTGTAAAAAGAAAAAACATTTTAAATAAAATGAGTAAAGACCAGACAAAAGACCTTTTAAAGTTTTTAAAACCTTTTGACACAGCAATTACTGAATTGGTTCTTTGGTTACGTGACTTTACCTGGGACCTATATCCAAAGGCCAATGAATTAATTTACGATAATTACAATGCAGTTGCCTTTGGCTGGTCACCAACCGATAGGGTTGGACATACTTTTTGTTCAATTGCGATCGGGCGCTCAAGCAAAAATGTGCATTTCGGTTTTTACTGGGGCAGTGAACTTACTGACCCGGATAAGATCCTGCTGGGTGAAGGCAACCAATACCGCTATATTCTTGTAACTGATAAAAATAAATTCCCAAAAACTTACATCAAAAAACTTGTAAAGGAAGCATATGCAAATTCTCTTGCAAAAGTTAAAGACCAAAAACAACTTATGAGCGGGAAGACCATCGTAAAATCAATTTCAGAAAAAAAGCGACCAGGCAAGGTCAAAACAACTAAGCAATCGGAAAAGAAGAAAACGAAGTGATCTAATTTTATTATGGCAGCTTAATGTGACCTGGCATGAATGCAAAGATCAAAATAATTAAAGGAGACATAACCCAGATCAAAGCTGATGCAATTGTGAATGCCTCAAATTCATCTTTAATGGGTGGCGGAGGTGTTGATGGAGCAATTCACCGTGCAGGTGGGCCGGCCATCCTGGAAGATTGTAGAAAGATCGTTGCAAAACAAGGAGGTTGTAAAACAGGGGAGGCCGTGATAACAACTGCCGGGAAATTACCCGCTACATTTGTCATTCATACAGTTGGCCCTGTTTGGAATGAAGGTGATAATGATGAAGAAGTTAAACTGGCAGCCTGTTATAAAAATTCCCTGCAGTTAGCTGTAAACAACAATTGTAAAACCGTTGCTTTTCCCAATATAAGCACCGGGATCTATGGATTTCCAAAAGCACTGGCAGCAAAGATCTCCATCAGAACTGTTTCAGAATTCCTTGCCAATACAGGTAAAATCGAGCAGGTGATCTTTGTATGTTTCGATAAAGAAAACTTCGAGTTAGTACAGCAACAATTAAAATAATGTGTGCAAGAGCATGGCCAATTATGCTATCTCAGCACTACCTGTTCAATTATTTTACTTCCGTCTGCTTTGATAATAGTCAATTGATAAGTACCCGAAGCGATCATATTTGCCGGCTTTATGACTTGTACCATGTATGTCTGATCCACATAAACCATGTTTTCATATATTAACTGTCCAAGCTTATTTGTAAGCTGTAAGTTATAGTTTCCTTTTTGCTGGTTCCTGAACAGGACCTGGATATTTTTGTCATATACCGGGTTTGGATATACGCTGATACCTGCGCTGATGTTCACAGTTTCAACTTTTACAATATTACTATATTGAACCTGGCCTGTCCTGCTAATAGCCTTGATGCGGTAAAAATTGATGAGATCCAACGGAGTTCCATCCCGGTAACTATAAGAAGTATTGCCCCCATTGTTTGCTGATGGAAATGCGTTTCCAATAGCAATAAAAGCCGATCCATTCTCACTGCGCTCAACCACATATTCCTGTATGCTGATCTCATTTGTTATTTTCCAGGTTACCTGGTTGGAGCGGTCGTTATTCCTGTTAGCAGCAACATTCACGAACAGCACCGGTACAACGACCGGTGGCCGGAATACCAATATGAAACGGTCCGAGGCTTTTGAGCCTGCCTCTGAACCTATTGCAAAATTAATAAAGCTACTGTCGGTAAGGCTTATAATTGTCCTTGAATTATTGAACCTGTCTACTAAAAAAGCTGTGAGCTCTGTTGATATATTCACCGGGGCGAATCGTAACTGGTAAGCCTGTTGCCTTAAATTCTTACAATAATAAAAAATAGTATCGCTACTATTGATGGTTTCACGTGCTTCTACAGCTAATAATTTTTCATCCCGGGCAATACCAAAATTTTCTCCTGCATTCAGCATTTTTAAAGCATCATATTTGTTAACATCATTTCCCAGGCCATTCTCAAATGCAACAATATTGCCATCCGCGATCATCCCGTCCGCAGTAAATAAAGAACTTAGCAGGAACTGCCTGCCTGGGGGAAACGAATCATAATTACCTGCCCCTTTATTCGCCAGGCGGCTTCCTGGCAGTTTACAATTTTCATTGAAGTTCACATTTCCGCCTGTTCCATTACCTTGTACAAAAACCGCCTGTCCTGATTCAATAAACGGTGAAGGAACACCTGCGGGATAATAGGTTGTGGAACTGCCGGCACTGGGAATATATCCAGCCACACCACTGATGGTTTGGTAACCGCCTAGATTCCATGATCCATTCAGTTTGGGATCCCATGCATAAAATACATCGTTGATACCTGTGCTGGCAAGATATACTTTATTGAATTCGATCCGCGATGCATAAGGATTGCCAAAGGACTGGAACTGGTTAGCCCCTACAGGAACGGATGGTGGCGGGTTAAATGGAGTGAACAATATACCCTTGCTACGCATATTGGTATTGTTCGGTACACCGTTATAGGTTGTAACTGTCCTGTCGCCACGAACAAATAACATATAGCCGAGTTTATTTTGAAGAGAATTGCTTGTATTGGTTACTCCTGTCCAGCTGCCGGTTAGCTGATCATAAAATTTAAGAGAAGCTGAAACGGTAACTGCATCGAAACCGGTGCCCGTTCCCGTTACCCAGGTCCCATAACCTGCAGGTGCCAGGCCTCCTTCCTGCCATGCCTGGAAATAGGTTTGTCCTGTTGTTGGCGTTGCCAGGAACTGCCATGATTTTGCATGCTGCCCTGTACCGGTTCCTGTATTGATAAAACGTTCAACGGTAACATTGCCAATGATATTGCCGGTGGTTAATATATCAACCCTGCCGGTTGCAGTATCAGAAGATAATATTGTGAAGGGTTTATCATTGGTTGTACCATCTGCATCCAATACCGTAGTTCCTTCAACCCCTACTGTACTGATCACAGAGGCATTCCCGCTATTTTGTTTTGTACCTGTCCCTTTGAAGATAAGATTGTAAAAAGAAATAGGCTGTGAACCGCTTATGGCTGTTGTTGCAGCACCACTGAAGTAAACAGTGCTATTCCCGGGTATGAAAACTCCGTCATTTTTCATGCCGCCCTGGTCCACTACCAATGAAATATTTCCTTGCGCAACAAGCCGGATACCTCCATTCAAATTCACGACCTGTGAAAGGATCAAAGAAGGTATTCCCATAATGAACATAAAGATCAACGCAGCAATAAAATACTTTGTTTTCATTGTGATATAGGTTTGCGCTATTAGTTTTTAATCCCCAGTTTTTCTTTTATCAACAGAATGTCTTTTTCGAGCCTGGCATTTTTTTCTTTCAGTGCTGCATTTTCTTCGGCTTGTTTTTCTATCATTGCCTGTTGCTCCTGGATGGCTTTAACAGCAACAGGAATAATATCTGAATAATAGATACCGAGTTTATCACTATTGTTTGTTACTTCATTTCCATTATCATTTTTTGCTGTGCTATTATTTTTTAATGCTCCTACCTGCACAACTTCATTCAATATTGGTTGTACTTCCTGTGCAATGAAACCGATCTTCTTGCCCCATTGCGGATTTTCTTTCCAGTTAAAACTAACGGGACGGAGTTTCATGATCTCATTTAGACCATAATTAAGGTCAGCGATATTTTCTTTATCCCTTGCATCTGAAGTTTGTATAGTTCCGTTTGCAGCATACACAGCAGTCCAGCGATTTAAAGATCCACCTAATGCATTATTATTATCAATGGCGGGCCTGAATGCGGTAACCCCCATTTCATAATAATCAGTTGGAATTGCAACAAAATCATCGGCAGCTCTTGAGATGGTCAATAAGTTCCCGTTATCTACCCGCAGCTTCCAATCAGCGCCGCTACCCGTTTTCACCAGTTCCATGCCCGGATCAAAAGATGAATTGACACTGGCGACCCTCATACTGACATTGATACCGGTTGATTCATATATATGCAGTTTTGTTAAAGGAGTTATAGTTCCGATCCCAATATTACCTGAGTTGTCAATTGCCATGCGGTTATTGTTTCCACCTGCTCTCAGATACACCGAACTATCGGCAGAGAATACTATTCCACTGCGTATCGTACTTACTGCACTGCCGGAGAGAATACCGTTTTCCGTGTTGGTTGGATTAGATAATTGTACATACGATTGGGTGTTGTCTTCAATGATCATAGAAGCGTTGGCGATAAATGTTCCGCCACTTGCACCATTACGCCTTACATGTAAACGGGCACCGGGGGTACTCGTACCAATACCAACACTTACTGTTGAAGGCGCACCGTTTGTTCCGAGAATACTGCCCAGTACCATACTATTGCTTTGTGCGGGGTAGGCATATGCTCCAATAGCCGATGTATTGGTCAGATTATTAGCAGCTGTATTTGCACTAAAACCAAGAGCTGTATTCTGGGTACCTGATGTAATATTACTTAAAGCGTTAAATCCTACTGCAACATTGCTTATTCCGCTGGAATCATTCATGAGTGCTCCATAACCAATGCCAACATTATAATCAGCGTTGGCAATCCTGTATAACGAATATGCACCAAGGCCGGTATTGAAACTTCCGGTATCTACTGCAAAATTGTTAAATGGTGCCCGTTCCCCTACTCCCGAATATGCACCAATAAAAGTATTTAAAGATTGTTTTTGATGATATCCTGCATTGATTCCCATCCCGGTATTTTGAAATCCTGTTACATTCATTCGGAAGGCCGAAGTACCAACACCTGTATTTTGAAAACCAATGCTGTCCTGCTCCATTGCAAAAGAACCCATGGCGGTATTATAATTCAAGCCGGCACTGTTGTGGCCATTAAGAGAATTATAACCAACAGCCGTATTGTACCCGCTAATTTTATTTTCAAACATCGCATAAGTCCCGACTGCAACATTACCTGCACCGCTGGAATCACTGTAAAGAGCCTGGTAACCGACCCCAACATTATATTCAGCATTACCCATCCTGTATAGTGAATAAGCACCAAGCCCCGTATTAAATCTTCCTGTATCTGCAGCGTAATTATTTCCAGGGAATCTTTCCCCCATACCAGAATATGATCCAATAAAAGTATTCAGCGATTTCTTTTGCCAATATCCCGCATTAATTCCTACGCCGGTATTTAGAAATCCTGTAATATTATTCCTGAATGCTGATGTACCAATACCTGTGTTTTGAAAACCGCTGCTATCCTGCTCCAATGCGGAAGCACCGACTGCGGTATTGTAATTAAACCCGGCAATGGTATGGCTATAAAGTGCATTATTTCCGACAGCGGTATTATAAGAGCTCAATTTATTTTTATACATCGAAAAACTACCCAATGCAGCATTGCCAGTGCCGGAAAGATTTTGATACATAGACAGGTAACCTACTGCAGTATTATAAGTTCCGGCAGTATCATTTCTCAATGCACCTGCACCTACTGCTACATGACCATAATAACGTGTAAAACGAAGTGCATCATTGCCTACTGCAGTATTATCGAATGGATAATTAAGTCCTGCGGGATTATATGCTTCCATCATGGCAGTATTGCCAATGGCCGTATTATTGCTTCCGAGTTTATTCATAACTAATGAATAACTTCCCAACGACGTGTTTGCCAGGCCGGTAGTTGCACTGTCCTGGCTGGAATAGCCAATGGCGGTGTTTGGATAAGAAGCTGTTGTATTTAATAACGCCCTGCTTCCTACTGCCACGTGTTGGTTTTGGTTGGTATTATTTGCTTTGCTTAATGACCGGTATCCAATAGCAACATTATCATTTCCCCTGTTTTGCTGTAATGCCGAATCGCCTATACCTACATTACGTGATGGTGAAGTTCCGGAAACCAGGCCTGGTTCAAAGATCGCCATCGCTTTGTAACCGATTGCCGTATTCTGGCTTCCAAATGCATTACCGTTCAGCGCTGCATAACCCATTATAGTATTTTCTATTCCCTGGCTGCTATTGGTTGATGCCCTGGAATTCGAGAAACCTGCGTATGCACCTAAGGCAGTATTATAACTGCGGTTATTATAATACATTGCATAATATCCAACCGATACTGTCAGATCAGAAGTATCACTACTATAACCTGAAAATGTGCCGATGGCTGTATTACCTATTCCCGAGGAATCCAATCCCATGGCACTCACACCAACGGCTACATTATCATTTCCCCTTTGATGTTTGTATAAAGCATTGCTTCCAACACCTGTATTGGAAATGCCCGTTGAATCTGAGTAACCTGTACTGTACCCTATATAAGTATTAAATAATCCAGACCTTGAAAGCCTGTTTGCACTTCTGCCAATAGCAGTATTAAGTGACCCTGTAGTGTTCTCACGCAATGCACTTACCCCAAGGGCCGTATTTTCAGAACCGGTTGTATTTAAATACATTGCTTCATTGCCTATCGCTGTATTCTTAATGCCGTTTGCATTTGATGTTGGCTGATTAAAAAATAATGCTTTGCTGCCTATTGCAGTATTATCTGAAAGATAAAGCCCGGGGTTATAAGATTGTGTAAAAAGCGAAGAGTCACCTACTGCCACATTTCGAAGGCCGGTTGTATTATTCTCCATGGCATTATTTCCTATCGCCACATTACCATAAGCATTTATATTTTTAAAAAGGGCCCTTGTACCCATTGCTACGTTATTGATACCTGTGTTATTATACCCGGAGCTATCCCCAATAAAATAATTACTGGTTGTACCGTTCCACCTGCCAAGCCATTTATTATTTTGCCTGAAGCTTAACGGTATATTATCTGTTGTTCCAAAAAAATTATTCGCGATCGTTGTGCCTGCATTTCCTGTAGTAAGCCAGCCGGCGCTGCTTTTGTTTGTGGCTAGCCATAGCCATACTGTTCCATCGTAATAATAAAATCCAACACTATCAGGAGCATTCTGAAAAACCATCAAACCTGTCGCCGGGGATGCAATTGCATTTCTTTCTGTTTTACTCATCCTTGGAACTAACATTCCTTTATCGGTACTGCTTACGTCCAGGATGGCACTGGTTGCAGCTGGTGCACCTGTTGTATTTACTCCTAAAGACTGGGAAGAGGCATCGTAGCAGATAGTGTTGGCAATCACTACAGCCAGCACCAAACGTAAAAATTTGAACATTGTAATTAATTTTTGTAGTTACAGATCAATTTTTATCCGGATCGAATTTGGAGCTGCTTAAGGATGAAAGGGTAAAGCGAAAATCAATTTTTATGTGATCCCTGAGTTAAGCAACAAAAAATTAATAACCATTTACTGGTGTGGGGATGAAGTTTTACAGCGTCGTTTTCAGCAAAGTTTCTTTGTTCAAAATTCCCCTCATAAAAGGAAACCGGGTAACAGGCACAAGATGAAAAAAAGGATTCGGACAATGACCTGCTAACTATTATACGGTATTTGCAGGTTATTTTGCGGCATGGAAATTATGCATAATGCCATTTATTGGAGTATTAGTAATGATGGGAAAAAATCAGGGAATAACAACAACTTTGATGTCCGCCCAAATAAAAAAGCCTTGAAAGTAAGTACGATCAAGGCTTTTAAGTTTTTAAAAGTGCCCAGAACTAGCCTGAGTTCGAACTTTTTGAAAGATGATTTAGCCAATATTATTAAGTTTTACCAATAATTGTTGCTGCTAATTCATGATTAATACTAGTATGTAAAAGTGATGCCGCCACCTAACGACATATCACTATCATAATGGGTTGATATGGAAATGTATTTGGTAACTATATACCTGAATCCTGCCATGTATTCCTTATCAGTATTTAGCATCCACGCAAACCGAAGCCTTGGGGTAAGTGGTATGTCTTCCCTGGATAATTGAAATCGAAATTTTCCATTCCCATCAACCCTGAGATCTGCAATGGTAAGCGTAGGTAATGTGTATGCCATTCCAGCCATGATGGTCTTTCTGTCATTTTTATTGCTTGTTTGCCCAAACCAATTCTTTTCTTCATTACCAAATATATTTTTAGGCCCCCCTTCCATTTTATAATGATAATCGAATCCAACATAAGGGTACCACCATTGCATTTTACCTAAATATCGGCCAATCATAGTTTCACTTTCATAACCATGCATATCGTGGTAGCCCAAATGCCACATAGTACTTAGTTTCCAGCGTGTCTGTGCAATCATCGCTTCTCCATCGAGGCCATTATTTTCTATTCCGAACCTTGCCATAAAATGAGGCATCCGGTCGTCATCAAATAATTTTCTTCTTGCAAGTTTAGGATTTGGTATCTCAGGGTTGGCAGGAGAATCCTGGTAACTAAAGATCCTTCCCATACCACTCATCATGTGATAAAGGATATGGCAATGAAAAAACCAATCACCACTTTCTGTTGCTGCAAATTCCAGCGTATCGGTCTCCATTGGCATAATATCCAGTACATTCTTTAATGGCGCATATTCTCCTTGCCCATTCAATACCCTGAAATCGTGCCCATGTAAGTGCATTGGGTGCCGCATCATAGTATTGTTGTATAGAATGATCTTAATATTCTCACCTTTCTTAATTAAAATTTTATCAGCTTCTGAAACTGTTTTATTGTCCAATGTCCAGACATAACGATTCATATTACCTGTAAGTTCAAATCGTATTAATCGCTCTGGACCTTGTCGCAAGGTTGTTTTTACTGTTGCTCTCAACATACCATAATTAAGCGTTACAATATCTGTGTTCTCATCTGCCATATTCATGCCTGCCATACTATTGTTAATCGGCATCTGCACATTTTTCATGCTATGATCTTTAGATGTACTATCCCCTTTCATATTGCCTGCAGGCATTTCCATGTTGGAAGGATTATCATCCCCGGTGATCTCGGGATACATTACCTGGTTCATGTCCATTGTCTGGTTGCTCATCTCCATTCCCATCGGTTTCATATCGCCATTCATGGCCATCATGTCATTCATCATCTTCATACCCGCAAAATATTTTAGTTTACGTAAAGGCTTTGCCGGCATTTTCATTCCACTTCCCAGCCATAAAGAAGCTGATTTTGTTCGATCTTCCGGGGTAACTAAAAATTCGTAACTCATATTATCAGGTACAGTTACTATCACATCATAAGTTTCAGCAACGGCAATGAGCAATCTATCTACTTCCACAGGCTCTACATCATTGCCATCATTTCCAACCACGGTTATTTTACCGCCGGCCCAGGTAAGCCAAAAATATGTGGATGCGCCACCATTGACGATACGCAGCTTTACCTTCTCTCCTGCTTTGTATTGCGTCTGTTCGTTTATTTTTTTTCCATTTATTAAAAAGGCTTCATATGCTACGTCACTAACATCCATTGCATTCATTCTTTTCCATTCATTGGTAAGCTTGGTTTTAAGATGATGGCTCCTGATCGCTTCAGAATAACTTTGCGTGGATCCTTTTTTTAAGGCAAACCAATCCGTTGCGTTATGCAGGGAGCGGTCAACTTCTTTTGGTTTCATATCTGTCCAGTCACTTAAAACTACCGGCAATGTTTTTATCTCACCCTCCGCCCTCTCCAAAGAAGAGGGAACTTTATTAAAGATCAATGCGCCATACATACCGCTTTGTTCCTGTAATTCTGAATGACTGTGATACCAATAGGTTCCGTTCTGTATAACAGGGAATTTATAGAGATGTGTTTGATGTGCAGGTATCGGCATCTGTGTTAAATAAGGTACGCCATCAAACTTATTGGGCAGAAAAACGCCATGCCAATGCAATGTAGTGCCTGCGTTGAGTAAATTATGAACATAGATCTCAGCTGTATCACCCTCGGTAAAAGTAAGTGTAGGTGCAGGTATAGAACCATTAATCGCAATAGCATGTTTTGCTTTTCCTGAAAAATTTACAATGGTATCGTTTACATACAGGTCATAACGGATTGTCATGGGTTTGTAGGTTAATGCAGGTTTTTCAATCTTATGGTCAGCTTTGGGAATTTCTTCGTTTTTTACCTGTGGGTTATCAATCGGTATATTTTTGTTGTCTGCTGATGGCTTTGTAGGTTCTGCAGCGGGTGCCATTCCTGCTTTAGGTTTTTCTTTTATGAGTTTCATACCACACTTAGGGCAGTTACCCGGCTTGGGTGAATGAATTTCCGGATGCATAGGGCATGTATAAAAAATATATTGTGCAGTTTGGTTACTCGCATCTCTAGGATTATTCATACCCGGCATATTTTTCATATCATGCTGTGCAAACCCAATCAGTGTACTGCAAAGAAAAATACCAATCAGTAATATTCTTTTCATCTTAGTTTATTTTTTTCTGAAACTGCAAAAGAGAAAATGCTGCATAATTTTAAATGGAGTGCTGTGTAATTCTTCTATACATTTTATTTTTTCAAATTCATTTTTAAATCTTAGCGACATAGAAACTTGCGAATATTGCTTTATTTCTAACCCACTGCATTTCGAAGGCCCATTTTCTGAAAATGTTCCCAATATCATATAGCCGTCTTTTTTGATCCCATGTTCGGCAGCCTTTACATATCTTTTAATTTTATCTTCGGTAGTTAAAAAATGAAAAGCTGCTCTATCATGCCATAAGTCAAATCGGACAGGAGGAATAAATGTTGTTATGTCAGAAACAATCCAATTTACTTTAGATGCATTTCCTGCCAATCTCGCTTTAGCCCTCTCAATGGCTTTCGCAGAAATATCTAACACATAAATATTTTCATAGTTTAGATCAATCAAGGCATCTACGAAATGACTATCACCTCCGCCTACATCAATGATGTTTGCACCTTTTGAAAGATTGAATAATGACAGAAATTCAACGGAAGTTTTTGGATATTCCTGGAACCAACTAAAGTCCTGTTCTTCTTTAGTAGCATAAATATTTTCCCAGTGTAGTTTTTGATTTGTATCATCCATTATTTTTGATTTTTAACTTTTAGCATGCTTGCATTTATCGCAACAACAACCGTACTTACAGTCATTAATACAGCACCTGCAGCAGGACTCAGCAAAATTCCCTGCTTATACAATACGCCTGCCGCCAATGGTAAGGCAACTATATTATAACCCGTCGCCCATATTAAATTCTGGATCATCTTGCGATAAGTAGCTTTGCCAAACAGTATCAAACTCACAATGTCCTTTGGATTACTGTTCACCAAAACGATCCCTGCTGTTTCTGCTGCAATATCGCTACCGCTCCCAACTGCAATACCCACATCTGCCTGTGCCAATGCAGGTGCATCATTTACCCCGTCACCAGTCATGGCAACAAACTCCCCTTTCCCTTGCAGTTCTTTTATCTTTTCCAGTTTCTGATGGGGCAATACTTCAGCAATAAAACTATCCATCCCTAATGTTTTACTTACACTTGCAGCTACTTTATTATTATCTCCTGTTAATAAAATTGATTTGATATTATTTTGTTTCAATGTTTGAATGGCTTCTGCAGACTCAGGGCGAATCTTATCTGACAAAGCAATATAACCTGCCAATACATTATTGATGATCACAAACACAACTGTTTCAGTATCGTTAGCTGTAAAACCATCCGGAACAGCCAGGTTATTTTCTTTTAAATAACCTGGACTTACAACTAATACCTTTTTATCTTCTACTGTTGCTTCAACTCCCTTGCCGGTAATGGCATTGAAATCTTCTGTTGCAGGAATTTTAATTGATAAGTCTTTTACTTTTTGTAAGATGCCCGTTGCAATGGGATGCTCAGATTTTTGTTCTAATGCAGATGCTAAACGGATTACTTCATTTTCAGAAATATCCTTTTGTAATGAAACAATTATTGAAACCTCAAATTTTCCAACTGTAAGCGTTCCCGTCTTATCAAAAACAATTGTTGTTATCTTTCTTGAATTTTCAAATGCTGTTCTATTCTTGATCAACAAACCATGTTTTGCCGAAAGCGCTGTTGATTTTGCCACAACAAGCGGCACGGCCAGGCCCAACGCATGTGGACAGCAAATTACGATCACCGTTACCATACGTTCCATTGCAAAGGCTAATGTCTGCCCGGTTAAATACCAGTATATAAACGTTGTGATACCGGCAACTATCGCAATAATGGTTAGCCATTTTGCTGCTTTATCAGCCAGCAGTTGTGTTTTTGATTTTGATCTTTGTGCGTCATCCACCAATTTGATCACCTGAGATAAATAAGAATCTTTTGCAGCATGGGACACAGTTATTTTAATAGCCCCATTGCCATTAATAGCACCTGCAATTACCTTATCTCCTTTGCTCTTTTGTATGGGTTTGCTTTCGCCGGTAAGCATACTTTCATTAAGGTAGCTTTCTCCATCTGCAATTATCCCATCAGCTGCTACTTTCTCTCCTGGCTTAACCAATATTATATCCCGTTCCTTTAATGTATCGGTTTTTACATCGTGTACCATATCGCCTATTACCATGTGAGCATCGGATGGCATAAGTTGCACCAGCAGTTCCAATTCTTTTGATGCGCCTGCTACTGATCTCATTTCTATCCAATGCCCCAGCAGCATGATAAGAATCAGGGTTGCCAGTTCCCAAAAGAAATCCATTCCCTGTAAACCAAAAACTACCGCCACACTATAGATATAAGCTACCGTTATTGCAAAGCCGATCAAAAACATCATGCCTGGATTCTTGGATTTTGCTTCGGTAACCAATCCTTTTAAGAACGGCCAGCCGCCATAAATGAAAACAACGGTTGATAAGGCAAATAAAATATATTGAGAACCGGGGAAACTAATATGAAGATTTAGCCAATGCTGTATCATTGGTGATAACAGCATGACCGGAATTGTTAGTATCAATACCACATAAAATCTTTTCCTGAAATCGTCGATCATAGAGCTGTGCATTCCATGACCGGTATGTTCACTCCCAGATTTTTTTACTGGAACTAAGTTCATACCACACAAAGGACAATTGCCTGGCTCGTTCCTGACTATCTGTGGATGCATCGTGCAAGTGTATTGTTGTGCAGATGCAGCGATGGGTACACTTGCAATTTCCGGCTTTGTTTTATGTTGATCATGATCGTGATGTTCCATGTTTCCATTTAATTTTTTAATGAAAGACTGTCCTTTACTATGTTAAACCATTGGAGTAATATCGCTCTATTTTCTCCTGGTAACTTTGCATTCTTGTGTAGCATGCTGTAAGAGCTCAGTGGCATTGTGTTATCATTGATGCTGTTGATCATTCCCTGTAACTGAATTTCAAATAACTGCATATAGCAACAGGTTTTTGTTATCCTGTGGCTATACACAGCCGAAAGTTGGAAGCTACATTTTCATTGCCGCTGTTTTCTTTTCCTTTTTCACCAAAGCCATTCCACATTTAGGGCATTTGCCGGGTTTACTTTTGACTACTTCCGGGTGCATGGGGCAGGTATACATTGTCCTTTTGGTTTGATGATGTTGTGTTTTGTGTTGTGTTGTTTTGGTTGAGGTCTGAGCAAATGAAGTTGCCGAGAAACTAATAGCCAAAATGCATAAGCCGATTACTTTTTTCATTGTTTTGATTTTAAATTATTAATAAAATATTTGTTTGTATAGACCGGGTGTCATTTTAAAGTATCTGTTACTTTACCGCAGGTAAGCATCATTTTACCGTAGTATGGATTTTTGATCGCTATTTCGCTACTTAGCCAATACATTTTTTTCATCGGGCAATACTGTTGGTACACAGGCCCGGTTGAAAGTTTTGCAGTTTTTGCTAATGAATAGATATTATCAGAGAGTGTAGAGAACGTCGTTCGCTGGGCTTCAATTTTATTTGATGCAGCAATAGCCTGGGCATCCTTTTTTAATTTAACCTGTACAACTATAAAAGCCTGGCGGTCAGCGTCCGGCAATGCATTCATGTCAATACCATCAATGGCCTTGACAAGGTCGCCGGCTTTAGCTGCTGTTGCCGTTGCATCGCTACTGATCAACGCATCTTTAATACCGTAATAAGAAGTAAGTATTGCTGATAGAGGGTTTGTTTTTGTACTATCCTGCGCAAAGGAATAATTTATAGTTATAATTGTAAAAAATGCAACTATAAGTAATATCTTTTTACCCGCTGTAATGTTAATTGAGCTTTTGTGCTCGTGAATCTTCGATTTCATCTTAATAAATTTAATGTTTGTATAATTGAATAATTACAGGCATAGAATTGCTATGCTACAATACAGAACATTAAATCAAATTTGAAAACTTCGAATAAGTATACGTATGTCGGCAGGAGGTGGATGAAAGTATTGAAGGAGATATTTTTGAGCAGAAACCTGTGTGTATTTAAAATCGCCAGATACTGAGAAACGTGTAACAAGAGCAACAAAAATTGGAAGGTTAACAGGAACCTTAATGCTGTTGCCAACATTTTTATCTAAATTCTGAAATTTAATTACTTTATCATTACAGCAGCCCCCCTTTTCAGCATCTTCTTTTGAATCGTGGTGATGTTTATTGGCTTCGTGATGATGCTGATGTTTTTTGCCATCTGCATGGACATGAACAGTTACTTTAGTTGCTTCCTCCTCATGATGATGCTTATTAAAGCCCATATCAATACCCGCAGCACACGCAAATCCAACCATGGTATTCAATGCGAATACTATAATTAAGAATGCCGCTTTTAGCCGTATGGATATATTGCCTTTCATTTATTCACTCTAAAATTAATCAATTATTTAAGAATTACCTGTTTACAAAGTTAAAGTGCATTGACTGCATAGGAATACAGAATTTTGGGAAATGTTTACAAAATTTTGGGATAGTCTACACTTATGTCTTCTATACTGGGAGAAATCAGGAAGGATTTATATGAAAAGTTTTTAACAAAGTATAATAATGGATTAGCAAAATTAAATGCTGAATTGTCCAATAACATGGCAAGCAGTTCGAACTCAAAGAATCAATTCGTTATTTGCCGAAATCCCGCTATAGGAAAGCATTTTAAAAGAAACTAAAAATGGCAACTCTAAAAAGAATTGCCATTTTTTTAATTCGTGCCCAGAACAGGATTCGAACCTGCACATCCTTTCGAACGCTGCCACCTGAAGGCAGTGCGTCTACCAATTTCGCCATCTGGGCATTTTATTGAAACGGACTGCAAATGTAAGAGAATCCAATAATTAAAAAAGCAATTTGAACATTTTAAAACTAAATATCACGGTTACGCCAGCCGGTCAGCAACACACCTGCTATAACCAGTGCCGTTCCAATGACCTGTGCAAGGATCAATTTTTCTCCCAATACAAAATGTGCCTGCAATATGGTAGATACGGGGCCAATACTCGAGATAATAGCCACATTGTTGGAACCGATCTTCTTCAGCCCATTGGATATAAAAAATGTAGGGATCACGGTTGCAATAACGGCAAGCATCACTCCATAACCAAGTACCGGCCCGCTGAAATGATGTATGGTATTACCGGCAACAAAATAATGTGTGAGTACAGCAACTGCAGCAGCGGTCATGGTATATGCCGTGAATTTTGTTGCACCTACCATGGGTATCAGCCTGCCGCTTCCAACAAGGTAAATGGAAAAAGTAAGCGCACATAGAAAAATGAAAAATGTTCCAAGGAAAAAATGCGGGTTAGTTGCCTCCAGTTTTAATTCACCGAAATATGCAATGCCGATCCCTGCATAAGTAAGCAACAATGCCAGTTTTTGCACCCCGTTGATCTTCTTCTTAAAAATGGCCGCATTCAATAAAATAGCAAAAGTGGGATATAGAAAAAGTATCAGCCGCTCCAGTCCTGCGGAAACATATTGAAGGCCGATAAAATCAAAAAGGCTGCTCAGGTAATAACCAATAAGGCCAAGAAAAATAATTTTAACCCATTCCCTGCTGCTGAATTTTACATTACCGGCCTTGCGGCTGTAAAATAATGCGATACTGATATAAAAAGGAACTGAAAAAAGCATCCTCAATGCCAGCAGGCTTACTGCATCAACATCCGTATTTGTAAAAGCCAGTTTTACAAAGATTGCTTTTGTACTGAATAAAATGGCACCTATAAAGGTGATGATAAAACCAAGTGTATAATTTCTATTCGGGGTATCACTCATTTATTAAAATAATTAACCGCTAAGGCGGAAAGCCGCTAAGTTAAATATGCTTTGTATCCGCGCCTTAGCGGTAATATCACACGGCTACATTAAAATCCCTCAGCGCATCATTCAGGCTTGTCTTAAGATCCGTACTTGGTTTTCTTTTGCCAATGATCAATGCACAACCAACCCCATATTCGCCCGCAGGGAATTTCTTTGTATAAGTACCGGGTATCACTACACTCCTTTCCGGTACAATACCTTTTGTTTCTATGGGCTCAGCTCCGCTTACGTCGATGATCTTGGTAGATTGTGTAAGCACAACATTCGCACCCAGCACCGCTTCTTTCTGAACACGTACCCCTTCTACCACGATACAACGGCTGCCAATAAAACAACCGTCTTCAATGATCACAGGGCTGGCCTGTAATGGTTCCAATACGCCACCGATACCAACCCCACCGCTCAGGTGTACATGCTTTCCGATCTGGGCACAGCTGCCTACGGTCGCCCAGGTATCTACCATGGTTCCCTCATCTACATATGCGCCTATATTCACGTATGATGGCATGAGTACCACATTCTTTGCAAGGTATGCCCCATAGCGGGCTACCGCATGCGGCACGGCCCTTACTCCCAGTTCCTTGTAGTGGCTTTTTAATTTCATTTTATCATAAAACTCAAAAGGAGGCAATATATATGTCTCCATCTGCTGGATCCCAAAATATAAAAGAATAGCTTGTTTTACCCACTCATTTACCTGCCAGCCATCGCCGGAAGGTTGTGCCGTACGCAAACGCCCTTTATCTACCTCTTCTATAACCGTCTTTACAGCATTGCTGTATTTTTCATCCTTTAATAATTCCCTGTTTGACCAGGCTTCGAGTATTTGCTGCTGGAGTTCCATTTCTTTTTTTGCAAATTTAGTATGATATGGGTACACCGCAAATTTGAACATAACCCCGACAGCGGTTTTCAACCCTGTCGGCGGTTAATCAATTGACCGCCGACGGGGTTAAATTGATAACTTTGCGCATCTCATGAAAAAGATACTCATCATACAATCGGCTTTTATCGGTGATGTAGTGCTGGCAACAGCATTGATAGAAAAGCTGCAGCAGTATTACCCGGCAGCTTCCATAGATTTTTTGGTAAGAAAAGGGAATGAAAGCCTCCTCAATAACAATCCATATCTCAGCGAGGTACTGGTATGGAATAAAAAAGAACATAAGACGAGGAATCTATTTGCCATACTGAAAAAGATCAGGGGGAAAAAATATGACCTTGTAATAAATGTGCAGCGCTTTTTTTCTACGGGATTGCTTACCGCATTTTCAGGTGCCAAACAAACGATCGGCTTTGACAAGAACCCGCTCAGTTTTTTATTCAGCAAAAAAATAAAACATGTGATCGACCTGGAACATACCAGGCATGATGTGGAAAGGAATAATGACCTTATAAAGGATCTTACGGATGACAAGGCAGCCAAACCTATGATGTATCCATCGGCTGATGATAAAAAGATCATTCAGCCATTCACCGGTAAGCCGTTTGTGACCATGACTCCATCCAGTGTATGGTTCACTAAAAAATATCCACAGGAGAAATGGATCGAACTAATGGATAAATTTGATCCTGCTTATAAAATATATTTGCTGGGTGGAAAAGAAAATCATGAGGAATGTGAATTGATAAAAACAAATTCAAAAAATAAAAATATAGCATTACTTGCAGGCAAACTTAGTTTTTTACAATCAGCTGCCTTGATGAAACAGGCTGCAATGAATTATGTAAATGACAGTGCCCCGCTTCATTTCGCTTCAGCTGTGAATGCCCCGGTAACTGCTATATTTTGTTCTACGGTCCCGGAATTTGGCTTTACGCCATTATCAGATAAGGCTTTCATCGTAGAAACAAAAGAGCAATTGGCTTGCAGGCCTTGTGGGCTTCACGGAAGAAGGGCCTGCCCGCTTGGCCATTTTAAATGTGCTTATGGGATCGAAACAAATGCGATACTTGAAACGATCAATGAATAAAAATGCTGATCCAAAATGATATAGAACAATGCCTGGCCGTTTTAAATAACGGCGGCCTGATCTTATATCCTACCGATACGGTTTGGGGTATCGGCTGCGACCCTACTGATGAAAAAGCAGTTGCCAGGATCTATGCACTAAAGAACAGGAATGAGCAAAAAAGTATGATCATTTTATTGGCTGATGAAAAAGAAATTTTAAAATATACCGATCAGCCGCTGCTTGCCGTATTTGATTATATAAAAGGAACAAACAAACCGGTAACCGTCATTTACAGCAAAGCAAAAGATCTGGCCCCTAACCTGGTAAATACAGATGGAAGTATCGGGATAAGGATCGTAAAAGATGATTTCTGCAAGAGGCTGATCACTGCATTTGGGAAGCCACTGGTATCAACTTCGTCAAATGTTTCAGGTTACCCGGCGCCGGGAGTATTTAATGATATAGATATAAAAATAAAAAACGGTGTTGACTATATTGTTCAACACCGCCAGGATGATCTCGAGCCCACAACGCCCAGCACAGTAATAAAATTAAATGATGATGGCTCTTATAATATTATAAGGCCCTAAAATGCAAGCCCAAGGCCTAACTGAACGGTCTGGCTTTTCCATTTGTCCTTATCATCGATATCATTCAAATTACTCAACCCCACTCCATACCTGCCATATAACCTGATCTTGGAAAATTTCAGCTGTATACCTGCAACCATGCTGAAGTCACCTTTCTTAAATGCATCCTTCCCGTTCTGGAAAACACTTTTACTGTTATCCATCAGGATACCAAACTGTGGTCCGGCCTGTAATGCCACAAACTTATTAGGCTTATAACTTAACAGGATTGGAATGTTTACATACTTTAATTGCACTTTGGAGATCTGGTTGAACTGGTGGATATCACTAAAATGGCTGCTGGTATCAATGTTTACCTGGCTGAAATATACTTCCGGCTGCAGGCCGAATTTGGAAGCCAGCCCGATCTCGGCAAATGCGCCCAGGTGGTAACCATAAGAGAACTGGTCATCAAAAGATTTGCCACTTAGTTTTTTAATATCAGTTCCTGCTTTGATACCGAACTTGAAACTTTGTGAATAGGTTGTACTTGCAGTAAATGTCATAAGGATGACAAAAGGAAGAATGATCTTTTTCATGTTTAGAATTTTATCTCACAAAGAAAAACCAAGTTATATACCAAACGAAATATACAGCAGTAAATTATTGTTAAAGACGATCCGTTGTAAGTGCTGTTAACGAATCTATGGCAAGATGCTTTGTACCTCACATGACAAGATCAACCGGGTTTTCTCCATTTTAAAATGCATAATTTACACCAAAAGAAAAGACGAAAGTAAATTTCTTATCAGTTGTTTCAGGAAGATAGTAATCCAGGTAAGCCTGTGGTTCGAACCCGAATTTTCCAATGATATAATTTATGTCAAGGTTGCAGGCAACTGATTGAAATTCGAATGAAGTATCATCCTGGAGTTTTCCAAGCCTGTTCCTGCGTTCAAGAAGCCTTTTAAAGAAAGCCGAATATGGATTATAATGTTTTTCTGAATACTTGTTTACTCCTGCATTTACGATCAGTTTGGGCACAATAGATATTCCATCCTTTTTATTCAACAGGTTCAGGTATTCAAAACTGTGTTGTATATATGCGCTGACCGAAAAAGCATGGATGGTTGACTTGATGGTATCAGTAAAGATCCGTTGTGTTCCAAAAAAAACGGTGTCGATCCTTTTATATTCTGTATTCCTTCCACCCGAAAAACCCAAAGAGATGCCGGGTTCCAGCCATGGCTTTTTCAAATAGATGGTAGCAAACAGGTCATTTTGAATAGGCGTGGCCGCATCTTCGTAACCATCCCTCCTGAAAAATCGGGTATAGCTAACAGTTGCTGCAATTTTTTTGCTTTTCATTACAGTATAGGATGGGGTCAGGCTGAATTGATAAAAATCAGATTTGCCATCAAAGGAAGTCAGGAATGCATCAGCAGATATTCCCAATCCACTTTTATGGTAATAAGTAATATCAGGTGTAAATACCAGTTTACTTTCCAATTGTGAAGCTTCAAGACGTTTATTCTTTATACTGAAATAACTATTGCCTAAAGTAACAGTTAGCTGGAGATAGCTTTTAGGCTTCATTGATTTTTTGAGCATATTAAAGAATTCGTCATCTTTTAAGAGTGAATCCAATGTTGACTGTTCTGACTCAGTAAAAGTTTTCTTTTGCGCAAACCCCCATTGAGATATCAATAAAAAAAGTATTGAGATAAGGCCTTTCAGCATTAGCAATTAAGTTGAGTAACCGGTTTGATGATCAAAATCAAAATTAGTTTAATTGGCCATATCAAAATATTTTGAATGCCTGCATTTCAGATAGGCTTGTCGCTGGCAGATAGATCATTAAACCATACAGGATCAAAAGTTAATATTGCCAAAAGAAGCCGATACTTTCAATTAAAATCGGTTTTAAGAAAAAAAAGCCGTACATTTGCGCCGATTATTAGAAAACATGGGAATTACATGACATGTTCAGTTGCTGTTGATAGCAGGTTCTAAATTTTCTTTTACAAATAAGATAATTTCTCTCCCCAACGGCCCGAAGCATTACATGTGACCATCAAAAACAATTTTTTGACCACATGTCTATTGCATGCCGCAATTTCATGGTCTTTATTTAAAAAAACACAGTATAATGAGTGCATTTAAAGCATTAGGACTGAGCGATCAGCTCATACAATCGATTACAGACCTGGGTTTTACAGAACCAACACCCATCCAGGAACAGGCAATACCCGTATTGCTTTCAGGTACCACAGACTTTGTGGGCCTTGCCCAAACAGGTACAGGTAAGACAGCCGCATTTGGCTTGCCTTTGATACAATTAATAAACCCGGCAGATAAATTTCCGCAGGCTTTGATCGTTTGCCCTACCAGGGAACTTTGTTTGCAGATCACCAATGACCTGCAGGATTTTAAAAAACATTCTAAAGGCGTAAGTACAGAAGCCGTATATGGTGGTGCTTCGATTACCATGCAGATCAGGAACCTGCGCCAGGGTGTGCAGATCGTAGTTGCCACACCGGGCAGGCTGATAGACCTTATTGAAAGAAAAGCCATTGACCTGCAAAAAGTAAAATATGTAGTGCTTGATGAGGCAGATGAAATGCTTAACATGGGTTTCAGGGATGATATTGATTTTGTTTTAAAGAATACCATTAACCGTGAAAGCATCTGGCTGTTTAGTGCCACCATGCCACCGGAAGTAAGGGCGATCGCCAAAAATTTCATGGAATCCCCTAAAGAGATCACCGTAGGTAAAAAGAATAGTGGCAATGTAAATATTGATCACCAGTTCTTCGTTTCACCTGCACATTCGCGTTATGAAACACTTAAACGCTTAATTGATTTCAATCCCGGCATGTACGGTATAATTTTCACTCGTACAAAAGCCGATGCGCAGGATATAAGCGAAAGACTATCCAAAGCAGGATATGAAATTGAAGCCCTTCATGGTGATCTTACCCAGCAACAGCGAGACAGGGTAATGGGGCGTTTCCGTACCAAAGCATTACAATTACTGATCGCAACTGATGTGGCAGCACGTGGTATTGACGTGGATGGTATTACCCATGTCATCAATTACGAGTTGCCCGATGATATAGAAGTTTACACCCATAGAAGTGGCCGTACGGGCAGGGCCGGTAAAACCGGTATCTGTTTGTCCATCTGCCATAGCAGGGAAACTTTCAAGATCAGGACACTGGAAAAAATGGTCAATGCCCAGTTCCATAAACTGGATATACCAAGTGGTAAAGATGTTTGCCGCAAACAATTTTTTGCCTTTATGGATAAGCTGATAACTGCAGACATTTCACACGGAGATTATGAAACTTACTTACCGGATCTTATGAAAAAATTCGAAAGCGTAAGCAAAGAAGAGATATTACAAAGAGTAGCAGCACTGGAATTCGACCATTTTTTAAAATATTATGAAAATGCTGAAGACCTTAATGCAAAAGATGCCGGGCGTAAAAGAGAAAGGTTTGATGCTGTTGGAAGAGATGATAGCAGCCGTAAGGATCGTACCAGCTTTAACAGGAGAGACAATGGCTACACAAGGCTTTTTGTAAACCTGGGCACCAAGGACGGTTTTTATAAAGCAAGCTTTCTCCAGTTCATCTTAGATGAAAGCAATCTTAAAAAAGAAGTATTGGGAAAGATAGATATGAGGGATATGAACAGCTGGGTTGAAGTAGATAAAGCCGATGCTTCCAAAATGATCAGTGCGATTGATGGTAAGCGTTATAATAACCGTACAGTACGTATGAATGAAGCGGATGGAGGTTTTAAAAGACCAAATGATGAAGGTACAGGTGCTGGGAGAAGTGACAGATCTGAGGGAAGGAAAAGAACTTATGCTCCGAAGAGATTTTAATTTATTTAGTTCTTAGTTCATAGTTTTTAGTTTAAGTTCGATTCACACAGAGTTTAAACCAGGAACTAAGAACTAAGAACTAAGAACTTATACCAACTCTATCACAGTTATCTCCGGCAATATCCCCACCCTTCCCGGGTAGCCGATAAAGCCAAAACCCCTGTTCACGTATAATTTTTGTTTTTCCCCTTCATACAAACCGGCCCACTCTTTATACATATATTGTACCGGGCTCCATTTAAAACCGGGTATCTCAACACCGAATTGCATGCCATGCGTATGCCCGCTAAGCATCAGGTCCACATCAGTATATTTTTCTACTACTTCCCCATGCCAGTGACTTGGATCATGGCTCATTAATATCTTAAAGGGATATTTTTCTGTACCGGCGTGCGCCAGGTCCATACGCCCGTGCTTGGGAAACCTTGCTTTTGAGCTCCAGTTCTCAATTCCCAGCAACGCGATCTGTTCATTTCCTTTTTCAATTGCTACATGTTCATTCATCAACAAACGCCAGCCGAGTTCAGCATGAACCTTTTTCAGGTCTTCGAGATTTTGTTCTTTACTTACACCATCATGGGGCCATTGAACATAATCGCCATAATCATGATTTCCCAAAGTAGAATAAACCCCCATGGGTGCTTTTACCTGGCTGAAGACATCCATGAATTCCTGCATCTCTGTTGCCCTGTCATTCACAAGGTCACCGGTAAACAAAATAATATCGGCATGCTCACTCATGATCTTCTCTACACCATGCTCTACCGCTTTCTTATTCATAAAGCTGCCACTGTGTATATCACTGATGTGAACGATCTTTAATCCTTTGAATGAAGCAGGCAAATTATCATAGGATAACCGGAGCCTTTTTGTCTGGTAATTATACTTGTTACTAAAGCCGTAGATCAAACTCCCAAATAAAGTACTGCCTGCTGCAATTCCCAGCCAGCTTAAAAAGGCAGAACGGCTGATACCCTCCCCGCTCATATTTTCACCTTCCGTATTGCTGAAAAATAATTTCCCTGCTACCCATTGTATGCCACGGCGCAGGTCATCTACCATAAAAAATATCATCCCGGTCAGCTTTGCCAGGAATAGCCCGATGATGGTTGCAAATAAAAAAGAGCGGATCTTTTTTCCGAGGAGATCCCTGTCACTGAAAACGAATAATAGGAAACCTGCAATGGCTATAACAGTGAACATCCAATAAATACTGTAAATGATGATCCTGGTTTTAGGGGAAGCAGGTTGTGCAACCGTTTTTATTGCCTGGAAAAAATATGTGTCCAGCAAAAGCATGAATGCAATAAAAATAATAACACCGAGTGGTGTACGCATAGTTGATTTTTTATAAAATTAGTGAAGTTTTGAAAAGTTTAGAGGGATTAGAAAGTTTAAGTGTAGCATTGGTAAAATTCAATATTAGATGACTCTCCTTCCCTCTCCTTCGGAGAGGGGTTGGGGTGAGGTCTTTAAAAAATTAAAAACTCATCCAATTGTGTTTTAATCGCATGAATGGTTCCTGCATCGGAAAAATGATTATCCGCGTCCATCAGTTTATCCACTACACTAATGGGCAGCCTGTTTGGATGCACCAGCATTTTCATGTACAACAAAGAACCGGTTAAATGATCCATACCCCTAAGGTTTCCCGCACGGCCTGTAGATACCCCCGTGAGCAATACTTTCTTATGCCACCACACTTTTGAAATATCCGTATTGTCGATCATAAGTTTTAAAATACCGGGATATGAGCCATTGTATTCCGGCATGATGATGATGAACTTTATTGCCGGCACCAGGTACTGCTCTTCCATTTGTAAAAAAGCAGCATCCCGCACAAAAACCTGCTGTTCATCCAATGACAGTAAAGCTACTTCAATATTTTTTTCTTTTAAAAACCGCTGGTATTCCAAAGCTACTTTCTTGGTATTATTATCCCTGTTGGTTCCGGATATGATCGTTATCATCTAAAATTTTTTAATGATCGCTGGTTGCTTATGCTGCTAACAAATAAGCAGCTTTATTGTTTCCAATTTTATACCGAATAACTAAATTTGCCAAGATGGCACTTTTATTTCATTTTTAGATACACCCATTTATAACATACTATGCGCCTAACTTATTATGGACACTCCTGTTTTATGGCAGAGGTAAATGGAAAAAAATTATTATTTGACCCATTTGTTACGCCAAATGAACTGGCAAAAAGCATCAATATAAATGACATTGAAGCTGATTATATCCTGCTTAGCCATGGCCATTCGGATCATGTGGCAGATGCGGAAGCCATTGCAATGTCTACGGGTGCAACACTTATTGCGAATTACGAGGTAGCCATGTGGTTTGCCGCGAAAGGCATTTCCAGGTACCAGCCGATGAATACCGGTGGCAGGTGGGATTTTGATTTTGGAACGGTCAAATGCGTAAATGCCATTCATTCCTCGGCCATGCCGGATGGAAGTTACGGGGGCAATCCCATGGGATTTATCATTATGAGTGATGAAAAGAACTTTTATTACAGTGGGGATACCGCTTTGACACTTGATATGCAATTAATACCGATGTTTGCCAAAATTGATTTTTCGGTCATGCCCATCGGCGATAATTTTACCATGGGGACAAAAGATGCCGTGGAAGCTGCAAAAATGGTAGGGTCCGATACCGTAATTGGCGTTCATTACGATACCTTTGGCTATATTAAGATCGATCATGAAAGATCGAAGGAGATATTTAAGAAAAATGATATCAATTTGCTGTTACCGGCTATCGGTGAAACAATAAATGTATAGCTATGATTCACACAACAAATAAACAAACAAACAAATAAACCAGGAAACGGGAATGGCAAGAACAATCGGAATAGCAAATCAGAAAGGCGGCGTTGGCAAAACCACTACAGCAATAAACCTGGCTGCCAGTTTTGCAATATTAGAGTACAAAACATTACTGGTAGATGCAGACCCACAGGCCAATAGTACAACCGGTGTTGGCTTTGACCTGCACAATGTTACCAAGAGCCTGTATGACTGTATGGTAAATGAAGCTGAGGTAAAAGATGTGATATTAAAAACAGCACTTCCCTATCTTGACCTGGTTCCTTCTCATATTGACCTCGTTGGTGCTGAAATTGAAATGATCAATTACCCCAACCGGGAAAGTGTTTTGAAACAGATACTGGAACCAATAAAAGACCAATATGATTTCATCGTTATCGATTGCTCCCCTTCTCTTGGGTTAATAACGGTGAATGCACTAACAGCTGCTGACAGCGTGGTGGTGCCGGTGCAAACAGAATTCTTTGCGTTGGAAGGTTTGGGTAAATTATTGAATACGGTCAAGATCGTTCAGAACAGGCTGAATACCGAACTGAAAATTGAAGGTATCTTAATGACCATGTACGATGGCAGGTTACGGCTTTGCAACCAGGTGGTGAGTGAAGTTAGGCGTCATTTTGAAGAAATGGTCTTCAACAGTATCATTCACAGGAATACCCGTTTAAGTGAAGCCCCCAGCTTCGGCAAACCGGTGATCCTATACGACTCTGACAGTAAGGGAGCAGTAAATTACCTTAATCTTGCAAAAGAGATCCTGCAAAAAAATAATCTTACTAAAATGAAACAGGAAGAAAAAATTATGGAATAAGCTGTTAGCTGTTAGCTATTAGCCATTAGCCGTTAGTCCCGGCTTAGCTAACAGCTAAAAGCTAATAGCTAAAAGCTAACAAAAATGAGTACTTCACAAAAAAGAGATGCCCTCGGTAAAGGAATAAGAAGCCTTTTACAAAATATAGATGCAGACCTGAAAACAACTGCCGGTAGCTTAAAAACAGAAATTGCCGAAAAAACCACAGGCGTTCTACGCATACCGTTAGAACAGATAGAGGCAAATCCGAATCAGCCGCGTAAAGATTTTGACGAAACGGCATTAAGTGAGCTGGCATCTTCCATTAAGATACACGACATCATCCAGCCGCTGACCGTATCTGCACTGGCTTCGGGTAAATACAAGCTTATTGCGGGCGAGCGCAGGTACAGGGCCGCTAAAATTGCCGGCTTAAAAGACCTGCCCGTTTATGTGAGGCAGGCCAATGACAGCCAGTTACTGGAACTCGCATTGCTGGAAAACCTACAGCGTGAAAATTTAAATGCAATAGAGATCGCTATTAGCTACAAACGGCTCATGGACGACCTGGATTATACACAGGAACAGGTGGCAGAAAGAATGGGAAAGGAAAGGAGTACTGTTACCAATTATATCCGCTTACTAAAATTACCACCCGATATCCAGGTTGCCGTGAGGAACGGGGTGATCAGTATGGGCCATGCAAGGGCATTGATCAATATAGATGTAGTAGATAAACAATTGTATGTTTTTTCAGAGATAAAGCAACGCGGACTGTCAGTCAGGCAAACAGAGGACCTTGTAAGGAAAATGTACAGCGGGCCTGTTGTTAAAACATCTGTAAAAGCTGAATTGCCTCCGGCTTTTAAAAAGATAGAAGATAATTTAGCATCTCAATTCAGCACGAGGGTAAAACTATCCCATAACAAAAAAGGTTATGGAAGTATTTTGATGGAGTATTATTCATTGGAAGAATTAAACGGTTTGCTTGAGAAGCTGAATATTAATGTGAGTTAATGTTATCGATAATAAAAAAAATAATTGTTGCCTTCATTTGCTTTTTTTGCTGCACTCAGATCTATGCGCAACAAGACAGTATCGTTATAACCAATTCGGGTAACATAGTTTCTGACAATCCCATTGAAAAGATAAAGGATACGGTTCCGAAATACAGCCCGAGGAAAGCGATCATACACTCTGCCATTATCCCGGGCTGGGGCCAGGTTACCAATAAAAAAGTATGGAAAGTACCTGTAGTATATGCTGCATTGGGTATCACAACTTATCTTTTTTTCAGGAACCTCAAACAATATAAGGATTCAAAAAATGCCTACATACTTGCCACAGATGGCGACCCTGCAAATGATTTCCAGATCAAGGAACCTTACTTTAGCGTAAAGGACCAACCGGACAGGATCCGCACTTTTAGGAACCAGGTGAGGCAAAACGTAGATTATTCAGCTTTATTCTTCCTGGTATTCTGGGCATTGAATGTTGCTGATGCTGCCGTGGATGCGCATTTAAAGACCTTTGATGTAAATGATAACCTTAGTTTACAGATCAAGGGCGGCTATAGCCCAATGGCAAATACCAATGGTATCAGCCTGCTGATGCATATTGGTAAATAATTTTAAACCTGCCTGGTATTTTTATTTGCCACGAATGCACGGATAAGTTTTTCCTGACCAGAAATTATAGATCATTCGTGCATTCCTGGCATTAATATAAAATTATGGTGCTTTTTGAGCCGATCTTATGACCAACTATTCAAATCATTATATTTGTCAACTACTCACAAATAATTTTTCAGGAAAATGAATATCGCATTGATCGGCTATGGTAAAATGGGTAAAGCCATTGAAGAAATTGCATTGGAGAAAGGCCATGCAATTGTCCTGAAAATAAATTCCGGGAACAAACAGGAGCTTACCACAGAAAACCTGCAACGTTCAGATGTGGCAATAGAATTTACCAACCCCGGGAATGCGATCAGCAATATTTATAAATGCCTGGATGCAAAGATCCCTGTTGTATGTGGCAGCACGGGCTGGCTGGAGCAATGGCCTTCGGTTGAAAAATATTGCACTGAAAAGAACGGGACATTTTTATATGCAAGCAATTTCAGTATCGGGGTAAATATTTTTTTTGAAGTAAATAAAAGACTGGCTGCATTGATGTCAAAACAGCCTGCCTATGATGTTATGATCGAAGAGATACACCATACCGGGAAAAAGGATGCTCCGAGTGGAACTGCCATCAGCCTGGCAGAACAGGTAATCAAAGAACTTCCCCGAAAATCTTCTTGGATCAATGAGCCATCAACAATAAATGAATTGCTTGTCATAACAAGTAAAAGAACAGACCCGGCCCCGGGCACACATTCAGTAAAATATAGTTCGGGAGTTGATGATATCGAGATCATCCACACTGCACACAACAGGAAAGGATTTGCAGGAGGCGCTGTATTGGCAGCAGAATTCCTTAAAGAAAAAAAAGGAATATTCTTTATGAAAGATGTGTTAGGGCTTTAAAATCCATATTGATAATTTTAATTTGATCTGATGCTATTTACTGATTCAAACTTTATCAATGAAGTCAAGTCTCCACTTCAAATATCAAACATCAAACTTCGAACAAAAAAAAAGGCTGTTAGTGATCAACAGCCTTTTTTCAATATGTATTTTACTTATTAATTGCTTTTCTTTTTAGAAGATTCGGAACTTCCTCCGATCATATAACCAACACTTAGGCTAACCCCGCTTGTTTTAAAAGAAGGATGGCCAGCATTTTGAGTATCTTTTTCAGGATCAATATTCATAAAGTCATATGTGTATCCAACTTGCACAAAAATCCCCATCGACATCCTGAATCCTGCCATAACATCTGCACCAATATTAAACCTCTTCAGGTGGCCATCAGGATCAGGGCTTGTTGAATTTGGATCATATTTTTTCCCATCAAATTTAATTTTATAATCAAATTTATCAGTTGTTGTGGGAAAGCCTGTAGTAGAATTTGTAGACTCGCCTTTACTTTTTCCTGAGATTCCCAGCCCAATAACCGGACCAAGACCGAAGTAAACTTTTGAATCGCCTACTGGAATGCTATAAGCGAAGTTTAAAGGAATTTCAACATAATTTAAAGTAGTTTTTGTATCGTCCGTTGTTGTTGAAGTAAAGCCTCCAATAGTAGTAGTAGTAGTGCTCTTAATTTTAAATCCTTTTTGGACAAAGTTGATTCCAGGACAAAAACTAACAGGACCTAATGGAATGTTTGCAACAACACCTGCCTTTACTCCTATTTTAGGATCCGTATCTTCTTTTTCACTGTTACCATTAATATCATCCTGCTTAATTTGCGTAAAGGCAAAGTTTCCTCCAACGTGTATCCCGAAAGATACCTGGGCCGTGACAATAGATGTCGTTAATGCAAATACTGCGATTAAAATTAATTTTTTCATAATTACGTTTTTTAGTTAATAATTTATGCAAAAATAAATAAGTAATTGGAATTTATAGCATTTATAAGGTACTCAATTTGTAGTAGTTAAGTAAATTAAAAGATTAGTTTTAACTCATTAGTCGCTGGGAGCCTTAGCCTTAGAATCAAAAAGCATATAGCCCACACAGATATTAAAGCCCCTGTTTTTATAGCCATTATTTTTATTAGGATCTATATTCAGGAAATTATAAGTGTATCCTAATTTAATAAAAAGCCCCATCGGAAGTTTATAACCTGCCAAAATATTCGCACCTGCATCGAATCTTTTTAAATGCCGGCTCTCATCATTGGATGCAAGATTGTCAGAATTTTTTCCGTCAAATTTCACATCTACAATTGTATCTTTAGTAGGATCGTAATCATTCGTTATTTTTTCCTTTCCGGATATGCCTATAGATAATGTTGGTCCCAGTCCAAAGAAGAAATTACCCCTGCCCGCACGCATTTTATAAACCACATTCAGGGGTATTTCAATATAATTCAGTGTTATTTTGTGGAACTCATTGAATATACTAAGCGTAGTATTTGTTTTACTGCCTTTCTGAATAAAATTGATCTCGGGCCTGAAAGCCAGTTTTTCGCTGATAGGGATCTCTGCCAGGAAACCACCTGTAATACCAATTTTCGGATCATTTGTAAATAACGTGGGTAATCCTGTATCATCAACAGTTATTTTTCCAAAAGCAATATTAGCACCCGCCTGTATCCCAAAAGATAGTTGGGCCATTGAAACATTTACGGTAATTGCAGATACAATTAATAAAATTATTTTTTTCACGTTAGGTTTATTTGGTGAACAATTAAAAAGCAAAGCTATAGAAAATCAGTGCAAACACTACTTACTTAAGTTTTCCAGCATATCTTTTGTCATTTCTTCCAATGTGAATTCTTCTTTCCAGTTCCAGTCCTTTCTTGCAACAGCATCGTCTATGCTTTGGGGCCAGCTATCAGCTATTGCCTGGCGGTAGTCGGGCTTATAAGTGATGGAAAAATCCGGTATATGTTTTTTTATTTCAGCAGCAATTTCTTTGGGAGAGAAACTCATACCGGAAATATTGTATGATGTTCTGATTGAAATTTTTGATGCGTCAGCTTCCATCAGTTCAATGGTTGCACGAATGGCGTCGGGCATATACATCATCGGTAAATAAGTATCTTCTCTTAAAAAACATTCATATTTTTTTTCTTCAAGCGCTTCATGAAAAATTTCAACTGCATAATCGGTCGTGCCGCCGCCGGGTGCACTTTTGTAGCTGATCAGTCCGGGGTACCGCATGCTCCTTACATCAACGCCAAACCGGTGATTGAAATAATTGCACCAGAATTCCCCTGCATATTTACTGATGCCATAAACGGTCACAGGTTCAATAACAGTTTGTTGCGGGCAATTGGTTTTTGGCGAAGTTGGTCCAAACACTGCAATGGAAGACGGCCAATAAACCTTGTGTAGTTTTTCTTCCCGTGCAATATCCAAAACGTTGAGGAGGCTTTGCATATTCAGGTTCCAGGCAAGGTTGGGGTTTTTTTCACCTGTTGCAGAAAGGATCGCAGCTAATAAATATATCTGCGTTATGTTTTGCCGGATCACCTGTACGTGCAGCATTTCTTTGTTCATCACATCCAGGCTTACATA
>JBDTWL010000015.1:0-62850 GCA_040006715.1 Ferruginibacter sp. | reverse complement strand
AAACCTCAAACCTCAAACCTCAAACCTCAAACCTCAAACCTCAAACCTCAAACCTTCTTCCCTCTCCCCCTTATAAACAAACTATTAATACTCTTATTTTCATAAGCATTCCTGATGGTTACTGCAAAAAGCTCATCGGTGGATACAACTTTGATCTTATTTCCACCAGGTTTTACCGGTATGGTATCGCAAACCACCAGTTCTTCCAGTACACTGTCCTCGATATTTTTATATGCATTGCCGCTTAGTACCGGGTGCGTGCACAATGCCCTTACGCTCCTGGCCCCCTTTTCTTTCATAAGGGCCGCACTTTTTGCCAGCGTACCGCCGGTATCACAGATATCATCGATCAATACTACATCCCTGTCTGTAACATCCCCGATCAATACCATACTGGCGATCTCATTGGCACGCTTGCGGTGCTTGTCACAAATAACCATTTCACATTCAAAATAAGTAGCGATCTCCCTGATACGGTTTGCACTTCCTACGTCGGGAGCTGCAAAAGTGAGGTTCTCAAGTCTTAGGCTTTCAATGTATGGAATAAAAATGGCTGATGAATCCAGGTGATCCACGGGAATATCAAAATATCCCTGTATCTGTGGAGCGTGCAGGTCCATTGTAATGATACGGTCTGCCCCTGCAGCTACCAGCATATTTGCAATTAGCTTTGATCCTATAGCCACGCGGGGCCTGTCTTTCCGATCCTGCCTGGCAAAACCATAATATGGAATAACTGCTATTACTTTATACGCAGAAGCTCTTTTGGCAGCGTCGATCATTAATAATAATTCCATCAGGTTATCCGACGGAGAAAAAGTGCTTTGAATTAAAAATACAAACCTACCCCTGATACTCTCCTTGAATTCAACTCCTATCTCCCCATCACTGAAACGCTGAATATTTACTTTACCCAGGGGCTCGCCAAATTTCTTTGCAATTTTTTCAGCTAGATATTGAGACCCTGTACCGGAAAATATTTTTGCATTGGACTCCATGTAAATAAATATTACAGTTGATAGAATAAATGTTTTGCGAAAATACAGTTAGTTTAGTTCACTTAAATTTGAAATTATGGAAAATGTGCACAAGCCTTCCACATCCATCAAAAACTGGGCGGCAGATGATCGTCCACGGGAGAAGATGCTTAACAAAGGCACCGCTGTTTTAAGCAATTCCGAACTACTGGCAATTCTTATAAATAACGGGAATAAGGAAAGATCAGCAGTTGAATTGGCAAAAGATATCCTAAAGCTGGGTGATGATAATTTAGATGAACTTGGCAAACTATCAATAAAAGACCTTACCAGCATTAAAGGGATCGGGCAAGTGAAGGCAATTACCATTGCCGCGGCACTTGAACTTGGACGGAGAAGGCAATCATCTGCTGTATTGGAAAAAACAATTGTACGTAACAGCAATGAAATTGCTGCATATTTAAGGATCGTTCTTAAAGATTTTCATTACGAGGTCTTTGCAGTAGTATTCCTGAACCGTGCCAATAAAATAAACCATTTTGAGATCATCAGTCGTGGCGGAATTACCGGAACAGTTGCAGACCCCCGCTTGATCTTAAAAAAAGCCCTCGAAGAGGGTGCTACTTCGATCGTACTTACCCATAACCATCCTTCCGGAAATCTAAAGCCCAGCAAAGCTGATGAAGAAATAACCGAAAAAATAAAGCAGGCCGCCGGCTATTTTGACATCAAGGTATTGGATCATATCATTGTAAGTGATGAAGGGTATTATAGTTTTGCGGATGAAGGAATTCTGTAGTTTGAGGTTTGAAGTTTGAGGTTTTGAGGTTTATTATAAAATCACATACTCAATATAATGGCTACTATAACAAAATTCGAGGAATTGGAAATATGGCGATTAGCAAGGCAACAGGCGAATGACATATATATTCTTTGTAGCAAAGAACCATTTAACAGAGACTTTCAATTAAAAAATCAGGTAAATAGATCTAGTGGCTCTGTTATGGATAATATTGCTGAAGGATTTGATCGGTCAGGAAATAAAGAATTTGTAAATTTTTTGATAATTGCAAAGGGGTCAAATGCGGAAACCCGGTCTCAACTATACCGAGCTTTTGATAGAAATTATATTGATACAGATATTTTTACTGAGATGAAAACTAAAAACGAAAATTTAGGGGGTAAAATAATGTCTTTCCTAAAATACCTGAAGCTGTCGGAATTTAAGGGTCAACGATATAAATGAAGAATTGTTTGAAGTTTGAAGTTTGAGGCCTGAAGTGAAGTTCGAACCGTGGGAACCAACCTCAAACTTCAAACTTCAAACCTCAAACTATCTTAAGCCTGCGCAGCCGGTCCTCCAAAATTAAAAGGTATCTCAACCGCTTCCATATCCTGTATATTCCCGTTCGACGCTTCAAATTTCTTTATATTATCGATCATGGCTTTCATAAAGCGTTTTGCATGAAAGGGCGTTAAAATTATACGGTTCTTGACCTTACTTTTGGGAGTGCCTGGCATTACATTCACAAAGTCTATTACAAATTCTGCATGGCTATGGGTTATGATGGCCAGGTTTGCATAAGTGCCTTCAGCCACTTCTTCTGATATCTCAATATTCAATGCTGCCGGTTGTTCAACTGGATTGCTCATATAAATTATTTTTTAACAAAGATAAAAACAAAAAGCTCCTGCAAGAGGAGCTTTTTGAAAATATAGTACTGATGTGAAAATTATCTTGGTCCTAAATATGCCCAGGTATCATTAAAGTAAGCACGTGGTCCAACAGCAACCACTGATGGTTGTACCAGCCAATGTTTGATAAGGATATCCTTGTTTGCCTGAACAGCATTTACACCTGAAGGATCTAAAACAGCCCTGCGGGTATTGCTTGCTGCATATAATGGAGGATCGCTTCCTAAAGCAGGATTTCCGCCTGATGTTGCAGGAAACCTTCGATCACCATAATAATTATGAAGATCTGCAATGGTATTGTTTGCAGGATTGAAATCTATAACATAACCGTAACTTCCATAATATGTACCAGCTCCGGCGTTAAGGAAAAAATAACCCGGTATACCGCCATTTAGGTCATCATTAACAACATAACACGTAACTGCACCCGCAGTAATTAGTGAATATTGTTGATCACCTCCGTCGGTAAGTGCTGCATTTGTTACATCTGAAAAAGTGCCACTCCTTAAATAAACACCATCCCAGTCATTCTTGGCTCCTATTTCAATTACAGCTGATCTTGAACTGGAAATTATACCATTTACATCTGAAGTGGTGATCGTAAAGCCCAAGGCATACAGGGAACTTGGATCCAATAGGGTAGCATCAGGAATAATGATATAAATAGGTTTTGCAAATTCACCTGGCGCAAAGGTCAGGTCAAAGGTTCCACCAACTCCACCCGTTTTAGGAGTAGAAGCATCGATAGTATATAAGGACGGGTCCAGCGGTATATAACCGGGATCGACAGCAGTTACTGCAGCAGTATCGTCTTTTACAGTAACGTGTATAGTCTTATTCAATTCAGTTTCGTTTGGAATATCTCTCCGCACATCAAAAACAAGTAATTTAGTTGGGGTTGAAACGAAATCAACAGGTTTTTTTATAACCGGGGGTAATACTTGCGGGGTTGCAGACAGGTCGATCGGTCCGCCACCAAGTACTTTTACAACCGTTTGCCCCCTGTCCCCGATCGGGTCAGCAACTTTTGCTTTATCGCAAGCCGTAAATAGAGCTGCAACAACAGCTACGGCAGCAAGTTGTTTTGTAAAATTTAAAATTTTCATATCAGTGTAATTTTTTAATTGTTGGAATATTAAAAATCGTATACCGCAGTAGCGGTATACGATAAAGATCATTCTTATGGATTCCACCAAATGTGTGAATTCATTTTATCGCCACCTGTTAAACGGCCGGCAGCTTCAGCAACATGTATTGGGTTCAAGCTATAGTCACCTACAGTTGAATATACATACCTGATCGGTATTTGTTTCCCTGCATCTGAATTGGTAGCAAAAATAGTTGCTGTAAGATGAGGAATACCTGTCCTTCTCCATTCGCTCCATGCCTGGATGCCATCAGGATAATAAGCCAGGTAACGCTGTAAAGCAATACGTTCTAATGGTGTAGTTGTAAGAGCATTAGCACCTACCACAGAGCCATAAGGGTTTGATCCTATATTTGATCCACCACCCGTTCCTGTTGCATAATTGGCAGCACCGCTTGCAATATAAGCTGCAGCACCACTTACACCCCATTGTGCAAAAGATTCAGTAATTCCCTGGTTGTATAATGCCGCAGCACTTCCGGTGTTTACCCATCCTCTTTCAACTCCTTCAGCAGCAGCAAGCAAACTCGAGGCTGCACTTACAATCACAACCGGGTCACCAGCTTCTCTTAGATCTGCCCTGAGAAATTTAGCGTAAGTTGGATTTGCATTCGTAAAGGTAACAGCGTCCTGCCTTTCAAGACCATATGGAAAGTCTGGCCCCGGATCTTTAAAAGCCTGTATGCGGTTATCTCCCATATTATTCATAAGATCAGCCAGTGTTTTAGAAAAAGCATAATCCGTACGACTTTCATAAATGGTATAATAAGGATTTTTGTAATTGCCCGCATCAGCTTTCAATGTAAAATTATCTGCATTTGATGAGATATAGCCATTAGCAACATCATTATAGGCAAGTGCAAATTCTGTAGCAGCAACATCTCCCGCAGTCGGGTAAACTTTGCTCATGCGTAGCGAGATCATCATACGCAATGTATTTGCGAGTTTTTTCCATTTTGCAGCATCGCCGCCATACATAATATCTCCCTGTACAGAAAGTCCCGCATCAAAACCTGCAATCCCAGCTTTCAGATCTGCCAGCAAACCCATATAAATATCCTGTTGCTTGTCAAACGCAGGTGAAAGGTTACCTGCACCTTTTAAAGCTTCAGAATAAGGTACATCACCCCACCTGTCTGTAAGTGTCCAGAAATAGTAGGATTTGATAATTGTAGCTACCGCGATCTGGTTTGCATTAGATCCTGAGTTCAGTGTGAACGCATTTGATTTGGTTGCAGGATCAGTATTTTTATTGATAATAACCTGGAGGTCCATTAATGGACCTGTATATGTACCAGACATATCTAAATTAGGCTCTGCATACAACGAAGCATCGGTATACTGGGTCTCAGACATGTACTGTGCATAAAGGCCTGCCTTCGTACCACCGGTTGTAACTCCCGAAACCACGCCACCCAACCCGGATTCAGCGCTTGTTAACAAAGCTCCTGTAACCGGCTGAGAAGAACCATTAGGGTCAATATTGGTATCACCAAAATCTTCCAGTTTTCTACAGCCTGTTCCTGCCAGCATATAAACTGCTGCTGAAAGGATGACTAAAGATTTAAAAAAATTATGTTTCATTTTATAATATTTAAAGGTTTTTAATTGATCAAAACACATTCCTAAAACAATGCCAGGCAATATGTTGTTCTTAAATTAACAATTAGAACCCTAATTTAAGATTTATACCAAGAGACCTTGTTCCCGGGAACTGGCCGTCTTCACCCTGAACGCCACTGATCTCAGACGGATCAAAATCCTTTGTTTTAGACCACAATAAATAAGGATTACGTGCAATGACTGAGAAAGTTGCATTCTTAATATACCTGCTAACACCACCCATTCTTTCGATAGGTAATTTATAGCCAAGGCTGAACTCCCTTAATTTAACGAAACTCAGGTCATAGATGCTTGCTTCAGCGATGTTAGCATTCCTGAACTGGTGGAAATAAGATTGCGCATCAACATAATAATCGATCGCTTTACCGGTAACATCATCAACGCCCGTTACATGTACTCCACCACCGTCAGCAACTGCATCACGGATAGAATTTCCTTTATCGTTCAATACTGCAGTACGTGAAGTCAGACCTGAGAATGAACCCCAGAAATCAGACAAAGAGAAGAACTTACCACCGTATTGATAATCGATATTGATATTAACAGTAAAATTCTTGAAAAGTGTAAAAGTGCTCTGAACACCACCGGTGTAGTCAGGTAATACACTGCCAAAATAAGTATCATTTTGTTTAATGAACAACCCGTCAGAAGTTAAGATCGGTTGTCCGCTTGCATCACGTTTGATTCCACCGCCGAACATTTGGCCCCAGGCCTGTCCTTCTGCACTAACTGTATAGGCAGAAGAGGTTCCTGAAAATGCACCAGAAGCTGAAACCAGGCGCTGTTGAACAGTATCTTCTACGATTGATACAACCTGGTTTTTGATCAATCTTCCCCAGGTTGCAGTAACGTCCCATTCAAAATTCTTCATTTTAATGGGTTTAGCAAATAATTGAACGTCTACCCCTGTTTTGGCAACTTCGCCAGCATTTGTTGTAAGGCTTGGATATCCAGTAGCACCAGGTATACTTATTGTTACAGGGAATTTTTTATTTGTCCTGTCCCAATAGGTTACGCTAAAGCCTACCCTGTTCTTTAACCAGCGTGTTTCAAGGCCGATCTCTTTCTCTGTATTAACAGCTCCCTGTAGTGCGGGATCGATCAAAGTATTGGGTTCACCTATTTTAAGGTTTCCGTTGTAACTAAGATCTGGTTTATAAGTTGAATTGATCTGGTAAATTCCAAGAGAATTTAAGATCTGGCCATAAGAAGCCCGGATCTTACCATAACTCAAAATAGATTTGTTCTTAATAAAATCGCTGAAAACAAAAGAACCTCCGATTGATTTGGTATCAATATAATGACCATGAGGCTCTGTAGATGAATAGTCCCTGCGGTAAGTACCTTCGATGAAGGCAAAATTCCTATAACCGAAATCAGCCCTGATGAACAAACCCTTTCTTTGAGAATTTGATACTACTTCAATCAGTTTATCAGTCCGGGTTGAATTTGTAATAGGATCTTTTGAATTAGCAAGAGAATAAAGACCGGGAACATTTATTCCTCCAACAGTATTGGCGGCATAACTCCTTGCCCTTGTCCTGAGATTATCATAACCTGCATTTGCATTGATCGCGAAATCCCTTATCTTTTTACTATATGACACCAGGAGTTCATAATTCTGGCGGTTGCTGAAAGAGGTGAATTCGCCATAAACCGCTTTGCCTGATCCTTCATAAGGGTTAAATGATGTCTGAGTTCCGCTATTCTCCAATTCCTGCGGGTAGATCGAATAACCATCAGTATTTAACTGCTGTTTACGGTAAGTAGCTTTTACACTAAGGTCGTTATTGATCTTATACCTTAAAGAGATATCTCCGAATAAACGGTCCCTGTTATCCGGGTTTTGGATCAGGTCGAAATAACTATAATAATTGAACCAATAATTACCACCATAAAATTTAACCGGTGAAGCAGGATCGTATGATCCGGGATTCTGGTGATTCCAGCTTGCATAAATTCCCTCAGGAGTCTTTAAACTGCGGAGTTCCTTCATTATTTTCATGTCATTATCACGGTGAAACCACTGGTTGAAAGAACCGGAAGACTGGTTTGAATAACCATCGTTGTCTTCACTGTTCCTTTTCTGGCTGATATAATTTACGTTTGCACCAACAGTAAGCTTACTCGTAAGATCTATTGCAAAATTGGTATTGAAGGTATTACGCTTCATGAATTCATTTGGTATCAATCCTTTTTGATCAAGATTTGTATAAGACACCCTGAAATTATAGTTGTCGCCTGCCTTAGAAAAGTTAACGTTGGTAGTTTTAGTGATACCAGTGTTATAAAAATCTTTTACATTATTAGGATGGGCAGTCAATTTAGTTGTCTTGTAAGAATATTCACTACCACCATACCATGCATACCATGGAATATATTCCTGTCCGGCGATCCTTGGACCCCAGCTCGCATCATCTGACTCATCATGATAGTATTTACCATCAAGTGCCTGCCATCCAATTGGATCTCCTGCCTGGTAGTTATACTTTGTAAAATCTCCATCAGCACCACCTGCGTAAGCATTTTGATAATCAGGAACAATATATATCTTATCAAAAGTAACACCGGTATTTATTTCCAAACCAATACCAGGTTGTCCTTTCCTTGCTTTTTTGGTATTAATAACGATCGCTCCATTAGCGCCATCAGATCCAAATAAAGCTGCGGCAGCAGGACCCTGCAAAATGGTGATGTCTTCAACATCATCTGTATTAATGTCATTTGAACTTGGAATTATGGTACCATCTACTACATAGATAGGGCCGCTTCCTGATGTCGTAAGGCTATTCTCCCCACGCAAACGGATCTTGGTCTCTTTACCTAAAGAAACACCAGACTGGCTGCGAACCTGTGCTCCGGCAACTTTACCTGCAAGGGCATTGTTAACGTCAGCTGAACGTACAGTGTTGAGCGCTTCTGCACTAACATTCTGAACGTTAGATGATTGGCTTCTCAGCGTACGCTTTGTTTGGAAGGCGCTGGTTACAATTACTTCTTTAATTGTATTGGTTTTTAATTCCAGGCTTGTGGAAAAGCTGTTCATCGAACCTACAGGTATCTCTACCGTTTCGAAGTTCAGCTGCGAAATAACCAATACATCGCCTTTATTTACTTTAACGCTGTACTCACCATTAACATTGGTTTGTACGCCTTTACCAGCACCTTTAACTAGAATAGATGCAAATGGTACAGGTTTGCCGTTGTTATCGGTAACCGTGCCGGTCACCACCCGGCTTTGAGCAAATGCCAATACTCCGCTGAGCATAAGCACTGTAAACAGTGATAAAAATCTTCTCATGTGCGATTAATTATTTGTTTAATGAAATGTAAAAATAGGGATATTTTGTTAACGTAAAAAAATTGTTAAATCTTTTTAAGTAAATGCTTCCCTCGCATATATCATGACAGGTGGTAAATACGAATAGCTGCACGGTATGAAAAAAAAGTTAAAATTTACCGGATTAATCCCTGTTTACACGGATTAAGATCACCCTTTACTGATTTTGTTAAACAGATCATCCTCCCCTCTCCTTTGGAGAGGGGTTGGGGGTGAGGTCTAAAGGGTTGGGGGTGAGGTCTAAAATCTATATATCAACTGGAGCTTAACCTCGGTCTTCCTGCTTCCCTGGATCTCATCGAGACCCGATCCAATACTGCTGCGCTCCGGATTGATGGTTTGAGCGATCCTTGCCCAGGCAGTTAGTTTTTTTGTCAGGTCATAGTTGATATTCAGGTAATAACGGTAGCCTTTTTCGTAAAAGACCGGTATGGAAAAGCTATACAAAACATCATTTTCGTAAGCATATAGCCTGCTGTTATAGTCATCTGTCTGAAAGTATTGCAGTCGTATATTAGCAGCAAATGGTTTCATGAGTGGTTTGTATATAACATCTGCATAGATCAGGAAGCCCTGTGAGGGATCCGGGCCACGCTTACTGAACCATACCATTTCGGCCCGGTTCCTGAATGTCCACTCCCGGCTTATCTTATAGCTGTATTGTATTCTCCAGTTTTGCCGCGGTATATTCAGCACTGGATGAAGTACAAATTCCCCGATCAGATTGTATCCTTTTGATTCCCGCTTATAGCGGCTGTACATTTCAAGTTGCCTGTTTGGCCGGTAGGTCAGCTGTATAAAATAATCTGAGCCGGTTGTTGGTGCATCAACACCAAACTTCAACCAGGGGAATTTATACATGTCTACGTATGCATCAACCTGCCATTGGGAGTTGGGCCTGATACTGATACCTGAAAAAAGCCCTTTTTCATTGGTAGGATAGGTACTTTCGGTAAAAGCATTGGTATATAAGGATTGGTACTCTTTGGCGATATTCCTGTAAAGGAAACTCATATCAATATTCGCTGATACGCTGATGAGCAGTCCATTGACGAATGCCAGTCCTTTTTTGCCGGTTGTTGCCAGTTCCCCAAAGAGGTGCATATTCCTGAAAGTGTAGCTATAATCAACACTATAGTTACCAAAACTTTTCCCTTTCAAAGCAAATGAATTATAGGGTTGCTGATCCTTAACAAGAGGATATTTAAAGCTATACTGTATGGCGTTTACCCCAATATGAAGTTGTTTTAATTGCAATGAAAAATTCCCTCCAAATGCCATTTGTCGTTGTATATTCTTATCAGCTACTTCACTTTTTGTGCGGTGGTAGCCGGAAGTTTGCAGGGAAGAAACGATATCCTCATTTGTTAAACTATCGGCAGGTACAAAATTTGCATCCAGTTTCCTGTATGAACCGAAAACAGTGGCCTCCCAGTTATTTTTCCCAAGGGTTATACCAATACCCCTGTGAAAATTGATCTCCCCTGCCGAATTATAAGGCCTTAGAACTGCTGCCTGCCTTTTGGTTCCTGAAATATCGGGCCCTTTTTTAAATGCAAGGCTTTGCCATTGGGTGAGCCCCTGTCCCATGTTTACAGTATAATCTCCCAGGGCCAGTGATTTGATGATGCCCAGGTTTCTCATAAAAATATGTGCAGAATAAAAATCAAAGCCGCTTTTTTGGCCTCCCTTAAAGAATTGCTCACCTGCATCCTTTTCAGCAACGATGCCATATTGCAAAAGATTTTTGTAAACATATTTATACCTGACTAATAATTTCTGTGGCGTGCCCGGGTAAAAATTTGTTGCAACGGAAGAATCGATCAGATAGCCCCTGGAGCGTTCCAGTACCTGCGTTGCTCTTATCAAAATGCTATGCTCGCCTCCCTTTAACCGTTTACCAATACTTTCAAACAAATTCAGTTCGTTGGTAACAGCAACGTATGGACGTATCTTCCGGATCGTCTGCAGGTCCCATCCGGGCACTGCCTGCAATTCGTAAACATTTAATAATTTTCCAAGGATGAGGCGGTAAGAGACCAGGTTTTGAATCTGAAGCGGCGTTAATATTTTGAGGTCCTTTAAACTAATTTCATCTGCTGTATTCAGGTTAATGGGATCTTTGAGGAACTGGGCCATCTCCTGCAGGTATGAATCATCTTCGGTCTCAGCGTCTTCATTATTTTCAGTAACATTTTCAAGTTGTTGCTCAGTAGTTGCAGGAAGTTCTGTTACCTGTGCAAACAGTGACCAATGAAGTATAAAAAAACAAAAAAGCAAAAATATTTTTTTCATTAAGTCTACTGTTTATGACCAAATAGGCACATTAGAAAAATATAAATACCTACTAATTAAAACTCCTGAGTTGCCTATGTTACTTTGTGGCCAAAAAAACATAAGTATCATTATTTTTTTTCCTTAAAGTTTGCAATTAGTAGCAGCCCGGGAGAAAAACCAAGTTGCGGATGATAATTAGCTGAAATATCCAGGCGCAGGTTTTTCCAGGCAACCCCCACTCCTCCAAAACCACTGGCTGTTTCGCTTACAAACCCTGCCCGTACAAAAAATTGTTTTTTAAAATGGTATTGGATCCCCCCGGTCACACTTACGGGTTTATCTTCCTCTTTAATGATCTCTGCACTTACATAAAAATTATCAGATGCATCATAACCTGCTCCCAGTTTATATGCGGCGGCAAGTTTTTCATCTCCTGATTTTCCAAGTTTGGCGGCAACAGGATTGTAAATATGAATACCCCCGCTAAACTTTTCAGAAAAATGTACAATGGCACCGGCCTCAAAATTTATGGTCGATGCATTGCCATAAGCGGGTATTCGGTAACCATAATAATTGAATTGAATGCCAATATCCAGCTTGCTTCCCAGGCTGCGGCTATACGCCAGGCCGATCTTATTTTCATTAAAATTTTTGAAGCCTGAATAATTTAATTGCAATCCGAAATTTCCCAACGACGTAGGAATGGCCGCAGCAAGCGCATACAGGCTTGTCTCATTCAATAAAAACCTTCTTTCACCGTATATCCCAACACTGCCGGCTTTTACAGATGCCAGTGCTGCCTGGTTGCTGCCAAATGAAAAAACATCTGCCTGTTTCTTACTATAAGCTCCCAGGCTCAGATAAGGCATGCTAACTGAATAACGAAGTGACTGGGCAAATGACTGGCCGGGGATCCAGCATATTACTATTAAAAAAAAAATAATGAGTTTTCTCAAAGCAATGTTTTTATTGGTACCAAGTTAGTTAAAATACCGATACCTGGAACCGGATACTTGATGCCGGATGCGGAATACTGGATACCAGAAGCTGGATACTAGATAATAGATTCAAGGAATTGTGAATTAGGGCGGAAGTATTGGAAGTCAAATCCAGGATCTGGTAACCAGTATCCAGTTTAGTTAATTAATTTTGCCGCATGAAAATCTTAGATGGAAAAATTGTGTCGCAAGCTGTAAAGGACAGTTTAAAAGAAAAACTCGTTTTACTCAAAGAACAAAATAAAAGAACTCCCCACCTGGCAGCAGTGCTGGTTGGCAGCAATGGTGCCAGTGAAACTTACGTTGCCAGTAAGATCCGGAGTTGCGCTGAAGTAGGCTTTATAAGTACGCTGGTAAGGCTGGATGAAAACGCCTCCGAGGAAAAACTGGTAGCCGCAATCACAGATCTTAACGCGAATGATGATATTGATGGCATATTGGTCCAGTTGCCACTTCCGGCCCACATAAGTGAAGAAAGGATCATTAACCTGGTTGACCCGGCAAAAGATGTGGATGGTTTTCACCCCTTAAGCACCGGGAAGATGGTCCAGGGGCTTCCAACTTTTATTCCTGCAACCCCTTACGGGATCATGCTCTTACTGGAACATTATAAAATAGAAACTGCCGGGAAACATGCCGTTGTGATCGGCCGAAGCAATATTGTGGGCCGCCCCATCAGCATACTGCTCAACCAGAATACCAACCCCGGGAATTGCACAGTAACGGTTTGCCATAGCCGTACAAAAGATCTGAAAGAAATATGCTTACAGGCAGATATCATTGTAGCTGCGCTTGGCAAAGCTGTTTTTTTAAAAGCAGATATGGTAAAAGAAAATGCAGTGGTAATAGATGTAGGTATAACAAGGGTCCCTGATGCCACAAAAAAATCAGGCTTTGCACTAAAAGGCGATGTGGATTTTGAAAATGTAGCTCCTAAATGCAGTTATATAACACCGGTACCTGGCGGTGTTGGACTAATGACAATTGCAGCTTTGCTGATGAATACCTACAACGCATACATGCAGAAAAATAATTGATCACCGGCAACAGGTCGCACATAACAGATACTATTGAATACAATTACCATAAATACTGATCAGCAACTTCCCGTAATGGAGCATTTTTATACATTACAGGGAGAAGGGTTTCACCAGGGAAGGGCCGCCTATTTTATCCGGCTGGGGGGATGCGACGTTGGCTGTGTCTGGTGTGATGTAAAGGACAGCTGGGATGCATCCCGCCATCCATTACTTACGATCAGCGACCTGGTATCTAACATCAGGAATACCGCTGCAAAACTTGTTGTCATAACAGGTGGCGAGCCCCTGATGCATAATTTAGACGCTCTGACAAGTATTTTACAGTCCGAAGGATTCGAAACAAATATCGAAACTTCCGGTGCACATCCCCTGAGCGGAAACTGGGACTGGATCTGCCTTTCGCCTAAGAAATTCAAAGAGCCGCTAGCTGCGATCACACCGCGGGCAAATGAATTAAAAATCGTTGTATTTAATAATTCCGATTTTCTTTGGGCAGAAAAATATGCAGCCATGGTATCACCGGCCTGTAAACTTTATTTACAACCCGAATGGGATAAATCAGCAACCGTAACCCCACTCATCATTGATTATATAAAGCAACATCCTCAATGGGAATTATCACTGCAGATACATAAGTATATTAATGTTCCTTAGAAAATAAGAAATGTAAAAGGAGAAAGTTCCGGCTTCAAAATATCTATTAACTTTCTTATTCCTTATTTTAACTTTCTTATTTCTTATTTAACCTCTACCTTCATTCACACAAATCCAGCAATGAAAAAAAGCATCCCTGTTTATCTTAAACAAACTTTCTTATTTCTTATTTCAACTTTCTCATTTCTTATTCCTTGGGCACAATCTTACGATCCCAATAAAGTAAATAAAAAGGCCGGCGAAATTTATGGTACCGGGCTGGAAGAAGCCGATAACGGTAAATACAAGGAAGCCATCGCACACTTCAATGAGGCATTAAAGCTGGAGCCGAAATTTGTGGATGTTTACCTATCACGTTCTGCCATATACGCAGACATGAAGGATTATCCGGCTGCAGTAGCTGATTTTGAAACTGCCCTGCAAATGGACTCTGTTTATTCAAAGACCTGGCTCCTGCCTTATTCCATTTCACTTGCAGGCGCAGGAAAATTTGAAAAAGCATTGAATGCCGTAAACGAGTTCCTGGGTAATCCAACATTGAACAACCGGAGTATTCAAGCCGCCAGCTACCGCAAGCAGGTTTATGAATTTGCCGTTGATTACGATAAAAAACACCCTGCAGGCAATTATGTTTTTGCCCCGCAAAACCTGGGAGACAGCATTAACAGCAAAGCACTCGAATATTTTCCTTCACTCACCATCGATGGAAGCAAAATGATCTTTACTAGGCGTATCAACAATGATGAGGATTTTTATGAAAGCAATTTTACGAACGGGCAATGGAGTACAGCCAGGCCTGTCGGCGGAAAGATCAATACCAATTTCAATGAAGGCGCCCAGAACATTTCACAGGATGGGCAGTGGCTGATCTTTACGGGTTGTAATTACCCGGAAGGCCAGGGCAGTTGTGACCTCTATATTGCCTATAAAACAAAAAGCGGTGGCTGGACAGAACCCGAAAATATAGGGCCTATTGTAAACACAGATTACTGGGAATCTTCGCCCTCCCTGTCCCCTGATAAAAAGGACCTGTATTTTTCAAGCAACCAGGAAGGCGGCTATGGCGGAAGGGATATCTGGGTTACACATCGCCAGACAAATGGAAAATGGGGAAGGCCCGTTAACCTGGGATCCGTTGTCAATACAAAAGGAGATGAAGGATGCCCTTTTATTCATGCCGATAATAAAACACTGTACTTTAACAGCAACGGCCATATGGGATATGGAATGACCGACCTCTTCCTTTCCAAAAAATTAAATGACAGCAGCTGGGCTGTGCCCGAAAATCTTGGCTACCCGGTCAATACCATTGATGATGAAGGTTCATTGATCGTGGCTTCTGATGGAAAAACATCTTATTATGCAAGTGACCGGGGTGATAGCAAGGGAGGGTTAGATCTTTACCAATTCGAATTGAGGGAAGATATCCGTGCTGACAGGACGCTTTGGGTCAGTGGCAGGGTCTTTGACAAAAAAACGAACCAGGGGCTTCCTTCATCCGTTGAACTAACGGAGATAAATACCCGAAATATAATTTCCAAATTGCAGACCGATGAAGACGGCAATTACCTTGTAACATTACCTATTGGAAAAGATTATGCATTCAATGTGAACCGCAAAGGGTATTTATTCTATTCAGATAATTTTTCAGTTTTAAAAAATGAAATGGATTCCTCCCTCGTAATAAATATTCCCCTGCAACCCATAGAAGCCGGTGCTTCCATCGTGTTGAAAAATATTTTCTTCGATGTAAATAAATATCAATTAAAACCCGGATCAATGGATGAACTGGATAAAGTAGTATCCATGCTAACCGAAAATCCAGCAATAAAAATACAGATAAGCGGGCATACCGATAATGCAGGAAAGGAAGCAGATAACCTGGTACTGAGTTTAAACAGGGCCAAGTCTGTTACTGCCTATTTGACGGGCAAACGAGTTGACCCCAAACGTATTATCTATAAAGGCTTCGGAGCGTCCAAACCCATTGCGGGTAATGATACTGAACAGGGCAAAGCACTTAACCGCCGAACAGAATTAAGTATTACAGCCAATTGATCTGTAATATTTATTTATAACATCATTTTCAACTGTTCGATCCGCGTCGTTATTGTATCTATAATGATTTTTTTTATTAATATTGTTCATCCGTACTCAATATGAACAATGATCTGTTATACCAGGTAGCACTGACCCGTGTTCCCAATATCGGGGATGTACATGCAAAAGCACTCGTAAGTATTTATGAAAATGCGGCAGCTGTTTTTAAAGCTCCCAGGAAACAATTGGAACACATTGAAGGAATCGGCACAGTACGGGCGGCCAGCATCAAACATTTTACCGATTTCAAAACCTGTGAAGAAGAAATTACTTTCATCGAAAAATATAAAATATCACCGGTGTTCATTACTGATAAAAATTATCCCCAGCGTTTACTCAATTGCTACGACAGTCCCGCATTATTATATTACCGCGGTGCAGCAAACCTGAATGCATCCAGGATCGTTTCGATCGTAGGAACGAGGAATAATTCGGATTATGGAAAACAGGTCTGTGAAAAAATAATGGAAGGACTTTCAGGACAGAACATTTTAATAATAAGTGGCCTTGCATTTGGAATTGATACTATTGCACACAAAGCAGCACTGAAAAATAACATGCAAACAGTTGCTGTATTGGCGCATGGGCTTGATATGATCTACCCTCCACAAAACAAATCACTGGCAAAACAAATGACGGCACAAGGAGGTTTACTTACAGATTTCAAAAGCAATACCAGCCCCGATAAACAGAACTTTCCAAAAAGGAACCGGATCGTTGCTGGTATCTGTGATGCTTTGGTAGTTATTGAGTCTGCAAAAAAAGGCGGGTCACTCATAACAGCAGAGATCGCAAACAGCTATAACAAAGATGTTTTTGCAATCCCCGGCAGAACAAATGATAATAAAAGTGAAGGATGTAATTATTTAATTAAGAATAATAAAGCATTATTAATTACAGGTGCCGGAGATCTACTGGACATCATGAACTGGAATGAAAAAGAAAAACCAGTCAGTAAAAAACAACGGGAGCTTTTTATAGAATTAACTCCCCAGGAAAAGATCATTACAGGTATTTTGCAGGAAAAGGAAACGGTTGCTATTGATGAACTCTACTTAAAAAGCGGGCTCAGCAGCAGCGCAGCTGCACAGGCATTGCTGATTTTGGAGATGCAGGGGGTAGTGGCTTCATTACCCGGAAAAGTTTATAAACTGCTTTAAATTATGTTTATTCAGCTGTAGGCCGGATTTTACAAAATCAAAAGATCTTCATAATACCAGCTACTATTACAATTTACCCTCTATTGAGTGATTTGACGTTTAAGAAACACACATACATTTGTTGTATATTAACAAAGAGAAATTAAACCAGTAGCGGTAATAAAACTTATAGAGGAATTGGCTTCTTCAAAATTTATACAAATTATTTTTACAATACTGCTGTTATTGCAACCATGTAACAGCAAGGCACAGTTATATTTTAAAACAAAAAATCTTAGCACCGAAAATGGGCTTTCAGACAATAGGGTAACTTGTTTCCATAAAGATAAAAAAGGGTTTATGTGGATAGGAACCCGCAATGGGCTGAATAGGTATGATGGACATTCATTTAAAGTCTTTCGCCCGGCAGCCGGTAATTCAATTTCCAACGAAATAATAAATGATATAGCCGAAGACAGCAGGGGAAGAATATGGGTAGCCACTATGGAGGGACTAAATATTTATGACCCCGTCTCTAGTAACTGGACCTGTATGATGCCAGACCCCGATTCATCAGTACGAGCCATGCCAAACTTTATTGTATGGGATATTATGATAGATAAAAACGATCTGGTGTGGATTGCATCTGATGTTTTTGAATTTTGCAGCTATGATGCTCGCAGGGATAAGTTTACATATTATGACTGGCCTGGTTTTGCCCGGAGTAACCCTACAATTAAACAATACAAATACAAGTCTATTCAAAAATTTTTAGTAAAAACCGACCATGAATTTTGGCTGGCTACCACAACTGGGCTGGTGTTGCTTAACACAGATACAAAGCAATTCCGTTTTATTGGCAGTGGCGGATATTATGCCCATGTGATTGAAATAGCCTATGATCCTAAAAATAAAAAAGTATTTATCTCTACCGAAAACAGCAAACTGTTTACCTATAATGAAACAGAAAATAAATACAGTGAAGTTTTTGCAGATGAAGAACAATACCCCTCCACCAGTTTTTTCCAGCCGGAGCAAAATGAAATATGGATGTCCTCTGAAAAAGGGCTGCTAAAAATAAGCAACGATAGAAAAAAAATAAAGACAGAACAAAACATTCCGCAACTTACAGGTACGCTGTTTTCTGGCGGCACCATGTCTGTTTATACTGACGATAAAAATATACGCTGGGTGGCTACAAAAAACGGCATTTCTGTTTTTGACCTTTCGGCAAGTCATTCCTCTTTCCTGCCTTTGCTCCCGGTATCAGATAAAGAAAGTATCAACAAAATGAGTGGGGTATTTTATGATGATAGCAGCCAATGCTATTTTGTGTGCTGTCTTAACCCAGCAGCTGTATTCATCATCAATAGAGTAAATGGGCAGATAGATAAAATAACGACTGATGCAAACGGCAACCGCCTGCAATTATGTATCAATATAGAAAAAGACAATCACAATAATCTCTGGCTGCTTACCGATAACAATGTTTACAATTACAATAGAAATAACCGAAAATTTGTATTATTCCCCATGCCCAATAAAGGGACAGGCATAACGTTCCGCGACATGATGCAGGATGAAGAAGGCAACTATTGGTTTGCTCCTTATAATGGCGGCTTATTTTATTATAATACGGTTCAAAAAAAATTTATCTTACCCAAAGACAGTTCTCTAAAACACATCAGAAATCTTACAGGGATAAGCACTGTTGCCAATAACGGAGAAATATTGATCGGTAGTTTTGGGGAAGCTATTTGCAGCTATAATTTGTTTACCGGGAAAAAAATATATTATTACTACAAAGATGGGGTAGCCGCATATTCAGCATTATTTCTTATTAATGATATTGCTAAAGATGCCAATGGAACAACGTGGGTAGCCACATCTTCCGGCGGGGTTTTCAGGTATAACCCCGGTATGCCTTTCGAAAAAGCTTTCACAGGATTTGATATGAGGACAGGCTTTACCAATAATAATATTCTTTCCTTATGTAGTGATAATGATACTACCCTCTTCCTTTTATCAGGCAATGGACTATCGGCAATAAATACTAAAGGCCAGTTTTTATTTGATCTGAAAGATGAACTGGCATTCAATTTTACCTCATACACTTCTGATAATATATTTCCGCATGATATTTTTTTTAGTTCCACAAACAAAGAATTATTAGTGGGAGTTGGCGGCGGGTTATTAATTTATTCTCAAAAAAAGAATAGTTTAGCTTCATTCCCGATAGTGATCACCAATATAAAATCCTCTGGCAAAACCCTCACAAACCTCCAAATTAATGGAGCATCAGCTTTACGAATTCCTTACCAGTCCAATTCCATAAAATTTGAATTTGCAGGTTTATACTACGGTAACGATGCCGGCCTCCTGTTTGAATATAAGCTGCTTGGTAATGATAAAGATTGGGTAAATGCAAATAAGAATTTTGAAGCGAGCTACCAAAACCTGCCACCGGGTAAATATAGTTTTTATGTACGGGCAAGGGAAAAAGGAGGAATCGTTGTAAGTGAAATGCAAGGCTATTCTTTCAGGATAATACCCACTTTCCGGCAAACATGGTGGTTTTATTTTTTAATAGCAATAAGCCTGTTTGCCGGCGTTTATGTATTATTCCGCTACCGGTTGAATCAAAAACTAAAATTATTTGAAATGCACAACCGCATCAGCCAGGACCTGCATGATGAGATTGGCGCTTCTATGAGTGGCATTAACCTGTTCAGTCAAATGGCAGCCGAAAAATTACAGCAGTACAAGCCTGAAGAAGCTAATGAGAATATAATCAAAGTAAAAATTTATACCCAGGATGTAATAGAAAAACTGAGTGATATGGTATGGATATTTAATCCGCAAAACGACAGCATTGAAAAGCTTTTGCAACGGTTAAGGTCTTTTGCCCTTTCCATTGCGGATTCCAAAAACATACAAATTCACTTTGTTACCGATAAAGAAAACGAAATAATGAATTTAAGCATCCGGCAACGCAAAGCCATTTACCTGATCAGTAAAGAAGCCATAAACAACAGTTTCAAATATGCAGTATGCAGCAATATTTATTACAGCCTCAACAACACAGGTTCTAAATGGCAACTCCGTATACAGGATGACGGAAATGGTTTTATAACAGCCGAAAATAAAAAAGGCAATGGCTTAAAAAATATGCAGGCAAGGGCCGATGAAATTGGCGCAACTTTTAGTATTCAGTCACAAACGGGCAGTGGGACTATAATAACATTGGAGTTATAAATACCCCCATTTGGGGGTGCTTAAACAATTAACGGGACAGCTTATATTTGTAATGTGGATGAAAATAAAAAAATACGGGTAGCCATTTTTGAGGATAACCCGATTATGATGGATGCGTATCGTTCTATCCTTAATGGTTCGCCTGGTTATACGTGTACCGGAAGTTTTACCAGTTGCAATAACTGGAAACAGGATATTGAAAAAAGTAATCCGGATGTAGTGCTTATGGATATTGAAATGACAGGTATCAATGGAATTAAAGCAACCGGGTTAATTAAAAAAGAATTCCCCGGAATAAGAATATTAATTCAAACTGTTTTTGAAGACGATACAAAAATATTTGAATCGCTTTGTGCCGGTGCCAATGGCTATATTTTAAAAAGTACCTCCCTCGCAAAAATGCTGGAAGCCATTACAGATGTACAGAACGGAGGTGTTGCATTTAATCCTAACATTGCCGCCAAAGTAGCAAAACTGTTTCAGCAATTTATTGCGCCATTAGCAATTGTAGCTGATTATCAACTCACCGAAAGAGAGAAAGAGATCCTTCACTTACTTACCGAAGGCATGCCCATGCCACGAATTGCTGAAAAAATATTCTTGAGCTATCACACAGTAAGGGATCATGTAAAAAATATTTATCAAAAGTTGCATGTGGCCTCTGCCACAGAGGCTGTCGCTAAAGCACTGAAAGAAAAAATAGTGTAATTTATTAATTTACGTTCTCCTGTATTTTATCCCACCCTTTATCAATTTTTTAAAAGAGATTTTCAAAATACCCTCAATTGCGGGATTGCTGTCCCCTGCAATTGCCGGTATGTTTGTTCTTGTAAAAACAGCATTAACATTTTTAAATATTTTTTATGAAAAAGAAAATTCTCTATGCAGGTTTACTGATTGCCATTGTTTCGGTTTTTAATCTTTCCTGTAAAAAAGAAAAAGAACTGGAACCGGAAAAGATTGCAGCAACAGAAAGCAAAGAAGGCCCGAATGACAATTCAAGGCAAACCAAAACGTTTTCTGCCGATGTAATTATCAAGTGGCTAAACATGGAGTTGGAAATGCTCCGGGTTCCACTTGCCCCAGGTACCGGCTCACAAGCTGCTGAACGTGCCATGGCTTATTGTGGTATTGCAGCTTATGAATCTGTGGTACCTGGTATGCCTGCTTACCAGAGCTTATCCGGGCAACTGGTCGATTTCCCGGCGATGCCGCTTACACAACATGGAAAAAGATATCATTGGGCAGCCAGTGCCAATGCTGCTCTCGCAGAAGTAAACCGCAAACTTTTTCCAATAACCTCGCTTGCAAACAAAACTGCTATGGATAGTCTTGAAAATGCACTCCAGGCGATCTATGCTGCTGAAACTGATGCTGAAACATTACAACGTTCCATCGCATTTGGTAAAGAAGTTGCGACAAGGGTTTTTACATGGTCAACAACAGATGGATCTGCAAATGCAAACCCTCCGTATGTTCCCCCCATTGGGCCAGGACTTTGGGTAAGCACCCCTCCCAATTTCCCTGCAGCCATCAACCCTTATGCCAGCCAGCGGCGCCTCATGGTTCATGGCGTTAATAATGGCACTTTTATTCCGGGCCCTCCTGCCTATTCTACCAACCCGTCTTCCCCATTCTATGCGATGGTAAAAGATGTGTATAATAAATCACAGGCCCTAACACCTGAACAAACGGCTATGGCACTTTATCACCGCGATGCGCCGGGTTACCCCGGGGGCGGGCATTTCGTTTCAATACTATCACAGGTATTTTCCCAATCGCATGTAAAACTGGATGTTGCTGCGCTTACTTATGCAAAAACAGGTTTGGCTTCTTATAATGCCATTACTATTTGCTTCACAAAAAAATACAACGTGAACCTGTTAAGGCCGATCACCTATATCCGTGATGTAATGGGATACACTTCCTGGAATGCCTTGTTCAATACACCCGGACACCCTGAATTCCCTTCTGCACATGCAGTAAATGCAACTGCAATAGCAGTGATGCTTACTGATGAAATTGGAGCAAATTTTCATTTCACATTGCATAGTTACGATTACCTGGGATTACCCGCCCGCAGTTATAACTCATTTTATGATATGGCTAAGGAAATGGCAGACAGCAGGGTTTATGCAGGGATACATTACCAGGCATCCTGCGATAAAGGCAGGTGGCTTGGTTTAAAAATAGGCTACAATATTTTGTATGGGGTGGATTTTTTAAGAGACCATCATAATCATCATGGCTTTAATGATTAATAACCCTTTACAGTAAAATTCAAAGAGCGGCTTACCTCCAGGGCCGCTCTTTGAATTTATGAAAATATCAGGAGCAAATTTCGATCGCTTCTCAAATACATCTATGCGAGGTCAGGTTGGGAAACGGTTTAACCCATTTTTTTGAGTAAGTATCTTTTTCTCTTACCTTTGCCTATGGCAACAATAATTAACTCCAACTCCAAGGGTAATCCCAACAAATTTTTCGGTGAAGGCTTAACGTTTGATGACGTTTTACTCCTCCCGGCCTACTCACAAATATTACCACGTGATGTAGATATTAAAACCAGGCTCACAAAAAACATTACTTTAAATGTGCCCTTGCTCAGCGCAGCAATGGATACCGTTACGGAAGCACAACTCGCCATAGCATTGGCGCGTGAGGGAGGGCTGGGTATCCTGCACAAGAATATGACCATCGACCAGCAGGCAGAGCAGGTACGAAAAGTAAAACGCAGTGAGAACGGTCTGATACTTGACCCCATTACACTCAGTCCAGATGCTACCATCGGTGAAGCTTTGCGGCTGATGAGAGAGAATAAGATCGGCGGTATTCCCATTGTAGATGCGCAATTTAAGCTGGTTGGGATACTGACCAACCGTGACCTTCGTTTTGAAACACATCCCAAGCAGAAAGTGAGCACGGTGATGACAAAGGATAACCTGATAACAGCACCTGAAGGCACAGATCTCAAAAAGGCAGAACTCATTTTCAAAAAAAATAAGATAGAAAAACTCCCGGTGGTAAACAGATCAGGTAAACTGATCGGACTTGTAACGTTTGGGGACATACTAAAATTAAAAAGCCATCCCAATGCTGTGAAAGATTCTTTTGGAAGGTTGCTGGTAGGCGCTGGCGTTGGCATTACAAAAGATATATTCAACCGCGTTGATGCATTATACACAGTGGGAGTAGATGTGATCTGCCTGGACAGCGCCCATGGTCATACCAAGGGTGTAATTGAAGCACTTAAACAGGTGAAAAAAACTTATAAGAACCTGCAGGTAATTGCGGGAAATGTGGGAACAGCTGCAGGAGCAAAAGCACTGGCAGACGCAGGTGCAGATGCTGTGAAAGTGGGTATTGGGCCAGGTTCTATCTGTACCACCCGTATTGTTGCAGGAACCGGGGTCCCGCAGATCACGGCAGTAATGGAAGCTGCTGCTGCTTTAAAGAACAGGAACATAGGGATCATCAGCGATGGAGGGATCAGGTATACAGGCGATATGGTAAAAGCACTGGCCGCGGGCGCCACCAGTGTAATGATGGGAAATATTTTTGCCGGCACGGAAGAAAGTCCCGGTGAAACGATCATTTATGAAGGCCGCAAGTTCAAACAATACAGGGGAATGGGTTCACTCGGTGCAATGGCACAGGGTAGCAGTGACCGTTATTTCCAGGATCCAGAAGATGATACCAGGAAATTTGTACCAGAAGGCATTGAAGGACGCGTTGCCTTTAAAGGTTCTTTAAGGGAAGTGGTACAGCAGTTCACCGGCGGGCTAAGAGCGGGTATGGGTTACTGCGGTGCCAATAGCATTAAAACATTGCAGCAGGCAAGTTTCGTGAAGATCAGCAATGCAGGAATGAGGGAAAGCCACGCACATGATATTGATATAACGAAAGAAGCACCTAATTATAGCAGGTAAATTGAATGTTGAGAATTGATTATTGATAAATTTTTTACCGCTAAGGCACTGAGGGAGCAAAGATCATTTTCAATTCTTCCTGCCTTTGCGTCTTAGCGGTAAATATTATCTATGTAAATTCGTATCCAATCATTTTCAATGAAGAAAACATTCATCGGTTTATTATTTCTCTTCATATTAATAAACCAGTCATCTAATAAACTTTACGCACAGGATAGTTCCCGTTTACGCATCTCCCTGCTTACCTGTACGCCCGGTGATGAATTATATTCCCTTTTCGGTCACAGTGCAATACGGATCATTGACAGCAGCAATATTGATAATAACTATTTTGATATTGTTTATAATTATGGCACTTTCAATTTCGATGACCCGGGATTTTATTTGAAATTCATCAGGGGTAAATTATTATACTATATAAGCATTGAAGAATTTAATGGTGTGAATGGATTTAAAAATCTTTACCAGTCAACTGGCCGTGGTATCACAGAACAGGTTTTATTTCTTTCTGAAACAGAAAAAAAATCTATTCAGCATTCATTGAATGAAAACCTCAAAGAAGAAAATAAGTATTATAAATATGATTTCTTTTTAGACAATTGCACTACCCGGCTCCGGGACATGCTTGTAAATAATAAACATCCGCAACCATTACTGCCAACTGTAATGCCCGTTAACACAAGATTCCGTCAGGCTATTCACCAATACCTTGATAAGGGAAAGCAATACTGGAGCAAGCTTGGCATTGACATTTTACTGGGTACTCCAACCGATGCAGTGATGACCACTGCCCAGCAACAGTTCTTACCCGATAACCTCATGAGATCATTAGACAGCTGTAAAAATGTATCACTGGTACAGTCATCTGAAAACCTTTACAGCATCCCGGGAGATCAGGAGAAATCCAGCTGGTTTACACCGATGCTGTTCTTTTCTTTGCTACTATCATCTTTCATTCTACTCAGCCTATCAAAAAATAAATTCCTACAAACGATCCTGAAAGGGCTGGACGGATCATTGTTTTTTTTGACAGGCTTGCTGGGTATTGTTTTGATCCTGATGTGGACAGCTACCGATCATAGCATGACAAAAAACAATTATAATTTATTATGGGCATGGCCAACACATATCATCATGTCGTTCTTTATCAACAGCAATAAGATTTTTGTAAAAAGGTATTTCCTGGTTACAAGTGTTGGTTTGGCAGGGTTGCTATTGACATGGTTCTTTCTGCCCCAGCAGATGAACAATGCATTGCTGCCTTTTGTATTATTGTTGCTATACCGCTCGGCGATGAAAACGCTTAAATGATAGAATCATACTAATCGTTAAGGTTTAAAACGTTTAAGTCGTTTAAAACCGTTGACCAACCTTAAACGTTTTTAAACGACATTAAACGATTTAAACGAATGAAAGAAAAACACATCCTCTTCCAAAATACAACCCTCCATTACAAAACCACCGGCACCGGCTTACCGATTGTATTACTCCATGGTTTTGCAGAAGACAGCACAATATGGGATAACCAGGTTGAATATTTGAAAAATAATTACAAACTTATCATTCCAGATTTGCCTGGTAGTGGAGGATCCCCAATGCTCAACACTCCCCAATCCTTAGAAGAGCTGTTAGGGGTGAGGTCTGATAAACCCATTGGCATGGAAGATTATGCTGCATGCATCAAGCAGGTGCTGGAAACAGAAAAGATCGACCGATGTATCATGATAGGACACAGTATGGGGGGCTATATCACCCTGGCATTTGCCGAAAAATACCCGGGATCTTTGATCTGTTTGGGGCTTTTTCATTCCAGTGCTTACGCAGATGATGATACAAAAGTGGAGACAAGAAAAAAGGCGATCAGCTTCATTGAAGCCAATGGAACAGTAGCTTTTTTAAAGACAAGCATCCCCGGTTTATTTTATGACCAGGGCAACTCGGAGCCTGCTGATGCGTTAATAAGTAAAGGAAAATCATTTTTGCCAAAAGCTTTGGTACAATATTATAAAGCCATGATAATGAGGCCTGATAGGACGCCAATATTAAAAAATGCCCGGTTCCCTGTACTTATGATCATGGGAGAACAAGATAAGGCAGTGCCTTTTAAACACAGCCTTGAGCAGTCTTATATGCCCTTTCGATCGTATATACATATACTCAGGGAAAGTGCACACATGGGTATGCTTGAAGAGCCAGGGAGGTCGAATGAAATTTTGGCAAATTTTTTACTTGCCCTGCAACCTATTAATAATGTGTAGACAGCATTATTGAGTATTTTACAGTCTATTTAATTGAACAAAGTAATTAATGAAACACACGCTACTAGTATTGGCCTTTATTTCCTGCTTTTCTTTTGTATACGCAAGGCATATCACAGGTGGCGAAATGACCTATGAGTTTATAGGTGCGGGGGCAAACAATTCATCCAAATACAGGATAACCCTGATGCTTTTCAGGGATGATAATTGTGCAAATTGTGCTCAAATGCCTGTTGATGTTTCGATCGGTTTTTTTAATAATGATAATAACGTATTAATTTCAGTTACTACCGTTCCGCTGAGCAGTACACAACTTGTACCTATTAATGCGCTACCCCTTTGTATTACCAGCGCTCCGTCCTTAAGATATTTTGTAGGTTTTTACATTTTTAATGTAGACCTGCCTGCTAACAATTCCGGTTACACGGGAGCATATCAAACCTGCTGTCGCATAGATAATATTGAAAATATTCCAGATGGCATCGGCGCTACCTATACCTGCAAGATCCCGGGTACAAATAACCGCCCCGCAGGTTTCACAGATAAAAGTCCCCGTTTTGCAAGGGGCATTTCAGTGGTTTGCTATAAAAAACCATTTACACTCGACTTTAGCGCAACTGACTCAAATGGAGATTCCCTGGTTTATAGCTTGTGTGATGCCTATAATGGAGGCGCAGCAACGAGTGCGGCAAATATTACACCCTCAGCTCCTCCATATGGTTCAGTTGGATATACAGGCGGGTATTCAGGGTTCAGGCCATTGGGTGGCCAGGCAAGTATAAACAGCCAAACCGGCATCATTTCCGGTATCGCACCTGATGCAGGTAAATACGTGGTTTCGGTTTGTGTTAGCTCCTACCGGAATGGCGCATATATTTCAGAACATCGAAAGGATTTTATCATTACTGTTGCGCCCTGTGATTTTGCCGGTGCCCAACTACTACCTTCATATTTAAGTTGCGACGGGTTCACTTTTAATTTTGAGAACCTGAATAATTCTCCTTTGAACCTAACTTATTACTGGGATTTTGGTGATGGAGATACTTCCTCAAGCCCGGCCCCTATGCATACTTACCTGGTTGCCGGGGTATATACATTAAAACTCGTTATAAATCGCGGGCAGAGCTGTTCTGATTCTGCCAGCTCGCCCTTGAAAGTGTTCCCGGGTTATTTCCCGGGCTTCAATGAAAATTCACCCATTTGTAAAGACAAGCCTTTGCAATTCACAGATGCCACTACGGCCAATTACGGTACGCCAAACTCCTGGTATTGGGATTTTGGAGATACTCAAACGGCTGCGGATACCAGCAGGCTGAAAAATCCTGTCTATACCTATCACCTTCCCGGCACTTACAATGCCACCCTTATCGTAGCAAGCGATAAAGGATGTGTAGACACGGTGACCAAAGCAATAACGATCGTAGATAAACCGGTTTTTTCTGTTACCAATGATACGTTGATCTGTTCCATAGATACTTTACAGTTGAATGCGGTAGCCGGCTCCGCGGGAGTTATCAGCTGGTCGCCTAATTATAACATCAGTTCATTGAACAGTTTTACTCCGTTGGTAAGCCCTGATCTTACTACCACATACCATGTTTCTTTCGTTGACAATTCAGGCTGTTCAACAACTGATTCTGTAAAAGTGAATGTAGTGGATTTTGTAACCCTTTCCATAGGAGGTGATACAACGATCTGCAGGACGGATGCTATTACACTTATACCTAACAGTGATGGACTTCATTATGTATGGACACCAGCCGCAACCCTCAATGACCCTAATATAAAAAACCCGGTAGCCACCCCAATTGATCCTGCTACAACTTATCATGTAAGGGCCAATATCGGAAAATGTTTTGCCGATGATGAGATAACGATCAGTACCGTGCCATACCCTGATGCCGATGCCGGAGCTGATACCCTGATCTGTTTCGGGAGATCTGCCCAATTGCATGCATCCGGCGGCAGTATCTATTCCTGGTCGCCATCCGCATTTTTAACGGCAACCAATATTCCAAACCCGGTTTCCGTTAACCCCGTAGCCACTGTAATATACGTGGTAACTGTAAGGGATGTACTGGGATGCCCCAAACCCGTAATGGATACCATCATCGTAAACGTGGCGAAGATCATCGCCAACGCCGGGCCAAGGGATACTTCAATTGTTATAGAGCAACCGCTACAGTTATTCGCAACCGGTAGTACCAGCTATTCCTGGTCACCGGTCACGTGGCTGAGCGATCCCAATATTGCCAACCCTATTTCCCTGCCACAGGACAATATTGAATACGTGGTAAAGGTCAGCAACAGCATTGGCTGCTTCAGCACCGATACTATCAATGTGCATTTATTTAAAGTTAAGCCCGACCTGTATGTTCCTACAGCATTTACACCCAATGGAGATGGCCTAAATGACTTTCTAAGGCCAAAGGCACTTGGACTTAAATCGGTGGATGCTTTCATGGTCTACAATCGCTGGGGGCAAATGCTTTTTTCCACCACGGATATTGGTACAGGGTGGGACGGCACATTTGGCGGGGCGCCGCAATCGCCTGGCACCTATGTTTGGTATGCACAGGGAACTGATTACAAGAACAATAAATTAGAAAGGAAGGGAACGGCTGTCCTGATCAGGTGATCTATCTATGTACGTTGACATTTTGGGCCGCCGCAGCTTTTAAACCTGCTCGATTTTTAGTATATTTATAGCCTGTTTATACCATACTCTGTAAATGAAAAAAATTCTACTCTCGATATTTTTTATCACAAGTGTGTATACCGCATTTGCCACACATACAAAAGGTGGGTGGATGTATTATGAATACCTGGGACCGGGGTTAAATGATCCCACTAAACTTCGTTACAGGATAGGGTTGATCTTCTACACAAGCTGTAACAACGGTATTGCAGAAACAGGTTTTAATATATCAATATTCGAGAACACATCCCCATTCAATTTAGTACAGGACGCACCGGTTTCTATAGTGGGTGACAATAATATTCAAAATTGTACGCTCACAGCCTGTTATCCCTGTTTAGATGTGATCCCTTCTATTTGCTATTGGGTAAGAAATTTTCAAACGACCGTTGAACTGGCACCCTCAGCAAATGGGTACATCCTTTCAAAACAAAGGTGTTGCAGGGTTAATTTAATAAGTAACCTGGTGGATCCTTCGAACGCAGTTGGTGAAACTTATAGTATCAATATACCCGGGTTCAATACTCCCATACCAAATGCACACATCAATTCAAGCCCCCAATTCATATTTAATGATACTGCCATTGTTTGCGGTAATAACCTAATGTCAATAAACTTTGGCGCTACCGATGCTGACGGGGATTCCCTGGTCTATACTTTCTGCAATGCATTTGACGGGGGAGACAATGCCGGCAATGCAAACCCCTTAACTGCTTCAGCTCCGCCATATTCATCCGTACCATATTTATTTCCTTATTCCGGGACGAGGCCATTGGGTGCTGCCGTTACCATTAACGCGGTAACAGGGATCATCAGCGGAATTGCTCCACCGCCGGGTGAATATGTCGTTACTGTTTGCGTTGCTGAATTCAGGAACGGTGTTCATTTTGCCGATTCCAAAAAAGAACTTCACTTAAGGGTAGCAGCTTGTTCACCAGTAGTGGCAACACTGGATCCCGAGTACACAACCTGCGGTGACCTGACCTTAGCATTTTTTAATCAAACAGATAATATTGCCATTCAAAACTGGTTCTGGCAATTTGGTGACCCTGCTTCAGGAACGAATGATTCTTCTGTAGCACAATTTCCTGTTCATACATTCACTGTTGCAGGAGACTATACTATAAAGCTTATAGTGAACCGCGGTCTGCCATGTGTAGATTCAACTGAACAGGTAGTGCATGTGTTCCCAGGTTTCTTTCCCGGCTTCTTTGCCAATGCCCCGTTTTGTGTTGGCCAACCCGTACAGTTCAATGATACTACACGAACAAATTATGGCTTTGTAAGCAACTGGAGCTGGAACTTTGGCAACCTGCCAACGCTGGCAGATACTAGCCATTTGCAAAACCCTACTTATACTTATACCAGCACCGGCACGTACAATGTTCAGTTGGTCTCGGGAAACAGTAAGGGCTGTAAAGATACCATTAACCACGATGTGATCGTCCTGGCCACACCTGCGCTATCGCTGCTGCCCAATGACACTTCTTTTTGCGGGCTCGACAGCCTGCAACTAACGGCTACGGGCACAGGATCATTCAGCTGGGCGCCGGGAACAAATATCATAGGGGGCAATACCGCTACGCCAACTGTATTTCCTGCTATTCCTACAAAATATGTTGTAACGATCGACCTGGCGGGTTGTAAGAACAGAGACTCTGTAACAATAACGCCGCTCAATGACCTTACAAATGCCATCAATGCAAACCCGGCGGCGATCTGCCAGGAGGATACACTAACGTTGACGGGAAGCAGTAACAAGACAACCAATGTATCCTGGCAATGGAGCCCGGCTGCTACATTACAATCACCAACCAGCCAGGTTACAAGGGCATATCCCCTGGCAACTACCAATTATACACTAACAACAAGATGGGGTGCTCATTGTATTGCTACAAAAACGTTGAACATACCGGTAACGCCGCTTGCCGTGCCCAATGCCGGACCGGATAGTTCTTATTGTACCGGGCAGTCTGCTATACCACTATCTGCCATCGGCGGAGTTAGTTATCAATGGACTCCTTCAGCCGGTTTGAGTAACCCGAATATTGCAAATCCGCTGGCATCACCCGCTGTTACCACTCAATACATTGTAGCCGTAGGTGTTGCCGGTTGCAGCAGGACAAAAAAAGATACTGTGCTGGTTACTGTTAGGCCTAAGCCCGTGATAGCCATCACAAATGATACACTGATCTGTTCAATAGATACTTTGCAGCTGAATGCATCAGCAGCAGGTGCAACCAGCATCATTTGGACACCCAATTACAACATAAATAATACAACGATCGGTAACCCGCTGGCAAGCCCTGATCTGCCGACCACTTATCATGTACACATCACAGATACACATGGTTGTTTTAAAGATGATTCCGTGTTTGTTGATGTAAAATTAGTTGTAACGGTCAATGCCGGCCCGGATACATCGATCTGCAAATCAGAAGGATTTAAATTAAAAACCACCAGTGATGCATTGCATTACCTGTGGACACCCTCAAATTTCCTCAGCAGCGATACCGCTAAAAATCCATTTGCAAACCCTCCTGTTACAACTACATACCTGGTTACGGCCAATATCGGCAAGTGCCAGAGCCAGGACCAGGTAAAGATAAAAGTGGCCCCCTACCCGGCTGCTTTTGCCGGCAATGATACGGCGGTATGTATTGGATTCAATACACAGATAACGGCTACGGGCGGTAGCAGCTATACATGGAGCCCGGCAATATATTTAAGCAACCCTTCCATTGCGACCCCCCTGGTGATACAACCAACATCCAATATAGTATACACTGTTTCAGTACGGGATACGCTGGGATGTACAAAAGTAATAAAGGATTCCGTGCTGGTAAAAGTGATACAACAGCTCCAGGTAGATGCCGGCCCTGCAGACACAAGTATTGTTGAAGGCGAAACCATCCGCCTGAATGCTACAGGTGCCAGCACTTATTTATGGAACCCGGGCACATGGCTGTCTTCCACTAATATTGGGAACCCGTTATCAGCGCCTGATGATAATATAAAATATTATGTACTGGGAACAGATCAATATGGTTGCATCGGGAAGGACAGCATCAATATCAGGTTATTCAGGCTGGACCCCGATATGTATGTGCCAACCGCCTTTACACCGAATGGCGATGGCAACAATGATGTAACAAGGCCCATCTTACTTGGCATGAAGGCATTGAATTATTTTAAAGTGTTCAACCGCTTTGGTGAATTGATGTTCTCTACAACAGAAAAAGGAAAAGGATGGGATGGGGTATACAAAGGCAAGCCCCAGGATCCTGCAACATTTGTGTGGATGGCAGAGGGGGTAACTTTTAAAGGGCAGAAGAAAACAAAGAAAGGATATGTTGTTTTAATACGGTAGATTTCAATTTGGAAATTTTTCAAATCAGCCATTCTTTTCCATTTTCAAATTGATCGATCTCCAAACCGCTTCTTTATTTCCAAATTTTAAAATTGATTAATTTCCAAATTCATTTTTTGTGGATAAAATAGTTTTCATAACAGGCGCTACTGCAGGTATCGGCAAAGCATGTGCTGAAAAGTTTGCCGCAGCAAATTTCAAACTCGTCATTACCGGGAGAAGAAAAGAAAGGCTTGAAGCATTGAAAAAGGAACTGGAAGACGCACATTCCATAAAAGTGATGACTTGTTGCTTTGATGTGCAGGATAGAGAAGCTGTTTTTAATGCTGTTAATGACTTACCGGAATCCTGGAAAAATGTTGACATTCTCATCAATAATGCCGGGCTTGCCCTTGGCAGGGATAGTTTTGAATCGGCAGATATGGATGACTGGGATACCATGATGCATACCAATGTAGATGGCCTCCTGTATGTAAGCCGGGCCGTGTTGCCATCCATGATAAAGAACAAAAAAGGGCATATCATTAACATGGGTTCCATTGCCGGTAAAGAAGTATATGAAAACGGGAATGTGTATTGTGCCAGCAAATTTGCCGTGGATGCTATTAACAGGTCAATGCGGATCGACCTGCTTAAATACGGGATAAAGGTCACCGCCATCAACCCGGGAGCTGTTGAAACAGAATTTTCCGTTGTAAGATACAAGGGTGATGAAGCAAAAGCTGCAGCAGCTTATGATGGTTATACCCCCCTGACCCCCGCCGATATTGCAGATACGATCTTCTATTGCGCAGGCCTGCCCAACCACGTTTGTATCAATGAACTGACAATCACTTGTTTGCAACAAGCGGGAATTTATTACTTCCATAAAAAATAAATAAGCAAAATTGCCGTTATATAGCTGTTCAGGTACTTACTTGTTTTATGCCGGGCCAATTACGGTACATTTTAGACGAAAATGTTAGGAAAAGCCAATATTAAGCAGTAAACTTGTAAGACCAATCATCCAACAAGAAATAAAATGAAAAGCCAAATTCTACTTACATTAGTTTTCGCTCTGCTTCTCGGAAGCACTCAGGCACAGGATGTTATACGCCAAAAGCCCTGTACACTCGAATCAATTCTCCACCAGGCAGATAGTATCAAAGCAGACCTTTCTAACAAAGGTTTTATCGTCGTAAAAGAAGCTTCCGTAACAATGGAAAGCGAATACGAGATGCCTATCATTGTTCCCTTAACGGAAGGAAGCTGGTACCAATTCGTATTTATTGGGGATATGAGCTCAAAATTATACGAAGTAAGAATGTACGACTGGAATGAAAAACAAGTGGTTTACCAGAAAAAGATGTGGGGCGATGTAGATGGCAATGTGATCAGCTATTCATACATCCCTAAATTTTCAGAATACCACATGATGAAACCCGTACAGATCAACAAAAAGAAAAAGAACTTATGCGGTTATGTAATGCTGCTGAAGAAAACAACAAAATAAAGTTTCTAGTTTTAATTAAATAATAAAAAAGCTGTCTCCCGAGGGCAGCTTTTTTATGTTGCCAACCTGCCCCATCTCCTGGTCATATTTCTACTTGCAAAGAACTTTAATGTAGCTTCCTTAGGATAGGCAAATACAAGAAACAGGTTGCAATAAAAAAAGATAGCAAGTGGCACAGAAATAAAGCACATAAAAAATATAAAAGTAAAAAATATGCTACAGTGGTAAAGCAGTTTTAAGTAATGAAATAATTCCCTGTTCGCTTCGGTGATAAACATTTTTTTGTGCACGTAAGCAGTGATACAATAAGCCGCAATTGAGGCGGATTGGTATAAGGTCACACCGGCTAGCTCAGCCTGACAACATTCAAACTAGGGAAGATCTAAAAAACTTGTGTCTCCGCAGCTGACCTGGACAAGACTATCTGATCCTGTCCCAGGAGCACTTTGTTTTTCGCTGTGTATAAGATAAGAGCCTACAGTAGGATAAGCTATATAAGGAGTATCATTTAAAATAATATTAAACAGTGAGTCGGATACAATATAAGGTTCACCCGAGTTGTTAGTAATTTTTAATATCCCGGTCCCAGACAAAATTGAAAAGCCGTAACCGACCGTACCAAGCACCAGGGGACGGCCGATCGTTATTTGACTGTTCCTGTTGTTTTGGCATCCTTTTTCTGCAAGCCAATAATAGGTCACGGCCTCCAGGTTTGGAAATAATACGATCCCTGCTGCATCAGATATTTGTGTAATGCCCGAGTCAGCAGCGCTTTTATATAACCGGACAGTTACACCCTGTACAAAATTCCCGGATGTATCCTTTAAAGTTACCAGCAACTGCGTATCATTGACCTGTGCAGTTTTAGCACATTTAATAAACAATAAACTTATCAATGGGAAAGCGAATAAAAGGGCAATGTTCTTTTTCATTGTATGCAAGTTATGCGCTTTTATTCCGTAAGTAATTTTGTTATTTTAGGCTGGTCGAATTCTTTGAGCGAGTCGATCAATGATAATATTTTATTTGTCCATTCAACCTGTACTGCCCTGTTCCTGCTATTGCCCGTTTTCACTTCGTAGAGGTCAATGAGCTGTTTTTGCTGCGACTCAATGTCCAGGTTGATCGCTTCTATTTCTCTCTTAAGGTTTGGCCGAGTAAAATTCTGCTCTGAAAATCTTTTAATGGATAAGCGCCTGAAATATTCCGAGATATCAAAATGGCCCTGCTCGTGCATTAATAATGTATCAGCATTTTTGGTTTTGGTCCAGGCGAGGCATGGCCTGAAATAACTGGAGACATTTATGGTAACAGTATCACCCCGAAGACTCCATTTTTTGTGTAAGCGTATAAATGATTGTGCCGTGTCTTTTAGAGCGGTATCAGGTTTTGCCTTAAAATCGGACCAGGATAATTTTCTATCTTTTGACCATATGATGCTATCACAATTCCCGGTTTGAGCAAACAGGCAACTAGTCCAAAGGATGCCGATCAAGGTAAGTAAGTGTTTCATGTTAGTCCCTGCCGGGTATTATGTTATTTATAATTTCCGTGTTCCCCATTATAGAAGCTGGTATTATTGATACTTAACCCAAATAATGCAAGGCTCGTGTTCAGGTCTACAATATGTGCTTCAGCAACTCCTGTATAAGGGTTAACGACAAGTATATTGTAATACTCACGCATGAACAGTTTATTTTTTGCGTATACCAGGTAAAACAGGGATTGGCTGGTTGTAGTATTCTCCCATTGCAACTGGCCGGTTGATGCATTCAATGCAACAATTTTCGCCCTGTAATCTGAACCGATAACAACTGTAGTTGTAAAATATATAAAGCCATTGCCATAGGCGGGTGTTGATACACCGGGATCCGTATTGTCATACGTCCAAACCGTTGCACCAGTTAAAACATTCAATGCAAAAAAACCATGGTTTGCCGTATGCACTATTACCAGGTTCCTGTTCACCAGGATGGGCGAAACCCAATTGGTTCCATAATGGTTGGTAGTGGCCAGTTCTCTCGACCAGGCAACGTTGCCGGTACTTTGATCCAACGCATATATCTTATCCATGCTGCAGCCGAATATCACCAAATTATTGCTGACCAATGGTCGTGTACACATTTGTCCGTCGAATGGAAAGGTCCATAACAAGGAACCATTTGCCAGGTTAAGGGCAGAAATATATCCTGAAGAGCTCCGATTGCCGACAAATACTTTATTGTTATCGATGACAGGATTGGAACCCATGTCGTTGAGGCCGTTCTGGTAGGTCCAGTCGACCTGGCCATCGGCAGCATTTATTGCAAGAACGCCCTGGTAGGTATTTGCATATAATTTACCATTAAAATAAGTGGGGCTCGTCTCATTGATCAAACGTATGGAATTGCTCCATATGACATTCCCGTTATTGGCATTCATTGCAAAAAGAGAAGGGCTGGCTGTATTTGTATTGCTTAAATAGATGGTTCCATTTGCAATGGTGGGCATGCCGTTCTGGTGGTCAAAAGGCTTGTTCCAAAGCCTGGGATTGCTTACCGAATTTGTATAAGAATTGTAACAACCCAATTGCATGTCAGATTCCAGCGTCACATAAATAAATCCATTATACGCTTCCAGTAAAAATGGCGCAGAAACCGTATCGCCGCTTACAGTATATGCGATCACTTTCCCGGTATAGATGGTATCCTTCGACAAAGCATTTAAAGTATCAACAGTGTTAAGCAGGTCCGTATGCACAATGTTTCCATTCAGTGATACTTTATATTTTACGATATCAGTATTGAATATATTCTGCGAAGCAGTCCATGAGATGATGGCCCTGTTTGGTATGCGTTCTTTTACCGTTACTGAAAAGGCGGTTAAATGACTCACCGTAGGATTGGGATTGTTCGGGTCTGCAACATCACTGCTTTTTGAGCAAGAAAAAAAGACAATGGCTGCAGCAAATAAAGCACATAGTTTGTTGCGGGTAAAAAAAAGTTTGTTTAAAGAAATGATCCTCATTTTTATTTATTTATAATTATAGGGATACAGAAAATCCTTGCTAATATCGGTAAATTAATGGAAATAACGCCTGGCTGGGTTTCTGAACTTGCGCCAGTGATGATCAAACCAATATTCGTTCTAAAGCCTGACAACACCTTTTCCCTTACAGTACTTACACGTAGTAGTTACATTAACTTTTTTCAAAGCATTGGGGTCACGCTTATAGACGTTAAAATTTGTCTGGTGCCAGGAATCATCTTTGATATATTCACTGCTGCTTGACAAGGGATGCCCATTACACTCCGGACAAATTCCATAGGGCCCGAGCTCGCAAAGCCTGTAACTGGACTTATCCGCATCTGCATCGTAAGTGCCAAGCCCTGCAGCTGTAAAGTGTTTGGTATCACAATCAAATCCCCAGATAGCATAACCGATTCTACAGCTATGGCCCGGCTCATTTTTATAGACCAGTGCTCCCATAGGATAATAGGTGCCTATCTTCATTTTCGCTTCGGCTAATATTCTTTCACAGTCGGCATATCTTGCCTGTAACGCTGCATCCGCTTCAGCTTTCTTTGCTGCCTTCATATCAGCTTCCGACTTAGCATTATAAGCCGCCTCGTTTGCAAAGTATTTTGCTTCACGCTCAAGCTGCGCTGCATTGATATTGAAGAACGGGGCGATGCGCAAGGTCATCTTACCACTGGGCAGATCGATCACAAAGGCTGCATTCTCCGGCACATTATCATCAACGCGGTTACGTGGAATGATCAGCAACGAGGGGCCGGCGCATGCAGCCATTTGGTATCGCTGGTTACCAGTAGGAAATGGAAGCGTATTGTCAAAGTGAAGCGGGTAGGTTTTTACTGTACGCAGGGCATCAGGCGTTACTTCTTCTTCATATACTGCAGACTGTTCCCTGTCATAGCGATAAAGGTGTCCGTTACCGGCGAGTGTATAAAGGCAGCGCCTGTAATTATATGCGGGTTTTGAAGTTGCAGTAGCATACACTGTTTTATAAAGCAGCTTAGCGGTGTGCATGCTATAAACGAGCAACGAGTCTTTATCGGCAGCATAGATGTAATGCTCATCGGCAGTTGGATAGTGCCATGTTTGTTGCCTTATTGTTCCTCCTCTGATTATTGAGTCGCTGCCAAAAGGAAATATATTTATGCCGATGTAATCGCCGGAGACAAAGTAAGTGCTGATCAGGGCAGTATAGGTGCTGTTGAAAAGGAATACCGGCTGGTTGATCGGGTCCTGGGCTGTATTGTTGTACAGGGTATCCGTGCGCAGCACCTTAAGCGTATTAAAGGTCTTCGGGTCAAGCAGGCGGAGGCCTTTGAGACCGGTTAGCCTGTGTTCGCGTGTCCATGCACTGGAGACGATAAGCTGGTTTTGCTTATTGATGCCCACGATAAAGTTCGTGTCGGAAAAGACCTTCAGCGGCTTTATATCTGTGAGGCGGCTTAGAACGGCGACATAATTTTTTGCATTCGGTGCAAGGGTCGGGCTCATGCTGCCATACAAGCCTCTGCCATCACAAATGTTTGGTGAGTTCTGATACGAGAGACTATGGTCGGGTGAGATGCGGCATTCATGTTCGCCATTCATAGGCCAGTATTGCTCAACCATGTTCAAGCGTCCTTCTTTTGGTAGCAGGATATAACATTTGGAACCAACCTGGAAAAGCACCGCATGACCATCAGGCGTTACCTGCATCACCTTCCAGTCGCTATCCCAATGGTCGGTGGTAAAAACACCGGGGATAGTTTTGATAGCTGCATCCTGCGCTTTTGCGGGAAAGATGCAAATGAGCAATAAAAGGAAGATAAATGTAAGTCGCTTCATGTAACGAATTTAATACAAGTAGTGGATCTGACAAACAGCCGTAGCAGGTATTGGTTACAGTTTTTTCCAGATCGATCTTTTCAAAACTATCACCTGCTTTCCGTTGATGATCACTTTATCAGGCCCTTTTATATAGCTGATGTCACCGCGTTGGTAGACCATCAGGCTGTAGTTGATGGTTACTTCGTTTCCCTCCCTGCTTAAAGACAGGTATACATAATCACTAAATGAAGTTGCTCCGCTTGGCCGTTGATAACAATCCTGTGCCAGTATCTGTTTGGCGGCTTTATCATTGGGAAACCATTTTTGTATGATCGCTTTATGCTGTGCTGATCCCTGGTTGCCGAACCCAAGTGCCATGGTAAGTTCACAGGTCTCTTCATAGGTTGTGTCCTGTTTGCAGTTAGAACCTCCAAGAGCACTGTAATACGCAGCGATTGCTTTTAATGGTTCATCCAATTTATCAATGGCTGCCTGGTTAATATCTCCCGGCACCAATTTCGTTTCTTTGATGAGTACATACTTGATTGGCTTAACCGGCTGTTTGGATTGTCCGGATAATTGTGATGAAAAAAATAATAGGATGATACAAGCTATAATTTTCATAAGTTCTGTTAACTGCTGCAATTACGGCGGGATAAAGAAACGAACAGATACCTAATTTATTTAAGGGACTCATCCAGTATCTTGTATCCTGCATCTGTATGCCCTCTTTCCAGGTGCAACAATGAATCCTTATCCACAAGGGTTTTGACCCGGAACCTATTCATAAGAAAATTCCCATCTTTCCCAATTCGTATCAGCGGGAGTACCGAATGTTGCCGTTTGAGGCAGGTCGATATTCGTATAAGTATATATAGTGGGCGTCAAATATTGGCCGGGACCTGAAATGGCTGTCGTTGAAACAACATTGTGTTTCGACAGGTAAAAGATATCCTCGTTTGTCATGTAGGATGGTACCCGGATCTTATTAAATGGATTCAATTTATAGTCGTAAGTATAGGCAATACCTCCTTCCAGTGTGGCTGTTCCTGAAGCGTCAACAAAAAAGAAACGTTGCTCAGATATGTCATCATTATCATCATATACAAAGGCCCGGTAACCGCTGATGGTAGCAGTTTGCCTGTAATGCTGGTTATCTGCTACCAATCTTCCAATACCATCATAACCATATGTATGATCGTCAATTTCAAGGTTGGGAAGCAACGGCGTACCTGTTTTGCGAATGATCTTTCCTGTAACATCATACACAAAACTATTGATCATGATATCTGTAGTAAGCGATTGTACCAGTTTTACAGACTGCAGCCTTCCCTGTGAATTATAACTGAATGTATATATATTTTCACCGCTTGCATGATCCAGGGTTATTAAATTCCCGGACGCATCGTAAGTATATTTCCTCGTGTATGAGATACTGTTGGTAATAAGTTTCTTTACGGTGAGGCTTACTAACCTGTCCCCTACTGCTGTTGTGCTTTCGCTTTTTTTACAGCCTGGTCCCGGTAAAAGCAGGCAGGCCATTGCAATGATATAAATTGTTTTCATGGTTTAAAGTTAGTAGTTTTTAATTCTAAGTTCTTAGTATATCGGTACGTGGCTTTGCTACTGATAGATTCTTCTTAATATAGTTCCGGCTAAACTGGGGCCCAATTTTATTAAAGGGACTCATCCAGTATCTAATATCCAGCATCCTGCATATAGCATCCATTTTTATTCCTTAATGATCGAGATCTTCATTCTTATGTTCTCTTTTGGTCTGTCGTTCTTATCAGTTTTAACAGCCGCGATCTTATCGATCACTTCAAGGCCCTCAACGATCTCGCCAAAAATTGTATAATTCATATCCAGATGCGGGGTTCCGCCCACTGTGGCATAGGTTTTTCTTTGTTCGGCTGTAAAAGTGAAATGAGGCGTTTTTTTATAACGCTCAATCGAGACCGGGTCTGTCAATTGCCGCCTTACATATTTTAAACTATCAGTTTTTTCTTCGTTGGTTAGGCGCAGGTAATATTTTTGCAGCTCCTTGCTTTTGCCGCTGAATGCAACATTATAATTGATCTTTTGTACAAGGTCCTTATTCAGCCGTATCTCCATTTTTTGCAAAGCAGCTGAATCAAATGTTTTACCCATAACAATATAAAATTGCGAGCCCGACGATTCTTTACCCGGGTCAACTTCATCATCTTCCCTTGCCGCAGCCAGCATGCCCTTCTTGTGATAAAGCTTTCTATTGAATTCAGCCCGGATCCAGTAATCAACATCACCATTACCCAAAGATGCAGTGTCGTTTGCAAATTTACTGTCGGGGTCTCCTCCCTGTATCATAAAATGATTGATCACCCGGTGAAAAAGCAAACTGTCATAGAAACCTTGCTTCACCAGCTTGATAAAATTATCCCTGTGTAGGGGCGTTTCATTGAAAAGCTTCAGCTTCATATTCCCATATGCTGTACTGATCAGTATCGTTTCCTTACTATAAGTCTGGCATTTGGATGAGTTCGTTCCAATAAAAAGAAAGCACAGCGTTGTTATGATCAAGTACTTGGTCATGGAGGGGGTCATTGTCTTTTTTTAAAGCTTATTAAATATACTTAATAGTTTGGGGTTTGAAGTTTGAAGTTTGGGTATTCATAAATTGGAAATTATTAATACCCGTTACTTTCAAATTCAATATTGAACATGGAACAAGGAATTTCGAATCGTGAAGGGCGATCCGATCAACATTCAGTATTCAATATTCCATATTCAAAAAGAAGTCCCCGCAAAAGCAGGGACCCAATTTTATCATAATGACCGGTTTCTTATATCCGGTAACCGGTATCGGCATCCTTTATTGCGACAACGATATCCGTATCTGCACCCCTGCCCTCGTATTAGTCGTCGGTGCACTGGAAGAAATATACGGTATCACTTTGCGGCGGTCATAATAGAGCTTGATATTGATCCTGTTGTTCAGGAAATAATCGATCGTTGGGCTGATGGTGATCTCCTTGCTGCCGCCGGTTGCAAAATTAGCATCCTGGTCAAGCCTGCTGTTGGCAGTTACATTATCCCTGATCTTGAAATCAACGCGGAAATTAATCTCATTCTCAAGCTTCTTCGAAGTAGCATTCTTTGAACTCAGCCACTTGGGCCATTTTAACCCGAACGGCATTGGTAACCCACGCTTACGGTAACCCGCACCTACGGTGAATTCCGTGCTCCTCACTTCACTCAGCTGGAAATCATACAAGCTCAAGCTCAGCTGCCTTGTCTTCGTGTATTCAAACTTCGCCTGCATCTGGTTCACGAACATCATATCAAATCCTATCAACGGCGAGAACTGCTCCTGTATGGAAACATTTGGAACGAGGAAGTAAGGGATGAAATTATTTGATACCGAATCGTAAAATGAAGGATAGCCGAATTTCGAAACATCCTGGTACAACAGCGCCGAAGTAAAGCCGTTCATACTCAGGTTGCCGTTGTAGCCATGCGTTAACGTAAAGCTGGTAAATATCTTATCCAGGCCCTTTATCTTGGTAAGGCCATTGTAATCTATCTTCCAGTTCGGCTTGGGTAAAATACCCCTGAACGGGTTTGATTTTGTATTTGGATTGTTTTGCTTTATGAGCGAAACCTTGTTCGGATCCTGGCCTGTGTATGCAGCAATGAATGATGGTATCAATACATCAACTGCGTATTTGCCATAGCCGTAATAATAACCGTCGGCACCCTGTACCTGGCTGTATGGATTTTTTGTACCCAAGCGCTTCGACAGGATGATCCTGTTGTTCTCAAAGGTCTTGAATGTTTCAGACACCCTGTTGGGATCGAATTTTCCAAATAAAGTTTTGAAAGCAATATAGGTCACGTCGAATCCACCACCTGCATAAGGGTTCAGGTGCATGAATTGCTTGGGATTATTTTGTGCAAAGCTGGTATCTATAAACCTGAACGTTTCACTGTAATTCTTACTGAATGTCTTGCTCAGGTTAACCGTAATGGTTAGATCACGTACCGGCTCCAATTGCGCCGACAAAGTTATCCGCTGGTCAAAGTTCTGCTGGAACAGTGAATTGAAATTCGTATCCCTCGTTATCAGCCCCGCCACAGCTTTGCGGTTGAGCCAGTTGGTATCGGGTTGCATTCCCAAAATAAAATCAAAACCGGGAGCTGAACTGTTGAAGTTCTCGCCCAGAAGTTGTGTACTGTCTGTATAGCCGGGTAAACGCGTATTCCCTGTTTCCGAGATGGAAAAGTTGACCTGCTTTATACTGGTGATTAGTTTTCCAAAGACCCTGGCTGCACCACCTAAGTAAGGCATGGCGGTCTGGTCAACGATCCTCCTTTTTTGCAGGATCCTTTTACCGCTCTTGTTAGTAACCGAATCTCTTATGATCGTAACACGGTTCTTCCACTTTGCTTTATCGTCTTTGCTCGTAGGCTGGTCAAGTACACGGAGCCATTTTGATTTCTGATAAAGCTTGGTAAAATCAGCCTGTACCGTTCCTTCTTTCTGCTGGCCGTTCTCTAAGAAATTACCGAGGTCAACAGCAAGCCTTGATGCACCGATCCACCTGTAAGTGGCCTGGTATTTTAAATTCACCGTTGTCCAGTCTATCAGCGGGAATTTATTGGTGGGCAATGTATAAGAAAAATTAGCTGCCTGGTTGAAGAGCGTGTTCCTTCCGCCTTTGAACAGGTTATTCCACATAGAATCCTTCTTCGCTTTCGTATCCAGGCGGCCGGCCGGCTCATCTATCCTTGAATTATTCGTTGCCGTATAATCAAAACTGATAGAACGGGTGAAGTTCCACCGCAGGATATAATCACGCTGGAAGGTAAAGAACTTGTCATAGGTTTCTGGTATCGCATACTTGGAAGTGCCTATACTTCTGGGCCTGATGGCACCGAACTGCCTGCTCAGGTCGGCATGGAAACTCAATTGCGATGGAATATAATTAAAGTTAAAATCCTTCACAAGGTCGAACCAATGGTGCTTGGTCTTCTTAAATAATTTCTTGAATGGCTCTATGTATTTCGGCTGCGGGGCATAGTTATACCCCAACGCACCACGGTGACGCGTAACCTCGTTGTTCTCAATCAACGGGCTATGGCTGAGTGTCTGTATAAAAGAATAACTCACATCAATATTGGAAATATCATATATCCGCGGCTTGGAACCGTTCGTCTTATTCTTTTTAACGTTGGTAAAATTCAGTGTTTTGATAGAAGTGAAATCTACCGCGACATTCTTAATGGAATCCCGTTCTGTTTTATTTTTAGCGCCATCCAGCTTATCCTTCAATTTGATGTCCTGGTCATATGGATCGAACTCCGGCCTGCTCGTAGACTGCGAGTAACTGGCATAAACGGGAATGGACATACCCCATTTCTTCGGAAGCAGCTTACCCATCTCAAGGTTTGCAGCTACGTCAAACTGTAAAAAATTATCCTTGTAGCGTTCATTCACGCGTTGCTCCAGTGTTCCAAAACCCTTGGTATGTGTATTGGCGGAAAGGGAGATGGTACCCAGGTCGGCAAGGTTCACATCCATCCTGCCCAGTGCAGCATAGCCACCATCTTCATCCAGGGAAGAAAGCCTGAGCTCGTTCACCCAAATCTCACCACAGGCAGATGGCACTTTGCTGTTCTCAACTCCGAGTAACATTCCCCTGATCTCCCCGAGGTTGGGATTTCCCATCACAGAGTACACCTGGCCGTTATCCGCTGTATCACGGAATATCTGGCCCAATGCCTGCGAAGATGCATTACGTGCCTGCTTGATCTTTGTCAATATATCGAGATCTATATCCAGTGAATTGCGGGGGTTCCACAAGGTATCATTATAAGCATCTGTATCCGGTGACAAAGCAGTGGCTGCATTCAGTGGTGTTAAAATAAGCGGTATCCTTATCTCATAATAGTTATTTACAAAATCGGTTCCCATCCTTATCACGGCAGTAAGGTCTTTATCAACCAGGTTGGTGAATGGTTTTTCTGCCTGTTCTGCATGTACGTACATGGAAAGTCTCCTGAACTGCCTCAGATCCCTGTTGCCAAAAGTTTGGAAAACAGCTTTGGCATCAGCCTGCTTTAAATTACAGAACTGCAGGCTCATGGATTGTTCGTTCTGCAACAGGTTAACACCATTGTTGCTCAGTGTCTGCACCCTTTCAATTTCCCTGGGTGTGCGGTAAGGCAATGGCGTACGCTTGTCATTTTCTTCAATATTTACTGCACCCACATTAAAACTCGTTCCTGAAGCTGCAGAATATGTACCGGTTGAATCAACCCTGTATTGGAATTTGCGCCAGATATTCCTTGTAAGCTGTAATACACCGAAGCGCATCACCACGCTGTCCTGGAAACCGGTCATGAACATACGCATGAACCTGATAGATTTGAAATCGGGGATCTGCCCGATCTTCCTGTTATAATCTGATATCGGAATCCGGAATTGGTACCATGTTTCAGGGCGTGCTACACCATTCGCAGGAGTAACGGTAACAACTTTCTTATCAACGATATAATTGGTTCCGATATCCATTCGTGTACTTGTCGGATTTTCTATATCTACTATATACTGGAAATATTCTTCCGTTTCACTTAAAGTATTGTCCTTGTTCAGATCCTCTGCATCGGGATATAAAGTAGCCGCTGTAGAAAAATCACTTCCACTGTTGATGGGCGAGTTTCCCTCAGGGTTATTGAAATTTTTATACCTGGCCAATATACCATCATTGGGCCCGCCGAAACTTCCATCACGGTAATGAATATAGTCATCAGAAGAAGGATCCTTCAAAGCATCCTGGTACGCTTTTGAACCCTGGCCAAAATTCGCTGCGAGTTGTTGAAGGTAGGCAGAGCGCTTTACCTGCTCAGCTGTATCAGACAATCCATCAAAGCCAATATCCTGGTAAACCCTGTCTTCAGGAGTATTGCTGAATGCATTGGTAACCTGGATAGGATTACGGGGTACCCTACCCCAAACAGTTGTATCAACCTGGGAAGGTGCATTGGGGGTGGGTAACCCATTCTCGTAAAACCTCCTGCCATCTTTTAATATGTCTTCTGAAACATTACCGAGGTTAAAATATAATTTTCCTTTCTCTGTTGAACCGGGATTCTTAATGAAAGGGTCCTGTACCCAGAATTCTATGAACTCGATATTGCTTGTTTCAAAGTCTGTTTGGTCGATGCTGCGCATCAGGCCACCGTACCTTGAAGCGGGGTTGGTCAATTTACCATTGGCTGTAACATTGACAGCATCAAAATTATATGGGCCCCTGTCGGTCGGGTAATAGGCAAGGTCAAAAGTTACCAACTGGCTTTCCCCGAAACCGGTCGTTCTTTGAGGGAATATCTCTTTCTGGTAGATCGGCCTTACCCTTGGATCGCTCAATTCCGTTGCATTGTTTGCAAAGGGATTATTGGTTCCTTTATATTGTTGCAGGGTTTGTTCAATCTGGTACCAGGCGATCTTTGCCCTGCTCTTTCCATAATCAAGATCGTTATTCAATGCACCTTCGGGGAAAATGGGCTGGGCACTCTGGTTGGTAGCCCCTTTGGGTGTTGAGGCAAGGCTCCAGGCGATCAATGGAAAGCGCAGGTCGATCCCTGATTTGCTTCCTTCAAAATCATCTATATATATAACACCCGCGTTGCCCCTTCCGATCTGAGGTGCATGGCCTGGTTTTAAATAAGCTCCTTCACCGTAAAAATTAAGTGTAGATGGTGCCGTTGTTGAATAGAACGGGAGCTTGTCCAGGATCTTCGTAAGCCGTGGCAGGTCCTTTCTGTAATTAACATCCAGCCCGTACATGGTATTACGGATGGGGTCCTCGTTGTAATTCACCTTGGTAAAGAATGGCCTTTCACCCAGGCGAACGATCGTACCGCCAACGGCTAGTTGCTCTTTGGAGGTATTCTTTATCTGGTAATCGAGCCTCAGCCCGAGATAATTCCTTTGCTGCAGTCCGAAAGAAGCATTGTTCTCAAAATTAACCTGTACCGGCAGGCCGGCATTCAGGATGGCCTGGTTGGTGATCTTGATCGTACCAAGGTCGTAGTTGATGTCATAGTCTACGCCTTCCTGTAAGGTACGGCCACCTGCACTTACCGTTACAGATCCCCTTGGAATATTATAGCCGATACTGATGTCTGCAGAACCGGAAGTTTTTGCCGTTCCCTTTAAAACAAACCTGTCGAGGTTGGGGTATTGCTGTGCAACCGCTTTGATCGAATCATACAAAGCATAATAAAGTGTATCCTTTATATTGGGATTCGCCGGGTTTGAATACAATCCTTTTGCAAGGTCCCTTCCGAAGGGTTCCAGCACGGGGAACATAACCCGGCTGTACTGAGAATTAATGGTAAAGCCTTCCACATAATCAAATACGCCATCGGGCTGCGGATCGTTCTGGCTGTTCAGCCTGTCCAAATTAATAAGCGATATGATCGGTGCACCCTGGTTGATGTCGCCGAAAGGCGCATACCTTTTTGCACCAAGCCCGGGCTCCTGGTAAAGTACATCCAGTTTAAAATCCTGCGGTGACAATGTTCCATAACCGATTGTATACACGTTCTTCAGCATCAGTTGCCAGATGGGTAAACTGGTGCGTTGCGAAGTTGCTTTTAAAAGTTTCAGGAATAATACTTTTTGGGTGGCTGAAGAACTATCCGGTGGTACATCCTGTGAGAATTCACCCACCTGGTAGATCTTACCCCTGTATGAATATTGATAAGCTATAGCGAGTACTTCATCAGTCTGCAATGGCTGGCTGAGTGAAAGCGTACCGATATCCCTGTTATATATGTATTGGCTTGAATCCAGTTTCCTGGCAAAGGTCTTTTCAAAATCCTGCACAGGGTTAAGGCCCAGGGCGCCCAGGTTGCTAAATACCAATGCGGGGTTACGGGCATCCAGTTGGTTTGGATAATTTATTACTTTGCTGTAAAGGTCATTGGTCCCATTGGTAGGAATTTCTGCTGATGTAAGCACATTGATAAGTGGTGGCTGCAGGTATGGATGTGTTTCAGCAAGGTCCATTAACCCCACAACATCTCTTGTTTCTGTTGTTGTGCCATTCCGGTTGGTTACCCATACTTCCATTCTTAATATCTGTACAGGGCTTGTTATAGCAGGAAGGTTCTTAAGCAGGTCATTGTAATTGTTCTTAAAATATTGCGCTGCCAGGAAGTGCCTGTTCTCTTCATATTCATCCGCCTTGATCTCGAATGGCTGAGATGCCGCTCCACCCTGTAAGTTCACGCTTTGGCGCTGTGATTTTTGATTGGCCAGTACGGTTGTGATATATAATTTACCAAACTGTAATTGAGTTTTTAAGCCAAAAAGCTGCTGGGCGCCGGGGATCAATGTCCCTTTTGAAGGAAAGCTCACATTACCTGCTTCAAAGCGTTTTAATATCTCGTCATCTTTACCGGTATAATCAAGCTTTAGCTGGTTATCGAGGTCAAAATTGGCAAGGGTATTATAATTGATTGGAAATTTCAGCTTATCGCCAATATTGGCATTTACATTCAGCTGGGCATTCATATTAAAATCCAGCCCCCCGTTCTTCCTGGCCCTTTCCGGTAAGGTCGGATTGTCTATTTTCTGTCCCTGGTAGCCGGCAGTAACATCCACATTTCCCTGCGGGCTTATCTCGATCTTTCCATTACCGAACAAGCGGTTGAAAAGGTTATCCGTTAATGATAATTTAGGTTTGGTGAATTTACCCCTGTTCAGGATACTGGTCGTATTGGCCCTTCTCCTGAAATAATCATTTTCTGCCTGCCTGTTCCTTAATTCCCAGAATTCATTAAAGGAATACGTGGTTGGTGTACGATAATACCGGTTGCCGATCTTCTCATATATAATATAGCGCTTCGTTGCAGGGTCATAAACAACTGAATCCTGGAAATTGGCCGGGGCACGCAGATCAAGGGTGCTGTTGGTACCCCCGAATAAATAATCCCCCCTCCTGTCAGAAATGGGGTAAGGGAGCTGTGTATTTGCCCTGATGGTTGTATCCAGTGGTTGCTGGGGAACGGGCGTTGTGCCTGCAGGGTTTGTATTTGTGGGAACCGGATTATTTCCCGCAGGTGTTACGGGGTTATTACCTGCTGGCGTACTGGGATTTGTGGTAGTCGGCGTAACAGGGTTACCCGTGTTTTTGGGATCTTTAGGGTCAGGTTTTACCTGGGCAAAAGACGCATTACACAAAGTAAGGAATACAACAAATAAGCAGTTTTGTAATATTCGAAAAATAGTCGTTCTTATAAGAAACATTTGGTAAATCAGTTAAGGTAGAGTTTTCTCAAATGGCCTTTAATACTTTTTTAATTAAATCTTCTAAATGTATGATACCAGGTTCAGCACGAACTATTTTTTGAATTGATTGCTCTGCCTGCGACCGGGAAATCCCAAGTGCAGTCAATGCTGTTAACGCATCCTGCTCCATTGTATTGTTTCCGGCCTGCGTATAATTACCGCCGGCAAATGGAAGTTTACCTACCTTATCCCTCAATTCGAGCACCAGCCTCTCGGCAGTTTTCTTTCCTATCCCTTTGACGCTTTCCATTAACCGAACGTTGCCCTGGATGATCGCGGAACTTATCTCATCAGGTTTTATGTAGGACAACATCATTCTGGCGGTAGCTGCACCAATTCCTGAAACGCTTGTTAATAACAGGAACATTTCTTTTTCTTCCCTGTCAAAAAAGCCAAAAAGTGTATGTCCATCTTCTTTTACCTGGAGATGCACATATAATTTTCCTTCATTCAATTGCTGTATGGCTGCATAGGTATTTAGGCTAACATTCACTTCATATCCAACACCATTCACTTCTATATAAACCTGGGCGGGACTTTTATAAGTAAATTTTCCCTGCAAATATGCATACATAATTTCCTGATCTGACGATAACCAAAAATAAGGATATTTTGTTAGCTGCGACCCTAAAATAAACTTAAAAGGTTTTTCCGTTAATTTTACCAGCTTTTAAGAACCATTATATTTAAAAAAATACTGATCCATGCAAAAAATTCAAGCTGCCATTACAGCTGTCGGAGGTTATGTTCCTGAATACAAGCTTACCAATAAAATTCTGGAGACAATGGTAGATACCACCGACGAGTGGATCGTGAGCCGTACAGGGGTAAAAGAAAGAAGGATACAAAAAGGTGAAGGTTTGGGCAGCAGTGATATGGGCGCTGAAGCTGTCAGGAACATGTGCGAAAAACGCAACATTAACCTCGATGAGATAGACTGCGTGATCTGCGCAACGGTAACACCCGATATGGTTTTTCCTGCTACGGCAAATATCATTTGTGACAAAGTGGGCATAAAAAATGCTTTTAGCTTTGATATCGGGGCGGCCTGCTCTGGTTTTTTATTTTCAGTTACCACGGCAGCAACCATGATCGAAAGCGGCCGTTACAAAAAAATAATAGTTGTTGGTGTTGATAAAATGAGCAGCATCATTGATTACAGTGACCGGACAACCTGCGTAATATTTGGCGATGGAGCTGGTGCAGTGTTGCTGGAAAAAAATGAAGAAGGCATTGGCATTCTGGATAGTTTGTTAAAGACCGACGGAAGCGGAAGGAAACATTTGCACATGAAAGCAGGTGGTTCTGTTAAACCGTCAACCATTGAAACAGTGATGGCAAAAGAACATTACCTGTACCAGGAAGGGCAGGCTGTTTTTAAGTTCGCGGTTAAAGGAATGGCCGATGTTAGCTATGAGCTCATGGAACGCAATAACCTGAAAGCTGAGGATATAGCCTGGCTCGTACCACACCAGGCCAACCTGCGGATCATTGATGCAACGGCCGACCGCATGAACCTTCCAAGGGAAAAAGTGATGATCAATATTCAAAAATATGGTAACACCACTTCGGGAACCATCCCCCTTTGTTTGTGGGAGTGGGAAAGCAGGTTGAAAAAAGGAGATAATATTGTGCTGGCTGCTTTTGGCGGGGGATTCACATGGGGTGCAACACTGGTGAAGTGGGCATATGATACGAATGTTTAAATCGTTTATGACGCTTAAAAACGTTTAAAACGTTGGAACCCATGACTTAAACAGTTATTAAACGTTTTAAACGCTAACAATAATTAGTTTAATTTTATATTCTAACAATACAGTATGAAAAGGACTTTATCCCTACTCTGCATTTGCTTATTCCTTTCCCTCTGCAGCCAGGCACAGTTTACCCGTTACATCATCCGGTTCAGGGACAAGGGAACCAATCCTTTTTCCATCAGCAACCCGGGGCAATACCTTACCCAGCGGGCATTGGATCGCAGGGCCCGTTATAATATCAGCATCGACAGCTCAGACCTTCCCATAACGCCCAGGTATATCGACAGTGTTCGTTTATCCGGTGCTGTTACCATACTCAACAGTTCCAAATGGCTGAACCAGATTGCCATACAAACCAGTGATGCAGCAGCACTTACCAAAATAAATTCTCTTCCTTTTGTCATAAGCAGTTTCCCCGTTGCACCCAGGATGCAACAGGGAAACAGTACAAAAAATAAATTTGAGGATTCAAATACTCCCGATATCGATCTAACCCCATCGGTAACCGGCAGGCCTGCCAATGCTGATGGCTATTACAATTATGGCAAATCCAACGGACAGGTTAAAATACACCATGGTGATTTTTTGCATGACCATGGTTTTCGGGGGGAAGGCATGCAAATGACGGTATTGGATGCAGGTTTTTTCCATTACCTCACTTTACCAACGTTTGACAGTATCCGAAACAACAACCAGGTATTAGGCACCTGGGATTTTGTTGCAAATGAAGCCAGTGTGAACGAGGATTATGTTCATGGGATGCAATGTCTCAGCACAATTGCCGCAAATATCCCCGGTACATTTGTAGGTACTGCACCAAAGGCATCTTTTTATTTATACCGCACAGAAGATGTGTCAAGTGAATATCCCATCGAAGAGCAGAACCTTGCGGCAGGTGCAGAAAGATCCGACAGTCTTGGCGTGGACATTTTTTCGATCTCGCTTGGTTATAGCCAGTTTGACAACGCCACATTTGATTATACTTATGCCGACATGAATGGCAATACTTCCATCAGTGCAAGGGCTGCTGATATTGCCGCACAAAAAGGAATACTTTTGGTCATTGCCGCGGGAAACGAAGGTAATGGTGGCTGGCACTACCTTATAACGCCATCTGATGCAGACAGCGTTTTATGCGTTGGCGCAGTTGATACAACCGGGCAGGTCGCCGGCTTCAGCAGTTATGGGCCCAGCAGCGACGGGCAGGTTAAACCGGGTGTAGCGGCAGTAGGCCTGCAGGCAGTTGTTGCCAATTCATCCAATGGATTGCCCGCATATGGCAGCGGCACTTCTTTTGCCTGTCCAAATATGGCAGGCATCAGTACCTGTCTCTGGCAGGCTTTTCCTGAGATCAACAATATGGGTATCATCGATGCATTGGAGGTATCTGCCAGTAGATACAGTACCCCTGATAACAGGGTTGGGTATGGGATCCCCGATGCCAAAAAAGCATTTGTCATCCTGCAAAAAAAATTATTTACCAGGCAAGCAAGCATCAGCAATTGCACGGCACAACTAAGGTTCTCTGTAAAGGCCGACAATACCATGAGCGAGGTGATTGAGCGTAAGCTCCCGGGGGAAGCAGATTATACAACGGTCTCTACCCTGCAAAATAACGGGGCCTGGGGGAAACATGATCTTTCCTATGATGACAATATTGGCAGCGCTGAAATGGGTGCGATCAAATACCGCATCAAAATGATCATTGCAAGTGATACCAGTTTTTACCTCGATTCAATGAGTGTAAACAACAACCAGGTATGTAATACAATTGTTACTGAAAATAATATTTTGATCACCCAGGATGTCAATTCAGAAAAAGTAGATGTTACTATTACAAGGTCTGCGGCGGCTAAAATAAATATTTCCATCCGGAATGCGCTGGGACAAAAAATTTATACAGAGGATATCCAACAGCCAGTTGGAACACTGGTAAGATCGCTGGATATGAAAAAGATCGCTGGCAGCAGGGGTATTTATTTTATAACAGTATATGTTGACAATAAAAAAGCAAAAACAAAACAAATACTAAGGCCTTAAATATTTCTAAACACTGCAACGAACATCGTATCTGCAGCATGCTCATAACCTTTTAAATATTCCATTTGCACTAATTGTAAGTGGAATTTTTCTTGTATAAATGCAGTCACTTCTTCATTTTCTTTTTTAAAAACAGAACAGGTAATATAAAAGAAGAGTCCGCCTTTATTCAAATAAGGAATGCTGTTAGACACAATATTTTTTTGTCTCCCGGCATAATCTGCAATAAGTTTCTTGTCGAAAAAATACAACTGCTCGGGTGTCCGGCTCCAGGTGCCGCTGCCGGTGCAGGGCGCATCACAAATGATGATAGAAAATTTTTCTGCCTCAGGCAATTGCGATGGAACAGAGAGATCTGTTACAAAACTCCTGTTAATATTGATACCTGCCCTGCCCAGCCTGGTACGAAGGTTCAATAATATATTTTCGCGGATATCAGACACAGTTAGTTGAACTTTGCCCTTTAACCTGTCGAATAGCAAAATTGATTTGCCGCCGCTGGCAGCACAACAATCCCAGGAAGCGATTTTTAGTGTTGCCGTTAAAAATGCGGGTTCTTTTTCCAGCTGATCCAATACCTTTTGTGAATTAAGGTCCTGCACTACCACCTCTTTATCAATCATCAATATCTTATCTGCTGCAATATTGTTCTCAAGCAAGATGCATTCATCACTGATCAATTCATGAGCGGTGGATGCAGCTTTCAATTTATCAAGGACCGTTTTTTTTCTGCCAGGCCTGATCCGGAGGTATATCCCCGGCTGCTGCAGGAAGGATAATGAAAAAGCTGCTGCATCAATGTCCCCGCCCAATTCATCACTGAAGGGGAAAATAGCTGTTGGGCCTATATTTGATAAGGCCATTTTTTCGGAAATCGATAAACCAACCTGACCATCCAGGTCGGAACGAAAACTTTTTAGGAGTTCATTGCTTTTATGTTCACATAAGAACAGACCGGCAATTATCTTCTCTTCAACAGTATTTTTTTTAAAAGCGAGCCCTGCCCGGAAATGACAATAGCAGGCTGATGCAATGGCACGCCTGTCTTTGGAACCAAACTTCTTATCTGCAGCAAAAAAGGCTTTGATATGAATTGCGAGCGGCTTACCGCCACTATAAGTGCTGATGATCTTTGAAGCGGATGCAATATATGAATGGAATTTGCTCATGGCTGTTTGCTGCTTGCTGTTAGCTAATAGCTTAAAACATTATAATTCGAGCAAAGTAGTTACAGGGTCTTTACCAAATAAAAGCAATGCAGGATTTTCCAGCAGTTCTTTCACGGTTACCAGGAACCCGACAGATTCCCTGCCATCGATGATCCGGTGGTCGTAGCTCAAAGCCACATACATCATTGGCTTGATGACCACCTGCCCGTTCGCCGCCATCGGTCTTTCTACGATATTATGCATGCCTAAAATGGCACTTTGAGGGATATTGATTATCGGCGTGCTCATCATAGAGCCGAAAACACCGCCATTGGTAATGGTGAAGGTTCCGCCCGTCATCTCTTCAATGGTAAGTTTGTTATTCTTTGCTTTTGTTGCAAGGTCAACAACGGCAGCTTCAATGCCCGCCATGCCCAGGCTTTCAGCATTCCGGATCACGGGAACCACCAGCCCTTTGGGCGCACTAACGGCAATGGATATATCACAATAATCGTGGTAAATGATATTCTCCCCGTCGATATAGGCATTTACGCTGGGGAATTTTTGTAATGCATAACAACATGCCTTGGTAAAAAAGCTCATGAAACCGAGGTTTACGCCATGTTGTTCCTTGAATTTGTCCTTGAATTTTTTTCTCACCTCCATGATCGGGCCCATATCTACTTCATTGAAAGTGGTGAGCATGGCTGTGGTATTCTTGGCTTCCACCAACCTCCTGCTGATGGTCTTGCGCAGGTTGCTCATCTTTTCGGGATGGTCATTCCTGCTGAATAATTCAGCACCGGGCGTGCGGCCGGGATTGCTCAATGCTTCCAGCACATCCTGTTTTATTATTTTTCCATTGCTGCCGGATGCGGTGATCTTACTGCTATCCACTTTTTTGTCGGCAATGATGGCGGCTGCCACGGGGGTAGCTTTAATTTCTGCTGCCGGCTTGCTTGTTTCAGCCGGTATCTTTTCAGCCGGGGCCGCTTTTTTTGCTTCCGTTGAAGCGGCAACTTCAGGGGCAGCTTTCTTTTCAGGAGCTTTTGCATCAGTATCAATAGATCCTACCAGGTCACCGATCGCCAGGGTATCTCCTTCTTTGGCAACCTGTTTTACCTGTCCGGCCTGTTCCGCATTAATTTCAAAAGTAGCTTTTTCGCTTTCCAATTCAGCTATCACTTCATCTCTTTCCGCCCATTCCCCCTCTTTTTTCAGCCATTTCACCAAAGTCACTTCATTGATGCTTTCGCCAACCGTTGGGACTTTTATATCTATTGACATTTATGCTAGTTTAATAATTGAGCAAATTTCGGGGAAAAAGAGGATTTTTTAAAAATTGATTTATACAATATACGACCGCCCTTATCGTGCGATCCGCCCTAAGGGAACGGCTGGTTTAAATTATCCTGTTTGATCCATGGACCCATCACGGAACTTTCACGGCTCTTTTACAACCTTCCATCAAATGACAATCCTGTTCCCTGACCGTAATATGTTTGAATGGAAACCAGCTTCCTGTTAAAGCTGCTATCTATAAGGAATAAACGAAAATATAATGAATGAAAGTGCATTCATATGACATAAATACATACTATCTATAAGGAATAAACGAATTCATATTGAATGAAATCAATTTATATGGTACAAAGAGGTACTACCTATAAAGAATAAACGAAAATATAATTCTCGAATTACTATTTAATCAAATAAAGAGTTTAGATTGTGTTACCTCGGTCTCCACTCCACTTCTTTACTCGTATATTTTAAACCAACTAACATGATGAATAAAATTTTAGTGCTCTGCATTGCCGCCTTATTTTGTAGCAGCGCTTCTTTTGCCAAGATCTGGCGTGTAAATAACAATGGTGGTGGTAATGGCGATTTTCTTACTGCACAAGCAGCAAATGATGGTCCCACCATAGATGGTGATACCATTCATTTAGAGCCATCACCTAATTCCTATGGTGGTCTTACAGCTTCCAAGCGATTGGTATGGATCAGTACCGGTGCTTTTTTAAGCGCCCATCCGTTAGAGCAATATTCTGCTACAGCCGGAAGGATAGATAATCTTCATTCAACCATTGGAAGTGAAAATGCTGTTTATAGTATTTACATCAGTGGCCCGGCTTACCTGGTGGCATCTAATGTAAGACTTGAAAGATGTTATCTAACGGGACCCATCAGCATTGGATACAGCCCGTCTTATGGCTATGTTATTGCCAATAATGATGTTGTACTCAATTGTTATAGCGAAGGTTATTTGTACCTGTATAGGGGAACCAATCACTTTGCAAGCAATAACATTTTTGGCGACTACTTATATGTTGACCCCACATCATCGTCGATCGTTCAAAATAATGTTTTCAATATCACTACAACAGTCCCTGGTTTGGTGTCTAACACTACACTGCAAAACAATATTTTTAATAAAGCAATCGGTGCCTACACATTTACCAATTGCGTGGTGCAATATAATATGAGTGGCTCGGCAGGCGTATTGCCGGCTGGCAACTTTAACCAGAACAACGTTGCCATGGCAAATGTATTTGTAAACAACAGTGGTACCAATGATGCGGCTTTTGTACTAAAGGCAGGAAGCCCTGCCATTGCCTCAGGCTATGCCGGTGCAAATATGGGCGCATATGGCGGTACGACTCCTTTTAAACTTTCGTTACAACCTGCTATCCCGGCCATTTATAAAATTACGGCTCCCTTCGTGCCTGCAGGCAGTACCATGAATGTGATCTTCAGCACCAAAAGCAATAACTAATACACAACCGATGCCTGCCGGGATGCATATGCATGCCGGTCATTTGTCACATTTTTATAACTGATCAATGCAAAAGATATTCATAATATTAGCATGCTGCTGTTTGTGTATGCAGGCAACTGCGCAGACAAATATTGTACAGGCAGAGTATTATATAGACAACGATCCTGGCTTTGGATCGGGTACCAACATACCTGTTACGCCAGCTGTAAATATTATTGATAATAATTTTGCCGTATCGCTGGTTTCCATACCGCAGGGCATGCACGCAGTTTTTGTACGTAGCAAAAATGCCAGTGGTAACTGGAGCCTGACCAATTCATTGTTCTTTTACAAACTTGCTTCAACAGTTACTGTTGCCAATATTACGAAAGCAGAATACTATTTTGACAATGACCCGGGGTTTGGCTTTGCAACCAATATCCCGGTAACTGCCGGAACTGATCTTCCCAATATAAGTTTAACTGCCAGTATCAATAGCCTGGCGGTTGGTATCCATATCTTAAACATACGCAGCCTTAATGCCAATGGCAACTGGAGTGTGACCAACCAACTCGTTTTTTATAAGAATGACCCAACAGGGGCTACTACTAATATTACAAAGGCAGAATATTATTTTGACAACGATCCTGGCTTTGGCGATGGTACAGATATCCCTGTTAGCGCCGGTCCCGATCTTCAAAATATAAACTTTACTGCCAGCCTCAATTTCCTGTCGGTGGGTATTCATATTTTAAATGTTCGGAGCCTGGACGCCAATGGAAAATGGAGCGTGACCAACCAGCTCGTTTATTATAAGAACGATCCAATGGGAACGGCTACCAGCATTACAAAAGCAGAATATTTCTTTGATTATGATCCCGGCTTTGGCTACGGGGAAGACATTCCTGTAACCCCAGGCACCGATCTGCAGAACATAAATTTTACAGCAGGCATCAGTGTGTTGCCTGTGGGTATTCATATCTTAAACGTGCGCAGTCTTGACGCAAATGGAAATTGGAGCGTGACCAACCAATTGGTTTATTATAAGGCAGATCCCACACCGGCAGCAGCCATTATTACTGAGGCCGAATATTTTTATGATACAGACCCGGGTTTTGGAGAAGGGATACCTGTTGTACTTAATCCGACAACAGATCTGGCAGATTACCTGCTACCGGTCAATATTACAGGCCTTTCTACCGGTGACCATATTTTGTTCCTGCGCAGCAGGTCGTCTGAAGCATGGAGCGTTACAAATATGTATACATTTACTATCGGAACCACAGCGACAACCCCATTTATCAATATTAATAGTATCACCACTACAACAAATTGTGCCTGGGCTAATTTTCGAATTTCCTTTCATGCAACAGGAAATTACCTTCCCAATAATATTTTTACCGTTCAGTTAAGTGATGCGACGGGTTCATTTGCATCGCCTATAAATGTCGGCCAGGTCACTTCGCAAATAAGCAGTGAAGTGAATTGCATGCTGCCTTCTCACATGACCGAAAGTTCGGGATACCAGGTTCGTGTGTTAAGCAGTAATACAGCCGTTACAGGTGTTCCATCTATTAGCCCCTTCATAATACACGACCGCCCGAACCTTGGTAACGATACTACCGTATTTATTGTATGTGCCAATGAAACTTTGGACCTGTTGCCGGTGTATAACACTGTTGGCCTGTTATCAAGCTGGAACATTATAACACCCACACTGGCCCCGGTTGGTAATTACCAGTTAATTGTTACCAGTATTTATGGCTGCATAGATTCTGCTATCGTGATCGTTAAACAGGACGTTTCAACCTGGACAGGGGCCATCAGCAGCAACTGGCATGTTGCTGGCAATTGGAACACAGGTAAAGTTCCAACAGAAAAGACACATGTTATTGTTACCGCAGGGGCAGTAAATATTTGTGAGATCATTACTGCAGATGCTTTTGCAGCGAGTGTACAGGTAAAAGCGCCTGGGAATATCAGGGTCATCAATAATCACAAATTATTGATAAGCGCCCACTGTGATCCCCTGCCTGCGGGTTTATAGAAGGCCGGGCTGGGAAAATGTGAATTAATGGCCTTTTTTGATAAAAAATGTCCTTTTTTCGCAAAAAATCACCTGAAAGGATTATAGGAATTTAAATTGTGCTTTATTACCTTTATAGGGCAATAAATAGTAAAAAAAACCATTTAATATACAGGTATTCTGCTATTTAGAGGCTAATACACGATTTTGATATTAAATCTGTATATTTAAGTACCAATTTATTTATATTACGCTCAAATTAAGTCAGATATGTTTAAAAAATTACCCCACACGCTGATCATTGGATGCTTATTGCTTTTTGCTACCAATATCAAAGCCCAATTATTTATAAACGGGGCCCAGTTTTTTATTGAATCGGGTGCTACTGTAACTGTGCAGGGCGACCTTACCAGTAACACGGACATTTTGGGTACGGGTAAGATCCTCTTAAAAGGTGCGGCCAATCAAAATATAAACATGAACAATACAACCATTCCCAACCTGGAAATGGATAATGTTTCAAATGTAACTTTGACGGGTAGTGCTAAGATCGGTACCAACCTGTTATTTACAAATGGCAGGATCATATTAGGGTCAAATGACCTGACCATGTCGCCTACAGCTACGATCACCACACCGGGTAGCAGCAAATTCATTGTTACAAACAGTACAGGGAAATTAATAAAAGCTTCCTTAGCAGGTACTGCTTTTACTTATCCTGTTGGAAATACAACGCTGACCTATAACCCTGTTATCCTTTCAAACACAGGAACAACAGATGACATCGCGGTCCGCTGTCTTGCAAATGCATACAGTACAGGATTGACCGGCAGCAGTTTTACCAAAGAAGTAGTTGATGCGAGCTGGGATATAAGTGAGGCATTGGCAGGAGGAAGTAATTTATCATTAACAGCTTCCTGGGATGGAACGGATGAATTACCCGGCTTTAACAGGAATAAGGCAGGAATTTCATATTATATAACTGCCCCTGCAGCAAGTGTCGGATGGGACCTGTTAAATACCCAAACTTCTATTGCTACAGGAGCTAACCCTTACAGTTATGTAAGGAATGGCATCACAACATTGGGAGCTTTTGCCATTGGCACTAGACCCGTACTTTCTCCATTACTTGTTTCACCAAAGATATTTTTACAGGCTGATTATGTCGGGGGCCTGATGAATGATAATTTAAGGACACTGGACAAGATACCGCCGGCAGAACCTTATACAGCTATTACTAATTTCACCCAATCCGGCAGCGGTGGGGGGGAAACTTCTACAACTGCAATTGTTGGTTCAACAGCTCCTGCAGGCAATAATGCCATAACTGATTGGGTCTTTGTTCAACTGCATGATGGCACTTCCGGTGCAGTAGTTAGTACCAGGTCAGCTTTACTTCAAAGAGATGGAGATGTTGTAGAAACAGATGGTGTTTCGCCTGTGAATATGGCTGGAAATATCGGGGGTAACTATTATATTTCTATTCGCCACAGGAATCACCTGGGTGTAAGATCATTGAACAATATGTTATTGGCCAAAACAACTGCTACGCCTTATAATTTCACAACGGCACAAACCCAGGCATTCCCGGGAGTAGTATCAAATAATCCAATGGCTACATTGGCAGCAGGTGTATTTGGTTTGTGGGCAGGCAATGCAAATGATGATGTGGTAGTTAAGATGACAGGATTGACCGCTAATAATAATGATTATCTTAAACTAATAAATATACTTGGATCAAGCACTAATACTATTCCAAACACTTATTCCAAACAGGACCTGAACCACGATGGTACGGTGAAAATGACCGGATTGAGTGCTGCAAATAATGATTATTTAAAACTACTCAATGTTTTAGGCTCAAGTATTTCTATAATTTCACAACCTGCATTTTAAAATAAATACGAATGAAAAAAATATTCATACTTCTTTTTATAAGTTTGCTTAGCATCACTGCAGGCTATTCTCAATACTTCCAGGGCACATTCATCAATTCCGGGAATACATTGATCTTTAAAATGAAACCATCAGCTAACCTGACAACGGCTATTTCATACATAGAATTTTCTTTTCGATATATCACAGCCGGGGCGCCGTCATTCTCAATAGGAAGCCTGGTAAACAGTGTCGCTTTCCCGGGGATCAATATGCAAAGAAGAACGGATTATGTATCGGGCGCATACACTTATGTGAGGTTTGTACACAATACTTCTACTATTACCTCTTTTACATATGTAGGCGCAACGGAATATGAAATTTGCCGGTTCAACCTGATCGGCCCTGCTGCAGTGGAAGATTTTGAAATGTCAAGTGACCTGGTTGACCCCAGTAATGAGACCGTTTTTGGTGTTGTAGATGGTGGCGGTAATTTTATTGACCCGGGAAGTAATGATCAATTATACGGGCCAGGTTTTTATATCGCAGGCAACCTGCAATTAGTACCCCTGGCGAATGTACCTATTCCGGTAAAATTCATTGGTTTTTCTGCAACTAAGAAAGATGACAATGGATTGCTGAACTGGCAGGTAGAAAATGAAAGTGCTGTAACTGATATTTACATGGTAGAAAGAAGCTTTAATGGAAGAGATTTTACTTCCATCGCAAGCCTGCCAAAGAAAAATAACGGGGCAAGTGCTAACGCTTACGCGTATTCAGACAATAATTTAAAAGCATTACGTACTGATATCATTTATTACAGGATCAAACAAATAGATAAGGACGGCAAATTTGCCTATACTGAGATCAGGTCCATAAGGCTCGACGGAAAATCTTTTTCAGCCAGTGTGTTTCCAAATCCCATTATCAGTACCGGCAGTGTGAACATTGACCTTGCTGAAGATGTAAAAGTAAGTATCACCCTTACCGATGCAGCCGGAAAAGAAGTTCAGAAGGGCTTTATAGACGGCAAGAAAGGATTGAATATCTATAAACTGAACATGGCCACATTTGCAGCTGGTACTTACCAATTGAAAGTAATTGCTGGCAATGAGAACAAAGTGTTGCCGGTTGTTAAAAGCAAATAAACAAACGATCATAGAATTTATTAAAGCCCCGCCATATTCTGGCGGGGCTTTATGCATAAAAAAAATGAGCGTATGAACGCTCACTAATAAATTCCTGAAAAAATATTTTTTTATGCTCCGAGGTAGCCTCTTAGTAATTTACAACGAGAGGTGGTTCTTAGTTTGGTAATGGCTTTATCTTTTATCTGCCTCACCCGCTCTCGCGTAAGGTTAAACCTTTCTCCAATATCCTCCAGGCTCAGGGGATGGTCTATACCGATCCCAAAGAAGAAACGGATCACTTCTTTTTGCCTTTCAGTAAGTGTGCTCAATGACCGCTCTATTTCTGTCTGCAGCGATGCGATCACTGCGAGGTTATTATCTGTGCTAAGGGCATTGTGATTGATCAATACATCGATCAGGGTTCCTTCTTCCCCATCGAACAATGGCTGATCCATGCTGATATGCCTTGCGGCTACGCCAAGTGTTGCAGCCACTTCTTCTGCATCAATATCTAACAGGAATGCAAGTTCCTCGGGTGTTGGCTCTCTTTCAAATTCCTGTTCCAACTGGGAAAATGCTTTACTGATACGATTGGTCAAACCAACTTTATTGAGGGGCAAACGCACGATCCTGGATTGTTCTGCCAGTGCCTGTAGAATGCTTTGCCTGATCCACCATACTGCATAAGAGATGAATTTAAATCCCCTGGTTTCGTCAAATCGCTGGGCCGCTTTGATCAGGCCGAGGTTACCTTCGTTGATCAAGTCAGGCAATGTCAGGCCCTGGTTTTGGTACTGTTTTGCAACCGATACCACGAAACGAAGATTTGCTTTTGTGAGCTTTTCAAGGGCCGCCTGGTCCCCCTTTTTGATGAGTACAGCTAATTTAACCTCTTCTTCGGGGCTAATCAGTTCAACTTTTCCAATTTCCTGTAAATACTTTTCTAAACTCTGGCTCTCACGAT
>JBDTWL010000014.1:0-68011 GCA_040006715.1 Ferruginibacter sp. | reverse complement strand
ATAGAAATGCGGCTCTTGTTAAGAATCTTTCGATTCTGTAACCCCCAAAGAAAACGTCTTTATAATTGAACAGCTGTTGTTTTATACCTGGTTGTATAAGGCCAGCGGCCGTCTTTATTGATTAATTTTATTGTTTTAATTCGTCATTAACTCTCTCCTTACCTGCCCTTGTTACTGTTTATTTTATCCTGTAACTTATTATGCGATTTTACCGGCACCAGGGCCCAATATGAAGGCAATGGTTGAAATTTCTTCCCGGTAAGCACTGCTTTGAATTTCCGGAGCAACTGCCTGATGAATGGCTCCTGATTTTTGATCAAATGATTTTGTAACTTTTTCATCTTGCTTGAGTTTTGGAACGCTGATCTATAAGCAGGCTATATAAGTTCATTATGATAGCCCGTAAACAATATTATTGATTGGTAGAAGAACATCCCGAACTGATGCTGGCGATAGTTATGGTATGGCTTACAAGATCTATCTAACTAACCGGAATCAGTACAGAAACAAAATTATTTTGTTGTCTTTACAGCATTACTTGCATAAGACCTGCCACTGTTTTCCATATTCAGGACCCTGTAGAATACATGGCCCGGTTTAAGTTTTTTAAGACCTTGCTTAAAACTAAAGCTGTTCGGTTGCTTTGGATCGGCACCCATGACCAAACCGATAGTAGAAAATGTTATTCCATCCTCACTGGCCTGTACTTCACAATAATTAGATGTAGCAGTTTCAGCAACATTCCAGTTTATTACTAAATTGTTGTTTTGAACTGTAGCTTTTAAATTACTAATTGCTGGATTACCGGTTTGAGAGAAAGCGCTTGTGAAAGCGATAGATAACAAAAGAACAGAGATGCCATTACGCAGATAAGTAAAACTTGTTTTCATTTCTTGATGATTTGAGGTTTATAAGCTTTGGTATTTCTGCGAGAGCTCGTTTTGGGTTTCAGTCAAAACTTATTCAGCATTAAGGAGTTACTGGAGGTGTTTCGAAATTTAGTATAACTGAGGTAATCCGTCATCTCTTAATTTCTAATACAAATATATAGGCTATTCCTGAAACGTCAAAGCATTTCCACAGTAAATTTACTAAGTTTCGAGTTCATTTACTTAATAAGGGTTAATGCTAATAATTCTATATTGCCTTTATACAACACCCTTAGAAATTATCTAACAATTAATCTTTTTTTTAAGATATATGCCCATTATTAGCAATTTTATATCTAATACCAATAGAAATTACGCCTACGGCTATATATATATTAACTAGGTAGTAAAAACCGCAATTTTGATTATTCGCCACATTAAATTGAATATCTATTTATTAATCAATTAGTTAAGATACTACTCTGATTTGGAACCCTTTTTAACGATTCATTGTAACAAGGATAAACACGCTAATAGGATACTGTGTCGACGAACGAGCAAACTCGACCCGGGTCGTTCATCAAAGCACGGGGGTAGCACATGATAGCACAGGACTTTAAGGATTAAACTTAACGAATGGGTTAATAGTTGCCATTTGCCATAAATAAAAAAGCCGTCCCGGTATTAACGGGACGGCCTTCATTTCGGGAATATATTTTACTGTTTGATCAGTTTTTCCGTGAACGTATTTTCATCTGTCACCAGGTTCAGAATATAAGGGGCTGATGGAAGCTTTTCAAGGTCATTCACAGTGAACCAGTTAAAGCCTTTTAAGCCCTTCACTTTTTTACTGTAAACGATCTTACCGTTTATGTCAACAAAGTTAAATGCTACCATACAACTATGGGTGAGGGTAAGATAGATATCCAATTTACCCGTAAACGGATTTGGCATTACCCTCGTGGTAAGGGATGCTTCCGAATTAACTTTTATGATAACAATCTTGCTATATACAAAAGCGGCATCCTTGTCAATCATTTTAAGGCGGTAATAATTCAGCCCTTTTACAGGTAAAGGATCCACTGCTGCATAACTTGTTTCCGTACTGGTATTACCTTTGGCTTTTACCAGCGTGAAAGCCTTGAAATCCTGGCCATCTGTACTACGCTCCACGTCAAAATGATCACTATTGGTCTCAGAAGAGGTCTGCCAGAAAAGGTCCACTTTAGTCCCGTTCAACTTGCCATTGAAGTCAAGCAGGGTTATTGGTAATAAGGTTACCCAGTTAACCTGGACCGTTGCCGGTGTAGGATCAAATAATTGGGCTGCATCCCTGGAAGCATAAGTAAATGTGGATGACAAAACAAAATCATTGGGATCTATTTTGAATAGTGCCGAGTTAAACGAAGTGATAACCTGGTTAAGTGTTACAACTGCCCCACTGTAATAAAGCGTAGCATTGGTTGGCAGGCTCGTGATCTTATACGCCCTGCCTGTTCCCAATAGACCATCTTCTGGATCCGACCCGGTAAGAGCAGGTATTGCATATTGCAATCCGGGAGTGTTCGTTGTGTAACTGACAGATTTATCATCTGAATCAGGTAATCTTTCCACTCCAAAATTCACCCCGGTCACATTGGTTGCACCCGTCATAACAGTTATGGAAGAAGTAGCGGCTCCCGCTTTATTACCCGATCCACCCATATTGTTTACACCATAGCAATCTCCGGTAGTGGTCCAGTTGGATACCAACCCCACACTTGCCGGTGGTATTGCACCCGTGCCAACGCTGCTGGTAGAAGCCACCACTTTGAATGAGCTTAGTATATCAACGGTGGGGAAAGAATAAGTTCCGTTTGATGAATTGATGGTTGTTTTATAAAGCACTTTACCGGATGTATCTACCAGGTAAGCATATACGCTGCTTCCCGAAACAGTACCTGTTACAGTTCCGTTAACCAGGTTATCCACCAGGCCATTGGCATCATTGAACAGCGTACCACTGATACTTACCGTATTTTTTGTAACACCAAAATCGTTTGGCGACAGGCAGGTTGTAGTGCTTGTTGCAGTAAGTTTATGCGACGTTACCGTAGTGGTATGATGGTATAACGGAATTGTAGTCGTATCCAGCTTCGTAATATAACATTGCGGATACCTGAGGAACTGAACCTTCACATCACCGATGTATACAGTATCAGCATCCCCTACATTATTATTCGTTAAGAATCTTATATAGGTTGTACCGGATGCATAGGCCGTGATATCCTGGTTGTAAATGGTTACATAATTCGGATCGGTAGTGCCGTCTCCTGAAATAGTGAATACGGTTCCAAAGGTTGATCCATTGGAAGAAGCCTGTACGATCACATCGTGGCCGGCAGTCAGCGTTGCGCTTTTCCTCCTGTATGAGAACGACATGAAGGCATAAGAAGCACCGGTGAGGTTTACGGTACGGGTAGCAGACACATTGTTATCTTTTAACCGTAAGGCATAGCCGAATGCATTGTCCATTTTAATTTCCGCATCCGGGTTCGCTGATACCTGGCAATATCCTGTTGAAGGATCTCCCGCATCTACCCAATTGCTTAACCAGGCGGAATTACCGTCAGTACCGGTTGCACAGGTATTGGTACTACCCGGACCATTAAAATTATCTTCCACAAATCTTTCCGGATAGGTGATGAACTGGTACATACCCGAAGCATCTACGGTAACAGAATCTTTCAGTTCGTTTGCATCAATGACAGTATTACAGTTACCGTCAACATATAACCATACTTTGGCGCCGGCAATACCTGTTCCGCCGTCATTGTTTAAACCGTCTTTGTTCTTGTCATTGAAAACCTGGCCGCCAATAACATTTTCATTGAAAGGTGCCGGGCATACGCTGATATCCACATAAACAGTAGCAATATCACACACAACCGGTGTAGGAGTAGAACATACATTGTATTCAAATGTATCCTTACCAACATAACCCGGGTTTGGCGTATATAGAACTGTTCCGTTTGCATTGATCGTTACAAAGCCATGTTTAGGTTGTAAAAGTGCTGTTGTGGTCACAGATGTCGGATCTATGACGGCAAGGAAACCAAAATCATTCAGTAAGATCGGTATGGTAACCGGCTGGTTGATCAATGTCCTGGCATAATCATCATTTGCAAAGATCAGTTTCTGTTTACAAAATGGCTGAATGGTTGAGCCCACATCCCAGCTGGGATTTGCCTGTACAGCAGTAGATGGGTCTTCACCATATACCGCGGCAAGTTTGGTACCGTCGCATGTAAATACTGCCAAGCCACTTTGGTCATTATCGCTTGCATCCAGTAACCTTATAAAATTAAGCGCACTCAGCGGGAAAGAGGCATCATACCGCATACCACAAGGGCTGATAGAGCCAGTAGTACCGCTGATATTACCATTGTATTTCACATAAATTGTTGTATTATTTGTACTGGTTACCCAAACAGGGTTATCATTCCTTGTTCCATCAATGGAACCGGGCGCCCATGCAACAGTAGCAAAATCGGTAAGCCTGTTTTGGGCGATGAGGTTAAATGACCAGTCATATTCCAGCCCTGTATTTCCTCCCCCACCCGGTGTGTAGGAATCCACAATTTCTATTGCTGTAAAAGATTCACCGGTTGGATTCACAAATTTATAGGCAGCGGTCTGTGACTTTGCCAATGGGAAACGTACCACCTTTTTAGCAGGTAATGTTATACTACCACTGGAAGGGATACCAGAAGACCAGTTAATGGTCAGCGACCTGTTGAGGTTGTTGTATAACATTACTACGCTGGTATCTTTTATTGCTGTACTTGATCCTGTTGTTGGAACAGGTGAATAATATGTATGATAATACCAGGAAGCCGGGAAGATAGGTACGTCACGTGAAGAATAACTGTCATTACCGCCAAAGTGCAATTCTACGCCGATCGGGGCCGTACTCGTAACGGTAGCGCCTGAAAGAACGCCTCCGTTCACATGGTAAACCTGTCCTTCATTAATGGTTGCAGTTGTTTCCAGCGTACCGTTATTATCTTTATCAATACTAATGGTTGTATTGTTCTGTGCAGCCCTGATGAACAATGAAGTGTATTTGAAATCCTGGCTTGGAAAATCCATCCCGGCCGGGATGGTGAACAATGTACCGTAATCTATCGTTGCAGAAACATTCGTTTTCATACACTGTACTGCCATGATAGAAGGCTCACCGCTAACCTGTGTTACCGTTATCTGCCCGCTGGCTGTTATCTTATCCCGCCCGTCATATAAAATATTGGATATTACACGGGGATTTGTAGGTACCAGGTTATCAAGTACGATACTTCCACCAGCAGGTATGATATCACTTGAATACCCCGGGGCAATACCATTGTATGGATTGCCATCGCCCCATACCTGTGTTGTACTTTGCATGGGGTTCAGCGCATTCACCTCATAACCGTCTTCCCATTGATCCCATACGATCGTCATACCCGGGTATGGCATTTTCATACTTACCACTGTCCGTATGGTATTACTTGGGAAAGCTGAGTTGGTAGAACTATCAAGGGAAATGCGGGCTTCATTTTCTGAAAACGGCAAATAATACACGTGCGTTTTGGTAGCTTCCGAGCAAGGATCAACCAATAAAGGATTGATTGTAAAATATGCCTTACCGGTAGCACAAAGAGAAGTGCTGTCGCAGATCCTGTACGTGATCGTATCCTTACCGGCATAAGAACCGTTTGGAAGGTATACCAGTTTCCCGTTTGAAATATATCCTGTACCGTTATTAGGCTGTACAGAAATAGAAAGGGTCGACTTGTTAATATTATTATTAGGATCGTAATCATTCAATAGTACATCGAGAATTACCGGGGCTCCCCCGTTCCCTATTGCAGAATCACTTGCTGTGACCGGCGGGCAAAATGTACATACATCAAAAGGAATGGTGCTTGATATGGTTATACTACTTTCATAGCCCTGGCGTGCGGTTGCCAAAAGATTATAATTACCTGTAGTATTAGGTGTTGTCCAGCCAAACTGGTAAGTCCTGCTGCAGGTTGATGAATCCACACAAGTTGTGACACCGGAATATGCAGGATATATAATACCGATATCAAGTCCGGTAATATCTTTATAGCCAAACGGGTTTGTAACTACCGCCCTGGCATAAACGTTCGTATTTGTATTTGAGCTGCTGATCACAGTGCCGTTTGGATAAGCCGCATTGTAAACATTAAAAGATATGATATTAACAAAAGTAGATACAGGCAGCAGGCTTATCCTCGAAGGTTTAGACATACTGTGATAATCGATCTTAAAGGTAACGCCTGCCTGTGCAGTGGTAATTTGCAATGTAATTGCCTGGCCGGAAGGAACGATAGCATCGGCGGGAAGTACTCCTGTCCACGTTAGCAAGCCAGAGCCAGAATTATATATAGGATTACTAAAGCTGATGATATTCGTACTGCCATATTTTATCAAAGCAGTGATCGCCGGGCTGGCTGGCATGGCACCACTTGCAATACTTACATAAACTGATATAGAAATGGTTTGTGCTTTGATGGTAAGGTCACTGCACAATGCCTGGCTTTGGGTGAAACTGATATTTGTAGTACCCACAGATGAGAGTACGGCAGTTTGTGTTGTAGTGTTGATACCCGTTGCTACAGGATCGATCCTGTCAAGCGCCTGGCCGGGAACAGACAGATAGAGCGGTGCCTGGACCACATTTGCATTGGTTGTTACAATATGCGGCGCAGTTGTAACTGAACTACATCCATTTGCAGTTACCGTTATCATAGATGTTCCATTCCAGCCCGCAGACCAGGTAACAGTCCCGGTTGCAGCATTGATCGAATTTCCACCGGAAATACTGGCCGCATCAAGACTATAAACCATACTGGTTGAATTGACTGCAGTTGCTGTATATGTTACGGTACCGGATGCTTGTGTTCGCACGGATTCAAGTCCCAAAGCGAACGATGGGGTTCCTACAACCGGCGTGACCGTTACGGTATGTGTTTTTGTTTTAGGCCCGTTACAACCAGTAGCTGTAGCGGTAATGGTTGATGTACCACTCCATCCGGCTGCATAGGTAACTGAAGCATTGCCGGCATTAATTGAATTGCCTCCTGTGATACTCGCTGCATCAAGGCTATAAGTTATTCCTGTATTATTGGTTGATGTTGCAGTATAAGTCACTGTTCCCGCAGCCTGGCATCTTGTTGAGGTATTGCCCAAACTAAAGGCGGGTGTACCAACAGTTGGCGTAACAGTAACCGTATGCGTTGCCGTAATAGGTCCATTGCAGCCGGTAGCAGAGGCTGTTATTACAGAAGTGCCACTCCATCCTGCTCCATAGTTCAGGTCTCCTGATGCGGCATTGATTGAATTACCACCAGTGATACTCGCTGCATCAAGGCTATAAGTTATTCCCGTGCTGGTTGTTGCGGTTGCAGTATATGTTACCATTGCAGTTCCCTGGCAACGTGTTGATGTTGCACCAGTAGAAAACACCGGTGTGCCTACTGTAGCAGTGATCGTAACGGTATGGATACCCGAAGAAGGGCCATTGCAACCAGTTGCACTGGCCGTAATAGTTGAGGTTCCGGCCCAACCGGCAGTAAAAGTCACGGCTCCGGTAGAGGCATCAATAGTATTGCCATTGGTAATACTGGCTGCATCAAGGCTATAAGTTATTCCTGTATTATTGGTTGCATTTGCCGTATAAGTAACAGTACCTGCTCCCTGGCATCTTGTTGAAGTTGTTCCTAATATAAATGTTGGAGTACTAACTGTTGGGGTAATGGTAACAGTATGCGTTGCCGTTACCGGCCCATTACAACCTGTAGCGGTACATGTTATTATTGTTGCCCCGGTCCAGCCTGCAACATAATTAACTGCCCCTGTAGAAGTACTGATAGTATTTCCACCGGACACGCAGGCCGCATTCAGGCTATAGCTGATGCCCGTACTATTTGTTGCAGTTGCGTTATATGTTACTGTTCCTGCACCCTGGCAACGGGTTGATGATGCACCCGAGATAAATACCGGTGTAATTACTGATGGATTGATCGTAACAGTATGTGTAGCCGAAGTAGGGCCGCCGCAACCTGCCGCATCTGTTGTAATGGTGGAAGTTCCTGTCCATGTTGCAGCATAAGTAACAGCACCGTTAGCACTGTTAATAGAATTTCCGGCTGCAATACTCGCGGCATCCAGGCTATATGTCATTCCTGTATTATTTGAAGCAGATGCTGTGTAAGTTACCGTACCGGCTCCCTGGCAGCGGGTTGATGTTGCTCCCAAAGAAAATGATGCTGCACCTACGGGCAGGTTAGTAGTAACAACATGGCTTGCGTTTAAAGGTCCGCCACATCCATTGGCACTGGCATTGATCACAGATACTCCTGTCCAGCCTGCAACAAATGTTACTTCACCGGTGGCAGCATTAATGGTATTACCTGCAGCCAGGCTACCGCCGTTAAGGCTATAAGTAACGCCTGTTGAATTACTTGCAGTAGCTGTATAAATTATTGTTTCTACACCCTGGCAACGGGAAGATGATGCCCCCAAAGCAAATACGGGTGCACTGATAGTTGGATTCGTGGTAATGGTATGAATTGCTGTAAGAGGCCCGCCACACCCGTTTGCCGTTACTGTTATAACCGATGTTCCTGACCATCCTGCATTATAAGTTATCTTACCTGAAGAATTGATATTATTGCCTCCTGATATGCTTGCTGCATCAAGGCTATAGGATAATCCTGTATTATTTGAAGCGGTTGCTGTGTAAGTTATTGAGCCCCCTGTCTGGCACCTTGTTGAAGTTGCACCCAAAATAAATACAGGTGTACCCAGGGTAGCCCCAATCGTTACTATATGTGTTTTTGTTTTGGGTCCGTTACAACCTGTTGCTGTAGCAGTGATGGTTGTGGTGCCGGCCCATGCAGCATCATAAGTAACTGCTCCCGTTATCGGATCGATCGTATTGTTTCCTGCAGTACTTGCTGCATCCAGGGTATATGTTATACCCGATGCATTTGTTGCAGTTGCAGTATAGGAAACCGTTCCCGCTCCCTGGCATCGTGTTGAGGTATTACCCAATGTAAATACAGGGTTGCTTATGTTACCTCCAATTGTCACTGAATGTGTTGCTGTAGCAGAACCACTGCAACCTGTAGCAGTTGCTGTTATGATCGATGTCCCGATCCAAAGGCCTGAATATGTAACAACACCTGTAGAGGCATTGATACTGTTAGCAGATAATAAACTCAAAGCGTCCAGGCTATAAGTAATGGATGTTGCAGCAGTTGCCGTCGCTGTATAAGTAACGGTTGAGGCTCCCTGGCACCTTGTTGAGGAAGCCCCCAACACAAATACAGGTGTACCAATAGTAGCTGTAGTTGTTGCAGTATGTGTTGCAGAAGCAGATCCATTACAGCCTGTTGCCGTAGCAGTTATTATTGAAATGCCTGACCAGCCTGCTACATAACTTACCTGGCCCGTTGAAGCATTTATGTTGTTACCAGCACCTGCACTGGTTGCATCCAGGCTATAAGTGATACCTGTGCTGTTAGTTGAGGTAGCTGTATACGTTACAACGCCTCCTCCCTGGCAACGTGTTGATGTATTTCCCAATGTAAATACAAGTGTGCCTGCAGCCGGCGTAATAGTAACAATGTGCGTGGCAATAAAATTTCCATTGCAGCCTGTTGCTGTAGCAGTTATTGTTGTAGTACCAGACCAGCCCGCTGTATAAGTCACATCGCCACCGGAAGTATTAATAGTATTACCACCGGCAATACTTGCCGCATCCAGGCTATATGTTATTATAGTATTACTTGTATTTGAAGCAGCATATGTTATCGTAGCTGCTCCCTGGCAGATCGTTGATGTTGCACCCGCTGCAAATACAGGCATATCTGCTCCTGCCGTAACGGTAACAGTATGGATAGCCGTTGAATTGCCATCGCAGCCTGTTGCTGTAGCCGTAATTACTGAAGTCCCGGTCCAGCCGGTAACATAATTTACATCCCCTGTTGAGGGATTGATACTATTTCCCCCGGCAATACTGGCTGCATCAAGATCATACATTATTCCTGTGCTGCTAGCTGCAGTAGCAACGTATGATATGGTAGCCGGTCCTTCGCAACGCGATGAGTTTGCACCCAATGAAAATACCGGTGTACCGACAGCAGGAGTAACTGAAACGGTTACACTACCGGCAGCATTACTCCAGGCCATTGTTGTATTGTCCTGTGACCTTACATAATAAGTGCCAGAACTGTTAACTGTATATGCAGGGGATGAATTAGCTGTACTTATTCCCGTAGCAGTTGTTTGCCAATACCAGGTCTCTCCCACCGGGGCAGTACCTGTAAAATTCATAGTTACCCCGGTTGTAACACATTGTGGTGAATTGGAAGTTGGATTAGCCGGGTCCATTGGTGCAATAACTACAACAGCAATAGGAGAAACAATCCCATTTAAGGTTACATCATCATTTATCCATTTTGTACCACCACCATTTGCATTGATCAAATATATGCGGAAAGTTACCGCTCCAATATTGGTAAAACTTGCCGGCGATAATGCGATCATTGCTGTTTGAAAGCTTGTCGTTACCGGACCGGTAGCAATATTTGCAGCAAAATTATCTATGCTTGACCTCAAAGCCCAGGTAGTTGGCCCTCCTTGGTCAGCCTTTTGCTGAAAAGATAAGGATGTCAGCGTCAGCGTAAAACCCAGGTTGGGTGTAATTGTAAACGTATTGTATTGAGTAAGGTCGATCCCAGGATCATGATCCCAATTCTTATATTGAAATGCGTTGTTTATCTGATCGCAATCTGCATTTACATTTGTATAGTTACTGAAAATTGCATTAGCAGGCTGGTTGTCAACTCCCACATTTGTAGTCGGACAATTACCCGGGCCGGTAAAGCTATAAATGCCGAGCTGTGCGTTTACTGATGTAGTTAGTAAAATCAACAATACCCCGATAAACAGGGTAATATGAGTTTTTCTCATTAATGGCAGGCAAGTAAAATAGTTTCTCATTATGAATTTGTTTGGATATCGAATAGGAAAATGGATAAAGTTCTCCGCTATAAAAGAATTTTTAAATTGTTATAATAAATTGATTTAGAAAAAAGAAGACATATACATACAGCCTGAAATTCCACGGCATCTTTCTTCATGTGTAAGAATGGCTTCATTGTATTGGATATTTATTGAATATTATTACCCTTTGCCGACAGGGTATAGTAATAATACTACTCTAACGAAACTATGTTCATTTTAGTATTTATACTTATAAGTAAAAAGGGTATAATGGTCAGGTTTAAGAGTTTCCGGGAGGTATAAAAGAAAAGGGCCGCATAGAAATGCAACCCTGTTTAAGAATCTTTCGATTCAGTAACCCCCAAAGAAAACATCTTATAATAATACTGGTATTTTGTGTTTTATGTCTGGATTTATTAAAGACAATGAATCCAGTTTTACCAGTTTAATAATATTGCCAGGCTGTTTTATACCTGAAGAACTTATGTGAACGATCCTGTAAAAAACAGCTGGTTTTTGATCACTTATCTTGCCTTTATAGCCGAATTGCTCTCCTGGCTTAGCAGGATCAGGTCCTAATACAAAGGCGATCGTTGAAAATGCTTTACCGTCAATGCTAGTCTGAACTTCCCAATAATTCGTTTTGACAATACCATCTGTTGCCCAATCGATAAAGAAACTGCTGTCCTTTTCATATGCGATGAGCTTGGAGATATTAATGTTTGAACCTGCCGGGGATATTTGTGCTTCTGTAAACACTCCCAATAAAAGGAAAATGATTAGGTGACTTGCTTTTTTCATTGCTTTTCAGTTTACATTTCTGTAATTTTTGAGATCTTGCAATGAATAATGGACCCGGAGGTTTTAAAGAAGCTGCCTTTTTTAAATTATGACAGCTTCTTCTGAAAGTCAGGCAATTAGTATTTTTGGCCGTGGCTACCGGTAACATTGCCATTTACCGGTAATTGAACAATATCATTCCCGGCTTCCCGGTTTCAATAGTGTTGGGCCCTTAACTATATTGGTTTGTTTGGATAACGAGTTTGAGCTTATGATACAGCTTTTACAATATTACTGGTGGTAGATCGGCCGCTGGTTTCCATATTCACAACCCTGTAGAATACCCGGCCTGTCTTCATTTTATTCAGGGATTGCTTAAAGCAAAAGCTATTAGCTTGTTTTGGATCTGCACCCATCACGATACCGATTGTAGAGAAAGTTATGCCATCAGCACTAGCCTGCACTTCACAATTGTTAATAGAAACTGTTTCAGCAACAACCCAATTGATAACCAACCTGTTGTTTTCAACTGAAGCTTTTAAATTGCCGATCACTGCATTTTCAGATTGATTGGTTTGAGAGAAGGCGCTCGTTTGAGCAAGTAAGATCAGGGCCAGACATACACAATTACGCAGACAAATAGTAAAAAGGTTCATTTCTTGGTGGTTTGAGGTTTCTTAATCTTTTTGAAATTTTGATAACCGAGGTAACAGTCATCGTTAATTTCAACACAAACATAAAAGCAATTTTTCAAACCCCATAACTTTTCCTTAGTAATTTTACTAAGTTTCGAGGTTTATTACCCAATAACCCCTTATGAGGAAAATCCTCTATTGCATTGAGTATGGGTGATTAGATAATTTCTAATAAAATCATTATAAGAAGTCAAAAATAAGGCTTATTTAATATTCAGGCCTTAAAAATTGACAAAAAACAACAGTTGTTGTATATACAAATTAACTGGATAGTAAAATCCGCAATTTTTATTCCCGGTATATACTATACTTACTCTTCTATATCTAACTCCCGCCATTTTGCGGCCCTCTCTTCCGTAAATCCATGAAGAATCGATTTTAAGTGCATTTACGGAAACTTTTATCTCTCATAGGTATTTGGCCCAATTCAAGGGATCGTTGAAACATGGAACTTTTACTTAAATTGGTATTATGATTAATAAAAATATTAATTATAAATTAACCAAATTATTAATTAAAATTTATAAATATTTATTAACCAGATAGTTATAATAAATTATATCAAGTGATTTGCCATATAGATAAAATGTGCATAAAATAAGCTATAATACCAATATATAGGAATGAATATTAGAATAATAAAGTTCAAATAAATCCTATTTAAAATTAAATTTCAAATAATTAACCATATTTATTAATTCTAAAAAAAATAGTCTACCCAATTTTATAAAAATGCCATAATTTCATGTAGGCAACTAAATTAATTAGTATTGTTTTTTATACTTTACCAATGATTTATTTCGGCTACTATATACATCTTCACACAAGCCGATTCCAATTTTTTTGGGAAATTCTCCCCCGCTCTCCCGTTTGATGGATAGCCGGGATTTTTGCCAGTTTGGCAAATTCCAAAGATTTTAGGGTTACCTATTTAGTCTAATTGATATTAACCTTTCCAATTATATATGCTACAGTTTAAAAATATAAAAGAATTAATGACACAGCTTTCTGATGAGAAAGTGGCACGCCAGCACATGGAACAAATGCGCTGGGGAAATGCCCCCTTTTGTCCTCATTGCTCGTCAACTAATCCTTATAAATTGAAAGACGGTAAAACGTACAGATGCAGTTCTCCCTCCTGCCGTAAGAATTTTACGGTTACTGTGGGTACTGTATTTGAAAATTCTAAGGTTAAATTATCAACGTGGATGGCTGCTATTTATCTCCTTACCGGACACAGGAAAGGGATAAGCAGTTTACAGCTTGGCAGGGATTTGGGAATTACTCAAAAAACTGCATGGTTTGTACTCCATAGGGTTAGGCTGATCATGGGCGACCCAAATCCTGCTCCATTGGAAAATATTGTGGAAGTGGACGAAACGTATGTAGGCGGAAAATTCGCTAATATGAATCGTGGCAGACGCAAAAGATTCCAGGAGCAGGCTATTGATAACAAAACAGCCGTCATGGGACTATTAGAGAGGGATGGTAAAGCGAGATTAACGGTTATCGGGAATAATACTTTTAAAGAAGTAGTAAGGAGAAACGTAAAAAAGGATGCTGTACTGGTAACAGATACGCACTTATCATATAAAGGCTTAAAAGATGAATTTGCAGAGCATTTAACGGTTAACCATACCGAAATGCAATTCAGAGATGGGTTAGCCTATACTAATAGCGTGGAAGGGTTCTTTTCATGCTTTAAAAGGTCAATCATTGGCATCTATCATCAAGTAAGCCCAAAACACTTACAACGGTACTGTTCAGAGACAGCATACCGCTACAATTCCCGTAAAATAACCGATAAAGAACGCTTTAATCAAACACTTTCAAATGTTGAAGGACGGCTGACATATAAGAATCTAATTAAATAAATATTAAAATGAGATTAAAATGTCAGATATTAAGGGTAAAATTAAGCGCATGGATTTTATTACACAACCATTTAAGATAAATGATGTTCTTGGGTGGTATGAAAGAAAGGAATTAACTCTTTCTCCCAAATTTCAAAGGAGGGCAGTTTGGAAGCCAAAAGGGAAATCAAATTTAATTGATTCAATTATTAAAGGATTTCCATTACCCCCATTTTTTATTAGGGAACAGGTAAGCGTATTAGAACGAAGGACATCAAGAGAAGTTATAGATGGTCAACAAAGAATTAGAACTATTATGGGGTTTATTGCCGGGGAATTTACAATGCAAAAAATACATAATGAAGATTATGCAAAAGTTATTTTTCAAGACCTACCCGAAGATATACAGTTAAAATTCCTCTCTTACGTGCTTACAATTAATGTTGTTGGACAAATTACAAATAGGGAAGTGTATGAAATGTTTAGTAGACTAAATTCTTATTCAGTACCCTTAAATCAAGCCGAAAAAGCGAACGCTTTATATACTGGCGTATTTAAACAGAACATTGATAACCTTGCTCAATCATATTTGAGTTTTTGGGAACAATCAAGAATATTTTCTGAAACTTCTATATCCCGTATGCAGGAAATACAAATTACAGCTGAATTAGTTGCACTTATGATGAAAGGGATTACTGATGGTAAGCATGCTATTTATAATAAGGTTAAGGGGCTTTATAAAATATATGACGATACCCCTCCTGCTAAACTTGAAACATACATTAAAAGGTTTGACGATGTAATCAATCATGTAAACAAACTATTAGGAGAAGACCTTAAAAATATGGAGTTCAGAAGACCCCCTATTTTTTATAGCTTATTCGGAGCAATCTATGATACATTATACGGGTTACCACCAAATGAACATGACGAGGGCGAAAAAGATTTTAGACCAGTCTTACATTTGGAAGCAGCTGATATGGTAAAGCAGGAATTACTGGAATTAAATGATGCTGTATTGAATTGGGGAAAGCCATCTTCAGAAGAAAATGATGATGATGATGAAGAAGAAGATTCCCCTCCAGAGGTTGGTCATAATACTGACATTCCTGAAGAATACGCGGAATTTATTAAAGCCTCTACAAGTTCAACTGATAAATTACCGCAAAGAAAAATAAGACATAAAGTAATTAAAGACATTTTATCAGTTTGTTTTTCATGATACCAAATCCAGAAGATATATTAAAGAAGTTTACGTCTTCCATAATAGACTGTAATGCATTGTTTTTTCATTGCCTTAACCCGATAGCTAAACATACGGATGCTGGTATTGAAGCGGCATTTTTGCAACTGGTTAAATCCTGGGAATCATTTTTAGAGGATTGTACCCTAATATTATTATGTGGGAAAATGCCAATTAGTGGTAATAAAATACAACCCCGGTTTACACTATCAAATATTGAGGATGTTAGGAAAATAATTTATAATGGAAATAGGTTTGTGGATTGGATTAATTATGAAAATCTAATTCCACGATTTAAGTTGTTTTTTGAGATAGATTCAAATGAAGAAAATCACTTAACGATAGCACTAAAACAAAGCCAAACAGTAATAAAAAATATTCGGATAATTAGAAATGAGATTGCTCATTCGTCTTTAACTACAGAAACCCAAATAAAACAATTATATAAAGATTTCGATCCTATACAAACGTTTACCCGCCCTTCATACTTTCTAAAAGAATTTACCAAAACTATTACCAACAAAACTAATTTTGTCTATTATTCTGAATCACTTGAATTAACTTCTAAACAGATATTGGGATAATGGCAAAAAAAAAGAAACCCATAGAGAAACCAGTAGTATTAAATATGACTTTTGAGGAAGCCATGAAAAAGGCTTTATCTACTCCCCTGCCTAAAAAACAAAAAAAGAAGGCAAAATAAGTTCTTTGAAATATTAAAACCTTATAAAATGGCAAATACAAAACCTAAATCAGCAAAAAAACCCTTACAACTAATTATACTAATTTTTCTGGGCATTATATGTATTTTAATATCCATTCTTGTGAGACATGCGTGTGAAGATGGAAAATCTTGTGAAAACAATATAATTATTGCAGATTTACTAAATGCTCTTGGAGATGCATTAATTATAGGCCCTACCTTATCGTGGATTTTGGATTTACCAGCGATGATTGATTATTTTAAAAGAATTACAGTAGAATCTTTAATATCCAAAGATTATTTAAACACTTTACCAAGAGATAAGTTACTCGAATTAAGAAAGGAATGTACTCAAAAAATACACTTAAAAGATTCTGAAACTGTCGAAAAAGGGCTTATTAATTTAGATGAAAGTGTATGCGATTTATTAACTCAGCCATATTGCGAAAGATTTAGACAAAATACAGTTTGTCATTCAGAAGGAGATTATTTCAAGAAAAAACATTATATAGAGGAATATATAATTAATCCATTAGATAAGAAAGTGACATATAAAGATTTTCCTAAGACATACTTAGAAATGGAACCGGGACAGGTAGTAGATGATGTTTATAAAATATCAAATTTAACAGTCAAAATAGATGATGATGATGAAAAGGATATAACTGCCCAAGTCAAAGTTCTTCCCTCTGATGTTACTCAAACGGACATACATTATAGTTTTGGTATATATTGGGCTGATTTACAAGGCAACCCTTTAACCTTTGACTTTACTAAAAGTCTAACAATTAAGAAGGTTGTAATAGTTATTACAAAAAAAACAGATATAAACTATTATAAAAGGGTAACAATGCCAGTTAAAAGCTTTAAAATAGATTATACCTACAGTGGGAGTGATTTAAAGCTTATTGGCTCATGCTTTGGAACTTTATCATATCCGACTGAAGGAGGGATGAAGATTATTCAAGAAGATAGCTATATAAGTATTGAATCGTTTAACTGGATGTTACCGGGAAATGGCATCTTTATTGTAAAAGTACCTAAGTAGGCAATAAAAAAATAACTAAACAAAAGGTACTATCTAATTAAAAATTTCGTTTATTTACATATAAAACCAAATTTATGGCAATGAAAAAATCAATTATTTCACACGAAGAAGAAATCTAAATTAAGCTACAAGAAGAAAAAAGATTATTACTAACCCAAAAAAAATTAGAAAAAACGGAATAACTTAGTTATTCCGTTTTTTCGTATCCAGTTTAATAAAAATCTTACTACTTGAATATAATATTAAACCCATAATGCTAATAATAACATTGAACTGCCATTTTGATTGAGGCTGCATTTTTCGGTTTTTTACATTTTATAAAAACGTATATTTATTAAACTTAACCCTTTACAAAACCATTGCTAACAAAGAGTTACAAAGACTTGTGTTAAGTAGTATATAGTCGCCTTTATTTCACATTCCCCTACTTTACTTATCTTAGATTTTTTAAATAATAGAATGAGATCATTTACCACTACCCTGGGGTTAATAATTATTGGATCTTTAATTTGGATGACATCCTGTCGTACGCCCAAGGACCTGGAGTTTCGCGAATTCAATAACCTGAGTTTGGAAAAACTGGGTTTCGGCGGGGCTAATTTGAAAGTGGACCTGGTTTATTATAACCCAAATAATTTCGGTTTGGAGCTCAACAGGACGGACCTGGATGTTTTTGTAGATAGTACTTACCTGGGGCATTCCAGCCAGGATATCCAGGTTGCCATTCCTAAAAGGGACATATTTACTGTACCCTTAAAAATTGATCTTGATATGAAAAACCTGCTAAAAAACGGGCTAATCAGCCTGTTCAGGAAAGAGGTAAATATCAGGGTAACGGGTAAAGTAAAAGTTGGAAAAGCCGGTGTTTTTAAAAGTTTTAATGTTGACTACCAGACAGTGCAAAGTATAGACTTGTTTTAGAGGCCCCTGTATTTGGAAAATTCTTTCCATAATTTTCATTTATGCCAAACTTCGGGGCATTAAAAATGAGTAATCCCCCTATTTACTCGATCTCCTTTTAGCTATGACTTAATTTTACTGTACGCATGATACCCGGTTTGGAGGATACAATACAAATGACAATTAAATGGTCCTTTAATTTAAAGGGTTCAAAAGCCCCTTTCCCCCATACCTCCAGGTAACTGGTCATCCTTTTTATTAAGATCCTTTCATAAAAGAAAACCCGCCTATTCAGGGCGGGTTCAATATTTTTTATTCTTCTAAGAAATTATCCCTTTTTATCAACCGGAACCGGTGGGGCTGCAGGCTTTTTGCAACATTTGGGCAGTCTTTTATAGGCTGTTTCATCTGCCGTAACATCATCGGCATCATAACCCGCATTTGCAATAGCTGTCTTGATGACCTCGATATTGGTGCGGTCGGTTATCCAGGTCACTGTAGTGGTCTTCTTCTTTACGTCCACTTTTACAGAAGTTATGCCATATTGATGCGCCAGGTAATTTTCTATCTTTTCCTTGCACATATCGCATTGTACCGTGGGTGTTTTAATAACAGCCTTATCGGTAGCTTTTTGCTGGGCAAATGAGGTAAAGACCAGTCCCAGTAAGGCTATTACACTAAGTTGAAGTTGTTTCATATATAGGATCATTTACTAAGTGGGCCTAAATTTATTCAATTCCTTTCCAATCTGAAGGATTATTTCTCCAGTTTAACAAGGTTTTTAGCTGATTTTCGTCAACAGTGCCCTTCTCAATGGCCAAATTTATCAATACTTCGTAACTGGTTAGTGATTTAAGCATGATCCCGGCCTTCGTGAATGCTTCTGTTGCTTCCGGAAAGCCATAGGTAAATATGGAAACCATGCCAACGACTTCCATACCGGCAGCTTTCAGCACATCACAAACCTGCAGGCTGCTTTTACCGGTTGATATAAGGTCTTCAATGACCAATACTTTCTGGGCGGGCACAAATGCTCCTTCTATCTGGTTACCCATTCCATGCTCTTTTGGCTTTGGCCGCACATACATATAGGGCAATTTCAGCTGATCAGCAGCCATTGCTCCCCAGGCGATACCAGCTGTGGCTACGCCCGCCAATGCTTCAGCCCCGGGGAATTGCTCAAAGATGACACTGCAAAGCTCGCTTTTAATGAAATCGCGTACATAAGGGTATGATAATACTTTCCTGTTATCACAATAGACGGGGCTTTTCCAGCCGCTGGCCCATGTAAAAGGCTTTTCTACACTTAATTTTACGGCTGCTACCTGTAATAACTTTTCTGCAACTGCTTTCTCGTTTGACTTCATCTGTGTGCTCTTTATGTTGAGGTTATCTTAATTCCGGTTTAGAAGTTTAGACGGTACAGGTGAACTTCTTTGAATTAAAGCTCTTTAAACCTTCTAAACCAACAAAGATAAGTCTTAATAAAACCCATGTGAAAGCAATGCTTTATTTTTACCAGGTCCAACCAGTAAATTATGCAGATAAAAATTTATTACGGCGAAAAACCGGTCTATTTGTGTGATGAAATGGATGACTCTCTAAATGAGTTGTTGCATCACCCTGACGTAGTTTTTATAGATGAATTGTCATCCCGTGCGATCAAATCATTGGTACATGAAATAAAAAAGGAAGATTTCCATACCGGTATCATCTGGAACAATGACCTTGAAAAATTAAAAGCAGCATTCTTCAGGAATTTTACGGTCATAGAAGCGGCAGGCGGCATTGTCCAAAATGATGAAAAGGACCTGTTATTCATTTTCAGGCGGGGTAAATGGGACCTCCCAAAAGGGAAAATGGAAAAAAATGAATTACCAGAAATATGTGCTGCACGTGAAATAGAAGAAGAGACAGGGGTAAAAAATTTAAAACTTAAAAAAAAGATCGGTGATACTTATCATATCTATGATGAGTTTGGAAAACACTTTTTAAAAATGAGCCACTGGTACTATTTTACCTGTACCTCCAAACAAGACCTGCAACCGCAAACAACGGAAGATATCACACAGGTAAAATGGTTCAGGACGAAAGATATCAAAACACCCATTGCGAATACTTATGCAACCATTAAAGATATTTTAAGTAGCTTTTTTGATATTCCGTGATAATTTGGAAATTGGGGCCTTCATAATATTTCGTATTCTGACCACATAGACAGGTAGGGCATATACTGAGTTCAGTTATTTTTTTTTCAGAATAGCAACTGTTAGCCTGCATACACAGATGAGTTTATTTTTTTCATCATGAATTTTTATGTCCCATACATGTGTGGTACTACCTGTATGCAATGGAGTTGCTGTAGCGATAACGAACCCTGATCTTGCACTACTGATATGATTGGCATTTATCTCCAGGCCGACACATAGATATTTTTCAGGGTCAATGATGAGGTGAGAACCGATACTTCCAACTGTTTCGGCGAGGGCACAACTGGCGCCTCCATGCAACAGTCCATATGGCTGTTTTGTTCTTTCATTCACCGGCATTCTCATTTTCAGGAAACCGGGGCCCATTTCTGTCCATTCCATGCCCAGGTGATCTGCCATCGTATCCGGTGCAAGGGAATGCAGGTCAGCCAATTTAATATCCTTATTAAACCAGATCGTATTATTCAATTGTAAATTATTTTTTTGAGATCGTTTTGTTTACAACAGCAGGCAGGAATTTGGACACTTCCCCGCCATTCTTAAGTACATCACGTACAAGTGTAGATGCTACCGAAGTATATTGCGGGAGGCATGTAAGGAAGATCGTTTCTATATTAACTGCAATACTCCTGTTCATATCCGCGATGGCTTTTTCGTATTCAAAATCATTTACATAACGGATACCGCGGAGAATAAAGTTGGCGCCAACCTGCTTGCAGCAATCAACAGTCAAACCATCATATACAATTGCTTCCACTTTATCATTATCCTTATAAATTTCCTTTAACCATTCCAGCCGCTGAAGCTCGCTGAACATGGGCAGTTTATTTGTATTGCGCCCGATACCAATGAACATCTTATCAAACAATGGCAAGGCCCGGTCAATAATATCGGTGTGTCCCAGTGTAACAGGATCAAATGTGCCGGGGAATAAACAAATGCGGTTCATTATTTATGATGTATGATTTATGATGTATGATTTATGATGTGGATGTTCTGATATCATACATCACACATCCTATATTATTCTCCTTTTTTTCCAGCAAGCAGGTATAAGACTGCCATTCTCACTGCTACTCCATTTTCCACCTGCTGCAAGATAATGGATTGGTTGCTATCTGCCACATCGCTGTCTATTTCCACGCCTCGGTTGATAGGCCCCGGATGCATGATGATAATTTCCTTGTTTATGGAATCCAATATTTTTCTTGTCACGCCATAAGCAAGATTGTATTCACGCAAAGAAGAAAACAAAACCTGGTTCTGGCGCTCCAATTGTATACGCAAAACATTTGCCACGTCGCACCACTGCAATGCTTTTCCCAGGTCATATTCCACCATCACGCCCAATGCCTCTTTGATATAAGCAGGAATAAGGGTTGGCGGGCCTGCAACCATAACCTCGGCTCCCATTTTCTTTAAAAGATAAATATTACTCAATGCTACCCTCGAGTGCATGATGTCGCCAATAAGTACAACTTTCTTACCTTCCAGCGAGCCGGCTTTTTCTACAATTGAAAATGCATCGAGCAAAGCCTGCGTAGGATGTTCGTTGATGCCATCCCCGGCATTGATGATAGCCGTACCGGGTAAATGTTTGGATAAAAAATGCGGGGCGCCGCTTGCACTGTGCCTCATTACAACCATATCCACTTTCATGCTAAGGATATTGTTTACGGTATCCAGTAAGGTTTCTCCCTTTGATACAGAAGATCCGGAAGCAGCGAAATTGATGGTATCTGCACTCAATCTTTTTTCCGCAAGCTCAAATGATATCCGGGTGCGGGTTGAATTTTCGTAAAATAAATTAACGATCGTTACATCCCGCAATGAAGGTACTTTTTTGATCTGCCTTTGCAATACTTCTTTAAACTGGGTGGCTGTAGATAAAATAAGAGAAATGTCTTCCGGGATAAGATCCTTAATGCCCAATAGATGTTTGGTAGATAGTTGCATTAAGGAGCGAAGTTAAGGAAAAAACCGATACGAGATGCTGGATCCTGGATCCTGGATCCTGGATAACGTTATGATACTTCGATCAAGGATCTATTATCTGGATATTACTTATACTCATATACAACGTAACCCCAGGGCTCTATCATCCAGGGCTTATTGATCAGTTTCTCACGCATTCCCATAAACACATTATATGGATTACCCCACAAGGCCTTGTCAGTAATTTTTATAGTTTGTTCAGTTGCGGAAAGGTTTAGTATGACCAACAGCTTTTTCCCTGCTTTTTCCCTCACATAAGCATAAACAGCATTTTCATCCCCTGCTTTTACTTTTTTAAATGACGCATCTGCTGCAAGTGCCATGTTGTTCTTCCTGAGATCCAGCAATGTTTTATAAAATGCAGCCCTTTTGAATTCTTTAAAAACCATGGGATCTTTTTCAAAAAATTCCAGTGCCCTTAATATGGGTTCTTCCTGGCCGCCATAGATCAGCGGAACAGACCTCACCATTGTTTGTGTGAATACGGCAAAGGGAGCATGCACGGCTCCAGGGAAGGTACCGAAGTCTGAATGGTTCCAGCTATTCTCATCATGGTTGCTGGTGAAATACATCTCCAGTGCATTCTTCGGATATGCAGTATCGTATTTTAGTTTTATGCTATCCAGTGCAAATGCAGGCCGCTCGCCTTTTGCCACATTTACCATCATGTGAAACATTTCCCAGGGATAGGTTGCATCAAAACCCCGGCAAGTATGGAGATAAGGCTTATCACCTTCTGCAAGCATAAAAATGTCTTTCTTTATTTTCTTCAGTTGACCGGTACAACGGGTCCAGAAAACTCCGGGAACATTCCAGGCAACATCACACCTGAACCCATCTATGCCTGTATTTGTGAGCCAGAATTTCATAGCAGCGATCATACTGTCCTGCATAACTGTATTTTTATAATCAAGTTGCCTCGTATCAGCCCAGTCAAATGGAATGGCCGGTTTACCCATACTATCCTTTACAAAAAAATCAGGATGCGATGTAAGCCACCTGTGATCTGCCCCTGTATGGTTGGGCACCCAATCAATGATCACTTTCATTCCTTTGCCATGTATCATTCTTACGAGTGCTTTCCAATCGGCCATTGTTCCAAACTCAGGATTGACAGAAGTATAATCTGCCACTGCATAATAACTTCCCATAGTTCCTTTGCGCTCCAATTTACTGATCGGGTTGATGGGCATGAACCAAAGTGTTTGAACGCCCATTACTTTTAACCGGTTGAGGTGTTTTGAAAAAGCCTTGAAAGTACCTTCGGCAGTATACTGTCGTACATTTACTTCATAAATATTCCCTTGCATTATCCAGGCAGGATGGTTTTGGTTGAAGGCAGTTAAGCTGATCGAAAAGAATGCTGCTGAGAGAATGAATATTTTTTTCATGAGAATGATTTTTGATGAAGTGAATATTGGATGCTGGATTGATCGTCGCACTATTCCCGCATCAAGTATCCAGTAACTTTCTATATCGTTTTAGTACAAAACAACTTCCTCCCTATCCCACTCCACTTTTACTTTCTGTGAAACAACTGTATCGATCGCTTTACCGCAATAATCGGGCTGAATGGGAAGATCACGGTTAAATCTCCTGTCAACCAGTACACACAATTCTACTTTTTGTGGACGGCCAAAATCCTGGAGGGCATCCAGTGCAGCCCTGATTGTTCTACCAGTGTATAATACATCATCGATCAGTATCACTTTTTTCCCTTCTATAGAAAATGGTATATCCGTATTATTCGCAACGTGCAATTCTTCCCGTATATCATCCCGGTAAAAAGTTATGTCGAGTATGCCGTATTGAATTTTCTCGCCGGGACAAAGTATCGAGATATGTTCAATGATCCTTTTACTTACTTTGATCCCGCGTGGTTGTATGCCAATAAAAACAACTTCTTCCAGGTCATCAAAATTTTCTACCAACTGCTGGGCGAGTCGTTTTATGGTTAAGTTAAGCTGCTGTGCCGAAAGTAAAATTTGCATACGAATGTTTGAACAGGTAAAGCCAAAGATAGAAGATTATTGGTTCAGTAACTATTGGTATGGAATAAAAAAAGCCCCGGTAAAGGGGCTAGTGTATAGTTCAGAAGGGTTAATAAAATTATTTACCGCCTTTGAGTTCTTCCTGTAATTTATTCAATGTTTCCCAATCTCCTGAAACAGCTAATTTAGCCTGCCTGGGCCATGTTCCCGGATCATGCAGAATAAATTTACTGCCGGCGGTATCCAATATCAATTGCAGTTTTTTAATAGAGCATTTGGCAAGATCCTTATAAGTAATGATGTTCTCTTTATTAAGTAATGCTGCAACTTTTTTCCCGATCCCTTCGATCTTAGTGAGGTCATCTGCCTGCACTATTGGTTTTTCTTTTTTAACAACTGCTTTTGGTTTTGCTGTTGCGGTTTTTTTAACAGGGGCAGGAACTGTCAGCACACAGTTCTCAACAGTATTACCAAATACATCCGGGAATTTTTTCTCGTTGTTATCATTTACCCATCTTCCGTCATTCAATAAATAACGATACTCATAGGTTTTTCCGGCAGTTAGGATAAGTTCCGCTCTCATAGAGCCGTCTTCCTGTTTATGCAGGTGGATACCTTCTTCTATATTCCAGTTATTAAATTCTCCCAGTAATATCCCATCAGATGCATTAGCTACTAGTTCTGAAGGAAGTGAAAACAATACTTTCTTTGTCATGATCTGTCGCGCTTTTAAATGTTATAATGTTTAATGATACTTAATACCGCAAAAATAAAAAACGTAACCCGATGCATTATACACATACTATACACACTCGATTTGGATTTGTTGGATTTAGAGATTATTGGATTATTTCTGAGCTAAGAGGAAAATCTCTTCAATGACCGGTTAAAACACCTGAATTGTCTCTATCTATAAAATTAAAATGCAATTGATTAATGACTTGAGAATGAAAGAACAAATAAAAGACGACCTGACCTATAAAATAATTGGGTGTGCCATGAAGGTACATGCTGTTTAGGCAATGGTTTCCAGGAAGTAATTTACCAACGTGCTTTGGCTATTGAAATGAAAAAGCAAGAATTAAAATTTGCGAGGGAACTGGAAATGGCTTTATTCTCTGATGGCATTGCAATAGGCAGCCGGAGGGTTGATTTTTTGGTGGAAGAAAAACTAATGGTGGAACTGAAAGCCGTTATAAAATTAGAAGATGTACACTTAGCTCAAGGATTGAATTATCTCGTGGCTTATAAAGTCGATACCGGGTTGTTGTTCAATTTTGGTGCAGCAAGCCTTGAAGTAAAAAGGTTAAGACATCCTTTGAATAAAAAGCAATCAAATGTCTGAATTGGCATGAATGGATTTATTGATATGGGATTAGAAAAATTAATCTATAAATCCATTCATCTGAAAAATCCCAATTCGGACAGTTGTATTATTTTTCATTCATGAACGGATACCTGTAATCAGTTGGGGAATTAAATGTTTCCTTGATCGTTCTTGCGCTTAACCAACGGTATAGATTCAATATACTACCTGCTTTATCATTTGTTCCACTGCCTCTAGCGCCACCAAAGGGCTGTTGGCCAACAACTGCTCCGGTTGGCTTGTCATTGATGTAAAAATTGCCTGCACTGTTCCGCAATTTATTGGTTGCTAATTCAACTGCAAAACGATCCTGTGCAATAACGGCCCCTGTCAATGCATAAGGAGATGTACTGTCAACAAGTTTCAGTGTTTCTTCATATTTATTTTCGTCATAAATATATACAGTAAGTACCGGCCCGAATAACTCTTCGCACATAGTTACATATTGCGGATCCATGGCTTCGATGATCGTGGGTTCAATAAAAAAACCATCAGTTTTATCACACTTACCTCCTACCCATACTTTTGCATTGCTATCCCTTTTCCTGGCGCCTTTGATATAGCTTTCCAGTTTGTTATAACTCTTTTCATCAATAACTGCATTGATGAAATTGCTGAAATCTTCTACCGTTCCCATCTTCATTGTCTTCACAGCATCAACTAATTTCCTTTTTACTTCTGCCGCCAGGTTGGAAGGGATATAGGCACGTGATGCCGCAGAGCATTTTTGTCCCTGGTATTCAAAAGCCCCCCGGGCAAGCGCTGTAACAACCACATCGGGGTTTGCCGACTTATGGGCAATCACGAAATCCTTACCACCTGTTTCACCAACAATGCGTGGGTATGACCTGTACATTCCCATATTCTTCCCGATCGTTTCCCACATTTTATTGAACACCCCTGTACTACCGGTAAAGTGTATGCCTGCAAAGTCGGGATGATTGAAAACCACTTCACCGATCGTTGGCCCATCAATGAAGAGGAGGTTGATCACGCCATCGGGCAGGCCTGCTTCTTTTAGGATGCGCATGAACATCTGTGCGCTGTAAACCTGTGTATTGGCACATTTCCAGATCACTACATTGCCACACATAGCAGCAGATGTTGGCAGGTTGCCACCAATAGCAGTAAAATTAAATGGTGTTAATGCAAAAACAAATCCTTCCAACGGACGGTATTCCATCCTGTTGTTCATGCCTGCACCACTGACCGGCTGCTGGCGATATATATCACTGAGAAAATGAACATTGAACCGGAGGAAATCGATCAACTCGCACGCGGAATCAATTTCTGCCTGGTATGCATTCTTACTTTGACCAAGCATGGTAGTACCGTTGATGTATGGACGATATTTTCCTGCCAGGAGGTCAGCCGCTTTTAAAAATATGTTTGCACGGTTCTCCCAACTCATGTTGGCCCACTTGTCTTTTACCCTTAGTGCCGCATTGATGGCTTTTGTTACGTGTTTGGCTTCCCCGATATGGAATTGCCCAAGCAGGTGTTTACGCTCATGCGGCGGACGCAACTCCATTGTTCTCCCTGTTCTTATTTCTTCTGAACCAATGTACATCGGTACATCGATCTTATTTGCTTTTAATTCTTTCAAAGCGGCTTTTAAAGCGGCTTTTTCCGGGCTGCCGGGGGCATAATTTAAAACAGGCTCATTTACAGGCATTGGGTAATAAAAATCTCCGTATTGCATGATGATATTTTTAATTTGATGATTTGATAATTTGGAAATTAGTTGATTGATTTCAATTTTGAAGATCCGATTATTTTAGACAGGACTTTAGCAATCGAAATACAATCATTTAATAATTCATCGCAATTTTCATAATCTTCAGAATTTTTGCAAAGTAACAACCAATATTCGGTTTCATCGGTTTCTTTGGCCGCGATTTTCAGTTTATGAATAAAATCGGCTTTACTTTCTGCGTTTTGTGCTTCTCTGACATTTGCTCCAATTGAAGTTCCTGATCTTAATAACTGCCATGTAATTATATATTTCTTTTTGTGCTCCAATAACTCAACATATCTAATGATTTTTAATGCAAAAACAAAACTGAGTTCAACTATTAAATTTTCTCTCCCAGTTTGCATATAAAAGATTTGATGAAACCCTAATTTGGTGATTTGAAAATCAAAATACAAAATTCAATGGTTAAACAAGCATTTGCCTGGTAAATTAAATTTAGCTAAATCATCAAATTATCAAATCGACTAATCGGCAAATCAACTACTCATCAAATTAAGATACATTTTCCTTCTCACTCATCAGATACGCTTTTATAAACCCATCCAGTTCCCCGTCCATTACAGGGCCTACATTACCCACTTCATAATCGGTACGGTGGTCCTTGATCATTTTATAAGGGTGAAATACATATGAACGGATCTGGCTTCCCCACTCTATTTTCTTTTTTTTACTGTTGCTGGCATCCTTTAATTCATTGCGTTTTTGCAATTCAATTTCATATAAACGGCTTTTGAGCATTTGCATGGCTAATTCCCTGTTGCCCAACTGGCTCCTGTCCTGCTGGCAAACAACCACGATCCCGGTAGGTATATGTGTCAGCTGCACTTTGGTCTCCACTTTGTTCACGTTCTGTCCGCCGGCCCCGCCACTGCGGGAAGTCTCCATTTTTACATCAGCAGGATTTATGTCTATATGAATGGTATCATCTACCAATGGGTATACATTCACAGAAGCGAAAGATGTGTGCCGGCGTGCATTGCTGTCAAACGGGGATATCCGAACCAGGCGGTGAACACCGTTCTCTGATTTTAGAAAACCGTAAGCGAAGTCGCCTTCAAACTCGTAGGTACAGGTCTTGATCCCGGCGCCGTCGCCCCATTGCCAGTCAATTTCGGTAACCTTCCAGCCTTGTTTTTCCCCATACATACGGTACATACGGGCAAGCATTTCGGCCCAATCCTGGCTTTCGGTACCTCCAGCGCCACTGTTGATGGTTAACACCGCAGGCAATTCATCTTCGGGCTCGTTGAGCGTGCTTTTAAATTCGGCGTCCTCTATTTTATTGATGGCATCTGAGTATGCTTCTTTTACTTCTTCTTCGGTGGTTTCGCCTGCTTTCCAAAAATCGAAGAGCACGGCAAAGTCCTCCACAGCCGTATTAACAGCGTGGTAAAGGTTTATCCAATACTCATTGACCTTTATTTCCTTGAGGATGGAAGTTGCACGTACATTGTCGTCCCAAAAGCCAGGTGAAAGTGAAAGTTGTTTATCGTTTGCGATCTTAGCGTTCCTGTTAGCGACGTCAAAGAAACCTCCCCAGGACCAGGACACGGTCTCTCATAGATTTAAGTTGTTCTGTTGTCATGGCGCAAAGATAATAGAATTTGCCAATTTGGGAATTGGTCAATTTTGGAATGCGGGCATGCAGTTTAATAAAGTAAATTTAAATTTGGTGCTGGTTATCATTCAATCTCCAAATTTTCAAATTGATTCATTTCCAAATTAACTATTTATGATAGCAAGAATATGGCACGGCAGAACTGACAGATCTAAATCCGGAGATTACAGTAAATTTTTGCTGGAAGTCGCCATTCCAGATTATACAAAAACCAAGGGATTTAAAGGGCTGAGTTTTCTACGCAGTATTAAGGAAGGTGAAGCACATTTTAAACTTATTACCTACTGGGAGAATTTAGATACCATTAAAAACTTTGCGGGGCAGGACTTTGAAAAAGCAAAATATTACCCCGAGGACAAAAATTTCCTGCTTGAATTTGAAGCGCATGTAGAGCATTATGAAGTTTTTGCTTCGTAAATCCAAAATGGCCTGCCACTGATTCACTGAATATCATAAAGGCCACTTTTGAACAAAAAAAATCAGTGCAATATAAATAATTAAATCTCACTCTTTGATATGAAACGAACGATATTATTTCTTTCAATCTTTTTTACGGCGAATTCATTTGGGCAATCTTTAACCGGGGAATTGCAGCAAGCAAATACCTATGATGAAGTAAAAGCGCTTACAGATAAGGATCCCGCTTTACGGTTAGACCTGCTGCAGGTCAATGAATGCATTGACACATCCGCATTGCAAAAGCAATTCTATACAAAAAAGTACGGGGATATATTTGTTATCGGTGGCGATACCTATAAAGTATTGTATGATACGAGTTCTGTATTTTCGAGGGTAAATTATATTTTTTTAGATGGGGCGAAGTTATCTATCAGGCAGATCGATAGTATCAGAAGTCTGATAATGGGAGCATATAAAAAAGGAGTTCCTTTTGACAGCCTGGCCTCAAAATATAATATGGACGGGAATCAAAACTTTGGCGATACAAATTGGTTCACTGATGGAATAATGGCAAAGGAATTCTCAGACGCAGTAAAACAACATAAAATTTCAGATGTATTTGCAGTAGATATAAAACAGCATAATTGGTTCTATGTTGTCAAAAAAACATTCGAGACCGCCAGATTTAAACAAATGGCGATCATACATATTCAAAAAATTCATTGACAACATCTCTTCAAGGGTCATATTTCCATAAGCACTGTTTCCTTATTGTATTTATTCCTGTATTCAATAGGTGACAAACCGGTTATCTTTTTAAAAACAGTCCTGAAAGCCTTGGTATCGGTATACCCCACATCATACATTACTTCATTGATATTTTTCCTGCCCGTTTCAAAACTTCTTTTGGCTGCTTCAATCTTTACCCGTTGTATATATTCAATAACGCTGTTGTTGGTGGCTTTTTTAAACCTGCGCTCAAAACTTCTCCTGCCAACAGCAAACTTGTCTGCGAGCTGATCAACTTTAATTTTATCATGGAAATTGGATTCAATGAATTCCTGTGCCATTTTTATTTCAACATCTTCATGATCTTTTTGTCCACGGAACATCATAAAGGCAGACTGGCTTTCGCGGTCTATATCAATTGCAAAATATTTGGAAGCAAGGATCGCCGTATCCCGATCGGTGTATTTTTCAACAAGGTATAAGAGTAAATTCCAGTAAGAGTTGGCCCCCCCACTTGAATAAATTCCTTGTTCTTCGGTAATGATACAACCATCAACCAGTTCTACTTCCGGGAACATATTCCTGAATTCATTGGCGGAATTCCAATGGGTGGAACATTTTTTTCCATTCAACAATCCAGTTGACGCCAGTAAAAAAGCGCCGATACAAAGTGATGCGATTTCTGCCCCGTTATTATACTGTTCAATTATCCAGGGGATCGATCTCTTATTCAATTCCAAAGCCGTTTTCATATCACCACTCAATGCTGGAATAAAGACCAGGTCCGTTTTTTTTATATCCTTCAGCAATGCATCGGTATGGACAGAAAATGCACTGTTCTCTAATTTTATTTCTTTGGAAAGCCCAACTAATTTAACATTGAACAAGGGCGGCTTGCCGGTTGTTTCTAAAAATTGATTCACAGCGGTAAATAAATAACGCGGATCGGCGATCGCTTCAATCACCGCTGTTTCAGGTACAAGGATGGATACATGTTTCATGATGTATGTTTATTTTCCAGTTATGAAGATGACTGCCTGCACTTATCAGGCGTTCCATTTTACCCGGCAAAGATAGGGAAGACCCCTGTCGTAATCAACCCCTTAATAAGTCGTTTTTGCACCCCATTGACTTCATTACAGGTGTGTAAATTTGTATCAAAGAATAGTCAACCACATTACAATATATACCAATGGAAATTTTAAATATTGAAAAAGATACTGAAGTGCTTTGTGTAACTGCAAGATCATTTCCCAACGGTATTATGGAAGCATTTCAAATTTTAGGTTCCAAATTACCAATTGGGGAAAACAGGCAGGTATATGGCATATCCTACCCCGGGAAAAAAGGGGAGATCATATACAAAGCTGCACAAACAGCCTTGCATGAAAGGGAAGCCGGGGAATATGGTCTTGAAACTTTTATCATTAAAGAAGGAGCATATATCAGCAGGTTCATTCCAAACTTCCGGGATGATGTTAAAAGTATCGGTGAGGCATTCACTGAATTGCTTGCTTACCCGGGTATTGACCCCAATGGTTATTGCCTGGAAATGTATGTTGGCCCGGCAGCTGTGCGCTGCATGGTTGGGCTCAAAAGTTGATAACAATAAATATTAAACCAATAAAACGATGACACAGATAAATTCTTACCTAACGTTCAACGGTAACTGCCGACAAGCAATGAGCTTTTATAAAGAATGCCTGGGGGGAGAACTCAACCTGCAAACCATTGGTGAATCGCCGTTGGCAGAAAAAATGCCCCAACAGATGAAAGATTGCATTTTACACGCTACCTTAACGAAAGAATCTTTGGTATTGATGGCTTCAGATATGGTGGGTGAAAAGGGGCTTTTAAAAGGAAATTCAGTTTCTTTAATGCTTAATTGCAGCAGCGAGGAAGAAATAAAAAATTGTTATGCAAGCCTTTCTTTAGGCGGACTGGCAACTCACCCACTGGAGGATACCTTCTGGGGTGCTTTATTCGGAGACCTTACTGATAAGTTTGGAAATCACTGGCTGCTACATTTCGATAAGAACCATAAAAAATAAAGATGCGTATATGAAAAAATCAATTGAACATATTCCGCCAAAAACAGTTGATGAATATATCAACCGGCTTCCTGAGCCGGCAAGCACAACCCTTGAAAAGATGCGTAAGGCGATCAAAACTGCGGTGCCGAAGGCTATTGAGGTCATCAGCTACCAGATGCCAATTTTCAAATACAACGGCCCGGTGGCTGCCATTGCATCTTTTAATAATCACTGCAGTTATTACACGATGAGCCGTTCGATCATAAAGCTGTTCAAAAATGACCTGAAAGCATATAATACTTCAGGAGTTACCATTCAATTTCCCAAGGACAAGCCGCTCCCCGCGGCGCTTGTAAAGAAACTTGTTCTGGCTAAAATGGCAGAAAATGAAGCAAGGGTTAGCGCCAGGATGGCAAAAAAGGCGGTGGCAAAAAAACAGGCCAAAAGCACCTGATCCACTGACTGTTTCAAAAAATAAAGATTCAAAGGCCCTTGTAAAACGGGCCTTTCTTATTTTCAAAAAAAATTTTAAAAACAATTTGCGTAACCAAAAGGTTTCATTACATTTGTAACCGATTGGTTACTTAAATAAGCGATGATATGAGAAGAGATGTATTCCAGGCAATAGCCGACCCCACCCGCAGGGCGATCATTAACATGATCGCCAGCCAGTCGCTGAACCTAAATTCAGTGGCCGAAAATTTTGATGTGAGCCGCCCCGCCATTTCAAAGCATATCAAGATCCTGACGGAATGCGGTCTCATCGTTATCAAACAAAAAGGCAGGGAGCGTTTTTGTGAAGCGAAACTGGAACAGTTGAACGAAGTCTCTGATTGGGTTGAACAATACCGCCAATTCTGGAACATGAAACTTGATTCACTAGAAAATTACCTCGATAAAATACAAGCCAGCAATAAACTGCAAACGAAAAATAAAAAAAGTGTCAAACGAAAATGAATTAAATGATGCATCCGCTGATCGTGAAATAGTATCTAAAAGGATCTTTAATTTCCCGAGGCTGTTTGTTTTCAAAGCATGGGAAGAACCAGAATTGTTAGTGAACTGGTGGGGGCCTAATGGTTTTACAAATACATTTCATGAATTTGATTTCAGGGAAACCGGGAACTGGAACTTTACTATGCATGGACCGGATGGAGCCAATTACCACAATAAAAGTTCTTTTACAAAGATCATAAAACCGGAACTGATCATCTTTGAGCACTTAATGCCAATGCATAAATTCCAGGTAAGGGCCAGCTTCGAAGACCTTGGCAATAAGACAAGGTTAATTTTTCGCATGCTATTTGAAACGGCGGATGAATGTGAGCGGGTAAAAATATATGTGGTTGATGCGAATGAACAGAATTTTGACCGGCTTGAAACCGTTCTTTACAAAATGGGAGAAACGGTTAAATGATTTCATGCCATTTCAGTCAGCAATTAAATATTTAATCATAAAAGAAAAAATATGACACAGACAAATGCAACTATCAGCAGTTCTGGCCGGGAAATGAGCATAAGCCGCCTGATCAATGCCCCCAGGGAACTTGTTTTTAAAGTATGGACAGAACCGGAACATGTGGCACAATGGTGGGGCCCGAATGGCTTTAAGAATACTGTTCACGAAATGAATGTAAAAGCCGGTGGTGTATGGCGTTTAACAATGCATGGCCCGGACGGCAGGGATTACCCGAATAAAATTGTTTATAAAGAAGTAGTAAAACCCGAACGCCTGGTTTACCAGCACATGGATGACGATGGTGTTGAACCGGTGAGCTTTCAAGTAACCGTAACTTTTGAAGAACAAGGCAACAAAACCTTGCTCAATATGAAGGCTGTATTTGCATCTGCTGCTGAACTTGAAAGACTAGTTAAAGAGTACGGAGCCAAAGAAGGAATGTCACAAAATGCAGACCGGCTGGAAGCATATTTAGCTAATATTCCTGTCTGAAAAAATAATGAAAAATAAAACTCATGAAAAATTCAGTTCAAACAAACGAACCATTTGTAATAGAAAGGACATTCAATGCTCCTATCTCAATTGTCTGGAAAGCCATTACAGACAAAGATGAAATGAAAGAATGGTATTTTGACCTCCCTGCATTCAGGGCTGAAGCAGGCTTTGAATTCAAGTTCAAAGGAGGGACAGATGAAAGAAAATATTTGCATCTTTGCAAAGTAACGGAAGTTGATCCCGGCAAAAAACTCACTTATAGCTGGCGATATGACGGGTTTGAAGGAATTTCTTTTGTTAGCTTTGAATTGTTCGAAGAAGGGAATAAGACCAGGCTGAAGTTAACACATAAAGGATTGGAATCATTCCCAGCCAGCAATACAGATTTTGCAAAAGAAAATTTTGCAACCGGCTGGACAGAGATCCTGGGAACTTCATTGAAAGATTTCTTAGAGAAGATGATCGGTTAAGATCAGGCTTGCTGCTACATATGGTTTTTCCCGGAAATGAATTTAACGAAGGAACTATAGTTTATGCAACGAAACAAACAAATGAATTTACTCTTACGGTTTGCCATCATGTCCATGGCCATCATGTCGTGCCAGCAAAATAAGTCACAATCGAAAAGCCAGCCTGCAGGTGATACCGGGACCATATTAACTGAATACAGAAAACATTTCCGGGACAGTTTGCCAGGGCCTTCGGGATATATAAATGATTATGAAAATATTTATTCCGAGAGTGAAGAAGGAGCCCTTGACAGTTTAATTGCCGCTTTTGAAAAAAGTGATAGCATACAAATTGCTGTGATCAGCTTTGATTCATCCATGATCGAAAGAGACAGCCTGGATGCAATGACCCTGCGGATCGCAAATGAGTGGGGTGTTGGGCAAAAATATAAGAACAATGGTATCACAATTAGTATTTGCATTGGTTACAGGAAGATGAGGATACAAAACGGCATGGGCATAGAAAAATTATTGACAAATAATGAAACAAAGGAGATCATAGATTCTGTATTCATACCTGCCTTTAGTGATAAACAATTCTTTACAGGAACCTATGAAGGGATCGCCAGTTTGATCTCGAGGCTTCGCAAGCATCATTAAGATAAACATTCTGTCCAGGCCAAAATACCCGGTATTAAAGGATCGATAGACTAAAATATATTGATAAGCAATACCTGTTACGCCTCATTCGTTCGGCGATTGCGGGAGTAGTTTGTAAGCATTTTTATTTTACCTTCATACACGGTTATGAACGCAGTATAATGGAGCACATATCAAAGAATACGGATATTGTGTAATATTTTCGATCGCTGACCGTTTATATCCAACATCAGCTCATTTTCCATTTGAAAAAGCCCCTTTATGAAGCCCAGGATACTCTGTTACATATTACTTAGTGTTATAACCGCCTCAGGATATAGCCAGCAGGAAGGTAATTTTTCAGGTAAGGTTACCAATGTTAAATCCGCAGCAATTCCCGGCTCGACCATTTATTTGCTGAATACCAACCAGGGCACCACTGCCGACCATGATGGAAACTTTAGTTTTAAAGACCTGCCAGCGGGTAAATATGCAATACAGATATCTTCTGTAGGTTATGCTACACTGAACAGAGATGTTGTTATCGACAACTCAACTACCGGACCTGTTAACTTCAGCCTGGCAGATGCAGCAGTTCAATTAGATGGGGTATTGGTAAGTGCTCAAAAAAAGGAAGAGTTCTTACAAAAGGTCCCCCTAAGCATCACTGCCATTTCATCAAAACAAGTGGCTGCATACCGATTGTGGAACAGTAAAGAACTTACCGCCATCGTTCCAAATTTTTATTCAGCCAATTCTGGTGATGACAGGAATGTAACTTCCATCCGTGGTATTGCCACAACATCTTATGATCCTGCTGTTACAACTTATATTGATGGTGTGAATCAATTCAGCCTTGACACATACATAGCCACTTTGTCAGATATAGAACGCATAGAAGTGTTGCGAGGGCCACAGGGAACTTTGTATGGCAGGAATGCAATGGGAGGCGTTATCAATATCATTACAAAACAACCTTCCAATAAACTGAATGGATTCATAGAATTGAATGCGGGAAATTATGACCAGTTCCGAATGAGTGCGGGATTGCGTTTACCGCTCGTAATGAATAAACTCTTCCTGGGCATATCCGGTGTTTACAACACACGTGATGGTTTTTATACGAACGATCTCAATAACAGTTCTTTTGACAAACAATATTCCGTCACAAAAAACATATATCTGAAATATATCGCCAGTAACAAACTCGCCTTTACAGTAAATGTAAAGCATCAAAACTACCGCAACAACGGCGCCTTTCCTTTGGTGGTGGGAGATTCAATGGCTTTCAATAACCCGTTCCATCTTGAACAAAATGCCACTGCAAAAATGATCGACAATACCTTTAATATTTCTTTGATCGCTGCTTATACGGGTAAGAAATTGAATTTTAGTTCCCAGACCGCTTACCAATCCAATCACCGTTATTATGACAAACCGCTGGATGGTGATTTTTTCTCATTCGATGGGGTTACTATCATCAATGATTACGGTGATGAGTGGAATAAAGTGAAAGTGCTGACACAGGAATTTAAATTCACTTCCCCATCTGCAACAACATCCAAAATAAAATGGACATTGGGCAGTTATCTTTTTTACCAGGACAATCCCTCCAAACAGGCTGTTCATTTTGGAAAGGACGCCGCATATGTGGGAGCACCGGATACAGATTTTTCCATTATCAATTCTACAAAAGGTAAAAGCTCCGGGATCGCTTTTTTTGGACAGCTGTCATATGCTATTACCGGTAAATTAAGTGTCATTGCAGGTATACGTTATGATCATGAAAAAAAGAGATACAATGTGTTGGGTGAATACCAGAAGGACCCTGATCCCAATCCATTATTTGAAACGAGGCCCGATACAAGCGCTTCTGTAAATTTCAATGCATTCTCTCCCAAATTTGGATTATCGTACAATATCAATACGCACAGCGATGCATTTGTGACTTATAGCCGCGGGTACCGGACAGGCGGTTTAACAGCGCTGTCATCTGATCCTTCCCAGCCACCATTGTACCCCTACAAACCTGAGTATAGCAATAATATTGAAACAGGTATAAAAAATAATTTATTGAATAATCGTTTACAGCTGAACGTTACAGCTTTCCTTACATATGTGACCGATGCACAGGTGCCTACCCTGTTGCTGCCTGATGCTGTTACAGTTACAAAAAACGCCGGTGAACTAACCAGCAAGGGGATAGAACTGGAACTTGCATCAACACCGGTAAAAGGATTGCAGGTTGATTATAATTTTGGGTATACAGATGCAACTTATAAGAATTTAAAATTAGCCCAGAACGGATCGGCAGTAGACCTTGATGGGAAGAAACAGATCTTTACCCCGGAATCCACCTCTATGCTGGCAATGCAATACAGCTATGGATTGGGTACCAAAATGAAGTTAAAATTAGTTGCCCGTGCTGAATGGATATACCTGGGCAAACAATATTTTGATCTTGCAAATAATATTAAGCAAAACGATCACAGTTTATTGAATATCCGATTTGGACTGTCTTCGAGTTATGCCACGTTGATGTTTTGGGCTAAGAACCTGGGGGATAAAAAATACATCGCATATGCCTACGATTTTGGGGCGATACATTTAGGCGATCCAAGAACGATCGGCGTAACGCTTTCAACAGGTTTTTAATTGATGACGGGTTATATTAATAACGTGCAGGTCCATTGTGATATGTTTAACAAACGTTCAATATTCAGCATTTATTTTTATCTTCAATGATCTTCCTGAATACCAATAGCGCCGCCCAATGGGCCGGCCAAAAAAGTAAAACTTGAATAAAACTTACCTGATAGCATTACTCCTGATCTCATTGGTGGTCACTGCAAACCTATCATTCAAATCACACGGGAACAACCGTTATACAAAGCTTTATCATTCCAGGATAAATGAATTCTCTCAAAGCGAAATTGAATTGATGAGCCTGGTAAGCAGGGAAAATATACAAACAGAGAACGGAAGGAATGCTATAAGGCATAAAATAGATGAATGCAGGCTAAAGCTTAAAGGAATTGATCTGTGGTTGCGTTACCTTGATCCGCTAACCTATCATAAGATAAACGGCCCCTTACCGGTTGAATGGGAAACGGAAGTGTTTGAAAAATTCGAACCCCCGTATAGGCGTGAAGGAGCGGGTCTTTCCCTGGCAGCATTGTACCTTGATGAAAAAAATATTGAGAAGGATTCCCTGCTGCACCTGGTACAGTCTTCCCAGCAAAGTACAAAGATCTATTTTGCAGATTCAATTACCGTTAACCTGGATAAACCCGATCATTTTTACCTTGCCAACAGGCTTTTCTTACTCAATCTTGCTGCCATATATACAACAGGTTTTGAATGCCCTGAGCCACGCAATATCATTCCTGAACTTGGCTCCATGCTTGAATCCGTGCAGCAGGTATACACTGCGTTCAATGAAAGCTTTCCTGCCTCCCCTATCAAAAAAGAATACCTGGAACTGTATATGAATGCAATGGCCTTTGCAAAGCATCAACCAACAAACTTCAATGAATTTGATCATTACAACTTCATTAAAAATTATGTGAATCCCTTGTTTGGTCTAAACCAAAAGATGATCCGGGATTACGGGCTGGTATCAAATAATTTCAATGACTTTAGTTTAGATGATAATGCTGTCTCTATTTTTGATAAATCAATGTATAAGGGTCAAAATGCAAAAGGAGTATATATTGCTGTAGATGACGAGGCAACACTTGCTGAAATAAGATCAGTTGGCAAATTATTATTTTATGACCCCATCCTATCCGGCAATAATAAACGCAGCTGTGCATCCTGCCACAAGCCAACAGAATATTTTACAGATACGGGCAGGTTCACCAGCCTCCAGTTTGAAACTGCGCAGAGCCTCCTTAGAAATACTCCATCGCTCATCAATGTTGTTTACAATCATTTGCTGATGCTGGATGGCAAGCATACATCACTCATCAACCAGGCCAAGGACGTTGTAGGGAACCCAATTGAAATGTCGGGCGGCGATGAAAAAACGGTGCTTAAAAAAGTATTGAGCTGTGATGAATATGCAAAAGCATTTAAACGTTTTGTAAAACTGACTCCCAATTCAAAAAAAATAAATATCGATCATATTGTTTCAGCTGTCATTGTGTATTACAGCAGTTTCAGTAAATTTTATTCAGCTTTTGACGATGCCATGAATGAAAATAAAAGTATCAGTTCAAATTGCGAAAAAGGTTTCAATATTTTTATGAGCAAGGCTCAATGTGCAACCTGTCATTTTGTTCCGCAATTCAATGGCACAAGACCACCTTATATCAGCACCGAATTTGAGGTATTGGGCGTGCCGGCAGATACTGCATTTTCAAAGATAAGCCCCGATAGCGGAAGATCAAGGATCAACCCTGCTAGCCAAACCATGAATGCTTTCAGGACCGGGAGTATACGCAACGCTGAACACACCAAGCCCTATATGCACAATGGCGTGTTCAATTCCCTGGAAGAAGTGATCAATTTTTATGATGCTGGCGGAGGCGTAGGCAAAGGTCTAAAGATCAGTAATCAAACGCTTTCAACGGATTCACTAAAACTATCCAAAACAGAAAAGGAACAATTAACCGCATTTTTAAGATCATTAAATGAAAATATTAAATTTGAAAATCCGCCTTCAGCGTTACCGGCCTCAAAAAACAAAAATTTAAACGGGCGTAAAGTTGGCGGTGAATATTAAAATACAATTCAAATGAAAATAAAGTATCTCATTCTTTTTTTATTGCTGGTTGTGGTGCTGGTACAGTGTGCAGTTGAGCAAAAAACAACCTATGATATACCTTCATACGTTCATGCCGAAAGAAAAGCTGAATTACTCTCAAACCTTGAAAAAGGAAGGATCCTTTTTAAAACAAACTGCAGTGGATGCCATGGCATTTTCACAAAAGGAAAAGATGGCGTACCCAATTTTACAGAAAAAGAGATCGTGAATTATATGACAGCATACCAGACCAATGATCAAAAAAATCATGCTGTAATGAAAAAGCTTTTACCGGAAGAGTTATCCATGATCATGACCTTTTTAAAACTCAGGAAATTTAAAGGCAAGCCGGAACATTGAACCTTTTCAAGTCAAATAAAAAACTGCCCGGTCATCATCGGGCAGTTATCAAAAATCATATTGATATTACTATTATCCTCCGGAGCGTTTTTACTCTTTGATCAGTTTGGTCCTCCTTACATTATTGTCCTGGATCGCCTCAAGAAAATAGATCCCCTTGCTGATATTGTCAAGATTGTCAATTTGAAAGCTGTTAAACCCTGCATCAACATGCTTTTTTATTGTTTTAACAACGGTGCCTTTTGTATCAATGATCCTGATGGTTATCTTTCCCGCCTGGCTAAATACAGCTGCAAATAAGAAATCATTTTTAAAAGGATTGGGTGATACCGTTAGTTCATTACCCGCGTTGGTACCGCTATATATTCGTATAATATAAGAACGGGAAAAATTACCATCCAGATCAACCATTTTCAAACGATAATAAATATATCCATCGAGGAAGTTCTCATCTTTAAAATCATAATTATTGGTTCCCTGGCTTAACTGGGAATTAACGGTCCCTATCTTTACAAAATTTGCCCCGTCATAACTGCGTTCTATTTCGAATGATTTCAGGTTGAGTTCATTCGTTGTTACCCATTTAAGAAAGTTTGATCCGCCGTTTGATGAAACGCTGAATGAAATAAGAGAAAGTGGCAGCGGGCCACCACACTGCGGGAATAACTTAACTGAATCTGTCCTGGAAAGTCCTGCCGGATCTGTCACGGTTAGTTTTATGAACCAGTAATAAGTATCCCCGTTGCATCCTATCCTTGATATCTGGGTGGTTGTTATTTTGTCGGTATCAACCGGCTCGGGATGTATATGGCTGTTATGTCTCAGGATGGTTTGCCAGGAATAAGATAATTCATAAGACCGGTGTTCTGCATCTGTAACGTTGGCAAGCAGGGAGTAAGCAGTATCCGACCCTAGTTGGTAAAACGAATTATTTAACGGGCTTGTTATGGCAACATTCGGCGGGGTATTGTTAATTGAAATGATGATACTGTCCACACTAGTTGCATTCAGGTTATCCTTAACAGTAAGTTTAACGAAAAATTTCTTTGGATTTGAATTTCCTGATGTAAAGACATGTGAAGGATTTGCAGCCGTATTCAGGGCAGATCCATCACCGAAATCCCAGCTATACGTTACAGAAGGGCCGTCCGGATCATAAGAAGTATTTCCCGTAAAGTTTACGGTAAGCGGGCCGGGGCCGTATACCAGGTTGGAACTTAATTTTACAATAGGGAGCTGGTTACCACCATAAGTAATTCTTTTGATCGATTCATTGGCATAATCTGTGGCAAATACTGTTCCGTCGAGTGGGTTTTGGCTCATATGAATAATGGCACCAAAACCTGTTGCAAAGCCTGTAACTTTTTGCACCTTATCGGTAAACTGAATGGTGAGGTTCTTTATCCAGCCTGCTCCATAATCTGACATGAAGTAAGTGTTATTATATTCAGGCGGAAATAAAGTGCCTGTGTACCAGCAACCAGCCACCGCAGCATTTCCTGCGAAAGGAGTACCGGTAACGCCTGAACCGGCAGTGCCTATTTGTTTGATCGTATAATTGTTGGTATTAAAAACAGCCACGCGTGCACTGTCTGTGCCGGGCCCATGTTTCCAGTCAATAGCCGGCAGCCGGTGAAAAAACCTGTTATCATTAACACTCGAAATAGGAACAGCAGGATTGCAGGGATTATAAACTGTATGGATATTATCGTCTGTAGCCTGTTTTAACAGGTTTCGAAAAGTGAAATATTGTTGCGAACAGCCGCTGATACCATACAATGGATTCGGTTCATCTTTATTGGCTGTAGTAAGATTGGAAAATTCATATTGAGAGCCTAAGCCCTCATAATATGGCCAGCCACAATTTGAAGCGGCTTCTTTGATTATATTTAATTCTTCTATTTCAAACCAGCCCACATCAGATACATATATCTCGCCAATATCAGCTGTTGCCGGGTTAGATGATCCTGTATTGGGCCGTATAGACATCCTGAATGGATTCCTTAATCCCATTGCCCATACCCTTGATTGGGGCGACCTGGGTGAACCTGCATTGTAAAAAGGGTTGCTGCTTACGCCGTTCCCGGTTGCAGGATCAAGCCTTAATATCTTCCCATTCATACTATTCAACATTTGTGAACGGAATGAACCAACATTTTCGTTTGCACGAATGATACCATCAGCTAAGCCTTGTACATAATAAGTAGCGGGAACATTTCCATCATCAGTTGCATCATAACTGGCACCCTCACCTGTAGTTACCAACAAGGTACCATCGGCAGCAAATGCAAGTGAGCCAACTCCATGGGATTCATATAACACAGGAGAGCCCGTTGTCTTTGTTTCTCCCATCAGGATGGTTCTCGTTCCTGCCACTGCAGTTAAATTACCGCCGCCGGTGGTAGTACCATATCTCGTAAGCCTGCCGATCGTAGCTGAATAATAATTATTGGTTGCAGCATTATAGCTACCTGTCCCAAAATTCATCAGGTAATGCCTGTCAACTACATACAAACAATATATCAATCCATTTGTATTAAAATTAGGATCCAGTGCAAATCCCAGCAATCCATGATCTCTCCAGTTCCCAACTTCCGGTGAAATATCCAATACAGGAGTCGCTTGTTTTACATATGTGGTGCCATCCCAGTTGCATACGTATACTTTCCCGGCTTTTTCCCAAACAAAAAGTTTTGTACCATCAGCATTGAATGCTGTACCCATCGGTTGAACCCATCCCGAACTGATATTGGTAAAAGAAAAACCCGGAGGTAATTGTGACCAGGATAATTCAGCTTTAAAAAATAGAAAAACTATTGATATAGTTAAAATTCGCATATTCATTTACGCCAATTAAATATTGTTTTAAATAGTGTTGCCATTTACGGCTCAGCGAAAGTTTTTCAATCACAATTGTGAAAAAGATATTTAGATCACCTGCCGGGGGGTTTTCAGTTTGCAATTAAGAAAACAGGCTATTGATCAGCTATATTTTAATTTCGTTATTAACAGATATATTAAAATTATAGCGCATAAAGATACAAAGTTGTTTTAAAATGGGGTTTGATTTTTGAAAAATTTGTTGACCGGTAGCGCATTATACCCAATAAGTAGCAGATCCAGGCCGGATGTAAGTACCTGTAAAATAAGGCCTGTCTCTAAAGTACTGCCATCTTACCAAAATTCATAGATTTGTATACTATTCCTGAACCCCGATTAACATGGAATTAACATGAGAACATATTTTAGAAAATCCCTGTCGGTCTTATTATTTTCTTTGCTCTTTGCAGCTTGTAATTCAACGACAGAAAAAAATGCTCCCGGCGGGATCAAAACCGACACAGCAATAATTGTGAACAACAAAACCGAAATACCGGTAAAAGATCCGCTTAAAGAGATAGTCCTGAATGAAAAAACTGTTATTACGGGTAAAAGGTTAATTGCTTCCAAAAAAATTGATGCAGCATTATATAGGTCCCTTTCAATAAAAATGATCGATAGCACTGCAGGAGATGAGAATGGGTTCAGCTATCATGTTGTTGATACATTATTATCTGCCCATGGGATAAAAGTATTATTGATCGGGAGAGCATATGAATCAGAAAATTTTATTTGGATCGTGATCTATGATAATCAAAATAAATTGCTTGATCACAAAACTGTGTACTATGATAATGCAGAAGGTTTTTTAGCCGTTGAAACGATCATTAAGAACAATAAGTTAACCATTACTACTTTTAATGAATACGCTGAAACTGAAAAAGAAAAGAAAAAAACCGAAGTATATCACTTGAATGAGAACAATTTCAAATGGGAAATGTGAAAGTGTGATGATTTGATGATGTGAAGATGTGAAGATGAAAGCAGCTTCATAGAACATGAGCTCCTTATTAAATCTCCCAATTTTCAAATTAACCAACCTTCTTAAAACAACAAACCCGGGGAATACCCGGGGTCGTCGTTCATATTATAATCAGATCATTCTTAAAAATTCCTGACCGTCATTTCCACTCTCCTGTTCTTTGCACGGCCTGCTGCAGTTTTGTTATCAGCGATCGGTTTCGTTTCGCCATAACCAGTTGAACTGGTAGAAGCTTCCACAACACCTTTGCTTACCAGGTAGTCTTTTACTGCTTTTGCACGATTGTCGGATAAAGTCATATTCTTAGCATCATCGCCCTGTGCATCTGTATGCCCGTCGATCTGTATTTTCAACAGGTCATCAGCTTTCATGATCGCAGCAACCTCATCCAGTGATTTGAATGATTTTGGCAACAATTTAAAGCTTCCGGTTGCAAAGAAGATGTTCTTGGCTGCCACATTTATTTTCTCAATAACTTCTTTGGTAATTTCAGGACATCCCTGGTTGCTTGCAGGTCCGGTACGGTTAGGGCATTTGTCTTCTTCGTCATTTACCCCGTCAGCATCAGAATCAGGTACCGGGCAACCCTGGTAGCGTGCCACGCCTTTCACAGCTGGGCATTTATCCAGTTCGTCGTTTATACCATCCCCATCAGTATCAGGTATTGGGCATCCTTTGTATTTGGCAAGGCCGGCTTTATCAGGACAAGCATCATCGCCATCTGCAATACCATCGCCATCCCTGTCAGGGCAACCCTGTAAAGAAGCCGGGCCAGCTACATCGGGACATTTATCATCTGCATCCAAAACGCCATCAGCATCACGGTCTGTAACAACGACAACGGGAGGAACTACTTCAACGATCTTTGGCTCAGGCCTTTTTTTAATGGGTGCAACCACACCGAAGCTATGGTAAAAATGGTATGCACTGTTTTCAGTAACAGCGATCCTGTATTGTGAATTCGCTACCAGGAAGATATTATCCACTATTTTGAGCTGCATCCCAACTCCTATCGGCATAAAAGCACCATAATAACCTTTGTATTTAGACGCTCCAACGCCCAAGGTAATAAAAGGATCAATATAGTATTTATCGGAAAGCAGTTTCAGGTTCGCCGTAGCAACTGCTTCAAGTATTAATTTTTGTTCAGTAAAAGATGGCTTATTTGGAACCGGATATTCCCCAAAAGATCCTGCAATGGAAGCCGTAAAATCCAGCTTATTGCTAAGCCCCTGTACATAACTTATAGCCAGCCCCGGGGTCATACGCCGTGATTTAGACCATTGTTTATCCCTGATCACATTGGCAAGGCCGTTACTACGCACTTCTGAAGCTGTCTTAAAGTCATTGAAAAAAAGGTTGATACCCAGAGACGGCAGTTTTTTGTAATCATTTTGACCATAAGAGATTGTACAAACAATCAGGGTCATGATTGAAAGAATGAGTTTCTTCATAATTATCAGTTTTGTAAACGCAACAAAAATAGCTGCTTAGATTGAAATGATGAAATTATTTACACACATATTTATGCATACCTGTGCATAGAAATATAATTAGTAAGCTATTTATATAGTTTTTGATCTAAAACTTCAATTTTTACCCTGGTAAGTCCACGGCTAATATATCCGAGTTTTTTTGCGCCTGTACGGGTCAGGTCTATTAACCTTCTCATGTTGGGATGAAGCCGGTCATTGGTCTTTACAATGATGATCTTCCCATTCTTTAAATTGGTAACCTGTATCCAGGTGCCAAGCGGTAATACATTGCAGGCTGCAGTTAATTTAGACTGGCTGAATATCTCCCCACTGGCGGTTTTCCTTCCATTGAATTTATTGGCATAAAAACTAGCCTGCCCGTATAAGATCTTATTGCTTTTTCTGCTGCGGGATGAAGCTTTTGGCTTACCTCCTTTTTGTGCCTGTACCGTTGGAGTAAATAAAATAATGAATAAGGTGAAAACAACCGCTTTAATGAATAAATGAATACTGAACTTTTCTTTCATTTGTTTATTTAAAATGAACACTATTTAAGTGCAAAAAATTTCTCCTTAATTTTTTTGTCTTCATCATAAATATCATCATAAAATTTTATGGCACCGTTAATGCCTTCACAGCCAAAGTAACGTATAAATAACGGTATTTTATATTTTACATCTATCCTGTGCCTTTCTTTATTGGCTATCCAGTTAGTAATAGAATCTGTATTGTATTTTAAAGTATCGGCACCGGCCTTTTCATTTTTTAAACTGTCATTCCTTGCAATATAGAATGCAAGTTTTTCCCAATCCTGTACCCGTACACAACCGTGGCTTAAGGCACGCATGGCGTTCTTAAATAAATAACGCTGGTTTGTATCATGAAGATAAACATCGAAAGGGTTATTGAAATTGAATTTAATTACACCAAGCGCATTGTCATCACCACTGCCCTGTTGAATTTTATATGGGATGCCTTTTGAATACTTTGCCCAGTTCACTGTTGCCGGGTCGACCAGTTCGCCTTTGTTGTTATATAAATGCAGCCCTTTTCTTGCGAGGTAATTTGAATTCTTTTTAAGGCCCGGCAGCATTTCCTTCTTAATGATACTGGAAGGTACGGTCCAGGTAGGAAAGATCACCAGGTCGCTGATAGCGCTTGTAATAAACGGTGTTGATGTTGCAGGTTTTCCGCATATGACCTTTGAGGTCAAAGCCACCGTATCTGCATCCCATACCTGGAGGTAAAATCCGGGCAGGTTTACAAGTATATATTTTTCCGGCATGGTATCCGGTAGTTGTTTATACCTGTCGAGTGTTATGGCGATCCTGTTGTATCGGTCAATATCTGTTGTGTTCAGCGTACGGATCAATGATGACGATATCTTACCATCTGCATTTAGTTTTTTTTGTTGCTGGTATTTTTTCAGCAACGAAGCCAGCTGCAAAGAATCTGTTGTACCATTTTTATTTATGATACCTGATTCGCTTAAACGCAGCAATAATTTAGTTATAAAAGCGAGGGAATCTTTTTCTTCGCCCTTTTTGTAAGGGTATGGAACATAAGTGTATCTCCTGCTATCCATACTATCGATAAATGTTTTTATACCGGCCTTCAACGACCAATATCCTTTTATGGAAGGCTGAATTGACCTGGTAATGGAATCCAATGCTTCCCCATTCTTAAAGCGGTCGAGATTAGCAGCAAAAAAATGTTGATATTTCGCAGGGATATTTTTCCAGGCCAGGCTATCAGGCTGCAGGCGCCCCTGTTTCAGGTCTTGTATAATATGCATAAAGGCATCTGTGAAAAGAAGATCAGCGCGGGTCCACAAAACGGCATCCATTCTTTTCAGGGAATCTGCATCCAGTGATCTTTTTAAAGAATCAATAGCAGCAAAATGATAATCTTCCTTGTATAACCCGTCTTCAGCTGTTTTTCCGAGATAACTTAAAAATGCCGCGGCCTGTGGTTTCCATTTTTCCTTACTACTCCATAAAGGGGTATGATCATTGGCTTCATAATAGCTTTTTAAAACGGGCAGAAATGCGATCCACAAACTATCATCAATCTTTCCATTGTTATCAGTTGCAAATAAAATATCTGCCCTGATATTTTTTTGGATCACTTCATCGATCGATTCCGGGTTGGCAACAAGTTCTTTATCTTTTTTTGTATCACGATGATTGTTACAGGCAATAAGGAAGATCAGTACCAGGAAGGGCAGGTAACAAGCCGGTCTTTTATGATAATGCATATCAGGGTAAATTGCGTATCTTGAAATTAAGCATAATAATTTTCTCAGGCAATTACATTTATAACCGGGCCATGACAAGGGTACTTAAAGACATCATTTTCGCTATTTGTTTATTATCCTGTTCAAACGCATTTGCGCAGGATACTTTATTGAATAAATATGGTCTTTGGGTGATCAGTTCGGTCGATCTATATAAAAAAACGATCGCTTCAAATTATGAAAAGACAATGGTGGCCCTGAGTGTTGAGATCCCCGGTGTGATCCTTGACCTGAAATATGCACGCAGGGATAATTTCATGCATAAAAAATTATATCCCCCGACAACTACAACTTATTTACGCCTTGCTGCTGCAGAGAAATTATCTGCTGTACAGGGAGAATTGAGACAAAAGCATCTCGGTATTAAAATATGGGATGCATACCGCCCGTATTCTGTAACAGAAAAAATGTGGGAAACGGTAAAAGATGATCGCTATGCTGCAGATCCGAAAGTTGGCAGCGGGCATAACCGGGGCATAGCTGTTGACCTGACCCTTGTTGACCTTGCTACAAATGAAGAACTGGATATGGGAACAGGGTTTGATAATTTCAGCGATACAGCACATCATGATTATAAAAAATTACCCGAGAAGATCCTGTTGAATCGGTTATTGCTAAGATATGTCATGGAGAAATGGGGATTCAAATCATTGGAATCAGAGTGGTGGCATTATTATTTACCTGATTTCAATAAATATGAATTATTGGATATTTCTTTTGAAGAATTATATAAAATAGAATAATGTGGAGATGTGGAAATGTGAAGATGAAAGCAGCTTCAACTTTTTAAATTCCATTTTCACATCAACACATCTTCACATTAACACATCCATAAATTGTTTTAATTTGCAGCCATGAATTATTACATCATTGCAGGAGAAGCAAGCGGTGACCTGCATGGCAGCAACCTCATCAAAGAATTACATAAACTAGACAACAATGCCTCTGTCAGGTGTTGGGGTGGCGATAAAATGGAAGCAGCAGGCGCTGTATTGGTAAAGCATTACCGTGAACTAGCATTTATGGGATTTACAGAGGTTGTTAAAAATCTTCCGACGATCTTCCGCAACATCGCCTTCTGCAAAAAAGATATTCTCGAAAACCGTCCTGATGCACTTATACTGATCGATTACCCCGGCTTTAATTTACGCATTGCCAAGTGGGCCAGGCAACAAGGGCTAAAAATAATTTATTATATATCTCCCCAGGTTTGGGCCTGGAAAGAGAACAGGACCCATGGCATTAAAACCAATGTTGATAAAATGCTGGTGATACTTCCCTTTGAAAAAGAATTTTATAAGAAATGGAATTTTGATGTGGAATATGTGGGGCACCCGTTGGTGGAAGTAATTGAAACATTCAAAGTTCAAAGTTCGAAGTTTGAAGTAGATAAAGACGGCAGTCTCTCTCCTGAGATACCGGTGATCGCTTTATTACCGGGTAGCCGGAAACAGGAAATTTTAATCAAGCTTCCCATTATGCTGGAAGTTGCAAAGCTTTTTCCAAATTATAAATTCATTGTAGCTAAAGCGCCGGGCCTGCCGGCTGAATTTTATGATGTGTTGCTGAAGCCTTATAAAAATGTAGGATCAGTGGTTAATAAAACCTATGAATTATTGAACATGGCAAAAGCAGCGTTGGTAACAAGCGGCACTGCTACCCTGGAGACGGCTTTATTCGGGGTTCCCGAGATCATTTGTTATAAGGGAGGCAATATTTCTTACCAGATCGCCAAACGGCTTATCAAGATCAAATACATCGGGCTGGTAAACCTCATCATGGATAAAGAAGTGGTTAAAGAACTGATACAGGATGAACTAAACGTAAACAATATTGTTGTTGAGTTAAAAAAATTACTGGAAGACCCATCCAGGCAACAACAATTAAAAAAGGATTATAGCGAATTAAAAGAAACATTGGGGAAAGGTGGCCATGCTTCTGCAAATGCGGCCACGATCATTTACAATTACTTACAGGGATAAGAGATGACATCTTTACAAAAAAAGATGTCATCTCTTATCCCTCATTATTTCAACAATAATTTGATGGCAATAATGATCAATGCAATCAGGAATAAAAATATAGACAACCTGTTGATCCCATGCATGTATTTTGTAAATTGGGTAGGAGTTGTATTCGGGTCCCGCTTTTTAATGTATAGATATTCAGCTACTTGTTTTAATATTCCCATTCGTATTTAAGTTTGGTCTAAATTATAACATTAATCAGTAAACAAAAAAGCTTGTTAAAGGTTTAGCCAATAAAAACCGCAATTGTTCATCTTTCGTATTTTTGAAAAACATTTTATCATGAAACAATTATTCGCAGCCATTCTTGTCTTTTCAACTGCTTTAGGTTGTAATGCCCAGACAAAAAAAACAGCCGCTGCAAAAACGTACGAAGTGACCAAAACCGATGCGGAATGGCGCAAGCAGCTCACTCCCTCACAGTTTGATGTAACCAGGAGAAAAGGAACAGAAACTGCCTATACGGGTATTTACTGGAACAACCACAAAGAAGGTGTATACAATTGTATTTGTTGTGGATTGCCACTATTCAGCTCATCAACAAAATTTGAAAGCGGCACAGGATGGCCAAGTTTCTGGCAGCCGATCAATACTAAAAACGTAGAAGAAATTACGGATAACAGCTTTGGCATGGCCCGTACAGAAGTTAATTGCAAGCGCTGCGGTGCCCACCTTGGGCATGTATTTGATGACGGCCCAAAGCCAACAGGATTGCGTTACTGCATGAATTCAGCATCGCTGAATTTCGTAAAAAAATAATTATCATACTTTTTATTAATCGTTTTTTGTCAATACTTCGACAAGCTCAGTACGACCAAAAGCTGTCAGCCTGAGCTTTTTGAAGGCGAATAGTTTCATCTTGACAGTTTTAAATAATATCTGTACATTGTATAGGCATGAAAAAAATAATTAAAAAGCATCCGCTTGCGATCCGATGGTTACACTGGATAAATTTTCCAATATTGGCCATCATGGTCTGGAGCGGGCTTTTAATTTACTGGGCCAATGATGTATATAAATTAGGCTGGGGCGACCGGACCATTCTTAAATTCTTTCCCGATTCATTTAATAAGGCTCTTAACATCCCTTTCCGTCTTGCAGAGGGTATGAGCCTGCATTTTGTTTTCATGTGGTTGTTTGCCATCAATGGGAGCATCTATTTTCTTTATTTGATCTTTTCAAAAGAATGGAAGCTGATCTTTCCAAATAAAAGATCATTGAAAGAAGCGTGGCTGGTGCTGTTGCATGACCTCCATATAAAAAAAGGCATACCTCCCCAAAAAAAATACAATGCTGCCCAGCGTATTGCATACACAGGGGTCATCATCATGGGCTTTACAATGCTCTTAACCGGTCTTGCCATCTATAAACCGGCACAACTTTACTGGCTTTGTGCTATGCTTGGAGGTTATGAATGGGCAAGGGCTGAACATTTTATTATTACGATCCTTTTCTCTCTTTTTTTTATAGTACACATCTTACAGGTTATCATGGCCGGCTGGAATAATTTTCGTGGAATGATTACCGGTTTCGAAGTAGAAAAGATAAAGGAAGAAACAACCCTGGAAAATGATCCAGGGCCAATAACGAATATGCCAACTAACAGTTAATTAATCACAATGAATACAAACGAAGAAATTGTAACAGAAAAACAGGTAAGGAATAAGACCCTGCAGGCATTTTTGTTTTTCTTTTTATTCATCGGTGCATGTGTTATCGGGTGGAAGTGGCTGCAACATGAGCCAAAAGAACAAGGAGCTTTAAGCCCGCTTCGAAAAGGCTTAAATACAAATGAATCTATATTCTCTTATTTTTTCAGCGGCCGTCATCTTTCAAAAGTTTACCCGAAAACTGCTGCAGTAAACAAGGTAAGGGTAAATGGCAGTATCGGGTTAAGGGATAATTTTGATCCGGCCACCTGGAAACTCCATCTTATTAAAGCCCCCGGTGATACGCTTCTTATCAGCTTAGCTGAAATAAAAGCCTTACCAAAAACGGAGATCATATTTGATTTCAAATGCATTGAAGGATGGAGCCAGGTAACACATTGGGGCGGTGTTCGCTTCAGTGATTTTGCAAAAAAATACGGCCTTGATGAACAAACCAACATGGAATTCACCGGTTTGTCAACACCAGATAAAGAATATTATGTAGGCATTGATAATGCAAGCATGCTGCACCCGCAAACAATGCTTTGTTATGAAATGAACGGCGAACCGCTTCCTATGAACCAGGGTTATCCTTTGAGGCTCATCATTCCCGTTAAATATGGCATCAAACACCTGAAACGTATCGGCACAATATTCTTCAGCAATAAACGCCCGCCGGATTATTGGTATGAACAGGGGTATGATTATTACAGTGGGTTGTAGGATCAATCCGTTTATGGGTTTAAAAGTTGAAGATTGAAGGCTTTTAAAATGCAATTTTTTTTTGCTGATCTATTCCTTCTTAAATTGCGAATCCAAAACCATTAAACCATTAAATGACCAGAGAACAAAAATTCATGCTTGAAGCCATTGCTTTATCGAAGGATGGAGTGGATAATAACCATGGTGGCCCCTTTGGCTGTGTGATCGTAAAAGGTGATGCTATTGTGGGGAGGGGGAATAATAAAGTCACTTCTACGAACGATCCCACAGCTCATGCAGAAGTAGTTGCCATCAGGGATGCCTGTAAGAATCTTAATACTTTCCAGTTAGAAGGATGTGAAGTATATACGAGTTGTGAGCCCTGTCCCATGTGCCTGGGTGCTATATACTGGGCAAGGCCCCAGGTGATCTATTATGCCAATAACCGCCAGGATGCAGCAGATATAGGCTTTGACGATTCTATGATCTATGATGAAATGTCTGCAAAAATTGAAGATAGAAAGATCCCTATCTTATCACTGGGAAGAGAAGAGGCACTTAAGGTGTTTAGTGAATGGATGAACAAAGATGATAAAACTGTTTATTGATCACTGTTCTTTACTGCAATAATTTCAGCTGCAATACTCACGGCAATTTCCCAGGAAGTCTGGCTTTTTACCTGGATACCAATAGGTGAGTGAATATTTTTTAAGACCTTTTCATCAATGTTCTCCTGCCGGTATTCTGCAAACATCTTTTCCATTTTCTTTTTGCTGCCCAATACGCCAATGTATTTGAACAGTTTATTCAACAATGCTTTTAAGGCGATATCGTCTGAGCGGTATCCAAAGGTCATGATAACAACATACACATGCTCACCACTCTCTATCATTGAATTCAATTCAGTATAAGCAGTAATGATCTTTTTTTCATGTGCATAAACATTCTGCTCCATCGTATTCAATCCCTCTCGTTCATCATATACCGTTATGTAAAAATCCATTTCTTTCATCAACTTTGAAAGTGCCAATGCGCAATGCCCGCCACCGATAATATGCAAACGGTTTTTGTATCCCGTTCTTTCCAGGAATAAAAAACCGGTCTCGTCAGCTTGTTCAAAATAAAAATTATGTGCCGGTATTTTTTCTGAGAAAGTTATTCCAGCGGGAGATAGCTGCAATGTACCGTTCCTGTTTTCCCGGAGGCTATTGATCAATGCATGTATGTGCTTAGTATCGTGTTGCTGCACCCGGTATAAGAAAATGGTTTGCTCACCAGAACATATCATTCCGCTTTGGTTCTTTGAAGCTTTCTTATCATGTACTTGTTTATAAAGCCCTGTTGAGGCTAAAGTTTCCTGCAGCCTGGCTTTGGCCATCTCTACAAATTTATGTTCCATGATGCCGCCGCCAATGGTCCCGAAAATATCATTGTCTGCTGCTACAGCCATTTTAAACCCCTGCCTTCCAGGGGAGCTTCCCTTGCTTTCCAGTACATACAATAAGATCACATCAATAGATGCAGTTTGTTTTGTTTGTATGAATAGCCAGGTGTTCAATGTAGTTATAAAAAAATTACCGCTAAGGTGCAAAATATTATTTCTTCCTGTTCTCTAATATTTTCTTAAAAGAGCGGCCACGTATCTCATCCAATGTCAATCCCGTAACCAATACTTCTTCTTCCGTAATGGCACCACTGTTCAATGCCCTTAAAAAATAATTCAGCAATCCCTGCCCTGTTGCTGCATCATCAAATACATCACCTATTAATGTGGCCCTTGCAGCTTTTTCTACGAATGTCTTTAATCTTTCTACAGCATCATCATAACTCTCCAGGAAGAAAGCAAAAACGGCAGCATAACGCATAGGGAACTGTGCAGGGTTAAGGTCCCATCCCTGGTAAAAACCATTCCACAAGGAATGACGGATGTGGTCATAGCCCTTTTTCCATGCACGATGAACCGTGTCTTTATTTTCCTGCAATTGTTCTGCGGTCATTTCTTCCCCACGATTCGGGCCGATGGGCATGGTGTTCGTTGCGCCATCAGACAACCAGATACCGGTATGTGCAAGCGCAACCTTTGTCATGTGATGGGCAAAATCACAAACAGGATGATCCATTTCCTGGTACCTGGCAGTGATACTGCAGGATGCGGTATAATCGTATGTACCAAAATGCATGGCAACACAACGGCCCTTGCCTGCTTTTACAAAGCGGTATAATGGATTCGTTCCCTCAATATCCATGATAGATTGTGTTGTCTCAACCATCATTTCCATCTTCAAAGAACCTTTTTTGAGATCCAGTTCATCTTCCAGTATTTCAAAGAATCCAACCAATGCACTCACTTGTTCAGGTATGGTAACTTTTGGCAACATCACCACGAAATTTTCAGGCAATACCCCGGCAGTTTCTCCTGCAAGCGTTGTAATAAATATTTCCAAAGTTCGCAAACCTCTTTCTTTCATTTCTTCGGTGAAGGGTTTTATACGGATACCAATAAATGGGGGTAATACATTTTGTTTCATTCCTTTTGCCAGTTCCTTTGCAGCTTCTGTTGCAGTTGCATCCTCTTCTTCATTGCTGCGGTTACCATAGCCATCTTCAAAATCTATCCTGAAATCTTCCACCGCTTCAGTTTGTAATTTCCTGATCACTTTATGATAAACTTCATAAGACAACCTTACCGGGTGTTTTTTTCTTTCATTTGGAGGCAATGCTTCATACTGTATCAGGATATCTTTTGGTGAAACAGATGCATCAACCTGGTTGATACCATCCAGGCCAAATATCTTTCCGAAACTGATAAAATCCGGGGCATAAAGATTGAATGTTTCCAATGCCCTTTCACCCAGGGCTGCTGCTGCATTGTATTTAAACAAATTGGCTCCGCCATAAACCGTATGTACTGCCTGCCTTTCAGGCCTGTCGCCGGGATATATCTTTTGAAAAGCAGTATTGGCTTTTTTTAATTTATCAAAAAGCTGTTTTCGCTTTTTTGAAGGGATCGTGTGTTTCATTGTCGTGTTTTTAATATTTTTTTACTTCATCTACTAACCGCTGTCTGGCCTGCCTGACGGTAGTCAGGGTTTGCAACCGCCGACAGGGTTATTTTCAACTGCCTCTATATGTTGAATACCCAAATGGATTTATTAAAAGCGGCACATGGTAATGGCTATCATCAAATACCGTAAATGTTATTGCAACTTCAGGATAAAAACCTTTTGTGTCATTAGCAGCAAAATAATTTCCTGAATCAAAAACCACCTGGTAGTTACCAGGGGTTAAATTCCTGTTTGGAGCTAACAGGTCACCTATTCTTCCATCGGCATTGGTTACGCCCTGTGCCATGGTTAGCCATGACCCGTTCACAGATCGTTTTAATCTTATGCTGATGTTTTGGCCAGGCCTGCCCAAAGAAGTATCCAATACATGTGAAGTGAGCTGGCTTACTTTAAGCGATTGCCAGTTACCCTCATCCATTAATTTCTTGAATCTTAAAATGGTTATCTTATGTTGTTCACCCATTGCAATGGCCAGTTCTTCTTCCTTGGTATTGCTGATCCTGTCAAGCAATAACCTGAGCATTTCGGCAGCTGATCTTCCTGTTGCACAAACAATGAATATGAATCCAAATTTTGTTTCGTATTCGATATTCGCATTTGCCAGTTCTTCTATGAGCCTGGGAGAGGCAGTATTTACTGCAGCCTGCTCATTGCCTGCCAAAAGCTGTGTTGCTGCGAATTTTTCAGTAAGACTTTTTGTATCGCCGATCTTTGGATGATGTGTAAATGCTTCCAGCCAATCTGCTTCGGAGCATTGATCATACCATGCCTTTTCAGCTTTTGATACAAGTTCACTTTCATTTGTAAAAGGTAATCCCTTCAGCAGCAATGATAACCATTTTGCAGAACCACAACAGGTAGCCAACTGCTTACCTGCTTCCTCTTTGCTTAACTTATTGAAATCACTTAATGTCATAATATCTTTATTACAGGTTTCGTGAATTTATACAACCCTTTATATCTTACACAATTAAACTCGTTCAATCTTCAAACTACAAACTACTTCAAAGTTGCTCCCTGGTCGATCCAGCACCTGATCAGGTCCCTTTCCTTTTGCGTAATATTTGTCTTGTTGTTCTGAGGCATTGTCCTGGTGATCACTACACGCTGCATGATCTTATCTTTAAGTTTCACAATATCCAAAGGCGTATCATACATGATGCCATTGGGAGCAGCAGTATAAACATTATCGGTTGGCTTTGCCGAATGACAGGTAACACAACGCTGCTGGATAATGGCATTTACTTCTGCAAAACCAACTTCCGAATTACAGGCACCTGGCTTTCCAGGCGCAGTTATAAATGCAGCCCCCAATAATATTAATACCGAAACCGGCATTACCCAAACAGAAAGCTGCCCCTTTTCTTTAAGATTAAGATAATGTTTTACCCCTGCAACACCCAATGTCATGATTGCCAATACCAGCCAGGAATATTCATTGCCGAATGTACTGGGGAAATGATTGCTGATCATAACAAACAGGACCGGCAGGGTAAAATAATTATTATGAAGTGAGCGTGCCCCGGCATTCTTTCCTAATTGCGGATTTAAAGGCGTTCCTTCCCTTGCAGCTTTTACCATTGCCTTTTGTGCAGGAATGATCACAAAAAAAACATTGGCTGCCATGATGCTTCCCAACATCGCACCAAAATGTATATAAGCAGCACGGCTGTTAAATACGCGGCTGTAGAAATAAGCAAAGCCAATGGCAACAAGGAAGCCGACCAGTGTGAACCAAATACCTTTTTTTATCAATGGGGACCTGCACAAAAGATCATAAATGACCCACGACACTATGAATGAGCACACGCCGATGCCAATCCCGGCAAACGGTGATATGTCGAGCACGTTCTTATCAATGAGCATCGCTGATGCATTGAAATAATAAACCACGAACAGCAAACAAAAACCCGATAACCAGGTAAAATAGGCTTCATATTTGAACCAATGCAGATGCTTGGGGATCTTTTGCGGGGCAACTTTGTATTTTTCCAAATAATAAAAACCACCACCATGTATGGCCCAAAGATTCCCGGCAAGTTCGTCACGCACATCTTTGGTGCGGTTCAGTGCATTTTCCAAAAAAACAAAATAAAAAGAAGCCCCGATCCATGCAATTCCAAATGTGATGTGCATCAGCCTTACAATGATATTCATCCATTCCATTAAATGCCCTTCCCATATGGTGCCCCGCAACATAACATATACCACGATGATCATGGAAACAGAGACCAGCACAATAGAAGTGTAAATAAAGGTCTGCGAGACAGCCATGCCTTCTTTTTTTTCTTCCGCACCATGTTCACCTGCTTCATCTGCTTCATCATAGTTTGTCTTTACCGTACGCAGGTAATAGGTCATGATGACAAGCATGAATAAAATAGCAGACAAAACAATCAATAAAATAACAGGAAGCATAGCATTAATTCTTTTTCTTCTTACCAAATAACCTTAACCTGCTGATACCACCATCAGGAAATATATTTAACCTCACGTGAGAATATGTTGATCTTTGTTGTATCTCTTTCATGAATTCATGTTCTTTGTCAGCACTTAATTTTTGTGCCGGTAAGATCGTTTCCCATGTCACTTCATTTCTTACAACTGCTGCATCTTCATAACTCATGCAAGCTTCAATAGAACAGGTATCAGGATAATTACCTTTAAAATGGCAGGTATCAACAATGATCTTTTCGATAATACCCGCTGTTGCCAGTTTTAAAATTACCCAATCGCGGTTACCGGGTGTGCGGTTCCGTTTGGTTTCCCAGCCATCACCCATATTAACACCGCGGTTTGGCATGGTAAGATTTCCCATGGCGCTAAAGAACATATCATTGCATGCAAGTGCTTTTCCGCCATTGATAGCTGCGAGCAGGTCAATCGTTTCATCTTCACCTATTAAATCCCAGTTCTTAAATACTTCACCATACACCCTCAGTCTTGCCACACCACCATCCGGATAGATGTGTAAACGGAGATGTGTAAATATTTCGTCGCTGTTGCATTCATAAAAATTCTGGCTGCCTGCATCCAATGGAGACCTGGCTAATATTTCATCCCATTTGATCGCATCACTATCCCAATCTTTAACGGGTGCGGCATCATATAAACCTTGCCTACCGGCAGGCAGGTAAACGGCTTCAATAGAAGCGTGCGGAGGGTGATTTCCGAGAAAAAAATTGGTATCAATGTCAAAACCCGTGATCTTCCCGGGAGTTGCCAATTGTATTATTGCCCAGTCATGGCCGGGAGTGCGCTTGCGGCGGCTTTCCCAGCCATCCATCCATTTCCCACGATCGGTATATTTATCTGTAATAAAGATCCCCCTGCCCGGTTTGATAAGATTTTCTTTTTCTGCAAAGAAATCATCGGTCGCATACAATACTTTGCCGCCAAGCCTTTCTGCAGCAAGATCGGTCAATTGTACAAATGCCGGGGTTTCTTTGATGATCTCTGTTACTTTTGTAAAAGCCATATTGTGGTTTTGACCTCACCCCAACCCCTCTCCGAAGGAGAGAGAAGGAGGAGGGGGTTTTAATGATCTAAAGTCTTATTTTTTCTCAAAATTATTTTTCCATTTTTTATTTCCTTATTCGTTATTCTTCCATGATCGTACACTGTTACCCCATTTACAATCGTTTGTTTTATTGTACCGAAAAGTTCTTCTCCAATATAGGGACTTATTTTATGCCGGTACAAAATATCTTCCTGCTGAATGGTTTGGCTTTCTTCGGGGTTCCATATTACAAGATCTGCATCAAAGCCGGTCTTTATGGTTCCTTTTCTATTTTCAATTTTTAAAAAGGAAGCCGGTTTTTCAGTCAGTAAGGGAATGAATTTTTCCAATGGGTAAATTTCCCGCAAAGCTGTCCAGCTTGCAGGTAATAAGAACTGCAGGCCCGCAATGCCACCCCATGCTTTTTGTAAATTCCCGCTTTCCATTTCTTTAATAGCTGGAGGTGCAGGCGAATGATCTGTTGTAATAAAATCAAGCGTTCCGTTTGCGTATGCCTGTTTCAGTAAAATGTTATTTTCCTTTTCACGGATGGGCGGTGCGCATTTATACAGGCAATTATTATCAGGAATATCTTCTGCATTAAAATAAAGGTAATGTGCACAAGTCTCTGCAGTCAATGGCAGACCTTCTTTCTTTGCTTTGGCTATACTATCCAGGGCTTCACAGGAAGATACGTGAACAATATGAGTTGGGCAGTGATATTTCCGGCAAAGTTTTATCATCAGGTCAACCGCATCGTTTTCCCATTGCTTCGGGCGGCTTTCCAGGTAATGTTTATAGCTTGTGGGGTATTTTTGAAAATCACATATAACTTCCTTTTCAAAAATTTCGCAATGTGCCAGCAATGGGATATTGTATTTTGCGATGACAGGCATTGCCTCGGCTATTTCCTTTTCACCCACATTGGGAAATTCATCGATACCCGAATGAACCAAAAAACATTTGATACCCAATACTCCTGCCTTCATCAATGGTTCCAGGTCATTTTTATTTCCCGGGATCAGCCCTCCATAAAAACCAACATTCACATGCAGCTTGTTTTTGGATGCCTCCAGTTTTTCATTGAATGCATTAATATTTGTTGTAACCGGGCTTGCGTTCAAAGGCATGTCTACGATCGTTGTTACAGCACCTGCAGCTGCAGCCTGTGTAGCACTATCAAACCCTTCCCATTCTGTTCGGCCGGGTTCATTGATGTGTACATGTGCATCAATCACTCCCGGCATTAAAATATGGTTTCCAACATCTTCGGCATCAGCAGTTTTATGATCATACACTCCCGTTATAATACCATTTTCAAAACATACGGTCGCCGGTTGAAGTATTCCTTCATACCAACAACGATTGCTGTATATACATTTTAAATTACTCAAATCACATAGTTATTTCAGTTGACCTCACCCCAACCCCTCTCCAAAAGAGAGGGGCTAAGTGTCCTTCAAAATAAAAATTTAAAAAAATTTAATTTAGCTCATAAAATTACTGATATTGAACGGAGTCCAAATGAATCTGGATAAACTGCGTTACGAAGCTTAATCGGGGATCACTTGTTTGTCAACAACAATTTTATTGAACTTCCCAGCATTTAGTTTATTATCATATAATCCCATTAAGGTTTTTTCCGGGGTCATTGGTGCAGAAAAAGGGATCTTAGCTTTTGGATTGAATGCTTTGATGGCATTATGTAATGCAAAATAAGCCCCGATACCATACATCAATGGCGGCTCACCTACTGCCTTGGACCTGAATATGGCGAGGTTATCATTTGTAGTTTCCAGGAAATGAATATCCAGTTCTTTTGGAACGGAATAAATATCCGGCACTTTATAAGTTGACAATGCATTGCTGCGCAACCTGCCTTCTTCATCATACACAATTTCCTCCATGGTCATCCAGCCGAGCCCCTGCACCAGCCCACCTTCAATTTGCCCACGGTCAATAATCGGGTTCATGGTAGTACCAAAATCATGCACCAGCTTTACGGCATCAACTTCATAAATGCCCCGGATGCAATCTATCGTTACCGTGGTAATCGCAGTTCCATAAACATGGTATGCAAAAGGATGGCCTTTTTCGATCGTATTATCGAAATTAATTCCCGGTGTTGCATAATGCCCATGCTCACTCAGGCTGACCCTTTTTAAATAACTCGCAATTACCAGCTCATTCCATGATAACTGGCTTGGCTGATCATTTACATGAACGACCTCATTTTTAATTTCGATCGCAGCTGCATCGCATTTTAATATCTCAGCTGCTGAATCTTTTAACCTGGCCAATATTTTTTCACAGGCAATTTCTGTTGCCTTACCATTGAGATCGGCAGTTGCGCTGGCCGCAGATGGCGAAGTATTGGCAATGCGGTATGTATTGGTACTATTGATTTTTACTTTCCCTGTTGCTATTGAAAAAACAGTTGCCGCTACCTGCAGCATTTTTGTATTGACACCCTGCCCCATTTCTACTGCACCAGTACTTACATTCACACTACCGTCCATATATACATGTACCAATGACCTTGCCTGGTTCATCAATATCTTTGTAAATGATATCCCAAAACAAATGGGCATGAATGATATACCTTTCTTGAATAATTTATTTTTTGCATTAAACCGGCCGATCTCCTGCTGCAAATCATTCACCTTATACAAGTCAACCACCTTATCCCAACAGGCGTTTGCTTCGCTTGCTGCCTTTTGCCCATAAGGGAATTCATCACCGGTTCTTAATAAATTCTTTTGTTGTATCACTGCAGCAGTCACACCCAATGCTTCAGCAGCTTTTACGATGGCTGCTTCTATTACAAACATTCCCTGCGGGCCGCCAAATCCCCTGAAAGCAGTATTGGGCGGCAGGTTGGTGCGGCAACAATAAGCCGTAGCCGTTACATTTGGAACATAATAACTATTGGTACAGTGAAACAATGTACGTTCTAAAACTGCAGGAGAAAGATCAGCTGCTGCACCGGCATTCTGGTAAAAAGTTGCTTCATATGCCATTATTTTCAGTTCGGCATCTAAACCAATTTTAAAATCGGAGCTATAAGGATTTCTTTTACCTGTCATACGCATGTCTTCCATCCGGTGCAAGCTATATTTAACAGGTTTTTTTAGATGCCATGCAGCCAATGCGCAAAATATTGCCCATGAAGTAGCCTGGTCTTCCTTACCACCGAAACCACCACCAAGCCTTGTAGTATCTACTTCGATGCGATGCATGGGAATTCCCAATACGGCGGCCATATGCCTTTGAACAGCAGTTGGCCCCTGTGTAGATGAATAGACCTTGATGGAATTATTTTCTGCAGGCATGGCATAAGCACCCTGTGTTTCAATGTACAGGTGCTCCTGGCCGTTGGTCTCAGCAATGCCTTCAAAAATGTGTACACAATCTTTAAAAGCATTTGTGCTATCGCCTAATTTGAAGGTCCTTGGCGGGACAAGTAGTGAGCCATTCGCCTGTGCTATTCGCGGATCAGTAACAATAGTATGCTTCTCTGTTTCAATTTTTATCTTCTTGACCGCAGCATAAGCTGCTTCTGTAGATGTAGCAACGACAAGCGCTACAGGCATACCATTAAAATGCACTTCGTCTTCTGCCAATAAAGGTTCATCGGGCACAATACCACCGATCTGGTTCTCGCCGGGAATGTCTTTGTAAGTAAATATCCTTACAACGCCTTCCATTGATGCTGCTTCAGAGAGATCCAGTTTTGTGATCTTTCCATGTGCAACAGGAGAACCAAAAACCGCGGCAAAGAGTGTCCCGGTAATTGTGGGGATATCATCCAGGTAAATGGATTCACCCCGGGTATGTGTGAAAGAATCTATGTTCCTGATTGACATATTATTTTTACCTCACCCCAACCCTCTCCCAAAGGAGAGGGAGGATGATTTGTTTTTATGAATGAATTATATGTTCTAACGTTAATCCCGGAAATAATTTTATAAAATGCGCTTTGATCAATTGTGATAATAGTAATCGTTTGTATGCTTCTGTGCCACGTGCATCACTGATAGGAGTTATTTCCGTTTGCGCCAATGATACAAGTTCTGAAACCAATTCAACGGTTATTTCTTTGCCGATCAATAATGCACTGCATTTGGAAAGATAAGTTGGAACGGGGCCGACACCTCCTGCTGACATGCCTGCAGCAATTATCTTTCCCCCATCGATCTTTAAATGAATGGCCGTATTCACACTGGCAATATCCAGCCAGGTCCTTTTACAAACTTTTTCAAAATTGAAAAGATCATTCTTTGCCGGTAATTCGAAATATATTTTTTCAATGATCTCCTTAGCTGTTTTATCAAGTGATTTATATCCCTTATAAAAATCTTTCAAAAATACCTGCCTGCTATTACTCCCATCACTTAATTTTAACCTTGCATTCAATGCGAGAAAAAAGATGGTAAGGTCACCAATGGGTGATGCATTTGTAAAATTCCCGGCAATGGTCGCCATATTTCTTATCTGTGTAGAAGAAACCAGTTTAATATATTGATCGAGCCCGGGAAAATGATCTTTAAATATGTTGGATTCGGCAATGTCTGTAACAGTTACTGCTGCGCCCATTTCGCAGGTATTTCCTGTTTGTGAAATCCCTTTTAATGCTGGCTTGTCAAAAAGAAATTCGATCTGTTCATCAACGATCGTATCATGTTGCTGAACGTACAGGTCGGTACCTCCTCCCAGGAATTTTGCTGCAGTTCCATTCTTGCCATGCTGAATTTGCGGTACCTGTATCTTCTGAAGCCGTTCCTTAATTTCTAAAAAATAGGCAGGTATCATTTTATTATCAACAGCAAATTGCAATGGATCCCTGTTTGCCCGTTCCTGCATTTTTTCATTAACTGTTGCAGCTGCTCTTTCAATGGATTTATAACCGGTGCAACGGCAGATATTCCCATTCATTGCATCTATAGCCTTGGGATATGACGGTTCTTTTTCGCTGATACAAAAACCTGCCAGGGATACAATGAAACCGGGTGTACAAAAACCGCATTGAGTAGCTCCTTCTGCCGCAAAAGCTTCCTGCATGGCATTCAACCCATCCAGGTTTATGCCTTCAATGGTCACGATATGTTTCCCACCGGCATTGCCTAAAGGCATCAAACAACTGGTTGCACTGCTGTAAACCAGCTTATCATTTTTTATTTCACCGGCTAAAATGCTGCAGGCCCCACAATCACCTTCCCTGCACCCTATCTTTGTACCCGTAAGCTGTTGTTGATAACGGATAAAATCCAGCAGTGTAAGCCCGGGTGATAAAGCTGTTTTTATTTCCTTATTATTTAATATGAATTGTATCAAACCGGATTTTTATTGAGCGATAAAGTTAAGATAATTGAATAAATGAACCAGTATCAGGAGCGTGAATATAGTAAACAAGTTTATTATCGTTTAATTGCCTTATGGGTTATCTGTGAAGCCTTTGCCGGCGGCATCATGCATGCAGCAAAACTTCCCTTCACAGGACTGGTTGTTAGCAGCCTCGCCATCACCTGTATCATATTGATCGCTTATTATGTTCCAACGAAGGGGGCTATCCTAAAAGCTACGTTGATCGTTGCCATATTCAAACTAATGCTAAGCCCGCATAGCCCGCCCACTGCCTATATCGCTGTTTTTTTCCAGGGCCTGATGGGACAATTGCTTTTAATGAACCGCCGGTATTTTAAAGTTTCATCCGTATTACTGGCTGTATTGTCTTTGTTCGAATCAGCTATTCAAAGAATATTGGTATTACTCCTGTTTTCCGGAACTGATCTCTGGAAAGCAGTCAACCAGTTCATTCAAAAAACAACAGGAGAAAAAGACCTGACCGATTATAGTTTGGGGCTTGCGATCGGTTATGTGATCCTACATGCTCTGATAGGGATCTTTGTTGGTATTGCTGCAGTAAGGCTGGCTACGCTATCTGCCGGCTGGAAAAATGAAACACCTTCTTTACTAATTGATAATGCATTTAGCGGAACCGCTATCGTTACAAAAAGAAATAACAGGAAGAGAAAGCTGAAGCCGGCTTTCGTGATCATATTGCTGGCATTATTGGCACTTTATATACAATCATATATTGACCCGAAATATGCGGTCATCCAATCCCATATCATACTGAACATTTTATTGCGTTCAATATTGATACTACTTGTTTGGTACCTGGTCGCAGGCCCGCTCATCATGTTTGCATTAAAAAGGTCATTAAGACTGCAACAACAGAAATACAAACAGGAAATAAATGAGGTCATGTTATTATTACCTCAAATAAGATATATTTTTAAAAGATCTTTTAAATTATCGGAAAGCAGGAAAGGCCTTGCACGAATAAAATTATTTTTAAAGACACTTTTGGTAAATGTATTGGCAGATTAATATTCATTGGTTTGTTGATTTATGTATAAATTACTTCCTGCATTCTGTCTCTTTGAGACCTTGTACATGGAAAATCTCAAAGCTGCACAAAGATCTTATTTAAAGCACACATCCACTTATGGCATCCGCAGGAATATTATTAGCATTGGCAGGAACTATTTGTTGGGCGATCTGTGTCTTCCCTTTTACAAAAGCCGGCAGGCTGATGTCTGTTGCAAGCATGAATCTTTTCCGCCTTGTTATTGGAACCATGCTTGTCATGCTTGTGGCATCGGTTGTTGAAACGAAAAATTTCTTGTCGGTCTTTTCATCCAGCTACCTGGACGCGTGGCTCTGGCTCGGCCTGTCCGGTATCATTGCATTGGGTATAGGAGATTATTTTAACTACAGGATGTATGTGATACTGAGCCCAAGGTATGGGAGTGCACTTTCAACACTTTCTCCTGCTGCCGCTCTGCTACTCGGAATAAAATTACTGGATGAAAATATTAATCTTGTTGGTATCACCGGGATGATCATAACCATATTTGGAGTTATGAGCATGAGCCTTGGACGCACCGAAAGAAGCAACATACCTGATCACGGGCATGGAAGTGTTTTTAAAGGAATTGTATTTGGCACCATTGCGGCAATTTGTAATGGCGCCGGGCTTGTATTCAGTAAAAAAGGATTTTTAACACAGGCCGCAACCGGGAATAGCATCTCTCCTGTTACAGCTTCTTCAATAAGATTCATCATCGCAACAGTGATTGTATTGCTGATCACGTTTCTAAATAAAAAACTGGTTGCGAACTGGCAGAACATCAGGTCGCAGCCATGGTCCACTTTAAGGACCGCATTCAGCGGAACAATATTCGGGCCTTTGCTGGGAGTGAGCTTTGCATTAACAGCCATTCAGTATATTGATGTGGCAGTTGCCCAGACAATATTTGCACTGGTACCGGTTGTTGTGTTGCTGATATCACATTTTGTGTATAAGGAAAAGATAACGAAGTATGCTTTGATCGGTGTTGCTACTGCAATTATTGGAGTCGCTATCCTGATATGGCGAATTAAAATTGAAGCGATGTACCTGGGGATTTGAATTGGCCAGGAGCATTACGCATTGATATTTTTTAACTGCTGTATGATCTCGCCGGCTGCAGTAACGCCGGCTTTGCGCCAGGCGATCTTCCCTTTATAAAAAATGATGAGTGTTGGGACTGCCTGTACTTCGTATTTTATTGCATATGCAGGATTCTTATCGATATCCATTTTTAAAATGGTTGCTCCATCACCTATTTTTTCTTTTACCTGTTTTAATACCGGTGGCATCATCTTACACGGCCCGCACCATTCTGCAAAAAAATCAACCACAACAGGTTTGTCGCCATTGATGTGTTTTTCAAAATCATTCATATTGTATTGTTTTAATATCAGTATCAAATAATTCCAACCTAGTATTGCTTTTCAAACAACAACCAGGCGGAACGCCTTTTCTTCGCTTCTTTCAACCCGAATTTCTTGATGGTCTCGCGGATATGCTTTACAGCGTCATCAATAGAATCAGTAAAAAGACAAAGCTTGAGGTCCTCCGCAGAAACAGTGCCTCTTTCTTTCATGCGTTCTATATGTTCGATAAGGTCTTTGTGGTAAGCGGTGTCAAAAATAATTATCGGGAACTGGCTAAGCATCTTTGTTTGTATCAGTGTAAGTGCTTCAAAGTATTCATCCAGGGTGCCAAAACCGCCAGGCATTACAACGAAGACATATGAATATTTTAAGAGTAAAGTTTTACGTACAAAAAAATACTTGATATTGACCCACCTGTCAAGGTATGGGTTCTGTAACTGCTCATGGGGCAAAACTATATTACAGCCAACGCTCCTGCCCCCAACATCTCTGGCACCACGGTTTGCAGCTTCCATAACCCCGGGCCCGCCACCAGTCATAATGGTAAGGCCCAGTTTTGCAATTTCAGCAGAAAGGGACCTGGTTTGTATATAGGTAGGGTCATCTTCTTTAAATCTTGCAGATCCGAAAACGGTCACACAAGGCCCTACGAAATGAAGTGTCCTGAATCCTTTAATGAACTCAAGCAAGACGCTAAAGCTGAACTTAAAATCCTTCCAACGGTTTTGCGGCCCTTCTAAGAATTTGATCTCGGATTTGGTCATTGTTTAATGCTTTAAGCATTTCAATTTACTTTAAAAAAAGGAAATATCGGGAAGATCGCTGCTAAGGCTTTCTTTAGACTCAAATTAAAAACATTTCAACTTCTCAACAACTTGATTAGGGCGCAGGCTGGTTTGGTTTTATCAATAAAGTGTACGTTCTTTATTCAGTAGCAACACCGGGCGGACATCACCAATAGCGGACAGGCTGGCATCAAATTTCTCCCCATGTATAGGGACGGTAATGCCCGACATTAGCGGTCATTGTAAAAGACAATAACAACAATAGTCAACAATAAAAAATAGAACCAAATGAGAAAAATAATTTCATTTATGCACATATCGCTTGACGGATTTGTATCAGGACTGAATGGAGAAATGGACTGGATCAAAGTTGATGAAGAAATTTTTGATCATGTCGGTAAGCGGATAAGCGAAGGCGATACTGCATTATATGGACGAGTAACTTATCAGATGATGGAAAATTACTGGCC
>JBDTWL010000013.1:0-68075 GCA_040006715.1 Ferruginibacter sp. | reverse complement strand
CCTCAAATCATAAAAGCAGAATATTATTTTGATGGGCTCGTTGATTTTGGAAACGGTTCGGATATTCCTATTGCCACTCCTGGTACAGACATCGACTTGCAAAATATTTCTATCAATACAAGTGGCCTGAGCGAGGGCTTACATTATTTGTACATCCGTACACAATCTGAAGATGGCAAATGGAGTATTACCAATCAAAGGCAATTCTATGTTTACAGTGATCCTCCATATGCAACAGCAAACAATTTACCTCAAATCATAAAAGCAGAATATTATTTTGATAATTTGGTTGATTTTGGAAATGGTATTGATATCCCTATTACCACTCCCGGTACAGATATCGATCTGCAGAACATTTCGATTATGACGAGTGGATTAAGTGAAGGCTTGCATCATTTGTACATAAGAACACAATCAGCAGATGGAAACTGGAGCATCACAAATCAAAAGCAATTCTATGTTTACAGTGATCCTCCATATGCAACAGCAAACAATTTACCTCAAATCATAAAAGCAGAATATTATTTTGATAATTTGGTTGATTTTGGAAATGGTATTGATATCCCTATTACCACTCCCGGTACAGATATCGATCTGCAGAACATTTCGATTATGACGAGTGGATTAAGTGAAGGCTTGCATCATTTGTACATAAGAACACAATCAGCAGATGGAAACTGGAGCATCACAAATCAAAAGCAATTCTATGTTTACAGTGATCCTCCATATGCAACAGCAAACAATTTACCTCAAATCATAAAAGCAGAATATTATTTTGATGGGCTCGTTGATTTTGGAAACGGTTCGGATATTCCTATTGCCACTCCTGGTACAGACATCGACTTGCAAAATATTTCTATCAATACAAGTGGCCTGAGCGAGGGCTTACATTATTTGTACATCCGTACACAATCTGAAGATGGCAAATGGAGTATTACCAATCAAAAGCAATTCTATGTTTACAGCGATCCTCCATATGCAACAGCAAACAATTTGCCTCAAATCATAAAAGCAGAATATTATTTTGATGGGCTCGTTGATTTTGGAAACGGTTCGGATATTCCTATTGCCACTCCTGGTACAGACATCGACTTGCAAAATATTTCTATCAATACAAGTGGCCTGAGCGAGGGCTTACATTATTTGTACATCCGTACACAATCTGAAGATGGCAAATGGAGTATTACCAATCAAAAGCAATTCTATGTTTACAGCGATCCTCCATATGCAGCAGCCAACAATTTACCTCAAATCATAAAAGCAGAATATTATTTTGATAATATGGTTGATTTTGGAAATGGTATAGATATCCCTATTACTACTCCGGGTACAGACATCGATCTGCAGGATATTTCTATCAATACAAATGGTTTGAGCGAAGGCCTGCATCATTTATATATCCGTACAAAAGATGAAAATGGAAGGTGGAGTATCAGTAATAATAAAATATTCAATGTTGTACCATTCCAACCTTATGTAGATTTTGAAAACTCGGAATATTATATAAAACCTGCAGGAACACTTATACCATCCGGACAAACACTTGCAAATTTTAATTACAGTACTGCTTCTCCATCACATGAAATATTTAATGATGGGATTTATTTTCCCAAAGTTGATCACGAAGGAAATAATATATGGTTAAGGGTCCGGCATATTGCAGACGATCCCAATGGGACTTCTATGGGTTATAATGTAACTAAAACACAGAGCTCTCCTTTCCGGAATATGGGTTTTGGTGGCTGGTGGGGATTTTTATACGAGTTTGATGTATATAAAGATATCAATGTTACAGGTGTGCCGGGGTATACACTTGACGGCCTTTTTCCTGTAAACGTACAGGTAGAAAGTATTGAGACATTAAGCCCTTCGGAATTGATCTCATTTGAAAATCTTAACAGTGAGTCCACGAACTGGGGGTTGAATACGATCAATTTTTCTGGTAATAATCCTAACAGTAATCCTGGTTTTAGTGCTACCAATAATACTTACAGTAACCTTGCAGGCTTTACGTCTTTATTCCCTGCTGCAAGTAAGAATATTTATGCAGTTGATAAAGGAAGTTATCCGGGTTATGCAGAATTCAGGATGCGTGCAGATAATCTCTCACAATTCAGGTATGGATATGAATATCCTGATGCAGGTGGATACCAGGGGATCCGTTTATATCTTGGTTTACCGGGGCTGCCATCAAATGATGATTGTATAAATGCAACTGCACTGATTCCTTCAGCTGATAATTTATTTGCAGGGATAGCCGGAACTTTGAATGATGCAACTGCGAGTAGTTTCCTGGATTGTGATCAAAAACAAAATGCAGATGTGTGGTATAAATTTACTGCAACAGCAAGATATCATCGCATTGTTCTAAAAAATGCTGTCCGCCCGGATAGCATAAGGTTCCAGTTATATGGTGGAAACTGTTCCTCATTCTATACAATTGCCTGCGTATTAAACTCACGTGACAGTACAGTGTATGATGCAACAGACCTCAACATAGGTGAAACTTATTATTTAAAAGTGTACAGCACAAATTCCTTTACTTCAAACGGAAATTTTGATATAGGAATTGTGTCGCCGCCACTTTCCATCAACAAAGGTTTGAATATATTAACGAATGCAAGTTTTGAAACCCCGGCCATGACCGCACAGGCAACCGGTGTAGGGAATAGCTTCAACGGTTGGTTTAACAGGTTGGGAAATCCGATAGCGATCATTAAAGAAGTTAGTTATCCAATAGCTTTCGGTCCTGATACTGCTTCAACCGGTAAACAATTCCTCGATATGTTCGGTTACGATGATACGCTTTATCATCCTTTCAGTATATCAACTACATCTACTATATTTTTCAGCGGGCATTTCACCAACCAGGCCGCTCAGTATTATTCATCAACTTATGTTCCGTGGACTGGTTTCTGTGGTATCATGGATGAAAACAATATACTTGTAGCCAAGTCGGATATCATGAACTTTACGAATAAATTAACCGACAAAGCCTGGTACCAACTAAGCGGTACCGTATATGATCTTCCGCCGGGTAATTATAAGTATATCGCTTTTGTAAGTAATTATTCAAACTTCGACAATGCTTTTGTGCAGGCTAATTTTAATTGTCCGTTGCTTTCACAACCACCAACCTCCGTTACAACAGATGATGCAGATAATACCATTTGCATGGGAACAGGTATTACGCTTACGGCAAACGGTGCAGTACTGGCAAGTGGTGCTTCTTATGCCTGGTTTGAAGGAGGTTGTGCAAATGGGTTGTTGATTGGAAGTGGGCCAACATTAACATTGGTGCCTTCTATAGGAGTTCATAATTATTATGTACTTGTTCAGGAGGCCTGCGGGTATACTGATTGTGCAACTGTTAGTATAACAGTTATTCCAACATTAGCTGTTTCCATCATTATCAATACTACTGCAAACCTGAATTCATTATGCGAAGGTTCGCCGGTAACTTTCACAGCAACAACTACCAATACCAGTAATATTGCTACTTATCAGTGGAAAATAAACGGGCAGTCTGTTGGAAGCAATCAGCCTTCTTTTACTACAACAACCCTTGCAGTAAATGATGTAATTACCTGTTCTGTAGTAACCCTTTGCGCTGCAGAATTTACAAGTAATGACCTTATTGTAACAACAGTTCTTCCTTCATTGCCAAACACGATCAGTATTACAACAATAGCTACCACAATTTGTGCAGACAGCTATGCGGGCTTCTATGCCTCAGCTCCAAATGTGGGCTATAACCCGGTTATATATACATGGAAAAAGAATGGAGTTGTTGTGCAGACAACTAACCTGAATTTTCCGTCAAGTACAATTTTCAATACATCATTTTATGATGCGTATAATATCGCAAACAATGATGTAATAACCTGCGAAGTTACCAGCAGCACTGCCTGTACTTTGCCAGCTACTGCTGTTAGTAATGCGATCATAATAAGTGTCAGCCCGGCTAATAATGCATCTGTCAGCATTGATATTACTTCCGGAACAAATCCCAATTGCAGCGGCGAACCCCTTACGTTTACGGCTATCCCAACAAATGGCGGCACAACGCCAACCTACGAATGGCATAAAATTACAGGTTTTCCAGCTACTAACATAGTGCTAGGCACCAACAGCCCGGTATTCACACTCGATAATCCGGCTCATAATGATGTAGTGTATTGCAGTATGACCAGCAGCGTTGTTTGCTCCAACCCGGTTGTTGCAAACAGTAATTCCATTACGGTAAAGGCACCCACTGTACTAACTGGTTACATTAACTGTAACAGCAATTGTAATGGAAGTGCTAACGTTTCTACATGTGGAACTGCAACCATACAATTTTCTGCCATCTCCTGGAATATTATAAATTCATTTTACTACACTAACAATAGCCCAAGCTACCAATGGCAATTGAATGGAAGCAATGTTGGTTTTAATTCAAGCAATTACAGTCAAACCGGTTTTACAAATGGCGACGTGATTACCTGTACGGTTGTAGGTACCGAACCATGTTCAACACCAGCCAGCCTTACACTTTCAATGACGGTATCTGTGTATGATGTTTCATCGGCATCATTGAGTATATCCGGGCCAGGGGAAGCATGCAGCGGTGCACTTGCAACATATTATGCACAACCAGTCAATGCAGGTCCTAACCCAACTTATGAATGGAAACTGGAGCGAAATAATGTTGTTAGCATTGTTGGCACAGATTATTATTATGAGAGTAATACATTGATGACCGGTGATGTGATCAGTTGTTCAGTAACAACAGACCCGGTATGTGCAACTCCCATAAGCGTACAAAGCAGTAACAGTATAGCGGTTACGGTTAGCCCTTCTGTTATACCATTGATCAGTATTACTGCGAGTAACCCCGCTTCATTCCTACAAAATAATTTTACTGCCGTAATTTCGAACGGTGGTTCCAGTCCGGTATATGAATGGAAAAAGAACGGTATTGTTGTTGGCACCAATAGCAATACATACCTAGATATGGCATTACTGACAGCAGATGAGATCAGCTGCACTTTATACGGCAACGCAGATTGTGCATCCGTTTCTTTTGTAACAAGTAACATCATTACGGTTCAGCCTGTATCCTATTGCATACCTAATACAATTTATGGATACACAGCCTGCGAACTTGCATGGATAAGCAACGTTATACTCGGGACAACTATTAACAAAGCATCCGGTTGTGCAGGTTTCTATACAGATTATACAACAACAGATACTTTAAAAACTACCGGTGGGCAAACAATTGATTTTACGATCACCGAAAGTACAGATGGTAATAATTACGGAATGTATACCAATATTTATATTGATTATAACAGGGATGGCGACTTTTTAGATGCAGACGAAAAAGTTACTGCTGATATATATACATATGTTGGAGGAGATGCCGTTGGAACATTTGTGGTGCCCGTATTAATTGCTCCGGGCAGCTATCATATGCGTGTAATGCTAAATAGTAATGTTTTGAATGCGTGTGACCTGGGCTTCGGCGAAGCGGAAGATTATATCCTGCAAATAACACAACCTGATTATTGCATCCCTGTCATCAGCAATCCCTGCGATATGTGGATCAGCAATGTAACGATTGGCAGCATCAATAATTCATCATTACAACCTACCAATTGTATTACAGGCGGATATACAGATTATTCATCTTTATTATCTACAAAAGCAGCGCCAGGCCAAACAGTAAATTTTTCTTTAACAGGCCAATCAGCTATTTTCTTTCAACAATGGCAAAGAGCAGACATATATATTGACTTTAACAAAGATGGGGATTTTGATGATATCGATGAACAGGTAGTAACCAATTTTGGTTTCTATGCAGGTACAGCTTACACAGGATCATTTGTTATTCCTTACATACAGCCCTATGGCTATTACAGGATGAGGGTAAAATCTTATGAATACAATGAACCCCAAACCGGACCCTGCGGCAATAATACCAATGGTGAAATTGAAGATTATATGTTAATTGTCAACTGCGTTCCTAATGGTTCAGACATTGTAGCACAGGGTAATAATATTGATATTACAGATGGCGATAACACACCTGATATTATTGACAATACCGACTTTGGTAATGTAGTAATCAATACTACTGAAACAAGGAGTTATACAATCAAAAATACAGGAACCAATACGCTGAACATTTCCAATGTAACCCTGTCAAGCTTAGATTACTATTCTCAATTTTTCACAGTAAGCAGTCAGCCTTCAATAACATTACTTGCACCAAATGCAAGTACTACTTTCACGGTGCAGTTTACACCAATCTTCCAGGGAGTATTTCACAGGGCTTTGGTACACATCAACAATGATAACTGCGATAAAAAAGATTATGATTTTATCATACAGGCAACAGGCGCATGCCCTGCCAGCGGGCCGGATGTAAATATTCAGGGAAATGGTATTGATATTGCAAGGTTTGATTATACACCATCGGTGGGTGATAACACAGACTTTGGCAATGCAATTTCAAATACTGCCGTTAGTAAAACATACACTATTCAAAACACGGGTGATCAGCCATTGAATATAAGTGATATACAATTGTTCAACTATGATAACCTGCAGCAGTTTACCGTAACGGCTCCGCTTGCCTCTACTATAATGGCGGGAGGATCAACACAGTTTACCGTTACATTTAATCCTGCCGGAGATGGTTACAGGTATTCTTATGTAAGGGTCAACAGCAATGATTGCGATGAATCTTACTATGATTTTAAAGTGGAAGGTATTGCAGCGTGCCCGGTTAATAATCCTGAACTAAATATCATGGGTAATAATATTGATATTGCAGATGGTAACACTATAGTATCAACAGCTGATAATACAGATCTTGGAATTGCACCGATAGGATCAGGCATAACAAAAAACTATACTATTCAAAATACGGGTTTAGATCCACTGCATATTTCTGGGGTAGATATAACAGGAGTAAATGCTGCTGCATTTTCTGTTGTAACTACTCCGGCGGCAATAGTGTCAGCAGGGAACAGTACTACATTCAGTATCCGTTTTTCGCCGATCATTGCAAGTGTTGAAACGGCTACTATTCATGTGCGCAATGATGATTGTGATGAAGGTGATTATGATTTTACAGTGAGTGGTACAGATGGTTCGCCTTGCATACCGGTTATACAAGTACCTTGCAGTTATGTTTATATAAGTAATGTAACGCTGGGTACTATCAATAATACATCTGCATGCAGTGGGGGATATAGTGATTACTCAGCTTCCATTTCAACAATTGTACAACAAGGTCAAACGGTCAATTTTTCTGTAACAGATGGCGGGTTAGCTGGACAGAACGTTATGATCTATGCAGACTTTAACGCTGATGGTGACTTTGATGATGCCGGAGAAACGCTGTCCAATTTAATTTACAGTGATGCAGGTACAGCTGCGACAGGTTCATTCATTGTTCCGTTATTACAGCCATTGGGTAGTTACCGTTTGCGTATCGTAAGTGAGTATTTCGGTTATGGAAACGCAACTCCTTGTCATAATTATAATGGTGAAATAGAAGATTATACTTTGATCGTTCAGTCAAATACATACATAACACTCAACCTGAAGGTCTATTTGCAGGGATACTACACAGGTAGTGGTACCATGCAACCGGTATTAAATAACCAGGCGGTGCTTAATTCATTGGCATCGGAAACGGATACGATCGTGGTAGAATTACATGACCAATCTTCCTTTGCATTAATTGAAAGCAGGCAGGCCTTACTGCGTACCGATGGAATTTCTTCCCCAGTATTTTCACAACCACCGGGATCGTATTATGTAGCGATCAAACACCGCAATACAGTGCAGGCATGGAGCGCAAATGCGATAGACTGTTCTGTATCAACAGCTTTGTACGATTTCTCTATAGCGGCTAATAAGGCCATGGGAGATAACCAGGTAGAAGTAGAACCCGGCGTTTGGGCCCTGTTTACGGGGGATATCAACCAGGATGACTACATTGACGGCAACGATTTTCCTCAATATGATTCAGAAAGTGCCAGCGGGGGTTTATATGATGGTGCGTATACGCCCACTGATATGAACGGCGATGGATTTGTAGACGGCAATGACTTCCCGGTTTATGATATAAACAGTGCTGGCAGTGTTTCTGCAGTGCATCCTTAAAAAATACAGGAGCCGGGTCTTAACAATTCATCGGAAAATAGACCCGCGGGGATTTTTCCAATGGGGCCAGTAAGTGGGTATAGGAAGTTTCCCTATAATTTACTGGTGATCTCTTCGCTCATTGGTTTAACCTTGCTTGGGAAATAAGCAATCATGTGGCCGTTCTCATCTAAAAGGAATTTATTAAAATTCCATTTGATGGTTGCATCCAGTACGCCATTGTCTTCTTTACTTGTAAGCCATTTATAGATGGGTGCGGTTTCATCTCCTTTTACAGTGATCTTGGCAGCCATGGGAAAAGTAACGCCGTAATTCTTTTGGCAGAAAGATTTTATTTCTGAGTTGCTGCCGGGCTCCTGCCCGCCAAAATCATTGGTAGGGAAACCAACGATCACCAGTTTACCCTTGTATTTTTCGTAGAGCTCCTCCAGGTCTTTATATTGAGGTGTATAACCACATTCAGAAGCAGTGTTTACAACAAGGATCTTCTTTCCTTTGAAACTGGCAAAATCAATGACATCTCCATCTAAGGACTTTACTTTGAATTGGTAAATGGTTTTAGCCGTGTCATCTGGCAAATAAATATTTTTTGCTGCAACGGGGCATTGTGCCCCATCATTTATTTGGATAGCACAGGAAATAACAATAGTTGAAATGGCAATTAATCTTATCATAAGAATATTTTTTATTAATACGTTTAAAAAAGAAAAAGGTTCATTTATTGTTTTTCATAACAACCCATATCAGGCAAACCAACACTGCGGTTGTTATTATCCAGGTCTTTTAAGAAGCTTGTTGCCGCTCCCTGGTCAATACCCGGCGCCACGGGATTTTTTGTTATCCTGAAATCATAATACTTATGGTTAACATCAATACTATCGAATGACGGATCCATATTCTTTATAGAAGCTGTCAAAGTAGTATTGGCTGGATCCGTCACGGCTTTGTACAGGCAATGGTCAAATATGACATTAAAAGAATTACTTCCTTGCTTGCTGACCGATAACTCATCTTCAATACTGCCATCATCACCCCAAAAAATACAATTAAGAAAAACAGCATTAATATTATTTGTAATGGTTACGCCATTTTGATCAGCAAAATTGGTTGCTACCAATACAGGGGCCTTGTGTAATAAATATGAATTGGAATAAGAAGCCACGATACAATTTGTAAATGTATAATCGCCACCGAGAATGATATTTATATTTTTACCACAGTTACTTATTAATGTATTATCTGCCTGCACGCTGCTGTTGATGCTTAGCAAACCTGCATCATAGGCATTGTCTATGATACATTGGTGCATGACCAGTTTGGGATTGGTATTTGTTGCAGGGTCCTGGATCACCACTGCCTGATAAGCATTTTTTATCACAGCATAACTGATGATATTATTTTTACTGCTTCCCCTGAGATAGATACCCGGCCAGCCGGCAGGAAAGTCCCGGTATGGATCATCCAGCCGGTCACTTGCAAACGAAACCTCGTTTCCCTTTGTTCCATTGATGAGCAATGTCCCGTCTACGATAAAAGGGGCATTTGCATGTGAATAGATCCTGCAGCCCTGGTCTATATTTAAAAAAGCTGCTGCATCTACACGAATGCCCCCGAGGATCACATAAGGGAGGTCATTGGGCCAATCCGTATTTGTCAAAATCTCTGTGCTGTTTAAAAAATGGGCATTTTGCCCGTAAGCCTGTAATTGAACAAAACGATCATTACCATTATAATTTATCAAAACACTGTCGCTGATGATAAATGGCAGATTGGCAGCGGTGGGGTTGACCGTAACAGTTACAAAAACATAGATGCTGTCATTTGCAGCAATCTCTATATTATCCTGCTCTGTTGCAGCAGCACCATTAATATTAATTTTATAAGGAGAAGCTGCTCCTCCCATCAATTTCACTTTTGACAGGAGCAATTTCTGGTTATTGTCATTAAAAATTTTAAAGGATTGTGTTATGGACCCCGTGGTCGTAAAAACAGTGTCAAACTTTATGCTGTCTGCACTCACCGAAAGCCGTGCATTTGGGCTGGTAATGAATGATTCTTTCTTACAGGAAAAAAACAAGAGCATGGATACGATGGCAGCAATGAGTATGAATGAGATTTTCTTCATAAAAAACAAATCTACAATAATAAGATTAACCACCGAGTTTAAGGAGGTTTTTCACAGAGGAAAAAGAGTTGAGGTTTTTTATTCTTCCTCTGTTTCCTCTATGGTTAATTTTCTATTTACTGGCATGCGCCAGGGAAGCAAAGCTGATACTGGTGCCCGGAACCCTCAAAATGACCTGGCCGCATGCTTCCAGGGTGGCTCCCGTAGTAATCACATCATCTACTAACAGCACATTTTTTCCTTTTAAGGAGGCCGGATCCTTAATGGTAAAGCTTCCTTCCACATTTTGCCAGCGTTCTGCCCTGTGTTTACGGGTTTGTGTCTCGGTTGGGCGCTGCCTAACTACATTATTGATCATTATGGGTATTTGTGTGGATATATGGATACCCTGGCATATGATCTGGGCCTGGTTGTAGCCCCTTTTGAATTCTTTATCGGCATATAAGGGTAGTGGAATGAGGTAATCAATGTTAGAAAACCGGTTCCCTTTCAACAAAGAATTACCCATGAGCTCTCCAAGATATGAACCGATCTCTTTGTTGCTATTATATTTTAACTCGTGTATCAAATGCTGGATCAATTGCCCTTTTGAAAAATAAAACTCACTGTGCGCAGCTTTGAATTTTAATCTTCCCGTAAATATTTTTTCAATAGGATTATTGTCATGCAAAGCAAAACCTGTGTGTGGAAGTTCATCAATACAATTGAGGCAAAGCAGGCTGCTTTTGTGAATAAGGTCGCTACCGCATCCTGTACATATATGCGGGTAAAAAAGATGCAATGCATCAGCCAGGATATTTTTTAAATGAACCATGGTACGGATCTTTCTATTTTAAAACAGGTACTTATAAACTTCCTCTACTTTGCCCAGCGCAACGACCTCAATTCCAAATTTTAATTTGCCCAGGGATTTTGCATTGTACTTGCTGACGATAATTTTTTCAAAGCCAAGCTTTTCTGCTTCAGCAATTCTTTGTTCGATCCTGTTCACGGCTCTTATTTCTCCGCTCAATCCAACTTCGCCTGCAAAACAAATATGTTGTGGCAAGGGTACATCTTCATAACTGCTCAGCAAAGCACATACAATTGCCAGGTCAATAGAAGGGTCCTCTACTTTAATTCCACCGGCTATATTAATAAAAACATCTTTTACGCCAAAGTGAAAGCCACCTCTTTTTTCAAGTACAGCAAGTAGCAATTGTAATCTTCTCAGGTCAAAACCACTTACTGTTCTTTGCGGTGTGCCATAAACACTTTGTGTGACCAATGCCTGTGTTTCTATTAAAAGCGGTCTTATTCCTTCTATGGTTGCAGCAATAGCAATACCACTTAGCTGGTCTTCTTTTTGGGTTATGAGTATCTCACTTGGATTATTTACCACACGCATTCCTTCACCCGTCATTTCATAGATACCAAGCTCAGATGTAGACCCAAAGCGGTTCTTGAGGGTTCTGAGTATGCGGTATGCATAATGACGGTCACCTTCAAACTGTAATACCGTATCTACCATATGCTCTAATATCTTTGGCCCGGCTATATTGCCATCCTTGGTAATATGCCCGATCAAAAAAACAGGCGTGTCCGTTTCTTTTGCATAGCGCTGAAGTTCTGCGGCACATTCCCTTATCTGGCTGATACTGCCAGGGGATGATTCAACAAATGGTGATTGTAATGTTTGAATGGAATCAACGATCACCAATTGAGGTTTTAGTTTTTTTATTTCCTTAAAGATCGTTTGAGTGTTGGTTTCTGTTAACAGGTAAAAGTTTTCATTCATGGCACCGATCCTGTCTGCCCGCATTTTTATTTGCTGCTCACTTTCTTCACCACTTATATATAAAGTAATAATGTCTTTGAGCTGTAAACCGTTTTGCAGGAACAAGGTAGATTTTCCAATTCCCGGTTCCCCGGCAACCAACACAATGCTGCCCAATACGATACCACCTCCCAGTACCCGGTTCAATTCCGGGTCACCCGTAACAATTCTTTTTGCTTCGGCACTGCTGACATCATTGATAGAAACCGTTTTCAATTTTGATAAACCGCTGTATTCCTTCCAATCATCCTTTGGCAGTTTATCCGTTCCCTTATGAATGACCTCTTCTACAAAAGTATTCCACTGTTCACAGGAAGGACATTTCCCAACCCACTTTGTACTTTCATATCCACAGTTCTGACAAAAAAAAGCTGATCTTGTTTTGCTCATTCAGTAAATGTAGATTCAAAAACCAACAAAAAAAAAATGAAGTTTATTTAGTAAAGACCTTGCTGAAATAGCATGTTCTTTTTTTTGTATCAGGCAAAAAAACAGCATGAATATTTTCAACATTAAAAAAGAAAAATAAAAGCAGGAAATAAAAATCCGGAAGCGTGTAAAAAGTAAAAGGGTCAACATTTCTGTTGACCCTTTATACTTACTAACCCATTAAATTCTATTGCTAAATTACAAATTGAACCCACATAAAAAAATTATTTTTTTCCAGTGTTGATAAGTTTTTGCCCTCCTCTTATAAATTTAAAAAAAAACTCATACATAATTCAATCACTTGGTTGTCAATATTAAATTTGATAATTTTCGTTTTATTTTTAGCTATTTCAGTATCTTTTTATCCCAAAAATAATTTTAAATATATTTGGTTTATAAAATAAACTACTTTATGTTTGTGACAAATTTACTAAAATGAAACGGCTATTATTGTATTTGATATTTTCAGGTTCTTTCACAGCCTGGGCACAGGTTAAGATCTCCGGGAAAATGACGGATCATAAGAATAAACCCTTGGGCGGGGCAAGTATTACCATCAAAAATTCCTATGATGGAACCACTACAGATTCTTCGGGTAATTTTTCTTTTACTACCACCGAAAAGGGAGCTCAAATCATTGAAGCAAGCATTTCTGGTTACAGCTCATATGAGAAAAATATAACACTTGACAAACAGGCCATTGTTTTGAACATATCAGTAAAAGAACTTATAACAGAGTTAAACGCTGTTGTAATTACTGCGGGTGCTTTTGAAGCAAGCGATCAAAAAAAGACAACCGTACTCAACTCATTGGATATTGTAACTACTGCCGGAGCAAACGGGGATATTGTTGGCGCATTAAAAACCCTTCCCGGCACCCAGCAGGTGGGAGAAAGTGAAGGATTGTTTGTTAGGGGCGGCACAGCTACTGAAAGTAAGATATTCATGGACGGCAACCTGGTAAATAATTTCTTTTACAGCAGCGTCCCGGGATTTGCAACAAGGGGAAGGTTTAACCCATTCCTCTTTAAAGGAACGGTTTTCAGCAGCGGAGGATATTCAGCTTTATATGGACAAGCACTTTCTTCAGCATTGATATTGGAATCCAAAGACCTCCCCGACAGAACAGAAGCTGATCTATCTATCGGAGTTATTGGTGTTGGTGGCGGTATCCAGAAACTGGCTAAAAATAAAAAGTCAGCATGGGGCATATCATATAATTATACCAACCTGGCATTTGCTTTTAAATTCATCAAAACAAAACAGGATTATTTCACTGTTCCTGTTTACCACCAGGTTGACGCAAACTTCAGGATCAAAACAAAGCTTGGCGGGTTCATAAAATATTACGGTTATTTAAGCTGGAATAAATTGGGTTTCAGAACTGCAGATGTTGATTCATTGGTTTTTAAAGATGCATTTACGATCGAAAACCTGAATACATACCAAAACCTGAACTGGAAAGACAAGATCGGCAAGGGCTGGAAGATCAATACCGGGATCAGTTACAGCACCAACAAAGATGATATTGTAAGTGAATTGCAGGATGAAGCCAATACGAAACAGATCATCCTGACACCGATCGATTATGCTTTGAAAAACTTTTCTGTAAAGAACAGGGCTCAATATGCACAGGCAAGGGTGGTACTTGAAAAGAAATTAAAAGGGTTGAATGCAGTTCGCTTTGGAGGAGAGTATTTATACAGTGAAGAAAAACAGGAATACACTGCATTCGAGGGAACAAAGTTCAATCAAAATATAAAAGATAACATGGTTGCGGCATTTGCAGAAACAGATTTTTATATAACCAATAATATTGCTGCAAAGCTTGGCGGAAGGCTCGAGCATTCGGCTATCATAAACAAATGGGATATTGCACCAAGGGTATCTGTTGCATATAAATTTAAAGACAATAGCCAGGCATCATTCGCATATGGCATATTTTACCAGGCTCCGGAAAGTAAATATTTACCTGCCGTATCCAACGATCTTGTTTATGCCAGGGCAACACATTATATCCTGCAGTACCAGAAAATAAGTAATAGCCGTGTATTCAGGACCGAGTTGTTCTATAAAAAATACAACGATCTTTTTAAAACTACTGCCGCACCAACAACGGGCAGGGAAGTAGCAGCAAGTAATAACGGGTATGGATATGCCAGGGGATTCGAGATCTTCTGGAGGGACAAGAAATCAATTAAGGACCTGGATTACTGGATATCTTATTCATACCTTGATACAAAGAGGGATTTTCTCAATTATCCCGGCTCCATCCAGCCATCTTTTGCAGCAACACATACTGCATCACTTGTTTTGAAAAAATTTGTACTGCCATGGAAGACAGGCTTCAACGCCAGTTACACTTTTGCAAGTGGCAGGCCCTATTATAATTTGAAATACGATAATGGCTCAGGAAAATATTTGATAGCAGATGAAGGAAGAACGATCAACTATAACAGCCTTGGGTTTAGTTTGAATTATTTGCCCAACATCGGCAACTCTAAGAAAAAATCATTCATTGTTTGGGTATTATCGTTATCAAATGTATTAGGACAGAAGCAGGTATTTGGATATAATTATTCATCGGTAAATGACCACAAAGTTCCTGTTACGCCCGGGTACAAAAGATTTTTGTATATAGGATGTTTCATAAGCTTTGGTATTGACCGGACACAGGATGCTATCAATAATAATTTATAACAAATGTCATCGATCCCTCTCCTTTGGAGGGCGTTGGAGTGAGGTTTTATTTTAAATCTTAAAACATACATCATATGTCACATCATCAACCGGCACCTGAAGGAAAAGATCCTTTATTGTGGGAGATCGCACAAAAAAGAGCAGGTTTTAAAACGCACCTCTTGTCTTATATCATAGTAAACGGATTCTTCTGGGCAATCTGGTATTTCACCGGGGATAACTATGATAACAATGATTTTTTCCCCTGGCCTATATGGCCAATGCTGGGCTGGGGTATCGGCCTGGCCTTTCATTTCGCGGGCGCTTATATTTTTCCAAAGGCCAACAGCGTAGAAAAAGAATATCAAAAATTAAAAAATAAACAATAAAAATTAAAAAAACAGAAAATGAAAAAGTCAATCTTCTTTCTTTCGGTAATGGTCCTGTCTGCATGTTCTTATGCGCAAAGCGAAAGGTATATAACGGCAATGAAAGCAAATATCGCTGCCATTGATACAAGTTTTAAAAACCCGCAAAACTTATTAAGCGTTGCAAATAATTTTGAGCGCATTGCGCAGGCTGAAAAAAATCAATGGCTCCCTTATTATTATGCGGCTTTTTGCCAGGTCAATTATTCCTATATGGAGCAGGACAAATCCAAGGTAGACGCTATTGCTGATAAAGCAACTTTACTGCTGAATAAAGCAGATTCTTTGCAGCCGGATAATTCCGAGATCTGTTGCATAAAAAGCATGATCGCCAACAGCCACCTGATGGTAAATCCCATGCAACGCTATATGGAGTATGGCCCTGTCAGCGCAGCGCAACTCGAAAATGCCATGCAGCTGGATCCATCAAACCCGCGGCCATATTATTTAAAGGGGCAGGGATTGAAATATACACCCGAGCAATTTGGCGGCGGATGTAAAACTGCTGTTGAACAATTTCAAATGGCAATGGATAAATATGCAACATTCAAGCCTGCATCAGAGATAGCACCAAACTGGGGAAAGGAAAGAACGGAGCGGCTTTTGAATGAATGCAAGTAAAAAGCTGTTAGCTGCAAGCTATTAGCTAATAGCTAACGGCTAATAGCTAATAGAACAACTTTCAATCTTAATAGATCTAAACAATCCTTTTAAATCTTCCAAACATGGAGCAGCAATTCAATGAACAGAATAGTTTGCAGCTGATTGAATCAATGATCAACAAGGCTAAAAATAATTTTAGCGAGTCGGGTACGTTGTACCTGCTTTGGGGGATCGTTGTATTTATATGTAGCATAGTACAGTTTGTTGCGCTTTATTTTTACAACTACCAGGAAGCCTATTATATATGGTTTGCCACCTGGCTGGTTGTTATATACCAAATTGTATTTCTTTCAAGGAGGGCCAAAAAAGAAAAAGCAAAAACATATACCGCTGATATATTAAAGTATGTCTGGATATGCTTTGCAGCCTGCATGTTCCTCTTCATTTTCATTTTACAATATAAAAAAGCATACTTCTGTATCAACCCTGCAATACTTATCCTATATGGGATACCCACTTTTTTATCAGGCATCATTTTAAAATTCAGGCCATTGGTCATCGGCGGATTGATCTGTTGGCTGCTTGCGATCGGATGTGTTTTTATAGCGGATGATTTCCAGCTTTTATTTATTTGTGCTGCTGTCGTTTCTGCCTGGATCATTCCCGGGCTGTTGCTTAGGAGAAAATTTAAAAACCAACATTGATATGTCAAACGATCAACAACTTTCAGGCGAAAAAAGTATGGAGATCATTCACCAGATGATCAACCAGGCAAAGAGCAATATCACCGATAATGGCCTTCACTGGCTAATATGGGGCATTATGCTCATCCTGGCATCCCTCTCAACTTATTTTTTTATAGATATGCGTGCAGAGAATGTTTTTCTTGGATGGAATGTCTTTGGTGCTGCTACCATTATCGTGCTGCTGTATGATGTGTTCCGCCCGAAAAAGAAATTAGTCAGAACCTACATCGATGATTTGATGAAGATGGTTGATATTGCTTTTTTTGTTTCCATATTCGTTATTATTATTTCTATAAATGTAGCGGTCAGTCCAAACGAAGGATTTGGTTATATGTTGATGATCTTCGCTTTCCTGATGCTGGTAAAAGGAGGTGCTGTACGGTCGCGGTCGCTGATGGTGGGCGCTGCAGTGAACTGGGCCGGCGCCATTGCTATTTTTATAAACAAGGAATTCAAGTATGACATGCTCATCATGGCAGCAGCTGTTTTGATCGGCTATATCATACCCGGGCTTTTATTAAGATCACAATATAGAAAAAACAATACCCTAAAAAAATAATCCCGGCTCAACTATGGAATTTAAAGATCTCGATCCCATATTGCATTCTCAGTTACGCCTGGCCGTGATCAGCCTCCTTATTGGCTTGAAGGAAGCCGAGTTTACTTTTATCCGGGAGAAGACAAATTCAACAGCCGGTAATTTAAGTGTGCAGATCAATAAGCTTAAAGAAGCTGATTATATCGAGGTAACCAAGCAATTCAAAGACAATTACCCTCAAACACTTTGCCGGATCACTCCCAAAGGGATCAATGCATTTGAGGAATATGTGCAGGCACTTCAGTCTTATATGAAGCCATAAAAACACGAATTTCCACACTAATTACACAAATTATTTTCAAATGTGTTAATTCGTGAAATTCGTGCTTCAAATTCGTGTTATAAAACTATTCCGTTCTACCTTTAGTGATATTATGTATTCATGGAACCCATCATAGCCGTAAACAATCTTTTCAAGCATTTTGATGATATCGCTGCAGTGAATGATCTCTCCTTTTCCGTTAATGAAGGAGATGTTTATGGATTTCTTGGTGAGAATGGTGCAGGGAAATCCACTACCATCCGTATGTTGCTTACACTGATCAAGCCAGGTGGCGGCGAAATAAAGATGTTCGGTAAAGACCTATATACAAACCGGCACTTCATACTCCAACAAACCGGTGCTATTATTGAACGGCCGGATATGTACAAATATCTTTCAGCATTTGATAACCTTTCCATCTTCGCCAGGATGAGTGGCATGAAGGTCAGCCGCAAACTTATCATGGATCAACTCAGCATGGTTGGCCTTGCAGACAGGAGCAGCAGCAAAGTAAAAACCTATAGCCAGGGAATGAAACAACGCCTGGGTATTGCCATTGCATTGGTGCACGAACCCAAACTGATCATACTCGATGAACCAACAAACGGGCTCGACCCGCAAGGCATAGCCGATATTCGAAACCTTATCCTGCAGCTAAGCAGGGATATGGGCAAAACGGTACTGGTATCTTCGCACCTGCTCAGCGAAATAGAATTGATAGCCAACCGCATGCTGATAATTCACAAAGGAAAAAAGATCGCTGAAGGAGCCGTATCGGAATTATTAGATCCATCCAATACATTGGTTCAGCTTGAAACAACCGATGACGCAGCTACGCTTGGAAAATTGCAAAACACAACATGGGCCTCAAAAGCAAAAGCGGGGAAAGGCCACGTGAAACTTACGGTCAATAAAAACGAGATCCCTTCCCTGGTCTCGAAACTAACTGAAATGGGTGTAGGTATTATTGCCATTAAGCCACGCCATTCACTGGAAGATTATTTTTTGTCACTTACCAACAATGAACCCGATGCTTAAATTGTTGCAGATAGAATTGTATAAAATATCAAGAAGGTCAAGGACCTATATTGCATTTGCCGCCATCACTGCCATTGTCTTCATATTCCAGTTTGCATTTAAAGCCGATGGGGAAAGTTATATGAACCTGATGCTGCAAAGTGTACAGGATAATTTCCAGATCGACAAAAGCAAAGCGATCAACGGGTATTTTATGTGTTACATCATCCTGAACACATTGCTGGTACAGGTTCCCCTCCTGGTGGCGCTTATTGCAGGCGATTCTATTTCGGGTGAAGCCAATATGGGAACGTTAAGGCTTATTTTAACAAAGCCTGTAAGCCGTACACAGATCATAATGGTGAAATTTGCAGCATCGGTCATCTTTACTATCATGTTGCTGGTATGGATGGCGATCATGGCATTGTTTATAAGCCTGTTCATTTTTGGCGCAGATGATATGCTCATATTCAGGGTGAAGGGGGAAGAGTCGCAGATATTGCAGATCACCAAAGATGATATCATGTGGCGATACTGGGCAGCTTTTGGTTATGCGGCTATAGCATTGACGGTCATTGCTGCACTGGCGATGTTATTGTCGATCTTTGCAGAGAATTCTATTGGCCCCATCATTGCCACTGTTTGTATAGTAATAGTGTGCACGGTTGTTTCAAACATCAATGTCCCTGTTATTGAAAAAAATGTGAAGCCCTGGCTCTTCACTTCATACCTGGTTGGCTGGAAAGGATTTTTTTATATAGGCACAACTGATGACGGGCAGCCCATAAAGGGAAGCCTGGAAAACTGGCCGGCTATACGCAACAGTTTGTATATATTACTGCTGCATATTGTTGTATTGCTGGGTTTATCAGTATTCATCTTTAAGAGAAAGGATATCTTATCATAAAATGTATGAAAGCATGGTTAAGCATATTGTAGTTTGTTTGTTGTTCTTATTCATATCTGTCCCGGTATTGTATTCCCAGGACATCAATGTACTAGTTGCAAATGCACGGGCTAAGATCGAAAAGGTAAATGATTATGAAGCTTCAGGCAGGATGAAAACGAATGTTGCTTTTTTGAAGGTCCCGGTGGCCAACATAAAGCTGTATTTTAAAAAACCAAATAAGCTGAAGATAAAAAGTGAGAAAGGGATCTCTTTTATTCCCAAGGGTGCTGTAAGCATCAACATGAATAATATCCTTGCTGAAAAAGATTATACCATCATCGACGCCGGCACAGAGAAGATAGGGAACACGATCGTAAGGGTTGCCAAATTATTGCCATCGGATGACAACAGCGAGGTAGTGTTGTCCACCGTTTACATTGACCCGGTGAATAACCTGATCCGCAAAGCAAAGACCACTACCAAAGAGAATGGAACTTTCGAACTTGAAATGACCTATGGAAAATTCAGTGAATTCGGCTTGCCGGATAAGATCATATTCTCCTTCAATACCAAAGATTATAAGTTGCCCAAGGGTGTTACATTTGATTTTGATGATGGTACCGAACAAAAGAAGCCGGCTGATATTAAAAATAAAAAGGGGAGAGCTGAAATTGATTTCAAGAGTTATATAATAAATAAGGGAGTTTCGGAAGATGTATTTAAATAAGCCGTTAGCCTTTAGCTAACAGCTAACAGCTAATAGCTAAAGGCTACTCCTCTATCTTCTCATCCACCGCATTTGCGATCACTACAGAGCTGATATTCTTCAACGGGTTTTTATATTGTCTTTCATGTTCGGCCCTGTTGTTTATGATGTCAATGCATTTGTACAGGGCCTCCCTCAAAGAAGATTCATCGGCAATGCCTTTTCCTGCTATATCAAAAGCTACTCCATGATCAGGGGATGTTCTTACTGCTTTTAGTCCTGCGGTATAATTTACACCTTCACCCACTGCAAGTGATTTGAAAGGGATCAGTCCCTGGTCGTGGTACATGGCAAGCACTGCATCAAATTTTTCATATTGCCCCCTGGCAAAAAATGCATCAGCGGGGTAAGGGCCGAAACAAAATATATCCCTTTGCTTGGCATCTTTTATGGCAGGCCTTATGATCTCTTCATCTTCTTTCCCGATGAGGCCTTCATCACCGGCATGAGGGTTTAATGCCAGTACGGCAATTTTTGGCTTGGTTATCAAAAAATCTTTTTTCAAAGATTGGTTCATTACCTGTAGTTTACTCAATATGCTTTCACGGGTAACATATTGTGCGATCTCTTTTACAGGTATATGCTCGGTAAGCAAAGCTACTCTCATATTTTCCGCAATCATGAACATGGCAACATCATTTGCTCCAAATAAGCTTTTAAGAAAAGGTGTGTGCCCGGTATAGTTAAAGCTGGCTGATTGAATGTTCTTCTTGTGAATGGGAGCTGTTACAAGGCCGTCAATTTGCCCCGCTTTGAGTGCTTCCGTTGCTATGTTTAAGCTCAGCGCTGCATATTTGCCGCCTGTCTCATTCAATAGCCCGGGCGTTACGGCTATATCTTCTTCCCAGCAATTATATACATTCACCTGTTTGGGGTTTACCCTGCTGGAATCTTTGGCTATGGAAGAGTTCAAATTGATATCCGGTAAACTCTTCCGGTAAAAATTGATGACCTTATTATTTCCAAAGATCACGGGCGTGCAGATATCCAGTATCCTGCTATCGCCGAGTGTTTTTACAATGATCTCTATTCCTATCCCGTTGATATCGCCACATGTGAACCCGATAACCGGCTTTTTCTCAATACCTGTATTCATTTCTTAGCAAAATTAATAATCCGTAAAAGTACAACATCCCCCGTTAAAAAATAGCTTGATAAAAAGGATCATTTATTTTAAATTTATAAGAGCATATATCAGCTATACCCTTACCCAGCAACCCAGGCCTAATATCCCATTAAATTCAGTTGCCCGTAAAGGCAGTAAGCAATACCCGGGACTATCCATTTATAATAAAGACCAAAAAATGAAACGTTTTTTATTGATCTTATTGTTTGCATCTTTTTTATTTTTTTCAGTTGATTCAAAAGCTGATGATATATTGATATCCTTTGGACAAAATCTGGCGGGGGCGCCTGCATGGAAATACAAGGGTGGTGGAACAAACCTGGACCTGGTTGCCTGGAAGGACCTGGCTTATGGCGAACCTGGCTGGCTCACAGGCAATTCCGCTTTGGGTTTTGGCAGCAACCCGCCGGTAAGGAATACGGCGATCCCCGAAAATACAACAGCAGGCGGTGGAGGTGTTGCCGGCGCGAGATACCGTACCTTATATTTCAGGAAGCTATTGAACATTGCTGATCCCAACATCTATTCAGGCTTTAAAATAAGTGCAAAGTTTGACGATGGTATTGTGATATGGGTGAACGGGGCCGAAGCTTTCAGGAATAATATCAACGCCAATCCTGTATATGCAGATCTTGCTCCAGCAGCTATCGCGGGAAATGGATCGGTTGTTTATAATACTACGGTCAATGCTTCCATGTTCAATGCAGGAGATAATATCATTGCTGTTGAGATCCATCAAAATGCAGTTACCAGCAGTGACCTGTTCTTTGATATGGAATTGACAGGGATCATTCCGGTTCTTACCCGTGGCCCCTATTTACAGGCTGGCAAACAGGATTCCATTACGATCAGGTGGAGAACAGATGTAGCAACTAATTCAAGGGTTGCCTGGGGCACAGCATTTGGAAATTATACTAATATATATGACCTGGGCAGTTTGACTACCGAGCACATTGTTCGTATTGGCGGTTTAACTGCAGATATTAAATACTGGTACACGATCGGAACTTCCGGGCGGGTATTGCAGGGTACTAACACAAATTATTTTTTAACCCTGCCACGTTCCAATACCCCGCGAAAGCTTCGGTTTTTAGCCATTGGTGATTGCGGTAACGCATCTGCGAACCAGGTGAATGTAAAAAATACATTTATCAATTATATAGGGTCAAATAATATAGACGCCATGATCCTCCTGGGCGATAATGCTTATAATTCCGGGCTGGATGCAGAATTTCAAACCGAATTCTTTGATATATATAAGGACGACCTTTTAAAATATTATAAACTTTACCCCGCCCCCGGCAACCATGATTATGGTAACAGTTCTGCCAACACCGGTTCAAGAACAATGCCCTATCACCAGATATTTACCGTCCCCATGGGAGGGGAGATTGGTGGCGTAGCATCAGGGGTGTCCAATTACTATTCATTTGATATAGGGGATGTACATTTTATCTCGCTCGATTCTTACGGTAAGGATGACGCGAACACTACCAATATGTATGATACTTCCGGGGCGCAGGCAACCTGGTTAAAAGCCGATCTTGCTGCCAATACAAAAAAATGGACGGTCGCTTATTTTCATCACCCTCCTTATACCAAAACAACCCATACATCTGATACAGAATCTGACCTCGTTGCGATACGTGAAAGATTTATCCGCATACTCGAGCGCAATGGCGTAGACCTTGTCCTCTGTGGCCATTCCCATGGGTATGAAAGAAGTTATTTACTAAAAAACTATTACCGGACGGTAGCAAATCCTTTCATGGATTCAAGTTTTAAGTTCATATACCATACGGCTACGGGTAATGATCAAAATGGTAAATATGATGGCACAGCCAACTCCTGTGCTTATAATTATAATTCCGGGAATTACAACCATGGGTCGATGTATATTGTTGCCGGCTCAGCCGGGCAGTTGGGAGGTACTTCTCCGGGTTACCCGCATGACTGCATGTATTATTCAAATGCCAGCAATGGCGGTTGCCTGTATTTTGAAGTTGACAGTAACCGGCTGGACGCAAAATTCATTTCATATAATACGGCCCCTACACCTGTTATCCGCGACCAGTTCAGCATTTTTAAGGACGTGAACAAAGTACAGGATATCACTTTGTTGCAGGGCAGCCCGCTGACCCTTTCTGCTTCCTGGAGAGGATCTTACCTGTGGCCCAATAACGGCTCCGCAACAACGCAGGCTGTAATGGTCAATACGGCAACAGTAGGAACATTTGATTATACTGTAAGAGATGTGAATAATTGCCTGCAAGATTCTTTTCATGTCATCGTTACCATTCCTTTACCCGTGTCATTGACCTCATTTGCAGCAACACTGAATAAGGATATTGTATTGCTTGACTGGGCTACTTCACAGGAGACGAATAATAAGTTCTTCACGGTTGAGCGATCAACGGATGGTAATTCGTTTTCATTCCTTGGGAATGTGAATGCTGCCGGAAATTCTTCTCTGCCCCAAAAATACCAGCTCAAAGACCTGCAACCGGCGGATGGGATCAATTACTACAGGTTATCACAAACCGGCATGGATGCTGTAAGAAAAAATATAGCAGTTAAAACTGCCACTTATAAGAGCATAGATAATTTACGGCTAACTGTTGTAAATGCGGGCAATGGAACCATGAACATAGCGATCCGTAATACAGTTCCTGGTATGGTGCATATGAAAATAGTGGACATGATGGGAAGGGAAGTTTTGACAACCTCATTTAACTCCGGGACAGGAAATATAGCCCGTTCCATACAATTAAATAAAGGAATATATGTACTGCTGCTGGTCAACGGTGCCGGCCAGACGATAAATGCCAAAATAATGGCAGATTGATCTTATTCCTGCCCGTTATCAGTATTTATTAATGAATGGTTAATGTTCCTTACAGCTGCAATATCTAAGGGGGAAAATAGTTGCCCGAAAACGATCCTTGCGGGTAGATCTACTAAGTGATTTTACTCAATTATCTTTTATTGCCAAAATATTTAAAAAAACATACAATAAAATTAATAAAGAAACGTATGTATATATAATGTTGTAGTAAACGAACGACAACGTCCAATATTTATTAAAACCCAACCAGCATGAAACGTTTTTTACTTATCCTTTTTGCGACCAGCTTATTTTGTTCTATCGGCACAAAGGCCGGGGACCTGTTACTTTCCCCAAAAGAAAACAAAGACCTGCATTTTGCACCTCCTGTTCTTACCCGCGGCCCATATTTACAGTCAGGGAAACAGGATTCCATTACCATCAGGTGGAGAACAGATATAGCCTCTGATTCAAGGGTAACCTGGGGTACTGCTTTTGGTACATATCCCAATACACTCGACCTGCCGGCTTTAACTACAGAACATATTGTGCGCATCGGCGGCCTCACAGCAGACATCAAATACTGGTATACAATCGGAAGCACTACACTGATACTGCAGGCTACCAATACCAATTATTTTTTAACGTTGCCGCGTTACAATAGCACACGGAAACTTCGCTTCCTGGCACTCGGTGATTGTGGGACGAGCTCTGCTGTGCAGACGGCAGTAAAAAATACCTTTATCAACTATATTGGTGCCACTGATATTGATGCCATGCTTACGTTCGGCGATAACGCTTATTCTACCGGGCTCGATGCTGAATTTCAAACCGGTTTTTTCGATATGTATAAAAATGATTTTTTAAAATATTATAAACTTTACACGGCACCTGGTAACCATGATTATGGAAATACCACGGCCAACACAGGGTCAAGAACAATGCCTTATCACCTCAATTTTTCCAATCCAAGGGGTGGAGAACTTGGTGGAGTGGCATCGGGTGTATCAAATTACTATTCATACGATATTGCAGATGTTCATTTTATTTCACTCGATTCTTACGGCAAGGACGATGCGAACACAACCAGTATGTATGATACTTTGGGGGCGCAGGCAACCTGGTTAAAAGCCGACCTTACAGCCAACACAAAAAAATGGGTGATAGCTTATTTTCACCATCCCCCATATACCAAGACCAGCCACACTTCTGATACGGAATTGGACCTGGTAGCGGTACGTGAAAAATTTGTACGCATACTGGAACGCTTTGGAGTTGACCTGATCCTGTGTGGTCATGCCCATGGGTATGAAAGAAGCTACCTCTTAAAGAATTTTTATAGAACTTATGCGAATCCATTTATGGATTCCAGTTTTAAATTTATATATCATACCGCTTTAGGCACCAATCAAAATGCTAAATATGATGGAACAGCCAATTCCTGTTCCTATAATTACAATTCCGGAAAGTATAATCATGGATCTGTTTATATAGTTGCAGGTTCTTCCGGGCAGGTAGGTGGTTCACAGACCGGCTATCCCCAGGACTGTATGTATTATTCCAATATAACCAATGGCGGCTGCTTATATTTTGAGATAGACAGCAACCGCCTTGATATGAAATTCATTTCTTATACAACTGCACCTACACCGGTCATTCGTGACCAGTTCACCATATTTAAAGACGTGAACAAAGTGCAGAATATAAACATAGTTAAAAATACTCCGCTTGTGCTCACTGCATCCTGGAGAGGAAGCTATCTCTGGCCAAATAATGGTTCTGTAACAACGCAGGCAGTAACGATCAATACTGCTTCAGTAGGAACTTTTAATTATACTGTAAGAGATGCAAACAGCTGTTTAAAAGATTCTTTTCATGTTGTAGTAACTGTGCCATTACCAGTATCAATAACTTCATTTGCAGCAACACTCAATAAAGATATAGTATTGCTTGACTGGTCTACTTCGCAGGAGTCGAATAATAAATTCTTCACCATTGAAAAATCAACTGACGGCAGTTCATTTTCTTTCTTAGGAAATGTGAATGGTGCAGGAAATTCTTCCACAACAAAAAAATACCACCTGAATGACCTGCAGCCTGCTGACGGGATCAATTATTACAGGTTATCACAAACTGATATGGATGGCCAACGCAGGAGTATAGAAGTGAAGAAGGTGATCTATAAAAGCATAAAAGATTTCCGTGCAACCATTGTGAATACAGGAGGAGGCGCACTGAACATAGCGATCCACAATGCATCGGCCGGTTTGGTCAACATGAAGGTCGTGGATATGATGGGAAGAGAAGTTTTAAAAGAAACATTTAATTCAGCCTCGGGTGACATTACCCATACCATACAATTAAATAAAGGAACGTATGTGCTGATGCTGGTAAACAGTACCGGCCAAACGATCAATACTAAAATAATTGCAGATTGATACGAATAAAAAAATGCTAACAAACAGTATCAGTGTAGTAATGCTACACTGATACTGCATAATATCCTTTCTTATGAAAAAATTTATACAAACCATTCTTGTGTTGCTGTTGTTCATAACAACGGCAAATGCACAGGTCATCCGCCCTTTTGCGGCACGTTATTACAATCCTTCTGTAAGAGGGAATATTGTATACGTCTCCAACAGCATCATTTCTACGAGTGGTGTTGGCGCAGGCAGCCCCGGTACCGGTGAAATTCCTCCCGCAGGAGGCACGAGGAATAATGTTGGCAACGGAATAAATATTGATGTCGATGATCCCCCGCCAACAACGAAACTTGCCTTCGGAACTGTTTGGAACTATCATACTGCCGCTGCAGCACCTGTCAATAACCCTGCACCCACAGACTGGAAACAAACGACTTATATTATGCCGGCAGCATGGAACGTGGGAGCATTGCCTGTTGGCGGCGCTGCTAAATATGGCTATAATTCGGGCCAGGCAACCTGTTTGAAAAGCAGTGCGGCTGCTACAAGCTGTACCCCCGGTGCAGTGGTAAAATATACTGCCTATTATTTCAGGAACACAGTAAATTTTACAGCGCTTGAACTTTCCACTACTTTCTATAATATCCAGCTGAATCTATTAAGGAATGATGGTATCGTAGTTTATGTGAATGGAGTAGAAAGGATCAGGGATAATATGCCCGGAGGTGCCGTTGTATTTGGAACACTGGCATCTGCCGATATTGTTCCGGGTCCAGCAGAAGCTGTTTCTTATAATTTGAGCCCGGCTTTCTTTAATACCGGTGCCAATACCATTGCTGTGGAAGTGCATTTAAGAACAACTACCTCAACAAATATGTCTTTTGATATGCAGGTATTGGGCTATAGTCATGGTGGTACATTCAACTCATCAACCTCAGATCTTAATCTTCCAAGCTGTTCACAGGTTTTATTTGCAGGATTGTATTGGGGAGCTGACAGGGGTAGCAGCGGAACAGACAGTACCTGGCAGACCGCCGGCTTTAATACATGTAAATTAAAGATCCCCGGTGCCGGTGCTTATACCACTGTTACTTCTACACAAACAGATAAGGCGAGCAATGCTTATAATGCGGGCCTTGGCCATACAGGATATTTTTGTTTTAAGGATATAACTTCCCTTATTAATACATTAAACCCCAATGGAACTTATGCAGTTGCAGACGTAGTCGCGCCAATCGGTTTAGCGAATGCGAGTGGAGGGTGGACTATAGTGATCGCTTATAGCAATTCGGTCCTGCAACCCCGAAACTTATCCGTATTCGACGGTAACGTTATCATTAACCTGGGAGATCCCCCGGTCGATCTTCCCATCAGCGGGTTTTTAACACCTCCTGTACCCGCTGCCGTTAGTTGCGAGCTGGGAACCGTTGTATATGATGGTGACCGGAGTGGTCAGGATTCATTTGCTTTTAAACAATTTGGCGGGGCATTTTATAACCTGGCAACAGCTGCAGTGCCACTCAACGGGGCACAGGATGCCTTCAATAGTAAAATATCTTATAAAGGAGCTGTAGTTGCAACAAGGAACCCTGCATTTCAAAATACATTGGGTTATGATGCGTCGATCTTCGATCTTCCCAATGGGGGAAATGTTGAATTAGGCAATAGCAAGACCTCTGCAACCATTCGTTTCTCTTCGCCAAATGAAAACTATTTCGTGCACGTTGTTACTACTTCGATATCGCAATATAACCCGGCTTACTCATTTGATAAAACGGCTACGGATCTGAACGGCGGTACCCTGGCACCGGGTGATGATATCCGTTACCAGATCAATTACAGCAATGTAGGTAATGATGCAAGTACCAATACGGTCATTCTTGATAATATACCAATGGGAACCAGTTTTGTGCCGGGTAGTTTAAAGATAAATGGTGTAGCCAAAACTGATGTTACGGGTGATGACCAGTCAGACTATGATCTTACCAATAACAGGGTAATTTTCCGTATAGGAGCAGGTGCATCCGCACTTGCCGGTGGAACAGTAAATTCTGCCAGCAGCGGTAACGTACAATTTGATGTCAAGGTTACGCCTTCCTGTAATATCCTTACCTGTATAGGAACAATTGCCAATAAAGCTTCGATCAGCTACAGGGGATTGGTTTCGGGGGCTGCTTTGGTTGACACGAGTGGAGTGAATATATCAGGTTGTATCATTGCCCCCTTTGCTGTAACGCTTACGCCTGCTGGTGTTTGTTTTACGCCCTCAGATACACTGATCATTAATAAATGCCCGGTAACAAGCGCAACCATCCCATATACCAAGTATGCAGGTTACCAGATCTATTCTGCACAACCTTTCATAGCAGCAAATCTTTATAACCCGGTAACACCGGTTACTGTATCACATGTCTATTGGGCATACTTCAGTAACGGTGCCGGCTGCTCGGATACGATCAAGATAAATATGATCATTACCCCTTGCCCGGATATTGATGACGATAATGACGGTATCCCGGATTATGTTGAATTCAATAATGTTCTTGCTACACAGGACGTGAATGGTAATGGTATTCCAAACTGGAATGACAACTCCTATCCCGGCTATATTGATAATAACACTGATAATGTGAACGATAATTTCGACTGGGGTGCAGATGCAGATAATGATGGTATCCCTAACTTCAGGGATAATACTTTCTGGATCGCATGGGTAGATGTGAATGGAGATGGTATCAATGACCGTTCCGACAGGGACCTGGATGGTATTCCTAATCAATATGACCTTGACAGTGATAATGATGGTATACCCGATGTAACAGAATCTTATGGCGTGGATGCAAACGGAGATGGTCGCATTGATAATTATACGGATACCGATAATGACGGATTCTCCCAGAATGTGGATTTTAATAATACCGGGGTAACTGGCTCCAGGTCCGGATTAGATGCCCAGGACCTGGATGGTGATGGAATACCCAATTACCTGGATGCGGATAGTGACAATGATGGCATACCGGATGTAATAGAAGCCGGTGGAACGGATGCAAATAATGATGGAGTAATAGACGGATATGTTGATGTAGATGGTGATGGATTTTCTGATCCTGTGGATGGTGATGTGGGTAATGATAATATAGCTGAAAATGCTGCCAATACATTATTAAGGACCGGGCCGGATACCACACCTGTAAATGGCAGGGCAGATACCTATCCTTACAAAAATATGGATAATGACCTGCGGGCAAACCCTTATGATCTTGACAGTGACGGAGACGGGATCCTGGATGTATGGGAAGCCGGTTTTGTGGATTCAAACTTTAATGGCTTTATCGACGGGGCGATCGGGGCGGATGGATGGAGTACTGCCGTAAATGCACTTGCTACACTGATATTACCCAATACCGATACACGTGGGAACCCCGATTACCTGGATATTGATGCGGATGATGACGGCATACCGGACAACGTTGAAGGGCAAACGACGGCAAGTTATAAATTCCCTTTAGGTACTGATACTGATAATGACGGCATAGATGGTAATTATGATGCAGTTGTTGGATTTGGCGGATCGGGTATATTCCTTTCTGACAAAGATGGTGATGGTGCACCCGATTACCGCGACCTTGATACGGATGCCGATGGAAGGCCTGATATCATAGAAGGAAATGATTTTAACCTGAATGCTATGTCTGATGATAACGTATCGCTTACTTTACTTGATACAGATGGTGATGGGCTTGATAACAGGTTCGATTCACTCAACTCGACAATAAACATAAAAGGTACCTCTTACAGAATGGGTACAGCGGGGAGCTTTGTCGGTGACCCTGCTCCCGGCTCGAGGACTCCTGTACAAAGAACATTGGCTGCACAGCCCGACAGGGACTGGCGCTATGTTGGCTATGTATTGAATGTACAAATGCTCGACCTGAATGGTACTGCACAAGCCAACAATGTTATGCTCAACTGGGGTATTATCAGCCCTGTGAATATCGACAGGTTCGAAATAGAACGAAGTATAGATAATATAACATTCAATAAGATCGGGTCTGTTGCAGGCAACTTTACAATAAATGAATTGCACAATTTTACGGCTAATGACAACATAAGTAATATAAACTATCAGCTTATATACTACAGGTTGAAAGTAATTCCAACCAGTGGACAGCCAAGGTATAGCAATGTATTAGCTATAAGGAAGATCATAAGCAAAACAATTGTAAGGGTACAACCAAACCCCGCATCCAATGCTACTTCCATACTTTTCTTTGCTGAAAAGGAGAGCGAGGTCAGTATCAGGCTGATCGATGCCGTGGGAAAAACGGTCTTGTTCAATAAACAAAGAGTATCTAAAGGAAATAATGTTATACAATTGAATGAACTGTCTAAATACAACAATGCAGTATACAGTTTACAGATAGTGGTCAATGATGAGTTGGTCACTCAAAAACTGATCATTCAAAACAAGTAATTATAAATTATTCTAATAACAGGAGGCCCCTTTCTACGGAAGGGGCTTTTTTGTGTTATTTTTACAGTTATGTACACGTTGAAAAAATCCCTTGGACAACATTTTTTAAAAGATGAAAGCATCATTCAGCGGATCATTGCTGTCCTGAAGGAAAATAGCTTTACAAATTTACTTGAAGTAGGCCCGGGAGCAGGTGCGCTTACCAAACACCTGGTAGAGATCCCTTTAATACAGTTCAAAGCTGTGGAGCTGGACGAGGAGAAAGTGGACTACCTTCAAAAAAAATTTAATAAGCTGCAGCATGGCATCATACATAAAAGCTTTTTGCAAATTGATAAACCTTTTGAAGACGCATTCACAGTGATCGGTAATTTCCCATACAATATATCTACACAGATACTTTTCAAGATATTGGAATGGAAAGATGATGTGCCCGTCATCATCGGCATGTTCCAGAGAGAAGTGGCATTAAGGGCGGCCGCGGCCCCGGGAAGCAAAGTATATGGGGTACTAAGCGCATTGATACAACCTTATTACGATATCGAGTACCTGTTTGATGTGCCGCCTGAAAGTTTTACCCCCCCGCCAAAAGTAATGAGCGGCGTGATAAGGCTCAAAAGAAAAACAGTGGCATTGGATGTTAAATCGGAAAGGGCATATTGGGTATTGGTAAAGACGGCCTTTAACCAGCGCCGTAAGACCATGCGCAATGCCGTAAAAAGTTTGTTTGATGCTGAGACATTACAGGAAAAAATATTTGATCTTCGTGCCGAAGCACTGAGTATAGAAAGTTTTGCATCTTTAACCTATAAAATGAAATAGAATGAGACACATGGGAAATAAATTATCAATGGGTTTTGTATTGGTTGTGCTTTTGGCCAGCTGCGATACAACCAGGTATGCCTACAGCCCCAATGCACATAACGTACCCTTACTGGCAAAACAATGGGATTCGAAAGTTTCAGCTAATTATTCTACAAATGCTGCAAATATTGATGATCAAAGCAATAGTACAACTGCTAATACCTATAGCCGGAACAGGTCAAATGGATACGACCTGCAAGCTGCTTTAGCCGTTACAAATAATATTGCCATACAAGGTAATTACTATTCCCGTTCCGAAAAAACCAATGGATCTGCATATAATGGCGACAGCAGTGTTGTCAGGTATAAACGGAACCTGGCAGAATTCGGAGCTGGCTATTTCACTTCTATCAATAAAAAGGGCAAGATATTTTTCCAGGTATTTGGGGGTGTTGGTTTTGGTAAACTAAAACTTACTGAAGCTGCAAGGGATTTTAACGGCGTACAGTATACCCGCTTTTACAACAGTGATATCTTAAAATATTACCTGGAACCCGCGATCATATTCCGAAGCAGTAAAGAAGTATTTGCGGCATCAATATCAACCCGGTTCAGTGTGATCAATTTTAAAAGAGTGAATACAAACTATACGTTGGATGAAAAGCAGACTTACAACCTGGATAGCCTGAACCGCTATGCTATCTATTTCCTTGAGCCTGCATTTGTAAATTCCTTTGGTTTTAATAAACTGCCGGGATTCCGCATCGAATATCAATTGGGGCTCTCAATTCCGCTCGATGTGACCTCGGATTTTATCCTCGATTACAGGCCCTTTAATTTTTCTATTGGTCTTAGCTTCGATATTGGTAAACTCATAAAAGGTTCTGCTAATAAAAATGATGATTAATTTATTTTAGGATCGTTATACAAAGACCTGTTGCCACTGATTCACTGATTAAGGAATTAAAAATCAGTGAATCAGTGGCAATTTTATTTATTATTAGATCAGGGGGCACCGTAATCTATTCCACTTTGGCCAGTATAAAATTTGTAATTTTACGGGCACTGGCTATTAGCTAAAACAATTTTATGAGTTTTACAGTTAAACAAAAAGTAAGGATCGTTACAGCAGCTGCTTTATTTGACGGTCACGATGCTGCCATCAATATCATGCGCCGCATACTGCAAAGCAAAGGCGCAGAGATCATTCACCTGGGCCACAACAGGAGTGTGGCAGATATAGTAGAATGTGCTATTGAAGAAGACGTACAGGGGATAGCCATCACCAGTTACCAGGGTGGGCACGTGGAATTTTTTAAATACATGAAAGACCTGCTGGATGAGAACGGATGCGGGCATATCAAAATATTTGGCGGTGGCGGCGGTACCATACTGCCGTCGGAGATCGAGGAATTACATAATTATGGCATAACCAGGATCTATAGCCCCGATGATGGCAGGCATATGGGACTTGAAGGCATGATCGAAGACGTGATCCGCCAGTGTGATTTTTCTGTCAATGGGAATTTTACAATTGAAGGTGAATTGAAATTGGGAGAAGCAAGGGACATCAGGAAGATCGCGAGGTCCATTTCAAATGTTGAGAATGGGAATGCTGCTGCAAACAATGATATAAAAATTGAGAACCCGGCTCCCCCGGGAAAAAATCCTGTGCTTGGAATTACCGGTACAGGTGGTGCTGGTAAAAGCAGTGTAACAGACGAGATCGTTCGCCGTTTTCTAAATGCTTATACCGATAAGACCATTGCAGTTATTTCAGTAGATCCAAGCAAGAAAAAAACGGGCGGTGCTTTATTGGGCGATCGTATAAGAATGAATGCCATCTCATCTCCCCGTGCATATATGCGTAGTCTTGCCACAAGGGAATCTGATAAAGCACTCAGTAAATATGTGCAGGAAGCCATTGATATCTGTAAGCTCGCGGGCTATGACCTGATCATATTGGAAAGTGCCGGTGTTGGACAAAGTGATGCTTCTATCCTCGACTACTGCGATATAAGTATGTATGTGATGACCCCTGAATATGGTGCACCATCACAACTTGAAAAAATAAATATGCTGGATTATGCAGACCTGGTTTGTGTAAACAAGTTCGACAAAGCAGGTGCATTGGATGCACTGCATGATGTACGTAAGCAGTACAAACGCAATCACCAGTTATGGACAGCCAAAGATGAGGAACTGCCGGTTATTGGAACCATTGCGGCACAATTCAATGATGCGGGTGTGAATGAATTGTTTGAAAGGCTGATGGAAAAGATCGCGGAAAAAACCGGGGTTACCTATCAGGGGGCCATCACACACCATGCACACGTAAAAGATACGGCCAGCCAGTCAACCATTATTCCGCCCAAAAGGATCCGCTATTTATCCGAAATAGCTGAAACGATCGCTGCATATGATGTACATGTAAATGAACAGGCTGCTATTGCAAGAAAATTATACCAGGTAACAGGAACGCTTTCGACCCTGTCGGCGTCTCCGGCCCCGGCAGCGGTTACAGCCGAATTAAATAAAATAAAAAGATCCCTTGAAGAAAAACTTGACCCTGCTTCTAAAAAATTATTGGATAGTTGGGCGGCTACACAGGATCGTTACAGCAAGGAATTCTATGAATTCAAAGTGAGGGATAAAGTAATAAAGCAACCGCTTACATATAAGAGTTTGTCGGGAACGGTCATATCAAAAGTTATATTGCCCAAATACAATGATTGGGGAGATATACTTACCTGGCAATTGCAGGAAAATGTGCCGGGTGAATTTCCATTTACTGCTGGCGTATTTCCTTTAAAAAGAGAAGGCGAAGACCCCACACGTATGTTTGCAGGTGAGGGCGGGCCCGAAAGAACGAACAGGCGTTTTCATTATGTAAGCCTGGGACAGCCGGCCAAGCGCCTGAGTACAGCATTTGACAGTGTGACATTGTATGGTGAAGATCCTGCGCCCCGCCCGGATATTTATGGTAAGGTTGGAAACAGTGGTGTTAGCATAGCAACAGTGGATGATGCGAAAAAATTATACAGCGGGTTCGACCTCTGCGATCCGAAAACTTCCGTCAGCATGACCATCAACGGCCCTGCCCCCATGCTGCTTGCATTTTTCATCAATGCTGCCATTGACCAGCAGTGCGAAAAATACATCATTGAAAATGATCTTAAAGCGGAAGTGAATAAGATCATTGAATCGAGGTATGATATTAAAACACTTCCAAAATATATCGGGACAGATGGGAAGGAGGTTGCTCCTGCAGGCGCTGAATTAAAAGGGGCCTTGCCTGCAGGCAATGATGGCCTTGGATTGAGGCTTCTTGGATTGAGTGGTAAAGATGTGCTTCCGCCTGATGTGTATGAACAAATAAAAGCAAAGGCATTGACTACTGTAAGGGGCACTGTGCAGGCAGACATTTTAAAAGAGGACCAGGCCCAGAATACCTGTATATTTTCTACTGAATTTGCATTGAAGCTGATGGGTGATGTGCAGCAATATTTTATCAACAATGATGTACAGAATTTTTACAGTGTAAGTATCAGCGGTTATCATATTGCAGAAGCAGGTGCAAACCCCATCACACAGCTTGCATTCACACTTTCCAATGGATTTACTTACGTTGAGTATTACCTGAGCCGTGGAATGAATATCGATGATTTTGCTCCAAACCTTTCTTTTTTCTTCAGCAATGGTATGGATCCTGAATACAGCGTGATCGGCCGCGTAGCAAGGCGCATCTGGGCCAAAGCAATGAAAAATAAATACAAAGCGAATAGCAGGAGCCAAAAATTAAAATACCATATTCAAACAAGTGGCAGGAGCCTGCACGCACAGGAGATCGATTTCAATGATATCCGTACTACCCTGCAGGCACTTTATGCTATTTATGATAATTGTAATTCTTTGCATACTAACGCGTATGATGAAGCGATCACAACGCCTACCGAAGAAAGTGTGCGCCGGGCTATGGCCATACAACTTATCATCAACCGTGAATTGGGTACGGCAAAAAATGAGAACCCCAACCAGGGATCTTTTTTAATTGAAGAACTGACCAACCTGGTCGAGGAAGCCGTAATGGCAGAATTCAACAGGATCACCGAAAGGGGAGGAGTATTGGGAGCCATGGAGCGCATGTACCAGCGCAATAAGATCCAGGAAGAAAGCCTGTTTTATGAAACACTGAAACATACAGGTGAATATCCCATCGTTGGGGTTAATACTTTTTTAAGTAAGAAGGGATCGCCAACCATTTTACCAACAGAAGTTATTCGCTCCACCACGGAAGAAAAGGAATTACAGATAAGAACACTTGAAGCATTTAAAAAACGCCATGAAGATAAAAGCGCAGCCATGCTTACCAAACTCCAGCAGGTTGCCGTCAGCAATGGTAATTTATTTGAAGAATTGATGGAGACCGTAAAATACTGTTCGCTTGGGCAGATAACAAATGCTTTGTATAGTGTGGGGGGGCAATATAGAAGGAACATGTAAATTTAAATTTATAAAATATTGAATGCCGGAACTATTTCCGGCTTTTTTTATTTCCCGTGCTCCTGGCTGCTATCTCAATATTATTCTTGTTTCACATCTTATATGTTCTGTATCTATATATGGTTGAAAAAATTGACAAAAGCGATACAGCAAAACATGAAAACCTATGAGCAAACATTTAACAAGGGCATTTTCATATGAAATGACAGCCGATTTCGAAGTATTCAGTTGTTGGCATTATAAATGCAACTACACGCACAGAATCCATTATGCCCCCGAAAAATAAATATACCTTTTCTAAAACCATATCCATGGTTGCAAACGTTATTGTAAAGGTCAGGCAGATGCAAAGCCTTACTGTAAAAGAAGAGCTTGTTTATTTGATATACGTGAAAAAAATGAGCAGTGAATCTGCAAAGAAGCTAATTAAAAATAAATTGAAGCCCTGAAATAATTAATGATATCCGTTTATCCTGTTTAACAAACAAAGAAGAAGCAGGCCGTTTTTGATTTATGAAACACCTCATTACATTGGCGACCATTAATGCCAAAACCCCTGTCAATCTTAAAAGCCATAACAAAATTTGTTATGGCTTTTGTTTTCCTGCAATTCTTAAACGGGTAAAGGAAATGATCCGCCTGATCTGCTAGCCGGTAATCCATTTCCCTGGCTTGCTTAATTGAAAAAGCCGGAACATTCTATTCCGGCCTGTATTACGATGGGTTAATAAGTTTCCTGGTCACTGCTAAGCAGAAGGGATAGCTGCTTCCTGTTGGCCGGCAGGCTTTGTTTTTTCTTTTTTTACTTTGATGTCCTTTACAAGGATCTTAGTGGCCTCTTTGATCTTTTTCCTGAATTTTTTTTCTCCCATTCCAGGGTCAAGCTTTACAAGCAGGGTTTCCAGGCTTTTTTCCACCATTGCCTGTATCGCTTTTTTGGGAGAAATTTTTACAACAGTCTTCTTTGCCATAATTGATAGTTTTCACAAACATAACAATAAGATAATATATCTCATGTTAAGTTTTATGGGTAGATCTCCTTTGGGTTTCAGTAGAAATTCATTTTTAAAAAAAGTTTATTTGAAAATATTTATCAAGAAGATGAAAAGGCATTGAGTAAACGTATTACTGCCAGTCTTAAAGTTGCGGAATAGTCGATTTGAACTATTTAATTCCTGGAATAAACACTTATTGTTCCGTCATAAACATCATCAGATGTTTGCAGGGTTAGATTGTCCAGGCTTTCGATCATCATCGCCTGGTCTTCGGGAGAAGAAAAAATGATGACATTTTTATTTGTATGATCGTGGATACAATTGCGAACCTGCAGGTTAAAGCTTCCCTGTGAAGTTAAAGCTCCATTTGTATAAGCAGCATAATGGTTGTCGGTCGTAAATTTCACATCAATATTTTTCCCGGTTGAAGCAGGGGTATCATGAATATTATAGCCAATGCCGCCATCTGTTTTAACCCATTTCCAGCTACCGGCCAATTTTTGATCAGTAAGATTTTGATCACAATGTTTGGAACATGAGAGGAGGATAAGTATGCAAAAAGACAATAAAAAATATAAATTTTTCATGACCGTTAATTTATTTATAGACATAGCACTCCAATAAAATGCTGCATCGGAATGCCCCTTCTATGGACAGGTTTGCAATGCTTCATTTGTGGCCCCTGTAAACCCGTTTGCAGTTAGCTGGTCTTCAAAATACAGGGTTGGGGCATTATTGGGATGACAGGTCAGCTTATACAGGTCGCCACACATACCGATCTTATGGTTAGCGGAAGTTATCGTTTGAATTTTATAATAGTATTTAGTAGATGAGTTAGGGCCGGCAGTAGTGACCCAGCCCTGTGCCAGCTGGTTTGTAGTAAAAACGATGGCATTGTTCTCATCATAAATGGTAAACTCAATGGATGCAATATTCTGTGTGTATGGCCTGATAATATCATTCAGGCCATCTCCATTTGGAGTGAACGCATTGGGCATATAGATCTTTGCATTGTCATTGGTACCAGGTGTATCTGTTACCAGGCCATCACAATTGACATGCGTTATGCTGTCCTCGGATTTTTTGCAATTAGCCAGTAGTATCGTTGCTGCAATGAGGGCGACCGGCAATAAAGTTTTCATATTGTTAATTTAAAAGGCTTTTGTCTTAAAGTTACAAATAAATTTTAGTCAATGCTTATCGTTTAACCAATTTAATTTAACCGATAAATTTTCTTATACGGTGTGCCAAACTGGATCCTGTTTCCATACAACAAGTGAACCGCTAGGAAGCCAATTCTTTTAACTGGTCTTCAGCCTGCCTGAGTGTTTTGTTGTAGTACTTTGATACCCATTTTGAATAGAACAACAAAAATATATAACCAAAACTGAACGAGAATATCCAAAAATATTTGTTGCCGGTAAGGTCTTTGCCACTAAAGAACATGGATAACAAAATAATAGTGTTTACCAATAATAAGTAACTCAACATCAGGTTGATCTTTTGAAATTTATGAAACCGTATTTTTTGAACGGCAAATTCTTTGAGTGTTTCTGAATAAGGTCTATTCATATCCCTACTCATATGGAACCTGGGCAGGCTTAACAGGCTGATCGCCGACATGAGCAGTAAAAGCAATATTGAAATGATACCGGCAGCCTGTAAAAAAATGCCGGCCAGTTTACTAAAATTTAAAACAATATAGCCGGCACCGATCATACAAATTATTACTCCAATGATCTCGGGGCAGGCTATTTTTTTAAGCCTTGAGTGGTATTTTGCCCTGGTCATTTGTTCGATCATTTCCGGGTTTAATTTTTGCTGATTTTTTACCTGGTTTGTTACATCCCCCCAGGTATTTTTAAGATCCTCCAGTTCCATAATTAAAATTGTTTAGTGATTTGATTTTTTAATTTTTCCTTGATACGGAATATTCTTGTCCCCACATTGGTTTCTGAAATACCTGTGATCTGGGCAATTTCCTCATAGCTTTTGTTTTCTAAATAAAGCATTACAATTCCTTTATCAAGGAGGTTCAGATTGTTTAAGTGTTGCCTGAATACTGCCATTTTTTCTTCCCAACCGGGATTCACTGCTTCGGGAAGATCTGAAAATTGTTCATCCAATGGTACTGTTACGACTTTCCTTTTGGAGATCTTGAGATGGTAAATTGCCACGTTCATCGACACCCTGTACATCCAGGTACTTAAAGCCGACCTTTGATCAAATGAATCGAATGATTTCCAAAGCTGGTAAATGATCTCCTGCACCAGGTCATCCTTATCATGAACATCATTCGTGTATAAGGAAGCTATTTTATAAATGATGCCCTCATTATTTTTTATAGCTGTTATAAATGATTCTTTTTTGTTCACGAATGAGTTCGGTTTTTATCCTGCTGCTATATTAGTGTACCACTTGATAAAAAAATCACAGGTTGAGCATATTTATTTTAGGAGGATCTTTTTTACAATTGGGGCGTGGGGTATCCTGCCCGGTTAGGCAAGTAAGATATAAGATGAAAACCATGTTATTCCAGGGCATTTTCGATCTTTTTATCAACGGGTATTCCTGCTTTTTTACAAAGCGCCAGGTATTTTTTTGCGAGGGGAAGATCCTTGTTGTTATACGATATGATACAGAGTATATAATAACAATCGCCGATATAAGGGCTGTTGATCTGCGTATAATATTTTTCAGCAAGCAGCCCGTTCTTCAGGGCTTCTTCCAAATTCCCAAGTGAAAATTGCATCCTGCTTGCCCCATAATAACCTTCTGGGTTTTCTGCTTCCAGGGTAATGAGTTTCTTATAATAGCTGAGTGCTTTTTCAAAATTGTTTCTTAGCTCTTCAACAATAGCTAAATTTTGATTAGCCGTATAGCCGTTAGGATATTTTTGGAGGGAAATTAAATAATAATGTTCAGCGCTGTCCCCCAGGTCCAATTGCCTGAATGCAAGTCCTAAATTATCATATGCATCTATAAAATCTGGGTCTTCCGCAATAGCCAGTTTGTATAATACGATTGCTTTTTTAAAATTACCCTTATCAAAATAGTCATAAGCGTCGTTGTAATAGCCCCTTGCTTTATCAGATATGCTGGTTTTGCTTGTATCAGAAATAATGATCCTGCCATCTTTTTGCGCATAACTAAAGCCGGCGTTAAGAAAAAGAATGCTGAAAAAAATGCTTTTTAATTTCATGTTGTTTAATTTAAAATTACCAGCTATGACGGGATGTAAACCCTATTGTTTTTCTTCTTTATGTTATCGCAATTGTCCAAAATATGACACTTAAATATGTCCACAGGAAAATAAATACAATGTGAACCGTAGTTTCAAAAGACTTTCCTTTCCACAGTTCTGGCGAGTAACCAAAAAACTGGATAATCAGCCTTAGTGTCCAAAATAAACCAAGTCCAAAGGATATCTTTTTGCCAAGATTTGTGTCAATAAGATCAGCAGTGGATGTTATACAAAGCAAACCCATAAGCAAAATTGTCAACGCGATAAAAAATGTATGAACTGTGATCATTTGTCGATTGACTAAACTCAATGAACTAAGTTCTTTTTGCCAATTAAAATACTTTGGAAAGACTATGTGAACGAGTGCTAAAGCGATCAATAGAATGCCAATTATTTTTAAATGAAGATGCATTTAACAAATTAGTGTCAAAGTAATTAGGGACAACATTCGAAAATAGACATAAATGCCGTGAATTTGGTTTCTTCAAATGTGGAAAATCCCGCTTTTTCAAATGCACTTTTCCAGGCTTTTTTGGAAAAGAAATGTGTGAAGCCAACAGAGAATGCAAGAAAGTTTGGAAAGTCCCGTAAGTGCTCTACCATTATTACCTGCCCATTTGATCTGCAAACCCTACGGCATTCCTTTAAAAATTGCACTTTCTCTTCGTGTGACCTTATCTCGTGCACAGCCGACAATAGAAAAATAATGTCAACTGAATTATCTTCTAATGGAATCGCGTTAGAAATTATTTGTTGGGTATCCGGGTAGATCAAACTCACTTTTCTTGCTCTTATAATAGCTGGTTCGGTATGTTGCTTGGCATTATAAAAATCAAAAACTTTCAGATCAGATTGTGGAAATATATTTTTGATGATAAAACTTGTTTCGTCAAACCCGGCGTTGATATTTAGGATTAGTTTCGTATTAGCATCTGTAATATTGTAACTTTTCAACCAGGTGAAATGATAATAACCCGAAAGATCATATACGTAAGCCGAAATTATTAATGGCATAATAAGACCGTATAGAAAAGCAAAAACGATCATCCCGTACAAAAGATCGGACCAATTGAATAACAGGTGGCTTATAATTATTAAAGCCAAAGCTGCCAGGCCAAATACATAGAAGTGCCTGTTAAAACTTAAAATATTTAATACTCCCTGGAATTTTCGTCTTTTTATTTCCATTGTTCAATTTTACCTTTTTTCCAGTAGTAAGGAATATTTTTAATGACAAAAGCATTTGCCAATACCGGGTTTTCAAGTTTTAGCGAATTTAAAAACCCGAAATCATGAGCAATTACTTTTACCGGATGGGGTGTCCAGTTCGATCTTACACCCTCAACAATTAATACTTCTTTTGTAGTAGAATTGTAACTGAATGTAAAAGGTAAAGGCCCCGCAAATCTCCTGGCATCTTTCCACTCTGCAAACGGTGAACCTTTGGGCAATGAAATAGCTTCTGCTGTTTTATCTATTGTTATACTAAACTTTGAATTCGTGGATGAAATTTGTATTGAATTTGTTAATTCTTTTTGAAGAATGTCGGTTGTTGTGTATTGGTAATGGGTGAAGATATTTCCCATAAATTCCATTTTCTTCTTATTGGTTTCTGATCTAAGAATGTATAAGCCACGCAAATTCTTTCCGGCATTGTTTGTATATCGTACAAAAACCCGGTACCCGATCAAAAAAAAGTCATTGCCAGTGAACCTTGGAAACCCTTTTGGGCGCAGGTCTTTTGTTTGAACCATTGCTATTGCTACAAAGGCCCATTTGTCATTTAAGGTATCTAATTGTAAACATTCAGGAATATATGCTTTCAATTGCGCTTTAGGGACTGCAAATGTCAATACAAGTGAACTTTCAAAAAATGCTTCAATTGCAAATGGATGATTTTTTAGAAATGAAAGCATACTGATTTATTGTGCCGGTTTTTTATTTAAATAAAATTCGTTCAAATAAACGGCAATTATTAATATTAATGCGAAAAGCGAATTATATTTTCCCCATAATAATAAGCCAGGTACAAGCATGAATTCAAGCGTATTCATTGTTGCAATAATAATGATCTGTGCAATCGCATTTGATCTTGTCTTTATTCCACTTAAGATCCAAATTGACATTGCGATCTCTGAAAGCCCGATTAAAATTGTAAGCGTTCCGGAATATTGGTGCCCTAAAATACCTGCAACTATTAGTTGATGCCTGGGAACTAAATTTAATACCTTACAGAGCAGCCCATTTGTAAACCAAATTGTTGCAATGCAATAAGTGAGCACTGTATGAATTGCTTTATCTCTCATGGTAAGTAAGCAGTCGCACTACATTTGTTGGCAATGCTGTTCTATTTACAGTAAGATCAGGGCCGGATGTCATAATAGGACTTTGCAGCATTGCCTTCATTGTTAAGAAGAACTATTTTAGTTGTATAGAGTTCCTGGTATGTTTTGTAAATGCCAGGCCTGTTTGTTTTTTTATACAGTCCTGCTGAAAAAAAATAAAAATCGATCAAATCCTGCCAATGGAGTTCAGGCACTTTTGCAAGTATTTGAGAATCTTCCTGAATGGTTCTTGCCCTGGATACCTGGCCTGCTTTAGTTAATAGGTATATAAGCAGGTTTTGGTTATTGAATATCCGTGATGTATCCTTTTTGGATTTCCAATAATTAAGTGAAAGGTTACAATAGTATATGGCTGAGTCTGATTTCTTTTCAAGATCATATACACGGGAAAGATCAAAGTTGGAAACAGCAATTCCCCAATCTTTATTCTTTGATCGAAATAAACTAATGGCTCGTTTAATTTCAGTTTTGGCTTCATCAAATTTTCCAAACCTTCCTAACAAATAACCCCTGAATTTTAAATTATTAGCAATGCTGAGGGTGTCATCTAAGTATGTAAATATTTTGATGGCCTTGCTGATTAGCGATAGTGAACTCGTATAATTATGGGCAGACTCATCTGATATTTGCCCCTTATTTTGCAGATCGAATGCAATAGCCTTTAGATCTTTCTTGTCGTCGTGGATTATTTCTTTTGAATCAATTTTATTTAATATTAATTCAACCTTTTTTTCATACAAGTTAAGGGTCGAATCCTGTGCTGAGGAATTCAGTCCGATAAAAATGGTTAAAAATGTAAGTATTGATTTCATGATCTTTTTTGTATTACATAGATCTCAGAATAAACCGGGTGCATCAAACCGGGTCCAGTATTGCCAGCGTATATTCAGGATACTATCTTTAACAGGATATTCCCTGTGCTTTATATTGCTTCCAACCGGATAATAAGACAGGTTTTCTGTTATCTCTACCTTCGTCGTTTCTATTGTTTTGCTCCTGACATAAATTTTAATGGTACTGTCTTTAAAAATATCAAATCCGTAAATAAAATCCTTTCCAAGTTTAGCAAAGTATCGACCGATATCACCACCTGCTTCTTCAGGTAATTTCCTGAACACCCCGGTTTGATTTGAAGCAGGTATATATCTGAAAGCCTGGTAGGAATCATTTTTATTCATATTTTTTTGAAATAAAGGGGCCTTTTCTAAAATTGCGGATGCAAGGCTGTCATATATCGGAAGCTTTTCTATTACTTTCAGATCAAACTTATAATTATTGTATGCCGGTATGATTTTATCGCCTTTTGAATTGCAACCTCCTGCTGCATACATAAATATTATCAAAAATGATCTAGCAGATAACGAGTGAATGATATGTATCATAGATAAATTAATTAAGTTTTAATCTTACCTGGCTGAAAGATTTTTAATAATTAAATCTATCTCCCATTGCTCAAGCGGAGAAATGGATTGCAATAGATTCCTGTAGTTTACAAATACTGTATCCAATTAACTTCTTTTTAGGACAAAATTCAATGCAATTGTCCTTTTCCATATCCAAAATTGGGTTCTTTTCTAAAGTTAGTTGTATTAGCACAAAAACAAGCCGGCATCGGTTTGAAATCCCCTGTCGAAGAGCGAACATGCAACAGGGAGTTTGACAAAAATACGGGCAGACACTCATTATCTTCGGCAACTGCATAAAAAAAGGCTGCCTGGATAGGCAGCCTTTAAAATATTTAATTAGAACTTACCTGATCACTACTTTACCTGAAGCCAGGCGTTTTCCGTTTGCATCCCTGAGTTCAACAAGATAAACATCAGAAGCTGCATTGTTCATATTCACATCCATCTTTGTATAAGGCCCTGCTGTGGTATATTCTTTTTGATAAACCCTTGCACCTTTACTGTCATAGATGTTTAATGTGCGTACAACGCCGCTTGTATAACTCAGGTACCTCACCTGGAATACTCCTGAACTTGGGTTAGGATAGATGAACAATTCATCTGAAGCTGCAAAATCAACATGGGCAGTATTTGATTTTTTGCTGCTGCACCCTGTTGCCGCATCTGTTGCGATCACTTCATAAACACCCAGGTCATCAACTGTTACAGCAAACCTGTCAGCAGTAAGAGATGGTACCAACACGCCATTCCTGAACCATTGGTAAGTATAATTACCCGGAGGGCTAACGGTTGTGTATAGTGTTTCCCTGATATAAGGAGTGATGTTTGAATAAGACGCTGCTGTTAATACCACTACCGGTAATGCTTTTACATCAAGTAATGCACTATTGGAGGTGATGATACCTCCGCATGGAGCACCTGAAGCATTCAGGCGATACCTGTTGCCATTCAATCCCGTTGCAGGGTTGATGGTCAAAGTATTTGTAGTAACACCTGAGTAAGGCGCTGAATTGGTAAGGTCAACAAACGGCGCACCGCCAACACTTACCTGCCATTGATAAGTAATTGAACTACCCGTAGCTGTTACAGTGAATACTGCAGCCGAACCGGTACAACCGATTATATCAGCAGGTTGAGACGTTAGTGTAACAGAAGTATTTACGGTTAAGGTTGCCACGCTTGAATTTAGTCCTGCAGGATTACAGTTGCCGGATGCCACGTTCCGGTATTGATAACCCGACATGGCTACTGTAGGTGCAATGATCGTGAGCGTATTCGTATTATTTACCGGGCTTACATTTGCCCAGGAAGTACCGCCATTGGTGCTAACCTGCCAGTTATAAGCCAGGCCTGTACCGGTTGCTGCAACCGTGAATGTTACATCCGTACCTGCACAAACTCCCGCACTTGTTGGTTGTGTTGAAAAGGCTACTGCATTATCAAGCGTTAAGGTAGCAGCGTTTGAAGTGATACTAACTGCTGAGCAGGTACCGTCAACCACTACATGATATTGATTATTGTTCATACCCGCAGTAACACCTGTTAAAGTCAGTGTTGGTGTGGTAACGGCAGGGCTTAGGTTATTCCATGTAAGTCCGCCATCCGTACTAACCTGCCAGTTATAAGTAAGTCCTGTACCTGAACCGGTAACACTGAATGTTGCATTTCCACCGGTACAACCCGTAGAATTTGCAGGTTGTGCCGTTATAGCTGCTGCAGTGTTAACTGTTAATGTTCCGCAGGTTGAAGTAACTGAAGGTGCACAACTACCCGATACGATACACTGGTAGTTATTATTGTTCATGCCTGCTGAAACACCGGTAAGGTCAAGGCATGCCGCATTTCCGCCTGTTACATTTGTCCATGGGCCCGTGCAACCTGTTGTGCTCACCTGCCATTGATAAGTAACACCTGCGCCGGCAGCCGATACACAGAATTGTGCATTACCTGCAGCACAAACCGCGGTATTTGCCGGTTGTGCTGTAATGGAAGGAGCTGAATTCACAGTTAATGTCGCCGGATTTGAATTCACACCTACCGGGTTACATGATATACTTACCACGCAACGGTATTTATAATTATTCATTACCGCTGTTATGCCGGTTAGTGTGAGCGTAGCTGTTGTTACCGCAGGGGTTAGGTCACTCCACGTGAGACCGCCATCGGTACTTACCTGCCAGTTATAAGAAAGCCCTGAACCACTCGCTGTAACACTAAAGCTGGCATTGCTGCCGGCACATGCTGTAGCATCTGATGGTTGCGAGGTAACTGAAGCAGGAGTATTTATTGTTAAGGTTGCTGCGTTGGAAGTTATGGCAACTGCATTGCAGGTACCCCCGATAACAACATGGTATTGATTGTTATCCATACCTGCGGTCACACCTGTTAGTGTAAGCGTTGCTGTTGTTACTGCCGGAACCACATCATTCCAGGTAAGCCCGCCATCGGTACTAACCTGCCAGTTATAGGTAGCATTGCTGCCCGATGTAGCTACGGTGAATGTAGCATTGTTACCTGTACAAACAGAAGCACTTACAGGTTGTGATGTTATTGCAACAGCACTGCTGATCGTTAAAGTAGCGGCATTTGAAGTGATACCTGCCGGCGTACATGCCCCAGGGCCGTTTACCACAACATGGTATTGATTATTATTCATACCAGCAGTTACGCCTGTTAGTGTAAGCGTTGGCGTTGTTACTGCAGGGATCAGTGTTGTCCATGTAATCCCGCCATCTGTGCTCACCTGCCAGTTATAGGTAAGGCTTGCTCCTGTAGCTGTTACAGTGAATGAAGCATTGCCACCCGCACAGGCTGATGCATTGGAAGGATCTCCTGTTACTGCAATTGCACCTGTTGTTACAGATAAAGTTGCCGGGGTAGAATTGAAACTTGCAGAAGGGCAACCACCGGTAACTACACAACGGTATTGGTAATTATTCATACCAAGTGTTACAGCAGTTAGTGTAAGCGTAGTAGTTGTTACAGCGGGGCTAACATTATTCCATGTAAGTCCGCCATCTGTACTAACCTGCCAGTTATAAGTATTGGTCCCGGAAACAGTAATACTGAAACTGGCATCTGTACCAGCACAAGCCGAAGTATTTGCCGGCTGTGAAGTGATCGTTGGTGATGCTGTGTTTACAGTAAGTGTCGCTGCTGAAGAACTCACAGGTGTATTTGGACAACCACCTGAAACAACAACATGATATTGATTGTTATTCATCGCCCCGGTCACACCGGTTAAAGTAAGTGTTGCCGTAGTTACAGCCGGGCTAAGGTTTGTCCAGGTAACTCCAGCATTGGTGCTAACCTGCCAGTTGTATGTTAGGTTATAACCGGTTGCAGTTGTACTGAATACTGCGTTATTTCCTGAGCAAGCTGTAACGTTTACCGGTTGAGCAGTAAATGAAGGGGCCGGAGGAAGATCGGTTGCTGCGGTCTGGTCTGAAGCACTGAATGAACTTCCCTGTAGTGCACTGTATCCCATTCCCCTTTTTGCAAATGCAGCCCATATTGAGCAAAGATGAGCACCGCCATATAAGTTCTGGTCAGCAGTTAAGATAGCATTTCTTGCATCAATGAATCCGGGGCTGCAAGGCTGTGTCCTCATACCTTCCACTACTAATTTCAAAGCGACAGTGTTTCCGCCGGTACCGGTTGCATTAAACAAATTAGCATTGATAGAACCCTGGTCCTGTATCAGTCTCCATGTTAATTCCCATAGTGCCATACACCAAACTTCACCGATATTATGAACCTCTGTTCCGATCGGAGCTACACCCAGGCTTGCGTAAGTTAACGGGTTAACAGCTATATTGGTACAATAAGGATAGTTACGTATTCCTGCACTGGTTGCAGTTTGACCAAAAGCATAAGTTCCCATCGGGCGAACCAAAGCACCATCTGTTAGTTGTGCAGTAGCCCAGTTCGTGGTCATCATCAGGCCCATATAATCACTCCATCCTTCACCACCTTCCTCGGCATTACCAAGGCATGCTGAAGTTGCCGGTCCACCGGTTAAACGATTAGAGATACCATGCCCAAATTCATGGCAAACGATTCCATTATCTATATCGCCATCAATGTTAACTGTACCTGCCGGCGTTCCGCTCAGGGTAACATTCAATCCGGCACCCAATTGTGCTGCAAGAATTGCTCCATCCGTATTCGATATCATAACGGCAGGAATGGTAATTGAAGGGTCCGGTCCACCACCCATAATGATCGGTGCACCAGCTACATTGTTCACCATGATCACGGCAATGGCACCTGCTGCCTGTGCAGCCAGTACTTTTACTGTAAAGGCACAAGGAGTACCCGGTGCTGCAGGCCCCCTGACTATGAGCGCTATCTTACCTGTCAAAGAAGTTAATGGTGGATTCGTACATCCATAATGTGTGCCACCGGCCGGATCATCATAATATACTACATCTCCTGTTTTAGGGCCTACATTCGCCAACAGGTTATTAGGGCTAAAATTACTTTCAACTGCTCCATAATTTCCAACAATAGTACCTGGAGCATTTACGTGTAATAATGTACTGCTTACAGCAGGGCTCCAAAGGTACATCTGCATTCTTGGCCTTCCGCCATCACCACCGCCTGCATTAAAATTGGCATTATTAGTACCGCCGCCGTCCTGGGCTTCTGCCTGCACATAATCACCACCATTTCCACCACGGCCAAAATTATCGGTCTGGTAATTACCGGTTACTTCATTAAAACCATATTGATAGAAAACATCATGCATCAAATTATTCCAGTAGAACAGGTTATTTATGGCAGCTTTCTTGTTCACGTTAACGGCTGGTTGCTGTACCGGATCAAATGTTTGAGTAAAGGTCAAAGAAGGATTTGCCGTTGTAGAAGTATCCGGCCAGTTGTTGGCAGCATTTGGCGCATTCGTAGCTGATACGTCAAGGTATGCAAATACATTATTACCCCTGGTAAAATCATAATTTGTCGTTCCATCAAAATGCCAGCCGTTGGTGGTAGCATTATTTCCGGCGCCTGAAAGATTCCATGGATTATTTACAACTGCAAAAGATCCATAATTGGGGCTTTCAATAGGAAAAGGTACCACTCTGTAGTCTGCACTTGTTACTGTGGGAGGAGGAGGAGTGAACCATTTTAATTTCGAAAGATCTCTCTTACTTACCTGGGAAACATTGTTGCTATTTTCTCTTGGAAATGAAAATGAAAGAAAGTTATCTGCTTTTTGACCTTTAGCCTCATATACGGTCTGGTTATATTTATTGATCACCGCCCCTGTGCTTGCATCAATTTGTATATCCCACCAGTCTGCGAAACCAGCAGGTACGACCTGCACCTGCCATGCAAGTTTAACAGTTCTTTGATTTCCTTTTTCAATAGGGACCCACATCAGCTCTGCAGTAATGTTTTCACTGACAGCATTGGTTTTTCCAAAATCAAGCACACGGCCATTTTCCCTGGTACTGGTCACAGATAACGAAGATGGCGCTGCCAGCCTTACTTCTGTAAATGCAGCTTTTACTGCCTGCATGGCAACGATCGAAGGGGAAGCAGGTTGGTAATTGGTGATCTTATCCATCCCCTGGATAAATGCACCGGTATTGGAAACTACTTTTTCATTCTTAAAAGCCAATACCAGCATCTGGTTATAAACAGGCAGGCCTTTATATGTCTGAAGCAGGTAAACCATTTGGGTACCTGCCATCTCATTAAAGTAGGTGCTGCTTAATTTGTAGTTATTAAGCTGATCCTGGGATAAGCCAATTGCCTCACTGTTCTTACTTACAAGTTGCTTTGCCAGGCTGGATTTATTATCCTGGGCATTTGTAAGGATCACGCAAAACAATAATGTAAATAACAGGTAAATTTTTTTCATAATATCCTCATTAAGTGTTTAAAATAATCGCAACAACTATATTGGTAATATATTATTGCAATTTGGTAAAGTTGATTTTTAAATTAGAAATAAAATATAGCTGGATAAGCGCATTAATTTTTGATAATTTTATTCATAAAGTTTGGCAGGAAGGGCAAACAACTTTGTTGCTTTTACAAAAACCAGCAGTCTCGGTAATTAAAAACAGAAAATTGAAGGCGGAAATTACATTATTTTTTTAAAAAAACGGCGGTGGGACTAAGAATAATATAATAAAATAGTAAAAAAAGTGCTGTCTCTTGTTTTGAGACAGCACTTCCAATAAGAACAAGTGAATTGTCCTGATATTTTCTAATGAATAACTACAATTTTTTTAGAATTATAAAAACTTCCGCTAGTCATTTTATAAATATAATTTCCCGGGGGATAATCTTTGAAATTTAATGATTCCTGGTAGATGCCGGCCTGTTTAAACCCTGAAATGACCGTTTTTACTAATTTTCCTTCTATATTATAAATACTAATATTTATATTATCATCAACAGGTAACTGGTATTTAATGACCGCATTTGATGAAACAGGGTTTGGCTGCATATCATATAGGGCATAATCGAAGCCAAACAAAGTTACCACCCTTGATTCTGAATATTTAAATATCCCATCCAGATTGACCTGCTTTAAACGGTAAACAAACTTTTTGCCGCCCAGCGGTGCATCATCAAATGCATATCTTTTTGGCAGCGAGGTAGTTCCGCTTCCATTTACAAAACCAATATTTTCAAACTTCAATTGGCTGTTATCTGCATTATAAGCAGCTCTTTCAACGGTAAATCCTTTATTATTTGATTCAGAAGCTGTGAACCATTCCAATAATACCCTGGCGTTGCTTTTTGCAGTAGCATAAAAGCCGGTATATTCTACGGGTATGATGGGATTGGTCGTTTCCCAGAAACCACGACCATGAGTTGCTATTCTTAATGCCTTTGTCACAGGATGTATGGCCATATCAAATACGGGTACAACTGGAAGGCCTGTGCTGTAACTATTCCAGCTTGCACCAGCATCGATCGAAACATAAACGCCAATATCAGTTCCGGCAACTAATATATTCGTATTTCCCTGGTCTATAGCAAATGCATTAACAGGTATATCGGGTATGCCTACCCCGGATGCTACCCAGGTTGGTGTTATCGCATTCAGGTTCGTGGTTTTCCAGATATGCCGGTTGGCAAGTAACCCATATCCGCCGTAACAGATATAAGCAGTTTTTTTATCTATCGGGTCGATCATAACCCTTCCAACAGGAAAACTACCTGCCGCTGCAGGTGTTACATCATTCAATGTGGTTGACCCGGTTGAAGTAGTGTATACTTTACCGTTAGTAAGGCCAACAAGCCTTACATTATCATCAGCCCTGGCAATGGAAATACTGGATATCGGCGCATTGGCTATGATCGGCCCCTGGCTCACAAGTGTCATGGTGGTTCCCTGGTTCACAGAACGATAAAGCCTGTCTGTTCCAAAGTACAGCGTATTTGGTGAACCGGGACCAAGCGCCATTGGCGAATAAAACAATGTACCATCTGTACATGCAATTCCATTTGCAGTTCCCCCGCATCCGAAAAAGGTCCATGCACCCCCCAGGACCGTTTGCCTGGCCACTCCGATCTGGCTGTTCGTTAAATTATAATAGGTGTGATACAAGGTTACGTTGGTATTGTCAACAGCATTTTGATCTATAAGGGCATAGCCGCCATCGCCGGCATCGATCCTCGTATGTGTTGCGTCTGGGTTGATCTTGTTGGTGCCATTATCCTGTGTTCCGCCGATGGTGAACTTGGGATCTATCGGGTGCAATGCAATACTTTGAAATTGTGTGGCATGAAAACCCGCCGTATTCCTGCTGGTCCAGTTAATGCCCCCGTCTGTTGACCTCCAGATGCCCCCATCACAGCCGAGGTATAATGTAAGCGGTGATGATGGTGCACATTTTATCACATGGCAGTCGGCATGAAGGTTCGTGGTAGACGAAGTGGGCACGGTTGCCAGTCCATCAGTAGAACGCCTGAAAATATTGGTTCCGGAAGCGCCACCAACATACACATTATTTGCATTTGTGGGATCACATTCAATAGCAATATCATAAAAGCATTGGCCGGAACAATAGCCGGTAGTTCCGGCGGCTATTGGCCAGGTCAGTCCTCCATCTATGGATTTTAAGATCCTCCCCGTACTGTTCTCACCATTTGCACAATACATGGTAATGACCGGGCCCGTTTTAGTGATGGCCAATTCTCCCCTGACAGCAGTTGCAGTAGTATACGGATGGGTGAATACTGGTGTAGCAGCACTGGCATTATTGGTCATATATATTCCGCCACCCGATGCGTATAGGTAACACACGATCATATCGCTGTTTCCAGGGTTCATCACCATATCAATGATGCTGAAATTGTCATTGACAGCTGTTATATCCAGTTTTGTAAAGCTAACAGAACCTGCTGCTGCAGTAGCGTTGGTAGACCGGTAGATCCCCCTCCTGGCCAGCGGGGGAATGGTTCCGCCACCAGGGTTCCCATTTGGATTCCCAATAACACCTGTTGCTGTAGAAACATACACAACAGCGGCATTTGCAGGATCTACCAGTATCTTACTGATGGACCTGCCAAAGAAACAGGTCGTTCCGGAAATGGGAGGGTTGATGGGGCCATTCAAAACGGGCGATGCATCTGCATTGTCGATCCTGTATAAACCAACTCCAACATAAGAATCAGCTGAAAGATTTGGCTCTCCTGTTCCCACATATAATATAGAAGGATTGGAAGGTGCAAGAGCCAGCGCGCCAATGGAAAGAGATTGTGCCGCATCAAAAATAGCAAGCCAGGTGCTTCCGCCGTCTGTTGTACGGTATACGCCCCCGTTAGCTGTACCTACATAAACCAAATTGGGATTGGTAGGGTGAATAGCGATCGCTGTTGTCCTTCCGCTTACCGCTACGCTGGGTGATGTTTGCCCGTTGGGGATAGGGGAAGGCCCAAGCTGTGTCCAGTTGGGAGCAAGTATCATCAATGAACTATTGGTTTGTTGCGCTCTTTCCTGGTTCCATTTGGCTTCAATAGCTATAGCCCTTGCATTGTACGTGTTCTGATTTAAGAATTGGTTCCCCCTAAGGTCGCTAATATGCTTTTCCCTTTTGGATAAATATTCTTCCTTGGAAATATTTGTATTTAAAGTAGGCAGGTCAGGATCATCGTCATTTTGTGCTTTTACCTGGAATTGACAAAGGCAGGTAAGCACTATTAATAAAAATGATCGTTTTTTTAGATTCTCAAAAGCTGTCATCGCGTAGGATTTAAATTATTAAAATTCAGGAAGCATAAATATACTTAATGATGCGATAAAGCAAGGCAGATATTCAATGATATTTCTTTAAATATTGCTGATTTTTTTGCCATTCCGGCTGTCATCCCCTACCTTTGCAGCCGATTTAAAAACGGTTGATAAAATTAAGTCGTTTAAAAGTTTAAGCCTTTAGCTTTTCACATTTTTTCAACGATCAGCCCTCAACATATTAATTAAAAAACTATGGTAGAAATTAAACCAGATGAGATTTCGGCGATACTCCGCCAACAGTTAAGCAATTTTAATGCAGGTGCAAGTTTGGAAGAAGTAGGCACTGTTTTGCAGGTAGGTGATGGTATTGCACGTGTATATGGCTTAAGAAATGTTCGCTCAGGTGAACTTGTGGAATTTGATAATGGTATCAAGGCCATTGCTTTGAACCTGGAGGAAGACAATGTAGGTGTGGTGTTGATGGGCGACAGCAGTGGTATCAAAGAAGGAGATAAAGTAAAACGTACCGGCCAGATCGCTTCGATCAAGGTAGGAGAAGGAATGAGCGGGCGTGTTATCAATACATTGGGTGTGCCTATCGATGGCAAGGGACCCCTAAAAGGCCAGTTATATGAAATGCCCTTGGAGCGTAAAGCACCGGGGGTGATCTTCAGGGAGCCGGTTAAGGAACCATTACAGACAGGGATCAAAGCGATCGATGCAATGATACCCATTGGCCGTGGACAACGTGAGTTGATCATTGGTGACAGGCAGACGGGTAAAACAGCTATTGCAGTTGATACCATCATCAATCAAAAAGAATTTTATGCTGCCGGCAAACCGGTGTATTGTATATATGTGGCTATCGGCCAAAAAGCTTCTACCATTGCGGGTATCATGAAAACGCTGGAAGAATATGGTGCAATGGCTTATACAACTATTGTAGCAGCTTCTGCATCAGATCCTGCTCCTTTACAATTCTATGCTCCTTTTGCGGGTGCAGCGATCGGTGAATTTTTCAGGGATACCGGCCGTCCGGCCTTGATCATTTATGATGATCTTTCAAAACAGGCTGTTGCTTACCGGGAAGTATCATTGTTATTGCGCCGCCCCCCGGGACGTGAAGCATATCCTGGTGATGTATTCTATTTGCATAGCCGCTTATTGGAAAGGGCTGCAAAAGTGGTATCCAAAGATGAGATCGCACAGCAGATGAATGACCTGCCCGATTCTATCAAACACCTTGTAAAAGGCGGTGGTTCTTTAACGGCATTGCCGATCATTGAAACACAGGCTGGTGACGTTTCTGCATATATTCCCACGAATGTGATCTCGATCACTGACGGACAGATATTTTTGGAAGGGAACCTGTTCAACGCAGGTATCCGCCCGGCCATCAACGTAGGTATTTCGGTTAGCCGTGTGGGTGGTAATGCCCAGATCAAATCGATGAAAAAAGTTGCCGGTACACTTAAACTCGACCAGGCATTATACAGAGAGCTGGAAGCTTTCTCAAAATTCGGTGGTGACCTGGATGCAGCAACCAAGAACGTAATTGATAAAGGTGCAAGAAATGTGGAGATCCTGAAGCAGGCACAATATGCACCGTTCACTGTAGAAAAGCAGGTTGCCATGATCTATCTTGGCACACAGGGCCTTTTAAAAACTGTGGCAGTTAAAAATGTAAAGGCATTTGAAGAACATTTCCTGATCGAAATGGAAAACAAATACCCGGAAATCTTAGCTGAATTCAAAAAAGGGAATTTACCGGAAGAAGGGATCAAAAAAATGACAGACCTCGCGATCGGTATAGCCGCTTCGTATAAATAAATTGGTATTTTTATAAAGAAAAAGAGCAAAGTGATTTGCTCTTTTTTTATGTGCTTTAGTCGTCTGGCTATTTCAGTGGCCTTATAACTAGGTTCCCACATTTTTATTTTTTCTCTTTTCCTCAAACTTTAATGCCCAGGTCCCATTCCCGATGATCAAAAAATAAATGAGTAAAAGCAGGACAATGATGGAAAGAAATAATTCAGAATAAGGCCGTAACATATCACCCGAAGAATTAATGAATATGATAGCGCCCAACAGTATGGGGATCTGTATCAGGCAGGCAAAGCGGGTAAAGAAACCCGATGCAATTAAAAGCCCGCCAAGGATATGTGCGAAAACAGTGTAATGCCCAACTAAAATAAATGCAAAAGATCCGAACGGAACATGGTTCTGCATTTGGCCAATGAGCGTGCCCATATTCTGAAGAAAATCGATCCCTTTATAACATAGAAAGAGACCTAAGATAATTCTTATTATATCAAGCCATTTGGGATGATGACTATCGCCCCAACGCTCAAATCGTTGCAGGATGTTCATATCAAATTTTTTTGAGTAAGAAAAAGAACTACTACTAAGTTACATTTTTTTAGAAAGAAAAGGAAAGAGTTTTTATAAGAAGATCCCAGATACTGGATACCTGATCCTTGATAATATCCAGCATCCAGCTCGGCATTTTGTCAGTAATTATCTTGGGAATGCTTTTTGCCAATGACTAGAGAAATCAAAAGAAAATGACATTCGGGATAATAGCCATATCAGTAATTTTCATGATCATTGGTATGGTTGTACAACATAGGTTAAAAAGCAAGTTTGCCCAATATAGTAAAATGCCTACCAGCAGCGGGTTAAGCGGGGCCGAGATCGCAAAGAAAATGCTTCGGGATAATGGGATTTATGACGTGGAAGTCGTTTCGGTAGCCGGTAGCTTATCCGATCATTATAACCCGGCGAATAAAACAGTTAACCTGAGCGCAGAAGTATATGAAGGCAGGAATGTATCAGCCGCTGCAGTTGCTGCCCATGAATGTGGTCATGCAGTACAACACGCTACAGCCTATTCCATGCTGATGCTACGAAGCAGGATCGTTCCTGTTGTCCAAATAAGCAGTACGCTTTCACAATGGGTCATTATTGCAGGGCTTGGTTTCATGGGTTTTGGCGGCGGGAACCCAACCGTTCTTTTAATAGGAATAATCTTATTTGCCGTAACAACATTATTTTCGATCATTACCTTACCGGTTGAATTTGATGCTTCGGCCAGGGCCCTTAACTGGCTCGGTTCTGCCAATATTACGTCTGCAGTTGAAAAAGAAAATGCAAAAGATGCACTGAAATGGGCAGCCCTTACATATGTTGTAGCGGCGCTGGCTTCTGTTGCTATGCTGGTTGAATATTTATTGATCTACCAGGGAAGGAGCAGGGATTAGTAAATAAGAAACCTGCCTGTCGGCAGACAGGTAAGAAATTAGAAATAAGAAAGTGGGTGAGGAATAAGTTTATAGGAATAATTTTTCTTCCATTAAATTGTGACTCATAACTCTCAACTATATTTGCTCATCATATAATTTTTATAAAATGGATTTTGGAAAAGAATTTGAAAGATATGCTGTAAAGCACAAAGGCATCAGCAGTAATACGTTGCATGGATACGTTAATCACAATGTAACCAACCTTACCCCGAATATCATTGAAGAGCGGCCGATGAATGTTGCTGTAATGGATGTGTACAGCCGTTTAATGATGGACAGGATCATTTTTTTGGGTTATCCCATCAATGATGAAGTAGCAAATATTGTTACAGCACAATTGTTGTTTTTGGAAAGTACAGATCGTTCCCGTGATATCCAGATGTATATCAATTGCCCCGGGGGCAGTGTATATGCCGGTCTTGGCATGTATGATACGATGCAGTTCATCACACCGGATATTGCTACCATTTGCACAGGCATGGCAGCCAGCATGGGACAGGTTTTGATGTGCGCTGGTACAAAAGGAAAAAGAACTGCGCTTAAGCATAGCCGTATCATGATGCACCAGCCAAGCGGTGGGGCATCCGGCCAGGCAAGTGATGTGGAAATAACCGTGAAAGAGATCATTAAATTGAAACAGGAATTATACGCCATCACTGCACAGCATAGCGGACAAACAATAGAAAAAGTGGCAATAGATTCGCATCGTGATCTTTGGTTGACATCTACTGAAGCAAAAGAATATGGTTTGATCGACGAAGTATTGACCATCAATCCAAAAAAAGGAAAGAAAGACTAATTGAAAAAGAAATAAAAGAAGTAACAAAATACTAATTACAAAATACTCTACTAAAATGAATTTATACAATAGGAATATTCGTTTCGAAGACGAAGATGATGAGCCAAAAGGGACACCGGAAAATCCGATGGAAAAGATGATGACTGGCTGGCAGTTTGACAAGAAGTTTATTGAACAGCGTAAGATATTTCTTTGGGGTGTGGTAGATGATAAATCTGCCAAGGATATAACAGACAGGTTGATGTACCTCGAAGCGATCGATCCGGGTAAAGACATTACCTTTTTTATCAATAGTCCGGGCGGTGTGGTTACCAGCGGTATGGTCATTTATGATACTATGCAGATGATATCTTCGCCAGTAAGTACTATATGTATGGGTATGGCAGCCAGTATGGGTTCGATCCTGTTGAGCGGTGGTGCCAAAGGCAAGCGTTTCATCTTCCCAAATGGAGAAGTAATGATACATCAACCAAGTGGCGGTGGCCGTGGAGTAAGTGCCGACCTGGAGATTATGGCTATTCAAATGCAGAAAGTAAAAGAATTGGGCGCTGATATCCTTGCAAAAAATTGTGGTAAAACCAGGGAGCAGATCATGAAAGACTTTGACCGTGATTATTGGATGGATGCCAAAGAATCAGTTACTTATGGCATAGTTGACCATATTATGGAGAAGATCTAAAGGTATCGTTAAAAAAATAGGACCTTTTTAGGGTTGTATATACTAAATCATTGATTTGGAAGTTATGTTCACAAGAATATAGCAGGTACTGCCAAGCATCTTTTTTGGCCTCAAAACTGTCAAAATAACACTATATTTCTCCAGTTTTACTACCTTTGACCACTGATCCGGCCACAGATTTTATCTATACCCGGATCAACAAATTAAAAATATGGCCAAACAGCAAATATTACATTGTTCATTTTGTGGAAGAAGCCGTGATGAAGTTAAAATACTCATTGCGGGGCAGGATGGCCATATTTGTGAAAATTGCGTAGAGCATGCCCAGGATATCATATCACAGGAACTTACCAATAGCATCGACCAAAAGAATACATCTGCTGCAGCGCACAAACTCACTGTTAAAAAACCCATTGAAATAAAAAAATTCCTGGATGAATATGTGATCGGGCAGAATGATGCAAAGAAAATACTGGCAGTGGCTGTTTACAACCACTACAAAAGGCTTAACCAGAAAATTGAAAATGATGTTGAAATTGAAAAAAGCAATATCATTATGGTTGGTGAGACCGGTACAGGTAAAACATTGCTTGCAAAGTCGATTGCACGCATGTTGAATGTTCCTTTTGCCATTGTAGATGCCACAGTATTCACCGAAGCCGGCTATGTGGGCGAAGATGTAGAAAGCATGCTAACCCGCCTGTTGCAGTCATGTAATTATGATGTAACAGCGGCAGAAAGAGGGATCGTATACATTGATGAGATCGATAAGATCGCACGTAAAAGCGATAACCCTTCTATTACAAGGGATGTAAGTGGCGAAGGTGTGCAACAAGGGCTATTGAAATTACTGGAAGGCAGCGAGGTATTGGTGCCTCCCCAGGGCGGCCGTAAGCATCCCGAGCAAAAATTGATAAAAGTTAATACACAGAACATATTGTTTATATGCGGCGGGGCTTTTGACGGAATTGACCGCATCATTGCCAGGCGTGTAAATACAAATGCAATTGGTTTTAATGTAAATAAAGAACTGCAGGAATACCAGCACAATAATTTATTACAGTTCATAAACTCTGTTGATCTGAAACATTTTGGATTGATACCTGAGTTATTGGGCCGCTTACCTGTTGTGACCTACCTGAACCCGCTGGATGCAGAAACCTTGCGTAGCATACTTACCGAGCCCAAAAATGCATTGATAAAACAGTTCACAAGGCTTTTCGAAATCGAGGGAATAGCCCTTTCTTTTGAACCTGCTGTATTTGATTTTATGGTTGAAAAGGCTCTTGAGTATAAGCTGGGTGCACGAGGGTTACGCAGTATCTGCGAGGGCATTCTTACCGACGCTATGTATGAGCTCCCTTCTCAAAAAGTGAAGAATTTTGATGTGACGCTGGAATACGCAAAACGTAAATTCAATACTACCAAGCTGAGTCTCCTTAAAGTAGCATAATAATTGGAAATATCTCAATTTCGACATTTGGGGATGTATGATCCCTATGATCCAAAATAATTTCCAAATTAGCCAATCTCCAAATTCTTTCTTTTCATTTTAGGTGGTTGTATTATTTCAATTTATTTTCGCCATGCATTAATATGGAAGCCAAAAAGGCCAAAAGGATATTAATGTGCAAACAATATTTAATACCCAATATTAAACAGTACATAAAAAATGGTTGACGTAATTCTGGGACTCCAGTGGGGTGATGAAGGCAAAGGAAAGATCGTGGATTTTTTTGCAAAGAACTATGACGTGATTGCAAGGTTCCAGGGCGGGCCGAATGCAGGGCATACATTGTATGTGAATGATAAAAAGATCGTACTTCACCAGATACCAAGTGGTATCTTTCACGAAGACAAAATAAACCTTATCGGCAATGGAGTTGTATTGGACCCGATCACATTGAGAAAAGAATGTAATGATGTGGCTGCAATGGGTGTTGATTATAAAAAAAATCTTTTCATCAGTGAGCGTGCACACCTGATCCTTCCTACCCACCGTGCATTGGATAAAGCAAGTGAACTTTCAAAAGGGCATGATAAGATCGGGAGCACGTTGAAAGGTATTGGCCCCGCCTACATGGATAAGACCGGCCGCAATGGATTGCGTGTGGGCGACCTGCTTGATAAGAATTTTACGACCCAATACATCAAGCTCAGGATGAAGCACCAGCGCCTGCTTGATAATTTTAATTTTGCCGAGGATATTTCAAATTGGGAAGAAGAATTTTTTGAAGCACTTGAATTCTTAAAAGAATTTAAGATCGTGAATGGAGAATATTTTATTAATGAAAAGATCAGTAGTGGTAAAAAAGTTTTGGCTGAAGGAGCGCAGGGCAGTATGCTCGATGTAGATTTTGGAACTTTCCCTTTTGTAACAAGCAGCAGTACCATTTCCGCAGGTGTCTGTTCAGGATTGGGTATTGCGCCGCAAAAGATCAAAGAGGTAATTGGAATAACGAAAGCATATTGTACCAGGGTAGGAAGCGGACCCTTTCCAACAGAGCTGTTGGATGAAACAGGTGATTTCTTACGCAATGCCGGGAATGAATTTGGAAGTACTACCGGACGCCCACGCCGTTGCGGCTGGATAGACCTTATAGCACTGCAGTTTGCCTGTATGATCAATGGCGTCACTCAATTGGTCATGACTAAAGCAGATATACTTGATGGACTGGATGAACTTAAGGTTTGCAAAGGATACAATGTGAACGGGGAAGAAAAAAATTACGTACCCTTTCAAATGAGCCGGGTAAACATTGAAGCCGTATATCAAAGCTTTGAAGGGTGGAAGACTGTAGTTTCGTCCATTGATAATTATGCAGCATTGCCCGCAAAAATGAAAACCTATATAAATTATTTAAATGAATTTTTAAAGGTACCAGTAAAATATATCAGCAATGGACCGGGAAGGGAGCAAATCGTAGCAACCTAAAAAAATAATAAAAAAAAGTTCAAAAATATTTGGCTAATTGAAAAACTCGTGGAAATTTTACAACATTAATCCTATTTAAGTATGACATTAAAATCTGATAACTCAAAAAAGGCGGTGACCAAGAAAATTGCGGCATCGAAAACCGGGCCTGTTAAAAAAGCATCAACCAAATCAAAGATCGATGATGGCGACGACGATGATGATATTGATGACATCGATGATATAGAACCTAAACCATCCAAAACAAAGAAAGCATCTAAAAAGAAAACCGATAATGATGACGACGACGAGGAGGATGTAGAAGTTGCAGACGACTGGGAAAAAGGAGAGGAGGATGATGACTGGGATCCTGATTTTGATGAATTCGATGTACCCAAATCAAAAGGGAAAAAAGCAGGTCCAAAAAAATCAGCCAAGGATGATGATGAATTTAAACCCGATGACGACTTTAAGGAACTGGGCCTGTTCAATGATATGGATGATGACGGGGATGATGATGACGATTTTTAATTTATTCAGTGAAAAATAATATAGCAAGCTTTGCAATAACAGACAGCAAAGCTTTTAAAATGAAAATGTTGAACTGGTCACGCCGGTTCAACATTTTTTGTTTTTTGGATAACAGCAATTATCCCGGTGAGCCTGCTTTTGAATGTTTGCTTGCAGCGGGTTGTAAGAATTCTGTTTCCATTACAGGAGGAGATGCATTGGGATCATTGCAGGCTTTTTCAGATCAAAACAATGATTGGCTGTTTGGCCACCTCGGGTATGATGTTTTAAATTCAAGACCGGCTGCTTCACCGGCCATTAAGGATGAGGTTGAATTTGAGGATGGGTTTTTCTTTACAGCAGAAATATTATTGCGCCTTAAAAACAATGAACTCATTATTGAATCTGGTAATATTGACCCGGGAGTGATATTCAATGCTATCAATGAACAGGATAGCTTTATACAAAAAGCAGCGCCTGTAAATATCCATTTTACAAAAGGTACCAGTGAGAGCGAATACAAAGACATCATCAATTCTTTGAAAGGGCATATCCTGCGTGGTGATTGTTATGAAATAAATTTTTGCCAGCATTTTTTTGCGCACGATGTTTCAATTGATCCTGTATATTATTACCAGCAGCTTTCGGGTATCTCCCCCAATCCTTTCGGAGCATTTTATAAATTAAATGATAAATACTGCTTATGTGCCAGCCCTGAACGTTTTTTAAAAAGAACAGGGACAAAACTCATTTCCCAGCCCATCAAAGGGACCAGTAAACGGAACCTGGCAGATGCGGTAGCAGACGAGCAAAACAAAAACTACCTTATTAATAGTGATAAAGAAAAAAGTGAGAATGTAATGGTGGTGGACCTGGTTAGGAATGACCTGAGCAAGGTATGTATCGAAGGCTCGGTGCATGTGAAGGAATTGTTTGGCATTTATAGCTTTCCCCAGGTGCACCAGATGATCAGTACGATCGAAGGGCAAGTTGATCCCGGTACTGCATGGACAGATATGATCAGGGCCTGTTTCCCGATGGGATCCATGACCGGTGCACCCAAGATAAAAGTAATGGACCTCATCAAAAAATATGAGCGCTCCCCACGTGGCTTGTTCTCAGGCTCCATTGGCTACATAACTCCGGAAAGGGATTTTGATCTTAATGTTGTTATCCGGAGTTTGATGTATGATGAAACCAAAAATATAATTTCCTTTAAGGCAGGAGGAGGGATAACTTTTAACAGTGATCCAGAACAGGAATACGAAGAATGTATGTTAAAAGCTGAAGCAATTATCAGGATATTAAAAAATGTATGATGTATGATTTGAATGACACATCATATATCCTTAGCCTTTCTTTTTCTTTACAGGCTTTGTTGGATAAACCGTTTTGTTATTGGGAATATCAGGATCACCCAATAATAACTGAACACATTCATTCAGTATCTGATATTTGGTAGCCAGGAACAATTGCATTTTATCTGATGGTAGCCTAAGGTCATATTGGCCATTCAAAGAAAGTTTATTATCAAATTCAGGATTATAGCGGTTGAATTGTGCAATATCAATGCCCAGGTTCTTAGCGATCACCAGGGAATTATATTTACCTGAAATGGTTTGGGTCTCAGCCTGTTCCATTTCCACAGCGGTTAGTGCGGGTTTACCGGCATAAGGATTTCCATCACCAACAGGAGAGAAGAAATTTTTGCTGTTTCCTGTAAATACCGTTCCACTAGCAGCTTCCATCACATAATGCGTGGCAATGAATTTTTTCACGTGGTTACGGCTTTCCAACGGGAGATAGTATTGCAATGTCCAGAAATCTTTACTGCCACTTTTTTTCATGGCATCGTATACCTTGCCCGGCCCGCCATTATAGGCCGCTATTACAAGCAACCAGTCATGCATTTGCCGGTATAGGGTAAGCAGGTAACGTGCAGCTGCATGGGTGCTTTTTATATAATCCCGGCGTTCATCATAATCCCTGTTCACGAGCAGTCCATAATCTCTTGCGGTATATGGCATGAACTGCCAGGGCCCCCCTGCGCCCACCCAGCTCGTTGCTCCCGTGTTTAAATTGCTTTCAATTACTGCCAGGTATTTTAATTCCCGGGGCAATCCGTATTGTGCAAAAATGTTATCAATCAGGTTAAAATAAGGCTGGCCCCAGGTTTTCATTTTTTCCAGGCTGTTGGCATGGTCCCTCAGGTAATCCTGCATGTAATTCTCTGCAAAAGGATTTACCTGTGAAGAATAAGGCAAGGAAGGGTTATATGAAAATCCCTTAAACAAATTTTTAAAACCATACTTGGTGAGCTGGCTTATGTATTGAACCTTCTCTTTTTGAGGTGTCTTCTTTGTTTGAATGATGTCCTCAATGATCGCGTCTTCCTCAACAATATTTTCTTTGACCGTGTCTTCTTTTTGTGTTGTTGGCTGCTGCTGCATATTTTGCATGGCAGTCCCTGCATTTACATGCTGTAAAAAAAAGATAGTAAGGGATATGCAAAATAATTTCTTCATTATATATGAGATGCCTCCATTTGCTGCATCAAAGTAGCTGAAATATGCAACAAAGTTAGTTCATCCGATCTATTAGTCATTACCTGCACGCCAAAGGGCAGACCGTTGCTGTGTTTGAACAGCGGCACTGAAATAGCAGGCAAACCGGTTAAGTTTGCAAAAACGGTAAATATATCGGCCAGGTAAACTGCGATGGGATCCTTCTCTTTATCACCTAATTTATAAGCTGTGGTAGGGCTGGTAGGCAAAATAACGGCATCAAAATTATTGAAGATCAGTGAGGTCTGGTCCAATAACAGCTTTCTTACCTGCTGTGCTTTATGATAATAAGCGTCATAATAACCTGCACTTAATACAAAGGTTCCCAACATGATCCGCCGCTTCACTTCCATGCCAAAACCCTCACTCCTGTTTTGCAGATAAAATGCTGTTAAATCTTCTACGTGCTTATCTGTTCTGTGCCCGTACCTCACTCCATCATATCTTGAAAGATTACTGCTGGCCTCGGCCGTGGTAAGTACATAATAAGCAGGCACAATATAATCCAACAGGTCAAAGTCAATTTGCTCAACAGTATGCCCGTTTGCCCTTAACTCTTCTGCAAGGTTAAGTATCTCCCTGGCGATCTCTTTATCCAATGATGGATGTGCCAGCATTTGTTTGAAAAAACAAAAACGGTACTTTTTATCTGCAGGTAAATAAAAGTTGCTAAAAGGTTCTGCCGGTAAAACATCATCCATGGTGCTGTCATATTCATCGGGCTTACACATTACTTCAAGCATCATGGCAACATCCGGGATATTTTTACCAAATATCCCTATCTGGTCAAAAGAAGAAGCATAAGCGAGTAAGCCATATCGTGATATCCGCCCATATCCTGGCTTTATGCCAATGATCCCGCAAAAGTCTGCAGGCTGCCTAACCGACCCTCCTGTATCACTGCCAAGGCTTACCATGCACATATCAGCCTGTACTGCTACTGCACTGCCACCGGATGAGCCACCGGGGACCAGGGTATTATCAGCCGCGTTCAAAACACTTCCATATACTGAATTTTCATTGGTACTACCCATAGCAAACTCATCGCAATTGCAGGAGCCGATAATGATAGCATCTTCATCCAGCAATAATTGAACAGCCGTTGAATTATAGATCGGGATAAAATTTTTTAAAATGGCAGATGCTGCTGTTACCTGGTGGTCCTTATAACAGATAACGTCTTTGACCGCAATAACAACCCCGTGTAATTTTTTCAACTTTCCACCCGCCTTCCTTTTCTCATCCAGTTCGGATGCTTTTTTAAGCGCTTCGGCCTCGTATACTTCTACAAATGCATTTAATGACCTGTTCTTTGAGATATTATCCAGGTAAAACTTTACTGCTGATACACAATCCGTCTCATTATTTTTCAGCTGCAGCTGGTATGCTGTAATGTTTGAATAATGAAACATAAGATTTTTACGTATTGTATAATTAACTTTTTAGTTTAATACTACGCCTTCGACATCCCGCAAAAAGCGGGAGGCAGTTTCTGTCATGTTGAGCCTGCCTGTCGGCAGACAGGCTTGTCGAAACATAGATAGAAAACCGGTTAGAAAAAAACTTATTTTTTTATTATAAAATCAGCCGAAGTATACATTCCGGTAATGACCGGAATGTATACTTCGGCTGAAATACTTTAATGAACGGTATTATTGGGTAACCTGTTGTTTGTTTGAATCCTTGTCTTTCATTCCTTCTTCGATCTCTGTCTTTACATTTGATTTTGCGTCATTGAATTCACGGATACCACGGCCAACGCCCCTCATTAGTTCGGGGATCTTTTTACCACCAAACATGAGTAAAATAACAAGTACTATTAATATCCACTCACTGCCACCCGGCATTGAGATCAGGAATATTGAATTTAAAGCTGAATGTAGCATAATATTGGTTTTGAGGTATAAAGATATAGAATTTTTGGGCAGCTGTTGGCTGATATTATTAATCCAAACCGGTTTAACGGTGGTTTAACTACCAACTTACATGCAAAATTAACGGATGTATTTTCCGCATCTTGCTTTGCCGTTCGCGGCTTCATAAGGGCTGATCCCTTTAGCACATGAAATACAATAAAAACAGGCAGAAACTAATAGCAATAATAAAAGAATGTTCTTTCTCATGGTTAAATAAGATTACTAGTTAAAAATTAAAAAATTAAAATCTGAGGTAACGTTCTTCGGGAGGAATTGCGATTAGAGGTTTAGCGACTGCAAAATAGTAAACAGATCTTATAAATTATAGTAAATGGCAATAAAAAAGCGGAAATAATTAAACTTCCGCTTGTAATCAATATGTTATGATGGTTATTAAGACTTGTCTTTTTTGGTTTTCGTGCCCACAGCCATTCTTTTTTCTTTGATACGAGCACTTTTTCCGCTTCTTTCACGAAGGAAATAGAGTTTTGCACGTTTTACCCTGCCCACTTTGTTTAATACAATGCTCTCAATATTGGGAGAAAACGTTGGGAATAAACGTTCTACACCAACTCCATCACTCATTTTACGTACTGTAAAGGTAGCGGTAGCACCGGTACCCTGGCGTTTGATCACATCGCCTTTAAAGCTCTGGATACGCTCTTTGGAACCTTCAATGATCCTATAATTAACTGTGATGTTATCACCTGCTTTAAATGTCGGAAGCGTTGGGATTGTTGTCAACTGCTCATGAACAAATTTTATCGCGTTCATATCTATTTATTTTAACGGACGGCAAAGGTAGGGGAAAAATTTAAAGTTTGAAGTTTAAAGTTGGAAGTTTTTTTGAAGAGATGACATCTTTTCAAGCTTTATAGTGCTTAAATGGAAAAAAAGATGTCATCCCTGCTTTAGCGGGCAATATTCACAGCTCTTTTCTCCCGGATCACTGTTACTTTGATCTGCCCGGGGAAGGTCATTTCTTCCTGTATCTTTTGAGCTATTTCAAAGCTTAGTTTATCGCTGTCGCCATCAGAAACCTTATCAGCCTCAACAATTACCCTTAATTCACGGCCTGCCTGGATCGCGTAAGCTTTTTCTACTCCATTATATGCAAGTGCGAGATTTTCCAGGTCCTTGATACGCTGAATATATTGCTGCATGATCTCGCGCCTTGCACCCGGTCTTGCGCCACTGATGGCATCGCAGGCCTGGATAATAGGGGAGATGACATATTGCATTTCCATTTCATCGTGGTGAGCCCCGATGGCATTTACTACTGCCGGGTTCTCGCCATATTTTTCTGCCAGTTTTGCTCCAAGCAATGCATGGCTTAATTCGGTTTCTTCATCAGGGACCTTACCAATATCATGCAACAATCCGGCACGCTTGGCAAGTTTTGGATTCATCCCAAGTTCAGCAGCCATGATGCTGCAAAGGTTGGCTGTTTCACGGCTATGCATCAGCAAATTCTGGCCATAAGAAGAACGAAAACGCATCCTTCCCACCATTCTTACCAAT
>JBDTWL010000012.1:0-70121 GCA_040006715.1 Ferruginibacter sp. | reverse complement strand
AGCACATCTGCAATAGAAGCTTTCTTAACATCATCATAGTTCCTGTATTTTTCCGCAACAACATCTACGGCACAATCACAATATTTTTTTGCATTTTCACTACCAAGGAGAATGGAAGACCTGTCTTCGCAGTTGTTTACAAATTCCCTGATCTGCTTATTGGTCCAGTATTCAGCTGCAGCTCTTGCAATGCTGTTGCAGGATACTGATGTTATCATTGCTGCTGATATTAGCAAGGTAAAGGAGCCTGTAACAATGGTCTTACTTTTCATGCCTGATGATTTATGTACAATTTATTGATTATATACAATACCATTTCAGCTTTTAGGAATCATCATTCAGTAGAAAGATACATTTCCTTTAACAAAAACTTACCTATCCTGCATTAAGCCTTCAGACAGTTTTTCCTTCTCATGCAGCAGAACGGCTGTAAAACCCGTTACCAGCATTATATGAAAAAGAAAATTCTACTTATCCTCTTTGTCGTTATTTCATCACATGGTTTTTCACAATCAAAGATCTCATACGGTTTTCGGGCCGGTGTTTCTACTGCGGATATGCGGGGAGATGCTGTAGAAAGCCTCAATGGCCTCCTGGATTTTGCCGATGGCTATCTTTCAACCGGCAGGAGAACCGGTTTTTTTACAGGAACCTATGTAGACCTTCCACTTGGTAACGTACTAACGGTTGAGCCTGGCTTTAATTATACCCAGAAAGGCTACCAGCTTAAAGGTTCCCTCAAAGTAAAAGGCGTGGATATCCTTGGCGTGAACGCTAAAGCACAATTGCAAATGAATTATATAGAGATCCCGCTATTATTGAAAGCAAATATTGGCGGGTTTAACCTCTTTGCGGGCCCCCAGTTATCATACCTCGTTAATGCAGACTTGCGTGCTTCAGCCGGGGCATTGGGTTTTAATATCTTAAGTACAAAGATCCCTGCCACTTCACAATTCAATCATTGGGATGCCGGAATTACAGGTGGTGTCGGCTACCAGTTCTCCAATGGGATCAATTTAATGGCTTCATATGATCACGGGCTTTCAAAAGTAGATGCAGGTAAGAATTTTACCGCTTACAACCGTGCTGTAAAAATTGGATTAGGATATAATTTTTAATTTGATGGATTGACAGGCAGGGCCCGGAATTTTTCCGGGCTTTTTATTTTGTTACACTTAATATTGTACAACAGATCATTAGCTTAAATTTCTAATCATGCTGAAAAAATGGGAGCGGGATAAATGGAAACACTTTTATGTAGGCATTTGCCTTGGAATTTTACTCCAGGCTGCAGCTATTTATTTTTTCCAGATTTCTCCCGTTTTCTCCGGCTTGCTGGTATTTACGGCCTTACTGGCCATTTGCTATGGCTTTGAACTTTTTTCATTGCTAACAGGCAGGGGACATTATGAACTAATGGATGCTTTTGCGGGTATCATTGGTGGTACCCTTGGAATGGGGTTAGCATGGTTATTTGTTCTGGTAAAAAATGCCTGATCCCTTTATTTACCGCCTTTTCCTTCGCTTGCTATGTGCCAGGGGAACTGACATAATTTTTATTATCGTTTATTAAGAATAATATCTATTTTGTTTGCCATTCCTCCTACCCCCTGATCATCCCTGCATTCCTCTGGTTCTATTAAAATGTTATTAATCTTAACCAACTAAAAAATCAATTATGAAAAAAATGGTCTTCATCGCAACCGGGTGTATGTTCCTGTTTGCGTGCAATGATGCAAAAAAGAATGATACAACTACTGCTACCACAACAGATAGTCCTGCAGTAACTGTTAAAACAGAGGTCCCGCAAAGTGAATTTGCAGATGCCAAATACACGGAGATCGGTAAAAATTCTTTGGCAAAGCTTTCATCAGGTGATGTTGCCGGCTGGATGAATGATTATGCAGATACAGCCGTGTATCTATGGAACAATGGCGACAGTCTTGCCGGTAAAAAAGCAATATCTGATTATTGGACTAAACGCAGAAGTGAAGTGATCGATTCATTGAAATTCACACAGGACATCTGGTTACCGGTAAAAGTAAACAGGCCGCAACAAAAAGAACAGGCAGGAGTTTGGCTATTGGGATGGTATATGACCGATGCAAAATATAAGACCGGTAAAAGGATGGTTCAATGGATGCACATACTCATGCATTTCAACAGTGCTGATAAAATTGACCGTGCAGTACACTTTATGGACAGGGCGCCAATCAATGCAGCAACAGCAAAATAATGTTTTTATATTTGTAAAAACTGTTCCCAAACAACGGGAACAGTTTTTTTCCAGACGTGAATCGGCTTAATTTGATATCATGGACGGCAACAATTATTTTTTGTGGGATCGGGTTGGTAAAATTGTAAGCTCATTCCCCGGGGTACATGAAAAGCCTGCTTACGGCACCCCGGCTTTTTACGTAGAAAAGAAATTATTCACCCGGCTAAAAGAAGATGGCGAAACACTGGTTGTTTATAATAACGACCGAGACGAATGGATCGCTTCAAACCCCGATGTTTTTTTCTTTACGGATCATTATAAGAATTACCCGGCCTTACTCATCGACCTGAAAACAGTTTCCAAACCAGACCTGGAAGCATTACTTATTATTTCATGGAAGATCCGTGCATCCAAAAAAATACTGCAAGTTTTTGAAAAATAAAAAACCTGCAAGATTGCAGGCTTTTTTATACAGGATTGAATTTACTAATCTTTGATCAGCTTTGCGCTTTGAACATCTCCGTTCCCATTATCATACCTCACTAGATAAATGCCTGTAGGCAGGTTGTTGATATTGATCTGTGTTTGAAGCGTATTCGGAGTAGCTTCTATTCGTTTTATGATCTTACCATCCGGGGTAAGCAAAGTAAAAACTGAATTTTCACTTGACTTATTATGCTGTATTGTTACCAGGTCCGTTGCAGGCACAGGGTATATTTGTATCCGTGCATCCATTTGATCCCTGGAATAAACTTTTATAATGGGAGTATATTTACTGCTACCGTCAAAATCAATATTCCTTACCCGGAAAAAAGTGGTTTGTGCAAGTTTTCCAGTGTAGACTAAACTGTAGATGGATCTTCCCGAAGCAGTCACATAGCCTGCATTGGTAAAATCAATACCATTGATACTGCTTTCGACATAATAACCTTTTACATTTATTTCTGTACCTACATTCCATAATAGCTTCAAAGTTCCATCAGCATTTTTTTGAGCAGAAAACCCTTCGAATGTTACGGGCAATGGCCCACCGGCAACAGACAAAGCAAGGTCATCAAATAATATATTTTCACAGGATTGATTAGCCTTGAAAGTGAATTCGAGCCGCACAGCTCTTCCAGCCGTCAGGTCTGCATCAGATAATGATAAACAAATATGCCCCGAGGTGGCCGGTAAAGGCGTATAAACAGAGCCGTTAGCAGTGTTAGCCAATACCTCGATGGGAGCACTAATAACAGCAGAAATTACCCTGATCCTGTATTTTGTGCCAGCCGGGGCAGCATATTTGAATCCGATGGTTAGCTGGCCCGGGGCCGAAAGAATATATACCGGGGATATAAGACTGGCATTACTTGACGAAATACCGCTGCTTATTTCAGCACCAATGGCCGAATTCCAGAAAAATGGCACATCATTTCCGCCCGAATATATACTGGGCGAACTAAACCCCTCATTTGAATTATTGAAATTGCGAAAAACAACACAATTTGTGGAATTAGTAACAATTGTAGGCGATTGGGCATTAACCGCAAGAACGGATGCGATCGTGATCGCAGAGAGTAAAAACGTTTTCATAATTTTATTTTGTTATTAAGAGATAAGATGTCATGGCATCTTTCAAGGGATAGGACAACTACTACGCGGTTTTTAAAAGTATTGGAGGATGTTATTATAGTATTAGCCAATTACAATGCCAATCTTAAAAGTTTATGGATGATCATTGATTGGGAGGGTAATTACAGGTATACCACAACAATAAACGGGATGGAGGTTTATTTAATAAAAGATACTTGTAATAAAAATGCTATATATGGATTTATTTCTACAAGCAGGGATTAAAAAAGTTCGCATAATAAACAGCAGGCTTTATCTCTTAATTTTGTAATATAACCAACTTATATGTTCCGGTTTCCCGGTTGGATAAAACGCATCTTGATCCTGTTCTTTTTTATTGCCTCTTTCAAAGGCAATGAATGCACATCAATGCCTTTGAACAAACATGTTGGTTTCAATGATTCTTTGTTAAACAAAATATCCAAGAGCTTATTTCCCGATCCAGTTATCAGCACCGATTCCCCATCCTGTATCATCCCATTTACACGTGCAGGCAACCTGATCCTCCTCACTGCCAAAGTAGATACGATCATAGGGAATTTTATTCTCGACACAGGGGCGCCGAACCTTGTACTGAATATTACTTATTTCCGTAATTATCCTGTTCTCAATACCGGTGAAGAACAATCGGGAATTTCCGGGCCTGCAATCCCACGTATTCAAACAGAAGTTGGTCAGCTTAAATTGGGTACTATCACATACAACAGGGTTGAAGCTGATATGATCAACCTGGGGCATATTGAAAACAGTAAGGGAGTGAAGATACTTGGATTGCTCGGCTTACAACTCTTTAACCGTTTTGAAATGATCATTGATTATGAAAAGAACCTGATATACCTGCACCTCATCTCCAAAAAAGAAGCAAGAACATACCAAAGTGAGGTATTATCTGATACTGCTTCCTATAGCGTTGTTCCAATTGATATCACTGATAATAAGATCATAACAAAGCTGGAGATCGCCGGGAAAAAACTGCGGTTCATCATTGATTGCGGCGCAGAAACAAACCTGCTCGACAGCCGCCTGCCTGGTAAGATATTTGAGAATGTGGTCGTTGGCCGCAGGGTAAAATTGACCGGCGCAAATGATAAAAAAATGGAGGCGCTGTACGGTGATCTCAACAACATAAAGATCGGGAATCAAACTATACCCAGTTTACCTGTGCTGATCACTAACCTGGAAAAATCCTGCCTCTCATACATTTCATGTACAGATGGAATTTTAGGATTTGATTTTCTCTCTTTACATAAAATTGGATTTAATTTTGTTAATCGTAAAATGTATATATGGAAATAAGAACGGCGATAGGGATGTTAAGAAAATTGATGTGCATTTCCGCATGTATGATACTGGTGCTGCTCCTACAGGTAAGAGCCTCTGCACAGGTACCGGTAAATACTGTTAAAGAAGGCAAGATGTATATTGAATTGAGCAAGCATTTGAGCGAAGCTGTGTTAGATAGTTTTATCAAGCGCTATGACCTTGCAGACCTGGCCCTTAAATTCTTTATAAAAACCGGTCAACAGGATACTTTGAAATTACTGGGCTGGCACATCGATAAAAATGACAATGATCTATTCGCAATTAGTAAACCGCTGTTAAGTTCCGAAGATCTTACAAACCTGGCAGGTAAGATCATGTTCACCGAAAAGCAGCCAGGCATTGATGCTTTATTCCCGGCGATCAACAATGGATTGCTATATGGATACAACCGATATAAAAACAGGTCCTCATTTGCCATACAGGATTCTGTCGTGACCTTTTATTTGCGAAACAAAAAAGACGCTGTATCCGTCAAGCTTGCCGGAAGTTTCAATAACTGGCATCCCGAAAGGCTTTCCATGACGAAAACGGATAGTGGCTGGATCGCAAATGTAAAGCTGGCTCCCGGGAAATACTGGTATAAATTCATTGCAGATGGCAGGTGGCTGGTTGATGAGGATAACCTTCAACGGGAAAATGACGGAGAAGGAAATATCAATTCTGTATTTTATAAAACCAATTATGTTTTTAAACTCAATGGGCACACAGAAGCAAAAAAAGTTTACCTGTCGGGAAGCTTCAATAAATGGCAGCCAAAGGAATTACTGATGCAACGTACAGCAACAGGGTGGGAACTGCCAATCTATCTTGCTGATGGAACCCATACTTATAAATTCGTAATTGATGGAAGCTGGCAGGTAGACCCGGCTAACCCTGAACGTTACCCTAACGAATTCAATGATTTTAATTCCGTGATACATTTAGGCAACGAGTATTTATTCCGGCTAAAAGGTTATGAAACTGCAAAGCAAGTGCTACTTACCGGAACTTTTAACGGCTGGCGCAAAGATGAGCTGTTCATGAAAAGAACAGATTCCGGCTGGGTATTGCCTTATAGCCTGGGCCCGGGAAATTATGAGTATAGGTTTATAGTTGAACACACCGAGCTCATTGATCCCGCTAACCCGCTTGTTACAAGCGATGATAGTAAAATGGCCAATTCTTACCTTATTCTTGACCCCAATTATACATTCAGGCTAAAAGGATATGCCAGCGCAAAAAAGGTTTTTCTTGCAGGAGATTTCAACAATTATGCAGAGCATTCACTGGCCATGAAACAGGTGGGAAATGAATGGGTCTTCAGCGTGCATCTTACCCGTGGAAAACATATTTATAAATTCATTGTGGACGGGCAGTGGATACGTGACCCAGAAAATAAATTATGGGAACAAAACCGTTATGGAACCGGGGATTCGGTTATATGGTTCGGAGAGTAATTTTTCCTCCCGGCCCACCAGGTATCAGAACATCAAAGCCTCCTCATGATGTTCTATAAATAAGTTTTATTAAAAGTTGAACAAACCTGCTATTCCGAATATGTTGGGTTTTTTATCATTAAGTCCTTTGAAATAAGAAAACCTCAATTCAATATTCTTATGCTTTCTTCCAACTCCAAAGCGCAGCCCGGCATTTGCCGTAGGGCCGAAATTATTTTCATTGGAACTGGTGAGTCCGGATTGATCATAATCATCTGTTGAAATAAAGCTTCCATGATGATACCCGTATCCTGCGCCAACAAAATAACCAAACTTATCCCTGTTCTCATTTGTTGAACCCCTGCCCATATTAAGGCTTATCACAACAGGAGCATTGAATACAAATCCAATTGACTCATTATATGTGTCTGTATAATAATCATAGGAACCGGTGGTTGATGCAGATATACCGATACTCAGTGGTATACCAACAGAAACAGAAAGTTTTTCTGTTTCAACAAAATTAAACCGCGGCGAATAGGTAAATCCTTCAGCAAAAGTAAAATCACCGCCTTTTGTATACCCGCCCAAAATGGTAATGCCTGCGCCGTGCATAAAGGATTGGCAAAAAGAAGTGCTGATAAAAAGAAACAGGACAACAGAAAGAATAATTTTTTTCATAATACGATCTTGTTTTGGTGAAGGCTGTGAAAAATCAACTTGATTAAAAAGAGCGCAAATATAGGATAGGAGAATTACCCAGTTGAAAAAATCCTTTCATTAATGACCTGTTAACAAAATAAATATGGATGGTAAAGAATGGTGAGCATTCAATAATACTATTAGTCGTGGAGGCTGGAACTTAAAAAAATCCGTGATGATATTAATTCACAACAGTAAAATTCTCAATCACCTGGCCTATCGTCATGCGGTAAACGCCGGTCTTAAATCCAACAATACATAATTTAAATTCGATGATGCCATTTGCAATAGCACCTTTTCTTATCAGTCGCCCCGTTTCATCAGTAATGATATAATTAATTCCATTGAACGGGGCACTGGCAGAACGAATAGTTAGAATTGAATTAAGCTCAACATGGTTTGGTGATAAGATCACCGCTTGGTTGCTGTTCATAGGTTAGGATTTAAAAAGTGGTTTCAGAGGTTATATGTTGAATAAAACCGGGACCGGATCAAATTACTGATCCTTCTTTTTTATATTATTAAATTTTTCATTATGGATGTAGCGTTGTACCAGGCAATTGCATTTTATGTCCGTGATGCAGCTGCACAAGTAATTAACGTATCCTGGTATGGAAATATTGAATTGAAATGCCTGGAAATTCGCGGTATTATCCAGGTCAATGTATTTTACAGTAGGTTTTAAATAAATAAGGAATAAAGGTTAAGCAAAGAAGAAAATGACAATAAATATGCCACGTTGCATAAATGTGAATATCTAATAAAAAAAGGGAAAGCTCCTGTACACAGTTATATAGGACCGATGATAGATCAAGTAAATCTAAAATATAAAGATTTGCTTATTTATTTTTCCCGGTGGTCTTTTGATTCATTTCCATGTAATCTATTACCAGGTTGGCCAGGGCTTTTATACCTAACTTAAACCCGCTTTCATCAATAAAAAAATCGGGTGTATGGTGCGAAGCAACTTTTTTGGGATCCGCAGCTTTGGGCATCCCACCTAAATTAAAATACATACCCGGAACCTTTTCTTCATAAAATGAAAAGTCTTCAGCGCCTGTGGTTGCATTTCTTAAAGCTACATTTTCTTTTCCGGCAGTTGCTTGCAGTGAAGGAAGCATTTTAGCAGTCAATGCACTATCATTGAAAGTGATGGGATAATGGGAGCTAAATGGGATCATAACCTCTGCAGTTGCACCAGCGCCTTCTGCTGTTTTCAACACAATGAGCTTGACTCTTTCAATCAGTAATTTTTCATCCTCCACGCTAAGTGCACGGATAGTGCCCAGCATTTCCGCCTGCTCAGGAATGATATTGGAACGAACGCCGGAATGAATGGCACCAATCGTAACCACACCTGCATTCTCTGTTATATTCAGGTTACGGCTAACGATCGTTTGAAGATTATTGATGATCTGTGCAGAGACAACAATGGGATCAACCGAAGCCCACGGAGATGCGCCGTGTGCTGATCTTCCCTTTACAATTATTTTCATGTCGTTCACACTTGCATATAACCCGCCGGGCTTATATTGTAATTTTCCTGCCTGTAATTGTGAAGAAATATGAAGGCCAAAGATCACATCCACAGCAGGATCAAGCAATACGCCCTCCTTTACCATCATTTCTGCACCGCCCTCCTCACCGCGGGGCACACCTTCCTCTGCAGGTTGAAAAATGAATTTCACTGTTCCTTTCAGTTCATTTTTCATGGAAGCCAATACTTCTGCAACAGCCATTAAGATGGCAACATGTGAATCGTGGCCACAGGCATGCATGACACCAACTTCCTGGCCGTTATATTGTGTTTTTACTTTTGATGCAAAGGGAAGAGGCGTGCGCTCGGTCACAGGCAATGCATCCATATCTGCACGCAGTGCCACAACGGGACCGGGTTTCCCGCCTTTGAGGATCCCTACCACACCCGTATGGGCAACGCCCGTTTTGACCTCTATTCCAAGTGACTGAAGATGTTTTGCGATCAATGCTGCTGTCCTGTTCTCATGGTTTCCCAATTCAGGATGTTCGTGGATATCCCTACGCCATTCAATGGTTTTTTGTTCTATCTTATCGGCAGCGAGATCGATCTTATTTCTGAGGATCGTATTTTGACCTAATACAGTTATTGATACTGCTACCATTAGTATTGTGAATAAACATCTCATTAAAGGGGATTTAAATTGAGAAATTTTTAAAGCCGTCATGAATGGCTAAGCAGTAACAACCTATGAATGTATAAACCGGCTAAAGCCTGTTAGCGGCTGCGGTTGTTATTATACCCACCACTGTTATAGCCTCCGCCACGTGATCCTCCTGAAGGAGGGCCGCTGCGTTCTTCCGCCTGCTTTACAACCAGTGGTTTTTTACCAAGTGAAATATCGTTCAGGCTTTCAATGGCATCTTTGGCTTCCGCAGCATCAGGCATTTCCACAAACCCAAAGCCCTTGCTTTTTCCAGTTTCTTTATCCATGGCTACCCTGGCCGAAGTTATCGTACCGAATTTCTCGAAAATTTCAGTCAATTCCGCATCATCAAGATCGTAAGGCAGGCCCGCAACAAATATTTTCATAAAGATATTTTCAGTGAATGTAGTAAACTTATTTTTATTATTCAATATATGGAGATAATTTTTGTCATTGTTCATCTAGAAAGAGTTCATTTTTTGCGCTTCGCCAGGTTGGTCTCATAAGAGTCTATCCATTCTTTTACACTGACCTTTTTCATCAGTTGGGCAACAAGCTTAAAAGGTATATCCCCAACTTTTTTAAACCGGATACAGCTTTTGCCCATGTCTAATTTAGCTGAACTGTGTTTTGGATATTCCGTAACAAACCATTTTAACAGGGGATCGGATGCATATATCCCCATATGGTAAAGTGCTATGAAATTTTTTTGTGATGCAATACTAACAAAAGGCAAAGGTTGTTTGGTATCACAATGATACCCGGCAGGATAAAGTTCATGGGGAACAACATAACCAATCATACCATAATTCATTACTTCTTTAAAACCGGCGGGTATGTTCTTCAAAATGGTATCTCTTAATTTGCCCATCTGTTCTTTCCTGTCTGCAGGTAAAGCCATTATGTATTGTTCCGGGCTGCTGGCTTTTGATGTCATGGTATTTTTTTTAAAAATAATAATAAATAGTAATATCCAATAGCTGTTTATAATATCTTATTTAATTGTGCAGATAGTTCTTGGATATAATAAAATAATATGGCTTAAACACAGTCACGGCAAGCATTACAGGAAAATCAAATAATATTAGGGATAGTAATTGCGATCATAAGTTGGCTTAAAAGGTTTGAATGCAGTACATATCTTTGTTCCGGGATTTACAATATATACGCTTCATCCCGAAGTAGTGCGGCTGAATTACTGGTCAACATTGTCCAACAGCCTTTCTGTAGCGATCGTACTTGTAAGTATATCACATTGCCTGTTATATCTAAAAAAAATTATTGGATTTTGTGCAAAAGATCTTCGGCTGCTTGCTGTATGGTAAATTTTTATTAACCATTAAATCTAAACACAATGAAAAAGTCTCTAATGATCACAGCAGGTATTTTTTATTTTACCTCATTGGCAATGTATGGAGTTGCACAAACAGCCGTGCAGGCAGGCAACAGGATCGAAAGTTCAGAGCCGTTAACTGTCAGGTTTCTCGGCTCACGGGGCGATTGGCTTGTTTTCAGGGTAGAAGTTAAAACCGGTGATATAGATCATTCAACCTTGCAGATCGATGATGCCATCGAGGGTGAGTTGTATTCAAATCCCATTCATACGAATTCAAGATCACAGGTAATGAAGATCGAGAAAAGAGATAACCAGGTACTTGACTTCAGGCTGTTCTCCGGCAAAAAAGTTTATACAAAAACTTATACTACCGATAGCAACAATAAACTATTCCAGAAAGGAATAGCAGTACTTTAACCTGCTAACTTCCTTATCATGCATTCCCTTTACGGGAATGCATGATACATGGTAGCATGATTAATTACACTGCCCCAAGGCATAGTAAATGATAATAAACAAGAGGATCGTACTCAAACATCCTCCGCCAAGTTTCTTTGCACCGTAGCCTGCGATCAGGCCCCTGAATAATTTATTCATGTGAAGTTCCCAACTGGTTAAAATGCTGGTTAAAATCTTGTCATTCAGAAATTATGCCAACTGCTAAAATTTACTTAAAAGAAGCTTTTAAGTACAATAATTACAGTAAAATGAAGTTAATTACAGTACACTTACCGCCTACCTGCTTCATTTAATATTTATAATTCAAAATTGTAAGTTATGAAAGCAAACAGCCCCCACACATTACATCCTATGGTTGAGCAAATAACAAATAATACAACCGGGTGGGTAGGCCACCATCCACGTGAAAACCATGAGATCTCAAAGGGCCAGACCTTTATCGCTGCTTCGGAAGCTGATGTTGAAGCCATTGAAGTTTATTCAAATATTGTTGCCAGGCCGGGGAACGTAATGATGACCATTCACAATTTTGACCCTCAACTAAACAGCTGGGGGCCTGCATTAGGATCTGCCAGCGTAGATCTTAAAAATACAGACAGTGGCAAATGGATCGCATTTAATATCCCGTCATTACATTTGAATAAAGGTAAATCTTACGGTTTCCGTTTAGAAAGCCATGACTCTTATATTGGTGTAGGAGAAGCAGCAGGAAGTGCCAAACATCCGCCGTTCAGCACCGGGCAGGAATGGCAGTTCAGCAATAACAATAAAAACGGCGATGCCTATTCTTATTTTAGCCTTGCTTTTAAAGTAGAAGTGCGGGGCTAGGTAGTAAAATATTTCTGTGGATCTGAGAACATTATATTTTATATTGTTCACAGATCCATTTTTTATTGCTTGCAGAAAAAGAAGTCAGCGTATCCAGTATCCAGCATCCACCCTCACTTCTCATCATCATCTTTCTTATTCTGAAGATTCAACCGCACTTCCCACTGATCATAATTTATATTCACTAACTCTACTTCTGCATAAAACTGCCCGTAAGCATCATCTTTTGTATTCAATGAAAATACAGAGCTTACAAACCTGAGATCTGTTTCCGGCTCATCGATCTTACCGGTGAAAACGGCCGCTGTATTTCCATCCAGGTTTACCTTGCACCTGTTAACCTGCCTGCAATTATGCTTATATATCTTCAACGCTTCTTTATAATTATCGCCTGAATACATGATGCCCTGCCAGCTTGCTGTAGTATCATTTTTAGAATGAAAGCGATAGATGACACAATGCTGGGCCCCCGGCAAAACAACGGTAGAACTATAAACATCCATATCATCCTGGGAAGGCAATTGGCCGCCTTGAACCTGGTAATAATTGTTGCGGAAAGCCCGCGTTATTTTAGCGAGGTTTTCAGCAAACAGGGGAGATGCTGATAGTTGTTTGGGAAACTGGGCTTTTGCAGTTGTAAAACAGGCAAGCAAAAGCAATGGCAATAAAAGGGTTTTTCTCATGGAATAAAATTATAACTGCAATATAATTACAATGAATTAATAATTACTGTTAACCTTAAATACCGATCGCTTTTTTTAATACAATAAACTGCAATGGCTGTTTTGGTACACCAAAACTTTCTTCAGCATCAAAAGGTTTTGTTTGTCCTGTTCTTGTATAACCATGGCGCTCATACCAGGCGATCAGTTCATGGCGTACATCTATCACGGTCATAAAAATATTATTGCAATCCAGGTTCCGGGCATGTTTTTCAGAAGCGGTCAATAATTTTTTACCGATCCCCATTCCCTGTGCAGCAGGTGAAACGGAAAGCATTCCCAGGTACAGGCCGGTTCCTTCCTGCTGCAGGTATACACAGCCAAGAAGGGTTTTGTCATCACTGCAGGTAAGGATCGCCGCTCCCGGCTTTTGGAGGATCTTTATTAAGGCAGGCAGGTCTGTACGCAAAGAGCCTTCTATAAGATCTGCTTCGGAGGTCCAGCCTTTTTTTGAATCTTCTCCACGGTAGGCGCTGTTCACAAGGTCGACCAGGCCCAGCATATCATCAGCCTGCAGCGTAGCTATCTTTAAAATACCAGTCATGCGACAAAGATAAATTTCTATTGCGATTTATGCGTAACCACGGCTTATTCAATCTTTAATTGACTATTAACAACTGTCATTTATTTGGCTCAATACTTGATTCTATAATAAAAGCGTACTTCTTCAAGCTGCTACACATAATAAGATTAGTTTTGCCATCTTAAATAACGCCTGAGTATAAGCCAGGTATTTGTGAAATGTTGCTAAATACAGAAATAAAATTGAAAAATACCAGGCTGGAAGTCATGCATTTTTTAGAACAAAAAATGGATGATATCATTGATGAGTTCCTAAAGAAAATAGACAATAACTGGCAGCCATCTGATTTCCTTCCTGATACGCATAGTGAGAACTTCATTGCTGAAGTAAAAGAACTCCGCAAAGAAACAGCTGAATTGCCTTACGATTACCTGGCGGTATTGGTGGGAAATGTAATAACGGAAGAAGCCCTTCCCACTTATGAAAGCTGGCTGGTAGATATGGATGGCATTGATAAATCTGAGACGAAGGGCTGGACCCGCTGGATCAGGATGTGGACAGCAGAAGAGAACAGGCATGGAGGCCTCCTGAATACATTCCTGTACCTCTCCGGCCGCATCAATATGCAGCAGATGGAAATAAGCACGCAATATCTGATCGCCGACGGAATGGAGATCGGTACAGCAAAAGATCCATACAAGAATTTTATCTATACTTCTTTCCAGGAACTTGCAACCAATATTTCCCACAGGCGCACGGCCACACTTGCCAAGAAACATGGAAGCGACCTGCTTTCCAGGATCTGTGGTGTGATAGCAGCCGATGAAGCCCGGCACGCAAAAGCATATAAAAGCTTTGTCTCAAAAATATTTGAGATCGATGCCAGTGAAATGATGCTTGCATTTGAATACATGATGCGAAAACAAATTGTGATGCCTGCTCACTTTTTAAGGCAATCGGGTGAAAAGATCGGCACTACCTTTACCCATTTCAGTGATGCTGCACAAAGAATAGGGGTTTATACCAGCCATGATTATACACAGATATTGGAATCGCTTTTAGAAGAATGGAAGATCGCGGATATCTGCGGCCTTAATGGGGCTGCTGAAAAAGCCCGTGATTACCTCATGCGTTTACCCGGGCGGTACAAAAGGGTTTCTGAAAGAGGCATCAAGGCGCCGATCGAATACCGGTTCAACTGGATCTACTGACGGGAAAATACCTTTCATAATTTTTGTTGTTGATTTTTATTTTGTTTTAAAAACAAAACATTAACTTGATAATTCATTATCAAAACCAAAAACGACAAAATGAAAAAGCTTAGTATTTTTTTGATCATCAGCATGGTTGGTTTTTTCCAATATTGTTCATCATCCAGGAAAACTTCCACAACTACAACAGAAACGGCTCCTCCGAAGCCTGTTGCAATGACCTATGCCGGTAATCTTCAGCCAACGCTGGAAGCTAATTGTTCACCCTGTCATTTTCCGCCAAGAGGGAATAAATTGGCACTTGATAATTATAACGCTGTTAAACAAAATATCGGCGACATGATCTCGCGTATCAGTAAGCTTCCTGGTGAAAGAGGTTTTATGCCATTTAAACACGATAGGCTCAGCGATAGTGTTATCCATATTTTTGTACAGTGGCAGGCAGATGGTCTGCTGGAAAAATAAAATCGAGCAAATTACAACCTGGTCCTGGTACATTCCCTGTACTGGAAACTATAACCTGCAATTAAAGTTAGCCTGGTTAAAAGAAATGAGGAAAGCATACATCCTTGCAGCTAAATAACCTGCATGGATGTCATCAATGATAAAAATGTTTTATCATGGCTGATCAAAGATCAAAAACGCTTCCAGGCACGATCATCAAAGCCGGGCTGCTCGCCGGAGCATTGGATATTAGCTTTGCATTGGTTCAATATTATCTTAAGACAGGTAAGGACCCGGCAAATGTGTTGCGGTTTGTTGCCAGCGGCATCTTCGGAAAAGCAGCATTTGCCGGTGGAAATACAATGGCGCTGTATGGCTTGCTTTTTCATTTCGCAATTGCATTCACCTGGACCATCCTCTTTTTCCTGCTTTATCCAAAGATCCCTTTTTTGAAAAAAAACATCATTGTCACGGCTGTAATTTATGGTTTGCTGGTCTGGCTGGCCATGAACAGGATCGTATTGCCGCTAAGCGCAGCACCTTCATTGCCATTTAATATAAAACAGGCGCTCATTGCCATGCTGATACTCATGATAGCGATCGGCCTGCCGCTATCCATCCTTGCAAAAAGATATTATTCAACTGTAAATGCCCGTTAAATATTACTTTCGCCAAAATATTCACCTCAATAAAAAATAACATGAGCGAAGTAAAACTTACACAAGGAGAAATTCATACGAAAAAAGGCGTTTTAAAATTTGAATTGTACGACGATGCAACACCCATTGCTGTTGCTAATTTCAAGAAATTAATATCCCGGGGATTTTATGACGGGCTGACCTTTCACCGCGTTATACCCGATTTTATGATCCAGGGCGGATGCCCAAATGGAACCGGTGCAGGCGGGCCGGGCTATACCATTAATTGTGAAACAAATGCTCCCAAACAATACCACGACCGCGGCGTATTTTCTATGGCGCACCGCGGGCCAAACACCGGTGGTTCACAATTCTTCATTTGTCATAGCCGTGCAGGAACAGCCCACCTGGACGGAAAACATACCTGCTTTGGTAAAGTCATCGAAGGGATAGACATTATTGATGATATCAGGGGAGGAGATGTGATGGAAAAAGTTATCATTTTATAATGTGAAAATGTGTAAGGTGTGTAGGTGTGTAAATGAAAAAAGTTCAAACTATAAACGATATTTTCACATCTCCACATTTCACATTTCCATATCTTCATATCAGCCACATTTGCTTTATTTTTGTTGATTAATTCTTTTAATTTGAATGCGCCAGTATTTTTATTCACCCCCCCGTTCACGCAGTTAAACACACCTTACCCCGCCACTGCTTACCTGAAAGGTTTTTTAAATACAAAGAATATCCATTCATTCCAGGCCGACCTTGGCATTGAAGTGACCATTGCATTGTTTTCCAAACAGGGCCTTAGCAACATGTTTGCATACATTGAAGCCAGCCATTCGGGCGACTATTCTGCCAATGCAACAAGAATGATGGCGTTGAAAGATGATTACATACAATACATAGATCCCGTGATCCTTTTCCTGCAGGGGAAAAATCCAACGCTCGCACACATGATCTGCAAAAGGGATATGCTGCCCGAAGCATCCCGCTTTGAACAGATAGATGACCTTGGGTGGGCATTTGGTTCCATGGGTATACAGGATAAAGCCAAGCACCTTGCTACCATGTACCTCGAAGATCTCTCAGACCTCATCAAAGAATGCGTGGATGATCATTTTGGGTTTAGCCGTTATGCTGAACGGCTTGGCCGGTCGGCAAATAGTTTTGATGAATTATATGGATCCCTGCAAAAGGAATATACTTTTATCGATAAGTTATTGATCGATGTATTGCAAAAAAATATGGCTGCCATTCTACCTGCATTGGTTGCCATTTCTGTACCCTTCCCGGGAAATTTATATACTTCATTGAGATGCGGCCAATGGCTGAAGAAAAATTATCCTGCAGTAAAAGTGGTGATGGGAGGAGGCTTTGCGAATACAGAACTCCGTTCCTTATCGGATACCCGTGTATTTGAATTCTTTGATTTTATCAGCCTCGATGATGGCGAGGCCCCACTGGAAAACCTGGTTGCATATATCGAAGGTAAAAGAACGATCGATGAATTAAAACGAACCTTTACAATGGTTGATGGCAAATTAGTTTACATCAACGACAAAGCAGGGAAAGATTATAAACAGGGAGAAGCAGGCACACCCGATTACAGCGACCTTTTACTTGACAAATATATTTCTGCCATTGAAGTTGTGAATCCCATGCACCGGCTTTGGAGTGACGGGAGGTGGAACAAACTAACGATGGCCCATGGCTGCTATTGGAGCAAGTGTACTTTCTGTGATATTTCCCTGGATTATATAAAATTGTATGAACCGGTGGCAGCAGGAATATTATGTGACCGCATGGAAGCCATCATTGCACAAACAGGTGAAAATGGTTTTCATTTTGTAGATGAAGCGGCACCACCTGCATTGATGCGTGCACTGGCACTGGAAATACTGAGCAGAAAACTGGTTGTTTCCTGGTGGACGAATGTGCGGTTCGAAAAAAGCTTTACAGCGGATCTCTGTTCATTGCTAAAAGCATCTGGTTGCATTGCTGTATCAGGCGGTCTTGAAGTTGCATCCGACCGGTTATTGCTGCTGATAGAAAAAGGGATCACCGTTGCACAGGTAGCAAGGGTAAACAGGCATTTTACAGATGCCGGCATCATGGTGCATGCCTACCTGATGTATGGTTTTCCAACACAAACTGCACAGGAAACCATCGATTCACTTGAAATGGTGCGACAGCTGTTTAAACTCGGTATACTTCAATCTGCTTTCTGGCACCAGTTTGCCATGACCGCACACAGCCCGGTAGGATTGGATCCCGGGAAGTATTCAGTTATAAAGGAAACAGAAGTGATCGGAACCTTTGCCAATAATGATATTGTACATAGTGATCCTACAGGCGCTGATCATGATAGTTTCAGTTTTGGATTAAAAAAATCTTTGCTCAACTACATGCATGGCATTTGCCTGGATGACGGCTTACAAAAATGGTTTGATTTTAAAGTTCCGAAAACATCAGTTTCGCCGGATTTTATAAAAAATGCTTTGCTGGAAACTGAACTGCTTTTCTTCAAGCCTTCATCAAAAATTGTATGGCTGGGTAAAGATCCGGTCACAACTGTTTTTACACAATCAAAAAAAGGCAACCAGCGTGAGATGATGTCTTTGATCTTTACAACAAAAAAAGACCAGCAACAGTTCCAGTTACCAAAAACACAAGCTGAATGGTTTGTTGGGATCTTAAAAGTTCTTTCTGTGAATAATTTAAAAACACTTACCCTTGCTGAAGTAAAAGAAAGTTATGAAACAGCAGCGCTGGAAGATTTTGAACTTTTCTGGGATAACAAACCTGTCAGTACAATGAATAAAATAGGCCTTTTGAGATTGTAAAAACTTTGCGCCTTTGCGGTTAAAATCTTACCGCGGAGACGCAAAGCCGCGAAGATTCAAGAGATTCTACCTTACCTATCAATTAAATTTATGAAAAAGACAATCCTGACATTGATCCTTTCAACGATCATTATTGGAGTATTTGCACAAAAAGCATATACACTCGAAGGCAGTGAAGTTAAAATAGAAAAGCCCGTACTCTTTAAAACCGGTACAGCCATATTATTACCAGAAGCTGATGAAGCATTAAATATCATTAAGCAATACCTCGATGATAAGACCTATATCAGCATGCTGCGTGTTGAGGGACATACAGACAACAGCGGCAACAGTGAAGCAACTCAAAAACTCAGCGAACAACGTGCGCTGGCTGTTTGTATCAGGCTACGTGAATGGGGTGTTGATTGCAAAAGATTGATAGCTGTTGGTTTCGGCAGTAATAAGCCTGTTGCCGATAACAGTATGCCGGAAGGCAAAGCAGAAAACCGAAGGATCAGTTTCGTCAATGTATCCATCAAAGGAAAACTGATTGGCGGCTTACCGGAAGATGGGGGAGGAACAGTGGCAGGAGATCCTTGTAATTAATAGATCTTTTTGACATTACTTTTTTTCCATATCATTCATCTTCACATTGAGAATTAAATCTTTAATCACATTTTTTACACAATAAGGCATCCTCTCCAAAGCGCCCCCTCTTTTTTTGTACTTTTAAAGAACCAAACAACCTAAAATCAATGTTTAAAGTTTTTGAAAAGCATCTTTTTCTATTGGGATGCGTGTGTGTATTCGGTACTACCTTTTCTTTTGCACAAAATAACCTCAAGTTAAAATATAAAAAATCTGAAGTTTATGCAGGAATTGAAGTGGGTTCAAAAGGCGTAAAAATGAGCCTGGTAGAGATCAGCCGAGACGGGCAAAAAAACCTTGATTTTAATATCCTCAAAGACACTTCTGTAAATACTGATTTCATTTCTTTTAACCAGCCAACATTCCAGGCAACACTGGCGGGCTTAACCGGTTTATATTACACGGCCCTGCGTGATTACAAGATCATGCCCGAAAAGATCTTTACGGTTGTCAGCAGCGGGGTAAAAGTGCAGGCAGAAAAATCTGAAAAGAACGGCTGGGTAAAGAACCTGGTTGATTCATTCAAAATAAAGATCAAAGAACCGGCCAGGCTTGTGGAAGTCATTGATGTTTTACAGGAAGCCAGGCTTTCACATTTAGGCATCGTTCCAACATCAAGACGCTACAATACTTTTTTGATCGATATCGGCAGCGGAAATACAAAAGGTGGTTATTTCCCCAATGGCAATACCACCGATTTCAAATTATTCCAGTTGAGCTGGGGAACCAAGAGTGTTGCCAATGCAACCGAAAAAAGACTGGATGAAGATAAAACGGTATCGAACTTTAATAAACAATTGTACCGGGTGTTGGCAGGATCGGCCAATGACGAGATCGTTTATGCTGTTAACCTCAGCGGTGCATACAACATGAGTGATAACATCGCATTCAGTGGTGGCATTGCCTGGTCCGTAGCAACATTGTTAAATCCTGAACTGATAGACAACCCCGTTGTGCCGGTAACTTATGAGGAGGTTGAAAAATTCTATGACAGGATCTCAAAGAATTATAATTCCCTTTCAGGCGATGAGATCGTAAAAATATTATCAGACCAGACACTGAATAAAGCAGCCATTTCAAAAGAAGTAAAAAGAGTGAACCAGGTTTTTGACCAGCAATCTTTGCTGGCCGGCACGGGCCTGCTGCTAAAGATAATGCGCCAGTTCGAAGGGATCTATGAGAAGAAGCAATTTTACCTGGTTAAGAACGGGCAGGTTGGCTGGGTCTCTGCTTACGTAGATCAAAGTATTTCCAATCAAAGTGCTGCTAAATAATACGCAGGCTTTACCATGTACTCATTGGGTTCTTAAATATATATTTATTTCCGGGGTACAATATCACCAGCTAAATGCTGGATAACGAATGTTGGGTTTTTAACGAATAGAATTACATCTTATCAAATAAAATGAAACGATTATCTGGTTGCTATGAGAGATTCTAAATCATCATTATTGTTGCTGGTTTCCCTCATCCTGTTCCTCATGTCATTTATCATACTTTGCACATGGGGTTACAATGTGTATTATAAAAGCAAGGAAGCAAAGAACCAGTCCAGGATTGCAATAGATGATTCTGCTACTATAGCAAAAGCAACCGCCGCTATTGCCAATGCAACCCGGGATTCGTTGCAAAAAATTTATACCGCTACGATCAGGGAACTGGATTCAAAGCTTGATTCAACATTTAAATTCGGTGATTCACTGAAAGGACCTTTAGACATAAAATTAGATGAGTTCTTTAAACTCAGGAATGAAATAGCAACCATTTTAAAAGACAAGAACAGCAATGCAAACCTGGGTGTTGCCCGGCAAAAGATAAATGAATTACAGAGAAGGGTAGAAGAACTTGTTGGAAGGAACAAAGATGTGGAACAGGAAAACAAAAGATTGTATGCAATGCTGAAACAGCTTTCTGTGAATATGAAAGAACCGGAACAGCAAAATGTGAGGCCCGTTGTTTTTGAAAATAAAACGGTTGCTGATCCTAATTCCAATAATTCAAACATATCAAACGCTGCCGGTATATTCACCGCAACTGACCTGAGGCTTGCTGCTCTTATGGAGACAGACAATAACAAAGAACTTGAAACTTATCAGGCAATACAAACAGATAAACTTGTTGGTTCTTTTATTGTAAAAAATGACTACAACCCCAATAATAACGCAGAAGTGATCGTTGTGGTGCTTCAGCCCAATGGGCTGGTATTACAAAAGTCTTCCTGGGAATCCGGCACCTTCAATACAAGCGAGGGGAAAAAGATCTATTCCTGTAAAATGCGTTTTGACTACAGCAAGGGTGAAGTAAAACATTTGAACTTTACCATCAGCAATGATAAATATATAAAGGGCAATTATATCATGCAGATATACCACAACGGTATGCTGATCGGGAAGTTGTCAAAGACATTGTCATAGTGGCCTGACCACTATGAGACCACTTTGACCATGCTTTTAATTTTATTATCTTTAAGTGGTGACAGTTGTCAGGCCACTATAAGCATTTTTATCTGATTATATTTAAGTAGCCGGACAACTTAAACTTTTACTATGAATAAAGTTATAGATATTCTTTCCCGTAAGGGTGGCAAGTTCATTTCTGTTAACCCCGATACCAGCGTATTGGATGCATTAAAACTAATGGCAGAAAATAATATCGGTTCCGTCCTGGTTATGAAAGATTATGAATATCTTGGATTGGTCACAGAACGGGATTATTCAAGAAAAGTGATATTAATGGGTAAGAATTCTGTGAATACCAAAGTGAGCGAGATCATGACCAGCAACCTGCCTCGGGTAAAGCCCGATGACAATATCGAACATTGCATGGAGTTAATGACAACCGGCAATATCCGTTACCTGCCTGTTTTTGAAGAAACAAAGCTAAAAGGGATCATCTCCATTACTGATGTTGTAAAAGAAACCATCATAAAGCAACAGCAAACCATTAACCACCTGGATAATTATATCAATTCCTGATCAGTCAATTCAAGATCGTTTAATCAGTGTGTTCATTTCTTAAAACACAACACTGGTAATCAATAAAGCCATCCTACAACCTTATTTCACCAGTTATCATTTATCCGCAGCGGGGGAAATTTCTTATTTATATTTTGGGTTCAAATCAATTATTATGAAACGTTCTTTTCTGTTCATCACTTTTGTAGTTGCAATAACAAAACTTTCTGCCCAGGAACTTTATATGCCCAGGGATATAAACCTGGCCTTTAAGAATCAAACCAGGTCTGTCAATGGAAAGCCGGGGAAGAATTACTGGCAGAACAAGGCGAAATATAATATTACCATTACTGCAATGCCGCCGGATCGCAACATCAGTGGAAGTGAGCAGATCAGTTATACCAACAATAGCCCTGATACCTTGCATGTGCTCAGGTTTAAATTCATACAGAATATTCATAAGCCCGGCGCAACAAGGCAGGGTGGTGCCTCTGCCGATTATCTTACAGACGGCGTTCATGTAGATAAATTTACTGTCAACGGCGTTGAAACTAAATGGGAAAACAATGACTATTCCCCAACAGTGCAATATGCCGAACTTGCAAAACCATTGATGCCACATGAATCGGTGCAATTGACCTTCGACTGGCATTTCCAGGCTTCATTGAAGAGTGGAAGGGAAGGTATGATAGATTCAACAACTTATTTCCTGGCATATTTTTATCCCCGTGTTGCTGTGTTTGACGATTACAATGGCTGGGACGAATTGGAACACACGGATGCACTTGAATTTTACAATGACTTTAATGATTATGTGCTGAATGTAAAAGTTCCTAAAAATTATCTTGTCTGGGCAACAGGCAACCTGCAAAATGCCAATGATGTGCTCCAGCAAAAATATGTAGATCGTTTAAATGAATCCATGAAAGCGGATGCAGCGATCAATATTGTAAATGCAGCTGACCTGGCAGCAAAAAATGTGACAAAGCAAAATGCATTGAATACCTGGACCTACACCTACAATGATATCACTGACGTGGCGCTGGGTTTAAGTGATCATTTTGTATGGGATGCATCCAGTGTGATCATAAATGAAAAAACCGGGCAGCGGGCCAGCGCGAATGCAGCATATAATGATACGGCTAAAGATTATCATCATGTTGTTCATTATGTGCAGGGCGCTTTGAGTTACCTGTCAACCAAATGGCCGGGCATTTCATATCCTTTTCCAAAAATGACCGTTTTCCAGGGATATGCAGGAATGGAATACCCGATGATGGCAAATGATGAAACTTATGAAGACACTGTCTTTTCCCGTTTTGTAGCTCAGCATGAAATTGCACATACCTGGTTCCCCTTTTATATGGGAATAAATGAGACCCGTTATGGATTCATGGATGAAGGCTGGGCCACCACATTTGAATTATTGTATGCCAGGACAGTGATGCCAAAAGACGTGGCAGACAGGTTTTACAAGCGCTTCCGGGTGAATGGCTGGATCAATGATAATAATTCAGCAGCAGACCTACCTATAATAACACCGGGCGACCAGCTTTCAGGGTCGGCACTGGGGAATAATGAATATGGAAAGCCTTCTCTGGGATACCTTGCTGTAAAGGACCTGTTGGGAGATGATCTTTTCAGGAAATGCCTGCATGGTTTTATGGACCGCTGGCATGGGAAACACCCGATACCATGGGATTTCTTTAACTCCTTCAATGATATTTCAGGAAAGAATTTAAACTGGTTCTGGAATGCCTGGTTCTTCAGCCACGGTTATATAGACCTGGCTATCGAAAGCATCAAACCGGGCAGGGAAGAAGTTCAGCTACTGATCAAAAATATTGGCGGGTTTCCGGTGCCTGTAGATATAAAACTTATATATGAAGATGGCAGCAATGAAGTGTTCCACAGATCACCCGAAATATGGGCAACAAGCCTGCAACAGGCTTCTGTAACAATTCCAGGGATCAAAAAGCCCCTGCAGTCTGCGCAACTTACTACTGACATATATGTAGATGCAGATATGAGTAACAATAGCTGGAAAAAATAGGATTCTGCTGCCTCATTTAAAAATGTGGAAAAACTGCGTAAAACTGTTTCCAAAAAAATTATAGTTTTCACTATGAATTGGATCCGTCGTTTTAAAACTTAATGATTTGTTAACCTTGGGAGTTTCAAAGCCCTGCTATTTTACACTAGCTTGCCGGACCCAGACAGAATTTGGCACGGGATTTATACCTTAATATTAAACTAATCAATTTATGGACAATAATTTAAAAATATCCAAAACTGAATTGGGTTATACGCCGCATAATATTTTCAATGATATGGCAACAAAAAACAAAATTGATAAGCATCTTCTTGATATTAATGATATCATTTCTGAAGATGATATAAGGAATATAAAAGTATCCATTCCAGACCTGTCAAGTGTACATTTCGTTAAAGAGGATGGTAAACGTAGAAAAATGTCAACAACACCCTGGGATATATTAGACATAGAAGCATAGCTTTCGCTATTATAAATGAATATTAATATTATTTTAAAACCTTCGGATCTTTCGAAGGTTCTTTATTTATAGAAAATGCCTATTGATAGACATATGGCACAAATGATAAATAATATGATCATAAGCGGGTAAATGAACCGCCACCATGCTTTAAGGCTCACATTCACCAATGCAAGTGAAGGTAGGATCAAACCAGTAGGTGTGATAAAGCCCATTATACCCATTCCAAAAAGGTAAGCATTCACAATTTCCCTTCCCGGTACATTGACCAAAATAGCCAGGCCTCCCATGATCGGCATCGTGAGCACCGCCATTCCAGACGAAGAAGAAATAAAAAGTGTAAATAACATATACAATGCAAGCATCAATACGATGAACAGAACAGGAGGCATACTGCCTGCAAGCTTTGCAGAATAAAATAATATACTATCGCTGATATGGCCTTCATTTAAAATGATGGTAACGCCTCTTGCCACGCCAACGATCATGGCAACACTTAACAGGCTTTCCGCACCTGAAATGAACTGTTTGATAAAAACAGGTTCTTTTAACCTCAGGATAAAGGCGAGTAAAATGGAAGATGCTAAGAACAATGTGGTCATTTCCAGCAGCCACCAATCCAATAAGATAACACCTGCTATCATTCCCAAAAATGTAAAAAGAAATACCAGTAACAGTAGTTTTGTCTTGACGGTGAGCCTGGTATCATTATCAGTAATATGAGCCATATCAATGGAAGGATAGGGCGAACCAATTTCACCATCTGTGCGGTACACGAATGAAGCTGTAGGATCGGCTTTTACTTTCCTGGCGTAGCGTACCGTGTACCAAATGGTAACGGCTGTTGTGATCACGAACATGATAATTCTTTCATATAACCCGTCTGACCAGTTTACCCCCGCAGCATTCGATGCAATGATCGTGGAAAATGGATTGCTAAAGGATGAAAGGGTGCCCAATTGCGTACCGGCAAAAATAACTACAACAGGAACGATAAGGTCATAACCTGCTGCCAGGAATAAAGGAACCATTACCGGGTAAAAAACAAGGGCTTCTTCAGCCATACCGTATGAGGAGCCTGCAAATGAAAAAAGAAATGTAAGGATGATAATAAGCCAGGCCTCCCTGCCTTTCATGGTATAGGACAATGCGGTCAATCCTTTTACCATGGCACCTGATTCATTGAAAACGTTCATAAAGCCTCCAATTACGAGGATAAAGAATACAATATCTATTGAGTCATAGATCCCTTTGATAGGTGCCTGCAATACCTGTAAGATCCCCTGCCTGTTCTTTGGCAGGCTTTGATAGGTTCCGGGGATAGAAACCGGTTTCCGGATGGCACCGCTTTTAAATTTCTCAAGCGAGATCATTATATGGAGGCTGTCTAACGTATGCTGGTTAAAAGGAAGCGGGGATTCGCCATCCTTTGTTAAAAGTGTAAAATTATCCCCCTCTGTATATGAAAGTCTGTTGTATTGCCCTGCAGGGATCAATATAGTCGCCAGTGCGGCAATAATAATCACTGCCATTAAAATAGTGATAGGGGATGGTAATTTTCGTTTAGTCGCCATCGGCAGATTTTTTTTAAAGATATATTTTATCCCTGTATTAGTTCAACTGCATTTGGCACAATACTTGGCTTATATGGTCTGAAGCGGATCAATTAATGTTTTCAAAAAAATCATCAATATGAAAAAGATCTTATTATGTATGGCCATGTTGGGATGTATGACCATGTCGGCCTTTGCACAAAAAAAATATCACAAGCATTACAAAAAACATAAACACCATGTGCATCACCATCATCCGGGGTTGCCACCAAGGCCACCAAAGCCTCCATTGCCTCCGGGTCATCCGCCGTTACCACCTCCACCACCGCTTCCTCCAAGGCCTTAATTAATAAAGGCTGATCTAATAAATATAATACCGGTTTTAGGCCGGTATTTTTTTGTTCCATAAAATCGGTACATTTCAACAATGAAAGCAGCATCCATTAAAGAAATCAAATCTGCACTTGAAGAACTGCCTCCCCATGAACTGCTTCCGCTTATACTCCGGCTTGCCAGGTTTAAGAAAGAAAACAAAGAACTCATCACGTACCTGATATTTGAAGCAAATGATGAGCAGTCTTATATTCAAAGTGTAAAAGAAGCTGTTGACGAACAGTTCAGTGATATCAATCACAGCAGCCTTTATTTTGTAAAGAAGAGCCTTAGGAAGATATTAAGATTGATAAACCGTTATACGAAATACAGTGATGAAACACAAACCGGGATAGAACTACTGATCTATTTCTGCAAAAGAATAAAAGAGCTGGGCATACCGGTTAAAAAAAGTACAGCATTGGTGAATTTATATGATGGCCAGGTAAAGAAAATACGAAAGGAAATAAATACAATGCACGAAGACCTGCAATATGATTACCTTAAAGAACTGGAAACTCTGCAATGATCAACTAAAATATAAACATAATTATGCCACAATCAAAAAACAGGAAACCACACAAGCCACACATTGATTATGTTCCCCATAAAAAGAAAAGAAAAAGTGCTGTGCCGGTTGCGATAGGCTTTTGCGCATTGATTGCCCTGGGCATTGCCTGGTTTGCCGCGGGCCCTTCTGTAGTTGGCCTTATTATAGGTGCTGTGACAGGCGGGATCATCGGTTACTTTGCAGGAAAGCAAATGGACAAAGCATTTGAGAAAAAATAGGAACCTTTAGAAAGGTTTTGAACTTTTCTAAAGGCCCTTAAGATCGGATATTGATCAAGACGGGATTCAAGGTTTGAAATTTCCCTTGAATTCTTTTCTGAATTTCGTATAATCCGGGATGGATACATTTTGAACATACGGGTTTCCGGGATTGTTGCTGATATATTCCTGGTGGTAAGCTTCCGCTTCATAAAATTTTGTGAATGGCACAACTTCCGTAACAATGCGTGTTTTATATTTTTTGCTTGCCGTAAGCCTGTTTATTTCTGCCTGTATGGCCTGCTTTTCTTTTTCGTTCCGGTAAAATGCAATGGAACGGTATTCTGTTCCAACATCATTTCCCTGCCTGTTGAGGCTGGTAGGATCCTGGCTTGCAAAAAAAGCTGCCACCAGTGTTTCATAGGATATCCTGGATGGATCATAATATACCTGCACTGTTTCTGCATGGCCGGTTCTTCCGGTGGAAACTTCTTCGTAAGTAGGGTCTTTGCTGGTCCCGCCGGCATACCCGGAAACGGCATCTCTCACACCAACCAGGCTTTGAAATACAATTTCAGCATGCCAGAAGCATCCTTCAGCAAAAGTTGCCACTGCTTCATTTGCCACAGGGCCTTTCTTATCCGAGGCCGATATTTGTATCTTATTATTTTGTGTTTGTGCGCAGGAAACAAAGGCGATCACAGCAATTAGTGTAGAAAATAACGCTTTCATCTTAATAAATATTTTTAAGGTTTTATACATTAACGCTGTAGGACAGCTATTGGTTTTGAATAATTGTTAAGATAAATAAAAACATGCCCTCATCCACCGTGGTTGATGTCTTCACAAACCACTCTCATCCACCATTCTCATCCACTACATTATTATAACAAATAATTTACGTGTAAATTAGCACCCTAATCAGTAACAGCATGAAAAAATATCTCCTGGTTGTCTTGTACATTACAATTGCTGCACCAAATCTCCTGTTTTCCCAGGGTAAACCTGCAAAATTCACTGATGAGATGAAGGCCGAAATGTGTACAAAAGTAAAAGCCGCAACACAGCACGCATGGAAAGGCTATAAAGATTATGCATGGGGCTCGGATGACCTGAGGCCATTGACCAAGACCTCCAGGAACTGGTATACACATTCTATGCTTATGACAGCGGTGGATGCATTTGATACATTTACCATGATGGGACTTACCACTGAAGCAAAAGAATCCAAGGACCTCATATTATCAAAATTGAATTTTAATATTGATAATGATGTACAGGTCTTCGAAATTACCATCAGGCTGCTGGCGGGACTTATCACAGCCTATGAACTGGATGGCGATAAAAAATTCCTTTCATTGGCTACAGACCTTGCCAACAGGATGATGCCGGCATTCAATACGCCTACGGGTATGCCTTATCGATATGTACACCTGCAGACAGGTAAGATCCGGGATTCGATCAACAATCCTGCAGAGATCGGGACATTGATGATGGAATTCGGGAAGCTTTCCAAAATTACGGGTAACAATGCGTATTATACAGTTGCCAAAAAAGCGATCATGGAATGTTACAAAAAGCGCAGTAAACTGGACCTGGTGGGAGAGCAGATAGATGTAACAACCGGTAAATGGGTGAGTACTCAGACGCATATCAGCGGGTACATCGATTCTTATTATGAATACCTTTATAAAAGCTGGGTACTCTTTGGCGACAAGGATTTTAAAGAAGCATTTGATACACATAACAGGGCTATTAAAAAATGGCTGGTCGATAAAACAGATCATGGCTGGTTCATGCGGCATGCAGATATGAACACAGGAAAAGAAACTGCTACAACCTACGGGGCGCTAGATGCCTTTTATGCCGGGCTTTGTGCGTATTCAGGAGATATTGAAACAGCAGCTCATATTCAACAGGCAAATTATTATATGTGGACTAAGTTCAACATGGAGCCGGAGGAATTCAATTATAGAACTGATTCCGTTACAAGTGCATATTACATCTTACGTCCCGAAAACCTGGAGAGTTGCTTCTATTTATACAGGCTCACCGGGCAGTATGATTATTTATGGATGGCCAAAGTAATGACAGATGACATTTTAAATCATTGTAGAACGGATGTCGCTTTTGCCTCAATAAAAAATGTAAAGACCTATGAGCAAACAAATTCAATGGAAAGTTTTTTCTTTGGTGAAACATTAAAATATGCATACCTGGCCTTTGCTCCTTCATCAGCCGCAGACCTGGATAAAATTGTATTTACAACAGAAGCACATCCTTTTAAAAGAGAAACAGCAAAGAAATGATCGCATCGGTTAATGATTTTAAGAACGTTTTTTTTATTGGCATAGCCGGAACGGGTATGAGTGCCATTGCACAATACCTTGCGGGCACGGGCAAAATAGTAAGCGGCAGCGACCGTTATTTTACGCCGGGAGAACCCAATGATACAAGAGATAAACTGGAAGCGTGTGGAATAAGATGTTACCTGCAGAACGGTGAAGGCATCAACGGGGAAACAGACCTGGTTGTTGTATCAACAGCAATAGAAGATACGGTAGCTGAGGTCCAGAAAGCCAGGGGCTTATCAATACCAATCATAAAAAGAAGTGAATTGCTTGCCATCATTTCAAAAAGCAAAAAAACAATTGCAGTAGGGGGAACTTCGGGTAAAAGCACTACCAGTGCAATGCTATTTGACATATTGGAATTTGCCGGGAAGGAACCAAGTATTATCAGTGGTGCCGGGCTGGTAAGTATCATCAAGGAAGGAAAGATCGGGAACGCCAAGGTTGGAGCAGGCGACTGGCTGGTGATAGAAGCCGATGAAAGTGATGGCTCTATTGTTCAGTACCACCCGGAAGTTGGCTTATTGCTGAACATTGATAAAGACCACCAGGAGATAGATGAGTTAATGAGCATTTTTGAAATATTTAAGAATAATACAAAGGAATTGTTTGTTGTCAATTTATCAAATGCACTGGCAAAGCAGTTATCACAAAATCGAAAACAGGATTTTTCAGTTGATATCAATTCCGGCGCCGGCTATATTGCGGAGAATTTTATCCAGGATGGATTGAATATACAATTTTCAATACACGATATTCGATTTTCAATAGATACGGTTGGAAAACACAATATGGAGAATGCACTCGCCGCAGTAACTGTTGCAGGCCAGTTAGGGGTTGAACTTGCAACATGTGCAGCTGCACTGAAAAATTATGAAGGCATTTACCGCCGGCACCAGTTGCTTGGCAAAAAGAAAGGAATATATGTAATTGATGATTATGCGCACAATCCTGTAAAATGTGCAGCTTCGATCGCCGCCTGCCAGTATATTGCGCCTAAAGTGATTGCCTGGTTCCAGCCACATGGCTATGGGCCTACCCGGTTTTTAAAAAATGATTTCATACAGGAGATCGCTGCAGTATTAAGGCAGGGGGATGAGATTTGGATGAGTGAAATATTTTATGCCGGCGGTACTGCGGTAAAAGACATTTCAGCCAATGACCTTGTCATAGAAATAAAAGCGCTGGGTAAGCAGGCTTTTTTTGTAGAAGACAGAAATGATTTTTTAGAAACTGCCAGGCCACACCTTACAGGAGATGTGGTTCTGTTGTTAATGGGTGCAAGGGATCCAGGCCTCGAAGCGTTTAGCAGGTCAGTCTGGGATAAATTATAGTAGCAATTTTTAAAACAATCCAATGACAACACTCATCACTCATATAAAACAACTTATCAATACCCGTGAGCAAAATCAATTGCTGAAGGGGAAAGACCTTGCAATACTGCCATCGATAGAAAATGCGTTCCTGTTAATTGAAGACGGTATTATTACTGAATATGGCAACATGTATGAGCTTGAATTGAAAGTACCACAGCTGCCCAAAGATATCATCGATGCTTCCGGGCAGTTTGTAATGCCTTGCTGGTGCGACAGCCATACACATATCGTTTTTGCAGGAAGCAGGGAAAATGAATTTGTAGATAAAATCAATGGATTGAGTTATGCTGAAATTGCTGCCCGTGGCGGGGGTATTTTAAATTCTGCTGAAAAATTAAATGCAGCATCCGAAGAACAGCTTTTCAATGAATCATGGAAGCGGCTTATCGAAATAAATAAACTCGGCACAGGCGCCGTAGAAATTAAAAGCGGCTACGGCTTGTCGGTAAATGGAGAACTTAAGATGCTTCGTGTTATAAAAAAATTAAGGGAAAAGTCCGGCATGATCATCAAAGCCACCTTTCTTGGTGCACACACTTACCCGGCTGCATACAAAGAAAATCACCAGGGTTATATCGATCTTATTATAAATGAGATGTTGCCGGTAATAGCAGGGGAGAAACTGGCAGATTACATAGATGTATTTTGCGAAACAGGATTTTTCTCAGCTGCCGAAATGGAAACCATCTGCAAAGCCGCGGCGGCATATGGATTAAAGCCAAAGCTGCATGTGAACCAGCTGAACAGTATCGGTGGCATTGAATCAGCTATTAAATTAAATGCCATTTCTGTCGACCACCTGGAAACAATGACTGAAGAGGATATAAAGCAGATTTCGCGGTCAAATACGATCGGGACCTTATTACCAACTGCAGCATTCTTTTTAAGAATGGCTTACCAGCCTGCCAGGCAGCTGATCGATGCCGGCTGTGCCATAGCGTTAGCGAGTGATTATAATCCCGGCTCATCACCAAGTGGCAATATGAACCTGGTTGTTGCGATGAGTTGTATCAAGTTGAAAATGCTTCCCGGAGAAGCAATGAATGCCGCAACGATCAATGGTGCATATGCAATGGAGGTACAGGATGAAGCTGGCAGTATAACCATTGGCAAAAAAGCTAACCTGGTATTTACAAAACCCGTTCCTTCCCTGGCATATATTCCATACGCTTTCGGAACAAACCTGGTCGACCGGGTTATGTTGAATGGGATTTTTATTTGATCAGGCATGTATTTATAAGGTAAACTGCTGCTTTGGAAAGTCCAGCTTTACGATTTGATCAAGGTTGTGGCAGAGGATCTTAAAATTAGAAGGTTTTGTAAAGAATAAGCTTGCTCCCAATTCCTTGCTCCGTTCAATATCCTGTGGGTTCCTGGAAGTGGTAAAAATGATTACAGGGATATGCTGGAACCTTAATTCCTTTTTCAATATGGCAAGGCATTCATAGCCGTTCATGATGGGCATATTCAGATCCATAAATATCAGGTCCGGGGGCGGTGGTATTGCAATTTGCTGGAGCGCTTCATTACCGTTATTGGCTACTTCGCAAACAATCGCGGGGTTCACCTCTTTTAATGCATCTATAAAATAAACCTGGTCATCTGCATCGTCATCTACGAGCAGAATTCTTAGGGTTTTCTCCATAATTGGGGCAGGGTTTATATAATAAGGGTTTAATATACCTATTGTAAATTAAGAAATTTATTTTTCAAAGGGAGAAAAATATTAAAAACCGAACCCTCTTGTGGGTTACCGGTAGCCGATATACACCCTTCATGGTTTCGCATTATTTTTTTACAAATAGCCAGGCCTATTCCCGTTCCCTGGTATTCTAGTTTGCCATGCAGGCGCTGGAACAATTCGAATATTTTATTCGCGTATTTCTGGTCAAAACCAATGCCATTGTCCATGATACTTATCTTCCAATATCCCCATTCCGGTATGGCATCAGGTTCTCCAACATCCTTACCCTTCATGAGGGTTACTGTGATGATAATGTGTGGGGGAATACCCGGTTTACTGTACTTAACAGCATTTGATATAAGGTTGGTGAATAACTGCCTGAACTGGATGGGATCTGCCTGTACGATGGGCAGCACATCAGCATCTATCACCGTATGCTTTTCTTCGAGCACATTGCTCAGGTCATTCTTTACATCTTCAAGCAGGTTGTTAAGGTCGGTTTCAGCCAATTGTATGCCGGCACTGTTTGTCTGTGAGTAACTGATCAGCGCTTCAATAAGGTTCTGCATGTTTGAAGCTGCTTTATTGATCCGGCTAAAATAGTCAGTTGCCATTTGAGATAAATTGCTTTTTTCCTTTTCCATTATCAATTGCGAAAATGCCTGGATCTTTCTCAATGGTTCCTGGAGATCATGACTTGCTATATAATTAAAGGACTCAAGTTCTGCATTGCTCTGTTCCAGCTTAATATTTTTCTGTTCAATATTCTGAAGGTATTCAAGCTGTCTCTCTTCGGCATTCTTCCTATCTGTAAGGTCCCTGGTAACTTTAGAGAAACCGACCACATTTTTTTGATCATCATGCAGAGCAGTGATCACGACACTTGCCCAAAACCTGCTTCCATCGCTTCTTACCCGCCAACCCAGGTTTTCAGCTTTCCCCTTTTCAATAGCCATTGCAAGAAGTCTTTCGGGTAGTTTCGTTTCCCGGTCTTGTTGCTGGTAGAATATCTTAAAATTTTTACCGATGATCTCATCGGCTTTATAACCTTTTATTTTTTCGGCGCCTTTGTTCCAGTTCTGGATATTTCCTTCAGCATTCAATAACAGGATCGCGTAATCCTGCACCTCATTTACCATGCTATAATAGCGGTCCTCACTTTGTTTGAGCTCCAGGTTTTTTTCAAATAATTTATCTGTGCGCTCTTTAACTTTCTTTTCAAGTTCTTCAGAAAAATTTTTCTGCTCCTGTACATCTGTGCTGGTGCCTACCCACATCCGGATACTTCCGTTCTCATCCAATTGTGGAACGGCCAGGCTGATATGCCACCGGTATTCACCATGCTGGTTAAGCAGGCGGTGTTCTGAAATAAATTCCTGCCCGTTGGTGACTGCATTAGACCATTTTTTCAGGTTGTCATGTTTCTCATCGGGGTGAATGGTATTCATCCAGCCGATTCTTTCGGGATCAGCGCCAGATACATCAGAATAATCGTACACTGTTTGATTGAAATAATTCATTTTCCCTTTTGCATCGGTTGTCCATACCTGTTGTTTGAGGGAACCGGCAAGCAGCCGGAATTTTGATTCACTTTCTTTCAATTCTTCCACTACCTTTCTTTTGTCAGTAACATCAATTACCGAACCGTACATTCTGAGGGGTAGCTTTTGTTCATCGTAAATGACCTTGCCATATACATTTATCCAGTGAACAGTATTATCGGGCCAGATCAGCCTTGCTTCATAAATCAACGAGCCTTCCTTAAGAGACTCAATGACTGCTTTATCACGCACCAACTTATCTTCGGGATGAAAACGGCTTAGCAGGTCTTTATGTGTGGCTTCGGTATGATCTTTAAAACCAAATATTTCAAAGAGCCTTGGTGAGCTTATAAATATATCATGTTGCAGGTCCCAGTCAAAAACACCCATTTTCGTTGCTTCTATTGCGATCCGTGAACGCTGTTCCACGTCTTCGGTCTTTTTCCGGTTGATAAACATTTCAGAAACATCATAGCAAAAGATCATGATGCCCTCTGTTTCTCCCGACGTGCCAACATATGGCTGGTAAGTAAAATTTATATATACCTTTTCGGATCTATCATTTGGCTGTAAGGTCACTGCGGTTTCTTTGCCGCTGTATGAAGTACCCGTAGCATAAACATTATCCAATTGTTCAAAAATATCCGTGCTTTCCATTTCCGGCAATACTTCACGGAATGCCTTCCCGATAATATCACGGTTACCAATAAGCTCAATATATGGCTGGTTGGCAAAAACAAATCTGTGCTCACTGCCTTTGAGGATCGCAAGCATTGCAGGCACCTGTTGAAAGAAGTTGTGAATAATTGCTTCTCCTGTTTCTGCTTTTGTACGTAACTGGTTTTCTTTCCTCAGCCGCCAGTAAACAAAAGAAACGACCAGGATTGCAATAATAGAAAACAGCAATGAATACAATGGCGTAAGAATTTCAAACCGGTCCCTGTCCTTTTCCCGTTGCCTCAATAATGTTTCTTCGATATTCATCATGTTATTTACCACGCTTCTTAATCTGTTCATAATATTCATGCCTTCCGAAAATGTTGTATCATTTGGCAAACCACGCGATTTCAATGAGACATTGTATTTCAGCCGTTCAAATCTTTTATTGATCAAAGAACTTAACATCCTCGTATTTTCCCGCTGTGCAGGATTATCCATCGTAAGCCTTTCTACCTGCCCAATTGAATTAACAGTTTTACTCATAGCTTCCGCTACGGGTTCAAGAAAAGCAGGATCATTTGAAAGCAAAAAACCCCGCTGGCTGGTTTCTGCATCTTTCACATAAGAAAGCGTCTGTTCCAGTTCTAGTTTTACAAGATTAGTATGATTAACGAGGTTGGAAGACTTTTTGAGACTATTTATATACCTGTACGATAATGCTGAAGCCAATACCAGGAGCAGTATTGTTATGAAAAAAGTAACATCAAAAGCCAATGATTTTTTTGGTTTCATTTTCACAGCGTTAATTGTTCCAGAGACGAATTGTTTTTCAAAATTAACCTTAATGCTGAAGAGTATAAAAAAATAATATCATGGGTCAGGGGATAATTTTACACGGTTCCCCACAAATAATTATATTCAACAGATGATTAATGTATGCATTTTACAGGTACGGAATGCTTCCTGCAGGACTGTTATAGCTGGATGAACGCGTACTAAAAGTCTTAAGGTTAAATATATCGTAAAGCAAAAAGTAAGAAATTGTATTGGCATGTGATTTGAAAAATAGCTAACTGTAAAAACTTATCTCAAAATCATTTCAAACTTTTCATTATGACAAGGACAAAAAGTAAATTAACAGGAATTATTGCTGCCGCACTTTTATTTTCAGCAGCATTGGTATCATGCAAAAAAGATGATGCCAATTCCGGCAATGCAAGTACAGAATTTAAAATGACCGATGCCGCGATCGATGATGCTTCTATATCAGGTGCATTTGTTACCATTACAGGTATTAAATTAGATGGTGTAAGTGTAAGTGGTTTTACAAAAACAACTGTGGATATTGCCGCATACCAAAATGGTACAACAAAGTCACTGGGTACTTTTAACCTGGAAGGTAAAACTTACAATTCAGTAACATTCGTGCTTGATTATGATACGGATGCAAGTGGTAATGCACCAGGCTCTTATGTGTTGACCACCAATGGTACAAAACATAAATTACAGTCTGCCAGCAACGAGATCGTTGTTACAAAGAACTTCGCTTTGGAGGGCAATGCTTCAAATTCAGTTGTAGCAGATTTTGACCTGCGTAAAATGATCATCGCACAGTCAGGCAGTACTACAGACCAATATGATCTTGCTACAACAGCAGAATTACAAACAGCCGTCAGGGTTGTTGTTGAAAAAAATACAGGTACAATTTCGGGTACATTGTCGGACCTTGTTTCAAATTCTGAGAAAGTAGTTGCGTATGTTTATAAAAAAGGAACTTTCAACCGTGCAACAGAAATGCAGGCGCAAGGTACAAGTGGCATTCAATTTAAAAATGCAGTGAGCAGCACAACCGTAACAGGGACCCATGCCTATACATTGCATTTCTTAGAAAGCGGTTTGTACGAAGTACATTTTGCCAGTTATAAAGATACCAATGCAGATGGTAAATTTGAATTAATGGGTACATTGGTAATAGTGCCTTCAACAGGATCTGACTTTCTTAACTTAAGCGTTAATGCCAACACAACACTGACAATCGGTGCAACAGTAACAGGTGTGTTGAATTAACCGATCTTCAATAAATATTTGATATGCCGGCCCATATTCGGGCCGGCTTTTTTAATTCATCGCCGGGCAACCCTTCTACTTTCTTCTCTTTGGCCTTTGCGTGAAACTTTGCATCTTTGCTCAAACTTTTAAATATGCAGCAACTGATCGAATGCGTTCCAAATTTCTCTGAAGGGAACGATATGAATATCATCAATCAAATAACAGCAGAAATAGAAACCACGGAAGGCGTTCGTTTATTAAATGTTGACCCTGGGAAGGCAACTAACCGTACAGTTGTGACCATGGTTGGAGAACCGGAAGCAGTTATCGAAGCTGCATTCAGGGCTATCAGGAAGGCAGGAGAACTGATAGATATGAGCAAACACAAAGGCGAGCATCCCCGCATGGGCGCAACCGATGTTTGCCCCTTGATACCCATTGCAAATATCAGCATGGAAGAAACCGCAAAGTTTGCTCAACAACTTGCAAAACGTGTGGGCACCGAACAAAACCTTCCCGTTTATTTATACGAAGCCGCACAACCTGATAAAACAAGAAGTAATTTATCTGTTATCCGTGCAGGTGAATATGAAGGTTTTGCAAAAAAAATAACTCAACCGGAATGGAAACCCGATTATGGGCCCGCCATTTTTGATGCAAAGCGGGGTGCAATCGTGATCGGCGCCAGGGATTTTTTAGTGGCATATAACGTAAATCTTAATACCACTTCCACCCGAAGGGCAAATGCGATCGCTTTTGATATACGGGAAGCGGGAAGGAACATAGAAGAGAACGGGATGAAAGTAAATAAACCCGGAACATTAAAAAGCGTTAAAGCCATTGGGTGGTTTATTGAAGAGTATGGCATTGCACAGATATCCATCAATCTTACCAATATCAATATAACTGCTGTTCATGTTGCTTTTGATGAAGTGTGTAAAAAAGCAGGTGAGCGTGGCATAAGGGTCACCGGTAGTGAGTTGGTAGGATTGATACCACTAAAAGCGATGACCGATGCCGGCAAATATTTTTTAAAAAAGCAGCACCGCAGCACTGGTGTAAGTGAAAAAGAACTGATCAAGATAGCCATCAGATCCATGGGTCTTGATGAACTGGCACCATTCAAACCTGAAGAGCGTATCATAGAATACATGTTAGCCAATAAAGCCGACAGCAAACTCATTAACATGACGTTGGCTGAATTTGCAGATGAAACAGCCAGTGAAAGCCCTGCACCAGGGGGTGGTTCCATTGCTGCATATACAGGATCACTGGGGATTTCCCTCGCAACAATGGTTGCCAATCTTTCTTCACATAAAAAAGGCTGGGATGAACGCTGGCAGGAATTCAGCAACTGGGCTGAGCAAGGCGAGCAATACAAAACTGAATTATTAAAACTCGTTGATGCCGATACTGCTGCTTTTAACCAGATCATGAATGCATTTGCTTTTCCTAAATCAAATGATATAGAAAAAGCCGCACGAACAAAAGCCATACAGGATGCTACAAAATATGCTATTGAGATCCCATTCAAGGTAATGCAAACTGCTTATGACAGTATGGAAGTGATCAAAGCAATGGCCGAAATCGGCAACCCGAATTCGGTGTCAGATGCAGGGGTTGGAGCCTTGTGTGCACGGTCTGCCGTTATGGGCGCCTTCATGAACGTACGGATAAACGCAGCAGGTTATGATGATAAAGATTATGTAACAGGTATCATTTCAAAAGGAAAAGAAATAGAAAATAAAACGATAACAATGGAAACAGAGATATTAAAAATCGTAAACGGGAAAATAGGGTTATAAGGTTTAAGGTAAAGGGTGGAAGTCAGAAGGTCAATGGCCGTACAGCATAAAATTTTATCTTTTTTTGATCATGAAAAGTATATTTTATATTCTGTCACTAATTTTATCAATGCCCTCAAACTTACAGGCGGGCAATTACCAGGATACTGCCATAAAAGGAGTAAGGATTCAATTCACATATAGGCCATCCATATTCCCACTTTCCTGGCTTAATGCCGGTATCAATGCAAAAGGGGAGCCCATTCTTCCGGGAGAAATTAGCAGGGTAAAAATGTTGATGGTCCGGGCATTGTCAAAATACCCGGATACCGTTTTGCAAAAAGAATTGAGAGCGGTTTATTTTTTAAGGTCCATGTCAATGTATAATGTTATATACGGCGGCACAAATTCAAGAGATGCGGTTTATTTGACCGATAACGGGGTAGACATGGGTTATACAGATGCATTTATAGAACAGACATTTCACCATGAATTTTCGAGTATCCTGTACAGGAATTACCCTGCATTGCTTGATACCATGGTTTGGAAAGCCGCAAATATCCCTAACTTCGATTACAATGATCCCGAAGGCGGCCTGGGGGCTATCCGAAAAGATGAATCATCGCAGGACCTTGATACGGCTCTTTGCAGGATAGGGTTCCTGACACAGTACGCATATTCGGATATGGAGAATGATGTGAATACTATTGCACAAAATCTATTCAAGCCATCACCCGGATTTTGGAATATCGTAAACACTTACCCCAGGATAAAAGAAAAAGTAAGGCTGCTGGTAAATTTTTATATAAAGATCAGCTCGGGTTTTAATCAGCAGTTCTTCATGAAGATGAATTAACTATTTATGCGACTCATACCAAAATTGATATTGCTCATTATTCCTGCCAGTAGTTTTGCTCAACAGCCCAAACCTGTTTCCGGCAGCATTGTTAGATTTGAAAATTATTTATCGCAATATGTGCAGCCAAAAAATATTGATGTATGGCTTCCACCGGGCTATGTTCTGACAAAAAAATATGCGGTATTATACATGCAGGATGGCCAGATGTTATTTGACAGCTCTATCACATGGAACAAGCAGGAATGGCAGGTTGATGAGCATATCAGCGCATTGTTAGAAAGTAAAACGATAATGGATTGTATAGTTGTGGCCATCTCTAATGCGGGCGATTCCCGGCAGTCAGAATATTTTCCTTACAAACCGATCGCAAAGCTTCCTGCAAAGATTAAGGATACACTTATTGCCCTTGAACTTAAGGGAAAATCGCAGTCAGATAACTACCTGTTATTCCTGGTAAAGGAACTAAAGCCTTATATTGATAAACAATTCCCAACTTTTAAGGATCAACGACATACATTTATTGCAGGATCAAGCCTGGGAGCGCTTATGGCTTTGTATGCCATATGTGAATATCCAAGGGTATTTTATGGAGCTGCCTGCCTCTCCACTCATTGGCCGGGAAGCCTGTTGGAATATACGGACGATATCCCCCTGGCTTTTATGGCTTACCTGGAAAATCATTTGCCCGATCCCGATTCCCATCGTATATATTTCGATTATGGAAGTAACGGGCTTGACAGTCATTACAAAAAATACCAGCGTATGGCCGATAAGCTGATGAAAGAAGTGGGATATAAAAAGAAGCATTGGCTTACCCAGGAATTCCCGGGTGAGGATCATTCAGAAAATGCCTGGAGCAAAAGATTAGAGGTTCCGCTCAGTTTCCTCTTATCAATGCCGGATGAAGATGAGGATTAATAAAAATGAGGTTTTTGTCAATGATCATGGCCAAAAAAGCGCATAACCCTTGAGTTGGTAAGATGACAGGACGGTTTGTGCAGTGAGGGAAACTTTTACATCGGGTAGCAGGTCTTCTTTTTTTACTTCAAAAAAGGTCATCGCCTGGCCGCATGCAATGAATTTGGCTCCCATGTTCCTGAGATCATTGAATATTTTCAGGTTTGGATTATCCAGCTTATAATGTTCTTTATAATATACATTCGTAGTGATTGCTTTTAATGCTTCTGCATGCACCACGATAACCGGTAATATTTTCTTCAAAGGGATCCCGGAAGCTACATGCAGGTTGATGACCCTGGCAATTTCAGTCAATCCATAATTTATATCTTTCGCAACCGAGTCGGGATTATTCCTGACAAGTTCAAACAACAGTTTATATTCCATTTTGGGATCCGGGATCTCTGTCGGGTCTTTCACAGGTATTACGCCGCTCATATCACCAGCATTGAACACCGGGTATACAGCCAGGCCCTTTACCTTTTCCCATTTTTCCTTTTCGGCAAACTCTTTATTAACTCTTACCGAATCTGAATGCATTGACGCATGAAAGCTACTATCCCGCTGTACCTTAAGGGCATTAAATGTGCTGTCTTTTTTCAGCTTAAGTGATTGAAGGGAACTATCCGTATTATATGTTTGAGAATACCCCGCCAGGCTTATTACAGAAAGGAACAACAGTAAGATCAATTTTCTCATAATAATGTAGTTAGACAGGAAGATACATGATTATTTTGAATAATATAAATTAAGTAAGGCAGGGCCATCAGGAAAGAAATGCCTTTGAATTAATCTCAAATAAAATTATCTTATTGTCGCATGATAAATAATTTACCAATCTATATTTCTGTCCTATTCGGGCTTACGGTCTTGCTGACCTTAATTTTATTTTATGCAGTAATAAAAAATGCTGCACCTGATAATACAACATCCAATGCAAATATTATCATTATCATATTGCTTATATGGATAACCATACAAAGCCTGCTGGGATTAAATAATTTTTATAGCACAGGTACAAAGGGCTTTCCTCCCCGGTTTTTCCTCACTGTTCTTCCAATGCTTTTGCTGATCCTCATTTTATTTACTACCAAAAGCGGTAAGGCCTTCATTGATAGTTTACCGTTGAGAACCATAACCTGGCTGAACATTGTAAGAATACCCGTTGAACTTGTTCTGTACTGGTTATCCATTCACAAAGCGGTTCCGGTACTAATGACTTTTGCGGGCCGTAATTTTGACATTGTGGCCGGAATCACAGCACCTATCATTGCATTCTTCTGCTTTGGCCCGAAAAAGAACCATAGAAAACTGATCCTGGTATGGAATTTCATTTCACTCGGTTTATTGATGAATATTGTTGTCAATGCAGTCTTATCAGCACCTTTTTCCTTCCAGCGATTTGCATTTTATCAGCCTAATATTGCGGTATTGTATTTTCCTTTTGATCTACTGCCCGCATTTATCGTCCCGGTTGTTTTATTCGGGCACCTGGTATCTATCAGGCAATTAATGAATGAATAGACCGATAAAATTTTTTAAGCAGGATACTTGCCGGTATCTAAGTCAATACGCAATCCTTTTTTTGCTCAAATTGTGACATTAAATAAGATGTCGCTAAATTTATATTCAGAGATGATAAATTAAATGAACCAGCAAATAAATCAAAACATGGCCACTAATTCCATCCCCTTTCAAACCACAGAATGGAGCAACATTCCCAAAACCACACACCAGGGGGAAACAGGTTTTGCATACTGGCAAACATTGCAATTCGGCGACTTGCGCATCCGGATGGTTGAATATTCTGAGAATTATAAAGCGGATCACTGGTGCGAAAAAGGACATATAATCTATTGCATTGAAGGAGAGATGGAAACAGAATTGTCTACAGGGGAAAAATACATGTTGACCAGGGGAATGACCTACCAGGTTTCTGATGACCTTAGTTCACACCGCTCTGCTTCTAAAGAAGGTGTAAAGTTGTTGATCATTGACGGAGCATTCCTGGAATGAAGATCCATCAGTAATTCTTTTACGTAAATGCTGCCATATGGAAAGAAAAATTTATAATCCCATTCAAAAGGACCAGGTAACATTTATTAAAACCCATGCCGATACCAATGGTGAATGTACGTTGGTGGAAGTGCAACTTGCCGACGGTGGCGGAGTAGGGTTGCATTATCATAAAACATTTTTTGAGAAATTTGATTGTATCAATGGAGTAGTACAGGTGCAATTGGGTAAGGCTGTACATACTTTACAACCAGGGCAATCCGCTACAGCAGCGCCAAACATAAATCACTTTTCCGCAACCGCAGTGGCAAGCCCTGCACTTTCAGGGTAGAGCTAAAGCCAGCCAGCCGTGGATTTGAGCAATCTCTCCAAATTGGATACGGGCTTGCTACAGATGGCCTCTGCAGATCCAACGGGTTTCCAAAAGATAAACTGGCACTTGCATGGTTATTCGAGATCAGTGAAAGTAACCTGCCCGGTTGGATGAGTGTATTTGAATTTATTTTACGCAAACAGGCTAAGAAGGCGAAGGAAAAAGGAATAGATAGAGCACTGGTAAAAAAATACGTCAGGTTTTAATAGAATAAATTTATCAGGCCATTTAGAAGGAAAGGCCAACTTGTTCAAATCTTCTTCAATTTTATTACTACCAATTTTGAAACAGGTGTATTGCTTTTCTCAGCCACACTGCTGATCGGTACCAGTACATTGGTTTCAGGGAAATAAGTTGCCGTACATCCTTTGGGAATAGGATAGGGGATCACAATAAATTTATGTGCTACTCTTTCCTTTCCGTCATCATTATTATAGAGGTCAACAACATCGCCTTCCTGCAACCGGTGCTCACTCATATCCTGGCGGTTCATCATAATAACCCTTCTTTCATTGTAAATGCCCCGGTAGCGGTCATCCAGCCCGTATATCGTTGTATTAAACTGGTCATGACTGCGTATGGTCATCATCATCAACTCATCTTTTGACAAAATTGTTGGATGAAACTTTGCGATATTGAATTGTGCTTTTTTTGTTTCCGTATCAAAATTGCCCTCGCGGTTGCAATTGGGCAAATAGAAGCCTGCCGGCATTCTTACCCTTTCATTGTACCGCTCAAAACCCGGAATGGTTCTTTCGATGTCATCCCGTATATGATCATAATGCTCCAGGTATTTATCCCAGTTTATTTTACTACGGCCCTTCAATGTTGCTTTGGCTAGCATACATACAATAACAGGTTCGCTTAGCAGTTTATCGGAAACCGGTCTTAAATTTCCTTTTGATTGTTGCACAACACTCATGGAATTCTCACAAGAAATGAACTGAACCTCGCCATTCAATATATCTTTATCGCTACGCCCCAGGCAAGGCAATATCAAGGCTTCTTCTCCATGCACGAGGTGGCTACGGTTAAGCTTGGTTGAAACATGAACAGTCAGTTTGCATTTCCTCAATGCTTCCGCAGTATAGCCTGTATCCGGAGTTGCAGAAAGAAAGTTCCCACCCATTGCAAAAAAGATCTTTGCCTTTTCTTCATGCATGGCTTTTATACTGTCTACCACATCATAACCATTTTGCTGTGGCGGTATAAAATTAAAATTGCTTTGTATCGATCGCAGGAGTTGTTGAGATGGTTTTTCAAAAATGCCCATGGTGCGATCCCCCTGGACATTGCTATGGCCCCTTACCGGACAGGTGCCCGCCCCGGGCTTGCCAATGCTGCCCTTCAGCAATAATAAATTTACGATCTCCTTAATGGTATCTACTGCATTCTTATGCTGAGTAAGCCCCATTGCCCAGCAGGCGATGATCTTCTTTTTATCTTTCAGGATATTGGCAACTTCTTTTATTTGCGCATAATCAATACCGGATGATCGCACCAGTTGTTCAAGATCCTGTTCCCGTAGATGCTTTTTCAATCTTTCAAATCCTTCGGTTTCATTTTTTATAAACTCATGGTCGAAAACACTTCCGGGATCCTGTTCCTCTTCCCTGAATAATAGCATTTCAATTGCCTGGAGGATGGCCATATCTCCATTGATCCGGACCTGTAAAAATATATCTGTGAGTGCGCTGTCAATTCCAAGGATACCTTTTAGCTTTTGCGGGTTATTAAAACCCATCAATCCTGTTTCCGGTAATGGGTTGATGGATATGATAACGGCCCCATTTGCTTTTGCTTTTTGCAAAGCGGTCAGCATACGCGGATGATTGGTTCCTGGATTTTGACCAAGTATCAAAATGACCTCCGCTTCATAAAGATCCTCCAGTTTTACAGACCCCTTACCAATACCCAGTGATTCTCCCAATGCCACACCACTGCTCTCATGGCACATGTTGCTGCAATCCGGCAGATTATTCGTTCCGTATTCCCTTACAAAAAGCTGGTATAAAAATGCAGCTTCATTGCTTGTCCTCCCGGAAGTATAAAAAATAGCTTCATCAGGTGAATTCAATTTATTTAAAGCCGTGGCGATCTTTTTGAATGCATCGTCCCAGCTGATGGACTGGTAATGGGATGACCCTTTTGGCAAATACAAGGGCTCAGCAATACGTCCCTTCTTTCCAATTTCATAGTCTGATAACCCTGCCAGATCAGTTACAGCATTTGCTGTAAAAAAATCCACACCGATCTGTTTGGCCGTTGCTTCATCTGCTACTGCTTTGACGCCATTCTCACAATATTCTGCGATGCCGCTGCGCTCATCATCCGGGTCGGGCCATGCACAACTCGGGCAATCAAATCCACCCTTTTGATTTAGTTTTCCGAGCGCTTTAATTCCCCTGAAAATTCCGGCTTCACCGAATATATGTTTAACGCTGGTTACTACCGCAGGTACTCCCGCAGCAACTTTTTGAACGGGGCCAAGGCTCAATCCTGTAAATTGTCCGGGATTTTCCGACGCTGGTATATTGGCATTTTCTTCAGACAAGGTCAGCAGGTTTTATGGGGGTTCTCATAATTATCAGTTTGATCTTCCGTTGTTTCATCCAGGCAAATAAAATCTTTTTCCAAAAGGATATAAAGGCTATTGTTACCCGTTAGTGGCATGTTTGTATGAAAACCTACCACGTCATTTTCCGGCCAACCCTTTACCATTGTAGAAGGAACGAACAGGGTTATTTTATTTTGGTCAAATGAGGCGATCAATTCATTCCCTTTATCTACACTTTGCAAAGCATATACAAATTTATTTTCACCGAATAAGGTTTGTTCTTCCAGGTAACCGGTTTTTGCAAGTTTACCCACTTCTGATCTTGATAGCCGGTAACGTATTGAATTCCCTTTGATGCGTAGTTTCATAAAATTATTTTTCTTTCGTGGATATCTTGTATTTGCACCAATGCGGCCATTTTTATAAAGTGATCCGCTGCTCTCCCGAATAAATATTATAACGGTCATTCCGTAAAAATCCTATCAATGTTATACCGGCTTCTTTTGCCAGTTCAACTGCCAGGCTTGATGGAGCTCCAACAGCAACAACGATCTTTATCCCCGCCATTGCTGCCTTTTGCAGCAATTCAAAACTTGCACGGCCACTCAGTAATAATATACATTTTGTTAAGGGCAGACCGCCTTCCAGCAAAGCTGCACCAATGACCTTATCCAATGCATTGTGCCTGCCTACATCTTCCCTTAACATGATAAACCCTGCATCGAGGGTAAACAATGCACAGGCATGTATGCCACCTGTATTTTCAAAAACGTCCTGTTGCTTTCTTAAGGCATCCTGCAGGTCATAGAATAAACAGGCTTTTACTGATATACTGTCGTGATCATCTTTATAAGCTGCTGAAATGGTTATGGCATCAATACTTGCTTTTCCACAGATCCCGCAACTGGAAGTGCTGTAAAAATTTCGTTCTGCTTTATTCAATACCGGGATGATATTTTCATGCAACGTAACCAACACACGATTTTCATCAAGAGCTATTTTTTTTATGTCCCTTATGGCTTCCTTTCCCTGGATAATGTTCTCCGTAAATAAAAAACCGGCTGCAAGTTCCTCATCATTGCCGGGTGTACGCATGGTGACAGCAATATTTTTTTGCATGCGCCCCGTATCTGTGCTATAAACCAGCTGTATCTCTAAAGGTTCTTCAACGGCAACAAGATCAGTTGTCGTTGTTATCGTACCCGCAAGGATCCTTTTTATATTGACATGTTCAACCTGCAAAATTTTCATCTTTCCTATAATTAATTGTTCCACTTGCTTCCAGGAAACCTTCTTTTGTGTTAACACCGATCATACTTCTTTTGTTTTGGGGATCGAATTTTGTAGCATACGTGTTTCTTAAAAACCTTTGTAAAGAATAATGACCTTTTGAATATGCTTCCGACAATTCTTTCATTGAATTGTGCTGATAGTATGCTAATAATGGCTCGTAGATATCTTCATTCGCATTATAGAATGCGGCAGATGCTTTTTCTTTACAAGCGGGCAAAAATGAATAAAGGTCAGCTGCTGTCAAAAACGGATAATCACAACCTATCAGTAAAACATCATAACCCGGGTATTGGGTAAAAGCTGTCAGCAATGCCCCCATTGGACCGGTATTGTGAAAAGGTTCCATGTCTACCATAACCTGGTATCCTTCCTCCATATTGCTTGCCTGTCTTTTATTACAGGAAATTAAAACCATTTCACAAATTGGTTGTACCATTTCATACAAATGATAGCGTTGGGGCTTTTGATGATATACCAGCATGCTTTTATCAGTACCCATCCGGCTGCTGTTTCCTCCGCAGGCCACCAACCCACATAAACCACGGACAGGAAGCAAATTTGTTGTGTATAAATTTTCGTGTGTCATCAAATTATGATTGCGGTCTAAAGTTAAGCTATGATGCGTGCAGGCTGCTATAATAATTACAGTTATAAAAATATAATTATTTTCAAAGAAGCTAATAAAATTCAGAAAATGAAAATTCCACTGTTATTTTACCCTTAGTCAAAACTGGCAGTGAAGATTATTAAGTGACCACTTTCCGGTTTGGGCTAAAACAGTACTGTAGCTGTCAGCCACTGCGGTGGCCGGTTAGCTTATAACTTCGGTTTATATTCAAAAATGATCACAGCATTCTCCGTCAGGCTTGCACTTGCATACAATTCGTAACGCTTCTCACCCGCATTGACGACGACCAATGCAGTATTGGGTGGAATGCTTCCGAGGTTCTCCGCAAATAAAGTGATCTCGTGGGTGGTTGTTTTTTCGTCCAATGAAATTGGTATGACGATCGGTTGTTCCGAAAGGCGCTGGTGGCTCAGGATCAATTTGCCATTATAAAAAATACTTACGGTATCGGAATCAATGATCCCGTTATCATAAACGCTCAGCGTAATATTTTTTTCATTGACCACGAGGCGCTTCATTTCCTTATTCTTCCTGTCTGACATTGACTTTATGATCTTGCTGCTGTCATTTATGATAATGACCGGGACAACAGGTGGTTTTATCTTATTCAAACTATCCGTACGATTGGTTTGAATTGGTTTTACCGGGACAGTGACTTTTTTTATATTATCAATTGACTTAACCGGGCCAACAAATTTCTTAACAGTATCCGGTCTTATTTTAATGGTATCTTTTTTTTGCTGTTTTTGTTTAAGGCATTCCTCCATATTCGCCATCATCCTTGCAGGTTTGCCTGACACTTTTTTCAGGTAAACATTCTGCCTGTACAGTATAGAAAAGATCGTTCCCATCATTGACGGATCTGATTCAGTGCCCATCAGTATATTCTCTCCATCAATGATCTTATTCTTAAGCCGCAGACGCATGAGTATATGATCCCCACTATTGGCGATAAACGAAGTTCCGGTTAATATCCACTCTTTCCTTTCCCTATCATAATATCCTGAAAAATATGCCTTGCAAAAACTGCTTCTTTCATTGTAAATATAATCCCAGGTAAAACCACAGATATTATCCTTTACCTGCACAATATTAACCTGCAGGTATTCAGTGCCCCCCAATTCTCCTTCCCAAGTACCCGTAATATCCTGCGCATAAAGGCAATTTACCTTAAAAAACAAGGCAAATATTACAGCATATTTTAAGAAAATTTTCATATTTAAATGTATGAAAATTCCCCCTGCAATAAAGTAAAAAAAAACATAAAATTATGTTGATTTACCTGTAAACTATGGACTCAGATCTACTGTGGTCATACGGGTCACCCCATCTCCAACTTTTGTAGCTTCGGGAACCGGTTTTATTGCATTCAAACCAACTCTCGGAAATGATCATTTGTAGCAGAAAACGAAAGAGATATTTTCTATTTAAATTTCCTAACTTCCGTATATGAAGCATTTTAAATTCTATAGCAAGAATGATATTTTGTCTATTACAAAGGTTCGCCGTTTTGAAACAAAATTAGGCGAAAGGATCCGCCACCTGAAAACGGATGATGATTGGCCCGAGGCTTTGGCCAAATCATCAGCTAAATATGTATTACTCGGTATTCCCGAAGATATCGGTGTTAAAGCAAATCATGGAACAGGGGGAGCAGATACAAGCTGGCTTCCCTTTTTAAATGCATTCTTAAATATCCAGAGCAATGATTTCCTGTCGGGAGAAAATATCTTATTGCTTGGCCATTTTGATTTTGGTGATATTAAATACCTGATAGAAAACCATGCATATAATAAAGATGAGCTCATCGTTGCATATCGCCATGCCGTTAAAATAATTGATGATGAAGTGGAAGACATCATAAAAGCCATTGCAACTGCAAAAAAGATCCCTATTATTATTGGCGGTGGCCATAACAATGCTTACCCGATCATTAAAGCTGTTTCCAAAGGGCTGCACAAAGCTGATGTGATACCGCTTGCACAGATCAATTGTATAAACCTGGATGCGCATGCCGATTACAGGCCCACGGAAGGAAGGCACAGCGGGAATGGCTTCCGGTATGCAGAAGAAGACGGTTACCTGGGGAAATATGCCATCATTGGATTACACCAGAGTTATATGGCCCAGAATGAACTCATGGAAATACATCAAAGCCCGTTCATACATTATTGTACCTACGAGGACATATTCATCCATGAAAGAAAGAATTTCATCCAGGCAGTAGCTCATGCTACAGGTTTTACAGAAGACAGCTATGCAGGAATTGAACTAGACCTTGACTGTATCCAGTATGTACTCAGCAGTGCACACACGCCAACTGGCATTACGGCCTTGCATGCAAGGCAATTTGTGAATTTTACAGCAACAGATGCAAAAGTGGCTTACCTGCAGATCTCGGAAGGGGCTTGCCAGCTGGGAGATGGAAGGAAAGATGAAACTACGGGTAAGCTTATCAGTTACCTGGTCAGTGATTTTGTAAAAGCAAATACGGCGGATTGATCCTACAAATGTTCAGCGATCTCTTTTTCGGTTGCAAAACCGTCTTTGCGCCAGACCTCTTTACCATCCCTGAATATGATAAAAACAGGCAATGCGGTTACATGGTATTTCTGTACCAGGTTCTGGTCATTGCCGGCATCTACTTTAACTAAAGAAAATTTTCCGGGGTTATTATTTTGAAGGCTCGTTAAAACCGGTTCCATTTTTCTACAGGGAGGGCACCATTCCGCACCAAAATCAACGAGCACTGTTTTTGAGCCACTGATCGCATTACTAAAAGCCTCAACACTCATTTGTTTTCCAACAGGTTTTCCTTCCAAAGCTTTGTTGGCAGCTTTCCAGGCGTTGGTACCGCCCTTCAGCTCATATACATGCTCGTAACCCATATCCCGCATGCGGGCTGCTGCAGCAGCGCTTCTGCCACCGGCCAAACAATAAACATATACAGGCTTGTTCTTATCAACAAAACCGATCCTCCTGTTGAATTCTGCCGGGTCACTCCAATCAGCCTGCAATGCATTTGCAATATGGCCCGAATTATATTCACCTGCTGTTCTCACATCCAATACCTGCACGGAATCCTTTGTATTGATGGCTTTTTCAAACTCATCAGCGGTTAAGGTGGTTTTGATCTGAGCATTACAGGATAATATCAAAAAGGAAATAATAACTGTCGGCAATATCTTCATTATTTTTTTCATATTCCAAAGATACTTATAAAGTGGCTCAAATCTCTGCTTCACCCGATAGGTGCAAGTAAAAAGCCACTCCGTATTGGAATGGCTTTATAATATAATGATCATGCTTATTAATTAGGCTCCGGCGAAAGGTATTGGGCGTAAGCATAGCCTTCTTCACCATCCTTTGTTTTTATTTTCCACCAGCTGTCATCCGTTTTCTCAACGAGTGTAACCACTTCATTGTGGGATGCTTTGCCAACTATCGATCCTTCGGTGCTCGGTGTACTACGGATGTTAAGGTTAGTAGAGTCGGTCGTAACTTTTAAGCGTGACCCGACATCCGCTTTAATATCAAGATTCATCATCAGGTCACCGCTGGCCATATTTGGATCGATCTTATCATACAAAGCCCAAAGTGCGTCATAATCAGCCGTAGTTTTGGCAGTGCCGCTTACATGAAGCATACCATCTTTTTCTGCAATTGACAGGTCCGCTACTCCCATTGTCTTAGCTGACTGCAATAATTCAGCATATTTATCTTGAAGTGCCATTTTTTTTAATTTTATTGTGATTGAAATTATTTCTTATCCATTAATTTACTTACATCCGACTTAACTTTGGCTGCAGCCAGCATCTGCATGATCTTCATCCGGTTTGCTTTTGAAACTTCCCCGCTGATCACTGCTTTATCTGCTTCAAATACAACAGTAACGCCCGGGATATCCTTTAGCCCATCTTTCACTTTTTGTTGTGTTGGATCGTCCAGCACTGTTGTCATAGAAGCTGGTGGTGCAACAGGTGGTGCCGGGGGAGGCGTTATGGTACAATTGTTCACTACGGATTTGACTCCTTTAATATCTGTGACGATCTTTTCACAATGTTCTTTGCACGCCTCATCCTTGCATTCACCACTGATGCTCACAATGCCGTCTTTAACATCCACAACAGGTGATATCATCATGTCTGCTGATTTAAGTGCGGCCTCAGCTTTTGTTTTGATGTCCTCATCCTTAGGTTTACAGCTTGCAAAAAACAGGCTGGCAGCGACCATCATGGTCATTAATATTTTTATCATTTTCATTTTGTGGAATTTATTGTTTTAAAATTATGAGGTAGAAAGGTAAAAATAATTATTGAAACGGGTTACATTTTTTACGCAAAAACGTGATAAGAACATCTATCATAAACACGCAAGCCTTCCCCCATCTACCGGTAGGTTGATGCCATTGATATAACCTGCCGCGGGGCTGCAAAGAAAGGCAACTACAGAACCGAATTCTTTTGGATCACCAATACGCCTGGCGGGAATTTCAGATACCAATTCTTTCAGGACCTCTTCCTCACTCTTTCCGGTTTCTGTTGCCTTTTTTTGTATCACATAATCCGCCCTGACCGTTTTTGTGAAGCCAGGTAATACATTGTTAACAGTAATACCAAAAGGCCCCAGCTCAGTGGCAAGGGTCTTGCTCCAGCTTGCTACAGCACCACGGATCGTATTGCTAACCGCAAGGCCTTGTATGGGTTGTTTTACCGAAGTGGAAATAATATTGACGATCCGTCCATAGCCTGCGGCTTTCATACCAAATACAAGGGCCCGTGTTAAAACATGGTTACATAAAAGGTGATTGTTAAACGCCTGCTGGAATTCTTCTATACCAGCATCTAAGGCAGTTCCCCCGGCCGGGCCACCGGTATTGTTTATAAGAATATGTGCAACATTTTCGGCAGCCAGGAATTTATTAATAGCCAGTATCACATTATTCACATCAGCAAAATCTGCAACAAGGTATTGGTGAGCCTGTCCTTTAGAAGAATCGAGTGTTTTAATAACTTCCTTGAGTTTCTCCTCATTGCGGGCCATTAAAACAATATTTGCCCCGAGCAAGGCAAGTTCAATAGCACTTGCATATCCAAGTCCCTGCGTACTACCGCACACAACAGCGGTTTTACCGGTAAGGTCTAAATTCATGATCTAAATTTTATCCTGTAAAAGTATATTGCTTTAATTGTAATTCCACAGGTTTAGAATTATTTCGTTTTATAATGGTTGCCTTTAGCCAATATTACTTCTTTATCACATTGTTCTTCTTCATGTCCTTAATAATTGTTTTAGCATAATCGTTACTTAAACTGGAAGGAGATTCGGGATCAAATGCCTTGCTTTGCACCGAGTAGACCAGGTCACCTGTCTTGATATCATATAAATTTGATTCCAGGTAAAAATTGGTTGAGGTCGTATAATATCCCGGTGTGTATACCTTATCGTAAACAGTACTGTAATACCTTCCGAAACGATTATAATAAGTACCTGCAGGCTGGTAGCTTACATTTCCCGGTGTATAACGCTGATCCTTGGTTTTATCCAACAAGACTGTAGTAAGGACCGCATCATAGCCGCTGTTTTTCAATTGATCTGCAATTTCATCTTCTTTGAACTTGCTGAATGCTTTTGGACCATATTCCTGTAAAGCAGAACTGGCATCATAGCCTTGCGCTCTAAGATCTCTTACTATCTCGTTTTCAAGTTGTTCCCTGAGTGTCCTGTTTTTTTCCTTAATGATACCCAAAACCATGATTTTTTTATATTGTTCGGTGGCTTTATTTGCTTTCCAGGATGAAGTCACCTGTGTGCTGTTGCAGGATATTAAAAAAATCGATCCTGCCAGCAATAGGATATTGAGCGTTTTCATGGTAATTAATTTTTAGTTGTAATAGGTATGACAAAGACTATTCCAAATGATCTTCTCAGGGCAATTCAATTGCATTGAGCTAAAAAGAACGTTAATACAAGTAGCAAAACAATTATTAAATTTTATGATGTGTAGAATCTTACACACATTCCAGGATATTTGTGGATAAATCTCTAAATATGAAAATGACCGCATTCATTTATATTCGCAGCATTACAACCAGTTATTTTGAATGTTAAATGTTGAATTTTAAATGAATGGGAAGGTTTTTCATTCAACATTTATAATTCAACATATAAAATAGTGTATTTAATTATGGCAGAAAAAGATCTATTTGATTATACCGAAGACAGTATCCGCAGCCTCGACTGGCGTGAGCACATCCGCCTGAGGCCGGGTATGTATATTGGTAAACTGGGTGATGGCAGCAGCCCTGATGATGGCATTTATGTTTTATTAAAAGAAGTGATCGATAACTGCATTGATGAACATACTATGGGTTATGGAAAACACGTGGACGTTAATATCAGCGGCAAAACAATTACGGTCAGGGATTATGGACGTGGTATTCCTTTGGGGAAAGTTGTGGATGTGGTAAGCAAAATAAATACGGGTGCAAAATACGACAGCAAGGCTTTTCAAAAAAGCGTGGGGCTGAACGGGGTAGGAACAAAGGCTGTGAATGCGCTCAGCAATTATTTTAAGGTTGCATCTTACAGGGAAGGAAAGGAAAAATGGGCCGAGTTTGAAAGAGGCGTGCTGAAAAAAGAATCAAAGGAAACAGCAACGAAGGAAGAGAACGGTACATTCATCACTTTCATCCCGGATGAGATTGTTTTCAAGAATTTTCATTTTGTACAGGAATATCTTGACAACCAGTTCTGGAATTATTGTTACCTGAATGCGGGACTGGTAATGAACCTGAACAATAAGCGTTTTGTAAGCAAGAATGGTTTACTTGACCTGTTGCAACGCAAGACCAATGAAGATGAGATCCGTTATCCCATTATACACCTACAGGGGGATGATATAGAAATAGCACTAACACATGAAAATAATTATGGTGAAGAATATTACAGCTTTGTAAACGGGCAGTTTACCACGCAGGGTGGTACACATCTTGCGGCATTCCGTGAAGGGTATATAAAGACCATCCGTGATTTTTATAAAAAAGATTATGATGCTGCTGATATCAGGGGAAGTATATGTGCTGCCATTTCCATAAGGGTGCAGGAACCGGTATTTGAAAGCCAGACAAAGACAAAACTGGGTTCGCAAACTGTTTCAGAGGGCGGGCCAAGTATGAAAAATTTTATTGGTGATTTTCTTGCGAAAGAATTAGACAATTTCCTGCACCGCAACCCAACTACTGCCGAAGCATTGAAGAAGCGCATTGAGCAGAATGAAAGGGAGCGCAAGGATATGGCCGGCATCAAGAAACTCGCAAATGAAAGGGCAAAAAAAGCCAACCTTCATAATAAAAAACTAAGAGATTGCAAATTTCATTACAATGATGAGCCCACAGGAAAAGATAAAGACAGCATTGTAGAAAAACAAAAAGAATCTACCATTTTCATTACAGAGGGAGATAGTGCCAGCGGTTCTATTACAAAATCAAGAAATGTGAATACGCAGGCTGTATTTAGTTTACGTGGAAAACCACTGAACTGTTTTGGCCTCACAAAAAAAGTGGTTTATGAAAATGAAGAATTCAACCTGCTTCAACATGCGCTGAATATTGAGGAAGGTTATGAAGGGTTACGCTATAATAATATTGTAATTGCAACGGATGCCGATGTTGATGGTTTACACATACGTTTATTGTTGATGACATTCTTTTTACAATTCTTCCCGGATATTGTAAAGAACAGTCATGTATATATCCTGGAAACCCCTTTATTCCGTGTAAGAAATAAACAGGAAACCATTTATTGTTATGATGAGGCAGAAAAACAGGAAGCAGTAAAAAAGTTAGGCAGCAAACCCGAGATAACAAGGTTTAAAGGACTGGGAGAAATAAGCCCTGAAGAATTTGCAAAATTTATCGGTCCCGATATCAAAGTCAAAAATGTGATCATAGAGACCGGAGATCATATACAGGACATGCTGGAATATTATATGGGAAAGAATTCGCCACAGCGGCAGGAGTTTATAATTGATAATTTGAGGGTGGATCTTGATTTTATCGAAGAAGTTGAAACAGCAAAGAATTAATCATTTTTGTGCTGCTTTGAGCCTTTGTGTCTTGGTGGCATAAAACTCACGCCACAAAGACTCTAAGACGCAAAGGTTCACAAAGAAAATACATAAGATGATACACTTGGTTTTTAATGAAGCGGACATAAAAGTTTTGGAAGAAGCGATCACAATGGATGAAGCACTTTCAGGAAATGTTATACAGATAAAAGATGATTATGCTGTTGGCCCGCTTGGTGATATTTATACAGCTGACGGGATCGAAACACGCAAGCAATGGTGGAGAGACGTATTGGCTGGTGGTGATTATGATGGCAGTGTAGATGAAGGCAAAGTAAATGACACTAAAACTGTAACTGAATTGGTTGAGGCCATGCGAAACGATGACGCTGAAAACATCTGGATCTGGGCAGCACAAAACAAACACGATGTATGCGGCTATTACTGGCTTTTAAATTATATGAAAGAATTCCAGGGACGGGTTATGATCTTATACCTGAACAACCTGCCATTCTTTAATGATAAAGGAAATATTTTTTATCCCAACTGGCTGCACGAAATACCTGCAAAGGAGTTTATCAAAGCAAAAAAACTTGCCAGGGAGATTACGCTCAGTGAATTTGAAGTGGATCCTGATGAATGGACAAAGATCTGCAATGAGAACAAGGGTGTGCGTTTATTGGAAGGAGGAAAAAAGATCGAGCAGGAGGATTATGATTTCTATGATCCGGAATTAAAAAAATACATCACCGGGGATTGGCAGAAAGCATCAAAGATCATACAGCATTTTTTAGCAAAAGCTAAACATACAACGGGAGATGCTTATTTGTTATGGCGCCTGAAGATCATGGTTGCACAGGAATTATTTGATGTGCAGGGCAAGGTGGGGAATATGAAGGATTTTGAGATGAAGACAAAAGAGAAATAAGGAATAAGAAATACAAAATAAGGAATAAGGAAGTATGGCTCTTTGCGGCTTTGCTCCTTTGCGGTCCTTGCGTGAAATACTATGGCAAAAAAAGTTAAAGAAGAATACTCCCACAGTGATACCGGTGTTAGCGGCCAGTACAAAACATGGTTTTTGGATTATGCCAGTTATGTGATACTGGAACGTGCCGTACCTGCCATTGAAGACGGGTTGAAGCCGGTACAGCGCCGCATTCTCCACGCAATGAAAGAAATGGATGATGGCCGTTTTAATAAAGTGGCCAATATCATCGGGCAGAGCATGCAATACCATCCCCACGGAGATGCCAGTATCGGTGATGCATTGGTAAACCTTGGACAAAAAGACCTTTTAATAGAAACCCAGGGAAACTGGGGCGATGTACGCACCGGTGATGACGCAGCAGCGCCCCGTTATATTGAAGCAAGGCTCAGCAAGTTTGCGCTGGAAGTTGCTTTCAATGCAAAGACAACCAACTGGCAATTGAGTTATGACGGAAGGAAGAATGAACCGGTAACCTTGCCAATGAAATTCCCGCTTTTGCTTGCACAGGGTGCAGAAGGTATTGCTGTTGGGCTTGCTACCAAGATATTACCCCATAATTTTTGTGAACTGATCGAGGCTTCCATAAGATCTCTGCGTGGAAAGAAATTCGAGATACTTCCGGATTTCCAGACAGGTGGCAGCATGGATGCAAGCAATTACAATGAAGGTAAGCGAGGCGGAAAAATAAGGGTAAGGTCATTCATAGAAGAACAGGATAAAAAAACACTCGTGATAAAAAGTGTGCCCTATGGCGTTACTACCACCCAATTGATGGAAAGCATTGTAAGGGCAAATGACCAGGGAAAGATCAAGATCAAAAAAGTTACCGATCACACTGCAGCTGATATTGAGATCATCATTGAACTGGCACCGGGCATTTCACCTGATATTACCATCGATGCACTCTATGCGTTTACCGATTGCGAAGTAAGTATTTCGCCCAATGCCTGTGTCATCGTAGACAACAAGCCGCAGTTCCTGGCAGTAAAGGAATTGCTTAACATCGCTACCAATAATACAAAAGAATTATTAAAACGGGAGCTGGAAATAAAACTCGCCGAGTTGCTGGAGAAATGGCATTATACTTCTCTTGAAAAGATATTCTTTGAAGAAAAGATATACAAGGAACTGGAGAAAAAACATGAAACCTGGGACAAAGTGCTGGCAGCAATTGATAAAGCATTTACTCCTTTTAAAAAACAACTGAAGCGGGCCATTACCAAAGAGGATATCATCAAGCTAACTGAAAAGCCCGTACGAAGGATCTACAGGCTTGATATCGATGAACTCAATGAACAGATCAAAAACCTGGAAGCGGAAATTAAAAAGGTTAAACATGACATTGCCAACCTGGTTGATTTTGCAGTTGCATATTATGAGAACCTGTTAAAGAAATATGGCAAAGGAAGAGAGCGTAAAACAGAGATAAAATTATTTGATGTGATACAGGCCAAGAGTGTAGCCATTGCCAATACAAAACTGTATGCAAATTTTGCAGATGGGTTCATTGGTACAGGGCTGAAGAAAGATGAGCTCGTAGCAGAGGTTTCCGACCTGGATGATATCATTGCTTTCACTAAGGGCGGTATCATGAAAGTGGTGAAGGTTTCTGATAAGGCCTTCATAGGAAAAGACATCCTGCATGTGGCCGTTTTTCAAAAAGCTGATGAACGCACTACTTATAATATGATCTATGTTGATGGAAAATCAGGAATGAGTTTTGCAAAACGCTTTAATGTGACGGGAGTGACCAGGGATAAGGAATATGACCTTACAAAGGGAGCTGAAAGAAGCAGGGTGCATTATCTATCTGTTAATGCAAATGGTGAAGCTGAAGTTGTAAAAATTATTCTCAGTCCCAACTGCAGTGCAAAGAAAAAAGAACTGGAATTTTATTTTGAAGAACTGGAGATCAAGAACCGCGGAAGCATCGGCAACCAGGTGACCAAATATCCCATCAAATCTGTAAAATTCAAAGATGCAGGTAAATCAACGCTTGATGCGAAAAAGCTTTGGTTCGATAGTAAATTTGGCAGGCTGAATACGGATATGAAAGGCGAATACCTTGGTAAGTTTGAAGCTGAGGACAGGTTGCTTGTCATTTATGGAGATGGGAATTATGAGATCCTGGACCAGGAGCTAACCCAGCGCTTTGATGCCGATAAAATGTTGCTGATAGAAAAATATGATGCCGATAAGGTCATTACGGCTGTTTACCTCGACAATGAAAAATTGCAATACAATATCAAACGTTTTAAAATAGAGACCACTACACTCAACAGCAAATTCTATTTCATAAAAGAAGGAAAGGATAACAGGCTGGAGACAGTTACCACGGATACTGAACCTGTATTAAAAGTTCAGACGGGTCGTGGCCAACAAATAAATAAAGCCAAATTCAAGGTTGGAAAATTAGTGGAAGTCATGGGCTGGAAAGCAGTAGGGGCCAAACTTGTAGACTTTTCCAAATCAGTAGAGATGGAGTGGGAGGTTAAGGAAAATGCAACTGGCCAGGGAGAATTGTTTGATTAAATTACCCTGATAATATTGCGCTGCCTGTCATTTTAATGAATCAACTTTTGCAACAACCGCATCGATCATTCTTTCAAAGTCATCAGAAAAACTAAAAGGATTACCTGCTTTGTTTGTTCTTGTGAGCTTAATATAATCCCTGATAAAGATCATCGGATCTGAAGAAAGGTATTTTTTTATTACCATTGGACCATATGCTTTTACCAACGCTTTAGCCATAAGTTTACCAACCTGGTAGCCGGGATTGTTCCAATTCCAATCGAAAAGAATATTGTATGAAAGATCAGCATCAATTTTTTCATTGTTAATATAGGCATCCATCAATATTTTTTCCAGCAGGTAAAAATTTTCCCTCATCCTGTATTTGTTCACATTGGCATGCTCTGCCTGCCTGGCCATGTAAGGAGTAGACAGGTCCATCTTATCGATATCAGCAATATATTCCGCTGTGCCTTCTACAAAAATATTTAATCCAATATAATAGGCATAGAGTGAAGGAAACTCCTTAGCAACTTCCAGCTTTTTCATTACGGCAGTCCTGTCGTATGAAGATCCCTGTATATTATGAAACAATTCGTGCTGGCAGGTGTTTACAATTCCTGTAAGATCATTTTTGTATTGGTGCATGCCAATATAGAAGATATTATCATCCGATAATGTAAAGCCGGCAGAATATCCTCCAACAAGAAAACATACTTTAACCAGCATGGTTTTACCCGGAGGAAGATATACAGACAGTGCATTGATACTATCAAGTATCACCTGCTTATTTGCCTTGATATTCCTAACAAAATCATCCAGTTCCTGTAAATGTTCTTTTATAAATGAATATTGGAAATCATTTTCCTTACCGGTGGTCTCTATTCCACTGCTTACTTTCTGTAAAGTAACCCGTGCAATACTGTCATTTGAGCGTATCTTTTTTATAATAGATCTTAAACCAGGTGTGGCGATCAAATTATCAATATCTCCATTTGTTGCATTCGGCTTTTTAAAAAAAGCGATAGTTTGCTCTACGTTTGAAAAATCAAGCGAAACAACTAATTGACTGACACATATCTCGCTGATCAGCATTATCAGAAAAAGGCATAATGATCTTTTCATGTTTTTTAACTGATCAAAATTATGATACTGATTTATTTCTGATATGATAAATTAGTAAATGGTACTTATTCCTTTGTAAACGGTTTAAGTGGCGTGTGGTCCAGGAGGAAAAAGGTTACAAAACAACCATTTTATCTATTTCACTCAATTTCCCTGCCGTACGTGTTTATACCCAATTAGTCAACGACGATTGGAAAGGTATAGGATTTACTTTTTTTATATTGTAACTTGATAAAGCTACCCGTTTAAAGCTACTATGTATATAATTTTATAACTGCCCTGGGCCCTGACGGGCTTGAGAAAACTGTCAATATGGAACTACCTTCATTTTTGATAAATTCCCAAACCATCTATCTCGTTAAAATAGATCATACAGGTAAACTGATCTTCTCCAACCAAATCTTTCATAGGGCTTTTATAAGCTCAGGCGATGGCCATTCCGGGAGTATGAATGAAATAATAGAGTCTGCACAGTTTCCCCTGTTCTGTCAAAAGCTTAAAGATTGTTTAGCTCGCAATAGATGCATGACCACCAATCTGGCATTAAAAAATAATAACGGAACTATTGTTCAGACACAATGGGAATTTAGCCCCCAGGAAAGTCACCTGATAGGTATCGGTTACCAGACCGACCAGGCAGCAGGCAAAACAATGAAAGCTGAGGAACTGGCAAATATCATGATCAACAGCCTCCCGGGTATCTTTTATTTGCAGGATGAATCAGGTACATACCTTAAATGGAACAAGAATTTTGAAACTGTATCAGGATATACAGAAACAGAGATCCCCTCTTTGAACCCATTGAATTTTTTTGAACAGAAAGAACATGAGCTTATAACAACAGCCATAGCGAAAGCTTTTACCAAAGGCAATGCTGAGGTAGAAGCAACTATAATAACCAAAGATAAACGAGCCATTCCTTATTTTTTTAATGGCCGTGCGATCAAATATGACGGAAAGAACTGCCTGATCGGTGCAGGTATCGATATGACCAAACAAATGAAAGTTCAACAGGAGATACTGGAAAGTGAAAAAAAATACCATTCTCTTTTTGAACAAGCTTCAGACCCTATCATGATCACCGATTTTAAAGGAAATTTTATTGACATAAATAGCAACATGTGTAAGATGTTCGGGTATTCCAAGAAAGAATTGCTGAAAATGAATATCGAAGCGCTTATTGATAAGGAGGAACTGAAAACCGTTCCCATCCGGTTTGATCTGCTGGCTGAAGGCCAGCATATTTTTAGCAATAGAAAAATGCTTCACAGGAACGGCCACAACATTTATGTACAGGCGAATGTTAAAAAGTTCGGTGAAAATTTAGTTATGGCAATTGCCAGGGATATAACGGAATTAAAAAAAGTTGAATCAAATTTGGTAACACAGGAAAAGCAACTCAGGTTATTTATTGAACAAAGCCCGGCTGCAATAGCCATGTTTGATAAAGAAATGCGTTATCTAAACATAAGCCGCCGGTGGATGAACGACTATAAGGTAACCGAAGAACAATTAATAGGGAATATCCATTATGAAATTTTCCCCTGGATCCCGCAGCACTGGAGAGATGTTCATATGCGTTGTCTTGCAGGCAGTACAGAAAAAAGCGACGAAGATCATTATACAAATGAAGATGGCACTATTGATTGGCTCCGTTGGGAAGTACATCCCTGGTACAATCTCACAGGAGAGATCGGTGGCATAATAATGCTGACAGAGATCATCACTGAGAAAAAAAATATAGAACAGGCTTTGAAAGAAGCAACAGAACAAAAATTGCAGGAACAAAAAAGGATCAGCAGGGCGATCATAAAAGCACAGGAAAAAGAAAGGAACCGAATTGGCCAGGAATTGCACGATAATGTGAACCAGATTCTCGCGGGTACAAAATTATATCTGAAACTTGCGGCTAAGAACAATAAAGCAGTGGAAGAATTAATAAAATATCCAATGGAATTGATAGACAGCTCTATTCACGAGATACGCAAACTCAGCAGCAGGCAGGCTACTCCCTTAAAGAACATCAGGCTAAAGGACCTTGTTGAAATATTGCTGGTTGAGCTGGAAAAAAATACCAGGCTGAAAGCAGTTTTAAAATATGATACCGGTAGCCGTACAATTGATGACGACCTTAAATTAAATATTTACAGGATCATCCAGGAACAGGTAAATAATATAACGAAATATGCCAAGGCAGAAAATGTCAATATCTTAATATTGGCAAACAACAATAAGATCAATATTGAAGTTAAAGATGACGGTGTTGGATTTAATGTAAATAAAAAAAGAAAAGGGATCGGTATCTCAAATATTATAAACAGGGCAGAGGCTTTCAATGGCGAAGTGCTCATTGAAAGTTCCCCGCATAACGGAACGAGGATCATGATAACAATACCCCTGGCTGCTGAAGTATAATAACAATAAAGAACAAGGAATTTTGAATAGGGCTGTTTCACCCTGATCATTGTTCAAAATTCCTTGTTCTTTATTAATTAGTTATTCCCCGTTATGCTAAGTTTTCCTTAACTCACTTTGATCACTTCGTACCATATCTCCCCGTTATCCTGAACAACAGGTTTGTATTGTACATCATCTACCTTATAATAAGTTTCCCCATCAATAACAATGGTCTCATAACCTTCAGGAATACTTTCTACAATTGCACCCACAGGTGGAGCAACTACACGATATGAACTTTCATATTCATCATAATATGTGCCATTGTAATAATAATATGGATTCTCATGCACCACGACCCTCCTGTACCCAAAGGGCAATATATTGATAAATATTCCGAAAGGCGGTGTTACAACCTGGAATGCATTGTTGTATGGGCGATAATAAACACCATCACAATAACGGTAACCATAGCCGCCGTAATAGATGGTTTGATATGGATATGAAAAACTTGTTATGATAGCATGCCTTCTTGGCAAATACGAATAACGCCACCCGGGATTTCTTGCATTGTAAACTGGCCTCCTGTATCCGGGGCCATTCCTGTAATTATCATAGCGGCTGGCCCTTGGATAATTCCTGCTATTACCAAAACGGCTATTGTTATTAGAACCATTAGGCCTAAGAGAAGATCCATTGTTATTTGCCTGTGGCTGACCCTGGATCTGCGTAGGTTGTGGCCTGTTAGCATCATGCCTCCACCTGCTGGATGATTGATTGCCTGCAACCTGGTTCTGTTGTCGCGGCGGCGGCGTTAGTGTGCTCGGTTGAGGCCTGTTGGCATCATGTCTCCACCGGCTATTCGATGAATTACCGGCTACCGGGTTCTGTTGTCGCGGAGCTGAATTTTGAATCGGTTGTTGCCTGTTATCAGGAGAAAAACCTCTTTGAGGCCTGTTTTCCCTTCTTTCAAAACTTTTATGCTGTGCAGTTGTTTGCAGGCAGCATAAGGCAGCAATAAAAGCAAGAGAAAAATACCTGTACATTTTAGTTGGAAGATAAATGGGATGATCTTGTGTCATGGCTCAGATTTAATTGTAACTGTAATATTACAATTAGTTAGACGTCAAATCGGGTGATGATTAAGATTCAAAACCCATATTTCACATATTTATAACATTCTGATCCATATATGCAAAAACAATTACATAGTTATAATTAACTATTCTCTTCCAGCTCCATCATCTTTTCAAAGACCACTTCAAATTCTGTATTAGCAATGTTCAGGTCACTCACTGCTTTATTGTAATCGGCTTCGGCTTTGATGAATTTATGTTTATCACTGTATATTTCCGGGTCGGCAAGGGATGCTTCCAATGTTGTCTTGGCCTTCTTCAGTTTGACGAGGTTTTCTTCTAATTGCCTGACCCTGTTCTTGATCTTTGTCAGCTCTTTCTTGGTATCATTGCTGATCGCTTTCTCTTTTTGAATAGGATTGGCAACGGGTTTAGCTTCCTGTTTTTCAATTTTCATTTCTGATTTCTCATTTCTTTTGGCTTCTGCTTCTGCTTTGGTTCTTCTTTCTTTCCAGTCTTCCCATTCGGCATAACTGCCTTTAAATTCGCGGATCTTAAGGTCATCTATTTCCCATATCTTATTTGCCAGGCGGCTGATAAAGTAACGGTCATGACTAACCAGGATGAGGCTGCCTTCATATTTATTAAGAGATTCAACCAACAGGTCCACCGAATGAATGTCAAGATGGTTCGTCGGCTCATCCAGCATCAGGAAATTAGCCTTGCTGGCAATTGTCTTGGCCAAAGCCACCCTGGCTTTCTCACCACCACTCAGTACTTTTATTTTCTTTTCAACTGTATCCCCGCTGAACAAAAATGCCCCCAGCAAACTTCTCAATTCAAGGTCATTCTTTCCGCTGCGTGCGTCTTTTAATTCTTCCAGTACATCATTGTTCATATTCAATGCTTCCAGCTGGTGCTGGGCATAGAATGATTCAACAACATTGTGTCCCCATTCCCGCTGGCCTTCGAATGGTTCCGTACCTGCAATGATACGCAGTAGCGTAGATTTACCCTTACCGTTAGCACCGATCAAAGCGATCTTATCACCGCGATCGATCTCTGCGCTGGTATCCTCCACAATATGTACATCTTTGAAATTCTTGGTAACATGCTTTAGAGTACAAATGATCTTTCCGGGTTGTTTATCCACGGCAAAATTGATCTTCATATTGGGCCTTTCCAGTTCTACGTCTTCGATCCGGTCTAACCTGTCCAGTCTTTTTACAATACTCTGCGCTGCCGCAGCTTTACTGGCTTTTGCCTTGAAACGCTCAACAAATCTTTCCTGCTGGCGTATATAATCCTGCTGGTTATCATAAGCCTTCTTCTGCATATCGATACGCAGCGCCTTCTCCGTTTCGTAATAAGAATAATTGCCTGTATAAAAATTTAGCTGTTGTTGATAAAGCTCAACAATTTTTGTGACCATGCGGTCAAGGAAAAAGCGATCATGTGATACGATCACCACAGCTCCCTGGTAGTGCTGCAAATATTTTTCAAGCCATTCAATACTGGGAAGGTCAAGGTGATTCGTCGGTTCATCCATCAGCAACACATCTGGGTGTTGTAAGATCATTTTTGCCAACAGTACCCGCATCCGCCAGCCCCCACTGAAATTCTTATACGGTTTACCCAGGTCGGCATTCGCAAAACCAAGCCCCTGCAATATTTCTTCAGTTTTATGATGAATGCTATAACCATCCAATACATCCATTTCATGTAAAAGGTCGGCATAATCATGCGCCAATTGCTCATCACCGGTCTTTGCAAGTTCTTCACCAACTGCCTCGATCTCTTTTTCAAGCTGCTTTACCCTTTCAAAAGCACCGAGTGCAACTTCCAGTATGGAATCTTCGGTATCGAAACCTAACAGGTCCTGGTGTAAAAAACCGATGGTCGTCTCTCTTCCTTTCTCTACCGTACCTTTTGCCGGTGAATACTGGCCGGTCAATACTTTTAATAAAGTAGATTTCCCTGTACCGTTATACCCGATCAGGCCAATACGCTCATTGGGCTGTATGTGCCAGGTGGCATCCTCTACAATGGTCCTTGCCCCGAATTCAAAGGTCACGTTCTGTAATCCTAATAACATTTCGAAAATATTTTATTGATACGAATCTTTTGTTTTCGCTGTTAGCTACAAGCTATTAGCTGTTAGCTTACGGCTAATAGCTTGTAGCTAATAGCCGAATTTCCCGCAAAAGTAACTTAATCATTAAACTATAAAAAGGATTTACTGTTATATAGTAACTTTGGCAAAAATTTATACTGATGAAAAAAGTATTTGCAGTCCTGGTTGTATTATTGTTAGCATTTGGCATTTATTGGTTCTTATTTAAGAAAAAAGGCGGGTCTTCCAATGATCTCAAGCCAGAACCGATCGCATTAAAGAAGCATTCAGCTGCTTTTAATGCCAGTGTAGATAAGATGTTAAATGCCTACCTGGGAATAAAAGACGCATTTGTAGATGATGATACTGCGAAAGCCAGGCAAGGTACAGAAGCATTCATAGGTTTATTAGACAGTATCCCTACAGCTGAACTGAAAAATGATACAGCTGTTATCATGGAATCTGCAAAATCAAGTATTGCTGATATCCGCTCAAATGCTGTTTCACTGCTTGCACAAAGCGATATTAGCGAAATGCGCCAGGATTTCCGGATGATCACGGAAATGATGTACCCCGCATTCTTTAAAACCATTAATTACGAAGGCCCTAAATTATACCTTCAATTCTGCCCAATGGCTTTTGGGGAAGATAAAGGTGCAAACTGGATCAGCAACAATACCGAAATAGTCAATCCATACCTTGGTAAACATCATCCTGAGTATAAAGCAACCATGCTTCATTGCGGTGAAGTAAAAGATACCATCAAGGCTCAATAATAAAGGCAGTACCCCAATGAAATATTCCTTTCTATCGCTTATCTTTTTAAGTTTTTCTTTTTGCAACTATGCACAAAAGAATCCTGCAGCTCCGTCTGCCAGGCATACCATCAGCGGGTATATTAAAGACGGCGTTACAGGTGAGACACTAATAGGCGCTACCATTTCGGTAAAAGGAAATTCCAGGGGTATCAACAGCAATCAATACGGGTTCTATTCGCTCACACTTACCGAGGGGACTTATTCGATCGTAGGATCTTATATCGGTTACCAGTCGATGATGATCAATATTGACCTGAAGAAGGATAGCCTCATCAACATAGATCTTTATCCCGGTACCCGTCTTTCGGAAGAAGTGATCCTTACTTCAAAAAAGCGTGATAATAATATCAAGAACGCTCAGTTGGGCAAGATCACATTACCTATTGAACAGATAAGATCGATACCTGCTTTTTTGGGAGAGGTTGATCTGTTGAAAGTAGTGCAGCTGTTGCCGGGCGTTCGCAATGCAGGTGAGGGCAGTGCAGGTTTTTATGTGAGGGGCGGGGGGCCCGACCAGAATTTGATATTGCTGGATGATGCTGTGGTTTATAACTCCGGGCACTTATTTGGTTTCTTTTCCATTTTCAATTCGGATGCTATTAAAAATGTTTCCCTGATAAAAGGTGGTATGCCCGCTCAGTATGGCGGAAGGTTATCAAGTGTACTTGATATTTCTATGAAAGAGGGTAATAACCAGAAATTCCAGGTTGATGGTGGTTTGGGTTTAATTGCCTCCAGGCTTTCCATACAGGGGCCCATTAAAAAAGACAAAGCCTCTTTTATCATATCTGCAAGGCGAACTTATATTGATGCCCTTTCAAAAGGATTTATTAAGAAGTCAAGCCAGTTCTATGGCTCGGGCTATTATTTCTATGACCTGAATGCCAAGATAAATTACAAGTTCAATGAGCGTGACCGGCTTTACCTGAGCGGTTATTTTGGACGCGATGTTTTTGATTTCTCCAATGCTACTCAAAGCCTCAAAGTAAATATCCCATGGGGTAATGCAACAGGAACACTGCGCTGGAACCACGTTTTCAACAATAAATTATTTGCAAATACGACGGCGGTTTACAATGATTATAATTTCACATTCAACGCAGCACAAAATAATTTCGAATTAAAACTGGCTTCCGGGATCAAAGATGTAAGCTTAAAACAGGATTTTGATTTTTATCCTTTTTCCAAACACAAATTGAAATTCGGCTTACTATACACGTATCATCGTTTTACACCTTCCGTTATCAGCGGCAAGCAGGATTCGGTTGTATTTAACCCGGCAAATGCACAAATTAAATATGCACATGAGGGGGCAATATATGTACAGGACAACTGGGAAATAAATTCAAAGTTAAATATCAATGCCGGATTGCGATACAGTGGTTTTCAACAGATAGGGCCTAATAAGATCTATACCACAGACGCGAATAATAATAGGATCGACAGCGTTGTATATGGTAGAGGAAAGGCAATAAAAACTTATGGCGGCTTTGAACCAAGGCTTACAGTAAGGTATTCATTGAACGAAGAAACCTCCATCAAAGCTTCCATAACACGCAACCTCCAATACATTCACCTGGTAAGTAATGCCGGTACTACTTTGCCTACCGACCTGTGGGTGCCCAGTACATACAAGGTAAAACCTCAACTTAGCTGGTTGTATGCAGCCGGTTTGTTTAAGAATTTTAAGAACAACATGTATGAGACCTCGCTGGAAGTTTACTACAAGGACATGCAGAACCAGATAGAATACAAAGAAGGCTATGTGCCCAATTCAATAGATGACACAGAGAATTCATTCACATTTGGAAAAGGCTGGAGTTATGGAACGGAATTATTCATCAATAAGGTAAAGGGAAAGTTTACCGGCTGGATCGGCTATACTTTAAGCTGGACCTTTAGGAAATTTCCGGGGCTTAATTTCGGAAATAAATATCCCGCTAAATTCGATCGCAGGAATGACCTGAGCGTGGTAGCCATATATGAACTGAATAACAAATGGAAATTCTCAGCAACATTTGTCTATGGCAGCGGCAATGCAGCTACTTTGCCACAGCGTTTTTATATCGTCGGTGCTGTACTAACACAAGAGTATAGCCGCATCAATGAATACCGTTTGCCGGCTTATCACCGCCTTGACCTGGCAGCCACACTTACCCCTAAAAAGAACGTAAGTCGTAAAGTAAAAAGAGAATGGGTATTCAGCGTCTTTAATGCCTACAGCAGGAAGAACCCTTATTTTATCTATTATGACCAATCGGGAAGCCCTTATAACGGTACGCTGAAAGTACAGGCAAAGCAGGTCTCCATTTTCCCCATTATTCCGTCAATAACTTACAATATCAAATTTTAAGGTTCTTGGGAAAAATGCTTATATCGAACAGGGAATATTGAATTATGAAGTGTTTAATTCCGATCAAAATCCGAAATCCCTTTTTCCTTGCCTGCTGGCAAAGGCAGTTTCAATAATCATTTGGTCTTAATTTCCCGCAGCAGCTCCGGGTTTATGAATGAAGCGGATGGCACCGCTTTTTTGTAGATCGGATGTGATACGCACTTCGTACCTGTTGGAACCGTCTGAAACGATCATCAGGGCTGTATTGGGTGGTATGGAACCAAGGTTTTCGGCATACATGACCAGTTCGTTTATGGATTTATCATTATCAACATTGATGTTTAACGTGATCGGCTTGTCCGAAAGCCGCTTGTGTGAAAGCAATAATTTCCCATTATAGAAAAGCGAAATGCTGTCGCCATCGATCTCACCGTTATCATACAGGTCAACCTTAACGCTGACATTTTCTACTTCAATAGTCTTCATGATGGTATTGTTCCGCTTTTCAAAACTGGGGATCGGTGCAATTATTTTATCCTGTATGGCCTTTTTGGTGGTTGGCATTTCCTCAAGTTCTCCGATGATATCATTTTTGGGTTTGGGCAGCGTTTCTTTCTTTGGAGCTGCTTTTACGATCGTGTTATCAGCTTTCTTTTTAACGGCAATGCCGGGCAATATTTTTTTGGCCGGGGCTTTATTTATTTTTTTTGCAACAGGGTTATACAGGGAATAATTTTTTTTCAATACACGCCTTTGTAAAGAAGTGCTGCCATATCCACAATCGCCTACCTGGTTGGGTGCAGGCATCCAGCTGCCTTCCAGGGTTTCAGTACTGTCTTGTTTATAATAAGTGAGTTTGTGAATTTGGAAACAGTTACGGATATTATTCGGGACATTGGTCTTCGTACGTACGATTTCTTTGACCTCAATGTATTTTTCTGGCTTGTTGATAATGCCTTTTAAACTGCAAATGGTATAGTATTTTTTACCGCCATCCGTAAAATAAGTATAAGAGTATCCTGTTACATCTTTGCCGTTTACTTCAAGTTCCAGTACATAATCACAGCGGTCGCCGCCCCAGCCGGTAAAGGAGGTGCTTTTGTCTAAAAAAGTGCCCTTCCACTGGCCTTTAAAATCCTGTGCCAGGGAAACAGAGTTGATCAATAAAAAAAGGATCCCGGGAAGTAAATATTTTCTCATTTTCACTTAAGACTTTTTATAGCACGAATTACAAAAATTACTGTCAATGCCCAAAGATATTTTAGATTAATTTTCCCTTAGCTAAGACTTCGTTAAATTTGCAG
>JBDTWL010000011.1:0-71206 GCA_040006715.1 Ferruginibacter sp. | reverse complement strand
TTTGTTCATTAATATGAATCTATTACAGGTGGGGTATTAAGTAATGATGAAACAAAAGGAAGATTAAAATTCATGCGCTATTAATATTCAGCAACCTGATAACTGATGAAAGGTGGCGAGATTGTCAGACATTTAATTTAACCCAAATGTAGTCATCAATAATTTGTCCTTTTTTGATAACAGCTTTCTTTCTTATGCTTTCTAGATAATATTTGTTTTTTTCTAATGCTTTCATTGATGCTTTATTAAAATCAAAAACACCTGCTACGATTCTAACAATGTCAAATGTGGCAAAGCTGTATTCAGTCATTTTTGCAATAGCTTTTGTTGCCAAACCTTTTCCCCAAAATGGTTCAGCTATGAAATAACCAATTTCTGCACAAAGCCTATGGACATCCTCCTGAATAGTAATTCCTATTTCTCCCGCCAATTCATTGTCATAGAATATAAAAAATCTCTGAGGAGGATTTTTACCAAGTTGAATCTTTATAAAATCTATTGCATCTTGTTTGGTAAATGGATTAGGACTTTTGTCATATCTATTATCTAAAACATTAGGGTTGTTACGCATTTGTGCAAATGTGTCTGCGTAGTCAAGGCTGTATTGTCTAAATTCCATACTAAATTTATTACTTATTTTATACTGTTGCCCATATTGGTAGAGACAGTATAACTTTCCGTCCGAATTGCAGTGCTGTCGGATAGCCTAAATCATTTATATCTGATATCACTGTATCAGCGCACTGCCGAATAAATGATTGAATTGCTCACAATGGATCAGTACATATTTGTATTCGGAAAAATCCGGGGAACCTGTTACATCATATAATTGATCCCCATTTGTTGAACTTAGATCGCTTAGCTTAATAAAATTTACGGGAACCTGTTCTTTGGAAATGTAAACTTTCAAATCAGGCCCGTTGCTGCTTGAAAAATTTTCCAATCCCACCACATACTTGTTTTGTTTCAGGTAAATCTTCGCAATGCCTGATACGGTGCCATACGGGCCAGATACAAAATTCCCCTGGTATTTAAGTACAGCCGTCGTATCATCTGCCAGGCTATCATTTAATGTATTTGTGGAGGCTTTTTTACAAGCACTCAAGAGGAGTATTCCTGTAATTTAAACGAAGGTTGAGATAAGTCTAAATGTCATTTTTGTCGATTTAATATATGAATTTGCAAAATACCGCTATTAAAACCCGCTATTAGTCAGGAGCCTGACAATTCAGGCTCCTTTTGTCTATTAATATACGGGACTGGTATTCTCCTAGTTTGAAATGCCCGGTTTTTTTTGCCTGTTGTAAAGCCAATGACAGTTATTTTTTAAACTTCCCGCTTTCTTTGTAAAAAAAAATCATGAAAAAAATTCTATTAATTTCAGTTATTCTACTGGGGGCTGCTATAGCAGTTTACTTTTTGTTCTTAAAGGAACCAACTTTTAATGCAAAAGACGGTTACCTGAATAATATTGATAAGAGATCGATTATTTTACAGGGATATGACGCCGTTGCTTATTTCACTGACAACAAACCTGTGATGGGTAATGCTTCATTCACCGAAAATTACCAGGGAGCCATTTATTGGTTTGCTTCGGTTGAACACAAGGCTATGTTCAAAGCCGATCCTGTTAAGTATGCACCACAGTATGGAGCTTTTTGTGGCTATGCTGTTAGTATCGGCAAGTTAAGGCCTGTTGATCCAACGATCTACCAGATCGAAGATGGCCGGCTGATATTACAACATACAAAGGAAGCTTATGACCTGTTCAATGAAGATCTTAAAGGGAATACTGTAAAAGCAGACATGAACTGGCCAGGTATTGTTGCGAACCATGTAGGCAAACCGGTTAATTATGATATGCCTGCAACTGCCTCTGCTACTATATTACATTAATTTATCCTGCTGGTACGATCCAATATTTGTAAAATGCCCGACAGATGCCGGGCATTTTTATTTTCAATAAACTTATTTGTAAACTAACAGACAGCTACTCCTCCGGCGGCATAGTTTCTTTGTGTCATAAAAAAAATAATTATGGAAGCAATAACAAAAACAATTTGCATGAATGAGCTTGTGGCAGAAAAAGCCAGGCGTAACCGTTTTTATAAAATGGTATTTACAACGCTGCTCCTGTTGATCGGCACTTTTATGGGAATAGCTGTTGAAGCACAGAAAACTGACAACAAATATTTCAATAATGTAGATGACAATGGAGTGATACTTGACCAGTATGATGCCGTTGCCTTCTTTACTGACAACAAACCTGTGAAAGGAGATGCTGCATTTCAATACAAATACCAGGATGCAGTTTATTATTTCGCATCAATGGAGCACCTTGACCTTTTCAAATCAAACCCGGATAAATACAAACCCCAATTCGGTGGATGGTGTGCTTACGCAGTTTCCCTCGGGCGAATAGCACCGATCAACGTGAATACATTTTCAATAGTTGATAACAGGTTGCTGATTCAACACAATGATAGAGCTGTAAAGGGCTGGAACAAAGATGTAGCAGGTAACCTGTCTAAGGCTGATAAATACTGGCCAAAGGTTTCTTCAAAGCATGGAGCACAGATCACAACTGACGAAGAAAAAGGTTTTTTAAATAATGTAGATAAAGATGGAGTGATCATGCAGGGTTATGATGCTGTAGCTTATTTCACAGATAACAAAGCCATCATGGGTGATCCGAAATATGCTGCACGTTATAATGGAGCTACTTACTGGTTTGCAACGGAAGCACATGCCGGCATGTTCAAAGATCATCCTGAGATGTTTGCTCCACAGTATGGCGGTTTTTGTGGCTATGCCATGAGCCTTGGTAAACTTCGCCCAATCGATCCAACTATTTTCCAGGTTGAGAACGGCAGGTTGATATTACAACACTCACAGGATGCATACAAAAGATTTAATAAAGACCTGCCCGGTAATATCATGAAAGCAGATGGCTACTGGCCAACGATTGTTGCAAAGAAATCAGGTAAGACAGTTGAATTTGATGAAGCCGCAAAGCCAATGGACAATTAAGATCAATTAACAATTAAAAGTATAGTCATGAAATTTTTTAAAAATCATTTTCTCTTAATGCTCATAGCAGCATTGATTTTATCCTTTCCTGTAAAAGCGCAGGTACTTTCAACCAAAAATATTTCACTCGAAGCGGCTAAGAAAGTCGTTGCGGAAGCGGTGATATATGCCAGGGCGAATAATGCACCGGGCGGAGCTATTGCAGTGGTTGATGCAGGCGGTAACCTGGTTTATCTCGAACGCCTCGACAATACTTTTGCGGCAGCATCAGAAGTTGCAGGCAAAAAAGCAAACACAGCAGCCTTGTTCAAAGCTCCTTCTTCAAAACTGGAGAATTCCATTAACGGGGGAAGACAGGCTTTGATAACCGTTGGCCATACTTTTTTGCAAGGCGGTGTTCCTATCATTTACCAGGGACAGGTGATCGGTGCCATCGGAGTTAGCGGAAGTGCAAGTGCACAACAGGATGAAGACATAGCCAATGCGGGGGTGAAAGCAAAAATTGATTGATGACTTAACTGGATATTGAGTGTTGAACATAGCGATGCGGTACAAGAGAGTGACACAACAATGCATAATTGAAAAACAACAGTTGGTAAAAAAATAAAAATAATGATCAAAATATATTCCATATTAAAAATTTACATGATGGTTTTGGCCATCCTGTTCTTTTCATTGTTATCGTACGCGGTTTTTGCGCAGGAGACAAGGCAGCTTGCTGTTGATAAACCACAGGCCATTGCTGACCTGCGTATGACGGATGGCGCTGCATTAGTAGGAGCCAAATGGTATGTACAGAATGCTCACATTGTTGATGTGGATTTTAAGGCACCCGGAAAAGGAACCAATGATCCTTTGCTATTATATCCAACCGGTGCAGCAATAAAAACACATCAATTGCACCCACAGGCAGGGGCAACCGATTTTGATAAGGAATTCAAAGAAATTAAACCCACCGAACTCGAGAGCAGGCAAGGGACAGGCCTGTTGTCATTCGTGTGGTACAAAGTGGAACTTACCATCCCGCAAACCATAGGAAAATTAAATACCAATGGAACTACTGCTGTATTTGAAATTGTGATGGACGATTACAGCGAGATCTGGGTGAATGGAAAACAAATGCAGGGGTTCGGGCAGAGTGGTAATGGTGTCATTGCAGGCTTCAATTCAAGGAACCGTGTCATTTTAACGAATGATGCAAAAGAAGGAGATCATTTTTCAATAGCCATTCTTGGTATCAATGGAACAATTGGTAAACTGCCGGAAAATTATATATGGGTAAGAAATGCCGTTGTTGATTTTTATAAGGATGGATTGCCTTCAAATGCATCATGGAAAGACATTGGCAGGATATATACGATCAATGAAGGATTGAACAGTGTTATTCCAGCAGGAACAAAAGTTGAAAAAGTAGCAGATGGTTTTTCTTTTACTGAAGGGCCGGTATGGCATCCCGATGGGTACTTATTGTTCAGTGATCCGAATACAAACACGATCTACAGGTACAATCCCACAAACCATAATGTAACCGTATATATGAGCCATAGTGGGTATACCGGTGCGGATATTGGCGAATATGGCCAGCCGGGAAGCAATGGCCTTGCAATTGATAAGGAAGGAAGGCTCATCATTGATCAGCATGGTAACAGGCGTGTGATCCGTATTGAGAAAAAAGGGCCTGTAACAATTTTAGCTGATAAGATCGACGGAAAAAGATTCAACAGCCCGAATGATGTTGTACTGAGATCTGATGGCAGCATTTATTTTACCGATCCTCCTTATGGGCTCCCGGATCTTTTCAATGATAAAAGAAAGGAGCTTGATTATTCAGGGGTGTTCATGATAAAGGATGGAAAAGTAACGGTGGTATCAAAAGATCTGGGCGGACCGAATGGCCTGGCATTTTCACCAGATGAAAAATATTTTTATGTAACCAACTGGGATATTCGTGATATACACAATACAAAAACATTGTGGAGGTATGAAGTACAGGCGGATGGTACTTTGAAGAACGGAAAGATATTATTTGACTGGAATATTACAGAAGATGATGAAGCGCTTGATGGAATTAAGGTTGACAGGGAAGGTAATTTATTTGTTTCGGCACCGGGAGGCTTGTGGATATTGAATGCAGCAGGAAAACTCCTGGGAAAGATCGTAACGCCTGAACGCCCGGCAAATATGGCATGGGGTGGAGCTGATGGAAAAACATTGTACCTCACTGCTCACAGCAGTTTATATAAAATTCATGTAAATACAGGAGGTAAATTTAGCTGGCAATAAAAGATCATATTACGATCAAAAGATAAAAACTAAACATGAAAACAGTAATTATAACAGGAGCTTCCGGGAATATGGGAACTGCACTCGTAAATAAATATTTAAGTGCGGGTTATAATGTTATAGGGACTGTAATTCCAAATGATCCTGTTGCACTGGATATTAATAACAACAGGTTTGAAAAAGTTACCGTTGACCTGTTGAGCGAGGAAGATTCGGCAAAATTCATTGATATGGTTGTTGAAAAATACAAAACCATTGATGTAGTTATTACAACTGTAGGAGGATTTGCTACAGGATCTGTTGCAACAACAAAGACATCAGATATAAATAAGCAGTATAGACTGAATTTTGAAACGGCATTTAATGTCGTGCGTCCTGCGTTTATACAAATGATACAACAAGGCAATGGAAAAATATTCCTGGTAGGTTCAAAGCCTGGCCTTGATACAAGCTATGCGAAAGGAATGGTTGCTTATAGCCTGGGTAAATCCTTGATCTTTCGACTGGCAGAATTGATGAATGAAGAAGCAAAGGGAACAAATGTAATTACGTCTGTAGTGGTGCCGGGTACGATCGATACGCCGTCAAACCGGAGATCCATGCCGGATGCAGATTTCAGCAAATGGATAAAACCCGGAGCTATTGCAGACACCGTATGTTTTTATTGTACTGATACTGCTTCGGTAATAAGAGAACCTGTAATAAAATTATATAACAATTCATAAGTTGGTTTTTTATTGTTGGTTTTGATTTGAAGGAATGCTGCTGAGAAACCCTCAGCATTTTTTTATTTATGGTAGGATATAATAACCTCTGAATGTAAGGTTGCCGACAATCACTGATACCAATATTAAATAGATTTGATCCTATAATAACCAATGATCATGGAATGCATTATAAAAAATAAGAAGGTTTTGATCACGGCCGGCCCTACCAGGGAGGCTATTGATCCCGTTCGCTATATCAGCAATCATTCTTCCGGTAAAATGGGTTATGCTATTGCTGAACAATTTTTAATGCAGGGAGCTGAAGTTGTATTGGTCTCTGGCCCTGTTAATATAGATATGGTACATCCCAGGCTGAGGATCATTAAAGTTGACACTGCTTCTGAAATGGACCTGGCATGCTGTATGTTTTATGAGCAGCTGGATATAGCTGTATTTGCTGCAGCTGTTGCTGATTATCGCCCTGAAAGCATTGCTGAGCATAAAATAAAAAAGGATGAATCTTCTTTTACCATTAAAATGGTAAAGAACGTGGATATTGCCTATGAATTTGGCAAAGTGAAGTCTGCAAAGCAATTATCGGTTGGTTTTGCATTAGAGACCAATGATGAAGTAAAGCATGCTGTTGGTAAATTGAATAAAAAGAATTTCGATATGGTTGTATTGAATTCTATGAATGACAACCAGGCAGGCTTTGGGTTTGATACAAACAAGATCAGCATCATTAAGAAGGATCTTTCACAAACAGATTTCCCATTGAAAGATAAAATTTCGGTGGCCCGTGATATTGTGGAAGAAGTGGCAACCCTTTTGATGCAGCAGTACCAATTTGATATTATCTTGCCCAGTCTAATGACAGCATGATCAGAAAAAAAATAAAAAGTACCATACTGTTTCTTTTCGTACTTGTTTCTTCCTTTTGCTCAGGACAAGTGCCGGTGAGATCTTTTGCCCAAACTGACCTGAATGAGGAAGTATATTCATTGATCAGGGCCAAGGTTGCTAGTAATAAGATAATTCCAACGGAATACGAAAAGCCCATTCTCCTGGCGCTTTGTTTCTTCCCCGAACTGGCCAACATAAAAATTGAATTCCGTATAAAACATGTGCTCACTCCCTTGTCTTCGAGACCGGCATGGACAAGTATATTCCTGGATAAGCGCAGCAGGAAATATGTGATCACTATCAGTGATAAGACCATCAAGCAATTATCTCCCATTCTTTTCAGGTCGCTTGACTTTGATGCACAGGTTGGAGTGATAGGGCATGAGATAAGCCATGTTGTTGATTTTAACAATAAAAATATGCCAGGCATTTTGAGGGTAGGTTTCGGAAATCTTTCTTCAAAATTTTTAGACAAATTTGAATACGGTACAGATAGTATCTGCATTGCTCATGGACTTGGATATCAATTATTGGCCTGGAGTATCAATGTGCGCAAGGCATTGAAGCATAAAAACTGGGTTGGAGCTGATAATATTAATAAGATGATGGAAAAAGAAAGGTATATGAATCCCGAGACGATCATAAGAAGGATGAAAAGTATAGAAATGTACAACAACGGTCAATAAATTATTTATTGCAGTTCCCCATTGTACAGGATATGATAGCTGTTTCATTCCTTAACAGCGCAAGAGTAGAGATACGGCTGATCAACTTATCACTTTTCACATACATTACGATCCAGTCGTCATATTGTACGAGGTTTGCTTCTATTTCCACCGGTTCCCCTACATAATCCTGTACAGCATTATTCATATTCTCTCCATTTGGCCCAACGACCAGGTAATAATTGTTTTCTCCTTTTTCATTTCTAACCTTCATCATCGGTGGAATACCACCCAGTATACAACGGATGGCACAATCCCTGTGAACCTTGCCCTCACCGGGTTTCATCACTCCAAAATAACATTTAGGGTCGATGATCTCACCTTTGACCTTTGAAACACCCAGGTCTTTTTGTTGTTGTAATAATTCATTTGCTGCTTTTGAATCTGCCACATGAACTAGAGGGTTATCATCTTCATTTACCTGCATGATCGTCTTGCCATCATTGTAGATAAGGGTGCCTTTCAATGTGATCTCTTTTTGTGTAAGAGAAATATTCTTTTCTTTTTCAAGCTCCATCATGATGCCTTCAGCTCCATGCTTGCCATATCCAACGAGGGGAATACCCAGGTAAGAAATATTTCCCCAGATATCTTTACCATTGACCACTTTGATCATTGGAACGGGCTTATTAAAATATATTCCTTTTACTTCTGTTAGTTTGCCGAATTCAAAATTCCCTGTGTCGAATTTCTTTTGCAGTAATGCCAGTGTTATTCCAACAATTATCATGACAGGTAAAAGTGCCAGCAATACTTTTTTAATGTGTTTTGCAAAACCACCAGGTGCTTTTGGCAACCATCCTATATAAAATTCATTATTCATTCCTGTTTATTTATTATTGATCAATGCGCCCGGCCTTTCTGTTCCTTCCGGGAATGGGCTTGGGTTTAGCCAAACCTTTGTTCCTTCAACCATTACATCATACGTGCTTACCTTTTCTTTAAATGGAGGAGGGGATTGGCCATTATTTGGTAAATACTGGTATCCATGCCAGGGACAGGTGATACAGCCATCAATGATCTTTCCTTCACCCAAAGGGCCGCCCTGGTGTTTACAAACATTGTGTATGGCATACAGACTGTTCTCAAAACGATACACTGCTATACGTTCTTTATCTATACAAAATATCTTTGCACGGCTTTCTTCGATCTCATTGATATCACATACACTTACAAAACCATTTTTTGCAGGATCAAACCTGGCATTGTCTTTCTTTACTTCTTTCAGCCCAGTGATCAAATGAAGGCTTATGACTGTTATTGCTCCCATCGCTATCATTATTACAAAGACGGGGTGGCTTTCATATTGAATGGCCCCAAGCATCACATGCATAATAACGAGAAAATAAGCAAGGTACACAAACATGTGCAGTGTTTTCCAAACCTTTGGCGACAGGTTGTGCAACCAGAAATCATGACTTGTGATGGCCATTAAAAAAAATATGATCAATGCAAAAAAGCCCAATGCCTGGAATGGAAATCCATGCAGTGAATTATAATTGGTATTGGAAGTGAACAATGATACAAACGGGTTCACATCTCCCAATGCATGAAAATGAATGATGCTGAAAGTTCCGTGTATCGCTGCAAGGAAGAACATGGTTACACCGAGATGGCGGCGATTGTATAATAAGGGCAGGAATTTGCTATTAAGCCTGCTCAAAGGCCCAATGCAGAGAATAACATGCAATATCAATATAGCCAGGGTTGATGTTGATCGTATCAGTACTGTTTCAAAAGTATATTGGGAATTGAAGATGGCAGTTAAGACAATGAATATGCTGAGGTATAATGCACAGAAGCCAGCTATGAACCAGTCATAGCGTTTTTTTTGCCTGTTCCATCCAATAGCCTGGTATGATGCACTCATGCTTAAAAATTTATTGTATCAATTACCTGTTGGTGAATGATATCGTACAAAACAAATTTGTTGTTGACTGCTGAATCATTCTTCAACGGGAAATGGTATGTTCCTTTTACATCGATCCTACCGATAAGGTCATTGCTGCTGATATCTTTGGTTGAAGTATTTGTCAACTTATAGATAAGCGCCGACGGGCTGGTCAAAGCAGACTTGTTTATCCATTCTAACTGGCTGGCAGACCTGTCATTGTTTGTGCGAAGGTTTACTATGTAATTTTCTTTTTGAACAGACTTTAAGATCACTTGTAAGGCAGTTGATTCCTGTGGCTGCAAAAGATTACCGGGCTGTTGATTTGGAATAACAAGCCACCCGGCAATGATGGCACAGGGGATCAGCAACAGCAATACTGCCCATACCTGTAAATGTCTTTTTCTTAATTGCTTTACCATGATATTTTACAAAAAAATCCTATTGTCTAAGTTTATTTCTTCCTGCCTTCATCCATTTCTTTAAAAGTACCGGCCAGAAAACAATGCAACCCGGAACAATGATCAGTTTAAAACCGATGCCGGTTCCATGGGCACCTTCATCCAAAACCTGTAAACCTTTTGCTATAAATATTATGCTGAATATAAATCCTGCAGCCAGGTAAATGGCCATTATTAGTAGTATGATATTTATGATCGTTTCAGTCATCTCATTTATTGTTCAATATACAATACACTGTTGAATCCACTGTGGCCGTCTGGTTCACGGTAAGGGTTGTCAACGTCTTCCATCCACATTTTATCGTCCAGGAAAAATTTATATTGGTATTTACCGATGGGCAAAAGCGGGATCTCGATCTTCCACATACCATTTTTACCTGGTTCCATTAACAACACATCCTGTGCCCAATGGTTAAAACTTCCTGCTAAAGATATTTGTTGTGCGCAATCATTCCGAATATAAAATTCAATTGTTTTTTTCTTCGCATTGATATGTGGTGATATAACCGGTTTCATAATGACCTCTCTTTTTAAAATTTTAAGTAATGACTTGCGGGGTTGTACCAGCCCATAGCCCTGGCGTTCAACAGGAAGGCCCTCGAGGCGGTTTGCCATAGAAAAAAGCACTTCCCTTATCATAGCTGGCGATAGATCTGGATTAGCCTGCAGGAGTTGTGCAATAACAGAACAAACAATCGGTGCAGCGAATGAAGTACCGTCCACATGCATGTAATGAGGCGAAATGTATTTGCAGGTTTGTATCCTTTTGATGATGGCATCACGAATGATCTTTGTATCATGTTGTTCCAATACCCATTGCTCAAGCTGGGTCAGTGAATATTTTTTATTCAATTCTGGCACCAGTTCATCATCAGCAGTATTCAAAAGACAGTGCAACGCTTCTGATTCTGACTGTTCTTTTGTTCCAGGTAAAATAGGGGCAGCGATCCAGATCGCATGCGCCAATAGTTCAGGCTTCATCAATCCATCCACTGTTCTTCCAAATGAAGAATGATATAATTTTTTTGGCCCATCATCAAAATTATTTTCATCATCCACACCACCGACCGCTATTACATGCAATGCATTGGCAGGAGGTTTAATGGAACCATTTTCATCATTGCCTACCGCAGCAACTACTACGATCCCTTTTTCGATCAATTGTTCAGCTAGCTGGTCAACCTTACTTTGTTTGTAAGAGATCGCCTCATCATCACTCACGCTCATGTTCACGATCCTGATATCATATTTTTTATGATTTTTCAAAACCCATTCAAGTGCCTTGCAGATGTTTTCTGAAGAAATATGTCCAGTCTCATCCTGTACTTTTAATAATACCAGTTCCGCATCGCTGGCGATCCCTTTATACAATCCATTGCTGAAATAACCATCACCGGCACAGACAACACTCGTCATAGTTCCATGCCAGCTTTCGGGATTTGATTTTTCAAAATATTTTTTTGTATTCTTTGGATTATTGATATCAACGATCTTTTTGATCCTCTTATTTAAAAGTTCAAGATCAGGGTGTAAATGAAATCCGCTATCAATGAAACAAATGCTAACACCTTTGCCCGTATATCTCGGATCAGCATCCAGGCGCAGGCCGGTTGGAAGGATCACAAAATCATCAGCACTTTTTATAGAAAAATGAGGACCTATTTCAGGTAAGATGCGTTGCTCCATAACGATAGCCGTATGATAGTAATCCACACAACGGCTGCAAGCGCCATCATTTTTTGACCAGGAAGGATTGTTTGCCCGGATGCGATCCAGTACTTTTTTCTCGCTATCAATGTGAAAGCGGTAATAAAGCCTGTCGACTGTATCATTGCATAAAGGACAAATTATGGTCTTGGTCTTTTCCATAAGGCAAAACAACATGATCGCCTGTTTGTAAGCTGTCATGTAGATGACTTAAAACGATAAATTTTGTGGCTGTTTTAAAGGGAATCTTCTTTTAGGCTGATCATGGTCTGTCAGCTGACAATTATTTTTTACCGATGATCGTATGTTTATATTCTAAAGTATAAAGACATGATACACCTAAGGTATGACTGGAGAAGGCCTGTATTCTGGGCAACTTTATGCCTTACATTCTTTCTTAGTTCACAAAATAACGACTCTCAGAAAAACATGGTCAGATCTATTGAACTGCTGAATAAAACAGGGGAGGCGGGACCAGTGTTTGCTAAAGGAAATGAAAATAATATAGCTGAAGGAGATCTTCTTTTTTATTTCTATCCAGGAAAATGATCTTTTGCGGCTTTTATTCGTATTATCATCTTTCACTGATCAGCATGGCATGACCATCTTCATCTCTTATGATAAATGCTTTTAGTTTTTTGCCATCCTTGCCTGTCAATTCAACAAGCCCTTTTGAGATGATCTTATAAATGGAGTGTTGTAGTTTGTTGTATAAGGCTTCAGCATTATCAGTTATCAATGTAGTTTGCCATTGCCAGATATCATCCGCTCTTGTATCTGCAGGATAAGTTTTGCCTGCACCGGGAAATATGTATTGAAGAAACTCAAGTCCGGGCCCCATCATTGTTCTTAAACCAGTGATATGAAGACTGGCGCCTTCCACGTTGTTCAGGTGTTCCTGTTCTATTCCTTTATTGTGGCTATCGCCTTTTCTTTCGATACCAAGTATATCACGATAAAATTTCAAACTGTTCTCTGTATTACTCACGCCAAATGCTGTGTGATCTATTCCAAGGAATATTTTTCCACTTGAATGCTGCCATTTTTCCTGTCCCTTCCCTTTTGGAAAATAAATAAGTTCAAGATTGTGTTTATCGGGGTCCTGGAAATAAAATGCTTTTACGCCAAATGCCTCCGGGATACTTGCAGGCAGTGTTTGAGGTGCTGTTGATACGTGAATGATATTATGTTTACGTAATTGCTTATAAGCTGCCTTCATATCACTTACCACTATGGCAATGTGCTGGAAAATAAGATCGTTCGATCTTGCATCTTCCGGCATGCTTCGGCCACCGGTTGTGAGATAATCGATCAATTCAATTTCTTCATCTCCCAGTTTTAAATGAACAATACGCATCCTGATACCAAAAAGCCCTTCCAGTTTTTCATAAGCATCTCCATATACTTCCTCATCCGATATTTTTTGGAATGGTAGTGTCTTGGTATAAAAGTCCAGAGAGCGTTCCATATCTGAAACAGTTATTGCAACCGGGCCAATAGCAATTATCTTTTGCGCAAATACAACATAAGACTGAAGTGCGGCTATTGTAACCAATACTAAAGTGAATATTTTTTTCATAATTGATAAGTTATTATTCAGAGTACGAATTCAAATGACTCCAGTATTTTCTTTTTTGGTGAATACATGGATTCATCCATGTTGTTTTTATTTATTTTTTTCTTCTTCTGTATTAAAAGGAAGAATTCAACGGCTGCCATCATTCCGATAACAGGCACGATCATATATATCCAGCATGCGGTCCACGTATGAGTGGGAAGAGCACTGGCAAAGGATCTTGCAGGGTTCATACCAAAGCCACTCACAGGGCCGGCAACGATCACGTAAAGGCATACCAGGCATCCTGCGATGATCCTTGTATATCTTTTAAGTTGTTCATTGGCAGAAGTGAACAGCACCATTGTCATCATAATGAATGCTATAGCGAATTCCATCATGAACGCAGCGGCAACGCCTGTTTTGCCCGGTATCGTGACAACAGAATTCACTGGCTGGTTCGTTAACGTATCACCCATCAGCCATTGCATGATATAAACGGCAATAGTTCCACCGATGAACTGAAAGACGATATAGAAGAAAGCATCAAACCTGTTCATCTTTCCAATGCGAAGTAATGATAATGTTACTGCTGGATTGATATGTGACCCTGATGGAGATGTCCAGGGTGAATAAAAAATGAATAAGGCTGTTAACCCCATCATTATTCCCATGATAATATTTCTTATAAAACCACTTTCAATTGCATGATGAACAATTGAAGACCGTGATTCGAGTATTCCACCAAAGAAACAGGCTGATATCATAAAAATGGCAAGTCCAAAGGCTTCCATTAAATATAATTTCCAGTTCTGTTGAAAAGAATGCTTCATAAGACAAAGAGAAAACTTTTTACAGATCCCGATTGTCAATGGCCTGACAGTAGAATGTTATTTACTGATCTGGGGTAATGCTTCTTTATGATGGATCTCTTTCAGTTCTTTTCCAAGAAAATAATTGAGTGCAGTTCGTAAAACAGCAATGGCAGCGAGTTTGCCAATATCATCCCAACTGGGTGCAACCGCAGTTGCCAATACATCGGCTCCCAGCAATATTTCCAATGCTACTGCAATGGCGCTGCCGAATCTTACCCTTGATTCTTCTGCTGAAATACTGATCCTTGATCCCAGCGAACTGAAATAATTGAAGACAAGTTTTACCAGCGCAGCACCGATTATCAATGCTGAGATCACTTCCAGTGCATGACTGATATTTATTGTGACTGTTTTTGCTATTTCTTCCATAAATAAATCTTAAAAAGGCGACAGGAAATCCCATCGCCGTTTCTTTTAACCTAAAAGCCAAAATCAACCGAACATGAGAAAACTACCTTTTTATTAATTACTTATCGTTTCAACTTTCAACTCCTTATTGTTTATTTTAGTGACCACACTTTCAAGTTGCAGGATATGTTCTCCAACCCTCAATGCATTTGCCGCAATGGTGAGTGCTGGATTGAAAGCACCACAGCTTGGAAAGAAACTTGCATCCACTACGTAAAGGTTGTCGAGGTCATGTGCCTTGCAATTCAGGTCCAGTACGGATGTTGCAGGATCAGCCCCAAAACGCAGTGTTCCGTTTTGATGGCTCATCCCGCTCACATCAAGATCATACCCATTCCATTGAACATCCTTGTAATCTTCATCGATCTCCCCAAGTTTTACAAATACCTGCTTTAATTTTTCTTTCAGCTTTTCAAAAGCAGTATAATTTGTTCTTATATAATCAACTTTTATGGCACCATCTTCACGAAGGGTAATACGGTTTCCGGGAGAGGGAAGGTCTTCTGCGGTCAGCCAGAAATCAATGGTCATTTCTTTTAGTTCTGTATATGTTTTGCCGGGATATAATTTTTCTGCAAGCCACAGGATCGTATCAGGATCATTGCGCCCCATTAATTGTATCTCACCCAGGGGTAGTTCACTGTCATCTGCACCAAAATAAAAATCTGCTAATCCCAGGCTTTTCTGGAACACACAATCATTTTTCTTTTTTGTGAAAGCCACCAGGCATCCATTGTGGTGTAGCATTAAATTCCGTCCGACCTGGTCCGATGAATTCGCCAAGCCATTTGGGTGCATCTTATTTGCGCTTCGAAGCATCAGGGCTGCACTGTTAACAGCGCCGCATGCTACTATAAATGTTTCCGCAGAAAAAACAATTTCTTCTCCTTCAACTATGACAACAACAGCTACAACTTTTTTGCCTGTGTCATCTGTCAATAATTTTTCAACATATGCATGCGTGATCATTTTCACATTGTCATTCAACAATGCTTTGTTCAATCCAACTGTTTGTGAATCTGCTTTTGAATCTGTGAGATCGGGGAATCCGTCAAAATTTTCCAATATTACCGGCGATGCATTTTTATTTGTATCCTGTGGAAGATTTACACCCATTGGTAATGGGAATGGTTCCAGGCCGATCTGCTTCAGTTTGTTGTCCAGGTCTTTTATCAAAGGTTCATAAGGAAGGGGAGGAAGGGGATATTCAATATTTGTTGGGGGCTCGGTAGGATCCACGCCCCGCCTGCCATGCACATGATACATTTTTTCAGCGGTATCATAGTATGGTTTCAATGTTTCATAGCCAAAAGGCCATGCAGGGGAGGTTCCTCCATAATGTTTCACTTCTTCAAAATCTTTTTCGCGGAAGCGGAATAAGGCAGCGCCATATACTTTGCTGTTACCACCAACATTATAATGTATATAAGGAAGAAAGGGTTTATTATCTTTATCATACCAGTTTTCTTTTGGGCGGTAACGTCCGATTGTCACCACTTCATGTGGGTCCCAGTTCTCCTTTTCTTTCGGTATAAATCCGCCTCTTTCAAGTATCAAGATCTTTTTGCCACTATCAGCCAGTTTTTTTGAGATGGTACCACCACCGCTTCCGGTGCCGATGATAATGATATCGTAATGATTGTCCATGTTTCTGGTTTTAAAAAACAAAGAGAAGTAAAATCCTAGATCTTTTTTGTCAGGTAAGTGACGATAGAGAGCGTTTTTTACTTAGCAGCGGATTTAACAAAAAATATAGTTGATAATATTGAAAACTTCTATTTACTTTGTAATTCAAAGTACTTTTAAAAACAAATAAAAAATACTATTATGAAAACAAGTAAAAAATGGATCGGCCATTTCCGGGTAAACCTTACCCAACAAAGGGTTAACTGGGATTTGATGCCGGATATTTCAGAGGAGGAGATCGCAACCATTCTGCATTCCTTACAGGCCTGGCAATTGGGGGAAACTTCAGACGGGGCACATTTAATACACGCTTCAACTTTATATGCCAAAAAGATAAATGACCCCGATTATGTAGATGCTGTAAAATTATTTATCAGGGAAGAACAAAAACATGGAAACAACCTTGGTAAATACCTTGATGCTATAAACAGGCCAAGGATCTGCAGAGACTGGGGCGATACCTTATTCAGAAAGATCAGGTATTTTAATACAAACATGGAGATATGGACACTCGCAGTAATAACGGTTGAAAGCGCAGCCCAGGTATTTTACCAGTCATTAAAGAACGCAACAGGCTGCGGGCTTTTAAAACAGATATGTACAGACATATTAATAGATGAGGCTTACCATATAGATTTTCAAACCGAACGGATGACGATCATATTTGAATCCAAATCTTTTATTGGAAAAATGGCTGCACGTTATATGTATGCCGTTTTCTTCTTTGCAACGTCACTGGTTGTGTGGTTTGCACACAAAAAACTTTTTAAAGCAGGTAGCACCGGTTTTCGAAAGTATATGTTTAAAATGAAATACAAATATTTTAAAACATTGTACCGGGCATCTTTTGCAAAAGACCAACGCTCCATGCCATTACCTGCAACCGGTTAACATCACAAATATTCTTTTATATTTAGTGAATGTCACCTGGCTGACTTTTCCCTTTTTTTCATGAGAATAATTTTGTGCTTCAAAAAATAATTTATGAAAAAAAACATGTTAACCCTTACCCTTGTAATGCTTGCCACGCTTAATTTATCGGCGCAGAGATCTGAAGTATTTATCAATGATGGAAATGCCATTCACGGTTATGACCCTGTGGCTTATTTTAAAGAAGGAAAACCGGTAAAAGGAAATGAGCAATTCAGTTTTACCTGGAATGAAGCGGACTGGATATTTTCCAATAAACAAAACCTTGACAGTTTTAAACTCGATCCTTCAAAATATGCCCCACAATTTGGTGGTTATTGTGCTTATGGTATGTCGGAAGCACACAAGGCACCTACAGATCCTGAAGCATGGACAATTGTTGATGGTAAACTTTACCTTAACTACAATTTAAAAGTGAAAGAGTATTGGAATAAGAACCAGGCAAAGCGTATAGAAGATGCCAATAAGAATTGGCCCGGGTTAAAAAATAACGAATAAGATTGGCAGGTTTGAACCTTATATAGCCTTGCGCTGGTTATTATAAGTGATGTTTAGGCATCACTTTTTTGTTTTGTGTAAAACAGCCGACTGTAAAACAGCATATTTATTTTCATCTTGTGGTATGCAAAAAGAGATCATCACCGAGTTACAGGCAGAAAGAGAGACTTCCCGTATTGAAGCATTCAGCGATGGAATATTCTGTGTGGGTATTACCTTACTTGCAATAGAGATAGGAGTGGAGCTGAATGCGAAAGCAACAAATAAGGACCTGATACATTCATTGTTCAAACTATGGCCAATATGCCTGGCTTATTTCATCAGTTTTGTAAATGTATTGCTAGCCTGGATCGGCCACCATGGCCTGTTTAAGAATCTCAGGGCCACAGATAATTTTGTGATGATGAGCAATGGATTTTTATTAATGCTGATAGCATTGGCACCCTTTCCAACAAAAACACTTGGAGCATATTTCCAGACAGGTGCTTTTAAAACTGCCGTAGTATTTTATACAGGTTATTTTGTTTTGATAAGCATTGCTTATCGGTTACTTTGGTATGCGGCTTCAAGAAAAAAGGAATTACTGGTAAAAGGTATTACCAATGAGAAGATCAGGACGGTCACGAAAGCTGAGAATATTGGATTGATCTGCAACTGTATTATCATGGCCGTTGCATTTGTAAGCCCATGGGCTGCACTGATATTGAGTTTTGGGATGTGGATATACTGGATAGGGTTTCAATAATGATCATTAGATCACCGGTGAAAATGCCGTAGCTGAAACAGTTTTTTTATTCCGGGCAAAAATAGTTTCAATAACGATAGCCAGCTATATGTATTTTCATTTAAATTATTTTATGCAGGCTCGGCCATCGCTGCTTTGATCTTTTTTATTTTATTTCTTTCAGAAGACAAATCATATTCTTTTATTACCCTCAATACTTCCGCAACGCCCCATGCCTGTGCAATACAACCACGTGGATGATGTGGCGCATCTGCATCAAATATTTCTGAAACACTCCCGATACAACCTTCTTCCAGGTGGTATTTAAACGCATCGATTATCTTTTTTGCTTTCGATCTTTTGCCTTCAACTTTCATCACAGCATCAATATAAGCGCCCAGTAACCAGCTCCACACTGTTCCCTGGTGGTAAGATGAATCCCGGTGCATTTGGTCGCCGCCATAAATACCTACATACCGACCATCATCAGCCGGTAAACTTTTTAAACCTACAGGCGTGTATAATTTTTCTTCTACGATCTTTAAAACGGCTTTTGCTTGTTTGCCATCAATAACAGGATAGGGGAGGCTAATAGCAAACAACTGGTTTGGGCGAATACTATCGTCTTTCATGTTCCCATCTATTACATCATACAGGCAATTGTTCTCAGCATTCCAGAATTGTTGCAAAAAACTTCTTTTTACCAATCCAGCCTTTTCATTGATATGTGTTGCTTCAGCTTTTTCTTTATTTAATTCAAGTAATTCGCCATAGATACACAAAGCATTATACCAAAGTGCCTGGATCTCTACAGCCTTACCTGACCTTGGAGTTACAACCCAATCACCAACCTTAGCATCCATCCAGGTAAGTTGTACGCCTTCTTCTCCTGAGTATAATAGACCATCGGCTTCATCATGGATATGATATCTTGTTCCCTTGTGATGCCAGTCAATGATATCTTTAAGTACAGGCAATATTTCATTCAGCACAAATTTTTTATCATTTGTTGCCTGTAAATATTTATGTATGGAAATAAAATACCAGAGTGTTCCATCCACATTATTGTATTCCGGGGCTTCACCATTGTCCTGGAAACGGTTTGGCAGCATACCCTGGCTTACGGATGCAGCAAATGCTGCAAGTATCTTCTTCGCATCTTCAAAACGACCTGTGCTCAAACACAATCCTGGCAAGGATATCATCGTATCCCTTCCCCAATCAGTGAACCAGTGATAACCGGCGATGACCGTCTTAAGATCTTCACCGCGTTTTACAATGAACTGGTCGGCAGCCAACACAAGTTGTTGAACTGTTTTATCATTGGGTTGATCATTCAATAATAATTGTCTTCTTAAACTTTCTTTTGCCAGCAACTCATGTGCATCTTTACCTGCAGGGTCTTCAGTTGATATAATGATACCGATCGAATCTCCCTTCTTTAACTGTACAGATAATGTTCCGTGGTTGAAAAGGTCTTCAATAAAATCCTGGCCACGGTATTGTTCTACGCTGTAGTTAAAATTATAAAACCAGTTGGGGTTTGCTTTATAATCAGCACCAGGAACCTGGATGAATATATCCGGGGTTCCTTCATATGTTTTTGTTTTAAAAATATTATTGTTAAATGTGGCTTCACGATCGATGTCATTGTTTGCATGCATCAAACTATGATAACCTTTTACAGATAGTAATGGTAATAGTTCTAACGAAAATGTTTTCGAAGCCCTTACAACATCATAGACGATCAGTGTTGTATTTTCTCCATGAACCATGGCAATGGTCTTTTTTAACTGGATGCCATCTACTTCATAGATCCATTCCGGAAAAAGGTCTTTCGTAAATAACCTGATGTAATTGTATCCGTTCGGGTTTATAGCATTTCCATAATTGTTTGTTCCCAGTTCAAACCTTTGATCATTTACAACAATTGTTTCATCAAGTTTGGATACAAGGTTCATCCGTTCTGCGGGAGGAACGGTTGCAGCTACAAGCAACCCATGATATCGCCTGGTATTGCATCCAATAATGGATGAACTGCTCCAGCCGCCGAGGCCATTTGTCTCCAGCCATTCTAATTGAGTGGCTTCGCTGAAGTTTTGTAAAACTGATTTGTCTTTCTTTAGCATGATATTATTTTTATTTCACGCAAGGGTGCAAAGTCCTCGCAAAGACGCAAAGAGTATTTGCAGCTTTGTATTTCTTTGATACTTTGCGTGAAATTCCTTACATAATAATTTCTTCCCTGATTTTTTTCTTCTTTGCTGTTTGTGGAGTATTGACCCTGTTTATCAGTTCTGCTACAACACCAGTCCAGCCTGTTTGATGAGATGCTCCAACTCCTCTTGAGTTATCGCCATGAAAATATTCATAAAATAAAATTAGATCTTTAAAGTGTTCATTTTCCTGGTAAATGCTTTCTGTTCCATTTACAGGACGCTGATCGTTTTTATCTTTTTCAAAGATTGATATCAAACGTTCTGCAATTTTATTTGCTATCTCGTTTATCATCATCTTGTTCCCTGAACCGGTTGGGTATTCTATCAACGCTTCATCCTTGTAATATTCTCCATATTGCTGCAATGCCAGTACGATCAAATAGTTCATCGGCATCCATATCGGCCCACGCCAATTACTGTTACCGCCAAATAAAGAAGTTGTTCCTTCAGCAGGAGTATATTCCAATCCGAATTCCTGACCTTCAATATTCACCGAATAACCACGTTCATGAATTTTTGAAATTGAACGTATGCCACCTGTTGATAAAAATTCATTTTCATCCAGCAATGCTTTCAGTAATTTTTCAAGCTTTGCTTTTGGTACAAGTGATAACAATATATCATCATGATCATTCAATTCTTCGATCACCAGGTATTGATTGTTCTTTTCCCTGTATTTCTGGAACCATTTTAAACGGTTGTGAAAATCCGGAACTTTATCCAACAGGTCTTTTTTCAAAACGAATACAGCGAACAATGTTGTCAAACCCACGAGGCTCCTTACTTTTAGCGGGATGTAGTTTGCACCCGGTAATTCGAGCACATCATAAAAGAATCCTTCTTCATCATTCCAGCTGCCTGTCCAATCAGAGCCCATTTTGTTTAATGATTCGGCTATATAAACAAAGTGCTCAAAGAATTTAGTGGTCACGTCTTCATAACTGTCATCATATTGGGAAATTTCCAAAGCCATTTCCAGCATATTCAAAGAATACATGGCCATCCAGCTTGTGCCATCAGCCTGTTCTAAAATTCCGCCGCCAGGTATTGCACTGCTCCTGTCAAATACACCAATATTATCCAATCCAAGAAAACCTCCTTCAAAAACATTATTGCCTTTTGAATCTTTTCTATTCACCCACCAGGTGAAATTGATCAGCAGTTTTTGAAATACTCTTTTCAGGAAGTTAATATCGCTTTTACCAGTTTTATGCTTATCGATCTTATATACCTGCATACAACTCCAGGCATGTACGGGTGGGTTCACGTCACCGAATGCCCATTCGTATGCAGGCAACTGCCCATTTGGATGCATATACCATTCACGTAAGAATAAAATGAGCTGGTCCTTTGCAAACTGCGGATCTACCATTGAAAGTGGCACACAATGAAAAGCCAGGTCCCATGCGGCATACCACGGATATTCCCATTTGTCGGGCATTGAAATAATGTCTTCATTGTTCAATGAATGCCATTGATGGTTTCGGCCTTTCTTCCGGCTTTCCGGTGGTGCAGGCTGACCGGGATCACCATTCAGCCAACGTGGAATATCGATATTGTAATATTGTTTGCTCCACAACATTCCGGCAAATGCCTGGCGTTGGATATTTACCTGGTCCTGGCCTGTTGCGGTTGTTATCTCTTTATAGAACACATCTGTTTCAGTGATGCGATCTGTAAATATTTTATCAAATGAAGCATCAAAAGGACCGGTTTCAACATGATGTTTGCTCAACCTGAGTTTTACAACAACAGCTGAATTGGCTGCTACATTGAATTCATACATCGGTGCAAACTTTGTTCCTTCCTTTTTTTCTTCCAGCCAATCAAAACGGTTTTGCTGAACTGCCGTGTGAAAAGCATCCTTTACATAGGGTGACGGATTCGGCTTCCCATACAAGCGTTCTGTATTCGTTTCATTTTCTGTGAACAGGGTATGCGTAGGTTTTTCAAAATAAAAATGATATTTACCTTCCCAGTAATGATCTACTATTACTTCCCCGAGGGTTTCTCCAATTTCTTTGATATACATTTTTGGTTTCTCATGCATCAGGCCAAAGCTCCACAGGTTGCGCAGCCAAAGTGTTGGCAGCAGGGCAATATAAGCGGCTTCATTCGCACGGTTACTGATCGTGATCCTGATACAAATGTCTTCTGTAGCATTCTTTGAATACTCAGTGGTTATATCAAAATATTTTCCATCATTGAATAAACCCGTATCAAGCAATTCATATTCGCCTTCGGTTTTTGAACGATGCTTATTTGTATTTACCAGGTCTGCATAAGGGAATTCCGCATGCGGGTATTTGTACAAATGCTTCATGTATGAATGCGTAGGTGTATTATCCAAATAGTAATACAATTCCTTTACATCTTCACCATGATTGCCTTCATTGCCCGTTAAGCCGAACAACCTTTCTTTTAAAATAGGATCCTTTCCATTCCACAAAGCGAGTGCAAAACAAATGTGTTGCTGGTCATCACTGATGCCTGCAATGCCATCTTCGCCCCAGCGATATACACGGCTGCGTGCATCATCATGTGAGAAAGAATCCCAGGCGCTTCCATTCTCACTATAATCTTCCCTTACAGTGCCCCATTGACGCTCACTTAAATAAGGCCCCCACTTTTTCCAACCGGGTTGTTGCAATCTTTGTTGTTCGGCGTTCATGTTTTTATTTTAGCCCATCCCCAACCCCTTCCCAAAGGGAAGGGTACGTGAAATGGGATTATTAAATTTAATATCTTGTAAAGGATCGCATCAATCTTCTCCTTTTTCTCCCCCCGTCCGAACGGCATTCAGCCGGGCGGGCTTCGGGGAGGTAGATGGGCCTTTATCCATTGTCTTCAAATCCCGGGTACAAGGTCATTCCCCCATCAACAAACAAGGTAGTTCCATTTACGTAATCACTGTCATCACTTGCCAACCAAACCGCTGCTTTACCAATATCATCAACCTGCCCGACTCTTTTTTGCGGTATCAGTTTTAATAATTCCTGCAGGTGGGCCTGTGTATCCCATGCATCATGATTGATGGGAGTTGCAATAGCACCGGGGGCAATGCTGTTAATGCGGATCATCTTTGGCGCAAATTCCTGTGCGATCGTTTTCATCATCAGCATAACGCCGCCTTTGCTTGCAGCATAGTTTGCATGTCCAGCCCATGGAATAACTTCATGCACACTGCTCATACAAATGATCTTGCCGGCACTTTTTGATTTGCCATTTACTCCACGGCGTAAAAATTCTTTAATGGCTTCCCTTGCACAAAGAAATTGCCCTGTTAAATTTACAGCTAAAACAAAATTCCATTGATCCAATGTCATTTCGGTGAATGGAGCATCTTTTTGAAGCCCTGCATTGTTAACAAGGATATCAACAGTACCAAATTCTTTGATCGTGTCTGCAAACATTTGTTTTACCTCATCTTCTTTACTCACATCGCATTTGTATGATATGGCCCTGCCGCCATCAGCCACAATTTGTTCCACCACTTTCTCTGCCATTTCTTTTCCCTGGGGAATGGGGTAGTTCACGATCACTTTTGCCCCTGCCCTGGCAAGTTCCATGGCGCATCCGGCTCCAATGCCACTGCTGGCACCTGTTACAATAGCCACCTGGTCCTGTAATTTTTGTTGCATGTTTATGTTATTGTTTTATTTTGTAAAAGTATTGTGTGATGAAAAATTGTATTGTCGTGCGGTGGACAACTTTGAGCAGCTTTTTGTGCCTTTGTGTTTTAGTGGCAAAGAATAAATTCGCCACAAAGACACTAAATCACTAAGTAACACAAAGGGTATCAATTCCAAGCGATCATATCATTCAGCTGTATCCTCTTCCTGTCATACATCAGCATACCGGCATCACGGAGTTCATTGAACAATACATTCACACTCTGCCGTGAAGTAGCTATAACACCTGCTATATCACTATGGGTTAAATAATTGTTCAGGATTATTTTATCGCCGATACGGTTGCCATCTGTTTTTGCCCAGTTCTTGATAAAACGGATCAGCCTTGCCTTTGCATCATGGAATACCAGGTCTGAATGCCTGCTTTCCAGTTTCTTGAGTTTGTTATTCACTGTATTTGCATAATTCATGGCAAGCATAACATTATCCTGGAGGATATTCTTGAAATCGGTTGCATTGAAAAAACATACAACTGTATTTGCCATCAATGCCTGTGCAAATTCATCGCTTGATGGACGGCCATCAAGGCTCAGGTCACCGAAAATATCCGGGGCTGTAAGGATATCTTTGATCAACTCATTGTCCATATCATCACAAAGCGTGATCTTGATCTTACCTTTTATTAAAAGATATATTTTGCTATAATCCCCGTCACCATAATCAAATGTCTCCCCACGGTACACGGTTTTTACTTTCATCAGCTCACAAGCATCATTAACTTGTTTTTCAGACATGTTTGCGAAAAGTGGATGGCTTTTCAGGTAAACATATTTTAGTTCGTTGTACATAGTTTTGATATTTAACAGTTTTTAAAAATTTGTTTATTTAGATAAATGATTTTCGATCTTCGATATCAGCGCATTTTTTGGAACCAGCCCCACAACATGATCGATCATCATCCCCCCTTTGAAAAAAAGGATCGTAGGGACTTCCATTACACCATACTCGTTCACCAGGGCCAGCTCATTTTCATAATCTACTGTATGAAAATTTGCGATGCCTTTATATGATCTTGCCAGGTCATCGTATATCATAGATACGATCTGTGAAGCTCCATTCCAGTCTGTTTTAAATTGAACCAATGACAGGGTATTGCTTTCTGCTACTTCTTTCTTAAAATTTGCTTTTGTGATCATCTTATTCATTTTCCGGGATTAAATATTTGCCCGTATATAGCCAACCGCTGTGCCAGAATTTTTTTTCACTACCTTATACTGCCCTGAAAGCCTTACCAGTAAACGGTAAAAAAAATATTTAGAAATTGGCATTTGAAAAATCGACTTCGAATTTTCTCCCAACCTATTGGGAATCTCACAAAATGTTGGGAGTAAAAATTGGGAGTTTGACCTTGATTATGAACGCTTGCATCCGTTTTAAACTTTTCTTCGTTTATGTCATTTGCCCGACAACCCATGGTTCGGGGGCAGCCTATATTTGTTCTATAAAATTTCATAAAATGAGAATAAAGCCTTTCCTCACTGTGATTCTAAGCACATTTATACTGAATGCATTTTCGCAGGATGCACTGGTTCGTAAAAGCCAATTCAACCTTGATGATGGCATCGCTATCCAGGGGTATGATCCTGTTGCATATTTTAAGGAAGGAAAAGCGATAAAAGGGAAAAAAGAATTGGGTAATGTTTTTTATGAAGGGATCAGTTATCGTTTTTCTTCTGCTGAAAATAAAGAAGCCTTTAAAAAGAATCCTGCTGCTTATGAACCACAATATGGCGGATGGTGTGCTTATGCGATGGGAAATGATGGTTCTAAAGTAAATGTTGACCCCGAAACCTTCAAGATAGTTTCCGGTAAGCTTTATCTTTTTTACAACCGCTTATTCAATAATACTTTGAAATCCTGGAATAAGAATGAGAGCACATTAAAGCAACATGCTGATGCTAACTGGCAAAAAATATTTCATTGACCTTATACTGTCTATGTTTCGCCAAGCTCAACATGACAATATATGGTCAGCCTGATCTTGGCGAAGGCGGATTGTATATAAAATAAATTTAAACAATGACAATTAATTATTCAGTAATAGGAACGTGGGCACTGAGGCTGGTCGCCGCCATTATTATGCTCCAGACATTGTACTTCAAGTTCAGTGCTTCGGAGGAATCGGTTTATATTTTTACTACAGTTGGGATGGAACCATGGGGCAGGATCGCTTCGGGCATTGTAGAACTGATCGCATCCATATTAATAATCTATCCCAGGACCACCTGGTTGGGAGCAGTACTTGGAATGGGAGTGATGTCTGGTGCCCTATTTTTTCACCTGACAAAACTTGGCCTGGTAGTAAAGAATGATGGCGGGCAGTTATTCATATATGCTTTGCTTGTATTCCTGAGTTGTTTTGGCTTATTGCTCATATACAGGAATGAAGCCTTAGTGTTTATAAAAAATATTATTTGTAAATAAATCTCTTGATAAAAACCCTTCGTAGTTCTTAATTACGCTTAAAATGAAAAAATATTTATTGATTATTAGTGTGCTGTTTGCTGTTTCTACAACCAATGCGCAAAATAGATCTTCACGCATTGACCAGTTTGTTGATCTTACTGGCACTATTGGTAAATACCAGGGTACAGCAGCTGCTTCTTACGTTCACAACTGGAAAATAGGCAAGAGGAAGAAATGGGAAGCAGGCCTTGGACTCAGGTGGACAAGCTACTTTGGAACCAAAACAGATTTTACTACTGCCCCTGCAAGACTGGCACGTACGAATACAATTCCATTCTTAATATTCTTTGCGGGACAAAGAACCGATTACCAGGATACCCTTACCGTGCAAAGGCCATTGACGAATTCTGTTAATATAAGTATCAACCTTGGATATAATTTCAGCCGCAAGTGGAATGCGGGTTTTAATATTGACCTGGCAGGGTTCACATTCGGGAGAGAGAGTAGCGCCATATTCAAAGCAAACGGTGCAACCAAGATAGAACCTATGGCAAAGCCTGCTTCTTTCAACTTATTGTTGACAGGAGATCACGATCGAGGAAGCCTCAACTCTGAATTCTTTTTAAAGTACAGGATTACACAACGCTGGGGGATCAAAGCAGTTTACCAATTTGTATTTGTAGAATATAAGACCGAGAACGTGGAACAGGTCGCACCCGATGGTACCAGGAATGATCGTTTCCGTAATAAGGCAAATACTTTCGGGTTAGGAGTTTCATATAATTTTAAATAACAGCCTTCAACATCAGGTAATAAACTAAAATCAATTTTATGCAATTAAATTCAGCCATCAACAATTCCTTTTCGCAACTGAAAGAAACACTTGAGCAATTGACTGAAAGGGAATACTCCCAGCCTAGTAAGATATTGTTCAATGCTTCTATTGGCCAGCATGTAAGGCATATCATTGAATTATACATTTGTCTATACAATGGTTATGAAACAGGTGTTGTGAATTATGAAAAAAGGAAAAGAGATATCCGTATTGAAACAGACAAAGATCTTGCAACCGAATTGATGGACATGATCTGCAACAATATTGATAAGGGCAATAAAAGCTTATTACTTGATTCCAGCTATGATGAACAATCAACAGAATCGATCGGGGTTGAAACCAATTATTACCGTGAACTCATCTATAACCTGGAACATACCGTACATCATATGGCCCTGATCAGGGTTGGTATCAACGAGGTTTCTTCTATTAATATTCCTGAGGGTTTTGGCGTTGCAACTTCTACCATTAAATACCGCAGATCATGTGCACAGTAACATTTATTCCCGTCAAAGACAGGATATACATCACTTCAAACCGCGATGAGAAATTTATCCGCAAACAGGCCATTCCACCCGAATTGTATTTTGTAAATGGCAACAGGATCATTTATCCCAGGGATGCAGATGCAGGAGGGACCTGGATCGCTATGAATGAAAATGGATGCGCCGCTGTCCTTTTGAACGGGGCTTTTCAAAAGCATACCAGTATGGCACCTTACAGGAAAAGCAGGGGCATCATTTTCCTGGAGATCATCAATGCGATCATGCCCGTAAGGTATTTCACGCATATGGCCCTTTCTGGTATCGAACCATTTACCATGATCATTTTCGATAACTGCCTGTATGAATGCAGGTGGACAGGTTCAACAAAGCATTGCAGGCAGTTAAAAAAATACCGGCCTTATATCTGGTCCTCTTCAACTTTGTATGATGAAAAGGTGGTGAAAAAAAGAGAACAATGGTTCGCAGCATTCCTGAATAAGAACCCGCTTCCTGCACAGGATGATATCTTCGCATTTCATAAATTTACCGGTGATGGGGATACGCAAAATGACCTGAACATGAACCGCAACGGGCTTTTATCAACAGTAAGTGTAACGGGTATTGCAATGGAATTTCTTCGTTGTAATATGAGGTACCTCGACCTGAAGGACAGAAGTATCCACAATAAAGAAATGAAACTGGTCTCATCTATACGGGAGACCGCTGATATATTTTAATCATCAATGTATGTTAAAGACAATATTGCATAAACCTTTCTTTATAAAGTTATTTAATTGGGAGTACTGGCCCTTTCATATTGTTTATATGCCGATCTATTTTTATTGGCTATGGCTTGGCATCCGTGCACGCTCTTTTTTCTTTTTCAGTACATCTAACCCAACAATAAAGAACGGCGGTTTCCTGCTTGAATCAAAAAAAGAGATCTATGACCTGATGCCCCAACAATATTATCCTGCTACTTTATTCTTTAAAGCAAATACATTTTTAAAAGATGTGCTGAAAGAAATAAATGACCGGGGCCTTCAATATCCCCTTATTGGCAAGCCGGATATAGGAATGCAGGGCAAAGCAGTAAAGAAAATTGAGAATGATAAGGAGCTGGCAGGGTACATTGCATCATCAAAAGTGGATTTTCTTATACAGGAATTTATCCCTTATGAAAATGAAGTGGGTATTTTTTATTATCGTTATCCAAACGAAGCAAAAGGCAAGATATCAGGGATCGTGCAAAAGGAATTTTTATCCTTAACCGGTGACGGGATATCAACGATCGAACAATTGCTTTGCAGGGATAAACGTTTTATCCTTCAGCTGGAAACATTGCGACGTACGGACGGAAGTGATTTTGATACTGTTCTTGAGGCAGGGCAGCGTCGTGTAATGGTACCTTACGGAAATCATGTGCGGGGCGCCAAATTCCTGGATGCAAGCCATTTGATCGATGAATCACTTATTAATTCAATCGACGATGCCTGTAAAAAGATCAATGGTTTTTATTTTGGAAGGCTTGATATAAGGTATAATTGCTGGGAAGAGTTAAGACAGGGAAGGAATTTTTCCATCATTGAATTGAACGGAGCCGGTAGTGAACCCACCCATATGTATGACCCCAGGCATTCTATCTTCTTTGCATGGAAAGAGATCATTCGTCACCTGGATATCCTTTCAAGGATAAGCAGGATGAATCAAAAAAACTATAAGCTATCATACATGGATACTACTTCGGGATTGCAAATGTTCAGGGAAAACAGTAAATACATTAAAGTATTGGATGAATTTTCGGTGGGATAGTCAACTTTCGAAAATCAAATATTTTCGCAAATTCATTCTTAATTTTCAAATTTCCACATCTCCAAATTCTCAAATTAGCCTTCTCTTTTAATTCCCAATTTCTTCATCCTTGCTTCAAGTGTTGTTGCATTCAGGCCGAGTATTTTTGCAGCGCCTTTTTCACCACTTACTTTCCAGTTGGTTTGTTTCAGTATTTCCATAATGTGATCCTTTTCCACATCATCTAATTTTTGCAGGTTTGCTTTGCCGTTTAAAGTAGTAAATTTAGTAACAGGCAGCCATGTACCTTCCTGCAGCGTATTCGCAGGACATAAGATCATTGCCCTTTCTATCAGGTTCTCCAGTTCACGGATATTACCCGGCCAATCATAAGTATTCAGTATATCCATTACTTTGGGCGATACATTGCTGATCTTTTTACCAACCCTCGGTTCATGTTTTTGTAAAAAATGTTTTACAAGCAATGGAATGTCTTCTTTTCTTTCACGCAAAGGCGGGCAGGTTATCGGGAATACATTCAAACGGTAATAAAGGTCTTCCCTGAATTCTTTTTTCTCAATGGCCTGTTCAAGGTTGCGGTTAGTGGCGGCGATCACCCTTACATTTACTTTCATAGTTCTTGGATTGCCCAATCTTTCAAATTCGCCTTCCTGCAATACACGTAATAATTTTGCCTGTAATTCTACAGGAAGTTCACCGATCTCATCTAAAAAGATGGTACCGCCATCTGCTAATTCAAAACGTCCGATCTTTCTTTCCATCGCACCGGTGAATGCCCCTTTCTCATGCCCGAACAATTCGCTTTCAATTAAATTGGCGGGAAGGGTAGCACAGTTCACTTTTACCAATGGCCTTTTACTCCGGTTGCTGATATTGTGAACAGCCCGTGCGATCAATTCTTTACCGGTACCGCTTTCACCCATGATCAACACTGTTGCATTTGTTGAAGCAACCTGTTCGATCTGTTGCAGGACCTTATGAAAATTCTTGCTCTTGCTTACGATCTCTTCAAAATTGTTATTGTATTTAATTTCTTCCTGCAGGTATTGGTTCTGCGCCTGCAACCTTGCCTGTTCCTGTTCCATCAACACTTTATCCGTTATATCAATGAACATGGTCCTGGTGAATTGCCCCCCAACATCAGGGTTCGACCACCACTGTATCCAGATCGGTTGGCCATTATCTTTACGTCTTAGCTCAAGCACCACGCCACTTGTGTCAGTACCTCGTCCCACTGATTCAAAAGCTTCTTTCATGCGGCGCTGTGCATCGGGTGTATCAGGTGCCATTGTCTTTCCATAAGTTGTTGGAACTTCATCGGGCCTCACACCAAGGATACTCAAAGCTGCACGGTTGGCTTTGATAAATTTAGAATCGAGCCCTTCATGAACATAAGCGATCGGAGCTTCTTCAAACAGGTCGCGGAAACGTTCTTCACTTTCTTTAAGTAAAACCTTTAGATCGGCATTGGCGATCTTTAATTTTTCTTCTGCTTTTATCCTGTCGATCTCTGCTCCTGCACGGGCAGCAAAAATTTTGAGGATAGATGTTTGATTCATCTCGTTGGTCATCGGATGATCATCAAGTGCAGCGATATGGCCGATCACATCATTGTTTGACGAACTATAGATGGGTACGGCAACATAAGAATCATAACCGGCTTCTTTGGGATAGGTTTTGTCAACACCTGATGAAATGAAAATGTCGGATCCCTTTCCTTCCATCACAAGTTTACAGGGCGTTCCTTCTATATCATATTCAATGTTCTCCTGCAACTTGCTGTCTTTGGTGAAGGCAAGTGTTCGTACCCTTGTCTTATCTGCATCTGTGCATTCTGTGATTATACATGTTTTTACACCAAGAGAAACGGTAACATACTCTGTGAGCGCTTCAAAGAAATCCTGGCCAACCAGTGCTGATGTTGCTTCGGAAATGGTACGTAACAATTCTTCTTCCATTTTACGCTTGCGGATATCTCTTACAGACGAACAGAAATATTCAACAGCATTATGGGTCATGAAATTGTTGGTAACTTCTACAGGATATGATTGTCCTTGCTTTGTACGATGTTCTGTCTCTATTATTTGCTGGCCGTGCTTCTTCGTTTCCCTCCATCCTTTTTCCCATTCTTTTTTTGTAAGGGAAGGGTTAAGTTCAAATACGGTCATCTGCATCAATTCATCTACACAGTAACCGGAAATTTTGCTTACAGCATCATTTACCCTGATAAACTTTCCTTTATCATCGAGCCAGAAAACCTGGTCCTGCAAGTTTTTTACAGTACTGTTATATAATTCTATTTCACTTAACCGGTCGTTTAATTCTTTATTCTTTGATTCAAGGGCATCTTCTGCCTGCATCCTTGCTAATTCTGCACCGATCCTTGCTGCGAATATCTGAAGTATGGCGGTGAGGTTTTTTTCATTGCTGATTGGTTTGGGATCGCTTGCGGCTATATGTCCCAATACTTCACCATTTATATGGCTTAAGATAGGAGCACCGATATATGATTCGATCCCGGTAGCTCCTTTAAACAATTTCTGTGCGCCTTCTGCCAAAAAATAGGGAACAGCTTTCAGCATCATTTGACAGGCCGAATCTTTTGCATCATATTCGAAATTGTCCATTACTTTTTCTCCATCAGTAAATACAATAGTGCGAAAGCGTGTTTTCGCACTATCTGCACATTCGGCAACGAAACAATATTTCATACCGATCACTTTGCAGATGTTCTTTGTTAATTCGACAAGAAAATCTTTTCCTGTTACGCCCGAGGTTGCTTCAGAAACGATGCGTAACAATTCTTCTTCCATCTTTTTTTTACGGATATCCCTTACAATACTGCATGAAAATTCTTCGCCATTGTATTCTATAAAATTGCCGGTTACCTCAACATCATACAAGTGTCCTTCTTTATGGCGATGCTGTGAATCGAAGGTAAGTTTCTTTTCCTTTTTTAGTTTTTTCCAGAATGTTTCAAAATCTGCTATTGTATTGGTTGGGTTAAGGTCTGCAACCATTTTTTTTAAAAGATCTTCTTTGGAATAGCCCGTCATCTGGCAGGCCATATCATTTACCTGGAAGATATGTGACCTGGAATCGATCCAGAATACTGCTTCATGGAGATTTTCCAATGAGAAATGGGAGAGGTGCAGATCTTTGTCGGATTCCTTATTTTTCGATATCACTTTCCCCATATGATTAGAAGTTTAATATCAACTAGTTTTGATATTTAAAGTTAAGCATTTGCCTGGCCAAAATAAACACTTAATTTATGGAAGGATTGTCAGCAAATTGACATTTATATAAACATTTTTCACGAGTCTACAGGCATATAAACCTAGCTTTTGCAGCAATTTAATATTCAGCCAGCGGATTCATACCTAATGGCTTTGTATATTAACAAGCGATCAGTCGTAAAGTTTAATTTAATCACATCCGGAATGTTCGCTGCAGGAATATTCGTTAAGCAGTTTATCAAATTGTACTGCAAAATACATAATTGTTTATCTGTTCCGGGACCTGAGCGATGGAGGTCTTCTATTGTCCTGATGCCTCTTTGATAGCAGCCGATAATATTTCATAAAGATTTTTATCTTCTCCCGGAGTTAGGTATTGTTTTAAGGTGCTTTCTGCTTCTATAAAGTTTTTTTCTTCAATAAGTATCTTCACCAGGTGCTCCACATCCCAATACCTGCCAGGTGTTGGCTTTTCCAGCGATTGCCTGTAAAATGTTTTTGCCTCGCTGAATTTTTTATTGTCAAAATAAAAGTCGGCGATCGTATGATTCAATTTCTGGAAACGATCGGGATCATATAGGACAGCTTTGCTGTAATAATATATTGAGCTGTCTTTGGATACATCTTTTGCCTCATGCAGTTTCCCCAGGTTTAAATAAACATAGGCGAGTGTAGGATCCATTTCAAGTGCCTTGTTATAATAACTGATCGCTTTTTCAAATTGTGAAGGCGCTTCAAAATAAACATTCCCCAGTTCATTGAACAGGTCTTTATTATTACCGATATTGTCCAGGGCCCTTGTATAGATATCAATGGCTTTGTTCTTATTCTTTTGCTTCCTGTAAAGCCTTGCCAATGAATAATAATTCTCACCGTTAGAAGGATCCAGCGTGATCGCCTTTTTGAAATTTTCTTCTGCCTGCAGGCTGTCCTTGCGATTGCTTAAATAATAAGTGCCTATGTTCCTGTATGCATCTGCATTTTCAGGATTGACAGAGATGCATTTTTGAAGAATGGCGAGTGCACTATCCTCAAACCTTGCACGCGAGTACAGTGCTGACATTTTTTGATATCCCAATGCAAAACTGCTGTCACATTCTATTGATCTTAAAAAGAATTTCCTGCCAATTTTAAAATACACACTATCTGTATATTTAGAACCGAATTCCTGGCTGATATATTCTGCATTGGCACTTCCATAATTTTCATTCGCGTAACTATCACAGGGGTCTATATCGATCGCCTTTTTGAAATAATATTTAGCCGAATCAAATGCTTTTTTATTATAGTAGGTCATTCCAAGATTCCTGTAGGCATTGCTGAAAAGATTATCCATGGATATAGCTTTGGAAAAATACCGGATCGCTTCTTTCTTATTGTTCTTAGAGATATAAAAATTGCCGAGGCCATTCATTGGATATGCCCATTTGGGCGCCATCGCCGCTGCTTTCCTGAAATAATATTCGCAGGAGTCATCCTGCATGTCCTGGTAGATCCATCCCATAAGCAAGTAACCGGAAGGAGATTGCGGGTCAGCTTCAATGGCTCTACGGCAATATTGCAGTACATCTTTCAATTTTGATCTTTTGCTGGAATAAGCAGCCATTGTTTTCAAAAAATCATACTTAGGGCGAACAGGCTCCAGCAAATGTGGTTCATTCTTCATCAGATCAATGGCTTTTTCCATCATCGCTGCAGCTACATCAAATCCCGTGGTAACAAGTGTTTTGAGTTTTTTTATTTGTTCTCCCAACTCCGTGATCCCCGGGTTGTCCTTGTCTTTCTGCTCTTTGCTGATCTCCTTTTCCATATACATGATATGGACCAGGCCTTTACCAGCCAGGAACAGGTTTATTTTTTGCTGGCAGAAATTAAGATATTTTGCGGCCAGTGAATATTTTGCGTCCTCGGTAATACTGTTGCCCGGCCAGTTTTTCTCCATTAGTTTATAAAATGTTTCCGCAGACGCATCGCCAACAAGTTTTTCCTTTTTCAAGGCATCTACGAACTGGTTGTAAAGGCTTATTTGAGATGTATCGATCCCTGACATAGCGCCAACGCCTTTTTCTCCCGGCCTGGTATTGTTTACTGCAAATAAATTCTGATCTGAACTAAGCTGCTGTATTTTTTTGGAATATTCCCATGCCGTAAATGTTAGCGGATCTACCTTTACGATCGTAGCCATGTCTTTTTCAGCACAACATGCAAAAGGGATCTGAACCGTATTGAAATCTGTTCTTGCTCTTCGCTTCACCCGGCTTTTTACATATGCGCTGATCTCTGCCAGGGATACTTTCCCGTCATTATCACCGGTCAATGAATCCTTATCTGCTTCACCTGCCAGGCCATCCACCAGGTAGTATGTGAAAAGGCCATGCCCGTTACCGATAGTAGGGCTTTCAATTGAGACCTGTCCCGGGCCGGTAGAAAGCAACATGGTTTCTCCCATCTCCTGTTGTACGATGAATTTATTGCTGAAATGCTGCCCGCTCTCTTCTTTCCCGCCTGGGATCTCATTGCTCCTGCAAGCATCCATGATGAGTATCACATCTACTCCACGCGACACTTGCGGGGCGATAAAACCCACCTTTACATTATACAAATTGATATTGCCGGTGCCTAAATAATTTCCCGGATCCTTGTTTGGCTCACAATCATAAGGAAGAAAAAAGTAAAGGGCCTCATTCATGGCAACGCCATGCCCGCTGAAATAAAGATAGAGCCGGTCTCCTTTTTTTAAGTTCTTGTTTTTTAACCAACCAAGGGCCCTCACGTTAAAATCTGCAGCTTTTGCACTGTCATTGAGGAGTAACAATATATTTTCAGGCTTAGTGCTTCCACCACTGGGTGTTTTCAAAAAGTCGCGGAAAAGGATCGCATCCTTGTCTGCAAACTTTAAGGGAGGATAAACACCGGGATATGTTGAAACCCCCATTATGATCGCATATACATCCCCGGTCACTGCATTTGCTGTTGCCTCGGAAGTAGTTATGATCCCCCTGGTATTGTTTGGGACCTGGGCTGCCAGGGATAAGCAGCTAAACCAAAAAATGAAAAGCAGTGACCCTTTTTTAATATAGCAATGAATTAGTTGCATGACCTGGGCTTATTTATTAATTACATACCATTATCAAAATGATCTTTTAATGCTAACTGGCGATGTGTTTCGGAGGATGTTTTTTACAAATTTGCCGGTAAAAAACTTTTTGATCGTTTCCAGGTAAACATTGGCAATGAATAATTAGGAAACAGCCAGTTAAATTACTAAATTTCTTGTGTATTTCACAATGAATATTTAAAAACCATTCATTAAATGATATTTGTATGTTCAAAAGCTTAAGCGAAAACTTTTTGGGAATCGTTTCAATACTGCTCATTTTATTATTTTTACCCGGTTGTGCAGGTTCTAAGGTGGGCTCTGTAAATAAGGGAGAAGCATTGAATATGAATATCAAGGAAAAAAGGGACATTGTTAATTTCAGCACATTAAAAGAACAGCCGACCCTTTCGCTTGCATCACGGGGTAATAATAAAGCACGGGGCCTGGATGTATCTTCTGTTGTTGGCAATGTAGTTTCTATTGCCACTGATGCCATAAAGAATGTAATAGACAATGAACGGAAAAAATATACAGCCTCATACCAGTTTGCACTGACCGATCTTTATTTTTATGACCAGCTGTCAAATGAAGGGCCTTTCGATCCTGTAGGAATGCAGTTTGCCGGGTTTAAGATCGCAAGGACTTTTATTAACAGCGAAGGCAATACTGATACAGCATTTATTGCAAAATTCAGCCTCGATACTACCAATGCTTATGAGATCCTCAACAATTCAATATTCCGGTTAAGGCTTGACGATCTCCAGCTTAAATACGCAAAAGCCAAAGTAGCAGCAGGCAATGAAAAAAAACTAAATATGGATATTGAGATATCCATTCAGTCATCTTATGTGAACCAGGATGCCGTTTTATTCGATAATGTTAACCTGGGTAAATTCTATTTATTTATAAGAGATGCCCCGCTTGATCCCGCTGCTAAAAACTACAGTGCTTATTACAGTGATCTAAAAGGAAAATTAGTGACCGGCAGGTCATTCCTGGTGCCAAGGTCATTCGGGTATCACATGGAAGACAACGAAGCAAAACCAGGTTATAGCCAGGGTGCTTATTCGATCACGGTAGCGGTGAAGGAAAGCAGCAAAGACATGTTCATATCAAAAGTGATATCGGAGAATACCAGTTTAATGATCGATACCTACAAGGAAAAAGCTATAAAGTATATTAATAAAAGTATTCAAAGTACTGAAAAATAAACCTGTGCTGCCTCAACCTAAATCTCATTTATGAATACCAGGATCATATTGTTTCTTGTTTTATGCTGTTCGGTGACCCAGGCCGCGATTTCCCAGACCAAGCATGCATTGATCGTGGCCATTGGCAATTATCCCGAGCCCAGGAAGAACCGGTGGCCGGTGATCAACTCGGCCAATGACGTCCCCCTGATAAAAAATGCATTGATGATCAACCAGCAGTTCAATGAAAAGAATATACAGGTATTGGTAGATTCGCAGGCAACAAAAAAAGGGATCGTTGATGCATTGGATCAATTACTGGCGTCAGTAAAAAAGGGAGATATTGTTGTCATTCATTTTTCCAGCCATGGGCAACAGATAGAAGATGATAACAACGATGAGATCGACGGGTTGGATGAAGCGATCGTTCCTTATGGTGCTGCTTTTTCTGCTGACCCGGAAAAATTTGATGAAATGGCCCCCGGATATTTGCGGGATGACCTTTTTGGAGATAAGGTAACACAGATAAGGAATAAACTGGGTAAGACCGGTGACCTGTTGGTGATCATTGATGCATGCCATTCAGGCTCGGGGACAAGAGGAGTTGAAACTGCTAAAATGAGGGGAGGGAATATTCCCATGGTGAGTAATAAGTTTGGCTCGAGAAGAATTTCCAATACCACTGATGCGAGTGTTTTTAAAGAAAGCACAGGGTCAAAGCTAAGCGCCGATGCTGCAACCTATGTTGTTATTTCCGGTGCGCAGGCCAAAGAACTAAACTATGAATGTTTCGATGATAATAAGAACCCGGTAGGTTCATTGTCTTATTCTTTTAGCAGATCGATCTCATCTTTAAAAGGAAATATAACTTACCGGGGGCTTTTTGCATTGATCGAAAATGTGATGCGAGAAAAAGCGCCCAATCAAAAGCCTGTACTGGAAGGGGATGGGATTGACAGGGAACTTTTCGGCGGTAAATATGAAAAGCAACAATCTTATTTCACTATCAATAAAAGCCAGAGTAAAAATAACCTCGTTGTATTGAATGCAGGATCTGTATCAGGCATTACGAAAGGATCAGAGATCAATTTCTATGAACCGGGTACAACGGGCACTACCGGCAAAACGCCCGTCAATAGCGGAAAAGTGGCCAGTGTATCCTCATTTGCCTCAACAATAAAGCTGGATAGTGCTGATGATAATTTTCTTAAGATCAATCCATGGGCATTTATCAGTGAACTATCTTATGGAGAAGCAAAGCTGAAACTTTTTGTAAGAGACAGTAAACCAGTTGCCAAAATGATAGAGGATGGCTTAAAGGATTTCCAGTTGATAGAATTTGATCCAAACTGTGATCTTGTACTGGATACATCCCGGTCAATAAATAACCGGGCCCTGAAATATCCCAACAGCGATCATATATTCCAGGATGGATTTGTCTTTCCCGGCGATGGTATGGAGAATTTAAAAGCAGCATTAAAAAAGTTCAGCCGTTTCCGTTATTTAAAAGCACTGGCATTAAACGAGACAGGTCTTTCAGCAGTTGTTCAATTGGTTTTCCTTGATGAGCAGGGAAATATTGACAGTGCCAGGCTGGAATCAAGGACCCGTTTTGGCCGGCTGGAGTTGAGGGAAGGAGACAAGGTCTATTTAAGGATCATCAATAAAGGAACCAAACCCTTTTATATTAATATAGTGGATATACAACCGGATGGTATCATCAATGCAGTAATACCCAATAAGAATTTAAAAGACAGGAATGATAATCTTTCACCCATCAAATGGGAAGACTGCCTGGTAAAAAAATATGATACCCTTTTTCTTCGTGACCTGGCGATAGGAATTTCCAGGCCATATGGAGAAGAAACATTCAAGGTATTTTTATCTTCCTCGCCGATCGACCTGGAAGATATCCTGACGAGCAAGGATGAGACAGACGCTAAAACGAAAAGAGGTATATTAAATAGTTTGGAAAAGATATTCGTCCATTCCAATATCAAAGAAAATGGTACAAGGGGAATTGATGGCACAAGGGTAAATACCGATGAGAACGGGACGGTCTATTCTTTGAATTTTCAAATATTGCCAAAATAAAAGAACGACTCCTAACTTTGCAACATGCAAATACAAATTCTAAAATCAAAAGTGCACAGGGTGGTCATTACGGAAGCCAATTTGAATTATGTGGGTAGCCTCACGCTTGATGAGGACCTGATGGATGCAGCGAATATGATAGAGAATGAAAAGGTACAGATCGTAAATGTAAATAACGGGGAAAGAATAGAAACATACCTCATCAGGGGCGCCAGGGGAAGCGGGATCGTTTGCCTGAATGGCCCTGCCGCACGCAAGGGTGCAGAAGGGGATATCATCATTATCATTTCTTATGCGTTAATGGATTTTGAAAGTGCTAAAACTTTTAAGCCCTTTATTATCTTTCCCAAAGAAGGGAATAAATTATAGTATCCGGATAACTGCTTCACATGCCTACATTTCATTTGCTCATAAAAGGAAAAGTACAGGGTGTTTTTTACAGGGCCAGCACTAAAAAAGCTGCTATCACATTTTCAATAACAGGATGGGTAAGAAATAAAGAAAATGGAGATGTGGAAGCACTGGCCACAGGCACATCAATTCAATTGAAAAAATTTGTTAACTGGTGCAGGCAGGGCCCTGCGGGAGCACAAGTGAATGAACTGATAGAAACAGAAAAGGAAGAAATCAAGTTTGATTCATTTACTATCAAACACTGATCATTAAATTCAAGAGCGGCAAAAGGGACTCGAACCCTCGGCCCTTAGCTTGGGAAGCTAATGCTCTACCAACTGAGCTACTGCCGCTTTTCTAAAATCCATCCATATTATTAATACACGAATCACACGAATAAGTCCATACGTCTTGATTCGCGTAATTCGTGTAATAACTTTTTAATAAACAACACTAGCCTGCAAAACAATAAGCACACCCATGCTCTTGTGCCCTGCCAACAGCCCATACTCCTGAAGGAACAACCTGGATCCCCGGTAGTATATTATTCAACCAATCTTTCTTAACATCCTCGGCATTCATTTTCATCATATCTGCTATTACAGCGCTATATACAGTGATCGCCATATTGCATACGCAGAACATTACGCCATCCTGTTGAAGTTCGTTGATGCCAATGGCAACTTCTCCTACGCCCGGGATCTTAAAGTCGCCAGGTTTAGGTTGCCAGAAAGGATTCCGGGTGGATGGTTTTTTTGTTTTAGGATCATCTGCTTTGAATACCTCGCCAAAATTATACTTTGCCCACATAGCGTCAGGCATTGCATACCCGATGGCAGCGTGGCGCAATACAACCACAACACCGCAATCTTTAAACGGGGTGCCGGTAGCAGCATTTGTAAGCCCGAATACCTTGGGCCATGCAAATGGGAACATATCATGTGGTTCGGTTGCATCAAAGACCATGCGGTGTTTTCCCTTGATCTTGTTGAACCATTCATCGGGACTTGGATCATTGTCATTGAATACAGACACAGGGTTGGCCTGGATCTGCTGGAATGGAGAAATGACACTTGCAATTCCCAGTGCAGCGGTGCCTGTAGCAATTGTTTGCAAAAACTTACGACGGGGGGATGCGTCGTTGAGATTGTTCTTTTCCATAAAAAATGTTTTCCATAAAATTAAAATATGGATCGAACATTGTCAATAGCTATTTTTTTATTACTAAATAGGGTAGTCAGAGGTCTAAATTGAAAATCGATAAAACCCGTTTGTTACTGGCCTCGTATTTGTGTTAGCTAATAGACCAATAATCTATACACGGTTGCAAGTTTTAAGGGGAAAAATATCCTGGTAGCACAGGACTGCTTAATTTTCGTGATACCGGAACTCCGGATAATCAAAGAATAAAAGCTACATTTTTTTGTTTATCTAAGAAAGTTTTTCATTAAATTGTTATATGAAAGTATTCAACATAACCTTCATTACCCTATTCATTATATTCGCTGCCCTGCAGTATAATGATCCCGACCCCTATATCTGGATGCCCATTTACCTGTATGCTGCTTTCTTATGTTACCAGGCCTTTCATAAAAAATATAAGCCCGGCCTTTATTATATTGGTTTAGCCATTTATGCCGTATATGCTGCATATTTATTTTTCGACAGAACAGGGGTCATCCATTGGATCAAACGGCACAATGCAGAAAGTATCGTTGAAAACATGCAGGCAACAAATCCATGGATAGAGGAAACAAGGGAATTTTTCGGCCTGCTGATACTGATCGGGGTATTATTATTGAATATGTGGAGCCTGGGGAGAAAAGGGAAGAAAAAGAAAAAGAAGAGCACCTGACCTTTCAATGTAATTGTTGCAGGATATCAGAAGGCACGGATAGCCCGGACATAACAGGTATTATCTTTGAAATCATTATCCTGTATACCATTATAGAAATTCTGGAACCAGGCAAAATGTTCAGCATATTCAGTACAACTCCAATAACTGAATCGTTCATAGTTTCCTACAATGCTTTTGTTTTCATATAACAGGTTCAGTTCTTCTTTTGTAGGCAGCCGCCAATCATCAAAATCACCTGCACGGTAATCGTTGCAAAACTGAACGGCTTCATCCCAATCCGCTGTTCCCGACAGGTCTAGCTTTGAAACAATAAGGCCGCATTTGCCTTCTTCATCTAAATAAAAAATAATTCCTCCCTTGAATTCATCGCCGGTCTTTAAATTACTCATAAGAAAGAATGATGGATTTAATATGAAATGCTGAAGCCCCATTTGAAAGCCCAGTTATCAATGGCTTTTGATAAAGCATAATGTCCATACCTGTAAAAGACGCCGCCGCCCAACCCTACATAAACGACCGAAAGAAACCTCCTGCGATAAAGGTTCTTTACCAGCAGGCCTGATTCAAATAATCCTTTTTCGGGGACCTTAAACTCAATATTTTTTTGCAAAGCAGCATTGTCAAGTCTTCCGTAACTGATATTCTGTATCAAAAAGATCTCGGGTCTTATGGAAATGTTCTTTGGCTTGAACAATAAGCTCCCAAAATTATGCTCCATAAATACGCTTGCTGTCCTGCTGCTGACAAATTCATATAAACCCACCGTTTGAAAATTATTGGGAACATATACACTTAGCCTGCCTGAATGTGTTGCCTTTGTATTGAATAAATAGGAATAAGGCACATCACCCCATACCTGGCCGGCTTCAACTTGCAAGGAGGTTTGTCCCAGTTTTTTAAATTGAAAACGATGGTTGAATTGAATGGCAGCCTTTGTATAATTAAGATCGCCGTCTAAAAGACCTTTTATTCCTTTTGAAACTTGCAGCAACAATTGTGTCGTAGCGGGTTTGGTACGGATCTTTGCCCTGCCCATGCGGGTAAAGCTTTCGCCGTGTGTAAGCCTGAATCCTACGCCCAGTTCCGTGTTGCGAAACCTCCGGAGGTCTTTGTTTGTAGTAGCATCTTTATAATCATATTCATAACCGGCAGGATTGCGAAGTTCATTCAGCAGCCATATATCTGACTGTAAGGAAGGTCGTAGTTTGGTACTGAGATCAACTTTGTACTGTTCGATACTATCCATGCGGCTTCTTAAAAAATTACGTAAAGACTGGTTAGAAAATACAGAGCCATTGCGTACAAAATAATCCACATTACCCGGCTCCAGGATATCCCTGCTATAGTTAAAGCGGATCGTTGTACTTGTTCTTTGATCGATACTGAAAAGGATATTGGCCCCGTATTTCCACGCCTTATCTTTAATGCCATAACCGCCAAACCCACCAACAGAGAACCATTTGCTGAAGGAAGGGTTTGTTTGCAAACCGGCTCCCAAACGGAAACGCTCATATTTATTGATACCGGAGAGAATGTATTTGAACGGGATATCAACCTTTCCCCATGGAATGCCTTCTATCGTAAGGATCTTTATGGCACTGTTTGCTTTCCCGATCATGTTCTTATATTTTGGGGGCAACAGTTCAAAGGTCTCATAGGTCATTTTGCTTTTTTGATTTAAAGTATCTGCACGCATTAATTTCCATGCAGTATCAGGGCGCCTGCCTGCCAATGGATGATATTCGATTTGTACGTCTGAAAAAGCTGAACGCAAAAATGTTTTACTGAATATGGCATTGGTAATATAACAACGGGAATCCCAATACAGCATCACCGAATCTGTTAAGAGGTCTTTTTGTGAAAGGGTAGTGTTCAATTGTACCGGGAACCAGTTGCCTTCCACTTTCTCATATTTTTGCTGCAGCCTGAATGTAAAGATCAACCCTGTTTCATCTGCGGGGGATGCTATTACATTCTCAATGGCATAGCCATCCGAATTAATATAAATGACGCCTTTCAAGCCATTGAAATTCTTTCCTGCCCTTGGTTCAAAACTGATGATAAAAGTAGTGTCCTTTTCATGTAGCAATGTTTCCGTTAGCCTGAACTTATACATGCTGATGCTGCCGTTGGCCACCGGGCTCACATAGGATTCTGTATTCATTTGCAAATAATCCCTGTAAAAACCAAAAGGTTGAAAGTCGCTGCCGGTTATGCCAAATGCGGCTTCTTTTATACCCGATACTTTTGTGGCCAGTACGGTCTCTTTTGTTTGATTGGGATAACGGAAAATGCGTTCGGTATAAGACTCGGTCAGCATCAAATGATTTTCTTTGAAGCGTTGTGCAAGCATGGCTCCCAGTTTATCACCCGCAGTATCCTTTGTTTTTTGAACAAGTTTTTCAACAGGTTGTTTTTTTTGTTTGGTAGTATCAGTGCTGTTCATATTCCAGAAGCGGCTTCCTGCAGATAAGGCTGCGATCGTGTATGCATTGTATTTGAAAGTAAGTTTGGATTCGGGATCGTTCTTTTTTTTATTTTTTTGAAGCAGCCGTATGATCCTGTGTGCAGGATTCTCGTTTGCAGATATGACAACATTTTCTAACTGGCTTCCCTTGCGTTCAATAAAGATTCGGAGGTCAGAGGGGTTATTTTTACCGGCATCATATTCCTTTATTTTATAGCCGATATAACTGATCAATAGTGTTGTATTTCCGGGTAATTGATCAAGTGAAAAATGCCCGTCAATATCTGTCACCACACCTTTGTTGGTCCCTTTGATGGAAACACTTACAAAAGCAAGCGGCGCTTTTGTTATGGTATCATAAACAGTACCTGATAATTTTCCTGTTTGGGCAGCAGATGAAAAGGAAAGCAGTAAAACATAAAAAAGAACAGGCAGGCACCGATGCATTTTATTTGATTGACGAATGTATAATGAGCCCTAAAAATACTGAGATTGACAAGGTAAAGATAAGTGGTCTGGCGACTAATGCCTCCTGGCCACTGAATTCGGTAGGGGTACAGTTTGAATATTATTATTAGTTTTATCTGTCAGGGTGAATTTGCCGAACCCGGATTCAGTAAACTCAATGCCTTCGACAAGCCTGTCTGCCGACAGGCAGGCTGAGGCTGACAGTACGATTTCAAACTTTACCACTACCCTGAATTCACTCATACCGTTTAAAATCCTTTCATCACAAAAACATTTTAAACAGCCCCCATTCATGCCACATAAATGGCAGTTCATCCATATTTAATGCTTGCCCGGTAACTTTTTGGTATTGCTTTGCGTCTTACATAAAAAATTAAAAAGTATAGCATGAAAAAGTTTTTTTTACCCTTATTAACTGTACTGTTGTTTATTTCGATGGGATCGATGGCACAAGCCCCCGGAAAGGTTGCCGGGATCGTTACAGACCAGAAGAATGCAGGCCTTGGATCTGTTACGGTATCATTGCTTGATGCAAAGGACAGCAGCCTCGTCAAAGCATCAGTAACGGATGCCGGCGGCAATTTTGAGATCCCTGTTTCAAAAGCGGGGGACTACCTTTTGAGTTATGCGCTGGTAGGCTTTGAAAAGAGATACTCAGCAAATTTCTCCCTTGCTGCAGGAGAATCTAAATCAGTAACTGCTGAAGCACTTTCAGTATCAGCAGTGAAATTGCAGGGTGTGACCATTAATTCTAAAAAGCCGATGATCGAAGTAAAGGCTGACAAGACCGTATTCAACGTGGAAGCGAGCATCAATGCTACCGGCAGCAATGCACTGGAATTATTGCAAAAGAGCCCGGGTATCCAGGTTGATAACAATGACAATATCAGCATGAAGGGAAAGACCGGTGTGAAAGTATATGTTGATGGAAAGATGATGCAGCTTGATACAAAGGACCTGGCAGCATATTTAAAGAGCATTAACAGCAACGACATTGAAGCGATTGAAATGATCAGCAACCCCAGTGCAAAATATGACGCCAGCGGGAATGCAGGCATCGTGAATATCCGTTTGAAAAAGAATAAGAAATTCGGCACGAACGGAAGTGTGAACCTTGGATTTGTACAGGGCGTAACACCAAAAGGAAATGGATCCGTGAATTTAAATTACAGGGATAGGAAGATAAATATTTTCGGGAATGTTGGCGGTAACCTGGGACGTTATGAGAATACACTTGACCTCTACCGTATCCAGAAAGATACATTGTATGATCAGAAAAGTATCATGCACAGCTATGATAAAAGTATCAACCTGAAAGCGGGCGCTGATTATTTTGTAAACAACAAAAATACCATAGGGGTTATGGCCACTACAAATTTTGGCAACAACGAATGGTCAAGTAACGGTAATACTGATATCTATTACAATCCAACAGAAACGTATATTAAAAAGCTGAAAGCCTTTAATACTTTACCGGGCAGCAGGACCAATGCCAATTTTAACCTCAATTACCGCTATGCAGATACAAGTGGCCGGGAAATAAATTTTGATGCCGACTATGGTCTTTTCCGTGGAACCGGCCGCAGTTACCAGCCTAATTATTATTATGAAAAGAATGGTAACCTGTTCAATAGCATTGTGAACAGAAATCATACTCCGACAGATATTGATATTTATACAGCAAAGCTGGATGCAGAACAAAGATTGGGTAAAGCAAAACTGGGATACGGACTTAAAACATCATTCGTTACTACAAAAAATACCTTTGAATTCTTTAATGATGATGTGAATGGGATTCCTGTAAAACAGTTAAGCCAGAGCAATGCCTTTGAGTATAAAGAGAATGTAAATGCAGCTTACGTGAATTACCAGCGTCAATTGAATAGCAAATGGAGTATACAGGCCGGCTTGCGTGCAGAGCAAACAAACAGTGATGGCACTTTGACAAGGGCTGATGGCATCATCCAGGCTGATAACAAGGTTAAAACAAATTACCTCGACTTTTTCCCAAGTGCGGCTGTTACCTGGAATATCAACCAGAAGCACAACCTCAACCTTACCTATAGCAGGAGAATTGACAGGCCTACATACCAGGACCTTAATCCATTTGAGAACAAATTGGATGAGCTGACCTACGAAAAAGGAAATGCCTTTCTTCGCCCGCAGTACACTGATAATGTTGAGCTGACCCATACTTTCATGGGTATGATCAATACAACGGTTGGCTATAGTCATGTAAAAGATTATGCAACACAGGCTACAGATACAATCGGCAATGCAACTTTTGTTCAGCAGAAGAACCTGGCAAAACAGGAGATAATCAATTTCAACATTGGCTCACCAACGTCTATCAACAAATGGTGGAATGGCTATGCAAATATCTGGTACAACTACCAGATGTTCAGCGGGACGATCGGGGATAACAAGGTAAACAATAATGTGTCTTCTTATGGGGCATACCTGCAGCAAAGCTTTACGTTGGGACACAGCTATACTGCTGAAGTGAGCGGTTGGTATAATGGCCCCAGTGTATGGGGTGGTACCTGGAAAACAAAACCACAGGGTGGGGTAGACGTAGGTTTGCAAAAACAATTGTTCCAGAAGAAAGCATCCATCAAATTATCTGCTACAGATATTTTCCATACCGCGCCATGGAAAGCTACCAATGATTTCGGTGGATTATATATCAAGGGTGGCGGTTCCTGGGAAAGCCAGACATTTCGTGTAAGCTTTAGCTGGCGTTTTGGAAACAGCCAGGTGAAGAGCCAGCGCGAAAGACAAACTGGGCTGGAAAGTGAATCAAAAAGGATTAAAGGCGGAAATTAATGGCATAGCCATAAATATGAGCTGTCCCGGTCAAATACCGGGACAGTTTTTTATGTGATATATCAATTAAAAATCCGAAAAGGTTTCATTTCTTAATAATTCTTCGTATTTTACAGGCAGATTATTAGCAATCGCCTTTCCAAAATTCCTCTGTATCACTGATTTCACAAGCCCCCCAACAACGTTTTAGTCACAATTTATAACCTAATCTTTTTTTATGAAAAGAATCTTTACACTTATTGTAATGGTTGCAGCAATGTATTCCAGCTATGCCCAGCCATACTCCACAGGAAAGCGAACCGTGGTATTCATAGATAATAGCAGGACTGCCAGGGAAATATCGACCGATATTTATTACCCTGCCAATACCGCGGGAAATAATGTGCCTGTAGCAACAGGGGTAACAAAATTCCCTGTAGTAGTTTTCGGCCATGGATTCCTGATGGGAACATCTTCATATAAATGGCTGGCAGATTCACTTGTAAAGACCGGTTATATCGTTGCGCTTCCTGCAACTGAGGATGGCATCATCCCCAATCACCTCGATTTTGGATTAGACCTCGCATTCTTATGCGGCCGGGTTACTTCATTGAATGATTCAGCCACTTCCTTTCTATACCAGCGTGTAATTAAAAAAGCTGCGGTAGGTGGTCACTCGATGGGAGGGGGAGCAAGCATTTTGGCGTCTGCTACCTTATCATCTTCTATCAATGCAGTATTCAATTTTGCAGCGGCAGAAACAACTCCGCCCGCTACACTTGCCGCCTACCTGAATCTTAAACCCACGCTGATCTTTAGTGGAAGTGCCGATTGTATAGCACCGGATTCGATCCAGGAAGTGATGTATAATAATATGCTGCCTTTTGTGACCTGTAAAACGTACGTTAATATTACAGACGGTTTGCATTGCCAGTTTGCAAATAATAACCTGTTGTGCGTAATAGGCCAGTTCGCTTCCGGTTGTGGTATTACAGCATTAAGCACATCAACGTTGATGACCAAGACGATGGCCCTGCTTACACCATGGCTGGATTATTACCTTAAAGGGAACTGCCAGCGTGGACAGGTTTTCCTGGCTAACTATAATGGTATGACGGGTGTTGTTAAACGCCGTTCTTGCTTTCCTTTGCAGGCCTGTGGGCCAGTACCGGTTAAGCTTACCAGCTTTACAGGGAACATTAAAAATGATAAGGTATACTTATATTGGAATACGGCAACCGAGGACAATGTTCACCATATTGAAGTGGAAAGAAGCAATGACGGAGTAACTTTTGTTCAGTTGACAAAAGTGCTGCCCAAAGGTAACAATGGCGGTGGAGCCAATTACAATGCTGTAGATCCTTACCCATTTGCAGGTATGAATTTTTACAGGTTGAAAACAGTTGACCTTGATGGAAGCATCAGCTATTCTGATATAATAAAACTGGAAACAGCTAAAAAAGCACTGGCAGTTACGCAATTATATCCAAACCCTGTAAGCGACCAGTTGCATATTCAATTGCAATCAGAAAAACGCCAGTCCATACAAGTGTTTGTATACGACATAACGGGTCACCAGTTAAGGATAGACCAGGTTAAACTAAATGCAGGTATCAATGAAACAAGCTTGCTGTTCGCAGATCTTGCTAAAGGCGTTTATATAATTAAATTAATAAATGAGCAGGGAAGTATTTCCGGTACATATAAAATTGTGAAAGATTAACCCGGCTTTAAATTAGCGTTTGTCTTCTCTATAAGTGTGGTTTAGGTGGTTTAGGATCTTATGCTCCTAAACTATCTAAACCTTTTTAGTATGTATCTCCTGAGTTCCCTTATTATAACAGGATAAAAAACTTGCTGTGGGATATCGTATTTTCGCAGCTCATGAATAATGTCTTACAACCCATACGGAAGGTTAACGTAACCCGGTATGTGACCGCACTGCGTGAAGGAGGATCTCTCCCCGCAGTTGCTGAAGCAGACGATGGGTTTTTGTATGTCCTCAAATTCAGGGGTGCAGGGCAGGGAGTAAGGTCACTCATTGCTGAACTTGTGGGGTCTGAAATTGCACGTGTGATCGGTTTAAAAGTGCCCGAAGTTGTTTTTGCTGACCTTGATGAAGCCTTTGGAAGAACAGAACCCGACGAGGAGATACAGGACCTGCTGAAAGCAAGCGTAGGGTTGAACCTGGGCCTTCATTATCTTTCAGGTTCCACTACATTTGATCCCGTTGTCACAAACGTTGATACAGGTCTTGCTTCCAGGATCGTGTGGCTGGATTGCCTGCTCACAAATGTTGACCGCACTTCCCGAAATACGAATATGCTGATGTGGCATAAAGAATTGTGGCTGATAGACCATGGCGCCGCACTTTATTTCCATCATTCGTGGGACGACTGGGAAAAGAAAGCTTTGCAACCCTTCACGCATGTCAAGGATCATGTATTGTTGCCACAGGCAGGGGACCTCGAAACGGTCAATGATGAACTGAGGCCAATACTTATCGAAAGTTTGATCGATTCTATCACAGAACTGCTGCCGGCAGAATGGCTGCAGGGTTCGTCGCCGTTTAATTCCGTTGAAGAACATCGGGAGGCATATGCAAAATTTTTAAAAACAAGGATCGCACATTCGGAAATTTTTGTAAAAGAAGCACAACATGCAAGAGCAACACTTATTTGAGTATGCCGTTATCCGCATTGTACCAAAGGTTGAAAGAGAAGAATTTTTCAACGTAGGGGTTGTGCTGTATTGTGCAAAGCAACAATTTTTACAAATGAAGTTCAAACTGGAGGAAGAGCGGCTGCGGGCTTTTTGTAAAAAGTCAGATACCGGTGAACTCAAAGAATACCTTGATGCTTTTGACCGGATATGTAAAGGAGGAAATGAAGCAGGCCCAATTGGCAAGCTTCCTGTGGCTGAACGTTTCCGTTGGCTTACAGCAACACGCAGTACTGTTGTGCAAACATCCAAGGTACACCCCGGATTATGTGATGATGCGGCTGAGATGCTTGAAAAATTATTCGGGCAGTTGGTGGTTTAGTATTGTTGGATACTGGATACTGGATATTGGAATAATTGATAAGAATTAAGATTTGGCAATGTGTATTTACTGGCATTACGGGTTATTTTTTCATTTCTCCAGCGGCATAAATCGCGATCCGATGTGTTCTTAACAGGTAGGAAGATCTTTCAAACCTCCCCTGCATTTGAAAGATTATAGCTTCCGACGGCTTTTTGGGCATATGACAATCAATACAATTCTCTTTTATCGAATTTCCCAATGAAGCGGCCATAGGACAAAAATCATGACTGGCATCATTGTGACAGCCCATACATTTTTGCGAATAATATGCAAGGTCATTGCTTGCATTCCTGTGCGGATCATGGCAGGATGAACAATTCATATTTTTACTCCCAAGGAAACAGTTACTTTCTGCCATCAGCCTGTATTGGTTTCCATGCACATCAAAATCATTGCTGTTGGTATGGTTTGATTGGGTCATAAAGAAATTAGCAAGCGTATCACCGGGCCTGAATTTAAACCTGGACTCTATTTTCAACTTATCATTTCCTGAATGGCATAAAGCACAGGCATCCAATTTTTGTAGTTGGTTTAGGGAGCGGTTTAAAGTAATATATTTTGCTGTTTTTATCCCGGGATATTCCAGCTGGTAATTAACGTGGTTTGCAGCCGGGCCATGGCAACGTTCACAATCTATTCCATAAATGATAGAGTTTTTTACCAGCACTTCTGTTATTCCTGCCGTTGATGCATTCAGTTTATTGCTGATATGCGAACTATGGCATTCAAAACAGTCCCTGCCGATCAATCTTTTAAAATCCGGATCTTTGGAAGAAAAGCCCGGGCTAGTTGCCCAATCATGCACCGAAGTATACCAGGATACCGGCAACTCATATGTATTATCATCATTCCAGTATAGCCAGGTCTGTGCATTCCTTAACCCGAATGTAATATCAAAGCGGTAAGCCTGCTTTTCTTTACCATTTACATAAACAACCTGGTAAAGGCCGCTGTCTCGTTCTTCCATTACAACCTTTGTTCCATTATTATAAACAAATTCATTTTTTCCGTCATTGAAATTACCATGTACATTTTCTTTGGAAGCGGGCGCTGTGGCATTGAAGTGTGCACTTAGCAAGGCGGAATCATAAATGGCCTGGTGGCATTGCCTGCAGCTGGCTGAACCGGCATAAGCCTTTCCCCTGTTATCATTGAATGCTTCGGTCTTATTGATACACTGTGATAAAAAAATAACGGATCCGAGTAGTATTAAAGTGATGCATAAAGTCTTTTTGTTCATTTTCATTACTTAAATTTCTCAACCCATATTTGCCTGTGAAATAAAATAAATATTCAGTATAACATAAACAAGCAACAATACCTGGGCGCTGATCATATCAAACCTGTTGGCTTGTTTTATTTTATTTATTTTGGCAAGCCTTAAAGCATAAGTGGTGCAGGCGATCACGATAAATATACAGAGCAAAGTAAGGCCATGCAGGGTATCAACTAACCCAATTGCAGCTGTGTCGGGCAATGCAGAATCAACAATGTATTTGTTGCCGATCACTGCAAATAAAGAGCCTACGCTTAACCCAAAGCGTGCGTCTATGCTGTCAGCATGAATATAAAAGCATACATATGAAATCAGGAAAGCCACATACATACCGAGGAATATTTTTAGAAAAAGGCTCCAGGGGCCTGTTCGCTCAATTCCTATGTTTACCCTGAATGCGCTGTATTCCGATCTTGGTTCTTCCAGGCTATCATCTCCAAAAGCTGTTTCATAGAGTTTTTTATCAATCGAAATATTGAAACTGTCGATGAGCCAGCCATTGATCGTAAAGCGTCCATAGTGTTTACCAGGTGTATCTGCAACAAAGATCAATGACCGGGTATCAAACTGTGAATTCTCAAAGGAGAGCCTTAATTTCTGGCGGTCAAAAGGAAAGCTGGTTATCTTCCAGGAATCTTTCATTACACACTGCAATTTCATCAGCATGCTGATGTTACCGCCTGTCGTGTCTGTTGTAGGAAATGATTTTAAAATTGTTTTCGCCTGGGGTATTTCCAGGTTTCTTTCAAAATCAAAGGACTTATTCTTATACTTTAACCATAGCCAGAAAGTAATGGTATATTCTTTTTGCTTAAAATCAATGTCGTGGATACTCGTAACGTAAATACCTACACTAACCGTATCACGCTTTTGGTCCTGGGCAAAGGATCTTGAATTAAATAAGAAAGAAAGAGAAATGAAATAACCGGAAGCTAAGAGGAACCTTTTCAATTTTTGTTGATTTAATGATAGGAAGTTAAATAACTGCTGAGTATAAACAAATATTATTTTCCAACATGTAGGGATATTATCAAAAGATTAGTTGAAATTAAAATAACTTCATGATATGAAATCAGGATTTAAAAATAGCTGGACGATCATTAAACAATCATTTTCTGATTTTATAGATAATAAAGTGCTGAAGCTAAGTGCTGCACTTGCCTTCTATACTATTTTCTCCTTACCGGCCATGCTCATCATTATTATTTCTGTTAGTGATATATTTTATGGCAGGGAAGCGATCGAGGGAACATTATATCACCAGATATCCGGTTTTGTGGGAGCGGATGCAGCCCTGCAGATACAACAAACGATCCGCAATGCGGCGGTATCTCAAAACAGCAACTTTGCCACAATGGTAGGCGTTATTACCTTATTGATCGGTGCTACCAGTGTTTTTAGTGAGATACAGGATTCCATCAATCATATCTGGAAATTAAAAGCCAAACCGCGTAAAGGAAAGGGGATATTGAAAATGCTCATTAACAGGCTCCTTTCTTTTTCATTGGTAGTAAGCCTGGGATTTATATTGTTGGTATCCCTGATGATCAATGGTGCAATGGACCTGATCATCCACCGGCTTACCCGCATGTTCCCGGAATTAACGGTCATAATGGTATATGCGTTTAACCTGCTACTGACCTTTGTCATCACTTCGTTGTTATTCGGAATGATCTTTAAAGTATTGCCGGATGCCCGGATACGATGGAGGCATGTAAGGGCAGGGGCTTTTACCACGGCAACGTTATTTATGGCAGGTAAATTCCTGATCGGTTATTATTTGGGACATAGCCAGCTTTCCTCAACTTATGGAACTGCGGGATCTGCCATTGTCCTGCTGTTATGGGTCTATTATTCTGCCATGATCTTGTATTTCGGAGCTGTATTTACCCATGTATATGCTGCACATGCCGGGTCAAAAATATATCCTAATAACTATGCCGTATGGGTGCAGGAGATCGAGGTAGAATCAGAAAGATCGATTCAACAGCAGCCCGAGCACAAAACAGTGATCGAAGCACAGGAAAAACCGGGCGAAGGCAATCCCGCATGAGTCCATCATTGCGAACGAATATCCCGTTAATAATAATTACACTGCCTCTTCCATTGGTTTTTTACCGGTGATACCCCTGATGATCCTGTAAACAGATGCCAATATAAAAATGCCACCCAGGACCACTACAATAGATGAACCTGCAGGAAAATCATAATGAAATGAAAAATTCAATCCAAAGAAGCCTCCCAGAATACTGATGATGATCGCAATTATTAAAACAGCCCCTTTATTTTTTGTAAGCATGATCGCCGATACTGCAGGGATGATCAAATAAGCAAAGACCGGGATGACCCCGTTTATTTTGACCGCAAAAACTATGGCCAGACCAATGGAAATATAAAAAAGGAAATTCCAGATATTGAAGATCCCTATAAGATGATTTACGCCGTTTTCAAATGATTCGGTCAACGCAAAGAATTTCCGGAAGAAAATTAACTGGACAAGCAGGATGGCACTGAAAACCATTCCTATTGTTGTGATCTGCTGCCAGCTTACTGACAAAATATTTCCGAAAAGCACTTCCTGTATATCAGAATCCCCATGCGCTGTTTTGGAGATCAACAATACCGTTATTGCTGATGCGAAAGCATATAATATTCCAATGATCGCTTCCTGCTTTAAGCGCTTATCCCTAATATTGATGAATGACATCAGTAAAGCGCCTGATAAGGTAAATATCAGCGGAATGGATGTGAGTCCTGTGCCAATGAATGCTGCAAAAGCCACTCCCAATGAAGATATCTGGCCCAGTGCAAGGTCCACGAAAACAATCCCCCTGCCCACAACATGAACGCCTAAATAGGATAACAAGACCCCGGTGATGACAGCAGCAGCAAAGGCCTGGAGCATGAACGGAAGGTTAAACATTTCAAACATAGTATGAGTTTTAAATTCGTGTAATTCAATTTTAATAATCCGTATTATTATTTAAGTACTGCTACCAACTGGTCCACATCATAATCAAACAGCTCGAAATAATTTTTGATACTGCTGAATGCAGCTGTTGAAGTAGCAAGCGTTAATTCTTTTACGCCTGTTTGCTTTGCAACAACATCCGATGATGAAGTGGTGAAATAAGGGGAGGAAATGATCACTTTTATTTTATTGGCCGTTACTTCTTTGATCACTTTAACCAGTTGTGAAGGTGATGGCGGAATGCCGGGCTTTGGCTCCATAAAGTCAACGATCTGTAAACCAAACCTTCTTTCAAAATAAACCCATTCGTTGTGGTAAGCAATGATCTTACTTCCCTTGAATGGTGCCATTTTAGCATCCCATTCTTTTAATTTCAGGTCGATCTTTGTAAAAAATTCGTACAAATTGGCTTCATAAAAAGATCTATTGGCCGGGTCAATTTTTTCCAAACCATTGGCAATATTCCTTGCAATGACCTTTCCATTCAAGGGGTCAAGCCAGTAATGCGGGTTTCCATAAATATGAATATCGCCTTCACCGCGGTTAACAGAAGAAGGAACCTGTAATAAACCCACTCCTTCGGATGCATCAACATAACCAACTGACCCTTTTTGTATTTTGGGATTTCGGGAACTGGTTAGTAATTGTGGCGACCAGCCTGTTTCCAGGTCAAGCCCCACCGTTACAAAAAGATCCGCATTGGAAAGGCTGATGATATAGCTTGGCTTGGGATCTACAAAGTGCGGATTTTGATAGCCCGTAGCGATCGATGTTACTGAAACTTTATTTCCCCCGATCATTTCCGCAATGCTCCGCATATCGGTGGTGGTGGTAACGACTTTTATGGGACCTGCACCAGCTACTGTAACAATTACCAGCAGCGTTGCAAAAATTGAAATTGTTTTTTTCATGATTTATTTTTTAATTAAATATTTTTAAACTAAGTTTTCTTTCAAAACCGCTTTTGTCATTGTTTCAACAGGCTCAACATGACAAAAGCTGTCTCCCGCATTTTGCAGGAGGTCGAAGGCGGATCACTAATACTGGTGAGCGCCATGTGCGCCGATCACGAAGATCCAGCGCAGCCAGAATTGGTTGTATGCAGATTGAATACTTTGATTGGTTAATTTACCTTCAAATTCTATTTTCTGAAACTCAGATGCCAGCCAGCCTGCACTCAGTGAATAAGCCTGTTCGACGATATTTTTATCATATGGCTTTTGAGCATAATCATACCTGCCGGTTAAAAACCAGCGCTTGGCAAGCTGGTATTCTAAAAATGAATAAAACCCGAAGCTGTTTGTTGCCCCAGGTATCGTGTACTTTGCATTGCTGTAAAAAAATTCAGACTGCCAGGTCAATGACCGGTAAGTATTCATTTGAAGGGGCTTCCACTTATAAGTGATATCAGCCGCAGCAATATTTGTATTGTGTGAAGAATCATTGGGGCCCGTGATCCCTGTCAGGCCCAATTCCAATGTTGCATTATCACTCAGCGTAAAGAAGTTTTTAAGATGACCCAGGTAAACAAAACGGTTATCAGTTGCTCTTTTAAAACTTGGGGATTCACCGGCCCCTGCGGTAGCCTGTAAAATGAATTCCTGGTAAAATTTTTTATTTGGTAAAAGCCAGCTCAGCGAAGCACCTTCATCATTGAGGCCTTCTTCACCAAAATAATTAACGTAGGCATTGGGCAGGTCAATGAAGGGGAGCGCATGAGGATGCACGGGGTTTATTTTTCCTGCTGCTTCCCTGAATTTCCCTACTTTCAATTGCAATTTTGCGGGAAGGGAAAGTGTGGTAAGATAACCTTCTTCAATTTCTACTCCATATTTATGCGTCTCAGCATCCCTGCTGAATGAAACAAAAATGTCTGCCCTTATGTAAGGATCAACTACAGATTGAAATGAGACCTCTGTCTCGTTCAGGTAAGCATCAAAATTCTTCTTGCCCTGGCTGGTATAGGATCCACGGAAATCAGCAACAGCACCAATATCCGGGTTAGCTGAAATGCCTGAGCGGCTTTGCTGTGGTGCAGGCTGGGTGCTTGTTTGCATTTGCATTTCTACCTGTTTAAGCAGGAGAGAATCTGCAGTGCCTGTGCTGTCAATTTGCGCAAAGGTCTTATTGCTGAAAGAAAGGGCCGCCAGTAACAGGGCCACAACAATTATCTTTTTGGATATAATGTTCACGGGAATATTTATTTTTTGAAAAAATAAGTTGCACAGATGTCACAACATCTTATCAAACTAAATATTTACCGGAGGGCCACGCAGTGCTGAATAGATCCCAGGTTTGGTGGAGAAAGAAATATCTTTTTGGATATTGGCAGGAAATGAAATGAATACGGGAACAGAGAATACCTGTTGGTCACTTACAAAATTGGATTCTGCTACGAGGTTATCATTATCGCAATTATATCCTGAATTTGAGAACTGGTAGGGGCTATCACTGTTTTTTAGAGACTTGTTGTCTATATGTTTTGCAAACACATCATGCAAAACCCTTTTTGGCGTAATGCTTATTGCAAAAACGACCAGCATTAAACATGCTAGAAACCTTATTATGTACACAGACCTTAACAAAGAATTGTATAATTCATTTTAGTAAAGTAAATTAATATATTCGAAATAATGTTGCAAATATAACTTTTTAACCAATTGATAGGAAAAGATAAGCGCTCGTTTTATCCGGCCTGGCCCACAAAACCAGCCGCTTTAATAGAACGATCATTTTTTAAACAATTAAAATTATTCTCAAATACATTTCCTTTGTTTAACTTCCTGTTCCAAAAATTCACATCCGCTGAATATCCTCCGCTTCCTCCCATAACATACATTTAAAAACTTTTCTAACAGACTAAATCCCTGCACCATGAATTTTAAAAAGAAAATGCTCATTTGGGTTGGCCTCTACATTTCCTTCTTTTTTATGGCATTCAATACCCTCCATGCCCAGCTTAAAACGATTTCCCTTTCAGATCTTACTGAAGGGCAAAAATTAAATGGCTTCAGTGCTATTGCTGTTTATTTAAATGATGCCGGCCAGCCAATGGGAGGGCGTTTCATTCATGAGCGTACAGGGTTTACACTTGATCTTTTGCAAATAGAATCAGTTCCGCAGACATTTATTTGGGTGAATACTTTCCCGGTCTCTGGTAAGGGGGAGCCTCATACCCAGGAACACCTGCTGATAACCAAAGGGAACAAGGGACATGAATTAAATACCAGGGAAGGTATGTCGCTTGCGGTTTCAAATGCATTTACTTCACAATTACACACTGCGTATAATTTTTATACAGGCGCAGGTGTGAAAGTGTTTTACAACTTATTTGAAAAGTACCTGGATGCGCTGCTCTACCCTGATTATACGGCAGAAGAAGTGAACCGTGAAGTGCGTAACTGGGGTGTATCTGAAAACCCCGATAAAACATTGAAAATAGAAGAAAAGGGTTCTGTATACAATGAGATGACTACCAGTATGACCAATCCCTATTCACAACTATACGACAAAATGGGCCGGTTAGTATACGGGAATGCGCACCCGCTTTCTTTTAATGCGGGTGGTGACCCGGCAGGGATACGTGAGTTGGGCCCTGCAGAGATCCAGCATTTTCATGATGCAAATTATTACCTGTGGAACATGGGAGCCATTACTTCCTTACCCAGGACAATGGCGCTCGCAGACATACTTGCAGAAACAAACATTATCTTAAACAGGCTTGATCCCGATCCTGCAAAACATGCCAGGGCCCAAAAATTAAAGTTGCCTCCTCCGCAACCGGCTGAAGCGGGTAAGATCGTTGTGGCAGATTACCCCGGCAAGAACGAGCAGGGCCCCGGAAATATGTTGTTTACATTTCCTGCCGAACGCCAATTGAATGCTACAGAAGAATTGTTGCTTGCAAATTTTATGTCGGTCTTTGCCGGCGATGCAAATACGAATTTGTACAAAAAATTCATTGACAGTAAGACGCGTGAAATTGACCTGGGGGCACAAAGTATATACGGCTATGTTGATGATAACATGGGACAGCCGGTATTTATAGGAGTGGATGATATTGCGTCGGCTAACCTTACAACAGAAAAAGCTGAACTGGTACGACAAAAAATAATGAACGAGCTGTTACGCATAGCCTCATTTAAAGACAATTCACCTGAATTAAAGGAATTCAACAACAGGTTCAGGAACAGCCTGACCGATACAAAACGCAACCTTGCAAAATTTGTAAATACACCTCCAAAATTCGGCTTTAGGAATACATATGATTCCTGGTATTCCCAGTTGGATGAAATGAGTAAGATAAAAAGCTTCCGTAGATCGATCATCCTCAAACCCCAGTTTGATGAGATCGAAGTACTCCTTGCTACCGGCAAAAATTTCTGGAAAGATTACCTGGCAACCTGGAAACTTACAACCGTTACGCCTTATGCTGTTATAACCAAGGCCAGCGCAGCCCTGATCGATAAAAATGAAGCAGACCGCAAGGACCGGGTAAAAGAAGAAATAGCAAGGTTAAAGATAAAATACAATGTTGCTGATGACCAGGCTGCTATCCTTAAATACAAGGCTGAGTATGATAACAATACTGCGATACTTGAGAAAGCAGAGCAATCCCATATCATAAAATTCATCGACAATCCTCCTTTGACACTGGATGATGAACTTGATTTCAAAAAAACGGTATTGCCTGGCAACATAAACATGCTGGAAGCGACCTTCAATAATATGACAAGCGCTACGACCGGGATCGCGTTGAAACTGGATGGTACGAGGGAAGATCAATTGGTTTACCTTGCCATCCTTCCTGAACTTATACGGGAAACCGGTGTGATCAAAGATGGTAAGGCCATCGATTATGAAACTATGACTGAATTGTTACGGCAGGAGATATTAGCCCTGCAATGCAGCTACAGCACAAATTTTAGTACCGGCCGTGCAGAATTGCTTGTGAAGGGCTCGGGCAATAATGTTGATGAAGCTCAAAGGGCCATAAAATGGATGACACTTATTCTGCAGCATCCAAATTGGAGTAAAGAGAACCTTTCACGTATCCGGGACCTTGTGGACCAAAACCTGGCGGCTATCAGAAAAAAAATGCAGGGTGCCGAAGAAGATTGGGTAAGCGATCCAAAAACCGCTTATATGAGCCAGCAGAACCCGCTATTACTATCCACAACTTCATTTTTGACCAGGTCGCACAATATCTTCCGGTTAAAATGGATGCTGAAAGATGCAGGTGATGAGGCCACTACAAAAAGTATAACAGCATTTTTAAAAGAATTGTCAACAGTTACAGGTAGCCGTGATGAACGCAAAAACCTGCTTGGCGCTTTGCAAAGCGATACATCGAAAACTTCATTGGTGCCCGATAATTTAAAGGATGTTATAACAGCTTTTAATGAATTGCCTGTCACCGCTAAACAAATAGCGGGGGATGCTTCCAAAGACCTGGAGCAGGTATTAAATGATATCCCTGATAATTCTTTGCAGCAGGACTGGGCTTATTTATGTGATCAAATGAGCAAAGATCTTTCCAAAGGTCCCGAAAGAACATTGGCTGAACTGGAGGCCCTGCGTAAAAGTATAATGAAAAAAGGGGCGGCCAGGATGTTCATGGTCTCCTCCGGTTCAACACAGCAAAAACTCAATAATGATATCCTGTCACTTGTAAGTGGTCTTGATAATTCAGTGCTTGTAAAAGTTTCTTATGGAAATAAAGATCTTGTTGATGAACGGGTGAAGGCAAGGCTGGCAACAACTCAAAAGCCCGTCTTTGTGGGTTTGATGAACCCAAATTCCCAAACAGGGGTTTTTATGAATTCTGCAAAACTTGTTTCCTATAATGAAACGAACAGGGAAAGCCTGCTTCGGTTTTTAGCGGCTGGCCTTTATGGAGGCGGCGGCAAGCAAAGTGTTTATACCAAGACCACGGGAGCCGGATTATCTTATAGCACAGGTGTTGGTACGAGTTTAGGAGCCGGGCTGTTCAATTATTATGCAGAACGCACACCGGAACTGCCTCAAACACTTCGTTTTGTAATTGATGAAATAAAAAGATCCCCGGTCGATCCAAGCCTTGGTGAGTATGTGATCGCCGGTGCATTCCGTACCCGTGCGGCAAATGATTATGAAGGAAGGGTAGAAGCCATGGCTGCAGATATTACAGATGGATACACACCGGACGTGATCAGGCATTTTCGTTCCGGAATACTGGAGTTAAGGAAGATGCCAAACCTTGTTGAAGAATTATATAAGAGAAAAGATATTGTTTATGAGAAGATACTCCCGGGCTATGGGATTAAATCCAAAGATGTGGAAGGAGGCATCTTTTACGTTATTGGTAATGAAAAACAAATGACTGCCTACGAAGCATACCTGCAATCTGTTGAGGGCAGCGATACAAAACTATACCGTATCTATCCCAGGGATTATTGGATAACAGGGAAATAGGGACAGGGACATGTCTGATGAAAGTGAAAACAAGTTTTTAGACTGGATATTACTCATTATCACCTCTGCCGGGAAAACTTTCAAAAAGTCATTTGTGCCATCACTATTAGGCGTAAATGCTCCTGGCACATACAGCCCGGGGCCGTTGTAACGCTTTACCAGGACCATGCTATGGCTTTCGCAACACTGGATAGTAAGTGTATTCAATTCGTACAGCTGGTCATCATCATAAATTGCAACCAGGTTCTTTGTTGTAGTGCATAATAATTTTTAACTCTGGCAAAGCGTAAGTACCCTATTTTCGCTAAAAATAATATTGGTAATTGAAATTTTGACTCGATTCTTTTCCTGCCTGACTGTAAACCTGGGCTTACGTTAGGTTCAATTATTATAACCATTCAATAAAAAGAAATATAAGTGACCCCGGAGAGACTCGAACTCTCGGCCCGCTGATTAAGAGTCAGCTGCTCTACCAACTGAGCTACGGAGTCATTCACAAAAATGCAACGCTATAAAGTTTCTTCATCTCTGATGTCTCCCGGGTGAAAAGGAAAACCGGGGATGGTAATTTCTGTCATGGTCATATCATAATCGCAATCATTTAGCCATTTTAATGTTGATCGTATATAATATTTACCGGCATCATGATATTCTATATGGGCCGTATCTTTAATAATAACATAGGAAGTTGTATCCTCAATGTCGAGGTATTTAAGCCTGCAATCCCGTAATATCTTACAGCTTTCCTTCCCCGTATTTTGTGAAAAAGAAGTTGTTTGGAATGAAACAAAAATTACAAGTAATATTGTTTTGATCAATTTCATGATTTATTATTTTAAATTGTTCATATTTTGAATGTATTTTTTCCTGAGTTCCCTGCGGATAAAATAAACAAGGGTTAGCAGAACAAAAAATATTGCAAACCCTTTGATCTCGTCTTTTGTAATATGAGATAAGAACCAGCCGATCGTGCAAATGGCAAGTATCGGCACTGTTAATCCTCCCGGTATTTTAAAACCTTCCTTTTCTGCAACTTCTTTTTTATACCTTAACCTGATCGTTGCTAATACAACAGCCAGGTAAATAAATAATACGGATGAACTGGCTAAGACCGCCAGCTGTTTGAATCCTCCACTGGATGCAAGTAGCACTACAATTAAACTATAAACAATAATTGACCAGTAAGGAGTTGAATATTTTGAATGTACTTTCCCAAGAAAACCGGGAAGCAACTGATCCCTGGAGGCAGCAAACAAGATCCTTGGAGTTGCTAAAACGTCCCCGCTCAGCATTCCGAACATAGAGACCACACTGGTAATTAAAATGATAGTACCTCCAACCGGGCCGATCAACTTCAATGCCATTGCAGCCAAGGGAGCGTCTTTAAATTTTGGCAACTGGTCGCCCATCACTCCCTGGGAAACAAATTGTAACAGGAGGTACATGATCAATACTCCCATAACTCCCCAGAAGATCCCTTTAGGTATGTTTTTTTGTGGATCTTTTATTTCCCCGCTGTTACTTAAAGCTGATTCAGTTCCCATGAAAGCAAAAAAAAGAATAAGAGAAGTATCACCGATACTTGATATCCCGGGCCAGGTTTTTATTGCCAGGTTCCCCGGGGATATATGAAAGAATCCAATGATGATCATTAACAGCAGCGGTGTTAATTTTAATATTGTTGCTATACCGGCAAACACAGCTCCCTCTTTTGCACCACGGATATTGACCCATGATAACAGGGCATAGGATGCAATAAAAAAAATGACCCGGATATATGTTAAGGAAAAAACAGGAAACCAAATTGCAAGCATGTCTGTGAGTGCATTGATAACAGCTGCGTCTGCCAAACAACAAAAGCCAAACCAGAAAAGAGTATTGATCAGAAAGCCCGCCAATGGGCCAAATGCTTTTTCAACATATGCATAGGCTCCTCCTGAAGTGGTGATTTTGCTCCCTACCTCAGCAAAACATAGCATGATCAAAATAACAAGAACGCCGCAGGAGATATATGCAACAAAACTTGCCGGGCCAAGATTCTCCGCAACGATCGCCGGTAAAACAAAAATGCCTGCTCCAATGGTAAGGTTAATGGCATTTAAAGCGAGTGCCGAAGCTCCGATCTCCCGTTTGAGCGCAGGCCCTGTTGTTTTTTGCATCTTTAAATATACAATAACAAATTTTCCAGGAAGGAATTTATTGGCGGCATTTTTGTGGTTAATAAATGGAAAACATGTAAATATTTTAATCAGATGCAGTGTACCGAATTTCCATCAATTGAACTGAACAATAGTTTTTTTTATTTTTCATGCTTTCTAGCCAACTCCGGCATAAACAAAATGAATAACTTTATTTTTTATCATCAAAACCAGGATCATGACAACAAAAGAAATAGCTTCCCGCCTCGCTGAGCTGTGTGCAAAGGGAGATTTTGAAACTGCGCAAAAAGAATTGTTTTCAACCGATGCTGTCAGCATTGAGCCCCAGGCCAGCCCGGCTTTTGAAAAAGAGACAAAGGGCCTCGATAAGATCCTCGAAAAAGGAGAGAAATTTAAATCAATTACTGAAACCATGCACAGCCTGTCCGTATCTGAGCCGATCATTGCAAATAATTCTTTTGCAATGACAATGTCAATGGATGTTACGATGAAAGGGCAGGAGAGAATGAATATGTCTGAGCTGTGCGTTTACCGGTTAAAAGATGGCAAGATCATTTCTGAGGAGTTCTTTATGTAAAGCTGTTATTAGTGTGTTATAATAAAACTGATACCGCTGTTCACAGTAAAACTTATACCGGGCGCAAGGCGCAACGTTCTGCATGTACCATTTACAGTAACAATTACCGGCCCGCTATTGATGGTCACATTCGTATTGGCATCAGGTACCGTGCCGCAACTCCAATTGCCCGGGGTTGACCAAAAACTATTTACAGTCCCTGTCCAGGTATTTGAAAAATTCAACAGGTAGATACTGCTCACATCTGTATTCACCGAACAACGGTATTGATAGCCATACGAGGAGGTTGGGATATTTGTCAATTGTAATGACGAGGTATTGGTGCCGGCATAATTTACATTATCAGCAATATTTGCAAAGCCGCTGCCGCTGTTTGCCTGCCATTGATAACTGCTGCCTGTGATATTTGATGTAATGACCGTATTTCCGTTAGCACATAAAGTATGGTTTATACCTGCCTGCGAGCTGATAGCATACGAAACAAATTTGTCAGCTCTTCTTCCGCCGGCATAAGAAAAATATCCGCCCAGCATCAGTTTTTCTTCAACAATTACAAGGCCCATTACAGTTGCATAACCGGTAGGGTCTTTATCCAAACCGGAACCTACAGCGCTCCAACTGCTGCCATCCCACCTGGCCAGGTTGTTTGCAATAATGCCCCCGGCAGTTGTAAAAGTTCCGGCAACGTACATATCCGTGCCATTGAATGTAATATTATAAATGCGGGCATTAGTTGACATACCGGTTCCCATAGGCTGCCAGGATGTGCCATTGAACCGGGAGATGGAATTTACCAACACCCCGTTACCGGTAACAATAAATCCACCTCCTGCATATAACTCACCCGTAGGGCTGAGGGCCAGACAATGAACAGTGGTTGCCTGGAATCCATCTCCAACGGCTGACCATGCAGTACCGTTCCATTTGGCCACACGGGCAGCCGGCACGGTGCCTGCAAAAGTAAAATCACCGCACGCGTATACGGTACCGTTAGTAGCAATTTTAATATCCCTTACTGTATTATTAAATCCATTGCCAAAAGCGTTCCAGGCTGTTCCATTCCATTTTGCAATTCCCCTGGCGCTTATTCCACCGGCAGTTGTAAATTCGCCACCTGCATATAATTCATTGTTATAAACTTCCAATGCCCAGACCTTGCCATTCATTCCTGTACCAACAGTATCCCATATTGTTCCATCCCAGACAGCAATATAAGGAATACTAACGCCAGCGGATGAGCCAAAAGCACCGCTGGCAAAAACCTTTGTGCCGATCACTGCGATATCATATACCTGCCCAAAAAATCCGGCACCCAATGCACTCCATTTATTCCCATCCCATTTGGCGATCCCGTTTGCCAATACACCCCCGGCACGTACAAAATTTCCACCAACATATACATCCGTTCCATCAACCGTAACACAATTGATAAAATCAGTATTGGCATCGCCCATACCATTTCCTATTACCTGCCAGGAACTTCCATTCCAGCTTGCAATGTTGTGCATATCCAATGGGGCATTGAGATCTGTTGAGCCTCCCAGGAAAAACTTACCGGGAGCAACTGCCATGGCAGTAATAAATTTACCATCAAATGTTAACCCTGTCCTGGGAACAGCGCTCCAGGTTGTACCATCCCATTTTGCTATCCCATCTGCAGGTACAGTTCCGGCCATATCAAAGCCGCCGGAAACATAGATATTTGTTCCATCTGAAAAAAGTGACTCTACAGGATCATTGTTTAGGCCATTGCCTAATGCCGACCAGGAAGTTCCATTCCACCGGGCTGCATTATTTACCGGCACAGCACCTGCGAGATCAAATTCGCCGGTAGCATATAAATAACCCCCGGCTACGGCAATATAAGCACTGCCCGTTCCTTCCAAACCTGAACTTAAAGCACTCCAGGCCGTCCCATTCCATTTAGCCACATTTTTTGCCGCTACACTTCCCATATGTTCAAATCCACCGGATACATAAACATCTGTGCCCAATACTTCCACATCAGTAAGATATTCACCATTAGGGTTTTGAAGGCCTGTGCCTAAAGCAGTCCATGAAATACCATTCCATTTGGCAACACTGTTAGCAATAACCCCATTAATAGAACCAAATGCACCTGTGACATATAAATTATTGGACGCATCTTTTGCAAGACTGCCTGCATAAAGATTACCCTGCTGAGGATCCGCAACTGTGCCTATAATTGTCCAGGTGCTGCCGTTCCATTTTGAAACGCCTTCATTACCGGCAGCATACAGGTCTGTTCCTATAAATAGTAATCCATTTACGCGTAAGTTAACACCAGTGCCTAAAGCAGACCAGCCACTGGCATTCCATTTTGCGATATGATTTGCTGCAATCCCGCCCGCCTTTGTGAAGACACCTCCAAAATACACATCATTGCCATTGATCAATACTGCATACACAACTCCATTCACACCAGGAGTATTAAAAGTTGAATCCCATTTTTCATCACCAGCACTTGCAGGCTGGAAAAAAGGTGCGCCATTGGTTTGATAGCCCATCGTATAACCTGCGGCATTCAAAGTGCCATTAAAGCCACGGTTAAGCTGAAGCGTTCCATCGGGATTGAGGTATTCTTTTATACTTTTATTTTGTGGCTGACAATAAAGGCTGCTTGCTGTGATAAAGATCAGCAAAAAAATAAAAGCAGTCTTTAAGTGTAGGAATAACATTCTCATGTCCGGGTAAAATAAATTAGGCTAGCTTTTGCGTTAAATATTTTTTATAAAAATAAGATTTATTTGTAAACGGCCTTAAACTTTATAAGAAGTTTTTAGCAGAAACGGGTACCTGGAATACAATCCGATAAAAAAAAGGCTGCATTTCTGCAGCCTGGATATATGTTCAAAAAATGAAGATCAGAATTTAGATTTCAACAATTTTGCTTTTGCAAGATGACCCTGAAGTGTAGGTAATTTATCAGCGGCAAATTTCCTGACATCCGGATCGCTGTTTTCAGCGGCGGCTTTTTTAAATTCCTCGATATCCTTAACATGATCTTCCACCATCATAGTGATATAAGCTTTATCGAAATCAGCTCCCTTCATGCTTTCCATTTGTTTAACATGCATATTATGTTCTTCGCCCATATCGGTTGGTACGGAAATATTCTTTGAAGCTGCAATAGACTTTAATTGCTGGTTGGCTTCTGAGTGATCGGTTTCAAGCATTTTGCCATAATCCTTTACGCCCTGGCTCCCTGCATTCGCCTGTGCATACCTGCCCAACTCAACTTCCATCATTCCACCCATAGCTGCTTTATTCACAAAATCATTTTGCATAGCAGCGACCTCACCTGTATTTATTTTTTGTGTACCCATTTTGGCACTGTCTTCTAATTTGACGAGTGTAGAAGTGTCGGTAACGGTTGTTGAACTGCTGCTGTTGTCGTTACATCCTGCTATTATCAACAGGCCGGATACGAATAATATGCTTCCTTCAATTAATTTTTTCATGTTCATTTTTTTTAGGTTTGGTGAAATATAAAAAATGATTTACCAATATTGTACCATTTCAAATCAACGAAAAAACCTCAATTCTTTAAAAAATTGAGGCATAAAATCTACAATAACAGGAGAGGGATCCTTTATTCTCCCCAAAAACTCCAGCTCTGGGTAACATAATTGGAATGAGCATTTGTTCCGGGCCAGTGTTCCTTATCGAACCCGGGCGCTTTTTTCAATTCTTCCTTTGATACATTGAACCTGAATAATTTCTTTTCAGGATCGACCTGTAACAAATTGAATGGTATGGCAAAATATTTGTCGCCGATACTGAGGAAACCACCGAATTCAATGATATAGTATGCGATGCTACCATTCCTGATATCCAGCATAACATCCATGATCTTTCCCATATGTTCATCTGCCAGGTTGTGAACATGGTCGCCGATAACAGAAGAGGCGGTTAAAAATTTCAAAGGCACGTTTACATTGCCCTCCGGGTTTTCCCCGGCAACATTATCCTGAATAGCATCAATACCTGAATTTGTTTGCATGATTATAAATTTTTAGATTTGAGATACCTTACAATATACAAAAAAATCGTGCCATCATCGGACAGGGAAAGAACTAATTATAGTTTCCCGGTTTTTATTTTTAATATATTATTGGATATTTGCACAGGAAAAGGAAGGGCACCCGATCTTATTCTAGCAGGATATTTGCTATAATGTAAACATCACAATATTTAAAATCAAACAAATATGAAGATCCTTATTTTATTTTTTGTCTCCCTGATGAGTATGTTGCCGTCAATGGCACAATTAAAAACAACTGCTGTTTGCCCTCCATTTGAAGTAGATGTGCTGGCGGGCAATGTAAATAAAGTGTCTTCACCTAAATCAACTTTGGGCGAAGTAAAGAAAGCCTTTCCATGCCCCGCCGAGATCGTGGAGGAAACGGTGAGTGCAACTAAATGTGCAGGCGTGTTCTTCAAAGACCTTGGAATTTATTTCTATACAGATAGGAATTATATAGAGATTGCTGAAAATTTCAAAGGCAAATTAACCCCGGCATTGATGGGCGCCGACCGAAGCAGTTTATTTAAATTACTTGGTTATCCTAAGTTAAAAGACATTAGCTGGGAGGCATTCTCAACTGAGTACGGCACCCTGGTCGTGTATTACGACAAGGCCGGTAAAATAAATAAATTACAGATCAGCAATAAGAACACCGAATCATTAAAGCTATGTGAATAGCCTTCCATTTAATTATAACCAGGGAAACCATGTTAGCTTATTGTTTGATAAGTCCCTTGGGCATTTCTGAAAAATAAACCAGGTCGCCTTTTTTAAGCGTATCGGTATCAAATACAAATTCTTTCTTCAGCCCTTCAAAATGAACAATTGATTTGCCTTTTAAATTTTTAGCTGACTGAACCCTATAAGTACCGTTTTGAAATTTACTGGTCTTGCATCCTGCTAAAAAAAGCATGCCAATTATAATAAGTGTTTTCATGTTGTTAGATTTAGAATGATGGATAAGAAAACACATACAATTCTGTGCCGCTTTTTCTTAAAACCTGCATTTTTGAAGAATTATTTGGCGGATCCTGCAATGAGTCGTGGTTAAAAATCGATCCTCATCTTCTTTGTGAGTTCCTCAAATCTTGGATCAGACCTTAGTTCGTTCAACATGGGATACCGGATACAGAAGATCATGCCCAGGCAGGCAATACCCATCCGGTTCTCGTAGGTCTTGTTGAGGTAATGGAATGCTTTATCGTGGTCCTTTAAGCCGGAATAAAGGAAAGCATAATCCATATAAAGTAATTTATCGGGTTCCGTTCTTTCTCTTTGCTTAATTTTTTCCAGGCATTCAAATGCCTTATCTTTTTGACCTGATACTGCATAAGCGTGCCCCAGTGAGCTAAGCCCTTTCAGCGGATCGCCGATCAGCTTATGATACTGCTCCAGATTCTCAATAGCTTTTTCATAATTACCCATCGCTAAATACAACATTCCTTTCCCTTCAAAGGCACGCCTGAACCTTGGATCCATTTCTATCACTTTATCATATTGCGCAATTGCCTCCTCAAAACGACGGGCAAAGCCATATGCATCCGCAAGATTCCCCATGAGGGGCAATGAGAGGGGATCAAGCACAAGTGCCTGTTGCATTTTCTCTATTGCTTTATTGAAATCCCCTCTTGCGATCAGGAACCACCCGTTTACCTGGTTGAACTGCGAAGAATTAAGCCCAAGGCTTGCAGCTTTATTAATCGATGTCTCTGCTCCCTCAAAATCCCAGTTATGAAAGAATTTAATGATCGCAAGCGAAAGATGAGACTCAGCATGGTTGGGATCAAGCTCAATTGCTTTAAGTGTGAAATCCCTTGCTTTGGGATATGCTTCAGTGGGCAGCATCAGGCCTGCTGATCCCATAAATGAATAACAATAAGACAAGGCACAATAGGGGAAGGCAAATTGTGGATCGATCGAGATCGCTTCTTCAAAATGTTTGATCGCCTTGATACTGTCTTCGGGATTGGATCTATTCCAATGATAACGACCCTGCAGGTATAAATTGTAAGCATCCAGGTTCTCTGTAGGCGCTTTGACGATATGCTCAGCTTTTTTCTCAGTGAAATCTTCTTTAAGCCTGTTCAATATCTTGAGGGAGATCTCATCCTGTACCTGGAATATGTCTTCAAGATCACTGTCATACACTTCCGACCAAATATGATAGCCATCTGCGGTATTAATAAGTTGTGCCGTGATCCTGATCTTTTTCCCGGCCCTACGAACACTGCCTTCTAGTATGGTGGATACACCCAGTTTGGCTCCTATCTGTCTTACATCCTCATTTTTTCCTTTGAAAGAAAAAGAAGAAGTACGGGCTGTAACCTGCAGGCCTTCAACACGTGTAAGCGCATTGAGTATTTCTTCAGAAATGCCATCGCTGAAATATTCATTGTCAGGATCTGCGCTCATGTTAACGAACGGAAGTACGGCGATGGTCTTTTCAGCACCCGCTTTCATACCTACCTGTGCAGCCGAGGGGATCACCAGGCCTTCATTGGCAACGGCATAAATTTCTACTTGCCGTTTTACATTCTTTAAATTGAACCTGCCAAGTAAGTTTGTTTTTATACCTGCCTGGTTCTTCACTTCATCATAAACTTTGTCGGAAAAAAGAACAGCACCGGGAACCGACAATGCTTCAATGCGTGAAGCAAGGTTAACACAGTCACCATAAACGCCCTCCTGATCGTAAACGATGTCGCCCGAATGAATACCAATGCGCAAGGCAACCTTGGGTTCTTTTTGTAATGCGGTTTGTATCTTAATGGCGGACTGGATAGCGTCAATGGCGCTATCGAAAATGCTGAGTGTTCCATCACCAAAGTATTGAATGATCTTACCGTTATGGCCGGGAATGAGGGTTTCAAGTGTTTGCCTTTGCCTGTCGCGTAATGTTTTTGCCCTCTGCTCATCTTCCTGCATCATGGCAGTATAGCCAGTCATGTCGGCAAACATGACTGCGGCAAGTTGTCTTACCTGGCCGGTTGCTGTTACAGGATCAATAGTTGTCTCTTTCATTCCCCAAATTATTGCTGAAAAAAAACTCCCTGTTTATTATTCAAATTTAATCAATTTCCGGGTCTTCCTGCAGGCCTTGGTTTTGGCAATTCTTTCCTTGGGATCTTTTCATTTCTCATGGCGGCATCATAAACAAATGCTGCTACAATTGTTGCGGCCTGTTTAAGGTC
>JBDTWL010000010.1:0-80204 GCA_040006715.1 Ferruginibacter sp. | reverse complement strand
GCCATGCCACCTCCTGCTCAATGGCCTGGGGAGTCATTAATTCCTGCTTGAATAATACCAGTAGATCCCGGTTCGAGTTGTTCATAAGAATCAATCAATTTTATTACTATTTATAACCAACCATGCCTTGCTTATTAGGGCACCCACATTGTCCTTTCTTTGAAGAAGAACATCCGGTAGCAATTAAACAGGCCGTGATTAAAAACAGTAATGTAATTTTTTTTATTTGTTGCATCGATTCAGATTACCAAATTAAACTATTTTCACAAATAAATATTGCATTGTTTTAATGATTGTGGATAATATTAACAAAATACCTCTACGCCCCCGCGTGCTGGTCGCACCATTGGATTGGGGGCTCGGCCATGCTACTCGCTGTATTACAATCATTAATGTGTTAATTGAACACAATATAGAGGTTATCATAGCAGCTGAAGGGCCTATAGCCAAACTACTACAAAAGGAATTTCCAGCCATAGTAATTTTACGATTGAAGGGTTACAAAATAAACTATAGCCGGCGTAAGGAGATTTTTTTTCTGAACATGCTGGCACAATTTCCAAAGATTATCTCGGCAATAAAAAATGAAAAAAAATGGTTGAAAGAAACAGTTGAGCGTTATAAAATTGATGCAGTGATATCAGATAACCGCTTTGGATTGCATTTGGCGAAAACCCCATGCGTATACGTTACCCACCAGCTTTTTATTCAAACCGGTAACAGGTTTCTGAATAAAATTGTACAAAAGATACACTACCGTTTTATCAATAAATTCAACGAATGCTGGGTTCCCGATGCTGAAGGAATAAATAACCTGGCGGGAAAATTATCTCATCCCGGCAACCTTCCGGTCAGGCCGGTAAAATATCTTGGTATTTTATCAAGATGTAAAAAAATAATCACAGAAAAAAAATACGACTTACTGATCCTGCTCTCCGGCCCTGAGCCGCAAAGAAGCATATTTGAAAATATGCTATTGGCCCAGCTGAATAACGCAGAAGGATTGATCGTGCTTGTAAGAGGATTACCCGGTGGTGCTGAAAAAAAATTATATGCAGAAAATAAAAACCTCGTCATTCATGATCATTTACCTGCTGAAGCATTGAACGAACTGATACAACAGTCCGTAAATATCATAGCGAGGTGTGGCTATTCTACTATTATGGACCTGGTAACATTACAACAAAACGCAATACTGGTACCCACCCCGGGGCAGACAGAACAGGAATACCTGGCAGCATACTTAACGGGAAAAAAAATGTTCTTTACCTGTGCGCAGGAAAATTTTTCATTAGAACAAGCACTTGAAGCGGCACGAACTTTTAATTTCACTTCAACAACCAGCATCCCGGGATTACAAAAAGAAATTATTACAGATTGGATCGGAACATTCACAAAACAGGTCACGGCTTTGCAATAAAAAATCCTTTGCTATTTTTATTATCACTGCCAACAATGCTGCCGCTTCCTTTTGAATGAAATAAAAATCCGGTTTTTGCCGCAAGTTGCACTGCCATTTCGATAATGGATCTATAACTTATTTCTCCTTCGCAAAATACCAGCTTATCTATCGCCTTCTTTTTTACCAGGTCAGTGATATCTTCCGATCTTCCAATTGAAATTCCGTTATCCACTTTATCAACTGCGATCCTCCCGTTAATAACCAATGGTACTTCTGAATATTTAAGCAAGTGTATCATTTCATCAAATCGTTGCTGGCCGGCAATTACCATGACTTGCATCGGTTTAGATGAGCTTGGCTTGCTGCTTATGATCTTTTTAAAAAAAAGTTTAACCGTAGCGAACAGCATACCAAAGCCAATCGAAACCTGCATTAAAAAAACCATCCCTTTCTTCTCTTTATAATGTTTGGCCACAAACATTTTCATGGCTTCATAAAAAGTGCGGATATGATTGTAAGAATCTTTTTGTGTGCTTTCTCCCTTAAAATGTATGATGCTCGTACCTGCAAAATAATAATTCTTATACCCTGCTTTTTGTAAACGGTAGCTAAGGTCTATATCTTCTCCATACATAAAATAATCCCCGTCAAACCCGTTAAGCTTATTTAATGCCTCCCTCCTTATCATCATGAATGCCCCGGCTAATACATCCACTTCATTGTTTTCCTTTTCGTTTAAATGCCCGGCATAATATCTTGCAAACAATTTTGATGAAGGGAATAATGATGCAAAACCGGTCATCTTAAAAAATGATGTTACAGGCGATGGAAAAGACCTTTTACTTTCCTTTAAAAATTTTCCTGAGCCATCGAGCATGTGAACTCCCAGTGCAGCACAGTTATTATTGGTTGCAAAAAAAGCCAGGCATTTCTCAAAACTATCTTCGGGAACAATGGTGTCGGGATTTAATAAAAGGATATGGCTGCCCTTTGCTTCCCCGAGAACGCTGTTATTCGCCTTTGCATATCCATCATTTGACAGGTTCCATCTAAAGATCGCCCCTGGGAATTTTGTTTGCAGGTATTCTTTACTTCCATCGGTTGAGTTATTATCAACAACAAAAATTTCTGCTGTAATATTTGTACAGGCTTTCATCACGGAACAAAGGCATTGCTCCAAAAAATATTTCACATTATAATTTACTATGATGACTGAAAGCTCCACGCAGGTTATTTGTGTACGAAATACGAGCTTTTATTGCAGTCCCCAAAATTTACTCCTTTGCCTTCAGCACGATAAAATGAATTAAAACAGATCTGCTTGATCTATCTGCTGAGTGTGAATCACCGGTACTTAGTATCCGGCTTCCAGTATCATTAGTCCTTATTATCTTTGCGGCATGTTAAAAACCACACTTATTACAGCGATAGAGGCCGGTGCAGCGCAATTACAGCATTTTTTTAATGGCGAATTCAAAATATCCAATAAGGAAGGCATCAATAACCTTGTTACAGAAGCCGATCATGCAGCAGAAAAAGCAATCATTGATGTGATCCAAAAAGCATATCCTGATCATTTCATTTTAAGTGAAGAAACCGGTGAGATCATAACCAACAGTGAATATAAATGGATCATTGATCCCATTGATGGCACTGTGAACTTTGCTCATGGCATTCCTTTATGCTGTGTGAGTATTGGATTGGAAAAAGAAGGTGAAATGATATTGGGTGCTGTTTATAACCCGTTAATGAATGAATTCTTTTTTGCACAAAAGGGATTTGGCGCTTCTCTCAATGATAAAAAAATAACTGTAAGCAATAAGAGCGAGGTCATCAGCAGTAACCTTGTTACGGGTTTTCCTTATACATATCTTGATATGCCCAATGGCCCTATCCAGGTATTTGAAAAGCTCATACGCAAAGGAGTGCCTGTCCGCCGGTTGGGAAGTGCCGCTATAGATCTTTGCTGGGTAGCTGCCGGGCGCTTTGATGGCTTTTATGAACACAATTTACAGGCATGGGACAGCGCTGCCGGTTTTCTAATTGTTGAAGAGGCCGGTGGAAAAGTAACCGACTTTGCCGGGAATTATTATTCACCTTATCAACCTCACCTGCTTGCTACAAATGGAAAGATCCATAACGAATTATTAGGGGTTGTGAATGGCGGACAAATTAATCAAGCTTCAAAAATACTGAGCAATGGCGGAAAATAGCAGAACTGAGATCTCATCATTGGGCGAATTTGGCCTGATAGACCATCTTACGAAAAACAATGAATTAAAAAATGCATCTACCATACTTGCTGTAGGAGATGATGCTGCAGTAATAGATCATTTCGGAAGGCAGACGGTTGTTACAACTGACCTGCTGTTGGAAGGAATTCATTTTGATCTTTCCTATACACCACTGAAACACCTTGGGTATAAATCAGTCGTTGTAAATATCAGTGATATCTATGCAATGAATGCAACACCCACACAAATAGTTATGGGCCTGGCTTTCAGTAACCGCTTTAGTGTAGAGGCACTGGATGAATTTTATGAAGGTGTGTATGCTGCCTGCGAAAAATATGGCGTGGACCTGGTTGGCGGAGATACCAGTACATCGCAACGTGGTTTTGTAATAAGCGTTACTGCCATTGGTGAAGTGGTTCCTGATAGTTTTGTGAAAAGAAGCGGGGCAATGGTCAATGACCTTATTTGCGTTAGCGGGGAACTTGGTGGCGCTTTCCTTGGCCTGACATTATTAGAAAGAGAGAAAAAAATATTTGAAGAAACAGGTGCACAACCTGACCTGGAAGGACAAGCGTATATCGTTGGTCGCTTATTAAAACCGGAAGCAAGAAAAGACATCATCGAATATTTTAGCGAGGCAGAAATATTACCAACTAGCATGATCGATGTAAGCGACGGCCTTAGCAGCGAATTGTTGCATATCTGCAAACAAAGCAATACCGGCTGTGTATTGTACGAGGACAAGCTCCCATTCAATGATGAAATGAAAGAATTTGCCTATAAATTAAAACTTGATCCCACGGCATGCGCTTTAAGTGGCGGGGAGGAATATGAATTATTGTTTACAGTAGCCCAGGGGGATTTTGAGAAGATAAAGGCCAATCCCGGCATCAGCATCATCGGTTATATTGCTGAAGCTTCAGAAGGAAAAAAGATCATCACCCGCGGGGGTAATAAGCATGACCTCGTTGCCCAGGGCTGGAACCACATGGCTTAGTTATCATAGCAATAGTTAAGCCTTGCCAAAATACATTCAACAACAGCATCCATGACCTCGATGGATGAGATATGATTGTTTATTTCCTTTAAGCAACGCGTAAACAAAAACATTGGCTTGGTTTTTTTGTTGAACAATGCCGAAAGGTTATTACTGTAAGAGAGGAATAATATTTTCCCCGTAAAACCTGTTTGAAAAAGTATATGATACCTGTTCAACTTGGCATCAGTCACGATCTGTAAATAAGTGTACGGGTTACCCTGGTCAAACCTGTTGGCCATCGGGTCTTCAATAATTTCTTTCGACAGGTTTATTGTACTGTAATTTTCAATGATAACCTGTGATGGTTTTATGGTCACCAGTTCGTTGCTGCTGAATTGCTGCGCAAACAGGTATTTACCCACGCCTGATAATAGAATAAAGACCAGGATCATCTTTTTCATCGTTCATAATTTTAGTGGTCAATTTGAAGGCTTTGCCAATCCACTATATCTAAAAAGATCAATTTAATGGTAGTGCTATCCTGTTTTTGTATGATCACAGAACAGATCCTGCTTGACCGGTTGACCAGGGCCGGTATGGTTTGCAATGGATCTAAACAATCAAAAATTCCACACCTGAAGCCGGCACCGGCTTTACATTGCAATTGATTTTTATTCGCTATTTCAATACAGGCCTTTTTTGCCCGCAGTGTACACAGGTTTTTGGAACTGTATTTAGTTCCCTTTACCATATCATCCCATAAATGAATATTGAAGCAGATCATATCTTTTCCGTCAACCGTTTGTGAAACGGTAAATACGCCATCCTCAGTAAGGATACTGGTTTGGCCATCAGACTGTGCCAATAAAAAAACGGGTATGATACAGAAAATAAATGTGGAAATAATTTTGTTCATAACGCCTGCTTTGATGAAACATTCTTTGCAGGATAAAAATCAACAATAGTTCTTCAAAAAAGATGGTTTTAGGTTAATGAATATTCAGTGTGAGTGTAATTTTATTTAAGCGGGGTAGCGCAAAATTTGAAGTGGATACGCTCAGAAAAATGTTGTTTTTTTCTTTCATTATTAATGCCAAAATCCCTTTTTCTTTCATTGTATGTTTAATAAGTTTATACTCTAATCAGTACAATTATGAAAAGGAATAAAAACAGCACAGCCTGCAAATTTAAAATTGGAAGCAATATCCGTAAATGGAGAAATATTAAAGACATCAAGCAAAAAGACCTTGCTTTTGCATTGCAGATCTCGGAAGCTGCCGTTAGTAATATAGAAAATGATGTTAGCAATATTACAGTTGGCCAGCTGGAAGAAATTTCCATTGCATTGAATATTTCTATTGAGCAACTGCTGTCAGATCCACAGGATAAATTCAGGATCCACCCCGCAAGTGCTTATGCGATCAATGAAGAAGATGATCAACGGGCATTGGACAAGGAATTAATAAATGCCATCATATCCAGCATGGAAAAAAAAGATCAGCAATTACAGGTCATCATGCAACATTTCCTCCATGCAATGGCCTTGTTGATGCAGGAAGAAAAATTAATTTTTAATTCTTCCAAACAGGTAACCTCCCGGGCGTAAAGGGTGCATGGTTCATCTCCATGATATTTTCCAGCAGCTTAACCTGTTCGCTTACCGCTTGCAGGTCGGCCAGTATATCATTGAACATCCCTGTAATGACCTCGTATGATTTTTGCCAGGTTATGGTGGGTGTTGTTGTTGTACTCCACAATCCACCGGAAATATCATCGATCCTGTTCCTGAGTGAAGTGGGGCCGACGGATTCATACCTTCCCCGCAGCGGGTCACCATTTATTTTCCGGTTTATCATTTCAAGCTGTAATTCAATTGCCAACACTTTTTCATAAGTACCCAATGGCAATTTGGGTGTTTCCAATACAACCTTCTTGTAAAAAGGAATTCTTGCCTGCAACTCATTCCTGTATGCATTTGCCCCGGTAACAGCCCTGAGCAATTCTGCCACTTTTTTATTAAATGCATCCAGTGCCGGTTCATCTGCTGCTGCAATTCCCTGGTTGTTCAGTGCAATGCATTTGAATGATTGAGGGGGAACAAGCTCAGTGAATCTTCCATCTTCAAATTTGGTAAGTGAAACTTTATACGATCCTGGCACAACCATGTATCCATTACTTTCATTCGAACCTACACTGCTTTCACTCACAGAAACAGGTTCAGTGGAAGGATAACGGAAATTCCAAACAAGCCTGTTGATGCCTTTGCTGATATTCTTCCGGATCTTTCTTACTACATTATTTTCATTATCGGTTATTGTAAAGACCAAATATGCATCCGGTTGCAGGGTTTCCTTTCTCAACGAATCAATGACAGGCATATCAAAGTCTTCGCCCCTTTTTTGTTTTTCTTTTTCTGCTTCCCTTCTTTTTTGTGCAAGCGTTTTAAACTCTTCTTTTATATAGTAAGTGATCACAGCTCCAACTTCAGGATTGGGGCTGGTAAAATAACTTTCCCCCTGGAAGCCCTTACCCCTGTTACCAAGCGGGCGTGATTCAATGAACATCAGTGCATCTTTAACAGGCAGTATGGCGGCCGGTTTTTGCAATGTTTCTTTATTGAGGCTGCGCAGGGGAGCATAATCATCCAGTATATAAATACCCCTTCCGAAAGTACATACTACGAGGTCATTTTCCTTTTGCTGGATCTCGATATCAGTTATGGCTGCAGGCGGGATACCTGCTCTCAGTTGTATCCATTCTTTTCCGCCATTGTTTGAAAAGAAGACGCCAAACTGTGTTCCTACAAATAGCAGGTTGGGATCAACATGGTCTTCTGCTACAGCATAAGTGCTGCCCTTTACAGGAAGATTGTTATTCAATGATGTCCATGTTTTACCGCCGTCAATGGTTTTAAATAAATAGGGTTTGTAATTTCCTGCATTGAAATTTTCAAAAGCTACATACGCAACCTGTTTATTATGCGCTGATAAAGCAATACTGCTTGCCCGGGCATATTCAGGTAGCCCGGGCAGGTCTGCAGACCTTGTCCAGTGATTTCCTGCATCGGTAGTATAATACAAAAGGCCGTCCCCGGAGCCTACAAATAAAATATTCTGATCCAACGGAGATTCAGCCACAGCAGCTATTTGCGCCATTGAACCCTTGGAGGTAAGCTCATCCATACTCCAGACCCTATTCATGAGCTTCTGCATTTTCTTTGGCACTCCTCTCGTCAGGTCAGGGCTGATCTCTTCCCACGAATTTCCCTGGTCATTGGTACGCAGTAATTTATTGGCAGCAAAATAAAGCCGCTTGTTATCATGTCTTGAAATAAGCAAGGGTGAGCTCCAGTCGAAGCGGTAGGCAGAATCATTTAATTCCACAGGCTTTATGGGCAATTCTTCCCCGGTCCTTTTATCAAATCTAACGAGGCCACCATTTTGCGATTGTGCATATACGTAATTACCTTCTTTCCAGTCTACCTGTGATTCAAATCCATCTCCGCCTGTAGTGATGAACCAGTCACTGTTTGAGATACCGGCATTGTTCCTTGTCCGCGAAGGCCCGCCAAAACTGCTGTTGTCCTGTGTGCCTGCATACACGTAATAAAAGGGATAGCTGTTATCAGTAGTGACCTTATACACTTCTGCAATGGGGAGGTTTGCTTTAAAGGCCCAGGCCTGTGCAGCATCCCATGATTCATATACACCGCCGTCGCAACCGGATAATAAATGATTGGTATTGTCAGGATCGATCCATAGAAAGTGATTGTCTACGTGCTTGTTTTTCTCTCCCAGGTTTCGCCAGGTCTTTCCGCCATCATCGGTAACCTTGTTATAGACATCCATACTATAAACCCTGTTCTCGTTTTTGGGATCGCAAAATATCTTTTGCATATAAAATGGATAGGAAGAAATATATGCGCTTTGCTTCGTCCAGCTGGCACCACGATCCTGGCTACGGTAAAATCCACTTCCTTCTTTCGATTCCACAATGGCATACAATATCTCGGGGTTTGCAGGAAAAATTGCCATACCGATCCTTCCTACGTCTTCCGTTGGGAGGCCATTCATTATTTTTTGCCAGGTAGCGCCGCTGTCCACGGTTTTATAAATAGCGCTTTCAGAACCGCCGCGTACACCTGTATATAAATTACGCTGACGTTGGTGCGCAACTGCATACAATGTGCTGGGTGATCTTGGGTCCATGTGCAATTCATAACAACCCGTATAATCACTTATGCTGAGGATTTTTCTCCAGGTATTGCCGCCGTCCATGGTTTTATACACTCCCCTGTCGCCTCCGTCAGTGCGCAAAGAACCATAGGCACCGACATATACTATTTTTGAATTCGCTGGATCAATGGCAATTCCGCCAATATGTTCTGAATTTTTCAAACCCATATTCTTCCAGCTTTTACCGGCATCTTCACTCTTATATACACCATCACCATATATGACATTGTTCTGGTTGTCACTTTCACCCGTACCCACCCACACAATATTTGTATTACCCGGATCTATAACCACTGCTCCCATAGAATAAGAAGCCTGGCCATCAAATACGGGAGTGAATGATGTACCATTATTACTTGTTTTCCAAAGAGAGCCATGGCCTGATGCCACATAGTACTCCGCTTTATTCTTTGGATTTACTGCTATGTCAACAACGCGGCCACTGGTAAGTGCCGGCCCGATACTCCTGAATTTAAGGCCCGAAAGGGAAACATTTTTCAATGAATCAGGTGCAGCAGGTTTGCTGTCCTGTGCCACTATATTGAAAGAAATTATTACAGCTACAATTGATAAGATGCATTTTACTGATCTCATAGAAAGCTTTTTTATAAAGAAAAGATAAATTACTGCTTTTTTTGTTCATATACTTTGCAAAAGTATAAGTGGTTCCGAAAGTTTTCAATATCTCCCGCCCTTTTCTCCGGGCATTATTATCCAAATACTTTTACCCGGTATTTTTCGTTTTTATCCCTGCAAATGCCCGCCACATTACCCCGTGATATGATTTTATTAACTTAATTATATTTAATTTCAATTGAGTATAGCTCAAAGCCTGATATGATCAAAAGATTTGTTTCATTCTTTTTAATATTGAATTGTATCCTTTTATCCTGTACAGTGAGTAAAAATTATTCTCCTGTTAAAAAGTATTCAAAACAAACACTGCAGGAAGATTACCTCGTTTTAAAAAGTATATTGGAAGAGAAACACCCATCGCTTTACTGGTACACAAGTAAAGACAGTATGGATCAGTATTTTTCAAAATATTACTATGCGATCAGCGACAGCATGACCGAGCAACAGTTCACCTGGCATATACTTGCGCCGTTGGTAGAAAAGATCCGTTGCGGGCATACCAGTGTAAGCATGAGTAAGGCATATTCAAAATGGGCTGAGAACAAGAGGCCCCCGGCCTTCCCTTTGTTTGTAAAAGTGTGGAATGATACCATGGCGGTAACCGGCAACATGGACAGGAAGGACAGCATTTTCAAAAGAGGAACTTTGATAACTTCCATCAATGGAGTTTCCAATCACAACATGATACAACGGATGTTTGATCACCTGCCCGAAGACGGACAGGCAACGAATATCAATTACATCAGGCTAAGCGCCAACTTTCCTTACTATCACCGGAATATTTATGGGCTCAGTAAAAAATACCGGGTTAGCCATATCGATAGCACAGGTATTGAAAAGACAGATACTTTATCCGTTTATATAGCACCTAAAGATTCTATCAGGAAAGACAGCCTTACAAAGGTAGAGCGAAAGCACATGCCCAAAGAAAAGAGGATATTACAATACCGTTCTTTGGAAATTGACAGCAGCGGCAAATTCGCGATCATGACGCTGAACACATTCAGCAATGGAAGGCTAAGAAGTTTTTTCAAAAGGTCCTTTAAAAAATTAAAAAATGAAAATATCAATAGCCTGGTGATCGATATACGGAGCAATGGCGGTGGCAGGGTTGCGTTGTCAACATTGTTATCAAGATATATTTCCCGAAAGCCTTTTAAAGCAGCAGATACTGTGTTCGCAAAAACAAGATCACTTGGCCCGTATACAAAATATATTAAAGGAGGTTTTTTCACTAATATTGAATTGTTCTTCATGGCCCATAAAAAAAGGGACGGATTATTTCACATTGGAAATATGGAGAGACAATCATATAAGCCGAAAAGAAATGATCATTATGACGGGGATGTATATATTCTTACCAATGGCCCAACTTTTTCTGCGTCATCTTTATTTTGTAACACGGTAAAAGGTCAACCGGGCATACTACTCGCAGGAGAAGAGACCGGCGGTGGCTGGTACGGTAACAATGGCATCCTTATTCCCGATATCATACTTCCCAATACAAAAGCAAGGGTGCGGTTACCACTATTCAGGATAGTGCAATACAATCATATTGCCATAAAAGGTACAGGTGTTATCCCTGATATTTATATTCCCACCAGTTATGATGCGTTGTTGAAAATTTATGATAAGAAAATGCAGGTGGTCAAAAAGTTGATTTATGATAAGAGTAAGTCTGAGTAAGTTCTTAGTTTCTAGTTCATTGTTGAGTTCATAAATTACGGGCTTCAAGTTGAACTATGAACTATGAACCAATACTAAATTCATCCGCATCTTTCAAAAAAGGAAACTTGGTCCTTACTTCATCAAGCCTTCCCTTCTGCAATGTAATTGTAAAAATATCTTCTTCATCAGCCATGTGATACAACACTTCACCCAATGGATCTATCACGAGACTGTTGCCGCTGTAACGGATATCATTCCCGTCGCTGCCTACACGGTTGACACCTATAACATAACACTGGTTCTCTATGGCCCGGCCACATAATAATGTCTTCCATGCATGACTACGGCGTTCCGGCCAGTTTGCTACATAGACCAATACATCATATTCATAGCCTGCCTGTCCATTTTTTTCAACAGATTGGCGTGCCCAAACGGGGAAACGAAGGTCATAGCATACCATCATATTAAGTTTCCATCCTTTTACAGATGCGATCAGGCGCTTGTTCCCGCTGCTGAAATCTTTATCCTCACCTGAATATGCAAACAAGTGCCGTTTGTCATAATAACCAAATTCACCGTTGGGCATCATCCAGATAAGCCTGTTATAATATTTTTTTTCCTCCTCAATGATCAGGCTGCCTGTTAGTATGATTCGATTTTCTGCACTGATCCTTTTCATCCATTCCATCGTTAGGCCATCCATGGTCTCTGCCAATACTGCCACATTCATGCTAAACCCGGTATTGAACATTTCTGGTAATATTACAATTTCCGTTTTTTGATAAAGCGTGCTGATCTTCTCCTCCAGCATCTGGAGGTTTGCTTTTTTATTTTCCCAATGAAGATCGGTTTGTATTGTACTGATCGTGAGTGTTGGCATGCAATACTTTTATAGTGATCGAATCGCTATACAAAAATAGAACTTTTAAGAAGTAATCTGACATCCCGGCAATATGGGTTCTTATACATTCCGCCTTCGACAAGCCCTGTCTGCCGAGATGCAGGCTCAGCCTGACAGCTCTATAATACATGACAGTATATATAAACAACTAACTCGTCTTTTTATAATTCAGGACAGCACTTGTATTGAATACAATGGCGAATATGGCCATGATAAGAAAATGGTTCTTTATATCTGTAAAACCACTTCCCTTTAATACCAGCATTCGCATTACCTCAATAAAATAAGTTACGGGATTACATTTGGCGATAACTTTTGCCCATCCCGGCATACTGTCAACTGAAGTAAATAACCCGCTCATTAATAAAAAGATCATCATAAAGAAAAAAGCGATCGACATGGCTTGTTGCTGCGTTTCAGAAAATGTAGAAAGTAATAATCCAAAACCAAGTAACGCTACCAGGTACAGTGAAAGAAAACCATAGAGCAATAAGAGGCTCCCTGCCGGGATGATCCCATAGACCAGCCTTCCAACGAGAAACAACCCGATACTGAAAACAACCATTCCAATGACCCAGAAAGGGATCAGCTTGCCAAGTATGAAGTGATATTTTTTTATGGGCGTTACATTGATCTGTTCTATCGTTCCCACTTCTTTTTCTTTTACTATATTGAGCGAGCACATATATGCACATACCATCGTAACCAGTACAGCCAGTATTCCCGGGACCATAAAAAACCTGTAATTCATAAATGGATTGAACCAGTTGGAAGAGGCAATATCAATTACGGGTGATGTATTATTATTTCCTTGTGGCAACCATTCCAATCTTATCTCAGCATTGAAATCCTTTATGATCCTGCCAAGATAAGCACCGCCCAGGCTCGCTTTTGTTCCATTGATCGCATTCACTGCGATGAAAAGTTTTTGCCTGTTTTCACGCACCAGGTTCCTTTCAAAATGTTCAGGTATTTCCAATATGAGGTCCGACCTGTCTGACTCAATTTGTTTGAAAGCTTCCTTGTAAGAATTGCCATAATCAGCCAGTCTGAAATATCCTGATGAAATGATCTTTGTCGTCATTTTTTGAGAATAGCTCGAATGATCGTGATCAACAATTGAGATATTGATATTCTTTACTTCATAATCGGCAGCAAGTGGCATGATCAATAATTGGATGATCGGCAATGCGAATATCATTGGCAGCAACGACCTGTTGCGGAATATCTGCCTGAATTCTTTTTGTAGCAAAAATTTCAATGTTCTCATTTTATTGTAATCTTATTTTGAATTTTTTAAAACTAAGCGCCAACAGGAAAACAGTCATTCCCAAAAGGATCAGTGTTTCTTTCCATATGGCAGAAAACCCAAGGCCTTTTATCATGATGGATTTTACAATAACGTAATACCATTTTGCCGGAACAATATTTGAAATTACCTGCAAAGGCCAGGGCATATTTTCAATGGGGAACATGAATCCAGTAAACAACATTGTTGGCAACAACATTCCCATCAGGGAAAAAAGCATGGCTGTTTGTTGCGAATCTGTAGTATTTGAGATCAGTAATCCCAATGAAAGTGCAGTGATGATCAATAAACCACTTTCAACAAAAAGCAACAGGATACTTCCATTGATGGGCAGGTGCAATAAGAAAACACTCAGCAATAAAATGACGGTAAGGTTTACCAGTGATAAAAAGAAATACGGAACTGCTTTTGATATGATCACCAGGAATGGGTTTATGGGCGACACCAGCAAGATCTCCATTGTTCCCGATTCTTTTTCCCTGACGATAGAAACCGAGGTCATCAAAACACAGATCAACATTAATACAAGTGCCATTACACCCGGTACAAAATTGGTTGCGCCTTTCAATTCAGGGTTATACAGCATCCTCGTTTCGGTAATGACCTGGTATGGAGTTGATATATTTTGCGATAAACCATTTTGATATTCAGTAATAATATTTGTAACATAATTACTGAGTGTATTGGCTGTATTGGGATCAGATGCATCCGCGATCACCTGTACCTGTGCGCTCTTCAGGTGCTGCAGGTCCTTATCAAAATTTACAGGGAAAATGACGGCAAGTTTTATTTTCCCTTCTTTAAAAGCATCTTCAATTTGTTGCTGATCTAAAATCGATCTTTCAATTTCAAAGCTTTTGCTTACTTCCAGTTTATTGATAATTTGTTGTGACGCTGCATCTTTGGCATAATCACAAACAACGATCCTGGATTCTTTTATTTCATTCGTAAGGGCAAAGCCAAATAATACGATCTGGATGATCGGCAAGCCAAATAACATGAGCAATGTTTTCTTATCGCGGAAAACATGAAAAAATTCTTTTCTTACAAATACCAGGAATTGCTTCATTATTATTATGTTTAATCTGCTTTTCGTTTAGCCCCGCGTGCCAGTTCAAAGAATACTTCATCCATGGAAGCGGCAGAGAATTGTTGTTTTAGTTTTGTTGGCGTGTCCAGTGCCTTTATTTCCCCGTCCACCATCATGGAAATACGGTTGCAATATTCAGCTTCGTCCATATAATGCGTGGTCACAAAAATGGTAATGCCTTTATCGGAAGCATCATAGATCAGGTCCCAGAACTGCCTCCTGGTTACCGGGTCAACGCCCCCGGTAGGCTCATCCAAAAAAACAATTTTGGGTTCGTGGATGATGGCAACAGAGAATGATAGTTTTTGTTTCCACCCCAAAGGCAATGAACCCACCAGTTTTTTAATTTCATTTTTAAAACCAAGTTGTTCAACAAGCATCTCGCTCTTTTCTTTTAGTTGTTTATCTGTTAAGCCATAAATACCACCAAAAAAACGAATGTTCTCAATCACGGTAAGATCTTCATACAATGAAAATTTCTGGCTCATATAACCGATGCTCTTTTTAATGGATTCGGTTTGTTTGTATATATCAAACCCCGCAATGGTTGCCGTTCCGGATGTTGGGTTAGAAAGGCCGCATAACATACGCATCGCAGTTGTTTTACCGGCCCCGTTTGCGCCAAGGAAACCAAATATCTCGCCTGCGTGCACATCAAAGCTGATCTCATTCACAGCTTTGAAATCGCCAAATCGTTTTGTGAGCTTATCTGTTTTTATAACGATGTCGTTCATGTCAATTCTTCATTAGTTGAATAAAGCAATCTTCAATGGTTGCGGTGGTTTCTTTCAATTCAACATTTTCAGTTGATCGGCTATTGAGATATTGACGCAATTCTTCTTTAGAAACAGGATCAGCATCATTTGCAATAGTGATATGATGAAACTCCCCAAATGCATTACAGCTTTTAACTTGTTCATAAGCCCGAAGGTCTTTCAAAAGTTTGCTCATATTTGTTGCCTTGATCGCAAAAAGGTTTTCGGGAAATTGTTTTACAATGTTTCCGGGCGTATCAATGGAAAGTATCTTTCCCGATTGTATTAATGCGATCCTTTCACACAGCGTAGCTTCATCCATATAAGGAGTAGAAACCAGGATACTGATGCCTTCTTTCTTCAATCGCTTCAGCATTTCCCAGAATTCTTTTCTTGAAACACTGTCAACACCTGTAGTGGGTTCATCTAAGAACAAAACGGTGGGGCGGTGGATCAATGCACAGCACAAAGCCAGTTTTTGTTTCATGCCACCTGAAAGTTTTCCTGCCCGGCGGTTTTTGAATGGCTCTATCTGTACATAAATGTCTTTGATGAGATCGTAGTTCTTTTCGATCGTTGTATTAAAGACCGTAGCAAAGAAATTAAGATTCTCTTCTACCGACAGATCCTGGTACAGTGAAAATTTGCCGGGCATATAACCTACGCGCCGGCGGATCTTTTTATAATCTTTTACTACATCCAAACCATCTACCGTAGCATAGCCGCTATCAGGAAGCAATAAAGTTGTGAGGATGCGGAAAAGACTTGTCTTACCGGCCCCATCAGGACCAATCAAACCAAACAACTCTCCTTCATTTACAGAGAATGAAACATTGTCAACCGCTGTGGTTGCCCCCTTACTATATGTCTTTGATATGTTGTTAAGCGTTACCATTTTTCTCTTAGTTGGTTGATACTAAAATTTGATCTCACCATACATCCCGATCTTGTAGCTACCATCATTTACTACTTTCACTTTAACTGCATATACAAGATTTGCCCGTTCATCTTTTGTTTGAATTGTTTTTGGTGTGAACTCTGCTTTGTCATTGATCCACGTAATAATACCCTTTGATTCTTTATAAGCTCCTTTACCATCATCTGTAAATATTCTTACTTGCTGGTTTAGTTTTACCAGCGGAAGCTGGTTGCCCGTAATGTATGCACGAAGGATAATTGTTGACAGATCAGCGATCTTGTAAAGTGGTTTACCCGGCGAAGCCATTTCATTTGCTTCTGCATATTTGATGAGCACAGTTCCATTCTGCGAACTGATCAGCCTGCATTTTTTCAGCTGGTCATTTAATTGTTCAATTTGTACTTCCAATGGCAACAGGTCGCCGCTAATAGAAGATGATTGTGTTTCAAGCACAGAGACCTGTGCATTCTTTTGTTTGCCGATCAGCAGCAATTCTTTTTGTATCTCATCGATCTTTGCATTGATGTCATCCAGTTGCTTTGGCGTTGCAGCATCTGCCTTTAATAAATTCTTTGTCCTGGTTTGTTCATGCAACAGGTTTTTTAATTTGCTTTGAACCACTGCCTCCTGGTTATCAAAATATCCGGTCTGGGCAGAGATGTTTGGCAGCCTTTTACCTGTTGCCCTTAACTGTGCCTCCAGTTGTTTCTTTTTTAAAGAGAACTGCATACTGTCTATATAACCGATGAATTGTCCTTCCCTGATCGTTTGACCCTCTTCCAGATCGAATTGCAGGATCGTTCCCGTAACTTCTGAAGAAATGACCGTTTCTTCAGCTTCGAATGAACCGGATGCATCGAACTTGTTTTTATTGTTACTACAGGATGCAAGGAAGAATAGTACGCTGGCTATTACCATATAGCTTGTAGCTTTTGGCTGAAAAGTTTTTCCGAATGCGGAAAATTTTTTAGTGATCGTTATGTTAGTGTTGTCGATTCCCATTTTTTTATATTTTAACTTTAAGTATTTAACATTAAAAGCTAATAGCTAACGGCTATCAACTAACTGCATTTCTAATTTCCTGAAGTTGATTGATAAATGTATTGTGCCATTAAGAACTGGTATTGGTGTAACACACGCCCTTGTTTTGCCTGGTCTTCAGTATTTACATAGCTGAGAAAATCATTTGCCGTAATGGTTCCGTTCTCCAATTGACTGTTCGCTGTTGTTTTAACTTTTCCACGAAGCAATATGATCTCGTTATCGGTATCGATCAGTTCTTTGTATTTGTTTATTTCATTGCTTTGCTGAGCCAGTGATAAATTGGTATTGAACAGAAAAACTTCTTTCTGAATGTCTATTTGATTTTGATTGACCAGGAGTTGGCGCCTTTCATTTTTAATTGTATAAAGGCCTGATAAATTCCAATTGAAACGAATTCCGCCGATATAATAAAAAGCAAAATCATTTTTTAGCATGTTCAATGCTGGTTTGCCATACCCACCCTGCACGTACAGGTTGACCCTGGGAATATTTCTTGCGGTGATCAGTTTGCTTTGTATGCCGATACTTTTTTTAACGGCATCATAATATTTTAATTCAGGACGATTGATATTTTGAGAGATCGTTTGGGAAACCGGTATTTGCAGACTTGTATTTTCATCAACCTTTGCATTGATGAATAATCCAAGCATGTCGGCATATCCCTTACGTGCTGCTTTTAATTCAATGTTTCGTTGTGCTGTTTTCAGCAACTCGGCTTTCAATACATCCGCATTACTTTTCAATGCAATTCCATTTGCAATAGCGGCATCAGTTTTATCTATTCCTGCCTGGATATCATTTTTCAATATTGTTGTAAGATCAATTTGTGCATCTATCACAAGCATCCCGAAAAATACCTGGTTGATCCGGTCTTTTAGTTTATATAATTCAGCTTCCAGCGCCTGTGCATCTGATACTGAATTTGCTTTGATCAGTTCTTTCTGTTGTTTGATCGTATAGATATCGGTAATGGGTTGCGTTAGCTCGGAATATATTTTATATTGATCCTTGCTTAACGGCGAGTTCCCCGGTATTGAAACAGGAATTTCGGTAACATCTGATTGATACGTTACCTGGCCACTGAAACTTATTTGTGGCAAATAACCTTTCGATGCATTATCCAGGGAAAGGTTCTTTGTTTTTTCAATAATGCCCATTTGCTTTAGCAAAGGGTAATTGTTTTTTGCGAGCCTGTAGCACTCTTCGATCGGGAGTTCCTTTTGCTGGGCAGATACAAATGCTGATACCAGCAGGCAACAGGCCATCATGATCATTTTTTTTGCATCTGCTAAAATCTTTTCCATTTTATTTTTAATTTATTGTTTTAAACATTTGATTAATCATAGGATAAAAAAATTTATTTTCCTTTCATTATAGCTCCCATCCATGTTGGAATAAGCGTTTTTCTTTGCTGGATGAGGTCGTTAAAATCTGTATCAGATAAATTTCCCAAACCTTTCAACATAGGGCTGGCTATAAAAGGAAAAACAAGGAGGCCCATTAAGTTCATCATAAAATGAAGCGGGTGTACCGGCGCTATTTTCCCTTCCTGGATTCCTTGATGGTATTGCCTGATAAAATGAGATCCCATCAATACATCCTTTATTCCCATCTTACCCAATAGTTCATTGGGATTGGCTTTCAACTCACTCATGATGAATAAAGGGATATCAGGTTCCTTTGTCAACAGGTCGATATAATTATTCGCTATTGCTTCAATTTTCTCTTCCAGGGAAGTATTTTCATCATTCAATGTTTGTAATATTGACCGAAGAAACTCCTGCATTGTTTCCAGCATGATAATGTCAAAGAGTTTTTCTTTGCTGCGGAAATAATAATTGAGTAGCGCAAGATTAATTCCTGCTTCTTCTGCAATGTCTCTTGTCCGGGTCGCCGAAAATCCTTTCTTATGGAACATGGTCCTTGCTGCTTGTTTGATCTTTTCTTCTGTAGTATGATCAACTTCCTGGTTTGTCTTTGATTTTGCCATTTGTTTAACTTGAGTGCAAAGGAAAAAATAAATTCTGGATTAAACAAATAATTTAAACCATTTTTTTAATCAAATGATTAAATTTTATGTGTCAGTAATTAATATATTGATTATTAATTATTTGCACTTTATAAATTTTTTTAAGGCACGGCTCTTTTCATTTCCTATGAAGTGAAGATTCGCTTACCCAGGATCACGAGGCTTCGTTCTTGCCCGTCTATCACGGCTATATTTGGCAGCATTCCCCAATCTTCAAATCCCAGGTGCCTGAAGAGTTTCAGGCTAAATTCATTGTGCGAGAAAATAAATCCAAGTAAGGTCTGGATACCGAATTGTGGCGCATGGTCGATACAATATTGCAAAACTTCCTTACCCAATCCTTTTCCCCTTTGCATGGTATCCAGGTAAATACTTATTTCAACTGTTGCATCATAAGCAGGCCGCCCGTAAAAGGATTGAAAACTTACCCAACCAATGATCTCATCAGCGTAATTTTCAATTACCCAAAGTGGACGTTTATCGTGACTATGTTCTGCGAACCATTCTTCCCTGCTTTCTACACTTACAGGTTCTGTATCGGCTGTAACCATCCCGGATGCAATGGTTGAATTATATATCTCCACAATTTTATCCAGGTCGGCGGAAGTTGCATTTCTAAATTTTGTGGTTGACATATATGTTTGCTTGATCATTCCTGTTTTGTAACAGATTCCAGAAAAAATATAATCCGTGTCATCCGTGTATATATCCTATTTCTTCTTCAACACAATTTTCGCCTGGCTTAGCTTATAGGCAGGCTCCAGGAAGGCAATATAGTTTGGCCAGGCTTCTTTTTTATCATAGTTATTTTTATAGACCTTCTTTGTAGATATCAATAAGTTGTTATCGGTCACTTTTGCTGTACTCGTAAAACTTCCGCTACTATTATCAATATTCGTATTCAGGTCTTCCAGGCCATCAACAGTATAACCGGCCGGTATGTTGATGCTGATATTGTTCTCAATAGTGCGTGCTGCAGGGATCCATACATCCGTTTGCCTTGCTTTTATTTCACCTGGCTCTAATTTTATCTGGCCCCCGATCAGTTTACCTGCTTCAAAAATGTAATTCTTTCCTGCTTTGCTGATAAGTTTTTTTAGAGTGAATTTTTCTTTGAACTGCAGCATGGCCGTATCACCATAGCGGCCGCTTTGCAGCAATTCGAAATCACTGTACTGGTCTACATCCAGGTCTGTTTTCAGTTCTTTTTCAAAAAGCGTTTTTCTTTCTTTGACCTGCTGCTCTTTATCAGCGTATTCATATTTTGTATCTGTTACGGGAGCCGGATCTTCTTTTTTCTTTCCCTTCGTAAGTGGTTCGGCATAATATTTTTCAAAATCTGTTTTCAAATATTCCCTGTCGAGGTTTGCCTTCCCGATCAGCGATGATTTTTCTGTTCCAAGATAAGAACTGGTACGCTCTACTTTGATATTATCCATGGTTTCTGTAAAATTAACTGCATAGTCCTGCCTTTCAAGATTCATGTTGGCTGATGTTGCAGGCACATTTGTTTTATAATAACTATCAACTTCGTCAAAACGGATACTATATCCTTCTGCATTTTCCAGGTATGAATGGGGTGTTCCAAAAGCATCAAAATTATTGATGGCTTCCAGGTAATACGCTTTTTCCCTGATCTTTACCTTCATCACAAAATCCAGCTCTTCCATAAAGATCGCATCCCGCCAGGTACCAAGTGTGCGGGGAACATACACGAACAACTCCGATTGTATGCCCTGTGCCGCCAGTGATGCACGCAAGGCTGTTGCAAACGTTACAGCATTCATTCTTACTTCATCTTCCCTTTCTTCTTTTTGCTGGTCCTTCTGCTCTGCCTTCAGTATTTTTTTATACAAACGTTTACCGGTAAAATATTTTTCTAGGTCAGAATGTACGGGCCCTTTATAATACATTTCCAGGAAAACCTTGCGAAGGCAGTAATAACATTCCTTGATGATGTCTGCATCATTTTTTAAAAGGCCATCTGCTTTTTTCTTTGCAAGGTATTGAGTGGTATAGGCAACAAGTGATGTGGTTATTGTTGTATTATACAACGCTGCACCAACATATCTTTTGTAAACCTGTTCTATATCCAGGCCTGAGCGGTCTACTGTTGCTTCTCCCAGGCTGCGGTCGCCGGGCTCATAATCAAGAAATACAACCCTGAATTTCACACTCGGTGTATTTCTAAGTTCATAGCTCCATCGTTCATCCGATGATTTTTCACGGTCCTTATCAAGGAAAAAATAACTGAGGTAAGATTCATTATCGCCATACACGGATGCCTTGGGATCGAACCTGATATTCGGTGCACCATTATAGCTGCGGTATTTTACCTTCATGCCATTGGCCATGGTAAACCGGTATTGCTGGTAAATGGTAGGATAATTATTTGACAAAGAAAATATAAAGGGTGTGAAATTGATACCTTCAGTTTTCATATCCCAGTCCAGGCTTGAGCTAACAGTATAATCGATGATATCTCCCACTTCCAGGTCAGGAATGGCGATCTTCATTGATTTCACTTTCATCTTATAATAAATGGGTTTGTAGATATCGGGCACATCCTGTTCTTCTTCAATAGCGCTTTTCATATCTATGTCGGCCGGGTTGCCATTGTTCTTTATCACTTTATACACAGCGTTTCCATCATTACCCATAGTTACATAATAGAATGTGGAAAATTTTTCCACAGCATTTTTATCCTGTAGCTTGATGCGCTTGTGTATATATTCACTGATATGCACACCCGCAGTTACTTTGCCCCTGGCCACCTGCCGTTTAAAAAGGTATTCTTCTTTCATGCCTATGATGACAGCGCTTTCATTCTTCCATTTGTCAGGAACAACCGAAACTTTAAATTCTGCTTCAATATTTTCCCCAATAGATGGAGCCTGTGCAACTAAAAAACCAGGCATGACCACCATGCATAGTAATAATGTAATTCGAATCATATGATCAGTTTATAATTAAAATCAGAAGTTCAAAATTCATAGTTGGGCTCTTAAAATTGCAAACTAAACTAAGAACTTGAAACTGTGAACTATTTCGTCAACACCACCTGGTCGTTATAAAATTTATTGATCTCGGTTATGAAAGCATTCCATCCTTCAAAGTCAGCTTTCTTTAAGATGGGTTTATTGATCATAATGGTTTTGGTATATACAATGCTCTTTCCTTTATTCACATAAGAACCTTCAAAAGACCAGGAAGGGCTTTGCTTTTTAAATGTCGCGGGCAAATAATCAACCTTATATCCCGCAGGAATATTCAATTCAGATTGCATAGTCATATAATATTTCTGCCTGAACTCATAATCATTCTTCCTGTCTGCCGGCATTTCCAGGTTACCGAAATCCTTGTCCCAGTCCATCACCACATACAATTCATTACCGGTCTTTGTTACCTGGTTATTGGCTTTAAAATCATATTTAAGCTGCAAAGGTTTCTGCCTGTCGTTGAAATCTGAATTTGTGATATTGGAAACTTCTATGTTATTGTTATTATTCCTGACAAAAGATTCAAGGCTTTCTGATTTCTTATCATTCCGTATAGAAGCAAAAGCGCTTTGTACTGAAATTTTAGATTCGCCATTATATTCTGCCACTGCATTGCCGGTAATGCTGTTGTCACTAATATTCATTTTAGTGGTCAGTACTTCTTTATTCCGGTCTGCCGGAAATTCAGGGATCTTGTCCAATATATGATTCTTACCATCTTCGATCAAAACCTGTTTGCCTTGTATGCGTTGTGCATAATCATTCAATGCGATGTATTCTTCTGTTCCATCCAGGAAATAACGCTTTCCATTTAAGATCACCGTGCAGATCATGTGGTTGTCAACAGCGAGAGATGGAAGAGAATAATCATAAGGAAGATCGGATGTGCCGATCCAGGTTAGCCTTGCATCGAATCCTGCAATGATCAGCATGGTCTTTAAAAGATTTGCCTTGCCCTTGCAATCGCCGTATTTATTTTTAAAGACATTTTGTGCTGCATCGGGTTTAAAACCCATGATACCATTCTCGAAAGCGATGTAACGGATATTATCCTGCACCCAGTAAAAAATAGCTTCTACTTTTTCCTGGTCTGTTTTTTTATTGGCAGTTAGCTCGGTAACCTTTGCTTTAAGTGTTTCCGGGTTATTGCCAATGTCGGCGCAAACACTGCTGTACCAGCCATAGAGGTCTTTTACATTCTCAAACAAAACGGTACGCTTGCCGGTTTCTGTAAAAGCTTTTGTCACACAGATAATATGCGGGTAACTGATGGCATGATTGGGGGAATGTGATTCTTTTTTATATGCTGCTGCATTGCTCAGCTTGAAGGTGATTTTTGTGATGTCGCCTTCTTTTACAGATGCCTTTTCAATATTTTGGCCTGCAAAGTTAAATTCACGCAGGTCAACTTCCAGCCAGGATGGAATATTGAATTGAATGATCCTTTCTATTACCGGGTAATGCTCAAGGAAATAGAATGAAGTAAGGTATTTTACATCGTGGTAATTTTCCTGGTATGTATAATTGAATGGTTTTCCTTTTTCTGCCAGGGGAAATTTGACCACGCAAAGTTTTGCATCACTATGGAAGATACTCTCACTGCTGTAATCGCCGCAGAGTTTTTGAATGGCCACTTCTTTTTTATCCGTGTTAAATACTTTTACATTTTCAATAGATTGTTCGTCATTGTAAAAAAGCCCGTCTTCATATTTGATAAAATCCTTGAGTGGAACCAGCACCGTTTCTGAAGAAACAGTTGCCTTCACTTTTGCCTCTCCTGCAGCAGGGTTTGCATTCAAAGAAAAGTCAACAACTTCTTTATAGATATTTGCAACAACTTCTTCTTTGGGAAATGTTGTTTTCCATACCGGGACCTTATCTGTAAAACTTGTCTGGGCATGGCTGTTGAAAAAGCAGCACATAAGTACGGCAGTTATGAACGGGTATAGATCAGGGTGTTTATATTTCATCAATTAGATCGTTTGATAAACCAAATTATTTAATTTTTATGATATTGGGCTCTTTCATGGAAAGTTATTTAAATGGGTACCTGTTGCGGGATACAATAGGTCTATTGCCTGTTCGGAACCTGATAGAAAATATTTATATGTACTGCTGTGTTCATGGTAAGGATATCTTGCAAATATAGAAAGCTGCCCTTGCCATTCCATTCCTGTCCCATACTATTAGATATGAAAACTTTTTATGACTGGCCAGGTATCTGCCACCGGTATCTAATTTTTTCATAGCTTGTACTCACAATAGCTGCCATGTATAAAGCTGTTCCTTCCGATATAAAAAAACACCTGCTCGACAGTTCCCTGTACAAATTACATAAAGAAGGAAATGAACACAGTGATTTTGTAATGGATAATACCAGCGAACTGATCGATGGGAGTTTCGGTATCTATTCAGCTGTTAATCTAAAAGAACGTATTGGGCCCATAAAGACAGAATATTTCAGGATCGCACTGATCAGGAAAGGAACAGCACATATTGACATTGGTCTTGAAAAATTCAATCCCATTCGCAACTATATTATTTTTGGTTTCCCGGGCCAGGTCTTTTCATTGTATGATAGCAGCAGTGATTTTTTCTGCTACTATATGTTGTTTTCTGAAAGCTTTATTGAAGATACCGGTCTACTGAAAAATCAACAACAATTCCCATTCCTCACGTATGCCGGGGTACAGTGTTTCCAGCTGGGTGAAGAAGAAGCAAATGAGACTGAAGATCTTATTTCCAGGATCAATGAAGAAGTGAAAAACAGGAAAACAAACATGCGTAAGGTCATTCAGCTATATATCCAACTGATACTTATCCGGGCACAAAGAAATTACGGGCAGACCTTGCTTGCAAAACAGGGAACAGGCGAAAAGGGGGAAAATTTATTCAACAGGTATTTGAAATTAGTGAGCCAGCATTTTTTAAAAGTTCATAAGGTTTCAGACTATGCTGGAATGTTACATGTTACAGCTGATCATCTTAACCGGACGATCAAATCTTATTCTGCTAAAACTGCTCATGAGTTGATAGATGAAATGATCCTGACAGAAGCAAAATCGTATTTACTACATTCCGTCTTAGCAGTTTCTGAAATTGCTTACAAGCTTGATTTTTCCGACCCTTCTCATTTTAATAAATTCTTTAAGAAACTTACCCGCACTACACCACAGCAGTATCGTGATAACCGTAAGTAAGTGTGGATACGCATCGGAATAATGCCTTATAAAGTCGCTTTTGTACAATCTACCATGATTTTCTTTTTTGAAATTTGTTTTTTACAAATTGATAAATTTCATAAAATGACAGCAGAACAAAATAAAAAAATTGTTACAAGGGTGAACATCGAATTCATTGAAGGCGGAAATACCGGTACCGTTTATGAGCTTTTCGCACCCGACTTTATAAACCAGACAGCACCTCCGGGTTCACCCCAGGGACCGGAAGCGATCATTTATTTTTTCAATCAATTACTTAAGCCTGCATTCCCTGACCTGAAAGTCAATATTCATGATATGGTTGCAGATGCAGACAAAGTAACCACAAGGAAATCATTTCATGCAACACATACCGGGGAATTCTTTGGTGTCCCTGCATCAAATAAAAAAGTTGTGATGGATGTGATCGATATCATCCGGCTGAAAGATGGAAAATTTATTGAACACTGGGGAATACTGGATATGCACGGCTTGATGATGCAGATAAGTTAGGGTGTTAGCTTGTCATCCGGGCCTTTTCGCCCAACCCTTATGCCACATATATTCTTTTTTTCGCGTCAGCAGCCATAAACAACCGGTGAATAAATAGACGAAGATGCCAATGACAGGCTTACTTGCCAATGCAACGATCTGTGCTTTTCTTCTTTTGGATGGCGTAACCGAGCTGAGGCTGCTGGAGCGGACCCTGTATTCTAAAAGCATTTTTGAATACCTCACTTTGCGGATCTTACTTTCTGTACGGAACCACCATTCGCCATCCTCGGCTGTCATCATCGTTTCATTGAAGGGATATTGTTTCATGACTTCGGTCCTGACCATCCATGATGAAAGCATGGGCATATAACGGGCCAGTGCAAACGCCCTTATCCTGCCATCATCATCAGTGAGGTAATGGTCCGCTCCCACAAAATCGCATCGGGTAGCGATGGCATAATGACGTTGAAGGGACTTATCCTTGCGCCATACATCATCACCATCACAGTATGCTATCCAGGACATGCGTACATGTTTTAATGCTGTGTTTCGCACTGCCCCCGGGGGAGCCAATGGCAGCCTCACAATTTCGAGCCGTGGGTCTGTTGTGAGTTTGCCCAGTGTTGTATCTACCCAGTCATTCTTTGTTTCAATGCAGAGAATAACCTGGGCAATGCAAGCAGTGGAGAAGACCGACCTGACCGCATCCGGAACGAACGGCTGCTCAGCATCCGTCATTGCTATGATAACTGCAGTTACATCCGGACCTTTGTATTCTTGTTCTTTAAGCATATTATTTGGGGGTACTTGAACAGATTGCCTATTCCATTAAACTGCAATGGCCGGGGCTGTTCTTTTATTCCTGTATTTTAAGGGATTTAAAGGATCCGTATTCCCAATGATCACACTTTCCACTGGGTTCTTTTTTGAAAGTCTGCTGTATTTTTTACTCCAAAGATATTTTCATACATTTCATAAGAGGCCTTATATTGACTATCGACCGGTAAAAGTTGCTTACTATCCCTTTCTCTTTTGAAGAGTTTAAAACCACATTCCTCCAGTAATGCAAAAACATCCCTGCTGGTATATCCAAAATCTTCAAAGTTCTTATCAGATACTTCAAAGTAGATACAATCTACTTTCTTAAGTGTTTCTTTTGCTCCTTCAATTACAAACTTCTCATACCCTTCCACATCCAGTTTCATCAGAGCGATATTGCTACAATCTTTAACCACATCATCTAACAAAACGATCGGTACCTTAATATTATTCGCAGATGAAGTTGAAACCTGGTTCATGTCATCCGTAAATTTGTTGGTGAAATAGATAAATCCATTTTGATTTCCTACGGCGCAATTGTGGATGTCAACATTATTCAATTTATTTAATGCAACATTTTCTTTAAGATAGGTACTGATCTTGGGATGTGGCTCAAAAGCTATAACACGGCCCTTATTGCCTACTGACCTTGCAGCGGGTATAACAGTAACGCCCATGTTGGCTCCTACATCCAGGTAAACATCATCCTGTTTTAAAAAACTGGAGATGAATTCATGATCCTCATTCCTGGAAGTTGAGTCATACCAATAAAGGCTACAAAGTGCGGTGGGGTTGAAAATATACTTATCGCCCTGTATGTTGATCTTGATCTTTAACAACCTGCCAAGCCCGGTCCGTCCAACAACTGCTCCACTCAATCGCCGAATGGGATGCTTGTCTTTAAGTATTTCTAGTGCTTTTCTTTTAAGGTTCACTATAATATGTTTTCTCAAACATAATAGATTTTTTTTAAGGCTCATAGTAAATAAGCCCTTCTTTTGGGCCTGCAATGTGCCTATACTGTGTACCCTGCTATAATGGCAGAATTTGTTGCCTAAGAGTCTAAATTTTTCTAAAAAATGTTGACCTGTAAATGGGCCAGGTATTGGTAGTACCCAGTTTGAATTTATACTTAACTGTTACCTGGGTTTATCGAAGGGTTGTTAAAAGCGAATTGGTATACGATTTTCACACAGGCTTTGACAAATTCAACATGGCAACAGGTAACCTGGTATACTATATAGGTAGCGCTATCAATTTCTCTTAAACTCCAGGTCATGAAAATCAAAACTGAAATCTGTAAGTGGTGAGATCGCTTTCATGGAAATGCCGGAAGCCCTGCCCTCACTATCCATACTAAATACAACGTATGCATCTGCATCAAAACTGCGGTCGTTCCATTTTACGATCCAGGTATTGCCTTTATAAGGAAGCATGGGTCCTGTAAGCCGTGGCGATTTTTCGGAACTGAACCAAAGGCTGCCATCCTTTTCCGTTATACTAATGTTCCCAAACCATTTGTCGGAATAAGTCCCGGTATATATACTCGTATTTGGTTTTACTTTATTTGTTTTTTGTGTTGAATCAATGGCTTTCCAGATCGCATCCGTTATTTGCTTTGCATTGGCTTCATTTTTTACTACGTTATCATGATATTGTTTTACCCGGTCCTTTCCCGTGATGCTAAAATAACTGTCTTTGATGGTATTGGTGATCGCATTGAAAGCTGCACCACTTTGCTGGTTGGTCAGCACAATGATACCAAGTTTTAATTCCGGTATTAATGTTACCTGGGTTACGGTTCCGAGCAATCCACCGGTATGGGATACCTGCTTATACCCTTTTGCATCAGACAGGAACCATCCCAGTCCATAAGCTGCAAAATGGGTATTGTATGTTCCGGGGCCGCCTACGCCAATAATGGTCTGGGCTGCCCACATGTCATCATGTACCGCTTCGCTGAATAATTTTTTTGTAAGCCCTTCGCCATATTTTCCATTGTTCATTTGAAGGATGACCCATTTACTGAGGTCTGTAAGATTGCTCATGATGCCACCGGCAGCATTGGCATTCTCCGACCAGTCGTGTTCAATAGCCTGTACCTTCCCGTTGAAAGGAACATGTGCATCAATGATATTGGGATTGTTCTTTACCCTGCTCCAGGCAGCCCTGCTCTCATTAAAGCCGATCGGCTTCATGATGCTGTCCTCGATAAAATCTTCCCAGCTCTTCCCGCTTATCCTTGCAAGCACTTCACCGGCAACGATGTACATATTGTTGTCATAGTCGTACTGGGTCCTGAAGCCTGATACTTGCTTCAGGTAACGGATGTTGCTGATCATCTCCTGCTTTGTGAATTTATTTTTATCAGGAAAGAACATCAGGTCACCGGCACCGAGGCCCAGGCCGCTGCGGTGTGTCAACAGGTCCCTGATCGTAAATGCATTTGTCACATAAGGATCATACATCCTGAACTCTGGAATATAGTCAATCACTTTATCATCCCATTTCAATTTGCCTTCATCCACCATCATACCAAGGGCGGCAGATGTAAATGCCTTGCTGTTGGAAGCAATGCCAAATAAAGTATGCTCATCTACCGGTAAATTATTATTGAGTGAGCGTACCCCGTATCCCTTTGCATGGATAAGCTTACCATCTTTAACAACGGCAACAGCAATACCCGGCACATCAAATGTTTTAAGTGTAAGTTCAACGAGGGAATCGATCTGTGCTGAGCTAATGACCTGCGCATGCCCGGTAGTAAGGCCGAATACAATTGCAATAAATAATATTGTTTTCATTTGAAGCAGTTTTTGGAGAATGAATATAGAGATTTCCCGCCGTTTAATTATTTAAAAGGGTTGGATGGACCAGGCTGACTCATCCTTACTGGCCACTAGCTACTTCCCACTTAAACTCAAGCAACTAATATTTTTAAAAAGTTAAATTTATAATAACCTGTCCTGCTAACTATTCACCACTCCCCATTATAGAGAAATGTCTAAGATTAATTCTTCCGGCACGTTATAAAATTCAACAGAAAAATTGGCATCAAAGCATGGAACGGTCTTTGTATTTCTATCATCATTTATATACAAAATCGAAAACCATGAACAGCATCAACCAACAACAACGGGAAAAGAATCATGAAGACCTGCAGGATACAGCAGCAGTTAAAAAGATCAAGGTCCTGGTAAAGAAAGCAAGCACCTGTTTTTTTTGTACATCCATAAATGAGGGTAAGCCATTTCAAACCAGGCCAATGGCAGTACAGGATGTGGATGACCAGGGCAATATATGGTTTCTAAGTGCCGAAGACAGTCATTTGAACGCCGAGATACGTGCCGACAATACGATACAATTGCTGTTCCAGGGATCGGCACATGCGGGTTTCCTGGAGCTGGATGGTGAGGCAACTATTTCCCGTGATAAAGAAAAGATCAAAGAATTTTGGGAACCATTGATGAAAACCTGGTTCACGGAAGGACCAGGCGATCCACGCATTACCGTTATAAAGGTTGAGACCACCGGTGGATATTATTGGGATAATAAACATGGTGCTGCTGTTGCCCTATTAAAGATGGCAGCCGGAGCACTTACCGGCCGGACACTCGATGATTCTATAGAAGGGCGGCTGAAGCCATAAGCTTTATCAAACCAGTACGCTATGTGATCCGTCCAAAAAGAGCCGGTAGTTATTCTGTACCCGTTATTTATCTTTTTCATATATTCTGGCTCAGTACTTGTAATCTTATTATATACAGGTCATTAACTTTAAATAAGAAACATCTGGCCGGATACTAAAATTTGTTCAATATTTAATCACTTAAAATTTATTATTATGTCAAACAAAAATGAAAAAGATCAAAACGGGAAAGATGACAACAAGGACGCAGCAGTAAAGCCCGATCCAAAGACCTTACACACAACCGACCCACAGAAAAAAATGCAAGGACCAATATCCTCTTTAATGCATGAAGCAGGTAAAAGTCTTGACAGCGATGAAACAAGAGAAGAGGCTGATGAAAAAAAAGAAAAGAATATGTAACGAAGGGCGTTGGTAAGGCGGGGAATATGAGGAATGCAAAGTTTTCGCTATTTTGTTTCCTGTATGAGCAATCCGCTTAAGCTGCTGCCAGGGCAAAAGTATAAACTGGTAAAACCATTTACTGATTATGACAGGCATGTTCACCCAATCGGTGAAACATGGACATTTGTAGAAACTAACTTTCTTCCCTATGAAGATGGCCTTACCGTTCATATCCGACTCGGTGATGACCTGAAGGCCTGGCTGTTCAGGCTGCAATGGAGGCCCGAAGAACAGGCGGAAATAATCAATGCTTTTAGTAATTATGTAGAGCCTTGTTAGGTACTACTGTCCGTATAAATATACTGTTGCATTTCCTCCTCAATATTCGTATTTTTCCCAACTAAATTTTACAATATGAAAAAGAATTTATTGGTACTCATACTCTTGATCTTTAATTATTACCTCGAGGCCCAGGTTAAAGATTATAAAGTTGTATTCGACATTTCAAGTGCTGATTCAGTTAGCCAGCAAGCAGTAGTACGTGAGGTTGATATTATTAAGTCTGCAAATCCAGATGCCAAACTTGAAGTTGTCATGTATGGCCAGGCACTTAGCATGGCATTAAAAGACAAGTCTGCACATGCCGGCGCGATACAAAAATTACTGGCCATGAAAGATGTTTCTTTCAGGGTTTGCGCAATAACCATGAAGCGTAATAATGTTGATGAAAGCCAGTTATTACCGGGCATTGTTTCCGTACCGGATGGAATTTACGAGATCATCACAAAGCAACGTGAAGGATGGGGTTATATAAAAGTGGCGCACTAAAGCAATTTGAAGATTTGGAAATGATTCAATTTGTAAATGAGCATTATATTGTCCTATAGTATTAGGTTGAATATCGTTTTATCCCAAAAATTGCTGGGCTTTTCCAAATTTTCAAATTAGATCATTTCCAAATCAAGTGGGCTGTGCCGGGCTCGAACCAGCGACCCTCACGTTGTCGACGTGATGCTCTAAACCAACTGAGCTAACAGCCCTTGTAGTATATTCTCTACTCCCGCCATAAATCTCTACTTACATAAATATAATAGCTTTTTCTATTTCTGCGGTCATGTAAATTTATTTACTTTATATCCGTTTAAATCCTCCAAACTAATGAAACAAGAAATAAGCATCACCGCAAACCTCAATGAACCTGATCTGCTTAAAACCATGGTGGAAACACTTGCATCCCGTCATATTGATATGGGATATAGTGAAACGCCTGTTCCCGCGGATTGGAAAGCGATCGAAACATCCTGCCTCATGGCTTATGTATTGGGTACTTTTGACCTGCATGCAAAAGGCAATATAAGAGAACAGGTAAACATGCCTTTCGCCAGCTGCTTTTTATTTACCTGTATAAAAGGAAAATACGGGTTATTCAACCTTGAATGGAGTTCTTCACTTTCATAATTGTAAGATCCTTGCTTCCTCGAAACCGCAAGGTTGATCTATTTGAAACCATTCTGCCAGCAAATGGCTGTTGCCCTAAGCTCAGGGCTGACAGCTGTTGAACCGGATATAAATGTCCGGTACCAATAAAGCGATACATATTTTTCTTTTTTACATTCTAAAATTATATGTAGCATACAATAATTGCTGCAATTATTTCGTTCATCACCCAGAACTGTTATTTTAATATCCTGTTTAAATCCTAATATGTATGAACCATGCAATGAGTATTACTGCGATCCTCGACGAGCCGGTCATGTTGAAAACTGTAGTGGAAAAGCTGGCCTCAAGACATGTAGACATGGGTTATAGCAAAGCAACAATACCACAGCAATGGGATCCCATTGATTCATCCTGTATCCAGGCAGACGTATCCGGAACCTTGGGGATGCATATAAAATCCATCCGGGCAAAAGAAGCGGTAAATATACCTTTCACCGGCTGCTTCTTATTTACCTGTATCAAGGGAAAGAACGGCTTTTTCAACCTGGAATGGAGCTCATCCCTTTCATAACTAATTCTTCTTCCGCACATCCCTTTATTGATAACTACTGGTTCCCGCATGAGAACCTGGTCCTCCTGATTGTAGAAAAAAAACAACAATATACTTTGTGATCCAGGCGTTCTCTTCCGCATTCTGTTAAAAAATAAGCTATTATCTTTCTGGCATGATTTTGCACCTTATACCAGTATAATTGTTTAATATGAAAAAGCAGGCAAACAACTTTACCGGTGTAAATGACAAGGTTCACTTGGCACACGGGAATAAAACTAAAAAGAACACACGTTATATCTACACAGAAGAGGATCTTGGTGAAGGAATATTATATGCTGGAATAATTGAATCGTACCCTGCCGCAAAACAGGAAAATTTAAACCCACAAAATAATTATAGCAGTTCTTATTCGTTCTTATATTTGTAATGAAAGCTTTCGTGGACCATCCATAGACCTCCTTTAGGTGTCTATGGATTTTTTTTATCATTTACACATCCCCGGCATCATTTCGCAGAAGGTTATGGGTCTCTTGCAGATCAGGTCTGCCCACATCTCCCCAACATGTTTTCTTTGTTTTTAAATAGCTCATTAAAAAACAACAACATGTATTGCGTAGAAACGAACCGGTTATCGCATAGTTTTTCTGCCCATGCTTCTGTCCTAAACAATATCAACCTTCAGGTTCCAACTGGTTCTATATATGGTTTCCTGGGGCCCAATGGAGCAGGTAAAACAACCACCCTCAGGCTTTTACTGGGCCTTCTGAAAAAGCAGCAGGGAGATATCCGTGTCTTTGATAAGCCGATGCAACAGCACCGCATTGAGATCCTGCGGAAGACCGGTTCCATGATCGAGAGCCCTTCCTTGTACAGCCACCTTACAGCTACCGAGAACCTCCGGTTATTACAAAAAATTTACCAGTGCCCGAAAGAAAGGATAAGCCAGTCATTGCATACGGTTGGTTTAGCGGACACCGGCAATAAAAAAGCCGGGCAGTTTTCCCTGGGCATGAAACAGCGGCTAAGCATCGCTGTTGCACTGTTGCACCAGCCAGCCTTGCTTATCCTGGATGAGCCTACCAACGGGCTGGATCCCAATGGCATTATTGAAATAAGGGACCTGCTTAAAAAACTAAATGAAGAGCAGGGTATCAGCATCATCATTTCCAGTCACCTGTTATCAGAGATAGAAAAACTGGTTACTCACGTCGGCATTATCAGTCGGGGGAACATGGTATTCCAGGGTACGCTCAAAGACCTGATCAACAAACAACAGCAGGCTTCCAGCCTCATTATTGAAACAAGCGATACCGAAGGTTCCAAAGCGATCATCAGATCAATGCAATTAAATGGAACGGTAGAAAATGACCGGATCATGCTGCCCATCCCTTCCAAAGAAGTGATCGCAATCCTTAACAGGCAATTGGTGAGCAGCGGGATCGACGTGTATGAAATGAGTCCTGTTAAAAAAGACCTTGAAACAATTTTTATGGAACTTATCAATCATTGAACATATGAACATTGCATTTATTAATTGTTTTGCAGCTGAATGGATGAAGAAACGCAGGAGTTTCGCATCCTGGCTTGTATTGATCGGCGGATTTTTTATTCCCTTCATTACATTGATCATTTTCCTTGTTTATCCCAAACAATTATTGTCAATGCATGTTGATATTTCCCGGAATTTTTGGGGGCTGCTCTTCCAGCATTCCTGGCAGAGCATGGCATTTATGCTATTGCCAATGGGTATCGTGCTGGCGGTAAGCCTGATCACCCAAATCGAGTTCAAAAATAATGGCTGGAAACAATTACACGCAGCGCCCATATCATTTAAAAACATTTACTTTTCCAAACTGGCGGTTCTGCTAGTGATGCTGCTCCAGCTTTTTGTTCTGTTCAACATCGGTATTTACCTGAGTGCAGTGATCCCTTCTTTTTTCAACAGGAATATTCCCTTTCCCAATTATGCGATCAATTTTGGATTCTTTTTAAAGGAGAACGGAAAGTATTTTATTATTTGTCTCCCGATGGTTGCCTTGCAATATATCATCAGTTTACAATTCAAGAATTTCCTCATCCCTGTCGGTACCGGGTTGGCACTGGTAATAGGTGGCCTCATTGCTTTATCCTGGAAATATATTTATATGATCCCTTCAGCATATACGGCCCTTTACTTTATCAGATCAAAAGGCAATAATGTTCCCGTGCATAACCTCCTGGAATGGTCGCTTGGATACTTTCTATTATTCATCCTGCTGGGTTACTGGCTATATGTCTCAAAAAAAGAAAAGGGTTAATGTCCCTGTAATTACATAAACTGGCCTATCTTAAATGACAATGAAGCGATCGTTTATCATATTACTTCACCTGGGATATTGGGTACTGTACCTGTTGCTGATATTACTATTCCTCCTTTTCATGGAAGCCGGTGGCGTTAAAACGATCAATCAGCAACAGCTCATTGGATTTTTTAAAGTGATGACCGCATTCACCATTTTTCCGGCATTGATCAGCTTCTACAGTTTTTACCTGCTTTTATTCAATAAATATCTATCAGAAAAAAAGATCACTGCGCTATGCCTCACCGGGCTGGTCACCGTTCTTATAGCAGGCTTATGCGGCCTGGCGGGTATGAACCTCGTAACAAATGGAAAGATCTTTCGGAACAATGGTCTTAAGGAAATGCTTATCATGATGGCTTTCTTAAGCATCCTCGCCCTGATACATGGTATCATTGCTTTAGTGATGAAAGGTTTTATTACCTGGTATGGCGATATCAGGATAAAAGCTGCGTTAAAGCAAAAGAATTTTGAAACGGAACTGGCATTGGTGAGATCGCAGCTTAGCCCGCATTTTTTATTCAATACAATCAATAACATTGATGTGCTTATAGAAAAAGACGCTGTGAAAGCATCTGCGTACCTCAATAAGCTGTCAGACATCATGCGGTTCATGCTTTATGAAACCAAGACAGAAAATATCCCGCTGCAAAAGGAACTCAGTTATATTGATAAATATATTGATCTGCAAAAGATCAGAACGGCCAATGTTAACTTTGTGCAGTATTCAACCGTGGGAGAGACCGGTAAATGGGTGATCGCACCGATGTTGTTCATACCATTCATTGAAAATGCATTTAAACATTCGGGTAATAAAAAGGAAGGCCATGCCATTGTAGTGAATATAAAAGCAACAGGCAAGTCGCTGGAGTTTTATTGTGAGAATCATTTCAGTGAAAATCATCTTGCTGATCATAAAGCCGGCGGCATTGGCAATGACCTGATACAAAAAAGACTTGGCTTGTTATACCCTGGTAAACATGAATTAAATATAGAAAAGGAAAAGGATACTTATAAAGTTCACTTAATAATTTATAAGAATGAAAATTAAGTGTATTGTCATAGAAGATGAGCCGCTGGCAATGGAGCGTGTGGTTAGTTATATACATAAGCTGCCTGTACTGGAACTGGTTTCAACATTTGATAATGCCCTCGATGCTTTTGGCTTCCTGAAAAATAACAGCGTTGATCTTATCTTTCTCGATATCAATCTTGGAGAGCTTTCCGGCATACAATTACTTGAATCGATTCAAACCAGCTGTGATGTGATCATCACCACAGCTTACCCCGATTTTGCATTGAAAGGTTATGACCTTAACGTTACGGATTACCTGCTAAAGCCATTTGTTTTTGAGCGCTTCCTGCAGGCCGTTGATAAAGTGCAGCAGGGTATATCGAAAAAAGAAAGACCCGAAAACAAAACCTTCATTTTTGTAAAGACCGGGAACCGGCTGGAAAAAATATTCTTTGATGATGTGTTGTATATAGAAGGAATGAGGGATTACAGGAAGATACATACCGGCAAGAAAAAGATCATGACCCTGGAAACATTTGCAGCTTTTGAAAAAGAGATCCCTTCGAATATTATCTGCAGGGTACACAAGTCATACATGGTAGCCATCAACAAAATCGATTCAGTTGAAAAAGACCGGATCTATATCCAAAATGCAGTGATCCCTGTATCGGAAACCTATAAGCAACATTTTCTACAAATGATAAGGCCTTGATCGGGTCCCAAGGATCATACCTGTAGCACAGGTTTAATTTAGCCACTGATTCACTGATTAAGCATTGTAATTCGAAAATTTAATCAGTGAATCAGTGGCAACAATCCTTAATTATTAGCCTTTATCACTTCATACCATATCTCACCATTATCCTGCAACACCGGTTTGTATTGAGCGCCATCAGCCTCGTAATAGGTTTCTCCATCAATGACGATCGTTTCATAACCATTTGGCAGGCTTTCCACAAGTGCACCTACCGGTGGTGAAACAACGTAATAATAATTATCACGGTAATCGAAATAGTTTCCATTGTAATAATAGTAAGGATGATTGCTTACATAAAACTGGCTGTAACCATAAGGCAACATGTCTAAATACATACCATATGGCGCAGATATGATCATATAGGAATTATTGTATGGCTGGTAAAAGACACCGTTACAATACCTGTAATCATAATTTCTGTAACGGATGGTCCTGTAACCTGCAGGCACGGTATTTACATAACTATGCCACCTGGGTAAATGTGAATACCTCCAGCTTGGATTATGCGCATTGTATACAGGTCTTACATAATTCGGTGGAGGAGGCGCTACCCTTACCGGTGCTGCGGTTGTTACTGTATTAACAGGAACCTGTGTATTCGCATTTTGTTTTGGTGCCGGCTCAATTGGTTTTACTGTCCCTGGTTCATGTTTAAATGGTTTTACAGGAACAGCATTTGGTGGGACATTATCCTGCTTCGGATCTTTAAGCGGTTCATCCGGCCTCAATGTCCTCGGTTCATGTTTAACTGGATTTACAGGAACAGCTTTAGGCTGGTCAACATCCTGCTTTGGATCTTGAATCGGTTCATCGGGCCTAACTGTTCTTGGTTCCTGGTTAACAGGTTTTACAGGAACAGTTTTCGGTTGGTTATTTTCAAGCTGTTTCGGTCTTGGCTTCTGTGGATCTTCTCTTACTGGAACCGGTCTTGACTGCTGGTTATGCTGAACAGGATTATTTTGCCGGGGAGGTTGTGCTTCCTGCCTGCGCACAGGTTGCGTTTGTGGCGGAGTTTGTTTTGTCGCATTATTCTTTTGTTGAAATGCATTTTTTTGTGCTACAGCCACTGTAGAAAATAATATCGCAACTATCATTATCATTGTTCCTAAATACCAGCGCTTGACTGGTTTTAAGGACCGCATATTCTTGTTCATGATATTTATTTTTAATTTATTACCCTTCTGGTTTACTCCTTGATATAACAATAATCCTACCATGAAATGATAAAATAAAAACAATATTTATATTATTTATATATCAGTGCTCCACGGGCCGTATTTTAACATAATCCGAAACAATCAGTGAATCAGTGGCGTGATCAATCTATGTCATTTGTGTTATTTCATGACCGTAGGGCGTTCGCAAATCTTATCCATTATGTGGCCACCTAATTTAATTTTCGAATATCCCAAACCGGGTGAATTTCCCAGGCGGATTCACCTTCAACCTCCCGGCATTTTGCCGGATTTGTTTTATGCTGTGTATCATAAAAGAGAGAGCCGCTGATATAGATCTGTGTGTATTGTTGTAAATAACCATTCCTGCCGCATACAGGTATTCCATTAAATATAGTAAGCAATTTAGCACGCAGGTCACGTATATGTTGTTTTGTTGCTGCACTTCCTGTTGCAGGCACACCCGGAACTTCGGCATTGAAAACCCTGGTAGTTGCGGGATCATATACAGCACTTGTCCCGATGAGTAAATGAAAGTCATTATCATTTTCTATTGTTATGGTATACAGGTACGCTTTTCTTACAATTACATTCCTGTCCTCGTACATAACACGGCTATCCGAATGTCCGATATTGAGGCCATCCATAAATGTTTTTGATTCAAGGGAGCTGTATAAGCTCCTGATAGTAGCATAGCTTTGATCAGCAGCTGTTGAATAAGTTGTTTTTACAGTAGCCCTTATCGAACCTGTGAACTGATCATCGGCACTTGCCCCTCCTACTCCTGCGCCTGCAGGAGCCATTGAAGTAACAACTGAATCGCCAATGATAACCCCGCGTTCTTCCGGTTCTATTTTTTGTAAGAGGACCTTCCTGCCACCGGGTGTTATATAATATGCGAATAGTTTATTGGTTGTGTCGAGCAATGAATATACCCTGGCCGTGGTATCATGGTTGGTTTTTTCCCCGATGATCCTGTTTATCTTTTTGTTGCTGCTACAGCTTATGACCAGTCCCGATATTAAGAAAATAATAACTGCTTTCATAAATGAATGTTTTATTTTTTAAAAACATTCCTGGGTTTCATGAGTTTGTATTCGAACTGCATGTCATCTTCTGCAGGCTCGAATGTGAATGGTTTATTCTTACAAACTACCAATTATTTATCAATTTTAAAAGCATGAAAATGCAGGTTATACCCTTGCTGGTATCCTCCCAAACAGCTGTAACAAAAGTCAGGAACAAAAAAGGCTTTATTTGGCACATTTGCTGTACTACTTATACTATGAGAATACTTTTCTTAAGCCTTGTTTTCGTCATAACCTGTTTAATGACCAGCGCCCAAACCACAGATACTTCCGCTGTGCTGCAAAAGGACAGCATTGTACAAACTCCTTTACATAATATGTATGGCGATCTACTGGACGATGACCCCGTTTATAATCCGAGATATGTCTGGTGGAAGCCTGCGATACGTATACTTTCAGCTAACCTGGCAAGCTGGGCATCTAACCGGTATCTCTTTAAGGTAGACTGGACAAGTTCCGGTGCAAGTGACTGGAAGAACAGTTTTGATAAAGGCCCTGAATGGGACACGGATGGGTTCGGCATCAATTTCATCGGTCACCCACATTCGGGAAGTTATTATCATAATATTGCCAGGTCTAACGGTTATTCATACTGGCAAACATTACCCTATGCTTTATGGGGTAGTTTAACCTGGGAATATTTTGGCGAGAATACCAGGCCCTCTTACAATGACATGATCAATACTCCCATCAGTGGAATGTTCCTTGGAGAAATATTCTACCGCATCAGCTCCAATATTCTCGATGACCGCAGCAGGGGGAGAGAAAGGGTTTTTCGTGAAATTGTTGCCGGCATCATCAGTCCTACACGTGCAATGAACCGGTTAACACAGGGCAAGATGACCAGGATAACAACAACCGAAGTGTACCAGAAAGAACCACTCAATATTACGGTCAATGGGGGCGCTCATCGTATAAACAACGAAACAGATTTTGGCAGTGGTGGCACAAATGCCCATGCGAATATTCAGCTGGATTATGGCAATCCTTTCGAAACAAGGCGCCGCAAGCCCTTTGATATTTTCAGGCTCCGCATAGAAGGCAGTATCGGTACCGGGAAAAAACTATTGGAAAATGTAAATGGTTATGGAATATTATTTGGCAGGAATATAAAAAAAGACAGGATACTGTTTGGTGCCTTCCAGCATTATGATTACTGGAACAACAATGTTTTTGAAGTGGGCGCACTCGGCTTTGGTGCAGGTATTATTACAAAAACCCCGGTAGCCAGGCATTCGAATATTTATTCTACCATCCACCTCGGGATCGTTCCATTAGCAGGTAACAATACCCGTTATGGTCCGGATACCTCATCCTTCAGGCATTATAATTTTGGCGGAGGGTTCCAGGCAAAAGAAGAAGAAACATTTAACCTCAATAACTGGGCAACCATTGGCTTTACCGGTTTTTATTACTGGATACATACCTATGATGGCATACCGGGGAACAGTCTGGTTGGTATCTTAAAACCATATATAACAGTGAGGCTTTATAAGAACCTTAGTATTGGCTTCGAACATTTAATTTATCACAACGACCGGTATTTAAAAGGAAATGAGAATCTTCACCTTACCAGGACAGAGCAGAAACTATTCCTGCAGCTTTTCCTGGAAGACCGGCAACGGAATGGAAAATACCATTGATCTAAGAATACTTTCTAAACCACATATGCATAGAATCGTTTAACTGAGTAACACCCGGAAAACATACGCCTTAAGCCGCAGCAAGAACTACACGTTTTTATCCAATGCCTTTATAGGAGCCTTATATGCTGAAGGAAGGATCAGCGACCTGATGATGCCATCCAGTTTAATGAGCCTGCTGATCTTATAGAAGGGCAGGACCACCTGGACCAAAGAAAGCTTTTTAAGGTTGAGCATTTTTCTTACCAGGCCGGGCACTATCATTTTTTGAGTTTCCAATAATAGCATGTAGCGGAATCCACCAAGATGTTTCCTGTATTGTTGGAAAAGATCGGTTGTCAATGCAGTTTTTTGCAGGTCGGCCCTTAAATGCGCTTCATGGCTGATCAGCCATTGTTTATAATTAAGTGGAAGCGATTTTAAATTCATCCTGCAGCCTACCCGGTAAAAGACATTGAACACATCTTCTTTTTCTTCCGGGCTTAATTTTCTTTCCAATACTTCAAAAGAAGCAATTGAATAATATATCAGCATAAACAGAACATCCCTGTATGCCCAATCCGGGATAATAGCCTGCCTGTTCATTTCAACTGCAGCATGAATAGATGTGATCTTATCTATTGACCGGTTCGCATCTTCCGATCCTGAGAAAACGATCTGCTGCGCATAACAAACTGTTGAAAACAATCTCCCGATCGGGTCTGCCGGAAGCTTACCGGTAAAATAAAGCCAGTCAACAGCCTTATTCAATGCAAATTCAGCCGAGGCCCCGGCAAAGATGAAAAGGATAGTATCCCCCTTTCCCCATATTTTTCTTACGATCGAATGTTCTTCTACAAAACTGGTCATGAACAAATTTCCGAAATCAATTTGATTTATTACAATGTTCTCAAAGCGATTCGTATGGACTGTAACGGGGAAATAAGGATATTATGATAAAAGCCTGTTAAACCAGGCTACTGCCGGAATAAGGTATAATTATAGCCTGGTTATTTCGTTCAAATTTCAAGGCTCCATTGACAGATATACATAGAAATCCATTTGAAGTAAATAAAATAAAAATTAATACAATTAAACGGGAAATAAAAGCTTCATTAAAGCTTCTTTCAAAATAATTATTATTATTCCTTTCTTTCAAAAAGAAACTCCCGAAAACGAAGTGAACCGGGAAGCAAAAAAGTAAATGCCCACCTTCCCAATGAAATGCTAAAACCAGCCTTTAACATTCCCCAGCATTAACTTCTTACAAATAGTGAACTCTAATTAACTCATGGGTACAAATAATCGTCCCCGCATTAATATCACTTTTTAAATTAAATATTATGAAAAAGATCTTTACTTTATTTTTAGCAAGCATGCTGGTACTTTCAATATCTGCAATTGCCAGGGCCCCACAGGTCATTCTTAATTCAAGAACAAATTATGAAATAAGTATTGACGGCAGGATTTACAGCCAGGCTGTCGGCGCCACAACCATTTCCGATCTAAACCCTGGTGTACATACAGTAAACGTTTATACAGTATCACGTGTTATTTTAGGAATTGGAAAAAGAACAAAACTGGTCTCTACACAACAGTTCACCCTTCGCAACAATGATGTAAGTATTGATGTGAGTCCTACCGGCCAGGCCAGTATTTCTAACTATGGTATTCCAGGTAAAAATGACCCCCGTAACAACGGCAGCTACAATAACGACAAAGGAAATGGTAACAAATACGGGCATTATAAAAACAAGAAAGATAAGAAAAGAAAGAGCCATGATCAATGTGACAACAGGAATAAAAAAATTGATAACAACCGTCGTGATAATGATGACTAATAATTGAGCTCATAAAATAAAAGACCGCCCCAAAGGCGGTCTTTTTATAACAAATCTTTTCCGGCCGGTTGACAGGTCTTAAACGGCATATTTGTTGAATACTATTTTGAATAAACAAGCCGGTTATGCCATCTTCCGTTATTTTACATACAAAATATTTTCCTTCAACAGCTGTGCTGAGGGTGATCTTTGTTTCGGGCAGTATATACGATTACAAAGCCGTGCCCGAAAAAGTTTACAAGGAAATGATAGGCTCAGCGTCAAAAGGTATCTACCTGAATAAAAATATAAAGGGTCATTATGACTTTGAGAAAATAAAAGATGGTTCAAGTCCTTCTTAGCACCGCCTCCCGGACATAGCGTTCTTCATCTGTCAACATTCATCATACCTATGCACATATCATCCCCGGGAACATTGCTAAAAAGAAAAATTGAACCTTATTTACTAATAGTAATGTTTTACATTTGAACAGGTAACACTGAATACACAACATCGTGTGCTTTATCTGTTGCCTGGAAATTGAACCAGCAATGAATAGATCCTCCTCGCTGATAGCTCAATTGTCTTCTATACGTAACAGGTATGGAACTGACTTTTCATCTAAAAAATTAAAATTGCTCACAGCGATCAGCAACGAACCGGTCAAGGGCCAGAAGGTATTACAACCCTGGTATGATACTTTATTATTCCTCCTGGCATATCCCGACAACCGCCCTGTTTACCAGCATGCGTCCCGTTCATTGTTAAAGCTGCAACAATATATTCAGTCAAATGAACACATTCAACGGGGATTATACAATTCAGGAATTACCAATACCCGGCTTTGCGCAGCATTTAGTTTTGAGATCGTAAAATGGATGAGAAAAAAACATCCTGGAGATATCCGGTTCAGTTCTTTTGATACAGATGACGGGCATATTCAATCCATTCTATCGGTAGTAATGCCCAAAGTAGAGTCAGAGATCATGCAGGATGCTAATGCCAACTGGAGGTCATGGCTCAAAGAATCTTTACAAAAAGGAGAGGACATGCTTGACCAGTTCATTGCCATTTTTGACCAGGGAGCCATTCGCCCGGAGGTTAAGGATGAATTATGGAATGCTTTGGGATTGAATGTAGAGATCGATTTCCCGGCTCATGATCGTCTGCCCGCTTCTTTAACAGCAGCTCATTATTATCACCGTTCGCTTATCAAAAAGGATCTTACCCGGCAAGAAGATGTAAGACCCATACGCATTAACCTCGACGAAGCAGGGGCTGAACAGATCATTGATTGCAGCAGGATGATATTGATACGTCATCTTCGTGAAATTGATCCGGTTACTTTTACAGGTGTGCGGCTTGTTTCTTATTACCACTTGCAACGTGGGCTTTCAATAGCTCTGATGGGAATGGTTCCTGATCGAAGACATCCCATTGACAGCTATATGGGATACGTGGTTTTTAAGAACGGGCTTCCGGTAGCCTATGCGGGATCCTGGATCCTGTTTGATAGCGGCCGAATCGGGCTCAATATTTTTCCTTCTTACCGGGGCGGAGAATCCCAATATATTTTTGACCAGGTATTGAAGCTGCATCGCAAAGTTTACCACTTAAAACGTTTCAGTGTTGATCCCTACCAGGTGGGCAAAGAAAACAGTGATGGCATCCGGTCCGGCGCATTTTGGGTCTATTACCATGTGGGATTCCGGCCTATCGGTAAAGAACAAAAGCAGTTGGCAGAGACAGAAGCACAAAAAATAAAAACGATACCGGGCTACCGTAGTCCTGCTACTGTTTTAAAGATCCTGGCCGGTTCAAGGATGGAGCTTATTTTACAAAAGGCGGCTGTTCGCTTTGATGCCACTGATCTTAGCAGGGCATATGCCGCTATATTAATAGATAAATACAACAATAACAGGAAAACGGCGCAGGAGCGTTGTCTAAAAAAATTGGTTAAGTTATTAGCGATAAAAAATTACCAGGGTGAGCAATTGCAGTTTATTTTAGAGAACTGGTCTGTACTCCTGTTAAGCAATGAAACTGTATCAAGCCGGGTCAGCGGGTTAAAATCCTTATTAAAAAAATTGTTTGCATTAAAAGCTGTGGGTTCTGAAGAAGCATATATTGCTGAACTGCAAAAATCTGCAGAGCTAAGGAAATTCCTGGAAAGCGTGCTCAGTCTTCTGGCAAAGCCTATTCCCCTGAAGGAAACAAGTAGCAAATAATAAAATATTAAAATGCTCCATTAAAGCTTCCATTATTAATGATACGCGTATCTGTGCCATTCCAGCATGTATCCATAAAACTGCCTTTGATACCGGAACTTGTAATGCTTTCAATAATTATTTTACCATTGAGAGAATTTTTGTTCATATAATACGGGCCGCCGAGTCCTGTGCCAGAACTATAACTGATCCTGATGAATTTGTCCGTGCCGGGCTGTGTTCCAAATTGATATATCCCGGCTGTATTGATATTAAAAATATCTATTTGTATGTGGCTGGTATCAGTTCCGCCTAAAATGGTAATAACTGAATCGGTACCCTGCAATGCCCTGTTAAAAAGCGTGTAGTCTCCCCATGCAGACAGATGGAAAACCGAATTTCCCGCTTTTATATCGGCATCCAGTTTATTGTTTGGATTACCAGTGTTTACGAAAGTCCCTTGATGATCCGTTTTTTTACAGGATACAGCAAGGATAAGCATCAGGGCAACTATTGAATATTTCATTTGATTGATTTTTTGTTAAGTAAAGCTACCAGTGCAACTACCCTGTTCCTAATTGATTATTACCAATACCGTTACTAATATTTGCAATAAATGATAAAAACTACCGTGAAGGAGTAGTTTTTTGCAGGATCTGCTTATTTAAAGGATAAATGTCTTACTGGGGTTAGGATCTTATCTTTTTCGCTTTTCTCCGCATTATCATGACCAAGATCAAAAAAGAAAGAAATAAGATCAGTCCGCCGATCAGCATAAAAAATGGGAAGTAAGCATCCATTTCATCATATACTTTATTACCTGAGCGGGTAAATGCTCCCCAATATCCATAACCGATCAATATGATTGCAACAATCAGAATTATTCGTGATGCTATTTTCATTTTTTTCAATAATTAATTTTTAGTCATACTTATATCCCCATAAACTTAAGTATGAATAAATTATAATTCAAGATAATTAATCCGCTTTTATTATTAGAACATAATGAACTTTTGCTGCCGTGGAAAAAATTTATCTTTACCCGGATGAAAAAGCATGTCCAGGCAAAAAGAAATGAATTATTCCTGTTAAGCAGCAGTATCATTCCTGCTTTGGTTTTATTGCGTAAAAATGACCCCCTGCGTATGGCGGGAGCTACGGCTTTTTTTACCACATTCGCTTTACCTCCTATTGTTTTCATACTGGCGCAATTATTTGGTTTATTCTTTAGTCCCAAAATAGTAGGCCGGGGATTGATCCAAAATCTCTCCAACAACCTGGGAAATGACGGTGCCCAGCAAGTAAGGCAGGTTATCACGAGTATCCGTGGCTTCAATAACAGCTGGTATGTAATTGCATTGGGATCTCTCTTTCTTGTTTTTGTAGCAACAACCTTGTTCATCGTAATTAAAAATTCCCTGAACCAGATCTGGCAGGTATCTGTGATCGAAAAGACAGGTATTGCTTTTAAGGTCGGTACGCGGCTGAGGTCCTTTGCCGTTATCCTGTTGGTTGGTATTTTATTTTTTGCCAATCTTTTTTTTAAAAGCATTGAAACGATCGGGGGAAATTACCTGGAAGATCATTTTAAAGCTGGCAGTATTTATTTCAAACTCATCTTTAGTGAAATAAGCAGTGTGCTCATTGTAGCTGCCTGGTTCATCATATTGTTTCGTTTTCTCGCAGATGGAAGACCTACTTGGAAAGCGGCGATCATTGGTGGTTTCCTGACCGGCATTTTATTTACGGCCGGGAGATTCTTATTACGAACCTTGCTCATCAGGGGCAATGTCAGCCTGCTATATGGCACTTCAGGTTCATTAGTATTGGTACTGTTATTTGTTTTTTATACTTCCTTTATTATGTATTATGGCGTTTGTTTTATTGCAGTTTATTCTGAAAAGAAACAATGGCCGTTAAGACATGATGAACATGCTTATAATATTAAAACCGTTGCAAGTTGAACAGGGTTCGTTAGAGTACAAATCAATTTTATCTTCTTTCATTTTGCTCCCGATTGGTGGGAATAGGTTGACAAAAATAAACTCCCGGTTCTTTCGGGAGTTTATTTTGATGATCTGTCCCGGTCCATCGGGAATAAAGTAAAATATTATTTCTTTTTTCCTGTTATTTTTTTTGCAGCCCTCTTTACAACTTTCTTAATTGCTTTTTTTGCAGCAGGCGCTTTTTTAACCGCTTTCTTTACCGCTTTTTTAGCGGTAGCAGCTTTTTTTACAACAGGAGATTTGGTTATTTTTTTTGCTGCCTTCTTTACAACTTTTTTTACAACAGCCTTTGCTGTTTTTTTAGGTGCAGTTTTGTTTGCAGCAGCAACGCTAATATTGTGTATGGTTGATTTCACAGAGTCAATTGCGCCGGTTGCCATGTCAACTAAATGATCTTTTTTAACTGATATTTTTCCGGCCACTTCGCCTACTTTTTCAGCTATTTTGACCATGGTTGTTTTTTCGGGTGTTGATTGTTTAGAGATGTTTTTCTTTGTTGCCATTTTAAATGAGTTTAGTAGGTTGTAAATATAGTTAAAGAACTGCTTACATAAGAAAAAAGGACGACCGCATTGCGGATGTACCAACCAAATATTTATTTTGACGGCATTGATGGCCTTACTTCTATCTTGCTGGGTAAAGTGCGTGGGTTCATTTGCAAAAGATCTGCTACAAGCTGTCCGATATCTTCCGGCTGGATCTTCCAGGCATCTGCCTCATTGGGAATATGGTCATTAAAATAGGTTGCTACAGAACCGGGCATGATCGTACTTACCTTGATACCGAATTTCCTTAGGTCAAGCATGATCGCCTGTGTAAAGCCAACCAATCCGAACTTACTTGCATTATAGGCGGCTCCATTCTCAAAAAAATTTGCTCCGGCCAGGCTTGCGATCGTGATGATATATCCTTCCGTTTTTTTTAACGGCTCAATACAAGCTTTCACACTATTGAAAACCCCTGTCAGGTTGGTGTCGATGGTATCTTTCCATTCTTTCTCCGTTAAAGTGTCAATGGCAGCAAAATGCCCTACGCCTGCATTGGCAACAAGTACATCCAGTTTGCCAAAATGATCCATCACCGTCTTAATCGCTTTTATTTCTGAATCAAAAGAAGTTACATCAGATCCAATGTCCAAAACTTTATCTTCTTTACCAAGCAATGCCGCAGCCTGTTTTGCTGAGTCCATTGTCCTGCTGCTGATAGCTACTTTCATACCATTTTCGAGCAATGTTTTGGCAATACCAAATCCGATACCCTTGCTGCCTCCCGTTATATAAGCCACTTTATCTGTAAGGTTGTTTTTCATTTCATAAAAATTTTAATTGAATGAAGGTACTAACAAATACCTGCTTTGGTTGGCGCCTTCACTAACCGGTAGTGGTACAGTTTGAAATAGTACTGTCAGCCTGAGCCTGCCTGTCGGCAGACAGGCTTGTTGAAGGCATTGAGTTTACTGAATCCGGGTTCGACAAGCTCACCCTGCCAAATAAAACTAATTATAATATTCAAACTGTACCACTACCCACGAGCCATTTATTACTTTATATTCTTTTTTTGTATTAGCACAAGAAGTACATTACCAAAAATCATCCATAATTTCATATCGCCATGCAAGTATTCATTCTCCTTATTTTTATATCGATCCTCTTTTATTTGGTTTGGTTCTTACAAAAAAAGAAACCCCTCATACCATCTCCCCTGCCGGAACAATTCAAAGAAATACTTACAGAACAGGTCCCTTTTTACCAACAGCTGCCTGCAGATAAAAAAACAGCATTTGAAGAAAGGGCAAGGTCTTTTTTATCGCAGGTAAAAATTACAGGGGTTAACACGACTGTAGAAGAAGTCGACAAGATACTGGTGGCAGCCAGCGCCATCATACCCATTTTTAATTTTCCCGGCTGGGAATACAGGAATCTGCACGAAGTGTTATTATACCCCGATTCTTTTGATCATCAATTTGTGCAACAGGGTTCCGGTCGGAATATATTGGGCATGGTGGGCAGCGGAGGAATGAACCATATGATGATATTATCTCAATATGAATTGCGGCAGGCTTTTACCAATAGAACCGGCAAAGACAATACTGCTATACACGAGTTTGTCCACCTACTTGATAAAACAGATGGTGAGATTGACGGTGTGCCGGAGGCGCTGCTGGATAAAAAATATATAATACCCTGGTTGCAGCTCATGCAACAGGAAATAGAACAGATACGTGATGATCGCTCCGATATTGATCCTTATGGCGCCAGCAATGAATCTGAATTTTTTGCCGTGGTATCGGAATATTTTTTTGAACGCCCGGCTTTGCTGAAAGAGAAGCATCCCGGGCTATATGAATTGTTATTGAAGATCTTTAACCCTTCTTCCGGCACCATTAATAACTAAATCATTTCGCCGGATATAGTGTGATAACGGATATTGATCTTGTGCTTCTTAGAGCCTTCGAGGTTTCATGGGCCCCATTTGTTCCAAAGACGTAAAGTGATACAAAGTTGATACAAAAAGCTCCCTAAGTAATACAAAACAATGTAATATTAAAAAGAAAAATAACTATTTTAGATCCTGCAATTTTAAAAAGGGATCTTATCAATAAATCAATCGCTTTATGAAGACAAAATTTTTCTCCTTGTTTGTACTGTTATTTATAGCCGGTACCATCTTATTTATTTCCTGCAAAAAAAGCATCGATGATACGGAGACAACTCCTGTTCCTGCATTCGCTATTCCCGCAGCCAGCCCGGTAGTGGGATCAGTAAGCGGAGTGATCGTTGATGAGAATAATAGCCCTATACCAGCTGCCGACATTACCTACGCAGGCATCATTTATCATACGGATGCACAAGGGTTTTTTGATATAAAAAATGTAACGCTGGATAAATATGTTTCTACCGTAACCGTAAATAAAACGGGATATTTTAAGGCATTGCGTTCTTTTTCTGCCAATGCAACAAGGAACTACCTGACCATTAAGTTGATACCAAAAACGCTGGCAGGTAGCGTAAGTTCCACTACAGGAGGATCGATCAGCTTATCAAATGGCACAGGTATAACTTTTCTGTCAAACAGTATCATCACTAAAAGCACCGGCGCCGCTTATACAGGAGCTGTTAAAGTATATGCATCTTATATTGATCCTACAAGCAGTGATTTTAGTGCAAGGGTTCCCGGTAGTATGATGGGCCAGGATGCTGCTAATATGTATGTGCTTCAATCAACAGGCATGATCGCTGTTGATCTCGAATCTCCCGCGGGGGAAGCATTGCAACTGGCAACGGGCATGACAGCATCCATTAAATTATCCATCCCAGCTTCTTTGACTGGAAAAGCTCCGGCTACCATCGATACCTGGAGCCTGGATGACCGGGGTGTCTGGAAAAAAGAAGGGCAGGCAACAAAGAATGGCGATTTTTATGACATGCAGGTAACCCATTTCTCATTCTGGAATTGCGATGTACCGGCAAATGCCATTTACCTGAACATTCATGTACAGGATCAGAACAACCTGCCACTGGCAAATGCACTGGTCCAGTTAACCATTCCGAATAACAATACCTGGTGGGCAACTACAAGCGGTATTACAGACAGCCTGGGAAATGTTTCAGGACTTGTACCCGCTAACCTGGGCCTGGTCATGAATATTTCCAGCAATGCATCTAATTGTCCTGCGCCGATCGCTACGCAAAATATCGGGCCTTTCAACAGCAATGCTGCTATAACGGCCTCCGTAACATTATCCGCAGTACAATTACTAACTGTTACGGGTACAGCAAATAATTGCAGCAACCAGCCCATACAAAACGGTACGGTAATAATTTATGCGGGCCAGTTTGGTTCATACCATGCAACTATTGTGAACGGAACTTATACTACGACAATTGTTCACTGTGCATCCATTACTACTTTGAACGTGACTGCTTATGATTATGATACACAGGCACAGGCCAGCTCAGGTAATGTTACTGTTTCGGGCAGCAATGTTACGGTACCATTATTAACTACTTGTAACACTACCCAACCCGCCCTATATAATTATACAGGTTACCAGATCTCCGGATTATATTACCCTGGTGTAGCGCTTACAGCAGCAAATGCCATCACAGCAATAGTAGAAGTGATCGTTCCGGGCCCTTATTCAGTTAATACCATTACTACCAATGGTATCAGCTTTGCTGCTTCAGGTATGTTCACAACTACGGGTTTGCAATCGATCGTATTACAGGGTAGTGGAACCCCTATTGCCACCGGGTCCTATACCTATGTCTTATTATCAAGCGGCGGTCAAAATACCGGGGTTGTTATTAATGTCACCAACCAACCACCACCGGCAGCTGTATTTACGTTTGGCGGCCCGGGGAATTGCCCGGGTGCGGTCATTTCGGGTAATTATTTCACTGGTATAATGCTCGGTTCAAATAATACGGTAACCCTTACCGTTAATGTAACTACAGTTGGCTCTTATTTTATTAACACAGGTACTTCCATCAATGGCATGAGTTTCAGTGATTCGGGAACCTTTGTTTCTACAGGGGCACAGGCAGTTACTTTATATGGTTATGGCGCGCCACTGGTCCAGGGCAATTATACTTTCCAGGCACAGGCTGCTAACGTTCCCGGGTGTGTGTTCGTTGTCAATACTACGCAAATGTCCAATGCAGACTTTACCTTTGCCGGCGCCCCCGGCGCATGTTCCGGGGTACAGGTATCCGGAACTTATATTACAGCTATCCCGCTTAACAGTCAAAACCTGGTGACATTGCTTGTAAATGTTACAACCCCCGGAAATTTTGCGATCACTTCAACTTCCGGCAATGGTATAAGTTTTAGCAGTACCGGTGTATTTACAACCCTGGGTGTACAATCGGTAACATTAAGCGGTACAGGAACCCCGCTGGTTTCCGGTGTAAATGCTTATACCGCTTCGGCATCGGGAATACCCGGTTGTAGCTGGAGTATAACGACGAATTAAAGAATATGAACAACTAAACTAAATATATCAATCCCGTGTTTTTTACATGGGATTTTTTTTGCTACCCTGGTTTATGACTACACAAACTATTCGGTGCCATTGTTCGTGTTTCACGAACCATTCTGTTCTATTGTTCAAATACCAATGTATCCGCAGATGCCCCTAAACTTAACAGGTAGCCACTGATCTCCTTCACAAAAAGATCAGGTCCACAGACATAAAAATTGCCGCTGAAATCACGTATAGTTTCTACGAGGAATCTATGGTCTATCCTTCTCTCCCTAAAACCGATCACGCCCTGGCGGGTAAATGTATTGATGAAATGAGGGCCAAGGAGGTTATGGAGTTCTTCGGGATATATGATATCCTCGGCCGTTTTATTTGAAAGGATAAGGCTATTGCCATCCAGCATTTTGCGGTTATACAGGTCCCTGAAAATAGCGATGAATGGAGTAACGCCAGCTCCGGCAGCAATGAATGTGCCTGGTCCCCTGTAGCGGATCGTTCCAAAAGGTTCGTGTAAAATCAATTCAGCACCGGTATTTGTTTTTCCAAGTTGCCGGGTAACAGCACGGTGTTCCTCATAAATTTTTATTGCGAATTCGAGATAGGGCGATTCATTTAATGATATAAAAGTAAATGGCCTCAGTTTGTCATTCCATTCCGGGAGATTAATAGCAATATCTGTTGCCTGTCCCGGGATGAAATGATAGTCGCCGGGTTTCTCTACGATAAAACGCTTTACATCAGGGTTTATAAAATGGGATTCTAGTATCTTAACAATATAAGCAGCCATGGCTCCGCAGTTTTTATGTTAAAGATAATAGCTAAGATGATAGATTGATCAATCATTTACGGAGCTAACCCCGTTCGTGTCTTCACGCACGAATTAGTTACGATGGCCTTTTATAAATTTTCGCTTTTACAAAGTTTGCATACAATTCAAGCTTTCCAATTTAAAAGTAGCATTACTGCAGCCGGGGCTACTTTGCACTAATGCTCAACATAGCGCCTTCCCGCAATCGCGTTGTATATCCCTGCCCGAATGACTTCGGTCAGGCGGGGATTGCGTGGTTTTTTTTTGTTACTTTTTTGGACAAGCAAAAAAGTAAAGAACCATTCATCCCAACTTTCACCGGTTTCCATCTCTTATTTCCTTACATTTATTTACCAAAAAAATGTCTTGCATGATAAAACAATTAATTGCCTGCCTGCTTTGTATCTCCAGCATGCTAACCATGAGCGCCCAAACAGATTACAGTAATTATGCACAGCAATCACTGCGTATCGCTGCTTTAGCAAAAACATACCCGCAACTCGTTAAAACAAGATCGGTCACAAAAACCGTTGGTGGAAAAGATATCTGGCAGGTAACCATTGGAACTGGGAACACAGAAAGCAAACCTGCTATTGCGATCGTAGGTGGTGTGGAGGGAAATCACCTGCTGGGTATGGAATTAGCGATCGGCTTTGCTGAAAATTTATTGGAAGGCAGTAATAGCGATAGCATCAAAACACTTTTAAATAAAACAACATTTTACATTTTCCCAAATATGAGCCCGGATGCCATGGAACAATATTTTGCTCCACTCAAATATGAGCGGCAGGGAAATGCTACTGCAACTGATGATGACCGTGACGGGAAGCTCAATGAAGATAAATATGATGACCTCGACGGCAATGGAAAAATTACCTGGATGCGGGTAACCTCACCCGTGGGGGAATACAAATTACATCCCGATGATCCAAGGGTATTGGTAAAAGCAGATCTTAGCAAGGGAGAAAAAGGAATTTACCAGTTGTACAGCGAAGGAAGGGACAATGATAAGGACGGTTTATTCAATGAAGATGATGAGGGGGGCATATGGTTCAATAAAAATCTTACTTACCGTTATCCTCCATTTACGATCGGCGCAGGTGAATTCCCGGTCTCTGAAAATGAGGATCGTGCCTTACTGGATAATTTATTCGACCTGTTCAATATATATGCAGTAGTAAGTTTTGGATCTAATAACAATCTTTCTACCCCACTCAGCTATAATTCTGTCTTGGCAACACAACGTGTTACCGCAGGATGGCTGGAACAGGATACAAAACAAAACAGCATGGTATCTGAACTTTATAACAAGATCATGGTCGTAAAAGATTCAGCTAAGACAACCCCGGCAGGGGGCGATTTTTTTTCCTGGGCCTATTACCATTATGGCCGCTATAGTTTCAGCACCCCCGGATGGTGGGTACCGAGAATCAGGCCCGATACTACGAAAAATGAAAAAGCTTTTACTGTCAAAGATTCTGTTGCCAATTATTTACGATGGGCTGCACAACAAGCTGTCAGCAATAATTTCACTGAATGGAAAACAATACAGCATCCCGATTTTCCAAACCAGCAGGTAGAAGTTGGCGGCATTGACCCTTTTGTAATGATCAACCCACCATATAAACTGGTCTCCGACCTGGTAAAAAAACACAGTGCGTTTTTGGTAAAGCTGGCGGCTTGTCAACCGGAGCTGGATATCATTAATATCAAAACAGAAAAGGTAAATGCTGCTGTTACAAGAATTACAATTGATATCATTAACAAAGGCGCACTTGCTTCTTATTCCAAACTGGGAGAAAAAAGTTATTGGGTAAAACGTATAAATGTAAAAGTGAATACTGCCGCTACGATGCTCAGCGGAAAAAAGATACAGGTTCTTGATTCCCTGGAAGGCTACGGTTCTACACAACTATCCTGGCTGGTAAAAGGATCCGGCAATATGACCGTTGAAGCTGGAAGCCCGACCACGGGAAGCAAAAAAATTGAAATCAGGTTATAATATTAAAATGAAGATCATGAATGTTCCAATAAAAATTATCATTGTTGTTTGTGTCTTGTTGATCTCTTTTACTGTAAAGGCGCAAACTGTTGACCAGATCTTTAAAGCATCGGGGAGCCCGGCCAACCCCAAAGTTGCCATCAGCTGGAATAAATATTATGACTACGGCGGTATCACAGAAATATGTAAAAAGATAGCAGCAGCCCATCCCGATCTTGTAAAAATGGAATCCATCGGTAAGTCATTTAAAGGAAGAGAAATGTGGGTTTTGACAATAACTGATCTTAAGACAGGTGCCCCGGATAAAAAACCCGGTATCTACATTGACGGAAATATCCATTCCAATGAAGTACAGGGTTCTGAATTTGCAATGTATACGGCCTGGTACCTGACTGAATCATTTGCCGATACTAAATTCATACAGGAATTACTGGCAGATAAAACTTTTTATATTGTTCCAACCATTAATCCTGATGGACGTGACAGTTATTTTCATGATGCCAATAATATGCACTCACCGCGAAGTGGTGTGATACCTGTTGACAATGACCGTGACGGATTGGTAGATGAAGATGGTTATGATGACCTGGATGGAGATGGTAATATTGTTACCATGCGGCGTAAAAGTGTCAACGGGAGGTACCGTATCGATCCAACTGATCCACGCCGGATGATACAGGCAGGCCCGGATGAAAAAGGTGAATATGAGATACTCGGATCGGAAGGTATCGACAATGACGGTGACGGACAGGTGAATGAGGATGGTTATACATTTGAATACGATCCCAACCGGGATTGGGGATGGGGATGGCAGCCCAACTATATACAGACCGGGGCATACAAATATCCTTTCTCCTTACCCGAGAACCACAACGTCATGAATTTTGTAATGTCGCACCCGAATATTGCTGCCGCACAAACTTACCACAACTCCGGCGGCATGATATTGCGAGGGCCCGGTGATCCCAACGATCTCCAAACCTACAATGCACAGGACCTGCAGGTATATGATGCCATTGCAAAAAAAGGAGAAGAGCTTATTCCCGGTTATCGATACATGATCGTTTACAAAGACCTGTACACTGCTTATGGTGGTGAGCTGGATTGGTTCTATGGCGGCCGTGGCATTTATACTTATTCTAATGAATTGTTTACGCCTTACCTGATGTTCAATAAAGATCCGGCATTGGATACACAGGGTAATGCAAACTACCAGTTCGACCGTTACTTGTTATTTAAAGATGCATTTGTCGACTGGCATGAATTCAATCATCCGCAATACGGTAAGATCGAGATAGGCGGATTTAAAAAGAATTTCAGCCGTGCTCATCCCGGTTTTTTATTAGAGAGTGATGCACATCGCAACATGGCATTTACGATCTATCATTGTTATCATACACCCAAGCTACAGGTAGATAGCATCATGGAAAAAGACCTGGGAGACGGTCTCAAAGAAATAACAGCTGTTATCTCCAACCAACGGCTGATGCCTACACACTCCAGCCAGGATCTGAAATATAAAATTGAAAGGCCTGATCGTATTAGCTTAACCGGTTTAAAAGTCATTGCCGGCATGGTAGTGAATAATGTTGACCTCAATATAAGTACCGAACAAAAAAATGACCCGCAGACGATCGAGGTACAAAATATTCCGGGTCTGGATAAAGTGATCATTAGATGGATCGTTCAGGGTAACGGGAAATATACAATCACTGTTGATAGCCGCAAAGGTGGGAGTCAAAGTAGATCGAAATAAATTATGGTTTTCCTTTCTTTTTGCTTGATACAAAAGAATACAAAAACCTGTCTGCCGGCAGGCAGGGCAAGAATGAAAGATATACAACGCTTTCGCTCAGTAGCTATGGCCAACTACTGTGTAAAGTATATTCAACATTTAAGGTTTGAAGTATTGGCGATAATTCAAAATACACAACCCTGGAAGTAAAGTACAGGATACTATTTAAGAGGCCTGGGACATTCTCTTGCACTGATCTCGGGTTTACAGGGATTATCTCCGTTCCCTGTATTGGTATCCTGGTCCCAGACAAAAGCAAATTCGGAACTTCCATTATTGTTGGAATATTTTTTATTTCCAATAGGAGAATCATGTGAAATGCCCGCTCTGATCTTACTACGCTCATTATTTCTACTGGAAAGGTTAAAGGATAATGATAAGGTAAATGCATCCGGGTTTTGAAAAGTACTACCGCCCCTGTACCAGGCAGCAACTCCAATATCATATTCGTTTTGGGTAACTTCTACGCCTACCTGTAAAAGCTGGTTGTTTTGCTGTTTGCTTAAATTGGCGGCAAGGCTATAGGTCCAACGATCGTTATTACTGTTTGTATATAAAATATTGCCCGACCATAAAACGGGTACTAAACTCCTGGCCTGGCTATTGGTTCCAGTTAATGATTCATCTGGCCGGTTAACATGTTTTGCACTTGCACCGATCAAAATACGGCTGCCTGTATTAAGCCGGTAACTAAAAAATACAGCAGGTGATACGTCCAGGTACCAGCGTCCATTGTTTACAGGCAGATCAGCACCGGTCTCTGCCCCTGGAATGACGCCATTCATATCTATCTGGTCGGCAAAAAGCAGTTTTTTATAATCTACCCTTCGTTGAACCATTCCCATTTGTAATGCACCCGTTAGAAACCATTGTGGCATATCCTCATTTGATGCAACAGGAGATACACCGGGACAAAATGTGTACGCGTAAGAAAGATGAAGTCCTGTTTTTTTAATGTAACCTTCGCTTAAAGTTGTGGCCATGAAACCGATACCACTTTGTAATGATGGCAGGAATTTATCTATTGAAATTACCGCATACGTGAATTGGGATGGAATGGACCACCATTGCCTCCTGATGATACCGCTTACCCTAAGGTCATGGTCACCGGCACCGGTAGCCGCAGGATTCAGATTGATCGGTGACATGTACGGTTGTGAAAATACCGGGTCCTGCGCAAAACTGCTTTTCGCAGAAATCAACAGGTAAATACAGGCAATAAATAAAATTCTCATTGTTCAATTTTTTTGTCACCCATGTTTATCAGCGGATGATTGATATAAAACCTTGTTTTTTCAGTTTTCCTGTTTGTGGATTTAGCATGCCTTTCCATTCTGTGCCGTTTACGTAATGAGCTTCAATATACCAGCTGAATGCCCCTTGCTGTACGTTTTGTCCATTGACCCAATTGCCATCCCATGCCTGGTCAGGAACACCATTCGCATCAAGGCTGCTCGTTTCAAATACTTTCTGTCCCCAGGTATTAAAAATGATCAGGTGATAATCCTTCAATCCTTTGCCCAGCGGTAAGAATTGGCGAAGCTCAGCCTTATGGCATCCCGGGCAAAATGCATTTGGAACATATAAATAACCGGGTACGGCAAGAATATAAACATTTACGGAATCGGTTGACTGGCATCCTGTCTGGTAATCCTGCACCAGCAATTTAACCTTGTAAACACCCGTATCACCATACGAATAAGTTATATCCCTTCCCGGTAGCTGCTGGTTATTCCTGTCGCCTGTATACCATAAATAAGTAGAGCTTGGTAAAGCAACTGATGCATCGGTAAAAGAAAAGGTATAATGCGGCTGTTCCTGCACCAATGAAGGGTATACAACAATATGCCTTGGGCCAATGGTTTGAATAATAAAGTTTCCCAATGATGTTGTATCTCCGCAACCAAATGAATTTCTTACAAGTACTTTGATCGCAAAGACATTTACCGCAGTTACACCTCCGGGAGCCTGGAACCGGTAAGTAAACGGATTGCTGTTACCCGAAAGAACATCATTGATGAACCACTCGTATGTTAAAGGATCATTACCCGAATAATTGACCGATACATTAAAGGATGCAGTTGTATCTGTATTACATGTTTTGATATTGATCGGCGAGAATATTACTTTCGGGGTCTTATACACTGTGAATATTTTAACAGTGCTATCCTTACAGCCAGCGGTATTTTGTACAACAAGTTTTACACTGTCAATGCCATCTACATTATATATATATGATGCTGTAGGGCCGCTAACATGAAAAATACCCGGGGCCGTGTTGCTATCATAAAAATACCAGTCTACCTGAGCCGCTGCCGCGGCATTCGCAGCAGATACGGTGATCGTATAAGGTGCACAAGGATTTGTAGCCGGGCTGATATCTATTAACGCCGGGATCCTGTCAACCACAGTTACCTGTACAGCCGCAGATGTATCCGTGCATGCGATACCAAATGCATTCAGTTTCCTGGCAACCAGTTTAACAAGATAAACGCCGCCCGCAGCATAAGTGTGCGTGGCATTGAACCCTGTGGTACTCGTACCCTCTCCCCAGAACCATTCATAGGAGTTTGCATTGACAGATGTATTATTTGTAGTTATGGAATTACCCGTGCATACCACTTGAGAAGATAATGTAAATGAAGCTACCGGTGGGGAATAAACGGTCACTTGTTTTAAAACAGTAGTATCAGAACAATAATTTTCCAGTGTAATGTGAACCGTATAAACATTACCTGTAAGATATATATGCGTCACTGTTGCCTGTGTGTTGGGGATCGCTTCTATAGGTGAGCCGTCCCCGAAATCCCAAAAAAGAATTGAAGCACCCACGGAACTGTTTTGAAAATTAACTGTATGTGGGGCACAGCCGTAAAGCTGGCTTCCGTTAATTACAATATGTTCTACAATATTACTTGGAGACACGACCACATTCATTGTTTGGGTATCCCTTGAACACCTGTTCACCATGATCAGCTGAATGGTAAAAGTATCTACTACGCCGGTTATATAAGTATGATACAATACTCCCGTTGTGTAGGTTGTATCAAGCGCTCCATCGCCAAAGTCCCAATAGTAAATAGTGTATGCGTCCTGGCCCAATGAATTATTGAAGATCGTATCGGTAAAAGGAGAGCAACCTACAGCAAGTGCTGTAAACCTTGCATCGGGATCTGCGAAGATCGTTACACTGTCTCTTTTATAAGTTGTATCACAGCCTGAAAACGCTTTTAATGTTATGTAATAGGTGGTATCCCTGAATAAAGGGCTGGGCGCATAGATGATCGGCGCAGGTGGCTGCATCACATTCGACAGGATAGTTCCATTTCCAAAGTTCCAATAAAATTCGATACTGCTATTTAATATAGTGGAAGTATTCGTGAACGTTACTCCCAGTGGGCCGCAGCCTGACGCGGTATCTTTTATAAAATTCGCAGTTACGGAAGGCCTTGTATTAAAAGTAATACTCATGCTGTCGGCCTTACATCCAAACAAGCTTGTAGTTACCAGTTTTATTACTACGGTCTGCCCGGGATTACTGATGATATAAGATGGGGGTAAGCCATTCACTGTTCCAGGAATAAGTATTCCATCGTGATACCAGTTATACTGTTGGTTTTGCAATGGAAAAGCTGTGACAGATATGATCGTATCCAGATTTACCGGGGCACAAAGCAAAGTGCTGCTTGCGGCAAACAATGCACGTGCATCCGGGTTAACGGTAATACAAACTACATTTGAAGGATTAGGTCCGGAGCATAGTGTAGTATTTACCATCCTTCTATAACAGGCGCTAACTGTAAGCACTCCCGGGGAATAATCTATATTGGTTGATGCGGCAATATTTGTCCAGGTGGCACCGCCATTCGTGCTTATTTGCCATTGGTAACTATAACCGCCAACACTGCCAGTAGGAATACTACCGGTAATGATCGAGGGTGCAGTATTGATACAAACAGCAGATTGGCCACTGATCACATTGTTCGAAATGGTAGAATAGATCACCTGCACATTATCTGTACTTGGTGGGCATGGACCATTAATTATCGTCCAGGTAAAAACATACGTTCCCGCTATCATACCTGTTATAGTAGTTGTTGGAGAAGCCGCATTGGTAATAGTTGCCGGGCCCGGGCCACTGAGCTGCGTCCATTGTCCTGTTCCTATGCTTGCAGCATTGGCTGCCAGTGAAGTATTTGGCAAACAGATATCCTGGTCGGACCCTGCGTTGGCAACCGTAGGATTATCGAACACCCTTATTTGCACATCATCCGTACTTGGTATGCAGTTACTAAAGGTGGTTGTCCACCTGAATACATAGGTTCCAACTGCCAGGCCGGTTACTGTTGTGTTGGGTAAAAGCTGGTTTGCAATTGTTGCAGTGGATCCGCTTATTTGTGTCCACTGCCCGGTACCGGTAGCCGGGTTGTTTGCAGCAAGTGTTGCTGATGTTGCCAGGCAAAGATCCTGGTCGGGACCGGCATTGGAAGCTGTTGGCCCCGATGAGATCGTAATATTTACGGTGGCTACACTTGAACAGGCTCCATTGGTAATTTTCCATTGAAAAACATAATTGCCCGGGGTTAATCCCGTAATGGTTGTTGTTGGGGAAGACGGGGTAGTTATTACAGCTGCCGGACCGCTGACTGCTGTCCACAAGCCGGTGCCAACAGTAGCGGTATTTGCAGCCATATTAATACTAGTTCCGCATTTGATCTGCGGCGGCCCTGCATTTGCTACTGTCGCATTGTCGTAAATGATCACCTGCACATTATCTGCATTCGGGGGACAAACGCCATTTCCGATGGTCCAACTGAATATATATGTTCCGGGTATCAATCCTGTAATCCCTGTATTTGGTAAATTATTATTTGTGATCCCTGCCGTGGTGGGTCCGCTTACCTGTGTCCAGGTGCCTGTACCAACTGTGGCTATATTAGCCGATAGCGTGGTAATTGATACCGCACATAGTGATTGGTCAGTTCCTGCATTCGCAGTAGTTGGTATATCCGTGACCGTTATTTGCACATTTGCTTCTGTTGGCGGGCAGGTTCCGTTCGTTATCTTCCATTTAAATACATATATCCCAGGTGTCAATCCTGTAATGCTTGTTGTGGGAGAAGACGGGGTAGTTATAGCAGCAGCAGGTCCGCTTACCTGTGTCCAGGTTCCGGTACCAACTGTAGCTGTATTCGCAGCCATGGTAGTAGTGGATGAACAAATTACCTGGGCAATGCCAGCATTGGCAACTGTTGGATTTTGATAAACAGTTACCTGTACATTATCCGTACTTGGCGTACAGTTACTGAAACTGATCGCCCATTGAAAAACATAAGTGCCCGTAACCAGACCCGTTACTGTAGTAGTTGGCGAAGCGGGATTTGTAATAGTTGACCCGGCCGGGCCACTAACAAAGGTCCATACGCCTGTTCCAACAACAGGAGTATTCGCATTCAATGTAGTTGAATTTGCCTGGCAAAGACCAATATCTGTTCCGGCGTTTGCAGTGGTAGGCCCTGGTGAAATATTAATGGTAACATTCGATGAACTGGTACAGCCGTTATTATCGATCGTCCAGGTAAAAACATAAGTACCTGTGATCAATCCCGTTACTGTAGAGGTTGGAGAATTTGAATTGGTAATGATCGCAGTATTGGGACCACCCGGCTGTTGGGTCCAGGTTCCTGTTCCGGTAACAGCAGTATTCGCAGCCATGGTAGCGCTGCTGCCGCAAAGGGTTTGTATTGGGCCTGCATTTGAAACAGTGACGTTACTGATAGGCATAGGGGTAGTAACGGTAGTCGTTCCACATTCATTGGTTCCATTAAGAGTAACGACATAATTTCCTGCTAAATTATATACAACTGCGACTCCAAAGCCCGTACCGGTTGGAGGAATAGCGCCGGGAAACGCCCAAACAAAAGAAACCGCACTTCCACAATCCTGAACTATCGCAGAGAAATTTATTGATGCAGGGACACATTGGTTCCCAGCTCCCCCAATGTCAATGATGGGTTTCACGTTAATCGAGATCACCTGCGTTGCCACGGCAGAACTACATGCTGATCCAGGACTTATCACAACTAACTGTATCGTATAAACTCCCGGGTTTGTAAATTGGATCTGGGGTTGGAACGAAGTATTTGAGCCGCTTACGTATGTGTATGCGCTTGTAGCTGGTGTGCAAGCGTTCAGCGGGGAATAGCTGATGGTCCATTGATATTTGTTATTGCCACAGGTAGGTGTGCTTGCAACAGTAGTTGTGGTAATTATCTGGGGAGCACAACCGGTATTTTGGTTCACAGTAAAAGAAGCTGTGGGTATGGCATTTACACAAACGGTCTTTGTTTTAGTATTTGTCCCGCAGCTATCGCTTCCGCCGGTGATCAAACTGGCAGAATAAATTCCTGGCGTAAGGAACTGAACCTGTAATGTGGACGAACCGTCAGTCCATGTTGTTGGATAAGGACTGCCTCCTGTACTTCCGGTAGTTCCGGAAATGATGTTCCAGTTAATGCCGGCTGTGCCGGGTGTTATCGACCAAACAGATTTGCCCGGCACACATTCACCGGATTCATTTACATAAACGTTTAGGCTTTGATTGCTGAGGGTAACGGTTTGATTCACACATACCGTGTCTCTTGACAATGTAAAATCTGCACTCGGCGCCTGCGAAATTTTGATACCTCCGATGCTTCCGGGGATACCTGTTACATTACAGGGATTCTGGATTTTTATGGAGACCGTGAAATAGTTCACACCCGAAGTTCCTACTCCGCAACTAGGCGTATTAAAAGTATGGATGAAAGCAGGAGGTAATGTGGCCTGGCTATAAGTAGTCGGAGGACTACCGTCATCTACCGTAATTGTATAATAAGTTCCGGCGGAATTGGTAAAGGTGCCAGGTAAAAAAGGAAAACTAAAAGTGGCTCCAGTGCAGCCGCTAAGATTCGGATTGTCTGTACCGATCCCTCCACTTGGAGCTGATCCTACAAAAACTCCATACCGCGTAGTATCGCTGCAATTATTTGGACCGGTAACAATATACTGCATGGTATAGTTGCCCACATTATAAAGCTGCGTAACTCCCACGGGAGGTATGGAAGAATTATAGGCAGGGTTACCATTACCCCAAATTATAAGGTAGTTTAAATTTGGAGTAGGAACAGTGGCATCGTTAAAAGTAAAAGTAAAAGGACTTAAGCTACAAGCTTTAAAATAGGTTTGCCCCTGGAAAGTAACCGACCCTGTAGGGCTTGTCAATGTCGCATTGGGAATTTGATTGATCGTTACGACCTGGTTAGTTGTAGCCGTACAGCCTGCAGCATTTTGTATTGTTAAGGTTACCGTCATAGCCTGGGTAGCGCTCCCCGGGTTTCCAGTAAAACTGTGAACTACAGGATTAATGGTCGAAGTATTATTAGCAGCGCCGGAGTTGGAATCGCCAAAATCCCATGTGTATATCAACCCAGCACCGGCTGTAGCTGTAAAAGTATAAGCCTTGTTGCCGCATTGTATTGCATTGGGAGAAACCGTAAAACTAGCTGTTGGTGCACTTGCCGCTGTTACGATTACTGGCCCTAATGTATCTCCCGGCCCACCGCCATTTATCACAACAGTATAATTACCTATTGCAGTCACATTGTAGGTTGAGGCTGTTCCTACAATTGTTACATTTTGAAACCATTGAAATGAAGCCGGTGCGCCACCTACTACGCTTAATACCTGGTTTCCGCCAGGGCATAACTGAATGGGCCCCGCAGGAGAGATCGTTTGACTATAAATGCCTGAAGAAAATAATAGTAAAAAGAAAAAACATAAAAATACTCTCATGAAATACGGTTAAAGGGTTCAAGCAGTAAAAGATATAGAATGTGGCAGTTAAGGAAATCGGAGATTGTTTTGGTATCCGGTAAGAGCAATTCGAATCTATCTGTCCGGATTTTCGGGTGGGTAAATATATACATATTATCCCATGTTTTTATGATTATCTTGTAAAATGCGCAAGTCAATCATGATGAGGTCTTTATTGCTATTTCTTATTGGCTCATTCTTTACCGTAAAGGGGTATGCGCAAACGGTTTATAAAACTCCTTCCGGGGTAAAATATCATCTATCTACCTGCAGGATGGTAAAGAATGTATCAGCAGAAATTTCAGTAGAAAAAGCAAGGGATTTAGCGTTAACTCCCTGCAAAATTTGTAACCCTGCAAATATTTATGCCGGCAATGCGCCTGTTATACATAAAGCACAGGGACAAAATACTTCTGTTCAATGCAAAGGAATGACCAAAGCTGGTAACCGGTGCAGGCATATGACAAGGATAGGAAATGGTTATTGTTTTCAACACCAACCTATGTGAAATATGCCAGCCTGATCAAAATATAAATTATAACGAAAGCTTTATTTCTTTAATGCCTCCCTCAGCTTAGGCGCGATCTTATTCCCATATATCTCTATCGATCTCATCATAGATTCATGCGAAGGCCCACCCACATCCATATGTGCAGAAAAACGGGTTAACCCAAAAAGATCCTGCATCTGTAAAATCTTATCAACCGCTTCATTGGCATCACCAATAATTAAAGCACCTTGTTTGCCCCTGCCGAAATCATATTGCTGCCGCTGGTAAGGAGGCCAGCCTCGGGATTGGCCTACCCTATCCATTTGTGAGGAATAAATGGGATAATATTCATCTGCTATTTGTTTGCTGTCATCACCAAAAAAACAATGCATGTGTACGCCAACCTGGAACTTATCCATATCATGTTTATTAGCCTGGTATGTTTCTTTATAATAATCGAAGAGCGGTTTAAACTGAACAGGGTTACCTCCAATGATGGCGAATATTACAGGAAGCCCTGCCCTGGCGGCCCTGGTAACTGATGCGGGTGTACCACCAACCGCCACCCAGATGTTAAGGTGATCATTTACCGCACGGGGTAGTATTAACTGGTCCTTCAATGCAGGCCTGAATTTCCCTTTCCAGGTAATTGGCTGTTGGTCATTTATTTTTATAAGCAGGTCTAATTTCTCTTCAAACAATTCATCATAATCGGCCAGGTCATAGCCAAACAAAGGAAAGGATTCTATAAAGCTGCCGCGGCCGGCAACCAGCTCTGCCCTACCGTTAGATATAAGATCGATGCTGGCAAAGCTCTGGTATAATTTCACAGGATCTGCAGAGCTAAGAACTGAGACAGCACTCCCCAGTTTGATGTTTTTAGTAACGGTTGCGGCTGCAGCCAAAATAATTTCCGGTGTGGATACGGCATAGTCGGGGCGGTGGTGTTCACCGATACCATAAAAATCCAGGCCAAGCTCATCCATAAGTTTTATCTCTTCTATTATTTCACGCAGTCTTTGCCCGGCCGGTTGAGTGTTGCCATTTTTATCGATATGAAGGTCACCGAACATGCCTATTCCTATTTCCATGGTTATTCTTTTGATGCAAAGATATGAAGGGTCGTGATGTGCGGATGTGCAAATATGAAGATGTGTAAATTAATGATCTCATTGCAGATCATACATCTCAGATCGTACATTATGTTATGACCGGCTTTGTAATCAGGAAATAAATCTCCAACTTTAACAGCCTGTGTTCGTTACGCCGGACAGGGTTCGTGTCACACTAACTTTCACTTGACAATCATTAAAATTAAATACGATCTCATGCAAAAAATGATCTTTTTTATTTCAACCGTTTTTGCATCCTGCATTTCAATGGCACAAAAAATTGAAACGGTTTACCTGGATCCAAAAGACAGCAGCGCTAATATGTATATTGCTGTTATCCCGACAAATGGAATAAAATCTTTTATGTTCTTACTGGACGGCTTTGGCGCTTCTCCCCGGGACGTCCTGGTACAGACCCGGCTTCCCATGTATGCTGCACGACAAGGGATCTTAACCATTTTACCAATATTAAAAACAGGGGCCTTATATTTTGGAACTGATGATGCATCACAACGATCATTGCATGAGCAGGTTGAAACCATTTTTACGAAATATCATTTGAAGGGAAAGCCTTTCTACATTGGCGGACTTTCCATTGGTGGCAGTTGTGCAGTGAAATTCGCGGAGCTGGCTGTTAAAAATAATTATAGTATAAAACCTGCTGCCGTATTTGCCGTAGATCCTCCGCTAGACTGGGAACGCTTTTTTGATGCAGCCAGGCGGGTTGTGCGCCTTGCAGCCGGAGCAAAGATCAGCGGAGAGGTAACTTATATGATCGACAGGATAGAAAAGGAAATGAAAGGAACACCGCAAACATCCATTGAGAATTATTATAACAACGCTCCTTATTCCTATTTTGATACAACTCAGAGAGCGGTGAAAACCCTGGTCAAAACCCCCATAATGCTTATCACAGAACCAGATATCCAATGGTGGTTGAAAGAAAGGGGCTATGATTATGCTTATACCAATGCAACAGATATTGTAGCTATGATCAACGAATTGCAAAAGCTGGGAAATAATAAAGCCGTTTTAATTACAACTACTAATAAGGGGTTCAGGCAGCCCGGCAATCAACGACACCCTCATTCCTGGAGCATTGCAGATCCCGGTGCTGTAACAAAATGGTTGTTGTCTCAAAACTGATTTTTTCTTATACGCAAAGACACGAAACCGCAATGAGATTTATTACCCGGGAGTTTAGAGGGTTATGATGTAACTTCTTCGTGAACCTTCGTGTCTTCGTGGCAAACCCTTCCGTTAATATTTCCATTTAGGTAAACTGTTTTCCTTATTTCTAAAACCATGTTTTGCAGTTTCCTTTTCTTTGCAATAAAATTGAACTTCTATGAGCAGCAAAGCTACCGTCCACAACAGCATGCGTATCTATCACCGTTACCTGGGGTTTTTCCTGGCGGGTATCATGGCGGTATATTCGATAAGCGGGATCATCATGATCTTCAGGGATACCGATTTCTTAAAAAAAGAAAAGATAATTAATGAGCAGGTAAAGCCAGGGCTCACTGCAGAAGAACTGGGTAAGGCTATCCGCATCCGTGACCTGAAATTTGATTCAATGAATGGCGATATGGCCAGCTTTAAAAATGGTACATACAATAAACAGACCGGTGCTGTTAGCTATAAAACAAAATCATGGCCCATGCTGGTTGAAAAGCTAACGCATTTGCACAAGGCCAATACCAGGCAACCTATGTTTTACCTGAATATTTTCTTTGGGGTATCACTCTTGTTCTTTGTTATCTCTTCTTTTTGGATGTTCATGCCTGAGACAAGTATTTTTAAAAAGGGCCTTTATTTTACGTTGGCGGGTGTGGTGCTTACGCTGCTGTTGTTGTTTTTATAGAAGTCATAACCGCAAAGGCACGAAGGCTCAAAAGTACTTCGCTTGATTTTTATCCTTCTTTTCCTTGATGAAAGAAACAAAAATCAACGGCTTCAGAAAAAAAGCTCCCGGCAGCTTCAATAAAATACCAACAGAAAAGCAGGCCGCTGCCAGGAACGATTTATTGAAGCACACAGGTTTGCCCAAAGCATTATTGCCGATCCTGTATTAAAAAATTTATATCAGCAAAAGGGCGATAAAAACCTTACAGCTTATTCTAAAGCGGTTCCGGATTATTTTAAAGCGTTATCATAGCTAACCATTTCCATTCGCTATTTTGTCCCCGTGGGTTTTCGCTTGCAGCACATACTGATACCCTGCTTTTGTTTAATCGGCCCCCTTTTTTGAAAATATCTTTGTAATGTCCTGGCTATACCCTAACTGGAACTGGAAATAAGTATTCGCAAATCTCTCCGAAGAGGCACTGGGCATATTGCTCGTATATGAATATCTTAGAAAAATATTTGAATCATCTTTTGTTGGCTTACTCCCGGTGTTATAAACAAACAGTGCTTCCAGGTTACAGTAACCACTGGATTTTTTTCGGGAAGCCAGGAACTTTTTGTCTGAATTATCCGGAAGATAAATTTCATTTATGTTTTCCCGTTGAGAATTTAGCTGGTTGTTAAACATATTGGTCATAGGGTATAACCAGAACCTTCTAAATGCCAGCTCCATTCGCCAACGGCCTTCCTGGAAAGCCGCCTTGGCACTGAAACCATATAATGCAGTTTTAACATTATAGTCTTTGTTTGTTGCTGGATCGCTCTTTTGTAACGTATCATAAACCTTTGTTATCGTTAAGGCGCTTATACCATCCAGGTATAAATGAATAAGATCCCCGGTATTGGGACTCCACCTTCGTGGGACTATAATTGTAAGCGCATTTATTCCCAAACTGCCGCTAAAATAATTGTGCGCTAGCAGGTCAACCCTGTTGAGGAAGCGGTTTTGCATGCTGTCAAATGAATAGAGTTTGAATTTGTCCGTGTTACCATACATTAATTGAAAATAGATATTCCTAAGAGGGATAAACCTTTTTTTTGTGGCATTGTCCGGTATTCCGTCTATTTTAAACACAGGCACGCTTAACCTGGCATAAAACTGGGCAAAGCCCGTTGGATCATCAGCCTGGACGCCTGTGAAATTTGCATACGCCGCTCCAATAAATTTAAATTTCTGGCGTGCAATACACTTGTCTTCAAGTACTATTGAACCATTGATATTTATGGCTGCGGCTGCCGGTACAACCCCGGTAACAGACATATTGCTATAGAGTCCTTCCGTCAACCCTGTTATCACGATCTGGTTAGCAGCATTTGCTGTTAATGTAATAGCAGGCTGTGCGCTTGAATCTTTGTTGTATACAACCGAATAAATATGGGCAGCAGTAAAACCACCAATTGTTATACTGCCTTTGTTATTCAGGCAGTTTTCCGGCTGTACGAGTGTGATTGGATATTGTGCGAATAATGAAGAGGTGGATACCAATAAAACTGTTAACAAAAAAAGATGGCTACTTTTTTTCATGATCTAAAAGTTTAAACGATTTTATAAAATAAAAACACAGCAGATCAAATGCAACGGGTCATTGATCAAAGGTTAACGAAATTGCCGTGGCTTGCAACGGTGTATGCACGCAATTTATAAGGGTGTTTTTACGGTTTTCAAGAGAAAGAAATGACTCCGCCTTAGCTTATGCTACACAAAACGAATTACAACCCTTTTAAGGTTAATAGCTAAGATATTAATGACTGATAAATTTCGGCTTGTGAGACACGAACGGGCCTTGCGTTCTTTCGAATCATCAAAACCTTGCTGATCATGTCAGCGCATATTCAAAAGCAGTTTCGGAATGAGGGAAGGCATAGTAGCTCTTTATAAAAAAACCGATGTTTAACAAAACATCGGGGTTCTCATTCATTAGGCATATAGGTAAACGGGACGATCATAAAAAAGCTGCAACAACCAGGGCAATGTCAACAAATAAGCTGACCACAAAAAACGGTATGGTGATCCTTGTAGGAAGTGCTGCCAGGTTTACTATCAATACAGCAGCCATAGCAATGCTCGCCATAGCGATACCAAATAATCCCAGGCCCTGTCCAAATATCAATAATACAAGTACAGTGACCGGTGTAGTGATACAGCCCTGGATACCAAGGCCAAGCCCTGTCCATAAGATCCTGTCTTCTTCCTGTGCCGTACACCATTTGAGAAAATCAGTAATAACAGAAGGTTTTGATGCTGCCCTTGAATAACCGTGGTTGAATGTTGTTATTAACATGATCTTTTGTTTATAACACAAAATTGCAACGGAAAAAACTGGGAAACGATGAGGAGGGTTAGGGGAGAAGATGATTTTTGTCAGGGTACCAGATTTACTACTTTCTTTTGCTTATCAAAGTGAGCAAATCTCATTATAATTTATTGTTCTTTTCTTTTTGTCCTGACAGGTAAAAGAAACAAAAAAGTAGGAGTTTAGTTTGGCACAATATTCCTTGCCTATAACTTATCCTCCCGGCACATGCCAAATGATCCCACTAACATCAACCTAAAAACTATCATCATGCAAGACCCAACAACAAAAAAAGATGAAGCTGAGGAATCAGGTATGGAAATGGCTGCCCCACATATTCCCGAAACGGGAAATGAAAGGGATGCAAATGACATAGAAGACAATGATCCTGACATTCTTTTTCACGACCAGGATGGCGGAGAGGGATAAGTCGACCTTTACCTGGTTTCTTAGCATGGTTCGCAAAGACTAAACCATGGCCACGAACCATAGCAAATTATGGAATAGGATTTGCCGAAATTTTTGTAATGAAACAGGAAACTCCTTCGCTCCGGTTGTTTATCCGCGACTATAAGCTGGAAAAACCCGGGAGTATCATTTGTTTTACAGCTAGTGTTCATTTCCAGGCTGAAGAGACCTGGTATAAATTTATCAGCGATGTTAATATCATAACCATCTCTTATAAACACCTGGATGTGATCTACCTGCTGAACCCGGAAATTGACAAAAAAGAAATAAAAACCATGTTCACAAATAACCACCGGTTCCTCTACCCCAAAAACCGGCGGTTTGAAATAACAGGGAGGTCCAGGCTTTATGGCAAGTATTCGATCTTTATAATACCCATCCGCTCCGTCTGCACCCAGGATACCATTTTTGAACTCAGCGCTAAACAAAATAATTAACCAGAAAATCAGGATACCGGTTTCGCTTCCGTATCATTAAATTGATTGTTATAATAATGGGTTAAAAAATGATCATGTTGTTACCCGGTTTACCCAACATGGCAGTAATAAAGCGTTTTTTAAAAAAAGCATTATCCTGAAGTGCCAAAGTAAAATGATCTCCCCGATAAATTTCATATAACCCGACCCTGAAGTACCCTATTAACATTATTTTTTTTATTATTTGGCATGGTCAGGCACAGTCATTGTTTAAATACATATGAACGTCTATTTAAACACAAAATTTTAATTTATGAAAACATCGATCATTATGATCTTATTTATGTGGATAGGATCTTGCTTATATGCACAAAACACCACATCACCCCCGCCATCAACAACAGCCAATGGAACTTTTAGTACTTCCCCGACCACCAATGGTAATATCAATAATACAGGAAGTACGTCAGGCGTAAACCCTGCAGGTAACCCGGGAACGATCATCAGCAGTAGCAGTATAAGTAATCAAAATTTACAGCCAAATACGCCTTTGCTGAACAACAATCCTGTTCCTGCTGCAAATACAACCATTAACGGAAATGTAAATACAAACGCCGCAGGTACAGTTCCACAGGTAAATGCTACAACTACTCTTACAAGTAATGGCGTTGTACCTGCTGGTACAGCTAATGCAAATGCAGTTATTGTAGAGCCTGGTACAAAAACAATAAATGGAAATGTGAATACTTCCGCCGCGGGCACAGTTCCACCGGTAACTACAACAACTACCCTTTCAGGATCGGCTGTAAATAGTACGGCCAATGAGAGTATGACTATGCCGGTTGGCACAACAAAAGAGGCAGCAACCATTAGCAGCAATCAAAATACAACTACGAACACAGCTGTCATGAATTCGGAAGTGCCTGCCGTTACCGGCACTGCTAACAATAATATGAATACAAATACAACAAGTAATATGAATAGCGGGTACGCTCATTATTCAGAAACTGTGAATATAGGAATGACAAGGTTTGCAGCTATGCCTGTATTAACCACTTATGTACCCGATGAGGTTGTTAGCATGCTGAAAAATAAATACGGCGACAAGCTGTATGACATTACCAGGTTAAATGCCACAGGCACTGAACAATATAAATATATTGTGAGGTTCCAGGAGAATGGTATTTACAATACCGAAACTGTCGACGGACAGGGTGTGGCAATGAAATAAATTTTATAAGTACTTTATGTGCGATCATAAGTGCAGCTGGTTTTTCAGCTGCACTTTTTTTATTTAATACAGTGGGCAATTTAATTTCCCACAACAGCATTTCTGGCATGTTTTTTCTACCATATCTAAAAAAAGCATATGAAAAAAGACAAACTAAATGACCCCGCTACCATCAAACCAGACCTGAAACACGATAGCATGGAATATTCCGCGGCTACTGAAGGTGATGACATTTTAGATATCGATACAGAAAGCAGGGACGAGATCGAAGAAGAAGAGATCTCTGCCGATGAACTTGCCTTACTGGAAGCTGAAGGTACCGAGGAACAGGCGGCAGCATTGAACGATGTGGAAATGGATCGGCAGGCTGATAATGATGTCAGCTTTGATGATGAGGAAGTAGATGAGTTTGAAGATGATGAAGAAAATGAAGAGGATGAGGATATGCCGCGGAAATAGGTCGTGATATTCCTGTTATTTTTAAATCTCGTATCATGATAAAGAAACTAAGCTCCGGTGAATACAGGCTATACTCACGGAAAAAAAATCCCAGGACAAATAAGCGCAGGAACCTGGGAACATTTTCTACACTTGCGGCTGCCAAAAAGCATGAGCAGGAAGTGCAGTATTTTAAGAAACATTAATTTTTTATTTTCGGTCGCTGAGGACAGCAATCAGGGAAGGTAAAAATATATCTGCGATCATCTGCGTAACCTGTGTTCCTATACCTAACAACATTCATAATCCAATACCTCCAGCACTTTATCATAAAATCCTTTGGCACGTTCCGGGCTGCTGCCTATACAAACCAATCCAAGTTTGCCGAATTCAGAAAGTGCCCCCATCAGGTGAAACATAACACCTTCCTGGGCAGCGCCATCATACATCAGTGAATTGAACATGGCAATGTCTATCAGGTCAGAAGGCGTTAAGCCGATGTATTGATCACTGCTAACATTATCGGATGCAAAATAGAACCTCCTGCTGCCACTGGCAGTTATGAATTCCCCTGTATCGGCATGATAAGTTCCATCCGTTAAATATTGCAACATCAGGAACGGGTGCGTGGTGCCTCCCTTGCGCAGGTTTATCTCGATGGCAAAATGCTTCCATGATCCGTCTTCCTGTTTCACAGAAATAAAATCAATGGCGAAACGCCCTATGACGCCCTTGCCGGCCAGGTGTTCTGCGATCTTTTTTCCTGCAACAGCAATATCAACACTGTATGCTTCGTCTGCCGGGAAGATGGCGCCGATAAATATCTGTCCTTCATCACCACCCAGCAACTGGTCATGCGTGCTTACTATATCAATTCGTTTATTGGGATTGATCACACATTGAACTGAGGGGGAGGTCTTGATCTCCCCGTCTAAAAACACTTCTACTATCCCGCCCATCTCTTTGAATTTTTCAAAGAAGAGTTCTTCGCTCACCTCCTGTGATACCGGTTTTAACTGTGCCATTAAAGTATCGGCAATATTTTTCTCAAGCTGATCATCCATAGCTACATCCGGGAAACGGTACATGGCATTGCCGTCGCCGCTGAACCCATCATTCATTTTCACAACGGCCTTACGCAGGCCGGGGTTATCTCTTTTTAAACTGGCGAGTGCTTTCGCAATATCTTCCTTGCTGTTAAGGTCTTCAAAGCCCTGGGGAAGGTCTACCCCACTTGCCCGGAAAGTTTTCCTGCTTCCTGATTTTGATCCCTCATAAAATTTATCGGGGTCGGTTCCAAACAATGGTATGCCCAATTGTACTGCAAGTGTTTTTTCGAGGCTCGTAATATTATAACAGGTAATGTGCGATGAATCTTTGTCGGTAATATATTGTTTTATATTCTCGATAAGCCTGGGGCGGTCGAGGATCTTTTGTGTAAGTGGCTTGCTGGAAGAATCGAAGCAGTTGAGCAGGGTAAGCCTTTTTCGGGCATGGTGGCCCGTTATTCCCGGCAACAGGTGAATGTAATAATCAATGATCACCTCTGAGATGGGCATGCTGCTGATGTAAATGATCTTAGTGAGCGGCATACGCAATAGCATGAGCAGGCATAACATCCTTTCTTCATAATGGACAGAACCTTTTATTTTGGAAAGAATTTCCTGGTCGAGTGAAAGGGAGGGAATAATTACCACGGTCCGTGGTGCCAGCTTATCCGGGAAGACCTTTTCAAACTGGGCTATCAGTGTTTTCTGTATCTCGTTGAAGGCATCCCTTTCTTCTGCCGATCCCGGGACAGGAAAGTGGTCCTTTCTTATAAAAGTCTTTCTCGCTTTACCGGGTATGATTGACATGGCCTGTCGTTTAGTGGTAAGTTAAAAAATATTTTTAATATTAAAGACAGTTTGAGAAGCAATTGAATTTCTTTGTGCTGCTTTGAGCCTTCGTGTCTTCGTGGCAATATTCATACACATAAAAAAGATTGGCCGATCACTCAGTCAATCTTTTTTCACATCTTCCTGTTTTCAAATATTACTATTTTAACAGGCCTTTCTGCACTATATGTGGAGTTAATATGCGCTTACCACAATGGCTTCTTTCCTGAAGGGCGGATCTTGCTTTTGCTCGTACTGTTCAGGTGCAGCTTACTACGAGGATCTCCTTTAGCAGTCGCTTTCTGGAACTCATGCTTATCAAAAACCTTGAGCGGGTCTTCTGGCTTGCTTGTGTTCAATTCATTGCCTTCAGCATTGGAAGTTGCATTAACGACATTGTTGTTAGTCACTTTAGGCTCCGTGCTTTCAGGTTGTTTAACAGCAGGCACTGCTGCTTTTACCGGTGTAGTCTTCGCAGGTGAAGCTTTTGGCTTCGCTTTTATTGGGGTTGCTTGTTTTTTTGTAACCGTCTTTTTAGGTGTAGGTGTTTTTCCGACGGTTTTTTTTGCAACGGCTTTCTTGTTGTTCGGGGATTTTTTTGGGGCAGCTTTTTTTACTACAGGCTTTTTCGCAACAACCTTTTTAGTGGCTATTTTTTTAGCAGATGCTTTTTTTGCAACAGCTTTGGCCGGGGTTGCTTTTTTGGTAAGCTTGCTTTTTTTCTTTGCAGGGGCTTTAACTGCTTTCTTTTTTGCCATGAGATCTTTTTTTAAAATGAATGACTGGAAACCCGTTCTTATCTTACTGTACTAAAACTGTGCCATTACCAATTGTTGGTCGTGAAGTCGCAATATAGTTCGTGAAGACATGAACCATGGCCAAACCAAGGCGGCTTTAACTTATCTTAGTTATTAACTTGTATTTATGGAAGAGTTGGATCCCGGGTCAGAATTCATCGTTAAGGAATCTACTGTTGTAGACCTGATCATAGCTTTCGTTTTCTATTGCATGTTTGGATCTGCCGTTTTTTACAGTTCCGGGGACAAGATTATGGACAGGGTCATTATGACCAGCCTGGTACCGGCAATAGCATTTACGTTCAGGGCTTTTGTAAAAACAGTAGCTATCCGCGTCAATAATAAAGGTATCTGGTTTGGCGGGCAACCTGTTACCGACTGGGGAAATTTTATCTCTGCCAAAGTAAACCAGCTGGAAATGCGTTCCGGTGGTTGGGAAGACAGGAATGAATTGGCAGTGGAATATTTCAAAGGAACAGAAGGCGATGTTTATAAGAAAACAATTCCTTTGCTGAGTACACAGAACAGGTCGGGTGAAGAGATCATTGCTGCGATAGAATATTTTTATGAACTGCACAAGCTATTGACAAATAAAAAAAACCAGGTTCCCTGATAAATATCCCCACTCATTTAAAAATGACATTACTTTTGTTTCAATGAAAAAGATCCTACTCCCGCTTTTGCTGTTAGCCGGTTTTTTTACCAATGCCCAAACGATCCAGAAATATTATAACTGGAAATGGGAAATTTGTGAACCCGGGCTTGCACGTTTCCTGGGCATAATCAAACTCACTGATAGTGGCTGGTTGCGTAGTGACTACTACCTGTCGACCAAAAAATTACAGATGAGGGGCCTTTACCAGGACAGTGCCTGCAAAAGCAGGAATGGTTTTTTTACTTATTATTATTCCAATGGCAACATTTCAAGTAAAGGGAAATATATAAATAATAACCGTGACGGGATATGGCTTTCCTTTCATAACAATGGAATGATGCAGGATTCTTCTGTGTATGAAATGGGAAATTTAACGGGAACTTCATTGGCCTGGTTCAGCAACGGGTATATAGCTGATTCCTGCGTTTATAATAAGGAAGGATATGGTATCCGTATATATTGGTTTGATGATGGTACACCATCAGTAGCGGGGAGATCACTCAACAATAAGAAACAAGGTAAATGGCAGTATTTTCATAAAAATGGAAAACTGGCTTCACTGGAAGAATATGAACAGGGTAAGTTGCTGAACAAAACATATTATGATGAATCGGGAAAACAGTTGGCAGATACTACTGACCATGACAGGGGAACCGAATTTAAAGGAGGCCCTGAAAAATGGCAAAAGTACCTGCTTAAAAACCTGGTATGGCCGGCACATGTAAAGCTGGTGAATACGGATATTGTTACCGTAGTAGTTGTTGCATTGGTTGATGAAGATGGCAATATTAAAGAAGCATATGTAGACATCCCTTTTGCTGCTGAGTTTGACAATGAGGCATTGAGGGTAATAAAAAGATCTCCTAAATGGGAACCGGCGATCAGCCATAACCGGCGGCTACAAATGTATATACGGCAATCTATTTCTTTTAGCCAGCAGGAAGAGTAGGATCGCTGATGTGAAGATCATTTACCTGTTTAAAACAAAAGAGCCCATAGTCGCCTATGAGCTCAATTGTACATTGCATGAAACTATTTTAGTTGATCACAAGTTTTTGCGTTGATTGTTTTCCGTCTACCTGGCTGCTGATCTTTATAAAATACATCCCCTTCTGCAGGCTGGAGGTATTAATAACCCCGTTTGAAGTTGCAGGAACGGTCAACAGGATCCTTCCCGTGTTGTCCACTACCTGCACACGGTCAGCGTTGCTGATATCACTGATCGTTACTTTCGCCGATCCATTGGTTGGATTCGGGTATATGGTATGATCAGTTGTTGTGCCATAGCCCTTTACTGTTCTGACCTCGCTGTAGCTGAAATATCCATTCTTATCATTGAATCTGAGCCTGTATTGTGTAACGCCTGCCGACCTATTTTCTTCCTTATAACTATAAGAATTTCCTCTTTCATTGTTTACCGCAGGCAATGAACCGGCTTTTACAAAATTCCCATTGTCCATTCTTTCAATATCTATCGTCAGGGCATTTACTTCAGTAAGCGTTTCCCAATCCAGCACTGCAAATGTTCCTTCGCGTTTTACATAGAAGGAGTGTATAGTAACCGGCAGAACCGTAGCATCCGGGAAACATACTTTACCAGATGCTAGATCAGACATACCGAACAAAGCATCTGTTACCCTATAGGTGAAGTCAAAAATTGATTTAGTCATATCTGTTCTTGTCATTGTGAATGTACCATTAGGATTGATCACCAGGCTTGCACCTCCGACAATAGAACTTCCATTGGCAAAAGGGCCGTTAACCAATGTATAAGTGAGGTTGGCGCCGATATACTTTATATCGTTTGTCGACAGGTCGCCGGTAACAACTGTTGGACTGTTTGTTGAAAGACAGTAAACATCATTCTCTGCATCAAGACCGCAATTCACGCATGTGATCTCACACTTTTTAAAATTGTCTACAACATATTTGGTACCAGGCTGACCACAGTTACCGATACCACTTTTCGGTTTAAAAGCAATTTCGAGCCTATAAACAGTGCCGGCAGGCAGGATACCTGCAGTATTAAAACTACAGCTTACATTTGGCGAGTAGCCCGGGCCGCTTATCGGTAAAACCAGGTCTGTAATGCCCGTATGTTTTGTTGACCCCACATAATAGAAGATATCTATCGAAGTAGGGCAACCAAAGTCTGACCATGAATTACAATTCATGTTTGAGTTGAACCTGAAAATATCAAAAGCTATCTGCATGATCACCACACCCGTAGATGTAAAGTTTGGGCTGAAGAGATTGGCAGGATTGTTTCCACCAACACCCGGTGTAATTGCCCCGACATCACTGGCACAGCCATTGGTGGGGTTATTATACGTTCCCTCGCTTGCTCCCTGTGAATAGGTCCAGCCGGTAGGTGCGGTATTAAAGTTCTGGTTGTAGCAGGTTTGTGTTAGCTGCGCCGAAGCGATGTTTAATGTGCATGTGAATGCCACTAAAAGTGTAAAAATCTTTTTCATTGTGTTTCATTTAATGGTAAAAAAATTGATAAAAGGATACACGATCACACGGAGTTACAGGTACACGAAAGTGCAGGCAATTCCTGGCATTCAGAGGAGTGAAAAATTCGTTGGCGGGTGTTACATGTTGACCGGGAGTTATGGATACAGCTTTGTGCATACACAGGTTCCCTGGCATTCAGAGGAGTAGTGAAAAATTCGTAATGTGGGGTTACAAATGATCGGGATATACCCAATAGCATTCAAAGGAAATAAAGACAGGCACACCAGTAACCAATAAATAAATGGGAAAATGGTTTCGTGCAGTGGTAAGTGAATGTAAAACTACACATATAATTTACAATTCAAAAGGAAAATGGAAGTTTTTTTTGCGCATAAAATATTTTCTTTACGTGATAGACACTAGTCCCAGTCTAGCACCAGATGGAATTTACCGGCCAAGGCGGAGTAATTCTTGTCTGCTGCCCCGGCCTGGTGTTTTCACCAGCCGGTATCCCAATCTCAATAGGTCAGCATATTGAATTCATCTATCCAACCCTCCGCCCCGGCCTGGTATTTTCACCAGCCGGCATCCCAATCTCAATAGGTCAGCATATTGAATTCATTTATCCAACCCTCCGCCCCGGCCTGGTGTTTTCACCAGCCGGTATCCCAATCTCAATAGGTCAGCATATTGAATTCATCGATCCCGGTATAATAAAATTCCGCTGATGAATAATGATATTGTTCCGGGTATTTACATAACCCTGCCTTTACAGGATTATTATGTATGTAATTGAGCTTTTGCCGGTATACTTTAGGCGTAAACAATTCAATACCCAATGACCTTCTTTTCCAAAAACAGTAATTCCTGTCTGCAGCATTTATTTTATATTGTTCTAATAGAGAAAGGTTATTTTTTAAAAGATCAAATTTTATTTGCTGTGCAGTATATTTCATTAAACTCTGTTGTGCTTTTTGAAGTGTATATCCATGACATGCCTGCCAGATGAGGTGCATATGATTATTCATTATTACAAATCCATTCAATATTATTCTATTGTCATGAACCAGGAATTTCAGGCTATCTGTTATTATATTTTTATACTTATCAGGTTGCAGTAAAGGCTTCCACTCATTAATGGTAGCTGTAAAAAATTGCGGCCATTGTTCGGGGTGTTGAGGATTCATTCTTTAAAAATACAGCGGGACCAAAAAGATTCATTGAGGAAAAAGACTGTTACTAAAAAGATTTTAAACATGCGAAACTCGCTTTTAGGCTTATCCCGGCTGGTGAAAATACCAAGCCGGGGCTGTAGCGGAAAACCAACAAGGCCCTTTGCCCCGGCCTGGTGTTCCCAGCAGCCGGGATCCAAATCTCAATATGTCAACATATTGAATTCATCTTGCCCCGGCCTGGTGTTCCCAGCAGCCGGGATCCAAATCTCAATAGGTTAGCATATTGAATTCATCTATCTGCCCCGGCATGATATTTTTCACCAGCCGGTATCCCAATCTCAATAGGTCAGCATATTGAATTCATCGATCCCGGTATAATAAAATTCCGCTGATGAATAATGATATTGTTCCGGGTATTTACATAACCCTGCCTTTGCAGGATTATTATGTATGTAATTAAGCTTTTCCCGGCTGCTGGGAACAGCAGGCCGGGGCGGCAGCGGAACAGTCAAGGAATGGTATCTTATCTCTTTCGCTTATGCTCCCACCCGATAGCCGGATCAATGGAATGTACCAGTTCCATGAGCGCTTTTTTAAACCGCTGGCTTTTGTTGATCTTATAATGGAATTTTTTTTCGGGGAATGGCAGCTTTAAAAATAATTGCACATCCTG
>JBDTWL010000009.1:0-80774 GCA_040006715.1 Ferruginibacter sp. | reverse complement strand
CAGGATTGATCATGTATGCAGTTAAACATAAAATCATAGAAGAAATGTAACCCCCAACATTTTATTAAATAAAATCTCCGCTTTGACGGAGATTTTTTATTTTCAACCTGATGAACTATTTCAATTTTAACGGAAAGATCTTTGAAGAAGATACAGCTGTTATCGGCGCTTCAAACCGCGGGCTAAGGTATGGCGACGGATTGTTTGAAACCATGAAATACAGGAATAAGGAACTCATCCTCGCTGATGAACATTTCGCACGTTTATGGAAAGGAATGCAATTGCTCAAATTTGATATACCAAAGCTTCTTACTGCTGACAATTTACAGGAACAGATCATTCAATTAATGAAAAAAAATAAACACGCTGACGCCAGGGTCAGGTTGTGTTTAATAAGAGGCAACGGCGGAGTATATGATGTCAAAAATCATAGCCCCATTTACCTGATACAATCATGGCCACTGTTAACTGACAATACCATACTCAACCAAAATGGCCTGCAGTTGTGCATTTTCAGTGGGGCAAAAAAAATGACCGACAGTTTTTGTAATATCAAGCATAACAATTACCTCCCTTATTTCATGGGTGCTTTATTTGCCAAAGAACAGCAATGCAATGATGCCATCATTTTAAACAATTATGAGAGGATATGTGACAGCACGATCGCCAATGTTTTTGTGATCAAAGATGAAGCTATATATACGCCATCATTGAATGAAGGATGTGTCGCAGGCACCATGCGGAAATTCATCATCCAAAACATAGATTCGTCAGGGTACTCGGTCATAGAAACAGAAATAACAAAAGAAATGCTTTTGGATGCCGACGAGGTTTTTTTAAGCAACTCTATTTACAATATCCGCTGGGTGGCTGCTATTGAAACAAAAAAATATTCCAATATCATTACGCGGAAAATATTTGAAGCCCTCTCTAAAACAAAAGCCGCTGTTTTTTGTTAGGATAATTCATCTCAACGGGCAATGACAGGAACGATCAGTATTTTTTGGTTCAGGAGGGACTTACGATTGAATGATAATGCAGGACTTTACCATGCGCTTAAAAGCGGCAGACCTGTCCTTCCTATCTTTATTTTCGACACGAACATTCTGGATAAACTCGAGAACAAGACAGACAAGCGTGTAGCATTCATTCATTCAACCCTTGTAGAGATGCAGCAACAATTAATAAAACTCGGCTCATCCTTACAGATATACCATGGCAGCCCGGAGACCATTTTCAAAACAATAACCGGTAAATACAATATATCCGCTGTATATACGAATAATGATTATGAGCCATATGCAAAAAACAGGGATGAAAATATATCGGCAATTTTAAAAGAGAAGAATATTCGCTTTCATAGTTTCAAGGACCAGGTCATTTTTGAAAAAGCTGAAGTGGTAAAAGCCGATGCCAAACCTTACACTGTTTTTACAGCATATAGCAGGAAATGGAGATCCCTCCTTTCTGATTTTTACCTGGAACAATATCCTTGCAAAAAATACGCTTCAAATTTCTTTAAACAACCCATGGTACAGGTCCCTTCTTTAAAACAATTGGGTTTTATTGAAACCAGGAACCTATTTCCCATAAAAAAAATCGAAGAAGAGCTTATAAAGCATTACAGTCAGCAAAGAAATTTCCCGGGAATTAAAGGTACTTCAAGGCTGGGGATTCATCTCCGCTTTGGTACGATCAGCATCAGGCAACTTGCAGTTAAAGCCAAGGGACTTTCGGAAAGCTTTTTAAACGAACTAATTTGGAGGGATTTCTATCAAATGATACTGTGGCATTTTCCACAGGTAGGAAACGGTGCTTCATTCAAACCGGCTTACGACAATATAGAATGGCAGATCGATCATGGTGAATTTGAGAAATGGTGCATGGGCCAGACGGGTTATCCGATCGTAGATGCTGGCATGCGTGAACTAAACGAAACCGGCTTTATGCACAACAGGGTACGAATGATCGTTGCGTCTTTCTTGTGCAAACATTTGTTGCTTGATTGGCGGTTGGGCGAGGCATATTTTGCAGAAAAATTGCTTGACTTCGACCTGGCAGCAAATAATGGTGGATGGCAATGGGCCTCAGGCAGCGGGTGTGATGCTGCTCCTTATTTCAGGATATTCAACCCATACTTACAGACAAAGAAATTTGATCCCAACCTTGAGTATATAAATAAATGGGTTCCTGAATTCCAGGAATTTAGTTATCTCAAACCAATAATAGATCATGAATTTGCCAGGAAGCGCTGTCTTGAAGTTTATGGTAAAGCGCTCAAAAAATAATCAGATAAATATATTCTCAACGGGTATCTTAAGATGATTTGTATCGTTATAAACTGAGATCAGTTTTACTACTGCATTTTTTCCTGTATCACCAAGGTCAATTGAATAATCATTTACATACAGGTCAATATGTTTTCGCATAACATCTTCGCTCATCTCCTGTGAATGATCTCTTATATAATCATTCAGCTCCGGGTATTTGGAAAATGCATATTCAATACTTTTTTTGATAAGCCTGTCTATCTTTTGCTGAAGGCGTGTATCTATACCTCTTTTTATGACAATGCCGCCTAATGGTATAGGGTTACCGGTCATCTTTTCCCAGTGGTCACCCAGGTCGGTGATCTTGAAAAGCCCTTTGTCCTGGTAGGTAAACCTGTTCTCATGAATGATCACACCCAATCCCCTACCCTGCAACACGAAATTTTCGATCTCATCATAACGTAAAAAAACCTTGTTCGCAGCGCCCGGGTAAGCCAATGAAAAAAGTAAGTGAGCAGTCGTATGTTCGCCCGGTATTGCAATGGTATTTGATCCCACATTTACTTTTCCTTCTTCCCTGCCTGCCTGCCGGACAGGCAGGTTTGATATTAACAATGGCCCAACTCCCCTTCCCAATGCACTGCCACTATTTAATAAAACATACTGATCAAGTATCAATGGCAATACGCCATAGCTGAGTTTTGTAACGTCCAGTTTTCCATTCAATGCCCACTTGTTGAGTGTTTCCACATCCTCAAGCACTGCCGTAAAGTCCAGCCCTTCGGCATCGATCTTTTTATTGACCAATGCATCAAATATAAAAGTATCATTTGGACAGGGCGAGAAGCCGATATTAATTTTCATGGTCCGGTTTACTTGTTTGCAGGTTTAAAGGGAGCACTGTTTGCAGTTAACGTATCGATCATTTTCAATAATGCTGTATTCAGGTTATCCACAGCCTCTTTAATTTTCCACTTCTCCTTGTTTCTTTCTCCAACGTAATTACTAATGCTTCTTAATTGCATGAATGCCACTCCTTCATTCAGGCATACATAATGCATGGCAGCGCCTTCCATTGTTTCTACCTGCGGATCAAATTTTGAAACATGTTGCCTGAGCAATAGTTCACTGTCAGTAACCGTATTTACGGTAACAGCTTTTACTTTTTTAAAATTAAGGTTATCAAGTATTGCATTGTCATTTCTCAGCCAGCCTCCTGTAAATGGAAATGAATTTTCATTGGCGAAACCTGTTTCAAATATGGTTTGGAATTCACCCTTTTCCAGTATTCCTACATCTGCAAAATTGTCCTGGCTCACCAACACCACATCTCCCAAATTCAATGAGGGAATAAAACTGCCGGCGATACCGGCCTGTATCACCAGGTCATAGTCTATCTGCTGGAGCCTTTTGGTAAGATGGTAAATTGTAGCGGGGCAACCCACACCAGTGATCAAAAATTCTGCTGCAGGCCTTTTCTTTAAAAACGGGGTAATTTCAAGTTCTGTAGCGGCTACCAGTAAAATTTGCATGGCACAAATTTCGTATTTATGCTTTACATTTCACTGAATACTGGCTAACTTCGCAAAAATTTTGAATGACTGATGGTTTATATTACGAGGATAGAACATTTCAATGCGGCGCATAAACTGTATAATCCTATATGGAGCAGGGAAAAGAATGAAGATATCTTTGGCAAGTGTGCGAATGAGAACTGGCATGGGCATAATTTTGAACTCCATGTTACCTTAAAAGGAGATCCTGATCCTGAAACAGGTTTTGTATTTGATGTAAAAAAATTAAGCGTTATTGTAAAAGAACATGTAATAGATAAACTGGATCATAAGAACTTAAATGAAGACGTTGATTTTATGAAAGGCCAGATATGCTCTATTGAGAATCTTGTTACAGCTATTTGGACACAACTTTCGCCTAAACTCCCGGGTAATGTATCATTGTATTGCTTAAAATTGTATGAAACACCCAGGATCTATGTAGAATACTTCGGGAAATAGGACCATTATCTTTTAAACAATCGTATTTTTAGGCAAGGGATCGACATTCCTTTTTAATGAACAGCACACTTCTGTTATAAAAAAAATTTACAAAGTAGCCGACAAATTGCTGAACATTTTTATCATTCTTTTGTAATATAATAAAATGGATAATAAAGTAGCCGTTTACCGCAAAGAGCATTTTAACGCAGCGCATCGCTTGTATAATCCTTTATGGGATGATGCAAAAAACGATGCAGTCTTTGGTAAATGCAATAATCCAAATTACCATGGCCATAATTATGAACTGGTGGTAAAACTGGTTGGCATCCCCGACAAGGAAACGGGCTATGTAATGGATATTAAGCTGCTCAGTGACCTTATCAATAAATATGTAATAGAAAAGTTCGATCACAGGAACCTGAATGAGGATTGTATGGAATTCAAAATACTCAATCCAACGGCAGAAAATATTGCAATAGTGATCTACAATATTTTAAGACCAAAGATCGATGAGAAACTATACCTGCAGCTAAGATTATATGAAACAGAGAGAAATTTTGTAGAATACCCGGTTCAATGATAAACATTCATACATTTCAATCTACATAAATGGCATACAAGAAAACAGAACAGTATGATGAAGCCACTACTTCGTCACTCATGAAAAGTTATAAAGAAAGCATTGCATTACTGGGCGAAGACCCGGAAAGAGAAGGCTTGCAAAAAACGCCCGAGCGTATGGCAAAGGCAATGCAATATTTGACGCAGGGCTATGCACTGGATGCAAATGCCATTTTGGAATCGGCAAAATTCCATGAAGATGTGAGTGAAATGATCATTGTAAAAGATATTGAATTGTATAGCATGTGCGAACATCATATGCTCCCATTCTACGGCAAGGCACATGTTGCCTATATTCCCAATGGCTATATTACGGGATTGAGTAAAATTGCCCGTGTAGTAGATGTTTACAGCAGGCGCTTACAGGTACAGGAAAGGCTGACTCACCAGATATTAACAGCAATAAAAGAAAGCTTAAATCCCATGGGAGTAGCTGTTGTTATTGAAGCCTCCCACCTATGTATGATGATGAGGGGTGTATCAAAACAAAATTCAGTAACAACCACATCAGCCTTTTTTGGTGAGTTTGAAAAAAATGAAACAAGAAGCGAGTTCATGAAGTTGATAAGCGCCAAGCTACACTAGGGTTTATTAGTTTATTAGTTTACTGGTTTATTAGTAGTTTTTCATCTCCGATTCTTTCATTCTAGCGAAACTATATTTAAGTTTACTGGTTTAGTTGTGGTTAATTTTATTAAGTACAACTAAACTTTTTTATTTGCATTTCAATTAATTTGTTCATTATTTTACTTGCTTAATCCAAAGCACGGATTGTTAGCATCATTCTATCCGTGAGTATATAATAATAAACGTCAAATCAATAACCACCGTCCCAATGAATATCCTTGAAGATTTAGATGTATATAATCTTTCCCAATTGTTTAGTGATAAAATTTGGCTGATTGTTGGAAAATGGGATAAGTTTGCTCAGTTTGGGTTGGGAAGGCAGATCACAAATGCTGCTGACTCGATCTCATCAAATATTGCAGAGGGCTATGGCAGATTTTTCATAAAAGAGAATATTAATTTTTGTTTTTACAGCAGGGGCTCTATTTTAGAGACAAAAAATTGGCTATTAAAATCTGTAAGAAGAAATCTAATAACTTCTGAAGAGTATAATAGTCTTCTAAGTGACCTTGAAACAATTCATAAAAAACTAAATGGCTACATTAAAGTTTTAAAAAATAATCTACCACAACAAAAAAATACGTATACGAATAAACCAGTAAACTAATAAACCAATCAACAAACAATGAAACACGCATACATATTTCCCGGGCAAGGTTCCCAGTTTACAGGCATGGGGAAGAATCTTTATGATACGAATACAACTGCAAAAGAATTATTTGAGCAGGCCAACGAAACACTTGGCTTTCGTATCTCCGACATAATGTTCACCGGTACTGATGAGGAATTAAAGCAAACTGCTATCACCCAACCCGCTGTTTTTATTCATTCAGTTGCTGCTTTCAACAGCCTGGATAATCCAATCCCGGACATGGTTGCGGGCCATTCACTGGGAGAATTTTCTGCACTCGTAGCCAACAAGACCTTAAGTTTTGCGGATGCACTGGAACTGGTTTTCATCAGGGCAAAAGCCATGCAGCGTGCCTGCGAAATGAATCCATCAACCATGGCAGCCGTATTGGGTTTGGAAGATGAAAAAGTAGAAGAAATATGCCAGCACGTTACAAATGAATCAGGTGAAATAGTTGTGGCCGCAAATTATAATTGCCCTGGCCAGTTGGTTATCAGTGGTTCTATAAAAGGAGTTGATATGGCTTGTGAAAGATTAAAATCCGCAGGTGCAAGAAGAGCATTGATATTACCGGTGGGCGGTGCGTTTCACTCGCCACTCATGATCCCCGCAAGGGATGAACTTGCTGCAGCAATCAATAATACTGCGTTCAATGAACCTTCCTGTCCAGTATATCAGAATATATCCGCAGAAGCAGTTACTGATTCCGTTATGATAAAGCAAAACCTGATCGCACAGCTGACAGGTCCCGTGAAATGGACGCAGTCTGTACAGGCAATGATCGCCAATGGCGCAACAAACTTTACTGAATGTGGCCCCGGGAAAGTATTACAAGGACTTGTATCAAAGATCAATAAAGAAATGATCGTAGGCGGGGTAAACTAAAAACACGAATTACACGATCATCGATTCAGGATCGATTAATTCGTGTAATTCGTGCTAAAATTCGTGTTAGAAAGTTATTGCTTGTACGGTATCAATCCCCTTATCCCCATATCAACAACCCGGTCGCTATTTGCCGGAGTTACAGCATCCAGGTCAAACGTAGCAGCACCACCTGAAACTTCTTCCCATTCAAAACTTTTATTGGTAGACAATGAAACAATGATCGTAATATCTGAAGTCTCTGCTCCTGTTATTACCAGTGGAGCTACAAATTGCCCGGTCACCAAACATGAGCCCTGTGGTACCGGAGATGTTGCAAATATCGGGTTAGGCACTGTTGTGGCGCCCGGAGGAGCCTGGCCGGTTGTTATATAATTTCCAAAACCCGGAATGACAGTTTCAAAACCCCAATATCCCTGGTCCCTGTTTGCATTCACAGGTACTGCCGTTTGTTTAATGGTATAATTCTGCAGGTATGTTCGGAAACCAATAAATGAGGCTATTGTTCCGTCATAATTTACACCGGAAGAGCGGTATTTAATATCATAGTTTTGATATGCAAGGGAAACCCTCAACCAATTATATGTTCCGGCTGCGAAAGATTTTATAGGAACACTTAAAAATGTTTGTCCCTGCCCGGCAAAATTTGATTGGTTGAAATCAATTGCATTGGCCCCGCCAACAGTAGTTTCGGGCGCTCTATATAAAACAGCACCAGCTCCTATACCTGTAAATATGTCTTTCGTCATTTCCAGGTAATGCGCACTCATTGTATTAAATACAGGAGATTGGGCACCATGGTTTGCAGGTACAGCTACCGGCTGGCCAAAAGCATTGAGACGAACCTGTGTTGAATCAAATTTGAAAACAAAATTGATATGTGGCCCTTCATCCGGGTTATCAGTTGATGCTTTTTTACAGGAACTCATTGCCAATAATACCAGTCCTGGCAAAACAAAACATTTTACAAGATTCATATAGTTATTTTTTAAGGTTAACAGTCATAACTGACGTTTAGAAAATATATTGTAAAGCTACCTGTTAATAAAATGGCAAGGTTATGATCACCAGCTTCCACTTGCGCCACCACCGCCAAAGCTTCCGCCACCAAATCCTCCAAAACCACCGCCACCGCCGGAACTTCCACCACCACCCCATCCGCCACCGCCACGGCCGCCACCCAGCAGGTTACCCAATATCATTGGACCTAGAATGCTGCGGTACCCGCGCCTGCTCATAAACCCACCTTTACCACCACCACCCCTGCCTGATAACAATAAGAATATAATGATAATGATGATAAAAATGAATTTCCCCGACCCGGTACCAACTGATTTAGCCTTACGGGGTATGTTATATTCACCCTTAACTGCTTTGATGATGGCATCAGTTCCTTCATCTATCCCCCTGTAATAATCATCGCCTTTGAAATTGGGAACGATCTCTTCTTCAATGATATGTTTTGCAGTAATATCCGGCAGGGCCCCTTCAACACCGTACCCGGTCGCAATATTCAATTTATGGTCGTTCTTTGCTATTAATAAAATAACGCCGTTACTGAATTCTTTTCCTCCAACGCCCCATGCCCTGCCTAATGCAACATTGTAATCCGCTACATCATATCCATCCAATGATGGAATAATAACAACTGCAATTTGAGTGGAAGTGCTGTCATCAAAAGCAACCAGTTTATTTTCGATAGATTGTTTCTGATCTTCTGTAAGCGTATTGGTATAATCATTAACCAGCCGTGCTGGTTCAGGCTTTTTGGGCAGGTTTTGGCAAATGGCCGAAACAGAGAATGTTATAAGGAATAATAAAGAGAATATTTTTTTATAATGATTCATTAGCCGCTTCCTGGTTTTATTTGCCGAAAATAATTTCATCCGGCAGTTCATTTTTATCTTCTGTTGCTATGTAAGGAAATTTTTCACACAAGGTTTCCCCGATATGCGTGATACAATTCACAATGCCATCCACCAGGTTATTATTCCTGAAATTTTGCAGCATTTGCTGTACCTCGTTTTGCCAATATGCTTCCCCGACTTTTTCATGAATCCCTTTATCACCATACAAGGCCAGTTCTTTGTGATCCGTAGCCATGTATAGCAATACTGCATTGCGGTGTTCTGTTTCATCCATTTTCAGTTTGGCAAATATCAGTGCTGCTCTTTCCAATGGATCTACTAGTGGGTTCTTTGGCTCTATATAGATCCTTATCTCACCGCTGGTCCTTTTTTCAGAATTGCGTATTGCAGCAACGATCCGTTCATTTTCTTCAACGGTAAAAAGATCCTTTTTTTTAAAGAAAGAAAACATGAGGCAATATTTAGCCCCTCCCGGTGGCCGGGAGGGGTTAAGATGAGATTTATTTTATTTCAAACTTGATATCAGGATTTTTTTCACTTCCTGCATCTGCCTTGTAGAATGGCTTTTCCTTGTACCCAAACATGCCTGCGAATATATTATTAGGAAAACGTTTTACTTTCAGGTTATATCCTTCCACAGATTTGTTATAATCCTGGCGGGCAATATTGATACGGTTCTCAGTTCCTTCGATCTGGGTCTGGAAATCACGGAAAGCCTGGGTTGTTTTCAGGTCAGGATAGTTTTCTACCACTGCCAACAACTTACTGAATGAACCCTGCAGGTTTGCCTGCGCTTTCTGGTATGCTTCCAGTGAAGCCGGGTCATTGATATCTACATTGATAGAAGTTGCTTTTGACCTTGCTTCAATCACTTCACGTAAGGTAGATTTTTCAAAATTCGCAGATCCTTCTATGGTTTTAATAATGCTGCTGTATAGATCTGTCCTGCGCTGGTAATTGGTCTCTACATTGCTCCATACTTTTTTCACATCCTGGTCTGCACTTACCAATCCATTGTAAGAATTGCAGCTTAAAAATCCAAGTATCACTACAATTGCAAGTAAAATTAAAATGCCGGAACGTTTCATGTTTATTATTTTTTGGTTAAGGAGCTAAAATTAATGATTTCTGCAAGAATGCATGATTAAATATTGGAATGGTAATGAATGGAAGACGAACATTTATCTTTTAGGCCTTATCATTAAATAAGCGCTCACGAAATCAGTCGTTCCTGCATCCACCCAGCCAAAAAGGTGTATCTCAAGCGGAATGGTACCCGCTGCCCAGCTCTTCCATGGGCTTATGGCAATGATACCCGATTGGGGATTTGAATAGGACCACGCATCAGAAAACAGGATGGGGTAAGTTTCAACACTTCCATTGTGTGCCCTTAGCTGGAAATTATTAATGGTGGCTGTTGTAGCTGTTATTCTTATGACCAGCTTTACTTCAATATTACCATCTGTGCTGTAAAGCGTGGGATCGATTGCAGCGTGACAGTTACTTAGGTCCTGGCCCAAAGTATTCGACATCGCATAAGTTGAGCCGCCCTGCCACAATGGAATGATGGAAACCTGGTTGTTGGAAGCAGAGTTCCCATTTACATCCAGTTCATATTGAGGATTGGGATTTCCTATTCCCACTTTTTGGGCAACTGCATTTTGAAAAAGCAGGAATAGTATGAATGGTAAAAGTATGCGTGTTTTCATGATCGTTTAAAGGTTTAAAGGTTTAAAGCATTCGGCTTGGTTTCAGCGTTTGTATCATCATAAACTTTTAAACGACTTAAACCATTAAACGTTTCTAGTAACCTGCTTTTGCTCCTCCAATATTCTCCACGGGATGCCAGGTCGTTTTTATTTCCTGCAGGTCCATAATAAAATAAGGTGATTGGCCTTCTTCAGTTTCCCATTTCACTTTATCATACAACAACACCCGTTTAACATTCGATGCAGATTTTTCTTTTATCATCGCTTTTGTGGCTTCATCTCCTTCGCAATAAACCGTTGCATTTACATCCATATGATCGGCAAAGAAGGAAACCAGTTCAGTAACTTTACCGGTGAGAATGTTTACGACACCCCCCGGAAGATCAGAACTGTTCAGCACTTCAGCAAAAGTAACAGCGCAAAGTGGTTTTGAATAAGATGCAAGTACTGTACAGGTATTCCCCCCGGCAATGATGGGCGCAATAATAGAAACCAGCCCAAGTAAAGAACCTTGCCTACCGGCAGGCAGGTCATTTTGCGGTGCAATTGCAGCGACTACACCTGTAGGTTCAGGAACAGAAAAATTAAAATGCGAAGATGCAACAGGATTCACAGAACTGAACAACTGCTGGAATTTATCGCACCAGCCGCTGTAATAGATCAACCTGTCAATCGAAAGGTTCACTTCCGCTTCTGCCTGCATCCTGGTTGAATCCTGTTTCATCAATTCATCAATGAACTGCGCTTTTCTTCCTTCAAGCATTTCAGCAATACGATATAATATCTGGGCCCGGTTGAATGCTGCCCTGCCGGCCCATCCTCCAAATGCCCCCCTGTTGGAAACGATTGAATCCCGGAAATCTTTTCTTGAGCCCAGGCAAACATTAGCAAGCTTTTCTCCTTTGCCGTTAGTTGCAACATAATACCTGCCGGACTCGGTTCTTGGGAACTGTCCCCCAATATATAGTTTATAAGTTTTTAAAACTTCAAGCCTTTTTTCAGGAGTATGATTGCCAATACCGTTGCCGTTTAGATTGATCGCTGATTTTTTTATAATTGTCTTTGCCATAATATTTTCGTTTAAAACGTTTAATTCCGTTTAAAAGGCGTTTAAGTCGTTTTTTATACTTTAAGTTTTTTTTCTTTCCCCTTGTATTTTTGTTTTCTGTAAATACACAATAAACTTTTGCAACATCATGCTTATTCTTACAATCATTGAATAAAGTTCAGAGAACCGTTCTTTTGTTATATATTTCCTATCTACTATTCTATATAATTGCGACCTCAATTCTCCACAAGAGCCTTTTGAATATCCAAGAAATTGGATAAACTCTGCTCTCGTGCCTCTCTCAAATCCTTCAGCAATATTATCCATTATTGAGCCTGCTGAACCTTCAATTTGTCCTATTAAGCGAAAATTATTTTTAAAAATTCCACTATCAATTAAATTGCCAATGTTACTACAAAGTTCCCTGCTTAATTTCCATGCATCTAAATCTTCAAACCTCCTAATAGTCGCCATGATGAAACGTTTAAAGGTTTAAAAGTCGTTTAATCGTTAAAATTGTTCAGGAGCAATTCACAGAAAAAAAATGCTGTTTTTCTCAACCTTAAACGATTTTTAAACGACATTAAACGCCTTAAACGATATTCACGTATGCAGCTAATCCATGCAAACCACCTTCTCTTCCATAACCACTTTCCTTATACCCGCCAAACGGAGAAGTAGGATCAAATTTATTATAGGTATTTGCCCAAACAACACCAGCCCTTAATTTAGTCGTCATGTTGAATATCTTGGAACCCTTGTCTGTCCATACACCTGCAGATAGACCATAAGGAGTATTATTTGCTTTCTCGATCACTTCATCATCTGTTCTGAAGGTCTGGATGGTAAGCACCGGTCCAAATATCTCTTCCTGTGCTATGCGGTTTGATTGCGCCACATTAGTAAAAATGGTCGGCCTGCAATAAAATCCTTTCTTAGGAATGCTGCATGCAGACTGGTACATTTCTGCACCTTCGTCTTGCCCTATTTTTAAATATTTATTGATAACATTCAATTGTTCCCTGGAGTTAATAGCACCCACATCAGTGTTTTTGTCCATTGGATCACCAACGATCAACGTCTCCATCCTGTCTTTTAATTTTTGCAACACCTGCTTATAAACAGATTCCTGTACATACAATCTTGAGCCCGCACAACAAACATGGCCCTGGTTAAAGAATATTCCGTTTACAACACCGTCAACCGCCTGGTCAAGAGGCGCATCATCAAAAATGATATTGGCAGCTTTTCCACCCAATTCCAATGTTGCTTTTTTATTTGTACCGGCAATAGCCCGCTGAATGATCTTTCCAACATCTGTTGAACCGGTGAATGCGATCTTATTAATATCAGGATGATTTACCATCGCTGCGCCTGTTGCTCCTGCACCTGTAATGATATTCACCACACCAGGCGGAAGGTCTGCTTCCTGTATTATTTCTGCCAGTTTCAATGCGGTCAAAGAAGTTGTTTCTGCAGGTTTTAATACAACTGTATTTCCTGTAGCCAATGCAGGCGCTATTTTCCAGGCTGCCATCAATAAAGGAAAATTCCAGGGAATGATCTGCCCGGCAACGCCCAGGGGTGTTGTTCTACGGTTTGGAAATGCATATTCAAGTTTATCTGCCCAGCCGGCATAATAAAAGAAATGATTGGCTGCAGTTGGCACATCAAAATCCCTGCTCTCACGGATAGCCTTACCCCCATCCAATGTTTCAATGATCGCGAATTCCCTTGCCCTTTCCTGTAGCATCCTTGCTATGCGATAAATATATTTGGCCCTTTCTTTTGAAGGCATCTTCTTCCATGTTTTTTCATACGCATTTCTTGCCGCTGTTACTGCTTTGTTTACATCAGCTGCATTTGCCTCCGCTATTTCCGATAATTTTTCTTCGGTTGCAGGATTGATCGTATCAAAATATTTCCTGCTCAGCGGCTTTTCAAATTTCCCGTTTATGAAAAGATCATAACGTGGGTCTATTTTAGCAGCACTCTTGCTTTCCGGGGCAGGGGCAAGGTTCCGTGCAGAATCGAATTTTAATTTTATTGTATTGTTTCTGGTCTTTGACATCTTGATTTATTTAACCTCACCCTCGATCCCTCTCCAAAAGAGAGGGAGGCCAGGCATTTTATTATTAATTAAACAGTTGCTTTTTACAATTTATCATTATTTCTTTATTGATCTTTATTTAAATTTTTTGAAGCCGGCATTGGTTTTCCATTGCATCATCGTTGTGTCACTCACTTGTGCTGCATACCTTTAATCAACGATCTCGTCTTCCCGATACAAAACACAACTTCGCTTCAATCTTCGCTATTGCCCTTCTCCTTTTGGAGAAGGGATAGGGATGATGTTAACTAATCAATCGAAAAATAATCCGCCGATTGATACGCCCCGGTTTTCTGTTTCATCAACTGCATCAATATATCATTAGCCAGGCTGCTTGCGCCAAACCTGAACCAGTGATTGTTCATCCATTCCTCCCCCAACACTTCATTCAACATCACCAGGTAATGCAATGCAAGTTTTGCTTTCGAAATTCCTCCAGCCGGTTTCATGGCAATGCGCTTTCCTGTCTTGTAATAAAAATCCCTGATGGCTTCCAGCATCACCAATGTAACGGGCATGGTTGCAGCAGGGGAGATCTTACCGGTTGAGGTTTTTATAAAATCAGCGCCGGCATACATGGCAATATCGCTTGCCCTTCTCACTTTATCATAAGTAACCAGTTCACCTGTTTCCAGGATCACTTTCAGCCTTGCTTCACCACACGCTTCCTTGATAGCAGCGATCTCATCATATACATAATTATATTCTCCCTGGTGAAATTTTCCTCTTGAAATCACCATATCAATTTCATCTGCACCCTGGTCGACTGCATATTTCGTGTCGCGGATCTTTATATCACGTGGCGCCTGCCCACTTGGAAAAGCTGTTGATACAGACGCTACTTTTACTCCCGAATCTCCCAAGGCAGTCTTCGCAACCTTAACCATTGAAGGATAAACACAAATAGCTGCAACTGTTGGCAAGCCCGGGTAAGTATCAAGCAGATGCTGTGCTTTGTAACAAAGTTGTTTGACCTTTCCCTCGGTATCTTTTCCTTCCAGCGTCGTTAGATCGATCATATTCAAAGCCAGTTTCAGGCCATTAATCTTTGTTTCATTCTTAATGCTTCGTTTGGTGAATCTTGATGCTCTTTCTTCAATACCTACCTGGTCAACATGTGGTGATAAAGAAAAATCGGGAATGGTTTTGGTTGCAATCATGTTTTTTATGTTTATGGCATTTTATCGTTTAACTGTCGTTTAAAACCCGTTTAAGACGTTTAAGGTTAGCGTTCCAACGTCTTAAACGATTTAAACGTTAAACGGTTAATGCTTCTAGTGCTTGTTTAATTAAATTCTCAACTGCTGCATTGCTGTCTTTGGAAAATTGCTGTACAACCCTGTTGGCAACAATGGCATTTACACTCAGGCATTCGTGGCCCAGTAACCTTCCCAGGCCATAAATAGCAGATGTTTCCATCTCAAAGTTAGTGATCCTGTGATTATTGAAATTAAAATGCGTTAAGCGATCTATCAATCCCGGGCTGCTTACGCCCAGGCGCAGGATCCTTCCCTGTGGGCCGTAAAAGCCGGGGCAGGTAACTGTAATGCCTTTGTGAAATGCAATCCCGAATTTATTAATAAGTATTTCACTGCCTTTGAATGCATAAGGGATGGTAACAGTTCTGTCCAGTTTTGTTTGTTCAGCAAAAGCATTTGCCATATCCTGTTCATCCTTGCTTTTTTCATAAGCATAAAAATTGAGCAGGTTATCAAGTCCTAAGCCATGCGTGGAAGCAACAAAACTATCTACAGGGATATCAGCCTGCAACGAGCCTGAAGTTCCAAAGCGGATGATATTGAGTTTGCGGAATTCCTTTTTTATTTCTCTTGTTGTAAAATCAATATTTGCCAGGGCATCCAGTTCATTGATGGCAATATCAATATTATCGGGGCCAATTCCGGTTGACATGACCGATAATCTTTTGTTCCCAATATAACCGGTATGCGTGATAAATTCACGGTGCTGTTGCTGGCACTCGATCCTGTCGAAATGCTTGCTTACTTTCTTTACCCTGTCGGGGTCACCCACTACAATAATGGTATCTGCAAGTTCTTCGGGCCTGAGATCCAGGTGATATATAGCTCCCCGGCCGGTTATGATCAGTTCTGATTCAGCAATTCTTTGCATCGTTAAGTTTTTTGACCTCACCCCAACCCTCTCCAAAGGAGAAGGAGGATAATTTGATTACAGTGTTAAATAAATACAATCAATTCAATTTATAATAATATTCTAAAAGGACATTAAATATACTTACTAAATGCCATCTGGGAAAGATTATACCCGTTTTTGAAAAAGAAAAGATATTAATCTTGGAGTAGTTGATCTGTCATTCTCGTCAAACCATTCTTTCAGGCTAATACATTGAAAATCATATTTCATTGCTGTGCTGAAAAAATCAGTGATATGATGAATAAAATATTCGAGCTCTACTAATTTATTGTCCTGTTCAAATTTTGCTCTGCTTCCTTCGAGTTGTTTGTAAGGATGTAATTCACAAATGTAAAAACAGCCATTGTTTTGCAATGCAACTGCAGCCTGTTCAAATATAAAGTCGAGGTCTTCAATATGCTCCAATACAAGGCTACAGATGATAAGTGAGTAATTAGTAAACCCCCATGGCTTGGTAAGATCGCATTGCTGAAATTTTACCTGTCCATCTTTTATTTTTTCTTTTGCAATATTCAGCATGCCATCAGAAAAATCAACGGCGACAAGGTCTTGTGTTCTTTTGGATATCCAATTGGTATTTTTTCCTGTACCACAACCTATTTCAAGCACTTTAGTGAAATCTGCTGTTGAAAGAACCTGCTGCCCCGCAACCAATTCAAGATCACGTGTTTTATTCAGCACGGCGTCATAAGTAGCTGCCCATTGATCATATGCTTTTTGTGTATCCATGATATTTGAATTGAAATTTGTACAAAATCTTTTTTATATTAGCATAGCCATGTTTAAAAGAACGGTCGCCATATTATTCATCACTTTGTTTGTGCTTACCCAGTATGGCAGGCAGGCCGCTTATCTTCAGTGCAAGATTGAGAATTTTACCAGCAAATCCAATACTGCAACCTGCGATTGCGAAAAAAATAATGGTAACGACCTGGCAAAATATGATAATAAACTGCCTGCGCCAAAAACACATGTTCATATTTCATTCGATGACTATTATGTACTGAATGAGAACAGCTATTACTTAATTATAAATGATCAGCCAATAACATTTTCAAACCGCCCCATTTCATTTTTATCTTCTTTCAACGGGAACATTTCCCACCCTCCGCAATTGTAATATTTCTTTTTCATTGAGCAATGAAACATCATTGCCATCCCCGCATGCCTGTGCAAACAGCAGCCGGTTCCGTTTGCTCATCGATGCATGGTGCAATGCAGTATTTGTATTCAAAACCATAAATGATCTAAAATGAAAAAAATTATAGCTGTTGCTATGGCAACCATTATATTATTATATGCCTGCTCCCCAAAAATTTCGGGAACGAAAAATAAATTATCAGTTGACAGCAATGGAAAACCGATGCTGATCGGCTCCTGTACAAAGTCAGCACTTCAGCAAAAGCCTTTCAGTGAATGGTTCAACAAGAATTATGATGCATATAAAGTGAATGACACCGTTACCGCAATGATGAAACCTTTCCTGAACGGAAGATCATTCGTGCTGTTCATGGGAACCTGGTGTGGAGATAGTAAAAGAGAGATACCACGCATGTTCAGGATCCTGAAAGATTGTGGTGTAAAACAATCACAAATAAAACTGGTGATGGTTGACGATCATGACAGTACATACAAACAAAGCCCCGGCCATGAAGAAAGGGGGCTGAATATTCACCGTGTACCAACCCTGATCGTTTATGAGAACAGCAATGAGCTTGGGCGTATTGTTGAATCGCCCATTGTTTCACTTGAAAGAGACCTTTTTGCAATACTGAGCAGGGACGATTATAAACCAAATTACAGGGCTGTTATTTATTTGGATTCATTGTTTAAAAACAACAGGGCTATTGAAAACAAACTTTCCGAAACAGCAGGGCTGATAAGACCAATACTAAAAAATGCCGCTGAATTAAATACCTATGGTTATGTATTGATGGCAAGAAAAGCAATGGACCAGGCACTCGTGGTATTTAAACTGAATATTTTGCTGTATCCAAAAAATGCCAATCTATACGACAGCCTGGGAGAATATTATTTTAATACAGGCAATAAAGAAGCTGCAAAGGAAAATTACCGGAAGGTATTGGAACTGGATGCGAAGAATGAAAATGCGATGAAGATGTTAGAGAAGATTGGCGGGTGAGTTTTAACCACAGAGTTTCAGGGAGTTTCTTTCACAGAGTATAAGGAGAAAAATATTCTTATACTCTGTGTTCTCTGTGAAAATCCACTGTGAGACTCTGTGGTTTATTGTTTATTTTTTTATCGCCGCGATGCCCGGCAATTCCTTTCCTTCAAAATATTCCAACAACGCACCACCACCCGTAGAGACATAACTTACTTTATCAGTCAGCCCAAATTTATTGACAGCGGCCACGCTATCCCCTCCGCCCACCAAACTAAAAGCGCCATTTGCGGTAGCTTCAGCAACAGCATGTGCAATTGTTTTTGTACCATGCTGGAATTTTTCCATTTCAAACACACCCATTGGACCATTCCACAAGATCGTTTTTGAATGGAGGATCACTTTACTGAAAGTTTCACAGGCCATTTGCCCGATATCCAGCCCCATCCAGCCATCGGGAATGGTATTGCTTAATGACCCCGAAACATTTGCATTTGCATCAAATTTATCAGCAATGATAGAATCTGCAGGCAGGTGAATACAAACGCCTTTTTCAGAAGCCTTTTTTAATAATTCATTTGCAACATCCAGTTTTTCAAGTTCGCACAAAGAATTACCAACATGCCCGCCCTGTGCTTTGAAAAATGTATAGGCCATACCGCCACCGATGATGATATCTGTCGCCCTGTCCAGCAGGTTTTCTATGATCAAAATCTTGTCAGATACTTTTGCACCGCCGATGATGGCAAGAAATGGTTTCTCATTGTTGTGTAAAACCTTTTCAGCACTTTCAACTTCCTTTTCCATCAGCAAACCAAACATTTTTTTACCCGCCGGAAAATATTCCGCGATCACTGCAGTAGAAGCGTGTGCCCGATGTGCTGTACCGAATGCATCATTCACATATACACTACCCAGTTTGCTTAGTTTTTCTGCAAATGCCTTATCGCCTTTTTCCTCTTCTTTGTAAAAACGTAAATTCTCCAGCAGCAATACCTCACCGGCTTTAAGCATACCTGCAGTAAGTGTAGCCTGTTCACCAATACAATCATCTGCAAAGAAAACCTTTGTATTACCTCCCAGTAATTCGTGCAGGTGTTTTACAAGGTGTTTTAGTGAATATTTATCCTCTGGCCCAACCTTAGGGCGGCCGAAGTGGCTCATCAATATTGCCGAGCCACCCTCTGCCAGTATTTTTTTAATGGTAGGAATGGTAGCTGTCATGCGGCTATCATCAGTGATATTAAAATGTTCGTCCAATGGAACATTGAAATCTACACGGATCAATGCTTTCTGGCCTTTGAAGTTGAAGTCGGAGAAATTTGACATAGCATTTTATTAAAGAATAAAACCGCAAAGACGCCAAGTCGCTAAGCATTAAAATAAACTTTGCGTCTCAGCGTCTTTGCGGTAAAAAAAGTTATTTTATCAATCCTGCAAAATGATGAACTGTACGTACTAACTGTGATACATAACTCATTTCATTATCGTACCAGCTAACGGTTTTAACCATTTGTTTATCACCCATTGTCATTACCTTGGTTTGCGTGGCATCAAATAAAGAGCCATAAGTTATACCGATCACATCACTGCTTACGATTTCATCTTCATTATAACCAAAGCTTTCATTGCTGGCGGCTTTCATGGCTGCATTGATGGCTTCCACTGTTGCAGGCTTTTCCAGGATGCTGTACAATTCTGTAACAGAACCTGTGATCACAGGGATCCTTTGGGCACCACCATCCAGTTTGCCTTTTAATTCAGGCAATACCAGGCCGATGGCTTTGGCAGCTCCGGTGCTGTTGGGTACGATGTTAGCTGCTGCTGCTCTTGCACGGCGAAGGTCACCTTTGGGATGAGGAGCATCTAATGTATTCTGATCGTTTGTATAAGCATGAATGGTACTCATGATACCGGTCAGGATACCGAAATTATCATTCAGTGCTTTTGCCATTGGTGCAAGGCAGTTAGTAGTACAGCTAGCACAACTGATAATCGTTTCGCTGCCATCCAGTATACCGTGGTTAACATTGAATACAACTGTTTTCATTTCCCCTGTAGCCGGTGCAGAGATGACGACTTTCTTCGCTCCTGCTTTTATATGTGCTTCTGCTTTGTATTTATCAGTAAAAAAACCGGTGCTTTCTATTACAACATCTACATTATGTGCACCCCATGGGATCTGTGCCGGGTCTTTCTGGGCATAGATCTTAATTTCATGCCCGTTTACTACGATGGCATTTTCAGTAGAAGTTACTTTTTGGCCGAACCTTCCCTGTGCACTGTCATACTTTAATAAATGAGCCAATACAGCCGGGCTTGTAAGGTCATTGATGGCCACTACATCTATGCCTTTCATATCGTATATCTGGCGAAATACTAAGCGGCCGATCCGACCAAATCCATTGATTGCAACTTTAACTGTACTCATAACTGGAATTTGAAATGTGATTTATGATTTGCGTGCAAAATTAAAGGATGTGGGGAAATTAACGGGTAAAAACTTGAATTTAAGTTCAAGCAATTAAAACCGCTGTTTTGACCACATAAGAACACAGGCAGATATGGGGTCTTGTATTTTCTATTTGACCAATGGGCATAAAAAACCTCTCAAAATATTGAGAGGCTTTAGTAGCACGTACGGGAATCGAACCCGTGATTCCTCCGTGAAAGGGAGGCGTCTTAACCCCTTGACCAACGCGCCATTTGTTTTAAGGGACGGCAAAGATAACCAGATGTGGTTTTGTATCCAAAATTTTTTAAAAAATGGCCATCAGGCTTGTTATAACGGCAGTTCTTTATTCCAACAGCTCACATACCATCTTATCGCTCAATTTCGTAGTTTGTGCACCCATCAAATTAAATTACCATGGCTGTTCAATGGCAGGGGATATTTCCCGCACTTACTACCAAATTCACGGGTGATGACAAGCTTGACCTCCCCTTGTTTGAAAAAAACCTGCTGGCACAGCTATCTGCAGGAGTGAACGGGATAATATTAGGCGGCACATTGGGAGAATCAAGTGTATTGACAGTAGAAGAAAAAGAATCCATTGTAAGATCTGCTGTCGAAAAAGTGAATGGGCAGATCCCGGTTGTATTGAATATCGCAGAAGGGTCGACAAAAGAAGCGATCATACAGTCAGGCAATGCACAAAAATGGGGAGCAGAAGGATTGATGCTATTGCCACCCATGCGTTACAAACCCGATCACCGGGAAGCAGTGAACTGGTTCAAAACGATCGCCAATAATACCGACCTGCCAATCATGATCTATAATAACCCGGTGGATTATAAGACCGAAGTAACGCTGGATATGTTTGAAGAGATCATTGAATGCAAAAATATCCAGGCAGTAAAAGAATCTACCCGCGATACAACAAATGTTACCAGGATGATCAACCGTTTTGGCGACAGGATTAAAATACTATGCGGCGTAGATACACTGGCTATTGAAGAACTATGCCTGGGTGCAGTTGGTTGGGTAGCAGGACTGGTCTGTGCATTTCCAACAGAGACCGTGGCCATTTACAATTTGATTAGAGCCGGTAAGCAGGAAGATGCATTAAAGATATACCGCTGGTTCATGCCTTTATTGGAATTAGACATTCATCCCAAACTGGTACAATATATAAAACTGGCAGAGACCAGGACAGGGATTGGCTCTGAATTTGTACGACCACCAAGGATGGTATTGGAAGGAGAAGAGCGGGAAGTTATTTTGAAAATTATTGATGATGGGATAGCAACCAGGCCAAAGTTGGTCCAATTCGTGCAATTCGTGTAATTCGTGTCTAAGAATTCGTGTTTAAATAATATTATTATGTTCGAAGATTCAACAGGAGCAAAAATAGATATGATCATGAATGATGCCTGGCAGGCATTTCATATTTACAGGAGATCATCATTGAAACAACGTGCAGATTTTATGAGAAATATTGCAAAGGAAATGGAGAACCTGGGTGATGAGCTTATACAAACTGCCATGAAAGAAACCAATTTACCAGAGGCAAGGTTGAAGGGAGAAAAAGCAAGAACCATATTTCAATTAATTAATTATGCATCATTTTGCGAAAGCGGTCAATGGCTGGATGCAAGGATAGATACCGCGATCCCTGATAAAAATCCACCCAAACAGGATATCAGGAAAATGCTTATCCCATTGGGACCCGTAGTCGTTTTTGGTGCAAGTAATTTCCCTTTCGCCTATTCTACGGCAGGTGGCGACACGGCCTGTGCGTTTGCTGCCGGATGTCCCGTAATTGTAAAAGCCCACCCTGCTCATGCACAAACAAGTGAGCTGGTTGCAGGAGCCATTATGAAAGCAGCTTCCGGTTCATATATGCCAAAAGGAATATTTGCACATGTATATGGTGCTTCCGGTGCGGTAGGAGAAGCATTGGTAAAACATGAATATACCAAGGCTGTTGGATTTACAGGATCCTTCAGCGGTGGCAAACAATTATTTGAATGGGGAAATGAGCGGAAAGAGCCTATTCCCGTGTTTGCGGAAATGGGAAGTGTAAATCCTGTTTTTTTATTACCTGAAAAGATCAATTCAGCTGCTGTTGAAATTGCAAAACAATATGCAGCATCCATTACATTGGGTGTTGGGCAGTTCTGCACCAATCCCGGTATCATGATTGGAATTGATAATGATGACCTGCAAACTTTCATCAATACTTTATCAGCAGAAATAAAAAACATTGCAGCGGCGCCGATGCTTCATGCAGGTATTCATAAAAATTATGTAGAAAAAAGGGCGGCAGCATTATCGCAGCCAGGTGTAAAAACCCTGTCGGCGGTTGAAAACCCCGACAGCGGTTTGTCAGAAACTCCAACGATCGCTTCAACATCTGCGAAAAATTTTTTAAATAATCCACTGCTCCAGCAAGAAGTATTTGGCCCTTACGCTATCATCGTACGTTGCGTGGATATGAACGAAATGATAAGGGTAGCAGCCCACCTGGAGGGCCAACTAACTTCGACACTCATGGCGACAGAAAGCGATATTTTGAAAAATGAAGAACTCGTTGAAGCCGTGAAAAATATTTGTGGCAGGTTTATCCTGAACAGTGTGCCCACAGGTGTGGAGGTTTGCCTCAGCATGCACCATGGCGGGCCATTCCCTGCATCTACCGATAGCAGGTTCACTTCTGTTGGTGGAGATGGCATCAAACGTTTTGCAAGGCCTATTGCTTTTCAAAACTGGCCGGATAGTTTACTCCCGCCTGAACTGAAGAATAGCAATCCTTTGAAAATCTGGAGAACTGTGAACAGCGAATTGACGACCGGCTCTATTATGATCAGCTGATCGCAAACCTGTTCTTATTTTCTGAGTGAAAATTAAAATTGAACCAGGTAGTTATTATAGAAGACAAAACAAAATAAGCGATCAACACATATTTGATGGCATTTGAAAAAGTTCCTGCCCGGAACCAGTCGCCAAAATAAATGATGATCCCGATCCCTGCACTGCATTTAATAAACTCCCAGATAAATGCGTATTGATTCCTATCCATCAGTTCAGTAAAAGCATACACGTATAAAAATATGAATGCCCCGTAAATGAATATCCCGGGATTGCCAACCAGCGCAATATTGCCAAAGAGATAACTTACAAATAATAAAAGCAGGATCATTTGTGTCCAGGTCCAAGCTAAAAATAATGTTGAATAGCTGGTGACATATTTTTCAAAATCATAAACGTCCTCGATCTTATAAACGTGATACTTTTCGGCAACATCTCCGGGGCGCCAGCCGGTGGGCATGTAGAACACTTTCAATTTATCACTCCAGCTTTTAGTATACCAGGCATCTTTTATCAACAGCCACATATGCTGAAAGTTTATTTTAATGGGATTCCAGGTACGAACCGGCCTTGTAATACCATAAACGGCAGGAACGTCTTTTAATTCTTCCTGGAATGTACCAAAGATCTTATCCCAGAAAATAAATATCTGCCCGTAATTCTTATCTATGTATTCTTTGTTGATAGCATGATGAACACGATGATGTGAAGGTGTTACAATGATCTTCTCTAAAAAACCCATTTTTCCAATGTGCTGGGTATGATACCAGAACTGTGCAAATAAATGAAGCGGGGCCACTACTGCAATTACCTGGGCGGGTACACCAAACAAAGCAGCAGGCAATAAGAGAATGATGAATAATCTTATAAAAACAGAAACGCTTTGTCTTAAGGCGCAGGCCAGGTTGAACTCTTCACTACTGTGGTGAATGATATGACTGTTCCAGAAAAAATTGATCCTGTGGTCAAGCGCATGAACAACATAGCCGGCAAAATCAAGTACAATGAATGCTATAAGATAAGTAAGCCATGTGGCATTGATATGTGTGAGTGCGATCCTGTTTACCAGCCATCCGTAAGATATCAGGGCAATACTTAATCCCAATACATCCTTGGTAACATTGGTAACACCGGAACTGAGGCTTGAGATCATATCCATATTACGTACGGTATCCTTTCCTTTACGCCAGCCGTACCATTTTTCAAAAAGTACCAGCAGTAAAAAGACAGGCATTGCGATCAATAGAATTTTACCGTATGCTTCCATAAAAAATAATCATTCAAATTTAATTTAATTATTTAAACTTTGGAATCTATTCAAATTATAAAGTTTTAATAAATATAATTGGCAACATTCACCTGCATCGATGCCCATACCTGTGGCAATCCAGTGCGCTTGGTTAAAGAAGGCGGCCCGCAACTCATTGGAAATAATATGAGTGAAAAGCGCCAGCATTTTTTAAAAGCATATGACTGGATAAGAACAGGGCTGATGTTTGAGCCCCGTGGCCATGACATGATGAGCGGTAGTATTTTATACCCTCCGCATGATCCTGCCAATGATGTTGCCGTTTTATTCATTGAAACAAGCGGGTGCCTGCCCATGTGCGGGCATGGTACCATCGGTACGATCACCATTGGTATAGAAGAAGGATTGATAAGGCCAAAAACAGCAGGTATGGTAAGAATGGAAACACCCGCAGGATTGGTAATGATCTCATACAAAGAAGATAATGGAAGAGTAAGGTCTGTAAGGCTGACCAATGTCGCTTCTTACCTGGCAGCAACGGAATTGGTTGTTGATTGTCCCGGTTTGGGAGAATTGATCATAGATGTTTCTTATGGCGGAAATTTTTATGCGATCATTGATGTACAGAAGAATTTCAAGGGCCTGGAGTTTCACAGTGCGGGGGAATTGATAAGTTGGTCGGGGGAATTGAGAAAACGCATAAATGCTAAATATGAATTTGTTCATCCTGAAAATGAAACGATCAGGGGATGCAGCCATATTTTGTGGACAGGAGCAGTGATAGATAAAACATCCACTGCTAGAAATGCCGTTTTTTATGGCGATAAAGCCATTGACCGCAGTCCTTGTGGAACGGGTACTTCAGCACGGATGGCACAATGGTATGCCAGGGGAAAATTAAAAAAGGGGGATGAATTCATTCATGAAAGTATAATCGGGAGTAAATTTATCGGGCGTATCGAAGAAGAAGTGAATGTGAATGGAATAGCGGCTATCCGTCCCAGTATTGAGGGCTGGGCGAGGATATATGGGCACAATATCATTACGATAGAATCGGAAGATGATCCTTATGCTTATGGATTCCAGGTATTGTAAAACTATTACCGCAAAGACGCTAAGACGCAAAGTTGTTTTACTCTTAGCGTCTTTATGCCTTCGTGGTTAAAAAAATCAAATGGAAAATATTATTATTATTGGTGGAGGGATCATTGGTTTATGCAGTGCATACTATTTGCAAAAAGAAGGCCATGCTGTTACAATTATTGATCGCGGCGATATAACCGATGGCTGCTCTTTTGGTAATATGGGGTATATGTCGCCCAGCCATTTTATCCCACTGGCATCCCCGGGAATCATTGGTGAAGGCATTAAACACATGCTGAAAAGCAGCAGCCCGTTCTATATAAAACCCAGGCTGGATAAAGATCTCATGAGATGGGGCTATCATTTCTGGAAAAGCAGCAACGCCAAAACAGTGGAAAAGAATTCACCACACCTGAATGATATTTTACAACTCAGCCGGCATTTAATGAATGAGATGCGGGGGACTATTGGTGATCATTTTGATATGCAGGAGATCGGATGCCTGATGATGTGTAAAGAATTCAAAACATTGGAACATGAATTCCAACTATCGGAAGAGGCGGAAAAATTCGGTTTGAAAGTAATAAGATTGAATGCACAACAGGTACAACAACTGGAACCGGATGTAGAATTAAATGTGGCCGGTGCTGTGCTGTTCAAAGACGACTGTCATTTTAATCCCGGTAAACTGATGCATACACTGAAAGACCATTTGGTAAGATCAGGTGTGCAATTTCAACTAAACACAACCGTAACAGGATTTGAAAAAAATGGCAACAATATCTCTGCAATAATTACAGATAAAGGAAGGCTTGATTGCAATGAACTGATTGTTGCTACTGGGAGCTGGCTACCAATGCTGGCAAAAATGATGGGCATAAAAATATTGTTACAACCGGGTAAAGGTTACAGTTATACTTATCCTTTTGTTGAAAAAAATATCAGATACCCGGCCATACTGGTTGATGGAAGGTGTGCCATCACTCCCTGGGGAAACCAGCTTCGGATTGGCGGCACCATGGAAATAAGCGGTATCAACAATAAAGTATTGACAAAACGCATGCAGGGTATTTATGATTCTGCGAAAGATTTTTACCCGGGATTAAAAATTGATCTGCCACCTGCAGATAAGATCTGGCATGGGCTCCGGCCGGTAACACCGGATGGTCTTCCTTATATCGGCAGGGTTTCAAAATATGATAATGTTGTTTTTGCGGGCGGGCATGCAATGCTGGGGATTTCAGAAGGAACGGGTACCGGTAAGCTTGTATCTGAAATTATATCAGCAAAAAAGACAAGCATTGATATCATGGCATTTAAACCAGAAAGGTTCTAATTTTTTTGCGAATATATCTGTGAAACTCTGAGATAAACTCTATAAAACTCTGTGGTAAAATTTATATAACCACGGAGTTAAAAGAGTTATTCACTGAGTTACACAAAGAGGTTCAGGACTAAGTAAGGCCGATCTCAAAATGTCTTTCAGGTATCTGCACATCTAAAAATCCTTTTTTTATCAGCCTTTTTTGAAAATCCTGCTGTACCGCGTATTCACCATGCACAAGAAAAAGTTTTTTAACCAATCGTGGATCCTGGCATGCTAAGAATTGTGAAAGGTCATTGTAATCGCCATGGGCGCTCATGCTGCGCATCTCCCCTATTTCCGCATTTACTTCATGAGGCTGCCCGAATATCCCTACTTCTTTTGGATGAAGTTTCAATCTTCCCCCCAGTGAATTCGGTTCACAATAACCTGTAAGCACGATCGAATTCCGGCTGTTCTCAATATTGTTACTGATATGATGCTTTACCCTTCCTGCTTCTGCCATACCACTGGCAGAAATGATCACGCATGGATCTTTACGGTAATTCAACAGCTTGGATTCATCAACTGATTGAATGAATTTCAATCCCCTGAATCCGAACGGGTCCTGGTCGTTTAAAAGAACCTTCTGTATGCGTGCATTGAAATATTGCGGGTAACTTTTTACGATCTGTGTTGCCTTGATACTAAGCGGGCTGTCTACAAAATAATCCAATGCCGGTAACCGGTTCTCAATTTCCAGTTGATTGAGTGCATATAGGATCTCCTGGGTACGGCCTACACTGAAAGCAGGCAGGATAAGTTTTCCCTTTTTTTCCAGGCAGGTGTGTTTTATCCATTGCAGCAACAGGTCAGGGGTTGAATTCCCTTCTTCATGCAGGCTGTTACCATAAGTTGATTCAAGTATGATATAATCCGCCTGGCCGAAAATGGCCGGGGATTTTAGAATGATATCGCGATATCGTCCCACATCGCCACTGAAAGTAATATGTGTGACTTTCCCGTTTTCAGTGACCCTTACATTTACTACAGCACTGCCAATGATGTGGCCGGCATCCGTATAAGAGAATTCCAGGCCTTCGTCTATCTTATACCATTGCTCATAATCCACCACTTCAAAATGATCCACTGCATTCAATGCATCTTCTGTTGTATATAAAGGCTGGAAATAAGCAAGTCCCTGCAATCCCCTTCTTTTGTTCTCAAACTTTACATCAGATTCCTGTATGCCCGCAGAATCTTCCATCAGTACTGCCGCAAGTTCCCTGGTTGCCGGTGTTGCATACACTTTTCCTTTATACCCGTCTTTAATTAATTTAGGTATCAGCCCGCAATGATCAATGTGTGCATGGGAAAGGATCATATAATCAATACCGGCCGGGTCAAAACCAAAATCACGGTTAAGTTTGTCGGTTTGATCGCCCATGCCCTGGAACATGCCGCAATCAAGTAACAGTTTTTTGCCGTTGCTAAGTGTAAGAATATGCTTTGAACCTGTAACAGTTCTGGCTGCTCCGTGGAATGCAATTTTCATACCCCCTGCCCCCCTGAAGGGGGAACCTCAATTCGATATCCTTTGGTGCATAGGGCAAAGTCTTACCGAACCAAGTTTTATTTTCTTAAAGATCTCTATGCAGATCGAATTGATTAATGGAAGATAAATTTAAATACTTTAATTATCATAAAGGTTTGAAATTTTAACTATGTCACAACCTAAGTTTCCCCTTCAGGGGGTTTGTACCGCCAGCCACGCCAGCATCCCCATTCCTTTCTCTATGGCGGTTTCATCAATATTGAAAGTAGGTGTGTGCACACCGCTGGTAATATTCTTTGCTTTATTACCTGCACCCAGCCTGAAAAAGCAACCGGGAATTTGATGGGAATAATAAGCAAAATCTTCTGCACCCATTCTTAATTCTGTTTCTTCCACATTTTCTTTACCTGCAAATGTTATTGCATGTTCTTTTGCCTCGTCAGATAATATTTCATTATTCATTACAAAGGGATACCCAACATCAATCTTTATGTCAGCTTCAGCTCCCATTGCCGCTACAAGTTCTTTGGTTTGTTTGATGATCAGGTCGTGTGCTTTAAAGCGCCATTCTTCATTCATCGCCCTGAAAGTCCCCATCAGTTTTACTTCTGAAGGGATCACATTGGTTGTATTGCCTCCCTGTACCGAAGTAATGGACAATACCGATGGATTGAATGGATTGTTATTCCTGCTTACGATCTGCTGCAGGCTGATGATAAGATGTGAGGCAATTAAAATGGTATCGGCAGTAAACTGCGGTGCAGCGGCGTGACCACCTTTACCCTTGATCGTTATGTATATCTCATCCGCACTGGCCATTACCATTCCTCCCCTGAAACTGAATTTACCCACTTCCAACCCTGGATGAACATGTAATGCAAATATTTTTTTGGGGGCCGGGTTTTCCAGGACCCCTTCTTTGATCAGCATGCTTGCACCACCCGGATTTTTTTCTTCTCCCGGCTGAAAGATCAGTTTCACTGTTCCTTCCCATTCATCTTTCAATTCATTTAAGATCTTGGCTGCTCCCAACAGGCAGGTAGTATGCACATCATGCCCGCACGCATGCATAACCCCGTTATTTTTAGACTTGTAATCAACATTATTTTCTTCAGTAATGGGCAAGGCATCCATATCGGCCCGCAATGCAATGACCTTTTTTGAAGGATTTTTACCTTGTATCAAACCAACAACACCTGTTGTGGCTTTAACCTCAAAAGGTATTTTCCAGCCGCTCAATTTTTTTTGTATGAATTTCGAGGTCTCAAATTCCTCGTAACTTAATTCAGGATTTGCATGTATGTGATGACGAACATCAATAAATTCAGGGGAATAATCAGCAGCTAACTTTTTAATTTTTTCAAGCATATTTATTCTCTTTGTTTCTATGAAATAGCTGTTAGCAGTTAGCTAATGTCTATAAACTAACGGCTAACAGCTGCTTTACTGCTGTTCTTCTGTTTGATTAAGCTTTTCAGCTTTTACTTCCACCATTTCCGGAACGATATAGATATTACCGGCAACGATCCCTGCAGCGGTTATCTGTTTGCGGTAATCATCTGCTTCTGACTTTTCAAGGAAATTGCCAAATTTCAATTTAATGTACGGTGATTGAAATATCATATAAATAGACTGGTCGGGAAACAATTGTAATAATTGGGAACGGACCTGCAAAGCCCGGGCCCTGTCATTGGTACTCAGGATCATCAACCGGTATCCCTTGGTAGAATGGAGTTTATTGGCAAGGCTTTCATTGTATTCTGCCATTTTCTTCCCAAGTATTTCGATCCGTGGATCTTTACTCACAGTTACAGTTCCTGCAATTGTACTGTCTGCAATACTATTCTGCGCCCATGCAGGTATCATGAATATATTAAGCAGTAAGACCAGCGGGATTTTTTTCATGTTCATATTATTCAAATATATCCATTTTCAAATATCGTTCCATCAATTTAAGACAGTTGCTTCTTTAACTATTTGTATGCTATTGTCGGGACTGATACAGTAAGCACCTGTGTCCAACAACTGCTTTGCAAAGCTATAGCCCTGTATCGACCCGGACGCATTGATCTTTATAGCTTCTGCAAGGTGCTTGCGCAATAGTTTCACTGCTTCAACGGTAACTCCTTTTTCAGCAAAACCGGTGGATGTCTTTATCATATCCACCCCGGCAGTGCCATAGATATCACAACATGTTATTATTTCATTGTCACTGAGCGATCCTGTTTCCAGGATCACTTTCATGGTCCTGCCTTTGCTTTTTACAACCGGCATAATGGTATTGATCTCTTTGGCAAGCCATTGCCAATCGGCATTCTTCAGTGCTGCAATATTGATGACCATATCTATTTCAGCTGCGCCATCAACGATCGCAAGTACTGTTTCAGCAAGTTTAGCTTCGATAGCACTATAACCAAATGGAAAACCGGTCACTGTTGCAATTTTTACCTTACTATCTTTTAATAGTCCTGTTGCTTTTTTTACAAATAAAGGAGGGATGCATATTGCCCTGAATCCATATTGCTTTGCTTCGCTGCACAGGTTCTCAATATCAGCGATCGTTGCAGTTGGCTTTAAAAAACTGTGATCTATCAATGATGCAATATTCATGTTGCAAAAATAACCTGCTATCCCATAATAATCATAACAATTAAATATCCATGTACCAATTATACCCCAATGGGGTATTGCGTATAAAGGCAAATCCAGATACATTCATGCTTACGAAAGTCCTCCATCCTGAAAAATCAACTTCCTCTGGGTTCAAACTAACATGCATTATTGTCAATTTCTAAATAAGCTATTATGAAAGCTTCTGCCTGTGCTACAATTTTAATACTTAAGGATCCCGTAAATAATAAAGTAAAAGGGTTTTGCTTCGGGAATTTTTTATTGAGCTGTTTTATCATGCTGTTTATGCTGCTCATGATACCGGCAAGTAATACTTATTCGCAAGCTATGGATCCTATTGGCAAAAACCCGGGTAATTCTTATGAAAGCTTTAAGCCTGTTACCATAGATAAAGTAACATCGGCTCATGGCGCCTTTGCATCAAGGGTAATTAGCATCATAACCAGTGCAACACCTGCAACAGGAGAAAATATTTTTGTACGCTATAGCATGAATAATTACAGGACCTCAGAAATTGTACTGGCAACCGGCAGCGGTATGAATTGGACAGCAACGATACCATGGCAGCGATCTGCAGTTAGTTATTATGTTTATACCAGTAAAAGAAAACTGGAGGATATCAATACCGATGTTGTTTCACGAGGGCAGTCAGCACATTCCCGAGCAATATTAAGTACTGCTAACAATGCAGGAGGAAATTATAGCTGGACGCCATTGACAGGAAATGTAATTATTTCAGGTTCTGGTCACGCTGACATTACCACTGCCTCACTTAATGAAGCATTTGATCTTTCGAGTCTCTTTAATGGAGACGTAACTATATTAATCACGGCAAATACTACGGAAATACCTGATGGGTCGACAACTCTTCTTCAAAATTCCGTAGGTGTTACTTCGATAAGCATTCGCCCAAGTGGGCATGTTTCTGCTGTTGGTCTGGAGGTCGATGGGATAATCAATATAGCCTATGCTGATAATATCCTGATTGACGGATTAAACGATGGCGCTAATTCACTTACTATTTCAAATTTGTCAACGTCAAATTCAAGTCTGGTAAAAACAATAGATATAGGCGTGTTAACCACGGACTGCACTATTACTAATTGTACAATCCTTGGTTCGGCGAAAAGCTCATTTACGGGTACTATTGACATTACTGGGGATAAAATTGACAGGATATACATTACAAATAATAGCATTGGACCTGCCGGTAACAATTTTCCGGCTATGGGCATTAATATAGGGCCTTATAGATTTTTTAACGGCATAAACATACAGGGCAATAAAATCTATGATTATTTCAGCGATACCGAACCCAGTGCCGGTGTTTATACTAGATGTAAAGGGCCTGTATTTATACAAAGCAATAAATTTTACCAAACCGCAGCCCGTACTCAAAGCGGAACGGGGAGCATACACGCTCCCATTTGGATAAATAATGACTCCGCCGTTTGCCAGGTGAATTATAATACCATTGGGTTCTCATCTTCTTCAGGAACCGGCATGTATGGTTTTACTGGTATTTTCACTTCTGAATTTTATCCCATTTTTATTGAAAATGCATATAATTTAACTGGTAATCTTCTACAGGGAAATATAGTTTCCAATTTGGCGGTGTCAGGATCAATGAAGGATAGCAGTTTTAATTGCATCTATGTTAAAAACTGCCGGGCGGATATTATTAACAGCAATATAGGAAGCCAGTCTGCAACCGGTAGTATTAGTTATTCTTCAAGTGCCGGTTCGGCAAATGTTTGTTCAGCTATTCGTACCTCAAATATTACATCTCAAATAACCGACAATACGATCGGGGGAATTTCCATTACAGGGACCAATTCAAGCTTTACGGCAATTAACATAAACGGGAATCTGAATTCTTCCTGTTCCAATAATACGATCGGTGGTACAGTAACAAATTCCATACAATCAACAGGATCGGGTGCAGGTATATATTTGAAAGGCATTTACGTAGGTGCTGTCTCAAATCCTGTTAATGACAATATCATTCGCAATTTCAGAGCAACCAACAGCGCTTCTATCACAGCCATAGAATTAACCGGATTTACGGGAGATAATACAATTGCCCAAAATACCATCTTCAATTTAAGCAATACCAGTTCATCCGCATCTCCTGTGATCACCGGCATTATCTTCAATGGAGGGCAGTCATTTGGAGGAACTGCGAATTTTGTCAGGAGAAACAATATCTACGGACTAACTGTTTCCAGTAACAGCTCATCTGCAAAGATCATAGGCATTGAAGCAAGATCCGGGAATACAAGTTACCGCAACAATATGATCGCATTGGGAGCAGGCATCGGCGATGCTGTTTCTATAACCGGTATACTCGAATCTGCGTCTACTGATGACGTTAACTTCTGGCACAACAGTATTTATATCGGTGGCACCCCCGGCGCCGGTCCTGCAAGCGCCAATTCATATGCTTTTAGAAATCTTGTCACTACCAATACCAGGTATATCAACAATAATATCTTTGTCAACGCACGCAGCAACTCCGGTGCACTGGGAAGAAATTATGCGATCGAATTGGCAGGGACAACCGTAAATCCCCCCGGCCTGAATATGAATTATAATGTATACTATGTAAATGGCTCGGGTACAATATTGGGTCGCTTTAATGGCGTGAACAGGTCAGACTTAAGTAGCTGGAGATCTGCAACAGGACTGGACCAGGGCAGTTTCCAGGATGACCCCCAATATAAGGATCCAACAAATGCAACCCCGGATCTTCATATACATGCAACAAATGAAACAGTTGTTGAAGGAGCAGGATCAGATATGGGTGTTACCAATGATTTTGACGGGCAGGACCGTTCTACACGAACACCTACTGACATTGGTGCTGATGCCGGCAATTTTACAGCAGTGCCGGGTATGACCTATTCTTCTTCAACAGCCGTTCAGCAAACAGGTTTGGTTTGTGCCGGCGCAACCAACGTACCTGTTTTGGGAATGGAAGTAGTTACTACCGGTAAGGCTTTCCCGCTCAGGTTGAGCAGCCTTACCATTAATGGTTCAGATGCATCGTACCTGCCCAATGTAGCTTCTTACCGGATCTATTATACAGGCGACAGGCCGCTGTTCGATACAACTTACCCGATCATACCAACTACCACAGGACTTACATTAGCCGACATCATTGTAATTCCTACAGGAACGATCACATTAGTAGAAGGGAAAAATTATTTCTGGCTGGCATATAATATTGCTTCTTCTATAAGTGCTCCTTTTGTTGACGGGCGTTTTAAAAATGTTACATTGTCAACGGGTGGCGGTACGCCAATCATAACCAATCCCGGTGGTGTTATAACGATGAACACATCACCAGATCCTTTAAACACCACGGCGGCAAACATTTGCCTGAATGGAAGTGGCAGCCTCTTAGCATCATCTACTACCAGCTGTTATAGCCTGGTCAATTCAGGAACAAGTTTCAGCGGAACATGGAATGGCTCCGGCGATCCAATTGCCAAGCGTCCCACGAACAATATTTCAAACAGTTCTACCTGTTCTTTCGATGGATTGGGTGTCACCAGTAATTACGCTGCTACCAGTTTCCAGGTGAGCGTTACCGGTAGTTATACATTTGCGATGAGCAATGATCCCGGGTTTGATGGGATGGCTTACCTGGTATCAGGAGCTTTTATACCGGGTAACTGCTCAGGCGGCGGCACCTGGATCAAAGGAGATGATGACAGTGGCAGCGGGGATGAGCCACAACTTACCGCTAACCTGGCTGCCGGTGTGATGTACACGATGATCTCAACCGTATACCTGGCATTACCATATTACAGCGGCCATTTTAACTGGACCGTAACTCCTCCTGCCGGGGGAGAGGTATTATTACCAACACAGGGTAACATAGAGTGGTATACTGCTCCTATTGGTGGTACAGCTATTGCTACAGGATCTACATTTAACCCTGTTGGCGTAAACAATTCAGGTCTTGACAATACGGCAACTGCCGGCACAACTGTCTTTTATGTTGCCTGTTCAAATACCGGTACTTGCAGAACCCCGGTTAATTTCACTATCCATCATCCAACTGTTGACTTTACCGGTCTACCAACTTCATATTGTATCAATCAGCCGGTACTTACTTTGACAGGTTCGCCCCTCGGTGGCAATTTTAGTGGTACCGGAATAACGGGTAACAGTTTTAACCCGGCAACAGCAGGTGTCGGTGGGCCCTATACGATTTTGTATACATATTCCGATGCCTTTGGTTGTACAAACAGCAAATCCAGGACGATCATTGTAAATGGATTGACAGCCCTTAACTTTAGCGGCCTTGCAGCTTCTTATTGTACTTCGGCCCCTGTAGTAACTTTAACGGGCTCTCCTTCAGGTGGTAGTTTTTCCGGTCCCGGAATATCAGGGAATATTTTTAATCCTGGGATTCCGGGCGTGGGTACACATAATATTGTCTATACTTACACCAATTCATTTGGCTGTACGAATAGTATTTCGAAAAGCGTGGTATTAAACGCCTGTGAAGTAACGGTAAATTTAAAGCTTTACCTGCAGGGTTATTATATCGGGGCAAATAGCATGCAGTCTGTGCTTGAACATCAATCGGTGCCTTTATCCACCCTTTCACAAACAGACACTGTTATAATCGAATTACATCACCCGGCAACATTCGCATTAATAAATTCAAAGAAAGCAATATTACTTATAAACGGAACAGTATCTGCCACATTTACCAATCCCCCGGGAGATTATTTTATTGCCATCCGCCACAGGAATAGTATACAAACATGGACCGCAGCACCGGTTGCTTGTTTGCCATCAACATCGTTGTATAATTTTACTACCGCTGCAAACAAAGCATATGCTAACAACCAGGTACTGGTGGCACCAAATGTATGGGCATTTTATACCGGTGATATCAACCAGGATGAATACATTGATGGAAATGATTTTCCGCTGTATGATGGAGAAAGTGCAAGCGGGGGTTTATTTGACGCAACATATACATTGACCGATCTGAATGGAGATGGTTTTGTTGATGGAAATGACTTCCCTGTTTTTGATAATAATAGTTCTAATGGTGTTTCTTCAATACATCCTTAAGCTTTGTTGACCGAGTGATCAACAACGGCATAAAAAAAGCATTCATTTTCATGAATGCCCTGTTATTATTTTCAGTTGTTATTTTTTATGCGTCTTTTCCGTGGCACTGTTTGTATTTCTTTCCGCTTCCGCAAGGACAAGGATCATTGCGCCCGATCTTTGGCTCTACTTTTACAGGCATTTGCTTAACAGGTCCTGAAGGATCAAAATAGTCATTTTCATTGGCAGCATAATCACTACCGGCAGCGTCTATCTGGGTCTTGTTGGCATTCATTTTACTCATATCCGTTTTCTTCTCCCTGCCTTCCCTGATCTGCCCTGCATTGGTTTGTTCAACCGGTATCTGAGCATGGCATAAGAAACTAACAATATTCTTATTTACCTCGTCATCCATTTGTTTGAATGCATTGTACGCTTCGATCTTATAGATCACCAAAGGATCCTTTTGTTCATAACCTGCTGTCTGTACACTTTGCCTCAGGTCATCCATTGCACGCAAATGTTCTTTCCATGCGTCATCGATCATTGCAAGTGCGATGCTGCGTTCCAGTGACCTTCCTAATTCCTGTCCTTCTGTTTCAAAATATTTGTCAAGGTTTGCCAAAGCCTGTATACCTTTCTTCCCATCCGTAAAAGGAACGGCAACATTTTCTATATGATTGCCCTGCTCTTTACGGATATTTTTTATGATCGGCATCGTCTGCGCAATGACCGATTTTGTTTTATTGTTATAATTGCTGATCGTCTCTGCATACAGGCGATCGGTAAGGGTATTGACCTCTTCTTTTTCCAGCTCTTCTGCTGTGATCGTTGTATCAACAGCAAAATTCAGGATGACTGCCAGTTTAAAGCCCTCATAGTCGTTTGCTTCCTTGTATGAGAATATCAGCCCGTCTGCAACAGAGAAGAACGCATTGTCAAGGTCAAGGGCAAGCCTCTCTCCAAACAAGGCATGGTTCCTTTTCCCATAAACAACATTACGCTGCTTATTCATTACATCATCATATTCGAGTAAGCGTTTGCGTATGCCAAAGTTATTCTCCTCTACTTTTTTCTGCGCCCTTTCAATACTTTTCGTGATCATGCTGTGCTGGATAACCTCACCTTCTTTATAACCCATCCTGTCCATAAGGCTGGCAATACGCTCGCTGCCGAACATACGCATCAGGTCATCTTCAAGTGAAACAAAGAAGTTGGAAGTTCCGGGGTCACCCTGGCGACCGGCCCTGCCACGCAACTGCCTGTCCACACGACGGCTTTCGTGGCGCTCTGTGCCAACGATCGCCAAACCTCCTGCTTCTTTCACACCGGGGCCGAGCTTGATATCCGTACCACGGCCGGCCATATTGGTTGCTATGGTAACAGCACCTGCAAAACCTGCTTCAGCTACCACCTGTGCTTCTTTAGAGTGCTGCTTTGCATTCAGTACATTGTGTGGAATATTTTTTTGCTTCAGCATCCTGCTCAGCAACTCACTTATTTCAACCGAAGTTGTACCGACCAGGCAAGGCCTGCCTGCCGTACGAAGCCTTTCAATTTCATCAATGACAGCCTTGTATTTCTCACGCTTGGTCTTATAAACCATATCCTGCTCATCCTTCCTGATCACATTTACATTTGTAGGAATGGTTACTACATCCAGTTTATAAATGCTCCAAAGCTCTGCTGCTTCTGTTTCGGCAGTACCGGTCATACCGGCAAGCTTGTGGTACATCCTGAAATAATTCTGCAGGGTAACGGTAGCATATGTTTGAGTAGAGGCTTCTATCTTACAATTTTCTTTTGCTTCAATGGCCTGGTGTAATCCATCTGAATACCTTCTGCCATCAAGGATACGGCCCGTTTGTTCATCAACGATCTTTACAGCCTCATCCATCACAACATACTCAACATCCTTTTCAAATAAAGTATATGCTTTTAATAATTGCTGTACAGTATGTATCCTTTCGGCCTTGGCTGAATATTCATTTATCAGGTTTTCCTTGCGGTGCAGTTTTTCATCTGCTGAAAGGTCTGTCCTTTCAATATCTGCCAGTTTTGTAGAAATATCAGGCAGGATAAAGAATTCAGGATCCTCACCACTCCTTGTAATTAAGTTGATCCCCTTATCTGTAAGTTCTACCTGGTTATTCTTTTCATCAATGTTGAAAAAAAGTTCGGCATCAACTTTAGGCATTTCTTTTTGCTGGTCGGCCAGGTAATAGTTCTCGCTCTTCTGTAGCTTAACACGCATGCCGGGCTCACTCAGGAATTTTATCAAAGCACTGTTCTTTGGCAAACCACGATGGGCACGCATCAGTGCAAGTCCGCCGTCTTTGGGATCATCATTGCCTTCAGCAATTTTTTTCTTTGCTTCTATCAGGTATTGATTGGTGGCTTTTTTCTGTGCTTCAACCAATTTTTCGATCCTTGGTTTAAGGTCAAAGAATAATTGTGTGTTATCCCGGTGCCCAATGGGGCCGCTTATAATTAAAGGAGTTCGGGCATCATCTATCAAAACGCTATCCACCTCATCTACCATGGCGAAATGGTGTTTGCGCTGTACCATTTCATCCGGTGTGTGCACCATGTTATCCCTCAGGTAATCAAAACCAAACTCATTGTTTGTACCATACACGATATCGGAATTGTATGCATTACGGCGGGCATCACTGTTTGGCTCATGCTTGTCAATACAATCAACTTTCAAACCAAGCCATTCAAAAATGGGACCGTTCCATTCGCTATCCCTGCGGGCCAAATAATCATTCACGGTTACTATATGAACTCCTTCACCTGCAAGCGCATTCAAATAGGCAGGAAGCGTACTTACCAATGTCTTTCCTTCACCCGTTGCCATCTCGGCAATTTTACCAGAGTGCAAAACAGTACCACCTATCAGCTGCACATCATAATGTACCATGTTCCAGGAAACGAGGGTACCGCCGGCAATCCAGGTGTTTTTATAAATGGCCTTATTGCCTTCAATGCTAATATTATTCTTTGTAACAGCAAGTTGTTTATCAAGTTCCGTTGCATCAGATTCCAATGTTTCATTTTCTTTGAAACGACGACTGGTCTCTTTTACCACAGCAAAAGCTTCGGGTAATACCTGTTCTAATATCTCTTCAATCTTTTTATCGCGGTCTTTTTTTAATTCATCAACTTCCTTGTAAATATTATCACGGCCGCTTATCTCTTCCAGGGGTAACTCTTCGGCTTCTTTCTTTTTGGTTTCGATCAGCGTATCAGTATCTACCAGGTAGGCCTTTATGCGTTCACGAAACTCAGTGGTCTTATTCCTGAGCTCATTGTTCGACAAGGAATTGTATTCTTTAAAATAATGATTGATCCTATCTACCTGGGGTAAGATCTTTTTAACGTCTTTCTCGCTTTTATTGCCTCCGAATATTTTTGATATAATTCCTAACATATGCTTCCTGTTGATGAAAATATTGTAAAAACTATTGAATTGTCAAATAGTATGCTATAAATATATTGATAGCCAAATTGACAGGGAGGCAAAGCTACGAAGAACTTTATGAGTATGAATTGACAAAAGCTAAATTTGATATAAAGAATCACGCTTAATTACCAGTGATTTATGGATTTTTCCTTAGCTGTCTTGTAGTAGAATACCGATACCTCATTCATTTCCATACTACACTGATTTAATTACCATAACTACACCTATAAATCTTATTGGTCAATACCTTTGTCCAACGAGTTTTTTAAATAATAATATTAAAATTCTCTACACCGGTGAAAAACCCCCAATCTAAGCATTAACAATGCAATTAGCATAAAAACCCGCTGAAAATGCGGGTTTTTGTAATTTAATGCGGATAAATTGTTCTTATCTTCACCCTTGAATTTTAACCTTATTGCCCTACCTTTGCCGCTTCAAAATTAAGTCAGTATGAGCGGTGCATTAAAAGAAGTAAGGAACCGGATCAAAAGTGTACAAAGCACGCAGCAGATCACCAAGGCCATGAAAATGGTAAGTGCAGCAAAACTGCGCCGGGCACAGGATGCCATCACCCAAATGCGGCCCTACGCTCAAAAACTGCAGGAAATGCTCAGCAACATTGTTAGCAGCAGCGACGGGAATGTACCCATGGACCTTGCAACAGAAAGAACGGTTGAAAAAGTGATGATCATCGTGGTAACCAGCGACCGTGGCCTTTGTGGCGGGTACAATAGCAATCTTATCAAACTGGCCAAACAGCTTATAAGGGAAAAATATCCAACCCAATCAGCCAAAGGGAATGTACAGGTACTACCTATCGGGAAGAAAGGTTATGAACATTTCTCAAAAAACGGGTATAAAGTGGTAGATGCTTATTGGGACATCTTTTCAGGCCTCAGTTTTGATAAAGTACAGGCAGCAGCGAAATACGCAATGAATAGCTTTGCGGCTAAAGAAGTAGATGCTGTTGAAGTGATCTACAGTGAATTTAAAAATGCAGCAACACAGCGTTTCATAGCAGAACAATTCCTTCCCGTGCAAAAAGTGACTGAAACGGATAATAAGAAAAAGTCTGACTTTATTTTTGAACCAAACCAGGAAGTGCTGATCACGGAATTGATGCCGAAGATCCTGAATACACAGTTATACAAAGCGGTACTGGACGCCAATGCAAGTGAGCATGGAGCCAGGATGACTGCAATGGACAAAGCGAGTGACAATGCCAATGAATTATTAAAATCACTAAAAATAAGTTATAACCGTGCAAGGCAGGCGGCAATTACGACAGAATTGACCGAAATTGTTAGTGGGGCAGCAGCATTGCAGGGATAATATCAAATTGCGAATTCTTCAATTTGGAAATTTAGCAATTAGTAAGTTATCTTCGGACCTTACGAACCTATAATTTCAAAATCAGCACATTTTCAAACCTGCCTGTCGGCAGACAGGTTACCAAATTAAACATGGAACTTTCACAGATCATACCACATATTGAAGCACTGGTTTTTGCAAGCGATAAACCATTGTCATCTCCCGAACTTGTAGAGTTGGTTAACACAGCCCTTGGTTTTATCGAGGACCGTGCCAGTATGGACCAGGTAGAATCTGCCCTGGAGGGAATCAAAGAAAAATACAATTCTGAGTTCTATTCTTTTGAACTGAAACAAAGCGGGGGTGGCTGGCAATTCTTAACCAAGCCGGAATACCATAAAACAGTGGCATTGATCAATGCGGATAAATTTATCAAAAGGCTTTCTGCAGCCGCATTGGAAACCCTTGCCATTATTGCATATAAGCAACCGATCACCAAAAGCGAAATAGAATCCATCCGTGGTGTTAACTGCGATTATGCAGTACAAAAACTTTTGGAAAAAGACCTGGTCATTATCTCCGGCAGAAATGAAAATGCCGTTGGTAAACCACTGCTTTATGCTACTTCAAAATCTTTCATGGATTATTTTGGAATCAACAGTGCCGATGAATTACCTAAGATAAGTGAAGTGTTGATGGAAGAAATGGTAAATGCAACTGTGATCAGCGATATGAATGACGACATGCAGGGAGATACAGATAATTTCAATGCTGAAATGCCAACCGGTATAACTGTTGAGCAGGCAACTGTATCTGAAGTCACTGTTGAAGAAGACATAGTTGAAGAAGTCATAGTTGAAGAAGAACCCGGCATTTCGGTCTCAACTAAAGAAACAGATACGGCTGTATCTGCTGCTGAGATGGAAAGAAGAAAAAAACTGGTAACGACTATAAAAGAAGATATTACCACTGAAGAATAAGCTTAAGGATATGTTATAGAACCGCTTCTTATATCGCCTGCCAAAATTAGATAGCTTAGCATTCTTTATCCTTCATATTTATGTATAATGCTGCAACAATTATCTCACGTACAACTACTTTCAATTGCATCTGAATTTGGCACACCGGTGTATATATACCATGCCGAAAGGATCTCGGAACAATACAACAAATTAGAACAAGCATTCCGGTCATTTGATTCAAAGATATTTTACGCCGCCAAATCCCTCACCAATGTCAATATACTCAAATACATTCAGTCCATCGGCGCATCATTGGATTGTGTAAGCATCAACGAAGTAAAACTGGGCCTGCTGGCAGGTTTCACGAATGATAATATTTTATACACGCCCAATTGTGTGGATTTTAATGAGATCCTGGAAGCAAAAGAGCTGGGTGTAAATATCAACATTGACAATATTTCTATTTTAGAACAGTTTGGAAATAAATTCGGCAACAGCTATCCTGTCTGCATCCGGCTTAACCCACATATCATGGCAGGTGGGAATTTTAAGATCTCTACAGGACACGTTGACAGCAAATTCGGTATCTCCATCCATCAGATGAGGCATATTGAAAGGATCGTAAAAACAACGGACCTTAATGTTACCGGCATCCACATGCACACCGGCAGCGAGATAAAGGACATCAATGTTTTTTTAATGGGGCTGGAAGTGATGTTCAGCATGGCCGAGCATTTCCCCAACCTCACATACATTGACCTGGGAAGCGGCTTCAAGGTTTCCTACCAGCCAGGAGATACAGAGACCGATGTAAACCTACTCGGTGAAAAAGTAGCTGATGCATTCTCAAAATATGAAGCAGAAACCGGTAAAAAGATCCAGGTCTGGTTTGAGCCCGGTAAATACCTGGTGAGCCAGGCAGGCTATTTTGTTGTAAAGGCCAATGTGATCAAGCAAACGCCCGCTACAGTCTTTGTAGGGGTTAACAGCGGGTTCAATCACCTCATCCGCCCCATGATGTACGAGGCTTATCACCACATTGAGAATATCTCAAACCCTAAAGGAACCGAGCGCATCTATACGGTTGTAGGCAATATCTGCGAGACAGATACTTTTGCCTGGGACCGTACCCTTACAGAAGTAAGGGAAGGCGATCACCTCGTATTCTATAATGCGGGGGCTTATGGTTTTGAAATGTCTTCCAACTTCAACTCACGGCTAAAGCCAGCCGAAGTGCTGGTAAAGGACGGGCAGGCTAAATTGATAAGAAAGGCTGATGTGTTTGATGACCTGCTAAGGAACCAGGTTTTGTAGTAACTATCTTTTGGCCAGGCAGCTTATCGATACTCAGCTTCAGTGGCGTCGCACTCTTGTACCTTTTGTTTTCTATGCAGCTTTCTGACCTTACATCGTTTCCTCTCCAAAGAAGGGGAGGCCAAAGATTTATTTGCTAAACTTTTGCACTGATAAATCAGTTTTTTAATTTCATCCCAGGTTTACTAACAATACAACTATACTTAAGTATTCACCCAATTCTCCTCCCCCTCCTTCGGAGAGGGGGTTAGGGGTGAGGTGATTTAATTAAATATTAACTACCGGCAGCTAATTAGGTTTGCAGATTTGAATTTTTATTTCAACATTTATGCGGGCAAAAAAATCTATGCCCTTAAAAACTTCATTTATGAACCCCGACCATTCGCCCTTCCCAAACAAAAGAACTATTTTTTTTCTCTCATTTTTTTTCATTGCGGCAGCCTTATTGGTTTCCTGCAAAAAAAATATGAAATGGATCGATGTAGATCCTGCATTCTCAAAATATATTGAAGCATACAGTACCGGAATTATTTCCAAAACAAGTTCCATACGTATACAGCTAGCCGCAGATGCATCCACAACTCACACAGTGGGCCAACCGGTAAAAGAAACACTGTTTGAATTTTCTCCTTCAGTGAAAGGTACTGCCACCTGGCTCGATGCCAGGACGATCGAGTTCAAACCTGAAAAATATTTAACTCCCGACCAGTTGTATGAAGTGGATTTCAAACTGGGCAAAGTAACCAACGTACCTTCTAAATTCAGTGAATTTAAATTCAGCCTGCAAACCATCAAGCCTGCATTCAAAGTAATGCAATATGGCCTGCGCAGTGCGAATGAAAAGAACAAAATGTTTTTAAACGGCGATGTGCTTACTGCAGATGCAGAAGATGCGGCAAAGGTTGAAAAATTATTATCCGCATTACAAAACAACAAAGCCTATAAAATAAGCTGGCAACACGGCAATGCCAATAAAACACACAGTTTTACTGTAAGCGACATTGCACGTACTGCAAAAGAAACAGCATTGTTAATTAAATGGAACGGAAGCCAGGTGGATATCAAAAATGACGGTGAACAAACCCTTGCTGTTCCTGCTGCAGGTGATTTTAAAGTATTGAACGTAATGGCCGTGAATGATGCACAACAATATGCGTCTGTCCAGTTCAGTGATCCTATTGCAGTGGGCCAGGACCTCACCGGTTTACTGACAGTGAGCAACCAATCGGATGTTTCCTTTACCATAAACGGCAGTGAAATAAAATTATTTGTCGGCGGAAAACTTGATGGCAATTATACTGTAAATGTAAATGCAGGCATCAGGAATGTCTGGGGCGGAAGCCTGGAAAGCGGGTTTACATCAAATGTTGTTTTTGAGAACCGTATGCCGAATGTAAAGATCCAGGGAAAAGGGAATATACTTCCTGCTTCAGGCAAATTGATCCTGCCATTTGACGCTGTGAACCTGAATGCCGTTGATATCAGTATCATCAAGATATTTGAAAACAATGTTCCGCAATTCTTACAGGAAAATGACCTGGGCGGCAACAATGAATTGCGCCGGGTATCAAAACCCATTGTACAAAAAACCCTGAGGCTGGATGATGACAAAACACTTGACCTGCACCGCAAACAGCGTTTTTCACTTGATATTGATAAATTCCTCAAGACCGAGCCAGGTGCCATTTACAGGGTGACGATCGGCTTCAGACCGCAATATTCATTATACAGTAAAACGGTTGTCGATACCACAAAACAGGAAGAAGCTGATGAAGAAAGTGAAGGGGAAGGATATTCTGATGAATATGACTCTTATACACGAAACAGCAAGGACGATGATGATGAATTCTGGGACAGGTACGATACCTACTATCCATATGGCTACAACTGGTCACGAAGGGATGATCCAAACAGCAAGTCATATTATAATAAGGACAGGTGGGCCACCCGGAATATTTTAGCCAGTAATATCGGGCTAACAGCCAAGCGTGGGGGAAATAACAGTATGATGGTTGCGGTCAGCAGCATTCTTACAACGGAACCGATGGGATCTGTTGAACTGAATGTATTGGATTACCAGTTGCAACTTATAAGCAAAACATCAAGTGGCAACGATGGATTTGCAACGATCGACCTGAAGCACAAGCCCTATTTATTGATCGCTAAAAAAGGCAATGAACGCGGCTATTTAAAATTAGATGACGGAAGCTCACTGGCCCTTGGTCGTTTTGATGTAAGTGGTGAAGAGATAAAAAATGGCATCAAGGGATTCATCTTCGGTGAGCGTGGTGTGTGGCGCCCGGGAGATAGTATGTATATCAATTGCATCATAGAAGACAAAACAGGGAATCTTCCGAAGGACCATCCTGTAGAATTCAATCTATTCACTCCACAGGGACAATTATACCGGCATGCCGTTCAAAATGATGCAAGCGATGGCTTCTATGTATTTAAAACCGCTACAGATGCTGCAGCGCCAACAGGTAACTGGCTGGCCAAAATAAAAGTAGGCGGCACAGTATTTGACAAGAAGATCAAGGTGGAAACGATCATGCCTAACCGCTTAAAAATAAACCTCGATTTTGGAAAAGATGCTATTCTTGGCAGCAATAGTGCATCAACAGGCAACTTAAATGCGGCATGGCTTTTCGGCGCACCGGGAAAGAACCTGAAAGCGAAAATAGATGCATCCCTGTATTCAAGAAAAACAGTGTTTGCGAAGTTTGCAGGTTTTGATTTTGATAACCCTACAACTAATTATTCCACTCAAAGCAAAACAGTATTTGACGGAAGTCTGGATGAAGCAGGCAATGGAACTGTAAAACCCGATTTTGAAATTGAAGGTGAGGCACCGGGTATGCTTACCGCTAATTTATTAGTGAAAGTTTTTGAGCCGGGCGGAAGTTTTAGTATAGACAATATGTCAATTCCTTACAGTCCCTATGAAAGTTATGCAGGAATGAAATTACCAGACGGTGAAAAACCATTCGACTATTTATTGGCGGGCAAAACACATACGATACAGATTGTAAATGTTGACAGCAAGGGGAACCTTGTTGCAGGAAACAATGAAATGGAGGTACAGTTTTATCGCATTCAATGGCGCTGGTGGTGGGATGAGGGTGGCGACAACCTCAGCAATTTTACACAGGACGAATACAATAAATTAATAAAGAAAGACAGCATCAAACTGGTTAACGGCAGGGGGCAATGGCAGTTTGGCACTACTGCAGATGAATGGGGACGTTACCTGATCCTGGTAAAAGATAAAAAAAGCGGTCATGTCACCGGTTCAACATTTTACATTGATGAGCCGGGATGGCAAAGCCGTTCGGGCAATGATGACCAGTCGGCTGCGTCTATGTTATCATTCACAAGCAACAAGGAAAAATACAATGTAAATGATGAGATCAGTCTTACCATTCCCAGCTCAAAAGGAGGAAGGATGCTGGTTAGCCTTGAAAACGGCAGCCATGTATTAAGATCATTCTGGAAAGAAACCGTACAGGGACAGACAATTGTAAAGTTCAATGCGGATGCTGAAATGGCTCCCAATATTTATGCAACCGTGAGCTTATTACAACCACATGCACAAACGATCAACGACCTGCCGATAAGAATGTATGGTTCCATTCCCATTTTTGTAGAAGATAAGAATACGGTACTTACCCCAGTCATTTCCATGCCGGCAAGCATCAGGCCCGAACAGCAGGTTTCCATAACAGTTAGTGAGCAACAGGGAAAAGAAATGACCTATTGTATCGCAGTTGTTGATGAAGGTCTACTCGATCTTACCAGGTTCAAAACACCTGATCCGCATGCCGCATTTTATGCAAGGGAAGCATTGGGGGTAAAAACTTTCGATCTCTTTGATTATGTGATCGGCGCCTGGGGAGGCGATCTTGAAAGGATACTTACGATTGGGGGTGATATTGATGCGGGCCCTGCAAAACAAAAGACCGCTAACCGCTTTAAGCCGGTTGTAAAATACCTCGGCCCCTTCCATTTGAACAAAGGGCAAAAGCAAACACAAACTTTTAAGATGCCTGCCTACATAGGTTCTGTAAAGACAATGGTCGTTGCGGCACACAATGGAAGTTATGGTTTTGCTGATAAAGCAGTTGCCGTAAAAAAACCTGTTATGATATTGACAACGATGCCAAGGGTTTTGGCTCCGGGTGAGATCATCAAATTACCCGTCACCGTTTTTGCAATGGAAAATAATATTAAAACAGTAAAGGTTAACCTCCAGTCAAATAATTTTATGGAGGTTATCGGTAGCCCTGCTCAAACAGTTAATTTTACTTCCACCGGTGAACAGCTTGCTTATTTTGATGTAAAAATAAAAAATGCAGTTGGCATTGGAAAGGTTAAAGTTATGGCTTCATCCGGGGCAGAAAATGCAAGTGATGAAGTGGAAATAGATATTAGAAATCCGAACCCGGTTGTCACCAATGTACAACAGATCACGCTGGCACCGGGACAGCAATGGAATGTGTCAGCCTCACCAATAGGTATCGCTTCATTGAGTACGTCAACAGTAGAGATATCCTCTATTCCATCAATGAACCTGCAAAAAAGATTAAGTTATTTGATCGAATACCCGCATGGCTGTATCGAACAGACAACTTCAGCGGTCTTTCCTCAACTGGTATTAAATCAACTAACGGAACTGGACGACTACCGAAAATCCCAAATTGATAAAAATGTAAAAGCAGGATTGGCAAGGCTCCAGTATTTTCAAAGGCCGGATGGTGGCTTCAGTTATTGGCCGGGCGGCAATGAAAGCGATGAATGGGGATCGAATTATGCAGGACATTTTTTACTAGAGGCACAAAACAATGGTTTTTTTGTAAGTGATTACATGTTGCAGCAATGGAAGAATTTTCAACGTGGCAAAGCAAATAACTGGGCGCCTTCCACAACCAATTTTTATGGAGGCGATCTTACACAGGCTTACAGGTTATACACACTTGCACTGGCAAAATCTGCAGAGCTGGGCGCCATGAACAGGCTGAAAGAATTCAAATATTTATCTGCCGAAGCTAAATGGAGGCTGGCTGCTGCTTATAAACTTGCCGGCCAGGATAATACTGCGCTTGATCTCGTAAGTGGCCTGCCCTATACATTCCCAGTACGTCCTTATACCGGTTATACCTATGGTTCTGATCTAAGGGATGAAGCAATGGTATTGGAAACACTCACACTATTGGGTAAACGAGACAAAGCTGCTGAAGTTCTGACCATGGTTGCAGCAAAATTATCGGATGATGACTGGTACAGTACGCAAACAACAGCATATTCATTGATCGCCATTGCAAAGTATTGCGGTAAGAATGCATCAGGTGCAAAGATCATCGCGGCAGCCAATATCAATGGAAGCAAAGCTGATATTAATTCAGCTGCTTACTTAAGACAGGTGCCAGTATTATTTAAAAACGGGAATGCGCCGGTAAATATTACCAACAAAGGAAATAATACGCTCTATGTAAAACTGATCACGAGGGGTCAGCCATTGACCGGTGATAGCGTGAAGCCCGTAAGTAATCCTTCGGTCCTTATCATGAGCATTGCCTATATTTCACAAAATGCAACGCCGGTCGATGTTTCTAAACTAACACAAGGCACAGATTTCATTGCAAAAGTTATCATTAAAAATCCAGGTAAACGTGGCATGTATACACAGATGGCATTGACGCAGATGTTTCCTTCCGGCTGGGAAATATTGAATGCCCGTATGATGGATGGGGAAGGTGCCTTTAAATCTTCGCCGTTCACGTACCAGGATGTAAGAGATGACAGGGTGTACTCTTATTTTGATATCAGGGAGAATGAAACCCTCACTTATTATATCCAGTTGAATGCGGCTTATCTTGGGAAGTATTATTTACCTTCCACAATCTGTGAAGCAATGTATGATCATACGATCACGGCAGCCAGTGGCGGAAGATGGATAGAAGTAGTTCAGTAGTATAATTTATTAATAAAAAGATTCTGCAAATACTCTACTCCCCCTCTCCTTTGGAGAGGGGGTTGGGGGTGAGGTCATGAAGAACATCTTATCTAATACCATCCATCACTTTGCCAGGTTTCCAACAAAAAAAAAGGCATTGATCGCATTCATATTGGTCGTATGTTTTTTATTCTGGTGGATGCTACCCAAAAAACTTTTCACCACCCCTACCAGTTATGTCATTGAGGACTCAGACGGGAATTTATTAAATGCCGCCATTGCCAAAGACGGTCAATGGCGGTTTCCATACAACAAGAATGTACCAAAGAAATTCATTGATTGCATTACAACGTTTGAAGACAAACGCTTTTTTCAGCATCCGGGAGTAGATATCACTTCACTTGCAAGAGCAACCCTTGCCAATATAAAGCACGGGCATATCACCGAAGGAGGCAGTACCATCACCATGCAGGTGATCAGGCTTGCAGGAAAAAATAATGAGCGCAGCATCTGGAATAAATTAAAAGAGACCGTGATGGCACTCCGGCTTGAAATGTCTTATTCCAAAAGAGAGATCATTGGCTTATATGCATCCAATGCACCGTTCGGCAGCAATGTGGTCGGGCTTGATGCAGCAGCCTGGCGCTACTTTGGCAGGAGTGCTGAAAAATTAAGCTGGGCGGAGATGGCCACACTGGCTGTTTTACCCAATGCACCTTCACTGGTTCACCCGGGAAAGAACCGGGAAATATTACTGGCAAAAAGAAACAGGTTACTGGATAAACTCGCTGCATCAGGAAAAATATCGGTTGAAAATGCAGCCCTGGCTAAATTGGAGCCGCTTCCCATAAAACCCCTGGCCCTCCCCCAGGATGCACCCCACCTGTTACAAAGATTTAAACAGGAAAATAAAAACCTGCCTGCCAGACAGGCAGGAATGCTTACCACAACAAAGCTTCGAACAACGATCGATGGTACACTGCAACAAAATGTCATTAAAATTTTAGAACAACATCATCAAATATTAAAAGGCAATGGCATTAATAATATTTGTGCACTTGTATTAGATGTGGAAACAGGAAATACCCTGGCATATGTTGGTAATATTTATCACACAGATGATAAAGAGCTTGAAGCTGATGTAGATGTTATTGCAGCGCCACGTAGCCCCGGCAGTGCATTAAAGCCAATCTTATATGCGGCAATGTTAAGTGATGGCGCGATCTTACCCAATTCATTGATACCTGATATCCCGACCGAGATCGGCGGCTATACACCGCAGAATTTTGACCTCGGATATGACGGTGCTGTTCCTGCAAACCGGGCACTGGCACGCAGCCTGAACATACCTGCAGTAAGGCTGTTGCAGCAATATAAATATCAACGCTTTTATGAGACCCTGCAGCAATGTGGCATCAATTCACTAAAAAACCCGGCAGATTTTTATGGACTGAGTTTGATACTGGGTGGTTGCGAAGTAAAAATGTGGGAACTGGCCGGCCTATATGCCTCATTTGCAAGAACATTGAATCATCAAACAAAAAATAAAGGCATACTAAATACAAATGATTTCCATCCTCCATTGTATTACCGGCAGGAGATCAAACCACAAAATAAAAACATTATCCTCGATCCCACATCCATCTATTTTACATTCCAGGCAATGCAGGAAGTGATGAGGCCGGGAGAAGAAGGCTTGTGGCAGCAATTTTCTTCCTCTCAAAAAATTGCGTGGAAAACAGGCACCAGTTTTGGTTTCCGGGATGGATGGGCAATCGGCATCACAGCTAAAAATGTAGTGGCAGTTTGGGTAGGCAATACGGATGGGGAAGGCCGCCCGGGACTGATCGGAGTGAATACGGCAGCCCCCGCTATGTTTGACATTTTTCGGTTACTGCCTAACGTTAAGTGGTTTTCAAAGCCACAATACAATTATTCTTATGTTCCTGTTTGCCGGGAAACGGGTTTCAGGGCCAATGTGGATTGCCCGGATATTGATACACTGTTCATGCCGCCCAATGCGGGTAAGTCTGCATTATGCCCCTATCACAAGATCATCCATTTAGATACAGGCGGAAATTTCCAGGTGAATGAGAATTGTGAGAATACTTCAAACATGATCCACCGGAGTTGGTTCATCCTTCCCCCAACCATGGAATATTATTACAGGCAACACAACCATGATTATAAAACCTTACCTGCATTCAGGCCGGGCTGTCTTGTCACAGAAACGGGAAAACAAATGGAACTGATCTATCCCCAACCTGATGCGAAAATTTATGTTCCTTTGGAAATTAACGGCCAAAAAGGGAAAGCGATCTTTAAAGCAACGCATAGAAATAATAAAGCCAAGATCTTCTGGAGCATTGATGATACTTTTATAACAACAACCGAGATCACCCACCAGGTGGCACTCAGTCCGGCAGCAGGAAAACATATTATTACCTTGACGGATGCACAGGGTATATCTCTATCACGGAGTTTCGAGATCATTGAAAAAGAAAAAAATTAGTTATAACATGTGCCCTATGTTAGGATTTAAACGCCGCTATTTTATTTTTACCCTATTAATTTTTTTTACGGAACTTATTATTGCATTGTTTATACATGATGGAATTATCAGGCCCTATATCGGGGATTTTTTAGTCGTCATATTGATTTACTGTTTTATAAGATCTTTTTTTAACCTGCCCGTTTTGTCCACAGCTGTTTTTGTCTTGCTCTTTTCTTATATGGTTGAGACCCTGCAATATTTTAAGATCGTAGAAAGGCTCGGTCTTCAAAATTATAAACTTGCCGGGGTAATTATCGGCACTTCCTTTGGGTGGACAGATATACTTGCTTATACCTTGGGAATCTGCTTTGTATTGTTTGTTGAAAAACTACGATCGGAATAAAAAATCGGCGCTTTATTTTAATATATTCCGCATAAGCTTAACTTTAAGTTTATAACCAATAACTTTTTCATATGCCTTTACACATGGTTGATGATCCACAGGATCAACAGGATGATTACAATGACAATTCCGGTGCTGGGGGTGGTGGAAGACCGGGCGGTGGGGGTGGCTTATTAGGATTTCTTCCTTTGTTATTAGGCCTTTTCGGAGGCAAAGGCGGTGGCGGAAAAGGAATAATCATCTTATTGGTACTGGGTGGTGCGGCATACTTATTATTCAGCCGTGGCGGATGCAATTCTTCTACAAGTAATACCATTCAAAGCCTGTTCTCTCAAAGCGGCTACAATTTCGATCCCAATGAATTTAAAAAAGCAAGCGTATATGAAGGCCTGGAAGATGATAATGGTAAAAATCCTTTACCCGAATCTGTTTCGCTCGCCAGCTTTGCCCCTCAACGCCTCAACCAGGGTCACCAGGGAAGTTGTGTTGCCTGGAGCAGCGTATATGCGGCCCGTACCATTTTAGAATCAAGCAGCACGAGGAACGATCCCAACCAAATTGCGTATAGCCCTGCATTCGTTTATAATAATATTGCGCTGGAAGATTGCCAGGGCTCCTATATTTTAAAGGCAATGGAATTTATGCAACAGCAAGGTGCAGTGCCTATGGAAGATTTTCAATATGATGAAACAGATTGCAGCAGGCAGGCTAATAATACACTATTGCAAAAAGCAAGTTCTAACAAAATTCATGGATTTCACCGGCTCACCGAAAGCGATGATGTAAACGGAATAAATATAAGGGCCATCAAAGAACACCTTGCAAAAGATGCACCGGTTGTAATAGGTATGATGGTGGGTGGTTCTTTTATGCAGGGAATGATGGGACAAAAAATATGGCACCCAAATGAGGAAGACAGGCAGCAGATGGGCTTTGGCGGGCACGCCATGTGCGTGATCGGCTATGACGACCGGGTTGCAGGCGGTGCTTTCCAGGTCATGAACAGTTGGGGGCCGGAATGGGGTGAAAATGGATTGGCGTATATACCTTATGGTGACTTTAAGGAATTTGTGCGGGAAGCTTACGGCCTTGACCCGCTGGAAAAAAGAGGTGCCGCATTGAATGTGGCTTTTGAATGTAATATAGGTTTGCTTAACAATGAGACCAAACAAAGCATTGCACTGCAAACCGGGCAGGGAAATGTTTTCAGAACTGTAACGCCTGTAAAGAAGGGGACCAAATTCAAAATTGAATTAAGGAATGCTGTAGAATGTTATGCCTATATTTTTACACCCGATTCAACCGGAAAGAGTTTTGTATTATTCCCATACAAGCCCATCCATTCGCCTTATTTTGGCATAACAGGTTACCGGTTATTTCCGAGGCGTGAATCCATACAGGCCGATGAGATCGGTAACAAGGATTTTATGGGTATTGTTGTAAGCAAACAACCACTCGACTATAATGCCATCAACACTGCCATAAATAACAGTTCCAAACAGGACTTTGCATCAAAACTGAATGATGCCGTAGCTGCAAATGTCATCAGTAATGTAGCGTTCAGCAGCGGTACCAATAACAGTATTTATTTTAAAACCGGGGCAACAGAAAACAACCATGTTGTAGCCTGTATTGTTGAAATTGATAAACAATAAAAGTATTGCCACTGATTTTTTTGATCTGGTGAGTCATTGGCAGTAAATTTTTATTCTTAACAAATCAAAAGATTCCCTAATTGTATCTTTGAATTTAATATTAAACAATGAACATGAAAAAAATATTTCTCGCTGCCGTCTTCCTCTTTTTCACAGTAAATCTCCTTGCACAGGAAACAAAATTGTACAACCCTGCAGCTGATGCCGAAAAGGATATTGCAGCGGCAATCAAAGAGGCCAGGGCAGCACATAAATATGTGTTGATAATGGGCGGGGGTAACTGGTGCAGCTGGTGTGTTGAATTCGCAAGATTTACAAAAGCAGATCCGCAGATAGATTCTGTTATCAATTCCGCATTTGTTTGGTATCACCTGAATTACAGCAAAGAAAATAAGAATTCAAAAATACTTGCCCGTTATGGCTATCCCCAACGTTTTGGTTTTCCTGTCTTTATTATATTAAATGAACAGGGAGAACGTATCCACACTCAAAACAGCGAGTACCTTGAGGATGGTAAAAAAAGTTATAATAAAAATAAAGTACAGGAATTTTTAGAAATGTGGAGTCCAAAGGCTTTGGATGCAAAGACATACGAAGGACAATAAGTGTATTGGTTTAATGGTTTATTAGTTTATGGGTTACTAATTAACTCCGAACTTTTATAGGCTTTACCAATAAACAAGTAAACCAATAAACAAATGACCTCTTCTCCCAATAAATTCATTGACCTCGTACAAAATCCTGTTAAATTCATTTTTTTCCTGATCAGCAGGTTACCTGCAGCCTATTTTAGTGGTGTAAGATTGAAATATGCAGATGAGAACCAATCTGTAGTAACGGTGCCTTATAAATGGTTTTCAAAAAATCCTTTCAGGAGCACTTATTTTGCCTGTCTCAGTATGGCAGCGGAAATGAGCACAGGGATCCTCGCAATGGCTCAGATTTATAAAAGAGAACCTCCTATCAGTTTACTTGTTATTAAAACAGAGGGAACATTTTTAAAAAAAGCAACTGGTATCACTATTTTTACGTGTAATGATGGTGCAGTATTTCAGCAGGCAGTAAATGAAGCAGCAGCATCCGGAAAAAGCACGACCGTTGCTGCAAGAAGCACCGGGAAAGATAAAAACGGCGATATAATAGCAGAATTTGTTATAACATGGTCTTTCAAAGCCAAAAGCAAATAGCTGCTGCGCTTTTAAAAATACTAACTACTGCTAATTTTGTAAATTGCACGCTCATAAAGTAAATTGCCGGAAAGAGGTAAAGACGTTAAACCAAAAAACTTTTAACGCCCTGCTGTCTGAACGGCTTATCTAATATGGCAAAAGAACTTCGCAGACAACAGGCATTAGAGTATCACTCCAAAGGAAGACCAGGAAAAATTGAAGTGGTTCCTACGAAAGATGCTAAAACGCAACGTGACCTTTCTCTTGCATATTCTCCCGGTGTAGCAGAGCCTTGTAAAGAAATAGCCCTTAACCCGGATGACGTTTATAAATACACAGCCAAAGGAAATTTAGTTGCAGTGATCACGAATGGCACTGCTGTGCTCGGTCTTGGCAATATCGGTCCTGCTGCTAGTAAACCGGTTATGGAAGGAAAGGGCGTATTGTTCAAAATATTTGCAGACATTGATGTTTTTGATATTGAAATAAATGAGACCGATCCTGAAAAATTTGTACAGATCGTAAAAGCGCTGGAACCAACCTTTGGAGGCATTAACCTTGAAGATATCAAAGCGCCGGAATGTTTTTATATAGAACAGGAATTAAGAGCACAATGCAATATCCCCGTAATGCATGATGACCAGCATGGCACTGCGATCATCTCATCTGCTGCATTGCTCAATGCATTGGAAATTCAAAAGAAAAAGATCGACCGGGTAAAATTTGTTATCAATGGCGCAGGCGCAGCAGCAATGGCCTGTATCAGGTTGTATGCATCTCTGGGTGCAAAGCCGTCCAACTTCATGGTATTTGATAAAGACGGCATCTTATACAAAGGGAGGGAAGATGTTGAAGAATTGAAACAGCCGTTTTGTGTTGACGCTAAATACAGGGACCATAACCTCACCAAGGCAATGAAAGATGCAGATGTTTTCGTTGGCTTAAGCGTAGGGAACGTAGTAACACCTGAAATGATCAAATCCATGGCAAAGAACCCCATTGTCTTCGCTATGGCAAATCCTGATCCTGAAATAACTTACGAAGCGGCTATTGCTAGCCGTAAGGACCTGATCATGGCAACAGGAAGAAGCGATTATCCCAACCAGGTAAACAATGTGCTTGGGTTCCCTTATATTTTCAGGGGGGCACTGGATGTAAGGGCACGCCAGATCAATGAACCGATGAAACTTGCTGCAGTAAAGGCTTTATCAGAATTAGCAAAATCTGCGGTGCCGGATATTGTAACACTTGGATACAATGAAAAAAGTATCTCATTCGGGCCAACCTATATTATTCCCAAACCCATTGATCCCCGCTTACTGGCAACAGTGGCGCCAGCCGTAGCTAAAGCAGCAATTGAAAGTGGTGTGGCGAGAGTGAATATCGAAGACTGGGATGCTTATGTAATTGAACTGAATAAGCGCCTGGGCCTGGATAACCAGCTCAGCCGTGTTATCGGCAACAAAGCAAGAAGGGACCCAAAAAGAGTTGTTTTTGCCGATGCAGAAAATATCAAGATACTCAAAACAGCACAACTGGTATTGGAAGAAAAAGTGGGTTTCCCGATCTTATTGGGTGATGAAAAGAAGATCCAGAAAATTGCCATGGAGAATTCCATAGACCTGGAAGGAATGCCCATTATCAATCCCAAAGACGATGAGACAGATGAAATGAGAAAACAATTCGGTGAACTCTTCTTTGCAAAAAGGCAGCGTAAGGGATTAAACAGGTATGAATCATATAAAGTGATGAAGGACCGTAACCATTTTGGTTGCATGATGGTAGAAACAGGAGAAGCCGATTGTATGATCAGCGGGCTTAGCAGGAATTACCCTGATACCATCCGCCCCGCTATTGAAATTATCGGGACAGAAGAAGGTGTAAAGAAAATTGCGGGCATGTACATATTATTTACAAAGCGTGGCCCCTTGTTCCTGGCTGATACAACCGTTAATTTTAATCCTACTGCGGAAGAACTGGCAGAGATAACTTTCCTCGTTGCCAATGAAGTTAAGCAGTTCAATATTGTTCCAAAAATTGCTATGCTTTCCTATTCGAATTTTGGCAGCAGCAATTCTCCCGAGGCAAACCTTGTTCGCAAAGCCCGGGAAATAGTAAAACAAAAGGAAAGCTCCCTGATCTGTGATGGCGAGATACAGGGCATACTGGCATTCAATAAAGAGATATTAAAAGAGAATTACCCGTTCACAGAATTGATAAACGGGGAAGTAAATACCCTTATTTTTCCAAATCTTGCTGCAGGAAACATTGCATACAACCTTTTACAGGAGGTTGGCGGCGCAGATAGCATTGGCCCCATCTTACTCGGCCTGAACAAACCGGTGCACGTACTGCAATTGGGAAGCTCTATCCGCTCCATCTTCAATATGGTAGTCATTGCGGTAGTGGATGCACAGTCTAAATCCAATACCAATACCCAGGAAGAAATGAAGAAAAGCAAATGGTGGAAACGACCGAAAAAAACGGTGGCATAGAATTAGTGTAATAGTCGTCAGGCCACTAAAAAGGCATACGACTAAAAGAATAAATCAGTAAAAGCAACAAATGAAATTTTTTTCCCATTTCGGTCGATACCTTTTAATGCTTAAAGGCATGTTCAGCAGGCCTGAAAATGCAAAATTGTATTGGAAGGAATTCATGCACCAGTGTTCCGAGATCGGTATGGGTTCTTTAGGTATCGTCTCTATCATTTCTGTTTTTATGGGTGCTGTAAGTGCCGTTCAGACATCTTACCAGCTGGTAAGCCCACTGATCCCCGAAAGCACTATAGCCCAGATCGTAAGGGATACGGTTATACTTGAATTTGCTCCTACACTTGTATGTATCGTGCTTGCCGGGGTAATTGGAAGTAAGATCGCAAGCGAACTGGGTAATATGCGTGTAAGTGAACAGATCGATGCACTTGAAATAATGGGCATCAATACCAAGACATACCTCGTCATGCCCAAAATTGCTGCTGCATTACTGACCATTCCTATGCTGGTAGTCTTGGCAATGGTACTGGGAATTTATGGGGGTCGCCTGGCTGGCTCTGCATCCGGGATCCTTTCAACAAGTACTTACGACCAGGGATTGTTACAAAGCTTTATGCCTTATAATGTAGTTTTTGCGTTGATAAAAGCATACACATTTGCATTTATCATAAGTACAGTACCGGCTTATTATGGTTATTATGTAAAAGGCGGGTCGCTGGAGATCGGGCGAAGCAGTACTACTTCAGTTGTGGTTAGCTGTGTAATGATCTTATTGGCAGATTATGCATTGGCTGCTTTGCTGTTGTAAGATGAATAGTATTTCAGTGTATCCGGACAGGAATAAAATAATTATGATCGAATTTAAAAATATCAGTAAAAGCTTCGGGGATAAAGTTGTGCTTGATGGCGTTAGCCATGTAATGGAAACCGGTAAAGCAAACCTGATCATCGGTTCCAGTGGCAGCGGTAAAACAGTTCTGCAAAAATGCCTGGTGGGTTTATTTGAACCTGACGATGGCGAGATCATTTATGATGGAAAAAGCTTTACTGATATGACCGAAGAAGAAAGAAAATTATTACGCCAGCAGATCGGTATGCTTTTCCAGGGTTCGGCATTGTTTGACAGTATGAACGTAGAAAAGAATATAAAATTCCCCCTGGATATGTTCACAAAGGATACCCACTCTAAAAAAATGGCCCGGGTAAATGAGGTGCTGGAAAGGGTGAACCTTGAAGGAAGCAATAAAAAATTACCCGCTGAATTAAGTGGTGGAATGAAAAAAAGGGTGGCCATAGCAAGGGCCATCGTATTAAATCCGAAGTACTTGTTTTGTGATGAGCCTAACTCCGGACTCGATCCGCAAACATCCATGCTTATAGATAAGTTGATCTATGAGATCACCAAAGAATTCAACATGACCACCATTGTAAATACGCATGATATGAATAGCGTGATGGAAATCGGTGATAACATTCTGTACATGGTCAATGGCAAAAAGGAATGGACCGGGAACAGCAAAGACATCATATTTTCGGATAATAAACAACTCAATGAGTTCATCTTTGCATCAGAATTCTTACAGGATGCAAAGAATATGCGCATGCTGGAAGCCAAAGGAAAAATTGACGAGAACGGTGAGGTCAAATAAAAATTTCAGTTCCAGCTATCTATAAAAATACAAATAGACTTAACCAGGGCTTGGTTTAACTACAGCATCGCCAGTGCAGCATGACCAGGAAGCCGCTTCCGGCAACCAAAATATTCTCTTTCCTTAATAACCCATCTCCCCTATCTTTGCGTGCTATTTCAATAATTCATTCTTAATTTTTAATTGAAAACATGTCAGTTTTAGTTAACAAAGATTCCAAAATAATTGTACAGGGCTTTACCGGTACAGAAGGGACATTTCATGCCACGCAGATGCTGGAATACGGCACCAAACTCGTTGGAGGTGTTACACCCGGAAAGGGGGGAACTTTACATTTGGACAAGCCCGTTTTTAATACGGTTGCCGATGCGGTGAAAACTACCGGTGCCAATGTGAGTATTATTTTCGTGCCGCCGGCATTTGCTGCTGATGCGATCCTGGAAGCTGCTGATGCCGGTATCGAACTGGTAGTTTGTATAACCGAAGGTATCCCGGTACAGGACATGGTAAAAGTGAAGAATTTTTTACAGGGAACCGCTACAAGATTGATCGGCCCCAATTGTCCCGGTGTTATTACAGCTGATGAATGTAAGGTTGGGATCATGCCTGGTTTCATTTTCAAAAAAGGAAGGATCGGGATCGTTTCCAAATCCGGTACACTTACATATGAAGCAGCAGACCAGGTGGCAAAAGCAGGGTTAGGGATTTCTACAGCCATTGGGATCGGAGGTGACCCGATCATTGGCACTACCACCAAAGAAGCAGTAGAATTATTTATGAATGATAATGATACAGATGCGATCGTGATGATCGGTGAAATTGGCGGTGGCATGGAAGCAGAGGCGGCAAATTATATCAAGTCTACTAAAAATAAAAAACCGGTCGTAGGATTTATTGCCGGCCAGACAGCTCCCCCGGGCAGGCGCATGGGCCATGCGGGTGCAATTGTAGGAGGCGAAGATGATACGGCTGCAGCAAAGATGAAGATCATGGCGGCATGTGGTATCCATGTGGTAGCAAGCCCTGCGGATATAGGCAAGACAATGGCGGAAGCTTTAAAGAAATAATTTTTGCTGTGCAGGTATTTAAGATGGTGTGAAAGTGTGGAGGTGTAAATATGTGTGTTGGTTACGCAGATTTTTAACTTTCATATCATCACACTTACACACTTACACACTTTCACACCATCTTCTTACGCCTTCACACCATCTTCTTACGCCTTCACACCATCTTCTTACACCTTCACACCATCTTCTTACACCTTCACACCATCTTCTTACACCTTCACACCATCTTCTTACACCTTCACACCTAATAAAAAAGGGCGGAACCCACGTCCCAGCCCCTTTTAAAGTATAGCCACCAAAACTATCTGTATGCCTGTATGAACCTGGCAAGTTCTTCTTTACTGCTGCTATATGCAAAAACATCATTGAGTATAAAATAATTATTTTTATCTACCGTGTACCTATAACTGTATTTCGCCATATCCAGTTTACTGTTTTCAAAACTGAATAATCCTGCGATCTCTTTTACCTGTGCTGATGAAAAATAATTGGATGCAATGGTTTGTTTTGCGGCAATCAGCCTTGTATTATCATAACTTTCATTCCTGATCACCTGTTTGAATTGCTCAAATGAACGGTAGTTCATCGGTTGCATATTGTTATCATTGTTTTCCCATCCTCCCTGGCCATTATCATCATTGTCGTCATAATAACCGGCATTCATTTGTCTTTCATCTATAAAGGCTTTCCCAAATCGATTGATAACAACATCAACATGGTATTGAGGTTTTACATAAATGTTCCCTTCATAGACCAATTGCATATTCTTATTCATTTTCCGGCTATTGTTCTTTGATCTTTTCTGCTGGTAAACTTTAATTGAATGGTAACCCGGCCTGATATCATTGATCGTCCTTTCATCATCGTTTCCTTTGATGCTGTAATTATTGCCATCTACAAGTACCCTTACCGGGTCATTTGTCACTGTACTGATTGAAAGCCGTCCCTGGTTATTGAATGGCCGCCTGGCTTCGTTCGGCTGGGCAAAGCTTGAAAGCATTGATAACAATACTGCGATAAGTGTAAAAAATTTTTTCATGTTTAAAAATTTTAGGTTTAAAAATCGGGTAAGTAATTGTATAATTGGATGCAAAGCCGGCACTGATGTAAAAAGATAAATAGATAATAAAAAGTTAAAGAAATAAATCCGCCTGTTTTATGTAAAAAACAGCAACCTTACATCTTAAACGTACTATTTGCTCAAGCAACATTTACTATCTTGTATTTAAATATTGACCGGTTATGAATTCAATTAAAATAGTCTTCCTTATTTCACTGGCTATGATGGCATCATTGAATATTGCTGCCCAGCAGCCAAATGATTATTCAAAGAACTGGAAAGCTGTTGAAGCATTTGAAAAGAAAGGGCTTACCAGGTCGGCCCTGCAGGAGGTAATGAAGATATTTGATATGGCAACAGCCGCAGGAAATGAGGTACAACAGGTAAAATCCTCCATGTACGAGATGAAATACCGCAATATGGTAGAAGAAGATAACAAGGAAAATAATATCTTCTATGTCGACACACTTATCGCAAAGACCAAAGCACCAGTAAAAAATATCCTGCAAAGTATGCAGGCAGAGCTTTTCCAGAGTTACCTGCAGGCTAACCGCTATAAATTTTACAACCGCACCAAACTTGCAGAAGAAAGATCCAAAGACATCAGTACCTGGAGTATTGAAAAACTGAATGCAACGATAGCCGCATTGTATAAAGCTTCCTTAAAAAATGAAATACTTTTAAAAAATACTTCCCTGGCCGGCATGGATGCCATCCTTCAAAAAGGGGAAAATACCCGAAACTTACGGCCAACCTTATATGATTTCCTTGCTCATCGTGCACTCGCTTATTTTATGAGCAGTGAAAATGATGTTATCATGCCGGCATATAAATTCATTCTAAATGATGAAAGGATATTTTCACCTGTAGCCGATTTCATTAAAATTAAATTCATTACAAAAGACTCCACATCAGTCTATTACAATGCACTCAGTTTGTTCCAGGATATATTAAAGTTCCACATAAATGATCCCAGCCCCGATGCCTTGCTTGATGCAGACCTATTGCGTTTAGGCTTTGCCAATGATCATGGCATTTTTACAAATAAAGATAAGTTGTATGAAGATGCTTTAAAGAACATCGAAACCATTTATATCAAAAATGAAGCCGCGGCACAAGCCATGTACCTGCGGGCACAGTTATATTTTACAAGGGGAAATGAATATGACCCGGTATCAAAAAAGGAAACCCAGTATGAAATAAAAAGAGCCAAAGAACTTTGTGACATTGCTATAAACGGTTTCCCAAAATCTGAAGGGGCCATCAATTGCCAGAACCTGTTGAATATGATCAAAATGCCCCTGCTTGGTTTTCAAACTGAAAAAGTGAATATTCCCGGTCAGCCTTTTCGCAGTCTTGTAAAATATAAGAATATAAATACACTGCATTTGCGGATAATAAAAACAAGCAGGGAAGAAATTGAAAGGATCAACCAATTGGGTTATGAAGCCAGTTGGAACGAGGTAATAAATCTCCAGGTTTTAAGAAGCTGGGATGTCAATTTACCCAACCTGCAGGATTACCAGGAACATGCTGCTGAGATCAAAGTTGATGCATTGCTGCCCGGCACATACTATATCCTGGGAAGTATCAATGCTGATTTTTCTCTTTCTAAAAATATCATTTCAAGACAAGTAACCTATATCAGCAACATCAGTTATATCTCAAACAATAAAGATGAATTGTACGTACTAAACCGTGATAATGGCCAGCCGCTTGCAAATGCAACTGTGCAGCTATGGCAGCAGGTATATAATAACGGGGCAAGAAAATATGAGAACGCAAAGAAGGAAAAGTACAGTACAGATGTGAATGGCTATGTAAAATTAAAAATAGGAAAAGACTACTATAATAGTTCTATACAGGTAAAATACCTGAGCGATGAATTGTTCCTTGATGATAACATCATTGCATACTATTACAATAGTTATACGCCCCCTTCCATTAAAAGAACATTTTTATTTACTGACCGTTCTATTTATCGTCCGGGCCAAACCATTTATTTTAAAGGCATTGTAGTAAGTACAGACAGCGCCAGCAAAAAAAGCAGCGTAGCTCCAGGCTATAAGACCACGATCACACTTTATGACGCCAATAGCCGTAAAATAAGCAGCCTGGATCTCCGGTCCGGCGAATATGGCTCTTTCAGCGGCAATTTCAAACTCCCGGAAGGGTTATTGAACGGGCTGTTCTATTTAAAGGATTCTATAGATAATTCCACCCAATACTTCAGCGTGGAAGAATACAAACGTCCGAAATTTTTTGTTGAGGTAAATAAACCAACAGGCACTTACCGGTTACAGGATAGTATTCTGGTGAAAGGAAAAGCGAAGGCTTATGCCGGAAATAATATTGATGGCGCCAAAGTAACTTATAGGGTTGTACGCAAAGTTCGATACCCAATTTGGTGGGGCTGGGGTAGTTATTATGGACGAGGAAAATCCATTTATCCAAGCAGCAGCGAAGAAATGGAAATAACCAACGGCGAAACAACTACCAATGCAAATGGCGAATTTTTCGTTACATTCAAAGCAATACCGGATGAAAATGTTGACAGGAAGGGCCAACCCGTTTTCCATTATGAAATAAATGCAGACATTACAGATATAAACGGCGAAACCAGGAGTGGTAATACAACAGTAGCCGTGGCATACCAGATGCTCCAGCTTGATATTGTTTCAGCAGATAAAATGGAAGCGGACAGTATACAGCGTATAAAGATCAAAAGCAGCAACCTGAATGGCCTGTTTGAAAAAACAACCGTAAATGTTGCGCTTTATAAGCTGAGGTCACCCCGGCTGATCTTCAGGGAAAGGTATTGGGAGATGCCTGACCAGTTCATGATGAGTTATGATGAATACAAAACAAATTTCCCCTATGATATTTATAGTGATGAGGACCAAATGAGCAAATGGCCCATTGGAGATATCGGGGTTTCCATAACAGATACAACCACGCAAAGCGGAGAGTTCGCATTACGGAACGGCCAGTTGAGAACCGGCTGGTACAAACTCATTGCCACAACCAAAGACAAATACGGCGAAGAAGTAAGTGCAGAAAAATATATACTGTTAACAGATGGCAACGGGTTTGTTTCAGAAGACAAATCAGCGATCAATGTAAAAGTATCTAATGCAACTGCCGAGCCGGGTGAAAAGATCAGTTATAATATTTCAACCGACCTGGATAAAATATGGCTCATCCAGAACCTGTCTAAAACAGGCAGTCCAACCAGTACTTCTTATCAAAACATCACCGCTTCATCCCCATATACCAATGAAATTGCGGTAACGGAAAGCGATCGTGGTGGCATGAATATGAATTATGCGTTCGTTCATCATAACCGGGTTTACACCGGTGCAGAATATTTTAACATCCCCTGGAGCAATAAAGATCTCCACATCAGTTATGAAACATTCCGGGATAAGCTATTACCCGGCAGCGAAGAGAAATGGAAAATAAAGATCAGTGGAAATAAAACCGAAAAGGTTGCGGCAGAAACACTGATCAGTATGTACGATGCATCACTCGACCAGTTCAAGCCGCATAGATGGGTATCGCTAAAGTCATTGTGGCCCGTAAATTCAGAAAACATATCCTGGAGGGCTGGAGGTTTTACTGCAGTAAGCTCAGATGAATTTAGCAGGGTCACTTATGCCGGGTTTTCACAAAGACCAAAATCTTATGATGCATTGGCAAACTATGGCTGGAATGAAAATTATTATTTTTATAACAGGATAAGGTTACGTGGCGAAAGTGCGGCGGCACCTATGGCAAATGGAAATGATAAGATGCAGGAAGTTGTTGTTACCAGTGCTTTTCAAACCAAGCGTTCGTTAAGAGATGATACTTCGATTCAACAAGGCAAAGAAAGAAAAAATGCAACCGATACAGTCTCAATAAAACAAGAAGAAAAACAAACTCAAAACAATAATGTACAGATCCGTAAAAATTTCAATGAAACTGCCTTCTTTTTCCCTTCATTATTAACTGATGAAAATGGCAATGTTGAATTTTCATTTACCATTCCGGAAGCTTTGACAGAATGGAAAATGATGACACTTGCTCATTCAAAAGAACTGGCGAGTGGATATTCAGAGAAAACGGTCATTACACAAAAGCCATTGATGGTACAGCCCAATGCGCCACGTTTTTTACGTGAAGGTGACCAGATGGAATTCTCAGCAAAAATTGTGAACCTTTCAGAGAAAGAACTCACCGGAACTGCTCAACTTGAATTATTTGATGCTGCCAATAACAAACCCGTTGATGGATGGTTTAAAAATGTATTTCCCTCACAATATTTTACCGTTCCTGCCGGGCAGAGCGTATCTGTGAAATTCCCTATTGGCATTCCATCAAATTTCAACTCTGCGCTGACATACAGGATAAAAGCAGTTGCAAAAGATGCAGATTTCAGTGATGGAGAAGAAGCAGCTTTACCCGTTCTTACAAACCGCACGCTGGTAACAGAGAGTATGCCATTGAATATGCGCAATGAGACCACAAAGAATTTTAAGTTTGAGAAACTGCTCAATAGTGGCAAAAGTGAAACACTTAGCAACCATGCTGTAACGGTAGAATATACAAGCAACCCTGCATGGTATGCGGTACAGGCTTTGCCTTTTTTAATGGAATATCCTTACGAATGTGCAGAACAAACTTTTAATCGCTATTATGCAAATGCACTGGCAGGTTTTATTGCAAATGCTTCGCCCAAAATAAAAGCCATTTTTGAGACATGGAAAACGCTTGACACAGCTGCACTGATGAGCAATCTTCAAAAAAACGAAGAACTGAAATCAGTGTTGTTACAGGAAACACCCTGGGTAATGGAAGCACAAAATGAGAACCAGCAGAAGAAAAATATTGCTTTGCTATTTGACATGGTCCGTATGGCAAAAGAAAAGAACAGTGCATTCAATAAGCTAAAGGAAATGCAGGGGGAGAATGGTGGATTCACCTGGTTGAAAGGCGGTCCCGATGACAGGTATATGACCCAGTATATCATTACCGGTATCGGGCACCTGTTTAAATTAAATGCATTGACCGCAGATGATATGGCTTTATTGAAAACGGTCATTGACAAGGCCATCCCTTACCTGGATGCAAGGATAAAAGAAGAATATGATTACCTGCTTAAGCATAAGATCATTCTTAAGAACAATAATTTATCTGCTACTGCTATCCAGTACTTATACATGCGCAGCTTCTTTAATCAATATAAAATAAGTGCGGCTTCCCAAACTGCATATAATTATTACCGCGGGCAGTCACAAAAATACTGGCTCAGTCATTCCAAATACATGCAGGCGATGATCGCTTTGTCATTACAAAGGACGGATGACAACAAAACTCCGTTTGCTATTATCAGGTCATTGAAAGAAAACGCAATCTACAAAGAAGAGATGGGCATGTATTGGAAAGATCTTGCGGGTGGTGGTTATTATTGGTACCAGGCGCCGATAGAAAGCCAGGCCATGATGATAGAAGCTTTTACAGACATTGATAAGGACAATAAAACCATTGATGACCTCAAAACCTGGCTGCTAAAACAAAAGCAAACACAGAACTGGAAAACTACCCGTGCAACAGCAGAAGCATGCTATGCTTTGTTATTGAATGGGAGTAGCTGGTTGTCGGAAGAAAAAACAGTTACCATCAATTTGGGTAGCACAGTAATAAAAAGTACAGACAATGCAACCGAAGCAGGAACAGGTTATTTCAAAAAAACGATTGAAGCTGAAAAGGTAAAAGCAGCTATGGGTAACATAACAATTTCCGTTTCTTCATCAACCGATAAACCAATAAACCACTCAACCACTTCATGGGGTGCTGTTTACTGGCAGTATTTTGAGAACCTCGATAAAATAACATCCGCTGAAACGCCGCTAAAACTTGTAAAAAAATTATTCATCGAAAAGAACAGCGATCGCGGGCCTGTATTAAAGGCATTGAATGATGGAGATGAGTTACATATCGGAGATAAAGTAAAAGTGCGCATCGAACTTCGGGTTGACCGTGACATGGAGTATGTTCACATGAAAGATATGCGTGCATCGTGTATGGAACCGGTGAATGTGATCAGCCAGTACAAGTGGCAGGGAGGATTGGGTTATTATGAAAGCACCAGGGATGCCAGTACCAATTTCTTTTTTGGCTGGCTGGCACGTGGTACTTATGTTTTTGAATATCCTATGTTCGTCACACATAGCGGGGATTTCAGCAATGGCATTACAACGATACAATGTATGTATGCTCCTGAGTTTACGAGCCATAGCGAGGGGATACGGGTGAATGTTAAGTGATGAGAAATAATTATGAATTATGAGTTGAGAATTAAGAGTTATTTGATTGCCTCGTTGTATTTTTAATTCATAATTCTCAACTCATAATTCTTCCTTTACAAAAATGTCAAACGAACAGAACTACGTCATCCCACTCCGTTATCGTAAAATGGAGAACCTGCACATTGTATTCTGGCTTTTTAAAGACATCAGCTGGTGTATGATCTGGAAGCCATTGGGTATAGCGATGATCTTCCCTACCCTCATCATTGCGATCGTCATTTCATGGCGTACCCGCCAATATATGAGTGAACTTTGTCACAACCTTGCCATTGTATTCTGGATAAGCGCAAATGCGTACTGGATGATCAGCGAATTTTTTCACTTTGATCTGAACCCGCTGTTTGCTGCATATTCTTACAAGCACCTGGCCATTATACCATTTGTATTAGGGATATTGTTCCTGGCTTTTTATTATATTATCTGGAAACCGGGGCATAAAAATGAACTGGAAACATTGTAAAGCAAAGGATAAGGTATACCAGGTACAGGATCTGAGATCCAACATTCCGTTCATACTACATACTTTACCATTTATAGAAGGAAAAACTCCGCCTGGCTTTGATCTATTTGTACGATCCTTCAGTTCCATATATCTTCACATTTCAAATTTAAATGGAGCCTCGCTCTCATGTAAGATGCACAAATAAGTGCTGCCAACTTCTTCAATTTTTTCTAATAGCTTAGCCGGCAGCAATTTTTTACCTGTTTTATTGATCTTTTGTTGTGAAAAGTAGGATCTTATCTTTAAACGATGAGATACTTAATGATCAAACACTAAAAAAGCTGCATATATTATTACCGCACAATTGAGTCCCGATAGACCGGGATCATGATGACACAACAATGTTTAATTGTAAAACAATAGCTGATAACAAAATAAATATTTCAAACAACTAAAACTAACAACTATGGACTTTGCAGATTTCTTTACTCATTATTGGTGGATACTGGTGATCCTGTTTTCCCTGATCCTTTATAAACTCATACTACGGTTCTTATTCGGTATGGTGATCGTACCGGAGAACAGGATCGGTCTGGTTACAAAAAAATTCGTCTTGTTTGGTTCAAACCGTGAATTACCCGACGGAAGGATCATTGCAACAAAAGGTGAGGCAGGTTTCCAGGCACAGGCACTTGCGCCCGGCTTGTATTGGGGCATGTGGCCATGGCAATATGGTGTGAATATGCAACCCTTTACCGTGATACCTGAAGGAAAGATCGGATTGATACTGAGTAATGATGGCGCTGAAATACCAACTGGTGCCATACTTGCCAGGAGGGTCGACAGCGATAACTTCCAGGATACAGAGAAATTCTTAAATAACGGCGGACAGAAAGGCCGGCAGACAGCATACATCACTGCAGGCACTTACCGTATCAACAATTTTGCATTTACCATTACGATCGCCGATATGGTGATCATTCATGAGAACATGGTAGGTATTGTTACATCATTAGATGGGCAACCAATTGAAAGTGGCCAGATAGCAGGTAAGTATATTGAAGGGCATAATAATTTCCAGGACTTTGATACTTTTTTAAAGCACGATGGTAACCGCGGACTGCAGCCTTCGATCATTTTAGCAGGTAGTTATAACATTAACCCATGGGCGATACAAATTGAAGAAGTGCCCATGACGGATGTGCCAATTGGTTATGTTGGTGTGGTGATCAGTTATATTGGCCAGGATGGCAAGGACCTTACCGGCGAAAGCTTTAAACACGGTAACATCGTAAGCAAGGGCCAGCGTGGTGTTTGGATGGAGCCTTATGGCCCCGGTAAATATCCTTTCAACAAATACATCATGAAGGTTGAACTGGTACCAACAACAAACCTCGTATTGAACTGGGCAAATACCAGGAGTGAAGCGCATCAACTGGATAAAAATTTAAGTACGATCACCGTGCGTTCACAGGATGGCTTCCCTTTCAACCTCGACGTATCACAGATCATACACATACCTGCCAACGAAGCGCCAAAAGTAATTGCCCGATTTGGCAGCATGAATAACCTGGTATCGCAGGTACTTGAGCCCACGATCGGGAACTATTTCAGAAACTCTGCACAGGATAGTGATGTGATCGCTTTCCTTGCAACCCGTAAAGAAAGACAACAGGCTGCTAAGGATAATATGAAGGATGTGCTGGATGAATACAACGTGAATGCGGTGGATACATTGATCGGTGATATCGTTCCTCCGGAGTCATTGATGAAAACTTTAACGGACAGGAAGATCGCACAGGAAGAAGAAAAAACATACAGTACTCAGCGTATGGCACAGGAAAAACGCCAGGGTATGGAAAAAGAAACTGCGATCGCAGATATGCAGAAAGAAATTGTAAAGGCGCAACAAAACGTTGAGATCGCACAACGTACTGCTGATGCTACCGTAAAAAAAGCTGAGGGTGATGCAAATAGTTTGAAACTACAGGTGGATGCGGAGGCAACAGCGACAAAAATGCGTGCCAATGCGGAAGCAGAAGCAACGAAGGCCCGGGCAGGTGCACAGGCTGAGGCCACCAAACTCAATGCCAGCGCAGATGCTGAAAGGATCAGTAAAACAGGTTTAGCGGAAGCAGAGAAGATCATGGCAATCGGTAAATCAACTGCTGAAGCATATGAATTGCAGGTTAATGCAATGGGTGGAGACAATTTTACCAGGTACAAGATCACTGAAGAGATCGCTAAAGGCAATATCAAGATCATTCCAGATATCCTTATTGGCGGCGGAAACGGAACCGATGGCGGTATCAATGGTTTGTTGGGTATGAAGCTGATGGAAATGATGGATGCAAAGAAAGTAGATAAACCGGATGCTAATTAACCCTGCCTGCCGGCCGGCAGGCCCGACAACGGATATAGATAATAAAGCCCTACCATAAGGCGGGGCTTTTACTTTCCGGAACAGGCTTATATTTGCAGTCCGTAAATTTTGTTTTACCAACAGCTGTACTTCAATCAGCATCGTTGTGTCACTCACTTGTACGGCAACAAATAAATCAACAAACAAACCATTCAACGATACAATGTACAGAACACATACCTGCGGAGAATTAAGATTGACCGATAAAAGCAAAGCCACAACCCTTGCCGGTTGGGTACAAACCGTGCGTAAATTCGGCAGCATCACTTTTGTTGATCTGAGGGACCGCTATGGCATTACCCAGTTATTATTTTCTGAATCATTGAATGCAGACCTGGAAGCCAATCCCCTGGGAAGGGAATTCGTGTTACAGGTTAAGGGAAACGTACAGGAACGCAGTAATAAGAACAACAATATACCAACAGGAGAAATTGAGATCGTTGTTACCGAATTTATGATATTGAACAGATCCATTACTCCTCCATTCACCATACAGGATGATACGGATGGAGGTGATGACATCAGGATGAAATACCGTTTTCTTGACCTGAGAAGAAACGCGGTCAAAAAGAATTTAGAATTGCGTTCTGCCGTTGGAAGAAGTGCAAGGAATTATTTACATGAAAATAATTTCATGGATATTGAAACCCCTTTCTTAATTAAATCCACTCCCGAAGGTGCAAGAGATTTTGTGGTGCCAAGCCGTATGAATCCAGGGCAGTTTTATGCATTGCCGCAAAGCCCGCAAACATTCAAGCAATTGTTGATGGTAAGTGGTTATGACCGCTACTTCCAGATCGTAAAATGTTTTAGGGATGAAGACCTTCGGGCCGACCGCCAGCCGGAATTTACCCAGATAGACTGTGAGATGGCTTTTGTTGAACAGGAAGATATTTTGAACATGTTTGAAAGCCTGGTCAAAAGAATATTCAAAGATGTAAAGAATATTGAGTACAGCGAAAAAGTTGAACGCATAACCTGGGAAGATGCTATGTGGATGTATGGAAATGATAAACCTGATATCCGCTTTGAAATGAAACTCTGCAACCTGAAAAAACCTTCTACTGTTTTTACAAATAAAACGGACCAGGCAGCTTTGATAAACGGCGTTGACTTTAAAGTATTTGATGAAGCTGAAACCGTGATCGCCATTGCTGTTCCCGGATGCAGTGAATACAGCCGCAAACAAACAGATGAATTGACAGAATGGGTAAAACGCCCGCAAATCGGAATGAAAGGGCTTGTGTTCATCAAGTGCAATGCCGACGGAACATTCAAAAGCAGTGTTGATAAATTTTACAATGAAGAAAAATTAAAAGCCATTGCCGCTGCAACAAATGCAAAGACCGGTGATCTTATTTTAATACTTGCGGGAGCAGAAGAAAAAACAAGAAAAGCCACAAGCGACCTGCGCATGTACATGGCCGAGCGTTTGGAAATGCGCAAGCCCACTGAATTCAAATTATTGTGGGTATTGGATTTCCCATTATTTGAGTATGCAGAAGATCTCAATCGATGGGTTGCACGTCACCATCCATTTACTTCACCAAAGCCTGATCATATTTCAGTAATGATAAACAATGATCCTGTTATTAAAGATGCTGCAAATTATTTAGCGCATCCTTATGCAGGTATCAAGGCAAATGCATATGATCTTGTCTTAAATGGCAATGAACTGGGTGGCGGTTCTATCCGCATTCATCAAAGGGAATTACAGGAAAAAATGTTTGCTGCACTTGGAATGGATGAAGCAGAACAGCAACACAAATTCGGATTCCTCCTGGGAGCATTTGAATACGGTGCCCCTCCACATGGTGGTATTGCATTTGGTTTCGACAGGCTTTGTGCAATAATAGGAGGAAGCGAAATCATCCGTGACTTTATTGCTTTTCCAAAAAACAACAGCGGAAGAGATGTAATGCTGGATGCACCCGGAACAATTGATGAGAAACAATTTGAGGAATTACAGATAAAACTTGATCTGAAATAGTTGATTGCTGCGCAAAGTAAGCCAGGAACATGGATGACACAGATCTAACGGGCAGATGCGGATAAAAGTTGATGATATTTTTGATATTGTACAAGTGTGCGACGCATATGAAGCTTCATAGATATTCATAAGCTGGCTACAAAAAATAAATGCTTATCTGCCTGAGTCGTATTTTCATTGCGTTGCTATTTTTTCTTTTGTATGATCAAGCCGATCGAGGTAACTACATATTTGCCTACCTGTAGCTTTACATGTACGTCCTGTTTATGTGGCTCAATATCCACCATAAAGTCTTCCGGTAATCCACCAACTGAAAAATCAGCTTCTTCCACAAAATGCCCTTCATTTCTCAATTCAGTTATGATCTTTTCTATATCACGTTGGCGATAAATAACCGTATCATTATTTTCCTGTGTTTCATCATTTGAAGAAATATTATATTCAGTAGTATGCACCGACCATCCGCCTGGCTTCAGTGTTTTCAATTGATCCCTTAAAAAATCAAATCCTTTTTTCAATGTTCCAAGGTGCTCAAATGAACAACTGCTCCAGTTAAAATCAAAATCCCGGAGGTCGTCGGGTATTGCGTTCATATCAACAGCCTTGTATGAAACAAGTTTATTAAATGTTTCATCATCACAAATTCCACGGGTATTCAAAGATCCAATTCCAAAACACAATTGGCCTGTATTGGCCCAGCCCTTTGCAATGCCTTGTTCCGGGAAAATGTCTGTGGCTAAAATATTGCATCCATATTTTGCGAATATGGCAGGCAATGGTTCCCCACCTACGGCAAATACAAGCCCTGTTTTTCCTGCTGCGATACAACCTCTCTCCCACAATGCCTGCATCACAAATACAAATTCCCATTGTTTGCGGTGAAAATTCGGCACCTCGCCCAGTTCATCACACCATCTTTTATACCATGCTGTTTTATAATCCATGGCTTTACATAGTTCAGATCTTCTTTTACCAAAATCATAAACAAGTTCCTTATTCCATTGCCTTTTTATTATACCTTCCAATGTTTGTTGCATTTTAAGATCATGTTTAAATATAACTAGAGCATTGAACGATAAACATTCACATATTCAACTGCCTTTCTTTCCCAATTGTATTCGCTGCCTTTTTGAATAATTCTTTTTGACAGACCATTTGCACCGTAAATAGCCATTCCATCATTGAACACTGAATGCATATGTTCTTTTTCGAAATTTGAAAAATAAAAAGCTACATCCCCTGCAATTTCCGGGAGTGATGTAAAATTACTCAGGAACATGGGTTTTCCAAAAGCCATTGCTTCTACGACCGGCGCACCAAAACCTTCAGCCAGTGAAGGATGCATGTAAGCTAAACAATTCTTAAGATACCAGGCTTTTTCTGCTTCACTAACCGGGCCAAGCAGGTGTACCCTTTCATCAATTCCGAGTTTTACTGCCTGTTGTTTTATTGAATGAATGTAATCAGGTTCATCCAGCCGGCCGGCTATGATCAATTCATAATTGTTATGCTGCATCATTGGCAATAACACATGAAAATTCTTTTTCCTGTTTACGTATCCCATCCCGAATAAAAATGGCCTTAATGGTTTATAAGAAACCCTATCCAATACGGGTTCATGTAACTTATGCGTACCATTGTGAATTACATGTACAGCTTTTCCTTTTACTTCACAATTTGCCAGTACATCATTTTTACAAAATTCCGATATGCATACAATGGCATCAGCCCTGTCTATCAGTTTTTGAGTATGTGCCAGGCTTTTTTCCTGTTCTTCAACAGGCTTTCCTTCATGAAGGCAATTGAGATCATGGATCGTCAATATTACTTTTACCTTTTCATTGTTAAGCGGGACCATACGGCCTGATTGGAATGGAGCATGCCATATATCGCAATCCCACAAAAAGGGTTTGATGATCTTATGATACTTATTTTCCACAATGTATTGCCCACTATTGTCAAACGCATTTACTTCTTTTGAAGGGATATAATACCGGATCTTATCTCCTGAACCGTTTTGTTCAAGCGCCCGATTGACATAATTGCCAATATTAAGACAGTACTGGTATAATCCGGAATTCCGGTGCTTCATCAATTCGCAATCCAATATGATCTTAGCCATAAAATTTTTTATTATTTAAACCCAGTAAAGGAGGCATTCCTTTTGTCAAATATTCTGTTCCAAGGGAAAAATCCTGCCAAACGGAAATTTCTTCTCTCACTCATATTTTTTCCCGGCATGATTTTACGTTTACCAAATTAATCTTGAGCTATCGCCTGGGAAATGACTATTCACAGACTTGCCAATGATGCCCGTCATGAATAACAAAATATTGATCGCATAATTTTGGTAACCCAGATCTAAAAACATATATGAAAAACATTGTCTTTGATTGTGAAAGAATGAAATATAGTGACACTGGTATTTATCATTATTGCCTTAACCTTGGCCAGCAACTTCAGCAAATAGCAGAACCCCATTTGGAGCAAGTAACAATTTATATGCCGGGAAAAGTACAGCATCTTTTTAAAAATGATACCCGGTCCATTCGTCAAAATTCATCACATAAATTTTACATGCCGCGTACCGGCTCTTTTCAAATATGGCATGCCACATACCAGAATACAAATTATTTGCCTGTAAGAAACAGTCGTATAAAAGTTGTCTTGACCATTCATGATCTGAATTTTATTTATGATGAAAAAAAACCGGCTGCAAAAAAACTAAAATACCTGCGGCATCTTCAAAACAATATTAACAGGGCTGATGCCATTGTATGCATATCGGAATTTTGCAAGTCCGATGTATTAGAATATTGTGATACGGGAAACAAACCAGTTCATGTGATCCACAATGGTACCAATACTTTGATACACCCAACGCTTTCTCCGCTCTCTTATAAGCCGTCAAAACGGTTCCTGTTCTCAATAGGAGTGTTAACAAGAAAGAAAAATTTTCATTCACTCTTACCATTACTACGAAACAATGATATGGAATTGCTGATAGCGGGAAGGTGTGATGACCCCGTATACCTGAATTACCTGCTCAACTCAGCAATGAACCTGGGAGTAGAAAAAAAACTCCATGTATTGGGCATTATTTCTGAAACAGAAAAGTCATGGTATTTTGAGAATTGTTATGCATTTGCCTCTGCTTCTGTATCAGAAGGTTTTTGCCTGCCGGTAACAGAAGCCATGTCGGTAGGAAAACCACTTTTTTTATCCAATCAAACAGCATTACCTGAAATAGGTGGTAAAGTAGCATTTTATTTTTCTGATTTTGATGGCAACAATATGCAAAATGTTTTTTTAAAAGGAATGCGTCAATATAAAACAATGAACATGCATGATGCAATAATAGAAAGAGGATCTACATTTTGCTGGAACAAAGCAGCCGGCAAATACCTCGATGTTTACCGTTCATTTTAATTGCATAACATAGAATAAAAATTAATTTCAATAATATGAAAACTTACAGGCGGCTTCTTAAGTTTGCAAAACCATACAGGTATTTCGTTGTACCCTTTTTTGTTTTTACACTGATCGCCGTTTTTTTCAGTGTCTTCCAGTTCGCCTTGATCATACCGCTTTTGAATTTCCTGTTTGATCAGCATACAGCAGCTGAAATACAACGCTATTCTACCATGCCTTCATTTTCATTATCAGGTGAATACTTTAAAGACCTTTTTTATTTTGAGGTACATCACCTGAAAACAATGGATCCTGTTTATGCGCTTTATTTTATTGCGATCCTAATTGTAATTGCAGTAATCTTAACCAACCTGTTTCGTTACCTGGCTCAACGCAGTATGGTAAATGCAAGAACCCTGTTGGTAAAACGCATCCGGGAAGCAATCTTTGAGAAGATCAATTATCTCCACATGGGATATTTCACCAAAGAACATAAAGGTGATCTCCTTTCAAGAATGAATTCTGATGTTTTTGAAATAGAGGCTGTAGCGGCTAACTCACTCGAAGTATTATTCAAAGAACCCTATATCATGATCGGCTATTTTATAGCTTTATTTACCATCTCAGTAAAACTCACTTTGTTCACTTTACTGATAATCCCGATCTCCGCTATTGGTATTGCGATGGTTACTAAAAGACTTCGAAAGGAAGCAAAGGATATGCAATCATCTATAGGAAGGTTATTGACCATCATTGATGAAACGCTGATGGGTATGAGAATTATCAGGGCCTTTAATGCAACTGATTTTATATTAAAAAGGTTCAGCCGTGAAAATGATTTTTATCGTAAAGCAAGTTTACAGGGTTTTAAAAAAAGGGAACTGGCCCCAGCCTTTTCAGAAGTAGCGGGAGTAATTGTAGTTGCCGGGATACTGGTTTATGGCGGCAGCATGATCCTAAGCAACCAGGCAGCAAATACTTCGGGGTTACAGGCCAGCGGATTTATAGCATTCATTGCAATTTTCTCGCAGGTCATGCGGCCCGCTAAAGCAATGGTTGTTGCATTGGCAAATATCCAAAGAGGCGAAGCTTCCGGCCAGCGGATTTTAGAAATATTGGATACCCCAATATTGGTTGCTGACAAACCGGGTGCAGCCATTCTCAAAAGATTCGATCATAAAGTGGAATTCAATGATGTTTGCTTTGGTTACAGCGATACAGCAGTTTTAAAAAATATTAGTTTTACCGTTGAAAAAGGCAAGACAATTGCACTTGTTGGTCCATCAGGTGTTGGCAAGTCAACTATTGCAGACCTGCTGCCCAGGTTTTATGATGTAAGTAGCGGAAGCATTTTAATTGATGGAGCAGATATCCGGAATTATACCATGGAATCTTTAAGGAGTCAAATGAGTTTTGTTACACAAGATATCATTCTATTCAACGACAGTATTTTCAACAACATTGCTTTAGGAAAACCAGATGCCACTATTGAAGAAGTAATGAACGCGGCCAAGATCGCCAATGCACATGATTTTATTATGCATACCGAAGACGGCTACCAGACAAATATTGGAGACAGGGGTATTCGCCTTTCCGGGGGGCAGCGTCAACGGCTGAGTATAGCCAGGGCCGTATTTAAAAACCCTGCCATATTGATCCTTGATGAAGCAACTTCTGCATTAGATACAGAATCGGAAAGATCGGTACAGGATGCTTTGGATAATTTAATGGAGGGAAGAACAACATTGGTAATTGCGCATCGCTTAAGCACAATAAAAGATGCTGATGAGATCCTGATCCTGCAAAACGGTGAGATCGTGGAACGCGGCAGCCATTTTGAATTGATAGAAATTGAAGAAAGCATTTATAAAAAGTTAACTTTATTGCAAAAAATTGCGTAAACCGATCTTATTGCATAATTTGATCTTTATGAATATTCAAAAACTATTGATCCCGGTTGCCTGCACATTATTATTTATTTCCTCATGCAGCAAGGATGAAGTTCTTTCCCCCGGTACTTCGAATACAATGCAAAATGTTTCTTATGGTTCCGATGCTGCACAAAAAATGGATATTTATTTACCTGCGGGCAGAACAACAGCCACAACAAAAGTTATTATAATGATACATGGAGGAGGTTGGACCGGCGGCGACAAGACAGACTTCACTACTTCTGTAGATACTTTGAAAAAAAGGCTTCCCGATTATGCAATTTTCAATATCAATTACAGGCTTTCCGCTAACCCGTTTAATTTGTTTCCTATTCAGGAGCTTGATGTAAAAGCTGCTGTAGATTATATTTATAGCAAAGCAACTGAATACCAGGTCTCCAATAAATATGTATTGATGGGTGCGAGCGCAGGCGCACACCTGGCCATGTTACAGGCTTACAAATACAATGTACCGGTAAAAGCCAAAGCAGTTGTTTCATTCTTTGGGCCGGGTGACCTGGCCGATATGTATAACGATCCTGTGGGCGGCAACCCGCTCTTTTCATTGGCCCTGGCCAATGCGATCGGCGCAACGCCAGCACAGAACCCTGCTATATATACCAACTCAAGCCCCGTTAATTTTATAAACAGCAACAGTGCTATGCCAACGATCCTGCTTCATGGCGGGATGGACCCGCTGGTCAATCCTTCACAATCTGTAGCAGTACAAAACAAATTGATCGCAGCCGGTATAATAAATCAATATGTTCTATATCCCACAGGCGGGCACGGCGATTGGGATGCTGCAACCTATACAGATGCATTTAATAAAATACAATTATTCCTGGAAGCGAATGTTCAATAACATTTTACCTTGCAACTATGAAAAGGTTATTGTTTTTCTCTCTCATTATCATCTTCTCAAATAAAGGTTTTAGCCAGGATATCATTCTTAAAGATGTACTGAAAGCAAGCAGGGATAAATTATACAGGAACCTTATCAATAACAGCATTAATAAAAATTTATCTGCTCCGTTAAATGATTCCACAGAAGAAAAATGGGAAGATGCTTTTGCTGCAATGGAATTCCTGAATTACAGATCCCCCTGGGCAAATAATAAGATCAAAACCGGAATAGATAGTATAGAAAAAAGATCAGTTGTGTTTCAACGGGCAATACTTGAGCTTCTCTATGTCATTTATCCCGCTCAATATGACAAAGAAATAAATTCTTTATTGGAACAAACAACCGATCCAAAGATCTTCGCTATGTGTGCAGAATACTTATTAAGAAATAATACGGAAGAAGAGCAAAAAAGAATTTTAGTTGAAAAAACTTTTGTCAGGCATGCAAATGATCCTGATAATCCATTTTTCAATGAATTACTTTATCAACTCATTCCCGTTGAAGATAAAAAAGGGCCTTCATCTTTAAATGATTTCCTTGAAAAAAAATATTTACCCGGAAATACGTTGATCATCAGCTTTCAACGACTGAACAGGGATTACCCGGGGCTTGTAATGGTAAGAGATGGCAATGGGAATTTCATTAAAGAAGGTGACGGTAATTATTTTGCTGTCCCACAGCTTGCCCGCAGTGTTTCGAACCTTCCGGGCTACCTGACAAACGGGAATACGCCTGAAGGGATCTTCAGGATGGATGGCTTCGATCATTCCAAAAGCAGTTTCATTGGCCCCACTACAAACATTCAGCTTACCATGCCATTTGAATTCAATGCCTGGCATTTTTTCAGGGACAGCACATTATCAGACAGTGCATGGGACCTGGACAGGTATAAAAGATTATTACCCGAAAATTTCAGGAATCATTTCCCCCTTTTCCAGGCCTATTATGCGGGCAAAGCAGGAAGGACGGAGATCATTGCACACGGCACAACCATCAATCCCGAATTTTTCAAGACCATGCCCTGTTATCCCATTACACCAACACAGGGCTGTCTTTGTACAAAAGAAATATGGAGTGAAACAACGGGCCGGTTATTGGAGAGTGACCAGCAGAAGTTAGCCGATGCCATTACCATAGCCGGGGGACCCAATGGTTATGCGATCGTAATAAACATTAATGATAAACAGGAACCTGTATCCATCGATGAGATCATTCCTTTTCTTAAACTAGCCATGCAGAAGTAACGCCTGCATTGTAACTTTGCCTCCATGAACCTTCCTCCATTAGCAGAACGTATGCGCCCGGATACCCTCGATGCATTGACGGGGCAACTACACCTGACCGGTAAAGGAAGTATTTTGCGTACAGCCATTGAGAACGGGAAAGTGCCATCCATGATATTGTGGGGCCCGCCGGGCGTAGGCAAGACAACCATAGCGAATATCATTGCAAATTCTTTACAACTCCCTTTTTACACCATCAGCGCCATTTCATCGGGTGTGAAAGAGATCAGGGAGATCATCGAAGAATCAAAAGAAAAGAAAGGAGCGATACTTTTTATTGACGAGATACACCGTTTTAACAAGGGACAACAGGATGCTTTGCTCGGGGCTGTTGAAAAAGGCATTATTACCCTGATCGGGGCCACTACTGAAAACCCTTCTTTCGAGGTTAACAGTGCTTTGCTCAGCCGTTGCCAGGTATATGTATTAAAGCCATTGAATGAGCAAGACCAGCAGGATCTTTTAAAACATGCCATAGAAACAGATATCGTTTTAAAGAAAAAGAATATCAACCTGCAGGAAACATCAGCACTGATAACTATTTCCGGTGGCGATGCAAGAAAATTACTTAACCTGCTGGAGCTGGTAACAGAAACCTCACCCAAGCCCTCTCCAAAGGAGAGGGCTTCAGAAACTTCAAAACTTAATGGGCCGGAATTTCAATCAGAAAATTTAAAAGCTCCCTCTCCTTTGGAGAGGGCGGGGAGTGAGGTTATTAATATCACTGACAATGCTGTAATGGAGATCGCCCAGCAACGCATTGCAC
>JBDTWL010000008.1:0-82055 GCA_040006715.1 Ferruginibacter sp. | reverse complement strand
GAAGTTTGAAGTTTGAAGTTTGAAGTTTGAAGTTTGAAGTTTGAAGTTTGAAGTTTTGAAAAAACTAACTATAGAAGTTACGACCAATGAACGAATAAACAAGTAAACAAATAAACCAACATGAAATTTATTATCTCTCTTATATTAATGGCAGCATTGAGTTTCGCAGCTTGTCTTTACTTGCCCTGGTGGAGTATTGCCATCGTGTGTTTTATCGTGGCAGCGCTTATACATCAACGTCCGGGTATTGCATTCCTGTGCGGGTTCATTTCATTATTCATTTTGTGGGCAGGGCTCAGTTTCTGGATCAGCAACAACAACGCCCATGTACTGGCACATAAAATATCCGTGGTCATACTCAAGAAGGATGACCCCAACCTGCTCATCATTGTTACCGGCCTTATCGGGGCCCTAGTTGCAGGTTTTGCAGCACTAACAGGCAGCTTACTCCGGAAAGGCCAACACAGCAATGTCAAATAAAACATTTAGTTTTTCTCTAACACTTTGACAGCTAATTTCGTTTATACGCAAAATGTATTATGAGAATTATTTTTCCTGCCTTTCTATTATTTTTTTTCCTGCATACATCTGCACAAAAAATACATGGAACCGTTTTTAGTGACCGCGGCGACCTGCTGCCTTATGCATCTATAACAGTAAAAGGCAGCTCCCTGGGCGCAAGTGCCAACAACAAAGCAAACTTTTCATTTTCTTTGCCTGTAGGTACTTATACACTTGTCTGCCAGTACATTGGTTATGCCGCTACAGAAAAAACGATAACAGTTTCGGGCGATACTGAAGTAACTTTTATTTTGGCCCAGCAAAAACTGGTACTTAAAGAGGTCATCGTAAAGACAGGTGATGAAGACCCCGCTTACGAGATCATCAGGCAGGCAATAAAGAAACGGCCTTATTATCATACACAGGTAAATGCATTTAGCTGCGACCTGTATACAAAGGATATGATAAAGCTTCGCAATCTTCCTGATAAGATCCTTGGCAGGAAGATCCCGGAAGAAGACAGGAAAGATATGATGCTTGATTCTGCCGGCAAGGGTATCATTTATTTGTCCGAATCTGTTGCGAAGGTCAATGCACAGGAACCCGATAAATTTAAAATGGAAGTTTCGAGCAGCCGGGTAAGCGGCAGCGGCGATTTTGGTTTTACATTTCCGGCATTCATCAGCTTATATACAAACAATGTGACCGTTTTTACCGACAGGTTCAATCCCCGTGGATTCATTTCGCCTATCGCGGACGGCGCCATCCGGTATTATAAATTCAAATTCTTAGGAACATTCTGGGAGAATGGGAAAGCGATCAACAGCATAAAGGTAACCCCACGCCGGAATTATGAACCACTGTTCTCAGGTATCATCAATATCACTGATGGCGATTGGCGCATCCACAGTTTCGATCTCATGCTTACCAAAACGGCACAATTGGAGATCATGGATACACTCAGCATCCGGCAAATGCATGTACCCGTTAGCGAAGATGTATGGAGATTAAAGAGCCAGTTGCTTCATTTCAGTTTTAACCAGTTCAAGATCGATGCGGTTGGGAATTTTTTGAGTGTATATTCCAATTATGCGATCAACCCCGTTTTCCCAAAAAAGTTTTTCGACCGCATAGTTATCAAATATGATACTGCTGTAAATAAAAAACCAAAAGCATACTGGGATAGCACAAGGCCCGTTCCGCTGGAAAGGGAAGAACAAATGGATTACCAGGTGAAGGACAGCATTTACCAGTTGCGAAAAGATTCTGTTATGAATCAAAATGACGTCGATTCACTAAATAAAAAACAAGGAAGGATAAAACCGATCGCCTCTTTGTGGAGCGGGATACGCCGCACTCATTACAGCACAAAGCAAACCTATTCATGGAATATTGAATCACCCATTCAAAACCTGGAATACAACCCTGCAGAAGGATTGGTGCTCAATATAAATGCCGGGTTCAATACATACCTGAAAAAATGGAGGTCCCGTTTTTCCTTTGAACCGAACCTGCGTTATGGTTTCAGCAATACACACCTGAATGCATGGGCAAGTATCAGTTTTCGAACAAGGGATGTGGATGCAGAGCAAAAACTCAGGCGTTATGCCTGGACCTTCAGCGGCGGGAAAAGAGTGAGTGAATATAACAAAGAAGCCCCGTTGATCCCATTGATAAACAGTATCAGCACTTTGTTTTACGGGGATAACTTTATCAAAACCTATGAAAATTATTTCGGCAGTATCAGCTTTTCGAAGCGATATGAAAGCGGCCTGCGTTTCAATGTAAATGCTTTGTATGAAGACAGGATGCCGCTGGAGAATACTACTTACTTTACTTTCTTTAAGGACAGCGCCAAGATAACACCTAATTATCCATATGAGAAGGTTAGCCGTTCAGCAATATTCCCGCACCAGGCTTTCATTGTTTCATTCAATATCAGTTTCAAGCCGGGCCAAAAATATATTCAGCTGCCGTTCAGTAAAATTTCATTAGGATCAAAATATCCCACGTTCACATTTGGTTATACAAAGGGGATCCCGGATGTTTTCGGAAGCGATGTTGATTTTGATAAATGGAAATTCTCTATCAATGATGATAAGAATTTTAAGCTGGCAGGATTGCTTAAGTATAGGATCAGTGTAGGTGGGTACTTAAATACCAATAAAATTTATATACAGGATTACCAGCATTTCAATGGCAACCAATCAGCCGCAGCCAGTGAATATGTAAACAGTTTCCAGCTGGCTAAATATTATGAGCACAGTACAACTGCTTCCGTTTATGCAACTGCTCATTTGGAACATCATTTCAACGGCTTGCTCACCAATAAGATCCCTTTTTTCAAAAGGCTTAACTGGAACCTTGTTGCCGGCGCAAATACTTTTTACGTGAATAGCAAAAGCAATTATGTAGAGGTTTTTGCAGGACTCGAAAATATATTAAAGATTTTCCGGGTAGATGTGGTGGCTGCTTATGAAAATGGTAAACGCGGGCATACCGGTATACGCATTGGAACAGGCGGACTCCTTGGAGGAAGTATACAACGAAACCGCAGGAGTGGCAGTGTGAGTGTAAACTTGTAAATTACTAACTGTCAGCCTTGCTTGTCCCGATCAATCGGGAAGCTTGTCGAAGGCGAACAGCACAGGATATTCACACCTGCTTCGACTAGTATAACCTGACAAACTGATATTACCCAATGACAATTGGCTTTCCGGTTTCGCATTAATTCTTTAATTTTACTGTAAAATTTGGTTTGCCCTGCAAGCATCCAATCTTAAAAAGATTTCCCGTTCACAGCGGGATCAAATAAAACTTATGGCAGTATTACATAACCGGGTATCACAGGCGGAGTTGAAGAAACGCCTTTATGAAGAAACGATCAAACGCATCACTGTTTCCTTTTATAGATATTTTTTTATTGAGGACCCCGCGAAATTCCGGGATGAATTGTATAAAGGCCTCAATACCCTGGATGTTTTTGGCCGTATCTATATAGCTCATGAAGGCATCAACGCACAGGTAAGTATTCCCGAAAATAATTTTAATGCGTTCAGGGATTTCCTTTACAGCATCCGTGAATTGGACCAGGTGCGGATAAATATCGCCGTTGACAATGATGGCAGATCATTCTGGGTACTTAAATTAAAAGTGCGGGAAAAGATCGTTGCAGATGGAATCAAAGATCCCGGCTTTGATATGGCCAATAAAGGAAAATACGTGGATGCAGCAACTTTCAATACACTAACAAATGATGCCAACACCATAGTAGTCGATATGCGCAACCATTATGAATACGAGGTAGGCCATTTTGAAAATGCCATTGAAATTCCAAGTGACACATTCAGGGAACAATTACCGATGGCTGCTGCAATGCTCAATGACCAGAAGGAAAAAAATATCATTATGTATTGTACAGGTGGTATACGCTGTGAAAAGGCAAGTGCCTATATGCTGCACCGTGGGTTTAAGAATGTATTTCACCTGGAAGGAGGGATCATACACTATGCGAATAAAATAAAAGAAGAACAGTTGCCCAATAAATTTCATGGAAAGAACTTTGTTTTCGATGACAGGCTTGGGGAGCGGATCACAGATGAGATCATTGCAAAATGCCATCAATGCGGTGATCCTGCGGATACACATACCAATTGTAAGAATGAAGCCTGCCACCTGCTTTTCATTCAGTGCAGTAAATGTGCTGAAAAATACCAGGGTTGTTGCAGTGTGGCCTGCTATGAAGTTATAAACCTGCCGGAAGAAATGCAAAAGGAACTACGAAAAGGAATAGATAAAGGAAGGATGGTTTTTAATAAATCAAAGCAAAGGCTTCGCACTGCGGGTTTAAAAAATAATAAATAAAACAAGAAAGCACCCGTATAAGCGGATGCTTTTCTTTTCATTTCAAAAACTACTGGTCATATCCCTGAAGCTCTTACGTTCCTTGTTCGGCAGTGGACTTGGCCTTATTAAATTTCTGTGATGCATCATCTGCAGCTTTAGAAAATTTATTAGCTATCGAGTCTGTAAAATCACTTAGGCTGTTTTTCAGGCCATCTGCTTTTTCCTTGCTTTTTTTCAATATTTTCTTTCTTGTTTTGGATCCTTTATCAGGAGCCAACAATATACCGGCAAGTGCACCGACCGCAGCAGCGGCCAATATGCCGAATATCAATGTTTTTTTACTCATCGTGTTGATTTTAAAAGTTATGAATCTCTAATAATTAAACAGGGTTCCTGCCTGATATCACCCTCAATAAAATGGCAATAATGGCAATGACGAGCAGGATGTGTATAATCCCACCGGCATGAAATCCTACAAAGCCTATTGCCCAAGCAATAATTAAAATTACAGCTACGACATACAGTAAATTTGACATGATAATAATTTTTAAGTTTAAAAAATAATGAAAGTTCTATATTGCCACATTAATTAAATTTCTAAGCCACATTTGTACTATTTCCAAAAGTTATGCCAATAATTAACTGTATGGTTTCTTACACGATCACTCACTTCATAAACCAGATCCTCAATGGATAAGAAAGCATTAATGAACGAATTGCTGAACAATACTTTTGTAATGTTAAAACCTTCAGCAGTGGCTGGTATCGGTGTTTTCGCTATTGCAGACATCAAAAAGGGTCAAAGGAATATTTTTTCAAATGATAAAAGTGAATGGCTGAAAATTGCAAAGGAAGAGATCGCCTCACTTCCGGCTCATAGTAAGGCTGTTGTAGAAAATTATTGCCTTTATGATGAGGGGAATTATTATGTGCCCGAGTATGGGTTTAAAATGGTAGACCTTGTGATCTTTTTAAACCATTCCGATGAACCAAATGTTATTTCCATTAATGAAGGAGCAGATTTCGAAGCTTTGACAGATATCAGGGCGGGAACGGAATTGTTCATTGATTATGGAAAGATCGTTGACGACTAAGCAGGCAATTGCAGTTTTTGTAATGACAGGAGTATCCTGTTCTCAGTTTCTTTGTCACCCAGGTTTGAGGGAACGAATTTTTCCCCGATAACTTTTTCATACAATTCGATGTACCGGTTGCTGATGGCGCGGATCCATTCATCACTCATGCCAGGGATCGTTTGTCCTTCCTTACCCATGAAATTATTCTCTATGAGCCATTCCCGTACAAATTCTTTGCTCAGTTGCTTTTGTTTTTCATTTTGCTGCTGGCGCTCTTCAAAGCCGGCTGCATAAAAATACCTGGATGAATCAGGTGTATGGATCTCATCCATCAGGAATATCTCGTTACCGATCTTTCCAAATTCATACTTGGTATCTGCCAATATCAATCCCTGCTTTGCAGAAAGCTGCTTGCCCCTTTCAAAAAGCTGTAAAGCATATGAAGATAAATTTTCCCATTCTTCAGCACTCGTAAGTGTTTGTTTAATGATCTCCTCCATGCTGATGTCCTCATCGTGGCCCTCAGAAGCTTTGGTGGAAGGTGTTATAATAGGTGAAGGAAAAAGATCATTTTCTTTTATACCATCTGGCATAGCTGCTCCACATAAAATGCGTTTACCCGAACTGTATGTCCTCCATGCATGGCCGGTTAGATTGCCGCGTACAACCATCTCAATTTTAAATGGCTCGCATTTTTTCCCGATACTTACATTGGGGGCCGGGGTATCCAAAATCCAATTGGGACAAATATCCGCAGTTGCTTTAAGCATATAAGCAGCGATCTGGTTTAACACCTGGCCTTTATATGGAATGGGGTGGGGTAATACAACATCAAAAGCGGAGATCCGGTCGCTTGCAAGCATCACCAGTAATTGATCAGAAATTGTATATACATCTCTTACTTTGCCCTTGTAGAAATTTGTTTGACCGGGGAAATGAAATTGAGCCATGAGCTAAAGTACTCTCAACTACTGAATATTCTTTTGTTTGACCGGTATAAGATTTCAACACCACGTTCAAAATTAAATTTTATTAGCATTGTAACTATCCTTATTTTGCCTGATATTTAACCAAAACAATGCTATATGAGAAAAATAACAAGCCATTTGGTTGCTTTTTTATTGACTAACCTTTTAACGATCACTGCTTTTGCGCAAGAAACCACTATCAGCGGTACCGTTAAAAATAGCAATACAAAAGAGGCTTCGGGTGCTGTCTCTGTTACTATAAAAGGAACCCCTAATGGCACTTTTACAGATGACAAAGGGAACTTCAAAATATCTGTAAAAAGCTTACCCGTTACTTTAGTTCTTTCTTCCATAGGTTATGAGTTGCAGGAAGTTACTGTAAGCAATGCTTCTGAACCCGTACAGGTAGCATTTAAACCTACCAGTGCTTTGGGACAGGAAATTGTGATCTCTGCCAACAGGGTGCCGCAAAGGATCATGGAATCACCTGTTTCAATTGAGCGCATCAGTGCTGCCAATATCAGGAATTCACCGGTATCTAATTATTATGATGTGGTAACCACACTAAAAGGAGTAGATGTAACCACATCCTCCCTTACATTTAAAACACCTACCACCCGCGGATTTAATTCAAGTGGAAATACCCGTTTTAACCAGTTGGTAGATGGAATGGATAACCAGGCTCCGGGCCTTAATTTCTCTGTGGCTTCCATCATCGGTTTAAGTGAACTGGATGTAGACAATATAGAACTTTTATCAGGTGCTTCCTCGGCATTATATGGCCCCGGCGGTATGAATGGAACTTTATTGATGACGAGCAAAAACCCTTTCAAATACCAGGGCTTATCATTCCTTGTTAAGGAAGGGATCATGCATACAGATAAAAGACAAAGAAATACATCTGCATACCATAACTGGAACATGAGGTGGGGAAAGAAGGTTTCTGAAAAATTTGCGTTCAAATTCAACATGGAATTGATACAGGCTAAGGACTGGATGGGTGCTGATGACAGGAATTACGGCAGGACAGGTACAACTGGAACTGTTATTGCCGGTGACAGGAAAACAGATCCCAATTACGACGGTATAAATGTTTATGGCGATGAAACAACGATCGATATCCGTGCTTTCTTTGCAAGTATTGCCGCTAACCTGCCCGGCGCTGATAATTTTATCGAGGTAAACCATTTGATGGCTACGCCACAAAATGTATCCCGTACAGGATACACTGAGAAAGAATTATTGAATCCAAATACAGTCAACTTTAAGCTGGCAGGGTCATTGCATTATAAGATCACAAGTAATACAGAAGCAACACTCGCTGCTTACTGGGGAACGGGTAATACCATTTATACCGGGAGTGACAGGTATTCTTTAAAAGATTTCAAAATGGGTCAATATAAATTTGAACTGAATAACCCGAACTGGTCTTTCCGTGCTTATACTACCCAGGAGAATGCAGGTGAATCGTACAATGCTACTGCAACAACAAGATTATTCAATGAATCTTGGAAAAAATCTATCACACAAGATGCAGCAGGTAACCCTACACCATTGCCAACTGATTGGTATATACAATATGCTTTTTCTTATTTGAGCAACCTCATGAATGGAATGACGCCATATGATGCTCAGCAAGCTTCCAGGGCACTGGCGGATGTTGGAAGGCCGGCTGCAGGTTCAGCTGCTTTTATCAGTGCATATGATGCTATACGTAAAAAACCAATTTCTCAAAATGGCGGTTTGCTTTTAGATAAATCTGATCTGTATGCGGTGGAAGGAAATTATAGCCTTACACCATTTACAAAAAGTATAGCAGACATTTTAATAGGTGCCAATTATAAAAAATATGTTCTTAATTCCTCCGGGACTTTATTTGCAGATTCAAACGGAGCATTAAGCCTTGCGCAATATGGTGCATATATACAGGCCAGCAGGCAAATCATGAATCGTCTTAGCCTTACCGTATCCGGCAGGTATGACAAAGCTGATAATTTTAAAGGCCAGTTCACGCCCCGCGTTACTGCATTGGTAAAAGTTGCAAAAGACAACAATGTGCGCTTGTCTTATCAGACCGCTTATCGTTTCCCAAGCAACCAGCAACAATTCATCAATTTACAGGTGGGCAGTACACGCCTGGTAGGTAGTAATCCAGGATTTGCAACTTATTTAAATTATGCCGGAAATCCATTATATGAAGCAAACAGCGTATTGGCAGGAGCTCCGGTCATTTATAACACAACCGAAGTAAAACCGGAATCAGTTAGTTCTTTTGAATTGGGTTACAAAGGCCTGTTGATGCAACAGCGTTTATTGATCGACGCATATGGGTATTATGGGCAATACCAGGACTTTTTGGGCAGGATAAACACCATACAGACCACTACCGGTAATCCGGCGGATATCACTAATCCAACTAAAAGGAGAAATATTTCCGTACCATTGAATACAACTGACAAGGTAAAAACTTATGGCTTTGGTCTTGGGTTTGATTACAGGTTGCCTTTGAATTTCGTTATTGGTGCTAATGCTGCATCTGATAAATTAAAAGATGTGCCGGAGAATTTTGTGGCTTACTTCAATGCCCCTGAGTACAAGGTCAACGTAACTTTTGGGAACAGTGGTTTTGGCCCCGGGAAAAAACTGGGCTTTAATATTGCTTACAGGTGGCAGGATGGATATTATTACCAGGGTGATTTTGCAAACGGAAATTTACCAGCCGTACAGACTTTGGATGCACAGATCAGTTTAAAATTACCTAAGGCAAATAAATCCATATTAAAATTGGGAGCTACCAATTTACTTAACCAGTATTATTATAATGCAATCGGTAATTCACAGATCGGGGGATTATACTATGTGAGTTTTGGGTATAATATTTATTAATACGGTTAGCTCAATTTTTAAATTTTAAAATTACTATATGAAAAAAATAAATTATATACTTCGGGCTAATTACTTAGCGATCTTAGCGGTATTGTTCTTTCTAAGTTCATGTAATAAGGACCTGGAACAATTGGCACCCATTCCTACGCCGGTATATCCTACGGGCAATGGTATAGCGGCTACGATTGCAGCAGACCCAAACTACAGTTTTTACAATGCAATGATCACACGTGCAGGGTTAGGTGCTTCACTAAATGATCTGACAAAAACATTTACTTTGTTTGCGACCGACAATAACGGAATGAGGATCTTTGTAAATGCTGCTTCTGGTGGTGCTATTCCTATACCTTCCCCGGACGCTGTGTTTCTTGGATTTATTTCAACTACCTTACCTGTTGCCAGTGCACAGGGGATCATTCAATATAATACGATCGGGCAAAAACTTCCATGGGATTCGGTTGGGACTGCTTTTCCTAATTTCCCGATCACAAGCCAGATCGTACTTGATCCAACACAGCCATTTGTAAGAATGCCCATTTTTCCTGTAAGAGGAACACCATATTCTTATGTAAATACCATACCTGTAATTGGTACAGATAAAGTAGCTGCCAATGGCATTATTCATACTACTTACACAATAGTAGCTCCATTGCCTGCCAGCCCGTTAACTACTTTAAAAACATTAATAAATGCAGATGCTAACCTGACCTATTTTAAAGCGGCGATCGCCCGCGGAGACAGTGGCCAGGTAGGTATCAGTGGTGTTGGTGCATACGGATTAAGATTTGATTCATTGATGAATTATCCTGTGACCAATATGACAGTATTGGCTCCCAACAATGCAGCGTGCCAGACCATCATTTTTGGTTTTGTATATTCTGCATTGCTTACACAAGGTGTGCCTCCGGCAACGGCTTTTGCTCAAGCTACAGCAGTAGCATCATCACCTGCAGGGTTCAATGCATTGCCTGTGGCAACCGTAAGAGGCGTTGTTGCCTATCATATTTTTGCTTCAAATAATACAGGGTCGATTAAGCCAGACATCAGGGCATTCTCTGTTAATTTCCCATCTGCCCCGGGATTTTTTGTAAAAACTTTGGTTAACGGTTCAGTAGCTGCTCACCCCGGTATCATGGCGCAAGCGACATTTACAGGACCAGCAGTAACAGCATTAAAATTTACCGGCTTAGGTACTTTCCCTCCGGGAGGTGCGCCTTATAGCGGAACACCGGCTAATGCAACTTCATGGGATAAAATGGCTTTGAATGGTGTAATGCATGTAATTGATGCCGTATTATTACCACAATAAAAAGATCTTTTATATTATAAATAAAAATGGCTCCAGTTTCGGGAGCCATTTTTTATTTGAAGCAATTTGATCCATTTGATCGTTTAAAAGTTTAATACTATATCAATAAACTAATAAGCCAATAAACAAATTATCAAGAAACCATTAAACATTAAACCTGAAATGCATCACATCGCCATCCTGCACGATATATTCTTTCCCTTCGATCCTTAACCTTCCGTTTTCCCTGCACGCTGCTTCTGATCCATAATGGATAAAATCATTGTAAGAAATAACTTCTGCTTTTATGAATCCTTTTTCAAAATCTGTATGAATTACACTGGCAGCCTGCGGCGCTTTCCAGCCATGATGTATCGTCCACGCCCTCACTTCCTGCACGCCCGCGGTAAAGTAGGTAGACAGGTTCAATAATTTATAAGTTGAATGAATGAGTCGGTCCAAAGCCGGCTCTACCATTTTATATTCTTCCATGAACATCTGCTTGTCTTCGGCATTTTCAAATTCTGCGATCTGTGCTTCAATGGCATTCGTCATTACGATCACTTCATTGCCTTCATTTTTTACGGCTTCTTTCAATGCTTCGCTGTATTTATTGCCCGTATGCATGCTGGCCTCATCAACATTGGCAACATAGAGTATGTGCTTGTCCGTTAATAAGAATAGATCCGCGATCGCAAGCTTGTCATCCTTACTCAAACCAAGTGTTATGATATTTTTTCCTTTTTCAAGATGGTCCTTACATTTGATGAGGATATCAAGCTCAGCTTTTGCTTTTGTATCTGTTTTGGCCATTTTCTCTGTACGCTGGATCTTTTTATCTACGCTTTCCAGGTCTTTCAGCTGCAATTCGGTTTCAATGATCTCTTTATCGCCAACAGGATTTATAGGCCCTTCATCCCTTAAGATATTCTCATCTTCAAAACAGCGGATTACATGAATGATCGCGTCCACTTCCCGGATATTGGCTAAAAATTTATTTCCCAGTCCTTCACCTTTGCTGGCGCCTCTTACCAGGCCTGCAATATCCACGATCTCAATTTGTGTTGGAACAGTGCGGTTGGGCTTTACCAGTTCTTCCAGTTTACTGATCCTGGGATCCGGTACGTTCACCAGCCCGATATTCGGTTCAATGGTACAGAACCTGTAATTGCTTGCCTGTGCTTTGGCACTATTGCTGACTGCGTTAAAAAGGGTTGACTTTCCTACATTCGGTAATCCTACTATGCCTGCTTGTAATGCCATTGTTGGGTGCTTTTTTATTGTATGTTGCTAAATTTAGCTGTTAGCTTCAGGCAGTTAGCTATTAGTAAAACAAAATCCAATTTAATAATGTGTTTTAAGCTAACAGCTAATAGCTAAATGCTTATAGCTTTTTTCGAGGTGCAAAGGTAAGGTTTGGAGAGAAATATCAGAATTCATTATAAAACACTAATTTCAAAATATAATTAAGTGTTTAATTTTGATCTCAATTGGCTTCATTCTTAAACCTTCAACCTTTAACCTGAATTCCCATGGCATTGAGTCGTATATGGTCAGCATTTATTATTATAGCTGTTTTGATAGCTTCGATAAAGATGGTAAGTGGGGATCAAAAGATCTTTAACAGGATGGTTGTAGGCAAGTCTTCAGAAAAATACGATAGTACTTACTATTTTGCCGTTGGTTCCCCGCTGAAGCAAAAACTTTCTCCCAGGTACATAGATTTCCTGAAAGAATATGGGTACCACAGAACAGATTCTGCCCCCCAGGCAACTGTATTACTTACAGATGATCTTCAACATGATTCTATAAATATTGTAAAGGCGGTCAATCCATCGATCAAGGTATACACTTATACAGCTGTACAGAAAAAACTGGTAAGAAATGTCGATGGGATCATCGAAACAGCAAAGAATGCTGTTATAGATATTATTTTTCCGCTGATTGGTATCCTGGCTTTATTCATGGGTTTTTTGAGCATCGCTGAAAAAGCAGGAGGGGTGAGACTCTTATCAAAGATCATCTGGCCTTTCTTTTCAAAGATATTTCCGGATATACCAAAAGGCCATCCTGCAACCGGCCATATGATGATGAATTTTTCAGCGAACCTGTTAAACCTGGATAATGCTGCTACACCATTTGGCTTAAAAGCTATGGAAAGCCTGCAGGAATTAAATCCGAATAAAGCGATCGCATCTAATTCCCAGATCATGTTCCTGGCGCTTCATGCATCAGGGTTAACGTTGATCCCGGTTACGATCATTGCTTACAGGTCTGGATTGGACGCAGCCAATGCAACCGATATATTCATTCCATGTATGATCGCAACTTTTTTTGCTACAATGGCAGCCATGTTTATAGTATCATTCAGGCAAAAGATCAACCTATTTCAGCCGGTCATACTTGCATGGGTGGGAGGAATATCATTGCTAATAGCATTACTGGTTGTTTATGTAAAAGGACTTGAGCCTGTCCATGCACAAACTTTTTCCGGCCTGTTAAGCAATGGCATCATCCTTTTTATTTTCCTGTTGATCGTTGCAGGTGCTGTCTATAAAAAGATTGACGTATTTGATGCATTCGTGGAAGGTGCTGCAGGTGGCTTTCATACAGCAGTAAGGATAATACCTTATATCGTAGGAATGCTGGTTGCTATAAGTATGCTGCGTACAAGTGGTTGCTTTGATATTATTATTAACGGGATGAAAACCTTATTTGCGTCTATAGGTACCGATACCCGTTTCGTGGACGGATTACCTACTGCATTAATAAAACCTATGAGCGGAAGTGGTGCACGAGGTATGATGCTGGATACCATGAAGACCTATGGCGCAGATTCCTTTGCCGGCAGGTTATCCTGCATCCTCCAGGGATCTTCAGATACTACTTTCTATGTGATCGCAGTTTATTTCGGCTCTGTATCTGTAAAGAATACTCGCTATGCTGTTGGTGTTATGCTACTTGCAGACCTTGTTGGAATTATAACTTCTATTATTTTGGCCTACCTGTTCTTTGCTGGCGCTTCTTAATTGGGATACTTTTATTGCCAATGACCTGAACCGAATCGCTGAGTTTACTGCTTTCCGTTTCTTCTTCGGATTCTGTTACTAGATCGGGGTTAAAAATGGCAACCAGGTTCTTCGCCTTGTATACTCCTCTTGTAAAACGGTTGCCCATTACGATAATGGTTGCATCTTCATCAATGATCCTGATGAACGCTGCATTGTTTCCGTGCCACCAGCCATTGTGGTAGATCAGTTTTTTTCCATCCGGATAAATATTCATGCGCCAGCCAAGGCCATAATTCCTGATACCCGGCCTTTCGTTGCTGTACGGTGCGTATGCCTGTTCCATTATTTCCGGTTTGAAAATAAGAGCTGTTGCAAGCGCACGGTCCCATTTCAACAGGTCGCGGGGAGTTGTATAAATATTCTTATCTCCGTATACCTGGTCCAAAGCATTTATGGGAATTAAGGTCCCACGCCAGTCATAACTTGGATTTATCCTTGCCGAGTCTTCCGGCGTAAACACAAAGCTGTTTGTCATCTGCAAAGGAATAAAAAATACCTTTTTTAAGAATTGGGGATAGCTAATTCCACTGATCTTTTCGATAAGCAATGCAAGCAAAGCATAATTAGTATTGCAGTACGTAAAATGTGTACCAGGGGAACTGATGTCTTTTAGTTCGGCCTTCCTGTTAATTAATTGATCCAATACATCCTGGTTACGGATAGAAATCGTTTTATCCCATCCCAGTTCATCCATAAAATAAAGGTAGTTAGGCAGGCCGCTGCGGTGGCTGAGAAGGTTGCGTATCGTTACGCCGGGATAATTAAATGTTGGAAAATATTTGTTGAATTCGTCGTCTAATTGCAGTTTGCCATCCTGCGCCAGTTTCAGCACTGCCATAGCTGTGAATGTTTTTGAAACCGAAGCAATATGTATGGGTGTAGTTGCCGTGATGGTATCGGTATGCCCAAGATGGCCGGTGCCGTTATATCTTTCAAACACGATGTTGCCGTTCTTTGCAACGAGGATGCCTCCATTGAAATTCCCGGGCTTTAATATGGAATCATACCATTGCTCACAGCCGTGTTTTATCCTGGCCAGTTCAGGGCCGGGAACCGGTTTGGGCGCTGGTAACTTCAGGATGGCAATACTATCTTTGACTGCTTCCTTATCTTTTGCACCGGAACCGCTTTTACAGGAAAAAAGGAAAATAACAACAACTCCGGCAACCAGGAACCGTGACAATGAAGACCCCGATCCCGGTATATTATTATTGATGTTGATTTTTTTTCTGGCTGGTATCATAAAAATATTAAATTCTGAAAGGATATATTTGTGTGCAAAATAAGTAGTAATAATTATGCCAGAGAAAAAAATTACGAGTTATCCAAAGGAGAAGATCAATATTCTTTTTTTAGAGAATATAAGTGACGTTGCTGTTCAGCAGTTTTCAAAAGCAGGATATACTAATATTAAAAAAATAAATGCAGCGATAAATGAAGCAGACCTGGCAAGGGAGATAAAGAATGTACACCTGCTTGGTATCCGCAGCAAGACCATGATCAGCGCAAATGTGCTGGAGGCTGCAGGCAAACTACAGGCCATCGGGTGTTTTTGCATTGGAGTGAACCAGGTTGACCTTGCCACAGCAACAAAGAACGGCGTGGCAGTATTCAATGCTCCTTACAGCAATACAAGGAGTGTTGCGGAACTTGTTATCGGTGCATCCATCATATTGGTAAGGAAAGTGATCGATAAGAATAAAGCTGCCCATGACGGTATCTGGTTGAAAGATGCGAAGGGCAGCCACGAACTTCGTGGAAAAACACTCGGGATCATTGGTTATGGAAATATCGGAAGCCAGGTGAGTGTATTGGCAGAAGCATTGGGGATGAAAGTGCTATTCTATGATACAGAAACAAAGTTGCCCCTGGGCAATGCCATGGACAGCAAGAACCTGAAAGAACTGTTGCAGTTAAGCGACGTGGTTACCTTGCATATACCGGAATTGAAAAGCACCAGGAACCTCATCAATAAGAATAACATAAAATATTTTAAGAAAGGCGCCGTATTGATAAATTATGCGAGAGGAGAAGTGGTGGACCTGGCAGCATTAAGGAATGCTTTGCTGGCCGGTGATATTGGCGGAGCTGCTATTGATGTATTCCCACAGGAACCGGAAAAGAACGGGGATGTTTTCTCCACCGTATTACAAGGCCTGCCGAATGTATTGCTGACTCCTCATATAGGTGGCAGTACGCAGGAGGCACAAAATAATATTGGCCTGGATGTGAGCAATAAACTATTCAATTACCTAGAAAAAGGGATCAGCACAGGTTCACATTCAATACCGGCACTTGCCTTGCCTGCACAGGAAGGTGCACACCGGATCCTGCACATTCACAATAACGTTCCCGGTGTTCTGAGCCAGATAAATACCACCCTGAGTAAAAATAACATAAACATCCTTGCTCAATACCTCAAGACCAATGATGATATTGGGTACGTGGTACTGGATGTAGATAAAAGCCTCAGCAAAAATGCACTTGAATTACTTCGAAAAGTGGATGAAACAATTAAGGTACGGATGTTGTATTAAATTTCTTTAAAGCAGTTGGAAACCGCCTTCGACAGGCTCAGGCTGACAATTATCTGTCATGTTGAACCTGCCTGGGCGGGTGAATCTGCAACAATAAAACACTTTCTTAATTTTCAATAATTACTGAAAATATTGTAACTTTACAGTCTAAAATGAATACGATGAAACTGATCATTATAGGAGGAGGATTTGGAGGACTGAGGCTGGCACGCAAACTCAGTAACAGGAATGGGTTTGATATAACTTTGATCGACCGGTTCAATTACCACCAGTTCCAGCCATTGTTCTACCAGGTGGCAACTGCGGGGCTTGATGCCAGTAATATTTCTTTTCCCCTTCGCAAGGTTTTTCATAAAAGTAAGAATGTACATTTCCGCATGGCGGAAGTGAAAGAGATCGATCCCACACAAAATATCGTGCGAACTGATATCGGGGATTATGAATATGATGTACTCGTGATCGCTACCGGTGCCGGTACCAATTTTTTCGGCAATGCAAATATGGAAGCCAATGCTTTTCCTATGAAAAGTACTGTAGAGGCATTGCAATTGCGCCACAAGTTGTTGCATAATTTTGAAGATGCAGTGAATGTAAAGGATGAACAACAGTTACAGCAGTTAATGAACATAGTGATCGTGGGGGGCGGCCCAACAGGTGTTGAACTAAGCGGTGCTATTGCAGATATGAAAAAATATGTCCTGCCCAAGGATTATCCTGAACTTGATTTCAAAAAAATGAATATCTACCTGCTTGAAGGGGCGGGAAAAACATTGGGAACAATGAGCGAAAAAAGCAGCAGGGATTCAGAGCAATATCTTAAGCGGCTGGGCGTAACCGTTCTGGCAAATACCATACTAAAAGAATATGATGGTAAAACAGCCATCATGCAGGATGGTAAAACGATCGAAACAGCGCTGGTTATCTGGGCTGCAGGTATCAAAGGAAATGTACCGGGAGGAATAAACAAGGACCTCGTAGCGAAAGGCAACAGGATCAAGGTTGACAGGCGTTGCAGGGTATTGATGCACAAAAACATCTATGCGATCGGGGATGTTGCTTATATGGAAGAGCCCGCCTGGCCGCACGGCCATCCGCAAGTTGCACCTGTTGCCATGCAACAGGCCGATATGCTGGCAGTGAACCTGCGCAATATAGCGATGCGCTCAGGCGAAAAACAAATGCTTGATTTTGTTTACAATGATAAAGGTTCCATGGCAACTGTAGGAAGGAACCTTGCAGTAGTGGATGTGCCAAAACCAAAATTACATTTCAAGGGATTTTTTGCATGGATGATATGGATGTCGTTACACCTGATGCTGATATTGGGAGTAAAGAACAGATTCTTCGTTTTTATTAATTGGGTATATAATTATTTTACGAAGGACCAGAACCTTCGCCTGATATTCAAACAATTTTACCGGCAGCCGAAAAAAATTGAACCATTGCCCGTTATTGAACAACATTCAACCCCTTGAATATTCTTCTAGCCCGGCTTTTAAAGCCAGCAGATTGATGGGGCAACTGGTCCTCTATCAATATTCTTAATTCCGGAACGATCTCCGGGTATTCCTTTGCAAGATTCGCCAGTACGGTCATAGAAAATACTTTGATGGCAAGCGCTTCAGTTGGCGATCCAAGAAATCTAAAACAGATATCCATTACTTCTCCATGATATTTTTCCGGTATTTCTATATCCTGCATGAAGCGTACACTGTTGCGTTTTATAGAATCATGCAGTGCCGGCTTCTTAAGGTTATCGATAAGTTTTTTCCAGTTCTTTTTTATAAAGACGGGGTGTGCTATTACGCAATAACTTACCGGCCAGGCTGCTCTTTGTGTTACCCTGTATTCATCATGGAGGAATAAATGGAACAATTCATCAAAGCGTTTTTGATCATCGCCTACCCATTTCGCAATTTTACTGCATTGTGCTTTGGAATGCTCTTTTAAGATTGCTGCCCTTAGGTTCATGCTACTCCTTATTGAGTTGGATCATTTCTCCCACCGGGTGTTCGGCTGTAAAGTGCTGACCCAGTATATTGGCGATCGTTTGTGCAAATTGCTTTTGATACAATTGTTGCGGAGATCTTATTTCTCCCCTTGGTTTTATGCCGGGGCCCATTGCGGCAAACCATATCTGGTAGGAATCGCTTATTTTATTATTGTGGCTTGTCCATTCATCTTTCAAACCTCTTCCATGATCAACTGTTATAAAGATCGCGGTCTTGTTTTTATAGAAGGGGTCAGATTGTAAATAATTCCACAGGTCATTGATCCATTTGTCAACCATGGATGCGGCATCCAGGTAATCCTTGTAGTGGCCGCTGTGTGCCCATTCGTCCGTTTCACCGTAAGAAATGTATAATACTTTCGGCTTCTTATTTTTCAGGTATTCCAACGCAGCATAATGTGTAAAAACATCCAGGCATTCTTCTTCACCAAATGGTTTATAAGAATCCTTAGACAGGGTATTCATTAGTTTTTCATTTGCATTTGGCCTGGATCCCCCGAACTTGTCAAAAGCAGCATACACCGGTATCTTACTTCTTTCTTCATTAAGGATCCTGTCGAATGCATTCCAGGCACCAAATGCAACAATTTTGTTCTTATACTTTGGTATCTTATTCAAATACTCCAATAAATTAGTATGGGGATTTGGCGGGTATTCATTGCTGTTCACAGCAGTATCCGGATAGCCCGTAAAGATCTCATTGTAGCCCGGGTAAGAGAACCAATAGCGATTGGCATTGTCAACTTTATTATTGAAATTCCTGTTTCCATAGACCTGGCCGTTCTTTTCAACCTGGCTCCATAGAAAAGGCATGATCTTTTTCCTCCTTTCATTTACATTGCCGGCCCAGTATTTTTTATATAGGTAAAGGCTGTCATCCTGGTTGAATTTTTTGTTATTGGCAATACTGCTGTCCATACCCGTAAAGACCTCCTGCCAGCGAAACCCATCTGTTGTAATGATGATAATATTTTCGGCTGTTTGAGAAAAGCCAATGGTAGAAATCAATAGCAGCAGGAATGTAATAATAAATCTCATCTTTTATTTAATAAATGGTTATTGAGAAAAGACATCATACAAGGATATGACCTTCAATTTAGGTAAAATTCCATTTTCTTTTTTTACAAGTTGAAAGGTTATTGTTTTAGTAATACCGGGTAACAGGTCAAAATAATTTTCAGAAAAAACTGCATCATTTTCCTCAAAGGAAAGCGCTACGTATTTCGCAGGAGTATTTGTCCTGATCACAATGCTGTTGCCACTTTGCATGATCGCGAAATCGGGCTTTTCTAATGTTAGATCTTTCGGGTAAAGGCTGTCTTTTTTGGGTAATACATCATCCCTGTAAGCTTCCCTGACCGCATACCAGGCTGCTTTGGGCTGGCGGCTGTAATCGGTGATGCTCCAGCTTGCCACGGGCCAGCAGTCATTCAGCTGCCACAACAATGTACCCATGTTTGCCGGGAATTTGCTGCGATGAATGGCAATACTGTTCTTTAAAATATAATACTGCATGCATTGGGAGAGGTATGTATAATCTGAAAGTGAAAGTTTTTTTAACCTGGCTGAATCAATAAAGAACCTTGTGAGGTAATGGTCAATTTTTTTAAATCCATCAGTTGCTTTTTGATGTGCTTTGATCACTGCTGAATTTAAATGCCGGTCAGCAGGATCTGTAAAACTGTTGATGGTATTCATATTCGGCATTGCCTGCATACCATATTCACTAACAAACCTGCCGGTTTTCTTTTCAAATGTTTCCCAATCCTCCAATCCCCACCAAAGCCCCCAATAATGACTGTCGCCTTCAGTTAAACTTTCTTTTCTTCCCCAGCCATGCATGGGAGAGGAGGAGATATATGGCCTTTCCCCATCAAATTGATTTACCCAATTGGGCAAGCTATCCAGGAACATTCTTTTATAATCATTCCATACCCTGGCAGAATCTGCTCCATGTAAATTGAATTGTTCCTGCCATCCCCAGTTATGCCATGCTTCATCAATTTCATTGTTACCACACCAGAGAACAATACAAGGGTGATGGCCTAATCTTTCAACCTGGTATTTTACTTCTTCTTTTACATTTTTAAAAAACGCATCGTCACCGGGTATCATGCCTCCGGCAAACATAAGATCCTGCCAGACCATGATACCCAGTGAATCACAGAGGTCATAAAATTCATCAGCTTCATACACGCCACCACCCCAGACACGCAGCATATTCATATTTGCATCTTTTGCACTTTGCAAAATTTTCCGGTAATCTGTTTTTTTAACTTTTGGTAGAAACATATCCGCCGGTATCCAGTTGGCTCCTTTACAATAAACAGGCTTGCCATCTTTCTCAAAATAAAATGAAGTGCCTATTGAATCTTTTTGTTGAATGAGTTTTACATTGTTCTTTTTAAAAGTGTATGCAGGTTTGATCTTTACGCCGTTCCATCCTTCCAATCTTATTTCTTTCCAGATACCACAGGTAACAAATGTGGGTCCCCAATCCCAGCCAAAATGATATTGTGCTTTGCGTGCATATACACGTGGGTTATCAGGTAATGTGAATGGGAGTTTTGCATTTGCAATAGAGTCAACTTTGTTTTGGGCAGATGAAAAGCGGATAATCAATTCATTTCCTTTTTCTTTTAGAATTTGTTTTACATGAACATTCCAGCCCCTGAACATATTATCTGCATGTAAGACCAGTTTTCCATTTAGGTAAACGTCTGCATAAGTATCTAATCCATCAAATACCATTTCAATGCGATCTTTTGAAAATAATTTTTCATCAACATTAAAAACCTTCCGATATTCCCAATTGGTTTTGCCGATCCATTGCAATTTATTTTCATTATCCCTGAAATAAGGATCAGGAATAAGTTTGTTGGCAAGCAGGTCTGTATGGATGGTACCGGGCACAATGGCTTTGTGCCAATTTTTTTCGGTTTGATTCCGGAATTGCCAATTGTTGTTTAAATTGACAGCGATGGTTTGTGCACTTAGTGTTGTGGATATAAGTGATATAAGTAATAAGAGTAAATCACTTTTCATAAAAATGCTTATAGATTAATAGAACCCTGTCATGCTGAGGAATGATGCATCTCCATTAAATGTCTTTTCGATGATAAATGCTATTTGGAGGCCATTCCCCCAATAACTCTTCATTAAAAATTTTCCACCCGGGATTAAAGGCAGTGATAAGATCATTTTTCTTAGCTCTTACCCAACCCTTGATCTCTTTCTCTCTTGCAATCGCATCGTTCACATATTTATAATATTCATAAAAGATCAAAAAATGACAATTATATTTTCCTGTAAAATGTTTTTTATCTATCCTGTCAATGTAGTGTTCAATAATTCTTTGTTCTAAATTATTTGTCATACCGGTGTATAAAACAGTTTTGCTCTTGTTTGATAAAATGTAAACATAGTATAGTGATTCTGTTACTTTCAAAAAGTACGGGTTAGATTTTTTAATATGCCTAAAAGAGATGCTTCGTTCCTCAGCATGACAAATCCAAGGGTAGACTTTTAGACTCAATTTTAAATAACCGAATGAAGTGCCTTAATTATTTTTTTTATTTCATTTTCATCTACAGAAACTGATCTTAAAGCTTCATTCATCTGTTGATTAATATACTTCATTTTGCTATCTGCAAATATCCTTGCAGAAGTATGAAATTCTCTTGCACCTGTTCTTTTCGCAAGCTCGGCAATATTATCAGAACGGACCCCACTACCGGGCATAATGATGATCCTGTTATTTGATTGTTCAATTAATTTTTTTATCAGGTCTGCACCATCCAACGCATTTTGTTTTTGCCCCGATGTGAGGATCCTTTCACAACCGATCTCAATAATGTCTTCCATTGCTTTTACAGGATCTACCGTTCTGTCAAAAGCCCGGTGAAAGGTTATGCTTAAGGGGTAGACCAATTCGGCCAATATGGAACAACGTTCTTTATCAACAGTGCCATCTGATTTGAGCATTCCGATCACAATACCTTCACATCCCAACTGTTTGCATACTTCCACATCTGTTTTCATTATTTCAAATTCATCATCACTATACAAAAAATCCCCGCCCCGCGGACGGATGATGGGGAAAAGATCGATATGGAGTTCCTGGGTGGCTGCTTTTATAAAGCCATAAGAAGGAGTGGTACCACCATCCCCGGGATTATCGCATAATTCAATACGATCTGCTCCTGCAAGTTGTGCGGCTATACAGCTTTCAATATTAAATCCTATTACTTCAAGTTTGAAATTCATATCAGATAAGAAACTTTGAAGGATGTATCACATTTTCATGATCACTCTTTACAGAAAAAACAAATCCCTTCTGTATGGCATATGCCCCGTATTGTCCTTTTTTATTCATGGCTAAAAAGCCAACCTGGAGCGTTTTAGCTTTCTCTTTATCACGCTTAACAATTCTTTCTACTGCTTTTTTACAAGCCAGTTCCGGAAAATAACCCTGGCGCATGAATTCCACTACCAGGTGTGTACCGCAGATTCGAATGACCTCTTCGCCCACACCACTGCTGGTTGCTGCACCAATTTCATTGTCGACAAATAACCCGGCACCAATAATAGGTGAGTCGCCTACACGCCCGTGAACTTTAAAAGCCATGCCGCTGGTTGTTACAGCGCCGGATAAATTTCCATTCATATCCATTGCTACCAGCCCCATAGTATCATGATTCGCTGATCCATCTTCAAAAAAATTGGGTGCAAAGGGCCCATTGGCTTTTTTGTCTGACTGCCGGACAGGCAGGTTTTCAATATTAATGACCGGTTTGTATTCACTATTTTTCAACCATTCCCCGTATGCCTTTTTTGCATCATCAGATAATTCAGCACTTTCCAGGTTAAATCCATTTTCAACGGCAAATTGCTGTGCTCCTGCACCTACCAATATCACGTGTGGCGTTTTTTCCATCACTTTTCTTGCTACTGAAATGGGATGTTTTATTCTTTCCAATCCTGCCACAGCACCGCAATTGGCGTGTTCATCCATGATACAACTGTCAAGGGTCACAATTCCATCCCTGTCGGGATAACCACCCAGGCCCACACAGCAATTGATCTCATTCTCGATCTGCATTGCCCCTGCCTCAACCGCATCCAAAGCCCGGCCTTTCGCAACTAAGATCTTCCAGGCTTCCGCATTTACGGCCATGCCACTATCCCAGGTAGATATAACGATCGGCTTTGTCGTCCCCCCGAAAGCGTTAGCTACTGATCTTTTGGTATTAAGTAAAGGAATTGTCAGCGCAGTGAGTTTTAAAAATTTTCTTCTTTCCATAAAATATTAATTCATATCCTGTATCAGTGCTGTATTGATAATTTCTTCAGCATTTCTGTGGAGGCCCCGTCGGCATACATGCCAAAAGCGCTTGTGATGATGCCCTTTAATTTCCCGTCCTTTGATTCTACCGCATACAGTACATCTTCATCCGATGGATTGGTATTTCCTTCAAAGCGGTGCATTTCTATGATCTCAAAATCATCCGGGTTTAAGCAATGTTTATTTTCACTGCAGATGATCTTGTCGAAGGCAATGTTGAAATCAATTTTATATCCTCTTTGCCGCAACCCGTTTATCCCATCAACCATTGTATCGTATGTGTACATATTTTTCATTTAGATAAAGTTAATCAATTGTTGGATTGATTTTAAGGGCTAAGCAGGGCGTTCGGAAAAACGCATTCTTGCCAGGTAAATGAGGGCGATCACCGTAATGCCGGCAGTAACTGTAAAAGTAATTGTGGCGCCAAACCTGTACCATAAAAAACCGCACATGCTACTTGCAAGCAGGCTGCAGATGCTTTGAAACCCGGTATAAGTACCTATCGCAGAAGCCGTTTCATTTTTGGGGACCATGTTGCTGATCCATGCCTTGCTGATCCCTTCCGTAGCCGCCGCATACAAGCCATATAATGCAAACAGGAAAATAAAGACATATAAATTATCATTAAATGCAAAGCCCGTATACACTGCCGCAAAAGCAATAAGCCCGGCTATGAAAATTCTTTTCAGGCCGATCTTATCCGCAAGTATGCCAATAGGGTATGCTAACAATGCGTAAATAAGGTTGTAAAATATATAAAGGCCTATTACGTATGTATCATTCAAGCCACTTTCTTTCATCTTCAATAATAAAAAAACATCTGAGCTGTTGAATAAAGCAAATAATAAAAGGCCGGTCATTAATTTTTTGTACTCAGCCGGGCTATTCTTCCAGTAAGAAGCAAATGCAAAAAGATTGGTCTTAACGATCTCATTTTTTTCAGCAACCCGTTTTTTAGTTTCATGAATGAGTAAGGTACTTAGTATTGCCAATAAGCCGGGTGCAAAAGCTATGACGAAAAGTGTTTGATATTTTTCCGGGTTAAAATACAGCCATGCCAGTGCAATGGTTGGGCCAAGTACGGCTCCAGTAGTATCCATAGCCCGGTGGAAACCAAAGACGCGGCCCCTTGTTTCAGCCGTGCTTTCATCACTTAGCATAGCATCCCTTGCACCTGTGCGAATGCCTTTGCCAAGCCTGTCAAGTGTTCGTGAAAAAAATATCCACCAGGGATAAATGAAAATGGCGAGCATGGGTTTGCTGATGGAGCTAAGGCCGTAACCAAGTTGGATAAATGGCAACCTTTTGCCGGAGGCATCACTTCTTTTGCCAAAATAGCTTTTGCTTAGCCCGGCCACTGCTTCTGCAACACCCTCAAGTATTCCAATAAAAATGGCTGAATAGCCGACCTGTTTGAGGAATATGGGCATTACCGGGTAAAGCATTTCACTGCCAATATCGGTGAACAAACTCACCAATGACAGCACCCAAACCGTTCTTGTTATGCTCTTCATTGGTCTAAAGTTGGTATAAATATTTTGTAAAATCATAAACTTTTAAACATTTCATTATCAGCTACAATAGGGTACCCTCAAAACAAATAGATTGCGTACATTGCAGATATAAATGACTGCCTGCACGATCTAATGCTACAGCTGCGTCATCATATATCGAAAAGAAGTAATCACGTTATGAACAAACAGAAAAAGCCTGACAAAAAAAGATCCTCTCAAACAAAAATATTAAAAGGTAAATTAGACATAAGCCGGAGCGGTATGGGATATGTTATCGTGGAGGGCCAGGACAAAGATATTTTGGTAAAGCCAAATGATTTCGGCAAAGCATTTCACGGTGATACAGTGAGGGTAGAAGTATCGAATGATTCGGGGAGGGGAAGGCGCACAGAAGGAAAAGTGATCGACGTAGCAGAAAGAAAACAGGTTGATTTTATTGGTAATGTACAGGTAAGTAAAAATATAGCCTTCTTTGTAGCCGGCGGCGAAAGGCCCGTACCGGATTTTTATATACCAGTTGAAAAATTAAATGGTGCTAAAGATGGGGAAAGGGTAGTGGCGAGGTTGCTGAAATGGGATAAATCGGATAAAAAACCACAGGGAGAGATCCTTTCTGTGATAAGTGCGGGAGATGAAGCCGATATGGCCATGAAAGAGATATTGATAGACGCCGGTTTCCCGATCGCATTTGATCCTGAAGTATTAAAGGAAGCAGAAAAGCTATCCGGTAAGATCAGCAGGGAAGAAACAAGCAAGCGTAAGGATTGCCGCGATATCCTGACTTTCACTATAGACCCTGAAGACGCAAAGGATTTTGATGATGCCATTTCAATCAGGAACCTTGATAATGGCAATTACGAGATCGGTGTTCACATTGCAGATGTAAGTCATTTCGTTACTCCCGACAGTATCCTTGATAAAGCAGCATATAAAAGGGCAACCAGTGTTTACCTTCCTGATCGCGTAAATCCGATGTTACCTGAAAAAATATCAAATGAATTGTGCTCCCTGCGGCCCAATGAAGATAAATTCACTTTCTCCGTTATATTCCAGATCAGCAACAGGGCAGAGGTCAAACACAAATGGATCGGCCGTACGATCATACACAGCAACCACAGGTTTACATATGAAGAAGTACAGCAAACGATCGAAACAAAGGACGGCCTGCATTATAAACCCATTTTATTGTTAAATGACCTTGCACAAAAATTCCGGAAAGAAAGGTTTGACAATGGCGCGATCAATTTCTCCTCGCAGGAGGTGAAATTCAAGCTGGATGATACCGGGAAGCCCATTGGCATCATGATAAAAGAAAGCAAGGAAGCGCATAAACTCGTTGAAGAATTCATGTTGCTTGCAAACCGCACCATCGCAGAATATGTTTCCAAGATCAAGATCAATAAAGAACCAATACCCTTTCCATACCGCATACACGATACGCCGGATGAAGAAAAGCTGAAAGCATTCGCTGCTTATGCAAAAAAATTCGGTTATAAGTTTGATATACATGATGAGAAGCAAATAGCCAGTTCCTTCAATAAATTACTGGAAGAAGTGAATGGAAAACCGGAACAGCATGTATTGGAGCAATTGGGTATCCGTACCATGGCCAAGGCGGTGTATACATCGCAAAATGTAGGTCATTATGGGTTGGGCTTTGAGAACTATTGTCATTTCACCTCGCCGATCCGCCGTTACCCGGATGTAATGGTTCACCGGGTATTGCAGCAATGCCTGGAAAAGAACCTGAAGATCGATAAGAAGATGGATGAAAAATGCAAGCATTGCAGCGACCGGGAAAGGGCTGCTATGGAATCGGAACGTGCCGGCAATAAATACAAACAGGTACAATACATGCAGCAATTCCTGGGTGAGGAGTTTGATGGCATTATCAGCGGTGTTTCTGCTTTTGGATTCTGGGTAGAGACCATTGCACATAAATGTGAAGGATTGATAAGCGTAAGGGACCTGTATGATTACGATGATTTTAAATATGATGAAACAGATTATGCCCTGGTGGGTATGCGTACTGCCAAAAAATTCCGGATGGGCGACAAGCTTAAGATCAAAGTGGTAGCGGCCAATCTTATCAAGCGCCAGCTTGATTATGCCTGGGTTCCCGATGCAGTTAAGCAATCGAAAGAATCAAAAAAAACATCGAAGAAAAAATAATTTATAATTATGAATGAAGAATTATGAATAAATAATTCGCATTCATAACTCATAATTCATAATTTATATCCAGGAATGCAGTCTTTCACAGAACTCTCTAAATTTTTCGAGGAACGGTTTAATAAACGGCATTTCCCGCTGGAGCCACATAATTTATATGATGCATCTCAATATATTTTAGGGATCGGTGGAAAAAGGGTTCGGCCTGTATGTGTGCTGATGGGGAATGAGCTTTTTGATGATATTGACCCGGATGCATACGAAGTGGCAACCGCCATCGAACTCTTTCACAATTTCAGCCTTATACATGATGATATAATGGATAAAGCCCCGCTAAGGCGGGGTATGGAAACCGTGCATACCAAATACGGTGATGCAACAGCGCTGTTGGCAGGAGATGTGATGTTGGTAGCAGCATATGATTGTATCAATAAAATAAAGCCGTTACACCTTCAACAGATCATTTCATTATTCAATAAAACGGCTAAAGAAGTGTGCGAAGGCCAGCAGCTTGACATGGATTTTGAAAAAAAGGAATCCGTTAGTTTTGAAGGGTATGAGCGCATGATAACACTGAAAACTTCTGTATTGCTGGCGGCCAGCATGCAAATGGGTGCTATTATCGGGGGTGCAGGATCCGGCAACCAACAACACCTATACGAATTTGGAAAAAAACTTGGTATTGCTTTCCAGCTGCAGGATGATTATCTGGATGCTTTCGGCGATCCCGAAAAATTTGGCAAGCAACCGGGCGGGGATATCATTTCTAATAAAAAGACCTTTTTAATGATCCATGCTTTGGATGTTGCAAACGATGCACAGCTGAAAATGCTTACAGGCCTGCTAAAGCAGGTACCGGTAGATGAAACTGAAAAAGTTAATAAAATAAATGCTGTATTGAAGATATTCAGGGATTGCAAAGTAGATGCCTGGGCCCAGGCACTGAAAGATAAATATTATGCCGAAGCGATGAAGCACCTGGATGATATAGCGGTATTGGCAGCAAGAAAAACTGAACTGGAAGTGCTTGCGAAATATTTATTGCAAAGAGATAAATAATTTTCACGCAAAGTGCGGATTGGGGCAAAGGCGCTAAGAAAATTGTTCTCCTTGCATCTTTGCTCCTTTGCGTTCTTTGCGAGATATAAAACTGCTCATAAAAGGGTTATAGTATAAGAGGGCGATGCAACGATGATGACCATTGATCATCTGCCCGGACAATAAAAATTTCTCACCTAACCAATATTTCCCTATTTTACTTTAATAAACCAAAACAAACATGAGTAATTCACTGTTCAGAAGAAAAAATATCTCCAGTATTTTGGCAGAAGGTGGTGATGATCCGCTTGCCGGCGATGGCGTTCATGCGCATGGGCTTCACAGGGTTTTGACGGTAAAGGACCTTACCTTTTTTGGTATTGCAGCTATTTTGGGCGCCGGTAGTTTCAGTAGCCTGGGTTTTGCCGTATTTCATGGCGGGCCGGGTGTGATATTATTATTTGTGATCACCGGTATTGCCTGTGCGTTTACTGCTTTGTGTTATTCTGAGTTTGCGAGTCGTATACCGGTGGCCGGTAGCGCATACACTTATGCATACGCAAGTTTTGGAGAACTATTTGCCTGGGTGATCGGCTGGGCATTGATCATGGAATATTCTATCGGGAATATTTATGTTGCTTACAGCTGGAGCGATTATTTTACTTCACTGATGGGCAAGCTGCATGTGCATATCCCTGAATATTTATCCACCAGTTACATGGAAGCAAAGCATGCGATCGAGCGTGGCAGCAGCAATGCAGATGAACTGGCAGCATGGAACACCGCCCCGGTTGTTGCTGGCTTGAGAATTATCCTTGACCTACCTGCTTTGATCATAAATTTTCTCATCACATACCTGGTTTATAGAGGCATTAAGGAAAGCCGGAATTTCAGTAACGTTATGGTGATGTTGAAAATAGCAGTGGTAGCGCTCATCATCATTGTTGGCGGTTACCTGGTTTTTTCAAACGGGCTTACACATAACTGGACTCCCCCAAATGATGAAGGCATAAAATCGTTCATGCCTAATGGATTTAGCGGGGTAATGCTGGCAGTGGCCAGTGTATTTTTTGCCTATATAGGTTTTGATGCAGTGAGTGTATTAGCAGAAGAAAGCAAGAACCCCCAGCGAGACCTGCCGAGAGGTATGATATATTCGCTGGTTATCTGTACGGTCATTTACATCCTGTTAACGCTTGTTTTAACGGGAGCCGTTAATTACAGGAACTTTGATGGAATAGGTGATCCCCTTGCTTTTATTTTTGAACCCCAAAACCTGAATGTGGGATGGATGCAGCTATTGGTCGCCGTCATAGCTGTAGTTGCTATGACCAGTGTGTTATTGGTTTTTCAAATGGGACAGCCTCGTATATGGATGAGCATGAGCCGGGATGGTTTAATGCCGCCAGTATTTCAAAAGATACATCCGAAATATAAGACCCCGTCTTTTTCAACCATTGTTACCGGATTGGTGGTAGGTGTTCCCATCCTGTTCACAGATAAAACATTTGTGCTGGACTTTACCAGTATCGCAACCCTCTTTGCCTTTGTATTGGTTTGCGGTGGCGTATTGTTGATTCCACGCAAAGAAAAATTGGGAGGGCGTTTTCACCTTCCATACATCAATGGTCAATTCCTGTTTCCTTTGATAGTTATTGCTTCGGTGATCATGGCCAGGGTTCTTTCTAAAACTTATTTTACAGATATAATGAATTTTGATTTTAGTGCTGATGCAGATTATGTAGCGGGTAAGAAAACATTTATGGAAATGGCAACCCCCAATATATCTTTAATAATATTCTGGATCAGTGCTGTATTGCTGGCAATATTTGCATTTATTAAAAAGTACTCTTTGATCCCGTTGATGGGTGTTATAACCTGTATGTACCTGCTTACGGGAATGTCAAAAAGTAATTGGGTATGGTTCATTGGCTGGCTGGTACTGGGTATCATTATTTATTTTTTATATGGATACAAGAAAAGTAAACTCGCCACAACTTCATAAAGCTATGTTGCCACGAATGCACGAATGAAGGGAAAAATTATTAATATTAATTTATTCGTGCATTCGTGGCAAACGGTTTTTTATACTTGATTAGCGGCACAAAGTATTTTAACTTTGTGCCGTTGTTATTTAAAGCACCGGAGAAAAATGAAATACGAAATCGGGGACAGGATCATTGTGTTGCATACAGATGAAGAAGGCACAGTTGTGGATATCATGAACGATAAAATGGTGATGATAGAAGTTAGGGGTGTGAAATTCCCTGCATACATGGACCAGATCGATTTTCCCTATTTTAAAATGTTCACACAAAAAAAGCCAGTTGAAAAGAAAAAGATCTATGTAGATAATATTAAGAAAGAGAAGATAGTGATAAAAGAAAAGTCCGGCGATGGCGTGTGGCTCAATTTTATCCCGGTTTTCGATAAAGATGTTTTTGATGATGACCTGGTTGAGAAATTAAAGGTCTTTCTTGTAAATCACAACAATGAAGAATATACTTTTAAGTATAATTTATTCTTTGCGGGTGAAAGCCATTTTGAATTAAAGAATAGCATCAGGGGCAATAGTGATTTTTACCTGCATGATGTGAATTTTGAAGACCTGAGTGACAGCCCCAGGTTCGATATTGAATTCTCCCTTGTGAATGACAATAAAAAGAAAGCCCCTTATTATGAAACTTCTTTAAAATTAAAGGGAAAGCAGATCTTTAAAAAGATAGAAGAACTGCAGGTAAAGAACGAAGCATCTTTTTCCTACGAGTTATTTGGCACTTATCCTGATAAGCTTGAAGAAGAAAAAGTTGACCTGGGAAAGCTGGGCAATGCAGGCTTTCGTGTGTATGACGTATCCCGGGTAAGAGAAAATTTACCGGCTGCAAGGTCAGTTGTTGACCTGCACATTGAAAAGCTTACAGATAACTGGAAACATTTATCCAATGCTGATATACTTAGTATGCAACTAAGTGCTTTTGAAAAATATTATGAACTGGCTGTTGCGCATCGCCAGCCTGAACTGATTGTCATACATGGAGTGGGAGAGGGAATATTAAGAGATGAAATTCACGAGCGCCTGCGGCTTAAAGATGAAGTAAAATCTTTTGTAAATCAATTCCATCATTCATATGGATACGGTGCTACTGAGATATATTTTAAGTAAAAGCTGAAAAACAAGTGATGAACAGGAATTATACAATGATTAGCTAAAAGCTAAAAGCTTATCGCTATTAGCTATTTCAACGGCCTTTTCTTAATCATTCCGCCCTTCATATCTTTTACGCTGCTCATCACTACAAATGCATTCGGATCAATTTTCTCGATCTCAAGTTTTAGTTTACTCACTTCAAGCCTTGTGATAATGGTGTAGATGATCTTCATGTCGTACAGTTTTTCACCGCTTTTGCCAAAACCGCGTTCGCCTTTATACACAGTCATCCCTCTCCCAAGTTTGCTAATGATCATGGCTCTTATCTTATCGGCTTTTACCGATATGATGGTAACGCCGGTATATTCCTCAATACCTTCGATGAGGAAATCAACTGTCTTGGAAGCCGACAGGTATGTAAGCATTGCATATAATGCAATTTCAATGGAGATCAGCCATGACGCCAGTGAAAAGATGATGACATTCACGATGAGGATCACGTCACCTATGGTAAGGCCTGATTTTTTGCTGACAGCAATGGCCAATACTTCGGTTCCATCAATAACGCCGCCACCCCTCACTGCAAGCCCGATTCCTGCCCCCAGGAAGAATCCGCCAAATACGGCAATCAGCAGTTTGTCATGGGTTATTTCAGGATATGGTATAAAGGCAACGGCTATTGCCAATGCTGCAATGCCAAACGCTGTTTTAATTGCAAATTGCCTGCTGATAATATTGTAGCCCAATATGATGAAAGGAAGATTGATCAATAAAAGAATTATTGATAAGTTGAGGCCGGTAAGTTCTGCGATCATTAATGAGATTCCAGTGGCGCCGCCATCTAAAAACTCACTGGGCAAAAGAAAGCCTTTTAACCCGAACCCCGCTGCCAGTACGCCGATACTGATCATAAAAAAATCAACACTGAATTTCTTTATGACGATCTTATATTCGATCAGCTTACGGGCATTGCTATATTTGTTCAGTTCGCTGTCTGAAAATTGCCCTTTAAAAATAACTTTTAATATACTGATGCGATTCTTATTCATCGTACTAAATATAAGCTAAATATTTTTTGTGAGAAACCTATCCCGTATGGTCTGGGTTAACAGATCATTGACGGCTGTTCGGCAGGCCTATGCAGAAATAAAAAGTTGTAGGCTATTTTACGCGGAAAGAAAAGCCGGCACCAATGAAGTATGATGCTGCATGGGAATTGAGTCCAATTCCCCCAGCAATATCAAATAACATATTGTTGTTTAATAAAAATGTGATGCCTGCATCTGCCCTGTGATCGGCTTCCGATTGTTGTGGAGCAAAACCATACAACTCAATGAAACTACCGATCTTTTCAGTTAGTGAAAAACCGGTCGTCAATGTATAAATAAAAGCAGGTTCCGGTGTAAAGCCATCCCATTCTGCACCCAGGTTATACCCTAAGGAAATTTTTGAGCTAAGCGTATGCTGCATTGTAAACCTGAAAGCGGGTGCATAATAAATGCTAGTATTCTTGCTGCTTGCCACATGCGGTAGCGTTAGGTGGCCAATAAAAGATATCATAGGAATGATCCCTCTTTCCTGGACGAGATTTGTTTTAAAACCAATAGTGACAGGATTAAGCCCGGTGTTTTTTTCTGTGAGATATTTTTGCATCTCGATCTCTGTAATAAGCCTTAATTCAGTTCTTTCAGAAATACCATACTTGAAAAGGAATGTTGGCAACAGGACAGAAGATAATTTCTTGTTTATTTTTTCATAAGAAAATCCTGCCTCTGCCTGGAAATATTTTTTGGGTACGGTAAAAGGGCATTCTGTCTGGTCGGGCCTATCGGTTTGGATCGGTGGCAGTTCCTGGGCTGCGGCTGTATTTATTAACAGTATGCCAAAAATAGTAAGATAACGGTGCAGTGAACTTTGTATATTAATCAATGAATGTATGTTTTAGTGTTGTGCAGTGAAATTATAAAAGTTAGACTAATCTAACAAATAAGTATGTGATTTATTTTTACCTTTAGGAACTATGCTTTCATATACTGAAGAAAATTATTTAAAGGGCCTGCTGCAGTTAACACAGGAGCGGGGTAATAAAACAGATGCCGGTACAAATGAACTGGCGGCACATCTTAAGGTGAAACCCGCTACTGCTAATGATATGCTTAAAAAGCTCAAAGAAAAAAAACTCATTGAATATGAAAAATACGGGAAATCCTCTTTGACAAAAGAAGGAAGAAAGAAAGCGATCGAAGTTGTAAGGAAGCACCGTTTATGGGAAACATTTTTATTTGAAAAACTTGCATTTAGCTGGGACGAAGTACATGAAGTGGCAGAACAGCTGGAGCATATCCAAAGCCCCAAATTGGTTGATAAGCTGGATGAATTTTTAAATTTCCCAGCATTTGACCCGCATGGGGATGCTATCCCTAACAAAAAAGGGGAAATGAAACAGCTATCCAAAAGAACACTCGATGAAGAAGAAGCGGGACAGTTATGTACCATGATCGGTGTGAAAGATAACTCTGCCGCATTCCTGAAGTATGTAGACCAGGTGGGGCTTGGCATCAAGAAAAAAATAAAGATCATTGCCAAACAGCCTTATGATGAGCTGATAGAAATAGAAGTGGAAGGGAGGCGGTCGAGTGTGAGCCCGAAATTTGCATCCAATATCGTGATCGTAAGTGAAAACAAGGGGGGGACAAAAAATGCTGCAAGAAAATCACATTGAATATATTTCAGCTTAATTTTTTTATTACTTTCTCAACCCGTTTCCTAAGGGTTTCTTTTTCTATTTCATCTAAACGGGCCCGGAGAGTTTGAATGAATACCGGTTTGTTTTTTGCCTGCATGGTATTCATTGCGTTTTCTGCATACATGGCGAGCTGGTTGGTTGGACAATCTTTTATCAATTCAATAAATAAAATAAATGCGTTTCCTCCATATTGCTTAACAGTACAAAGCTTAAGGAGAATTCCTACTGCATGGTCCCTAGTAATAACAGAACCTTTTTCCGCTGCTTCCATGATCTTTGACAGGCAGGAATATACCTGTTTGGGATCTTCCGGCGTAATACAATCAAGGGCATGCATGGCACCCCAGATATTCCGGTTATGCTTACTTTCAAGCAGGTCAATAAAGTTACCGGTATATTCTTTTATTAATGATGGCTGCAGTTCCCCGATCTCATACAACACTTTTATGCAATCGAATTGTATGTCCTTGCTTTTGTGCTGAAGCAGGGAGATCAGTTCCTTTACTGCAACTTTATCTTTTTTTGCTGCGATCTTTTGAGCAAGTTCCAGGTTTGGTTTTTCATCCCTGCGATTGAGTGAGCTCGCCAATTTTTCAAACACTGACATGGTTATGTTTTTAGCTGGTTAAAATTATTCGGTTGCAAGTATGACGGGTTGCGGTACTTTCTTTGTTATGATCAATCCTATCATCATAACGATCGCAGTGAGAAAAATGACCTGTATCATTAAGGATTTATTCACGATCCCAATACTTTTTTCCGGGATGATCGAAAGTAAAAGGAGGATATTGATCAACCCCCTGGGAGCTATAAATAACAGTGGCTTAAATGGGAGTTTAAAAAGCCTGACCAGGATCGCCCTGATAATAAATATAGATGCTACGATTATCAATGCCCACCTGAATGTAACGGCATTCATTATTTCATCGGTCTTCATTAAATAGCCAAATAAGAGAAAGAAAACCGTTTTCATTAAAAAAGTCGCTTCTGTTACCAGGTCTTTGAATTTATCGATCTCCAGGTTCAACTCATACGGTTTTAATTTTTGCAGCCATTTAAGGTGTTTCAACTCATCCAGGTTTCCAAGAAACATACCCAGTAACAATATGAAAAGCAATGCAGGCAGGTTGTAGATCTTGGAGATCTCATAAACAAGTATGATCAAAATGATGATCGGTGCAAACTTAATGTGATGATCTATTTTACTTAACAAAAATGAGAGGCAAAGTGTAGCGATGAATGAAATGCCCGCCATAATGAGTAATTCCAGCCCGAAGTACCCAAAGGAAACTGCACTGATCGTTGCATTGTAAGCTATAAAATTGAAGAACAGGATGCCTATAATGTCCGAGAAACTACTTTCATAAATAACAAATTCACGGTTTGACAAAGACTGGTTCCTGACACTGGGGATAGCTATAGAACTGCTTATTACTGCAAACGGGATGGCATTGAGCAAAGAATCTTTAATGGGTGACCCTCCAAAATATGTGAAGAAATAAGCAAGCATGAATGACAACAGCATGATCGGAATCAGGGCCATTGCAAATGATCTTTTAATAAGCGGGATCTTCGATCTATTTAATTCAAGTTCGAGGGAACCCTCCAATACGATCAAAATAAGGCCAATCGTACCGAGTATAGGCAACAATGCCGTAAGGTCAGGGATATTTATTTTAAAGAGTATTGAGCCCTGCTGCACGAGCCATCCCATAAACAATAACAATATGACCGCAGGTATCTTTGTTGTTGAAGATGTAAGGTCAAACAAATAAGCGATCAATAATAAGGTACAGATGGTAATGATAATGGCCCCGGTCATAACGTAAAGATACGATGCCGGTTGAAGTTTAAAGCAGGTAGCAGAAACAAAAAAACTTTTCCGTTATTGATCTATAACGGAAAAGTTTTTTGTTCTATATTATTTACCCATACTTATTTTTTCATACTGTGACAGGTCTTTGTCGATACCGAGGATAAGCAGGCAGGTAGCGGTACAGAACACCGGGCTTGTAATGCAGTGGTGTCCCTGCCATGAGCCATTGCCGTTTTGAATATTTGACAATATGGTACTGGTGTTCTCATACCATTTTTTCCATTCTTCTTCACCGCCAATGATCAGGGATTCCCCGGTAAGTAAGAAACTTACAAACTCTTCTCCGCCATTGTTACCAAAGCCTGAAATGACATCGCCATCCTGGGCACGCGTATTGGCATAACTGTTCATTTTATAAGTTGTGGCAAGCTCCTGTGCCTCGTTAACTGAGAGGCCTGCCTGCTGGAGGTTGGCTGCAGTTACTTCATATTCATCTTTAATGATCCCTTTCTTTTTGGCATTTTTTAAAACTTCTTTTACCCTTCGTTTCTCTTTTGCTGTTGCCCTTGCATTCCCGGAAACCGAGTAAAGCAACACGCCAGCTGCATCTGATGCAGCACCGCTACCCGGGGTAAAATTCTTTTTCTGGTAATTTCTTGCAGCTTCAAGTTTTGCACCATTTACTTTGATATCATTGGCTTCTGCCAGTTCAAGTGCATTTACAGCAAAAGCACTTTGCAGTACCGGCGCCCAGCCACCGTTCTTGGTAGCGCCGTTTTCGCCCTGTGCCTTTTCTATTTTTGTAACGCATTTTTGTACGGCATTTTTTAAGCGCTGGTACGCGGGGCTTGAATCATCAGTATAATGCATGACACTGGTAAGGCATTGACTGGTTAAAATGACATCTATATTTTGGCCAAGTTTAACCTGTGGCTGCGTGCCGGTGAGTGACGTAATATTAAGTGCATCAGCCGGCGATTGCTCTACACTCCTAACCAAATAATTTATTGCATTTTGCACTGCAGTGCTGTACGTGGTTCCTTTCGGCCTTTCACCAAGGCGCATGAGAGCCATGAGTGACATTGATGTAGAGGCCGGGTCCTGCTCCAGTTTCGACGGGTCAATGATATCCTGTCTGGCGTGTGTGCCGGCGGCCCAGCCTCCATTCGAAGCCTGTGCCTTCAATAACCATTCCTTGCCTGAACTCATGGCAGAATCAATTTTGCCCCGCCTGAAATTTTCCATGTAAGCTTTTAGATCAACATTGCTTTGTGGTTCATTAAAAATAGTTCGCATAACGCAGGCATGGTGATCTTTTTCCAGCGGAATTTTAATTGCAGGTAAAATTGATGTGTTTTGACTTGAAAAATAAATTACGGAGCCCGTGATAAGCGTTGCCCCGGCAAGCATTGTTGTTAGTTTCATAAAATTAATTTTTTACAGGGATGCCCATGTCCAGATAATTACACAATGACGGATTGAAAAAAACAGGCAGATAATAACCCTTTAAAGAAAATTTAACTTTTAACCGATGGCAAGGTTATAAAGAGAGTATTCTGCTTATAAGATATTGACAGGAATTAAAACTATTTTTGCAAATCTATCAGCCGGCTATCGTTCTCCCGCTTCGGTGGGAGGAAGGAAAGTCCGGACAGCAAAGAGCAACACACCGGCTAACAGCCGGCTTCAAAATGTTTGGTGGCAACATTTAACATGGAGAAAGAGATAGTGCCACAGAAAATAACTACCCCGGTTTAGATCGGGGAAAAGCTGAAAACGTGAGGTAAGAGCTCACGGCCCCGCCTGGTAACCGGCGGGGCGGGTAAACCTTGTGTGCTGTAATGCCACGTATACCAACGCCTGAGGGCGGCTCGTCCGAGTTGGAGGGTAGGCAGCAAGATCCCGGCAGTAATGCAGGGACCAGATAAATGATGGCCGTCCCGGTTTTACCGGGATAACAGAATCCGGCTTATGGCTGATAGTTCTTTTTAATTTGGCAATTTGGAAATGGATCAATTTGGAAATAAACATGCTACCTCCACACTTCTTTCATTTCCAAATTTTCAAATTGAATAATTTCCAAATTATTGTATGAATTCCTTAAATATATTTTTCTTTATCGTCGGCCAATCATCTTTTATAAAACTGAAATAAACGGTATCCCTTACCGTTCCGTTCTCTGCGATCGCATGCTTTCTCAATACGCCTTCCTTTACAGCCCCGATCTTCAGCATGGCGCCCTGTGATTTTAAGTTCAGGTGGCTTGTTTTTAATTCGATCCTGTTCAGGTCAAGCTTATCAAAGCCGAAATCTAATAATAAGGATTTACAGGCTTTGTTGATACCGGTACGTTGCAATGAAGGCTTATACCATGTCCAGCCGATCTCCAGTCTTTTGTCGGCCATCGAAATATTTGCATAGCGGGTGCAACCTGCATAACGGCCTGCCTGCTTGTCGTAGATGGCAAAAGGGTAGGACCTCCCTGCTTTTCTTTCTTTTAATGCTATGTCAAAATAACGACGAAAATCGGCTTCGTTTTTGATATCAGCGCTGGTAAATTCCCAAATCTCCCTTTCCAGGGCGATCGATAGCAACTCGTTGAAATGCTGTTCCGTCAAAGGTTCCAACCTTGCACGTTCATTTTCAAGTATGAATTCCTGTTCGGTAAAATTGGCTGTGTTCATCCGTCTTTTATTTGTTCAAACCTTATTGTGATTTTCTTTTATCATTTTCGCTGCGATCTTATCAATTGGCAATGTTACAGCATCTTCAGAAAAATCATCCCAGTCAATGAACCGGAATGTTTCTGTTTCTCCCTTTTCTGCATACATTTTCAATTCCCTCTCATCAAAATCAAATGGCCTGCCCCTGAGGGGAACTTTGATATCTTCCAGTGCATTTACATAATAATAAATAGAAATGATCTGGTGCGCTGGATTAAAGGCGCTTTGCTGGTAAAAATCTGTTGTATACAGATGTTTGTAAACGGTTATTTTCAGATCCATTTCTTCCATGAATTCCCTTTTCAGGCAATCAATGGTGCCTTCACCTTTTTCCAGTCCGCCACCACAGAATTTTGTATAATATTTTCCCCTGATAAACTCATCACTGACGAGTACCTGCATTTTTTCATTAATTAATATACCGTAAACTCTTATGTTGAACATGGGAGGTTATCTTTTGGTACGGCGGATATAATTATACATTACAAATGCCAGGATAAGGATCGACAATATCACCGGGAGCCAGAATGCATATGGAGAATGCTGGTAAGGCAGGGGTACATTCATTCCGTAAATGCTGGCGATCAAAACCGGTATACTCAGGAAGATGGTAATGGTACTTAATCTTTTTAAAACTTCATTTTGATTATTGCTGATGATGCTGGCAAATGCATCCAGCGTACTGCTAAGGATGTTTGTGTAAGTATTGGCTGTTTCCAATGCCTGCGAAGTCTCGATCACGAGATCATCCAGGAAATCCTTTTCTTCCTGGTCCATGTGCAGGAAATCCGTCCGGGCCATTTTCATCATCAGGAGCTCATTGCTGCGCAGGGCTGTGAGGAAATAAACAAGGCTTTTCTGAATGCGCATAAGCTGCAGCAACTCTTCATTGCGGATAGCATCATATAGTTTCTGCTCCAGCATATTCCGGCGCTGGTTTATCTCTTTCAGGTGGTCCTGGAAGGTCATCGTGATCTTTTCAAAGATCTTCAGCACCATCATATTCGGCTTGTCGGGCTGGCGGTTCTGGAAACTGTTCAGGAATTTTTTGATGGCCTCATTTTCAAATGAATTTACGGTAACAACCTGTGACCCTGTGAGAATGATACAGATCGGTATGGTTATATAAAATGCATCACTGTCATTAAAAGAATTATTTTCTGTCGGGGTCTTAATGACGATCAACTTAACATTATTTTCTGTTTCATACCGGCTGCGCTCATCTATATCCAATGAATCTTTTAAAAAATCAAGCGGGATTGCAAGCGCATTGCTTAATTCAGTGAATTCTTCCTGGCGCAGTGGAGGAAGCACATTTACCCAGGTGCCGGGGTCCGGCTTGGTGACCTCTGTTGTGCTATGAGAAATTATTTTAAAGTATTGGATCATGTTAGGTTAGTTTATTTCAATGTCGCCCGTAAATACCAATTCTGCGTGGCCACAAAGCCATATATTTTCAAATTCGGTGTCGCTGATCTTATTGAATTCTACACTTAATTTTCCCCCCGGCGTTACTACATCTACCCGGTTAAACCCCCTCGGGTTATGTGCCGATACCAGGGCCGCTGCGGTCACGCCTGTTCCACAACTGAGCGTTTCATTTTCAACGCCACGTTCGTATGTACGGACAAAAATGGAATCTTCGCCTGTACTTTCAACAAAATTTACATTTATACCTTCATCCGCAAATTTTTTACTGTACCTGATCTCTCTTCCCGTTTCAACCACATCCACATTCATTACATCGCTGGCGAATTTAATAAAATGAGGCGAGCCAGTATTTAAAAGAATATAAGAAGAATGTTCCTCTATTTCATTTACATTATTCATCTTCAACCTTATCGTGTTGTCTTGGTCTATTTCGGCTTCATGTTCACCATCGGCTGCCAGGAACTTATATGTGTATTTATGCATGCCTATATTTGATACGAACCGGATCATACATCGTCCGCCATTGCCGCACATAGATCCGGGCTTGCCATCGGAATTATAATAAAGCATTTCAAAGTCATAGCCGGTCTTGGTATTCAGCATCATCAATCCATCTGCGCCAACGCCAAACTTTCTATCGCATAACCTATGTATTTGTTTTGTTGATAGATTGTTGAATTCGCCGTTGCGATTGTCAAGTATCACAAAGTCGTTTCCTGTTCCCTGGTATTTGTAGAATTTTACTTTCATGTTTGGCTTGTAGCTAGTGGGTTGTAGCAAGTGGGGTTTTTAGTTCGATGTTTGTGATTATTTTGCTAAGCATTCTGAATATTGATACAACATATTCTTTCAATTTAATTATTTGTTCTTGATTTATATAATCTAATAGCATTGAAATCTCTATTTGTGTGTCTATTTCGACTAACGAACTCCTTGATATTTCATAAAACCTCTTTTTCTCTTTTACAGATTTACGAGATGCTCCTTCTGCTAAATTACTACTAACTGAAATTGCAGCTCTTCTTAATTGGGTGACTAGTACAAACTGCTCTTCTCTCGGGAAAAGTTTTGTAAGTGTATATATTTCCTTTACCATTAATAATGATATTTTATATACCTCAAGATCTTTATGAGATAAATCAAGCATAGTATTCAATTTAGGTTACGAATTAAATCCTGTACTTCCCCACTTGCTATTTCCTACTAGCCACTAGCCATTCCCTACTTGACTCTCAACAATCTCCAGCGTTTTCCTGATCAGTTCCTCCACCGCAGCATTTCCATCTTTACTGAATTCTTTGGAGATCCTGTTTGCAACTACAGCGCTTAAAGATAAACAATGATGGCCCAGTATCTTCCCCATTCCATATATGGCAGAGGTTTCCATTTCAAAATTACTGATCCTGTGTTTTCCAAAATTAAAACTTGTCAGCCTGTCTATCAGCTGCGGCTGTTTTAATCCCATGCGAAGCACACGACCCTGGGGCCCATAAAAGCCGGGGCAGGTAACCGTTACGCCCTGGTGAAAGCCTGTTACAAATTCTTTAAGCAATGATACACTGGCCCCATTGATATAGGGTTCTGAAATACCCTGGTGCATTTGCGTATGTGTATTGAAAGCATGTAATATTTGCTTCTCTTCTTCATTATTGCTATGCAGGTAAAAATGAAGGAGGTTGTCGAGCCCAAGCCCATGTGTACTTGCTACAAAGCTATCCACGGCGAATTCTTTTTGCAGAGAACCGCAGGTACCCGCACGGATAATATTCAGTGAAGTAAGTTTTTCTTTGATCGTCCTGCTTTCAAGATCAATATTAACAAGTGCATCCAGTTCATTTAAAACGATGTCAATATTATCGGGGCCAATACCCGTACTGGTTACCGATAGCCTTTTTTTACCGATATAGCCTGTATGTGTCACAAATTCGCGGTGCTGGTTCTTGAATTCTATTTTATCAAAATATTTACTCACTTCCTTTACCCTGTCGGGATCGCCGACCGTTATGATTGTAGTGGCTATTTCTTCAGGCCTGCAGTTTACATGGTATATTGCACCACGGTTATTGATGATGAGTTCTGATGCTGCAATGCTGCTCATTAGGTTCTGGTTTAGAAAAAAATAATAAAATCAGGGTTTTGGTAGTGGTACAGTTTGAATATTATAATTAGTCTTATCTGTCAGGGTGAGCTTGTCGAACCCGGATTCAGTAACCACAATGCCTTCGACAAGCCTGTCTGCCGACAGGCAGGCTCAGGCTGACAGTACGATTTCAAACTGTACCACTACCAGGGATTTGCAATTTTAAAATATGGATAAAAATACCCTATTTTTGCAACACTGAAAATGAACCGGTTCAAATAGTTTATTATTGGAAAAAATGGTCCTTTGGCCGAGTGGCTAGGCAAAGCTCTGCAAAAGCTTCTACAGCGGTTCGAATCCGCTAGGGACCTCTTAAATAAGGCTTGTAAGGTTTTCCTTATAAGCCTTTTAAGTTTTAAACATGAAATATAGTAAATGGATAGGAGCAATAACTGCAGTGGTATTGATAGTGGTTTGTTTTATGCCCTGGACCTACCATGCAGATGTTGGCAAGAACTTTACAGGATTTTTCTCTGAGAAAAATGCCTACGGCAAGCCGGGTGAATTTTTAATTTCCTTTGCGGTCATTTACCTGGTATTGATATTAACGCAAAAGGTTTGGGCAAAAAGGGTCAATTTATTTCTTTCAGCGATCATGTTTGCCTATGCTGTTAAAACGTATATACTTTATACTTCCTGTTACAATGCTTATTGTCCTGAAAAAAAGATCGGTATCTACCTGGTATTATTGTGCAATACCATCATACTGATCACAGCTGTTCTGCCCAGCATGAAAATGGATAAAAATACAGGGTGATATTTTCAACCGGAACAAGCATTATTTTTTTACTTCCTTCGCCCATGCATCTTTCAAAGTGACCGTCCTGTTAAATACCAGTTTGCCTGCAGTACTGTCTTTGTCAAGGCAATAATATCCCTTTCTTAAAAATTGAAAACGGTCTTCAGCCTTTGCATTAGCAAGCGCAGGCTCGGCATAGCCGGTTACATTCTTTAATGAATAGGGGTTGATGTAGTCTTTAAAATCGCCATCCTCGCTGGAAGGGCTTTCCACTTTAAACAACCGGTCATATTCTTTTACTTCTATGCTTACTGCATCTGAAGCATTCACCCAATGGATCGTTCCTTTAGGACTCAGGCCGGAAGTATCATGGCCGCTTTTGCTTTCAGGAAAATATTTGCAATGTATCTCGCTGATATTACCATTTGGATCTTTCACGACAGATTCACACTGTATGATACATGCTCCTTTTAGCCGCACGATCCCGCCGGGAAAAAGCCTGAAATATTTTTTGGGAGGGATCTCCATGAAATCATCCCTTTCTATGAACAATTCCCTGCTGAATGGAACATCCCGGTACGTTTGATTCGCCTCATCGATCCTTTCCTCGATGCTGAACATTTCTTTTTCACCTGCCGGATAATTGCTGATAATAATTTTAACCGGGTCAAATACCACCATCCTTCTTAAAGCAATTTTATTGAGATCCTCCCGGACACAAAATTCCAATAAACTCAGGTCTGTTATATTTTCTCTTTTGGCAATACCGATCTTATCGCAAAAATTGCGGATGCTTTCCGGGGTAAATCCCCTTCTTCGCATACCGCTGATCGTTGGCATGCGTGGATCATCCCAGCCGGATACATGATCATCATTAACCAATTCCAATAGTTTGCGTTTGCTCATTACGGTATAACTTAGGTTCCTGCGTGCAAACTCGTATTGATGGGAAGGGTATATCTCCAGTTTTTCAATGAACCAGTCATATAGTTCCCTGTGGGGCACAAATTCAAGTGTACAGATAGAGTGGGTGATGTGCTCAATTGAATCACTTTGTCCATGAGCAAAATCGTACATCGGGTAAATACACCATTTGTCACCCGTGCGATGATGATGGGCATGTTTGATGCGGTATATCAATGGATCCCGCATCAGCATATTATTGCTGGCCATATCTATTCTGGCACGCAGGGTTTTACTGCCGTCGGCAAATTCGCCGTTCTTCATCTTTGCAAAAAGCTCCAGGTTCTCTTCCACGCTGCGGCTGCGACAAGGACTATCTTTACCGGGTTCTGTGGGCGTGCCCTTCAGCTTTGCAATCTCTTCAGAACCCAGGTCATCAACATATGCAAGCCCCTTATTAATTAACAGTACAGCATAATCATACAGGGTATCAAAATAATCGGAAGCATAGTGCTCATTCTTCCATTCAAATCCCAGCCACTTTATATCTTCCTTGATGCTGTCTACATATTCTGTTTCTTCTGTAACAGGATTGGTATCATCAAAACGCAGGTTTGTATAACCTGGATATTTCTTCGTAAGGCCAAAATTCAGGCAAATAGCGGTGGCATGCCCCATATGAAGGTATCCATTCGGCTCCGGGGGGAAGCGGGTCACAATGGTTTTGTATTTACCTGCTTCCAGGTCTGTTTCGATGATTTCTTCTAAAAAATTCAGGCTTTTTTCCTCGATCATATATTTTATTAAAGGGCAAATTTACGTAGTAACAGGGGAATTGAATGTAGTAAGTGGCAGGTAGGGAAAAGTGTTTAAAAAATAAAAGGTTTGCCACTGGAGCAAACCTGTAAATTATTAAAACAATTAAACGGGATTATGCCCTACCCATTCTCTTTAAATAAGATGCATGAGATGCAACCGCATGCCTCATTTTTTTATACTCTATATACTTTACATTGAATTCTTCACATGTCTTTTTAATTATTTTACTGATCTCAGGATAGTGAACGTGAGAGATCTTTGGGAACAAATGATGTTCTATCTGGAAATTCAAGCCGCCAACAAGCCAGGATATCAGTTTGCTCTTTGTAGCAAAATTTGCGGTGGTCTCGATCTGGTGGATCGCCCATTCGTTCTCTATTTTATTTGTATCACCATCGGCAACAGGGAAAGCAGTTTCTTCTACAGTATGAGCCAGCTGGAATACTACGCTCAATACAAATCCGGCAAACATGGCAAGTACAAGAAACCCGATCAGCCATGGTAAAAATCCAACCAAATAGATCGGCAATGCGATCATCATAAATGCATATCCTATCTTGGCGATCCAGAAAGCAAAATGTTCGAATGTGCTCATTTTTTTAATAGGAACTGAACCAACTTTCTTTTTAAAGTATTTCCTGTAATCTGATTCGAAAACCCATACCAGCAATAATAATGTATATAAGAACCAAACATAGATGTGCTGGAACCGATGAATGAAATATTTTTTTTGTGTTGGACACATCCGCAGCATAGGCTTGATCTCAATATCATCATCAACGCCATCAATATTTGTATAAGTGTGGTGAATGATATTGTGCTTGTTATTCCACATGATTCCACTTGCACCCAATGCATTTACAGAAAAGCCAGCCATCTTATTCCAGAACTTGCTGTTACTGAAACTACCATGGCCGCCGTCATGCATTACATTAAAACCAATGGCCGCAGTTAAACCGCCCATTGCCAGGCATTCAAGTATTGCCAGCCATGAAACGGGCGTGAAGAAAAGAACGTGAACATATAAAGCTACATAGCAAACCCAGAATAATATTGCTTTGAAATGCAATCCAAAATTTCCTGTTGGTGATTTTTTTGATTCGGTAAAATAATTGTTCACTCTTCTTTTTAGTTCCTGGTGAAAGGTAGAGCCCTGAACGTTTAAAAACTTAGGTGTTGCCATTATATTGTATTTTAAGTATTTTCTTTTATTAATGCATCAAAATTCCTGATGCCAATTGTCTTATCTGATATAAATCCTTCGGCATATTTAACCCCAATCATCTTGCCAAACATTTTATACCGGTAGATCACACTGTCCAGGAAATCCGGAGTTGAAATATATGTTTCCGGCTCATTAAGCGCTGGATTATAGAACTGCGTTTTATATGCCTTGATCGCTTCCAGTTTTTTTTCAAAGACAGCTGTTATATCAACTACAAAATCGGGGTTCAAATACCTGTCCTGGATATAATGCAACACATATTTTGGCCGCCATGCTTCCTGCTGCAAACCATTGTCAGCCGTATCGATCTTCGAAAGCCCTGATAAGAATGCGGCATCAGAAACCAGTTTTGCACTCCTGCCATGGTCCGGATGCCTGTCTTCGGGTGCATTACAAATAACAACTTCCGGTTTGTATTTCCTGATAACACAGATCACTTTTCGCTGGTGCGCTTCATCATTTTTAAAAAAACCATCGGCGATCTGCAAGTTCTCCCTTATGTCAACCCCAAGTATCCTGGCAGCATCCGCCGCTTCACGTGATCTTGTTTCTGCCGAACCTCGTGTGCCCAATTCACCTTCTGTAAGGTCGATGATACCGGTTTTTTTTCCATTGTTTTTTTCAACCATTAATGTACCTGAACAACTCAATTCAACATCATCAGGATGAACGCCAAAAGCGAGTACATCTAACTTCATACTAAAATGGAAAATTTAAGCTGCAAGGTACGTCAAAAAGCCAATAAAAATGTAGTAGAATGCTTACAATCTATGCACGGAAAAATGATAATGTGGATAAAAACAGGCCTGTACTGCGTGAGTTACATTACTTCAACCTTGCGAATGTCTGTATAGCCGTACATCCGCTGTACTTCTTTGACCAGTTTTTCAACAACCGCATCTTCATTCTCAGCGTGATATGGCTGCTTTAAATTACTGTTAAAGAAAAACGCTACGGTCTGGTAAAGCCTGGCGGTGAGGCCGCCCTTGTATTCCTTGATGATCTCGTAACAATTATTGCCTGTTTCCCTGTTGATGAGTTTCATCAAAACTTTACCCTGGTAAACAGAAAGGTTTGTGAGGGGTTCAGTAAACTCTTTCCTCAGAACAGATTCTTTTGACTTGATGTATTTCTTTCTTTCCAACTGGTCGTTGATAGAAGCTAGTTTGGCATTCATCTCATTCATTACAATACCTGCCCTCCTGGCATATGGATACGTAACATAAACGGCGTTTCGGAGCCGGTTGTATTTTGCTGCGGCTTCCCGCTGGGCAGGGGTCATTTTTGAATAGAAATAAAGGTTTGAGAGGGTTTTTAATTCGATCGTATCCCCATTGTATACGATCGCTTCATGAACGATGGAATCATTCGCGCCATATTGAGACTGGGCCGTGGTATGGTATCCTGCAAAAAGGAAAAAAGCGGTAACGAGTGCGAAATATTTCAATTGTATGATGTTTTTCCAAATATACATTCCTGTAAATTTAAGCCCTACGGCCCATAACTTAATACAAACAATGACTTAAAGTAACCTTAAAATATTAAATATGCTTTCGGTATTTAAGACTGTACGAGTACTTATTAACGCTGCTTACCTGTAATTTATTACCAAAAATCCCTTTTGATTAAGATATGCATCTGACGTAAAACCGGGTGAAAAGTTACATAAGAAGATGTAAATAATGAACAAGGAACAAGAAATTTCCAATGTGAAGCAGCTAATTCCGATCGATATTCAAAATTCTTTGTTCCTTATTTGATATATTTTTTCTGCTAATTTGCCAGGAGGAACATATAAAATAGTGCTGACACCAGGACAACCAGGGTCAGGGCTGCCTGTAATGTAGTGAACCCGGCTCTTTTGATCATGCTCATCAAAAGTCCCGTTGCCATGATGATGAGGCCAAGCCATACAAAATTAATATAAGGAAAAACATAGGATTTTACGGTAACAAAGTCTATCATCTTATCTGTTTCCTTGACCCCTAATCTTATTTTTTTATTACTATCAACACCCACGAACCTTACTATAAGATCCTGTGCATACAGGGTATCGTCAATATGGTTGATACCGATCTCATCAACCTGGACCAGCGGCATCGCTTTGTAATGCATACTGTCTTTACTAACAATGGTCACATCCGCCATTAGTGCCACATCGGTGGGCTTGAAGTGGTATCTTTCATTTACCGGGTTCTTGACCACTTTATTTAAGATAAGGTAGCCGTTGCTGAAAAAAGACGTATCCCCTTCAGCTAATTCAAACGGGTTGAAAGAGGTTGTGTCCGGCTTTTTTTGATCACTCAATGCGTAGGAAATATAAGTGAATACATCTTTGGTCAGGTATGATTTGGTATCAGGATTACTGCTCATGTTATTATCCTTCATCAGGTAAACATCCGGCAGGAGCGTAAATTTTTCAGTGATCTTTTTTGTTACAGGATCCCTGGATTCAAATTGAAGTTCATAGAATTTCCGGCCTTTTTCATGGCCGGCAGAATCTTTCAGGTATGTTACATCATAATTCGCCATCCTTGTCGGCACCTGGCGAAGCAGGGTAAGATTTTCTTTTGGGTCATCGTCTTGCTTCGTCATAGGATCCTTGCCGGCAGGCAGGTTGATGCCATTGACCATACTGCTGCTGATGACCTCCTTGTTGCTGCCGGAGATCAATATGCCAACAAGCATCAATGCAAATCCGGCATGTGCAACAGATGCACCGGCATTTTTCAGGCTTCCTTTCAAACCGGTCCAGATATAAAATGCATTGGCGAAAAATGAATAGATCGTTGCAAACAAGGCTACATAGATAGCACCAAGGAAACCTGTTCCATGTTTGTAAAAATTCATTGGATAAAATAGGGCAAGCAATGCTGTAATGATCAATGCGGCCAATGTTGGTATGGCGATCTTTTTTATAATGTAAGAAGCGGGCGTGCTTTTATATTTAAGATATTGCGAAACTGCGGTAAGCAGGCCGATGATTATGGCAACCAGCACCACTACTTTGTTATAAGAGAATTCAGCTTCTTCGGGTGCAGCTATCCTGGTTCCGAATACTTTGTTGTATACCGGTACAGATGTTTTTGCTATGATGAATAATGCAGTGAGGAAAAATACAAGCGACCCGATGAACATCCAGAATTCCCTTGAACTGGTTTGTTCTTCTTTTTGAATGGCAGGAATGTTTTTTTTATGAATGAAGAACAACAAAAGCATCGGCACTGTAAAAGACAGTACAAATGTTATGATCATGATGTTGATCGCTTTTCCCGCCTCTGTAAATGCATGAACGGATGTGTCACCTAAAATTCCAGTGCGTGTAAGGAATGTGGAGTATAATATAAAAACGAATGTCAGTATCGCGAACAAATAACTGGCCCTCAATGAATGGCCCGTTGCTTTATAAATGACCATGGTGTGCAAACCTGCGATCAATATCAGCCATGGTACCAATGAAGCATTTTCAACCGGGTCCCAGGCCCAATAGCCGCCAAAGCTTAGTGATTCATAGGCCCATTTCCCGCCCATCATGATACCAACACCCAGTATACATGCACTGAACAGGGCAAAAGGCAATACAGGTTTTACCCAGTCGCCATAGCGTTTGGTTTGTATGCCTGCATAAGCATATGCAAAAGGAACGATGGTTGAAGCGAACCCCAGGAAAAGAACAGGGGGATGAATGACCATCCAGTAATTTCGCAGCAGGATATTGAGCCCCATGCCATCTTTGATAAATGAAAGATAATTGGGCTGGCTAAAAATGGGCGCTGCTATTTCATTCCTGGTTAAGGTGAATGGGCTGTTGCCGATCCTTACATCGAAAAAATAAATACCCAGTATCATCAGCAGCAAAAAGAATTGTGCAAAGCTTATAACGGTCATTACCGGTGCCTCCCATTCTTTACTCCGGGCCATGATGAAGATACCCAACACACTGTGCCAGATGGTCCATAATAAAAAACTTCCTTCCTGTCCTTCCCAGATACAGGCAAGCAAATATTTATACTCCAGTTCTTTGGATGCATGTTTGTATGCATACATGTACTCGTAATAGTGATTGAAGCAGATGAAAAAGATGATTGAGAAGATGAGCAGTACGCTGATGACCTGGATAAAGAATGAAACTCTTGCAAGCCTGAGCCAGTGGTCCGGCGGTTGAATAGCCCCTGGCTCAAGCCTCCGACTATTCAGCCGTGATGCATTAAAAAAAGAAATGGTAGCGATGATAGATGAAACAAATGCAAGGATCACAAAAAAATGCCCTAATTGTCCCGGGAGTAAATGTTCACCCTCAAATTTCATTATCGTGGTTTAGATTTTGGAAAACTAATTGGCAGTGGTTTGATCTGTCATATTTTTTTCAAGCTGCTTTTTATCATCTTTATATTTACTGGGGCATTTCAATAATATGTCTTTGCACTCGAAATGATCCTGCTGCATTTTGCCTTTCATTACAATGCGCTCGCTTTTTTCAAGGTCTGTTGGTTTGCTGTTGCGGTAAATTACTTTGGTATGCCCGCCCAGGCTGTCAACTGCATAGAACGAGAGGTAATTGGGGTTATTGGCCGGATCGTATTCGATGGGCTGGGTTTTGTCAAGTTTGGCAATGATATGCACAAACTTTCCTTGTTTTTGTTGAGCGGAAGAAATACTGTCATAGGTAGAAAAATCTACTGAATAAGCCAGCAGACCTACGATCAGGGCAGCTATTCCTACTAAAATGATTATATGTGTTTTTTTCATGTATTGATCGGCCGGTTGACGGGCCTTTATTTTCGCTGCAAAGGTAACTCAAAAACGGGTTTGGTTTGAATTTTGAAAGATGATTTTTCTCAACTTTATATAACCATTACATCCACTATATTTGCACCGAATTTTAAATCATTGCAATGACCGACCTATCAAATTTCGACCCTAGTTCCGTAGGAAATCCCAACAACAACATATTTGGTTTACCCTTTTCTGAAGCAGATGCCAGGCTGATCATCTTACCCATTTCATGGGAAGTGACCGTAAGCTATAATGCAGGAACAGCAAGGGCCCCCGAGCATATCTTTAAAGCCAGCCTGCAGGTTGACCTGTTTGATCCTGAATCAAGAGATACCTGGAGGCAGGGAATTTTTATGCGTGAACCCAATAAAAAAATTCTGACCAAAAGTGACTATTTGCGCAAGGAAGCAGAATTGTATATCAACTATATTTCACAGGGTGAGGTGGTGGCAGAAAATAAATTCATGTGCAAGACACTCAAGGAGATCAATGAAGGGGCGCTGTTCCTGAACGACTGGGTGTACCAGCAAACAAAAGAATTGATGGATGCAGGGAAACTGGTGGCGCTGCTTGGAGGTGATCATAGTACACCATTTGGATACTTTAAGGCAGTGGCTGATAAATACGAGGATTTCGGGATCTTACAAATAGATGCCCATTGCGACCTGCGGCAGGCGTATGAAGGATTTAATTATTCCCACGCCTCGATCATGTACAATGCGCTTGAGCAGATCCCACAATTAAAAAAACTGGTACAGGTTGGCGTTAGGGATTTTTGCGAGGAAGAATTGGACTATATATCAAACAGCAATGGAAGGGTGGTGACGTATTTTGATAAACTTATCAAAGAACGCCAGTATGAAGGTGAGAGCTGGAAAAGTATTGTTGATGATATAGTAGGAAACTTACCACAAAATGTTTTTATAAGCTTTGACATTGATGGTCTTGATCCTAAACTTTGTCCGCATACGGGAACACCTGTGCAAGGCGGGTTTGAAGTGGAACAGATATTCTTCCTCTTAAAGAAACTGGTGCAAAGCGGCCGTAAGATCATTGGCTTTGACCTGAATGAAGTGGGGGTGAGCCACGATGAATGGGATGAAAATGTTGGTGCAAGGGTATTGTATAGGTTGTGTAATTTATTTATTGCGGCCAACAATTAATAATGAAAGTTTACAGCATTCAACTGCCAAATGAAAGAGCCGGCACATATCGCTTTGTAACGATCCTTATTCTGCTGATCAATTGCATAGCATTTAGCGCTGTTCTGATAAATGCGCCCGATAAAAAAATAAAAATTACAAGTGCTTTGGGTGCAGTGCTAAGTCTTGTGCCAATTATTATTTTCTTATTCAATTTATATCTGAAGCGGGTCATTGTTTATCGCACAGAGATCTCATTTATCCTTTTAAGTATACTATGGTTTCTCTTTGGTAAATATTTATTTGCCATATCGGTCCTTTGTTTTGCTGCGATCGGATTTTATACTTCCAAAAAATTCAAAGTGATATTCTCTGCTGAAAAGATATTGTATCCTTCATTCCCTGTAAAAACAATATTGTGGACTGATACAAATAATGTGATGCTTAAAGACAATGTCCTTACCATCGACCTGAAAAATAATAAGCTGATCCAGGCTGTTATCGAAAAGGGTTCTGCCGATGAGATAGATGAGAAGGAATTTAATGAATTTTGTCTTCAACAAATAACCGCTAAGGCGCAGAGGCAGTGAGGTATAAAGAAAAAACTTTATGCCTTAGCGTCTTTGCGGTCATACATTAATGAAGTATTTTTGCACCCATGCAAGCACTAACCAAATCCCCTTTTTTATTATATTCTGATGGCAACGGCAGCATCTTTGAAGATACCAGCCTGTATACAACCGGCAGGAGTGGTTGGGATGCTTTGCCTATACCCGTTGATGAATGGATATTATTGCCCGAAGGGGGCCAGTTATACGAATTACCGGGCCGCCGTGGAATTGGTATCGACGTAAAGACAGGAGATATGCGTATTTGTGAAAAAGGCTGGGCCGTAGCGGCTTTTATTCCCCCTGCTCACACAGGATTATATATGGCGGCTTATGAGACGTTGGCTGATGCGCCAACCTTACCGCTTTTTTGTTACACCGCCATTGGCTGGCTCAATGATCAGACCTATGTTCCAGCTGTGCGTATTGAACAGGATATCCGCCAGGAATCTGCGGGATATGATGATGACCGCATAGAAACAGGGGCGGCCAATTTATTAGCTGCCTATCCCGACAACAGGCTGGTAAAACACCTCATGGAGAATTGCTGCATGACCTATACTTGCCCGGCAGCAAGAAATTTATCATTGGGAAGATGGGAGTGCCCGGTACCTGTTTCACCCGCTTGTAATGCAAATTGTATTGGCTGCATTAGCTTTCAGCCACAGGAGGAAGAGATATTCAGTACGCAGGACCGGCTGACATTTAAACCCACTCCTGAAGAAATTGTAGAGTTCACTGTGCCGCATTTGGAAACAGCGCCTTTTCCTTTGATAAGCTTTGGCCAGGGTTGTGAAGGTGAGCCACTGTTAATGTGGGAAACGATCAGGGATGCTATCATTGAAATAAGGAAGCATACAAAAAAGGGAAGTATCAATATCAATACGAACGGCAGCATGCCAAATGCCGTGAAAGCATTGTGTGAAGCGGGTTTGAACAGTATCCGTGTAAGTACGAATTCTGCAAGGGAATCTGTGTATATGCCTTATTACAAGCCCAATAACTACGAATTTGCCGACCTGGCAGAAAGTTTGAAAATTGCCCGTGGCTATGGTGCATGGACCAGTATCAATTATTTTGTTTTCCCGGGAATGACCGACAGCATAGAGGAATATGAAGCATTGCGAAAGCTTATAAAAGATACAGGCTTGTGTATGATACAATGGCGCAATTTTAATATTGACCCTGACTGGTACCTGGAAAAAATTGAAGTGACGGAAACCGGGGAATGTATGGGGGTAAAGCAATTAATGGAACTGATCAGGGAAGAATTTCCTGATCTTAAATTCGGTTATTTCAATCCATCGATAGAAAGAATAAAAGGTAATTTTGAAATGGATTTTGCGCATTGATGCTTACGCAGGGTCTTATATGGTGCATTTAATATTTATAAAAAAACTTCAGGTAGATACTATAATCTGTATATTCTTCCCACGCTGAATTTGTATTGGACTTATAAATATAACTCCCGTGTTCAGTTCCAATAAAACATATTGAACATGGCTCCCCGTCGCGTTTGGAGCAATTCAATACTTCGAGGCCCACAAAGACATTCTTCTTTTTTAAGACCAGGTTATACGGGCGCAGGTCAAATTCGGAGAACTTATCATCAAAGGCAAGCCTGTTAACGAATGTTGAGATGCTGTCGTAAAGAATTTCTTCACCGGGTTGTTCGTCTACTACTTCACGTATGTGTAACCTTACGAGGCAGGTATCACAACGGTTATTCACTTTAAAGCGAACCCTTTCCAGCCTGTAATTATTGTGGTCAACATGGAAGATCTTACCGATCTCTCCACCGGTCTTACGGGGATTCCATGCCCTGAAATATCCTGTTATCTCAGAACCCGAACCGATTGCTTCTTCTTTTGAATATAAGATCACCGGCTGCATTTCCCTGGCTTCCTCATCAAGCCCAAACTCATCTTTAAAAATGGCATCCCGGACTGGAAGCTTTAAGCTTTTGTAACCAACAGATGAAATGAAAATGCTGTCATTGGCCATAAAGCCATTGAGTGTCAATGTAAAATTTCCCGAAGCATCAGACATCGCTTTTCTTTTTGTTCCACCAACAGTAATATTGGCGAATGCGATGACCTTTTTATCTTTTATATTAATGACCTTTCCCCTGACACGTGATTGAGAAAAAACATGTTCGCTTCGGGAAAAAGTAAAAACAATGAATAACAAAATGCTTACTAAGGGGCCGGTTCTTAATTCAAATTTCATTTCTTTAAAGCAGGTTAGTGATTTTCAAATTATATTTACAAACGATAGCACGATAAATTTATTTATACTCACCATATACTTTTCTCAGTGTATCAGCGATCTCTCCCAATGTACAATATTTTTCAACTGCATCTAATACATAAGGCATCAGGTTTTCCGTACCTGCTGCAGCAGTACTGAGTTTTTCCAGGCAATCCTTCACAGCGCTGTTATCCCTTTTTTTCCTCAGTGCTTTCAATTTTTCTGTTTGCATTTTTTGAATGCTGCCGTCAATTTTAAAAACAGGCGTGTCATTTGTTTCTTCGCTCTCAAATTTATTGACCCCAACAATGATTTTGGAGTGGTTCTCGATATTTTTTTGGTACTGGTAAGCACTTCCGGCGATCTCATCCTGCATAAATCCTTCTTCAATGGCAGAAACGCTTCCACCCATGGCATCTATCTTTTCTATCAGTTGCCAGGCTTCTTTCTCTACTTCGGCCGTGAGGGATTCAATAAAATAGCTTCCGGCGAGCGGGTCTGCAGTATCTGCAACACCGCTTTCAAAAGCTACGATCTGCTGTGTACGCAGGGCGATCCTGGCTGCTTCTTCGGTTGGAAGGCTAAGCGCCTCATCAAAACCGTTAGTATGTAATGATTGCGTACCGCCTAAAACTGCTGCCAGTGTTTGAATGGTAACCCTGCTGATATTATTCTGTGGCTGTTGCGCAGTAAGTGTGCTTCCTCCTGTCTGGGTATGAAAGCGGAGCATCATGGCCTTTTCATCGGTTGCGCCCAGGTCTTTCATGATCTTTGCCCACATCTTCCTGGCGGCCCTGAATTTGGCAACTTCTTCAAACAGGTTATTGTGTGCATTGAAAAAAAAGGAAAGCCTTTTACCAAAAACATTTATTTCCAGGCCTTTTTTTAATGCTGCCTGCACATAAGCTTTTCCATTGCTGAGTGTAAATGCAATTTCCTGTACTGCTGTACTGCCGGCCTCACGTATATGGTAACCCGATATAGAGATCGTATTCCATTTGGGAACTTCCTTGCTGCACCATTCAAAAATATCGGTAATGATGCGCATGGATGGCTTGGGCGGGTATATATAGGTTCCCCTTGCAGCATATTCTTTTAAGATGTCATTCTGTATGGTGCCGGTGATCTTCTTAAGATCCGCTCCTTGCTTTTTTGCAAGGGCAACATAAAATGCCAATAAGATAAAGGCGGTAGCATTGATGGTCATAGAGGTTGAAACAGCATCGAGTTTTATCCCTTCAAACAATTTTTCAATGTCTTCCAGGCTGTCAATAGCTACACCAACTTTACCCACTTCACCATCAGCCAGATCATGATCACTGTCGTAACCGATCTGGGTGGGAAGGTCAAAAGCTACGCTCAAACCGCTCACTCCCTGGCCCAATAAATAATGATAACGCTTATTGCTTTCTTCAGCAGTTGAAAAGCCGGCATACTGGCGCATGGTCCATAATTTGCCACGGTACATGCTTGATTGCACACCACGGGTAAAAGGAAATTCACCCGGTAACGCTGCACCGGCGCTGCTTGCATCAGCATCCGTATAGACTTCTTTTATTTCGATGCCGGAATCGGTGTGTATTTTTTTTATGGCCATATTTATTTCTTAAAACACGAATTATTAGGCACGAATTGGAAACATCATTGTATTAATTCGTGAAATTCGTGTTTCAAATTCGTGTTTATTCGTTTAGATCTCCTTCATAATTTTTTTTGCCTCAAACTGGATAGCATCCAGCACGATCCTGTTCAATTCCGCGTCCTTTGTTATACTGTATTCAAGGATCCTTTTGCTCAGGTCAAGTCCCATTGCATCGGGTGGTAGTGTTGCTGCCAGTTGATTGATGATATAAATATTCTGGTCCTTCAACCTGGTCACTGCATTCCAAACTTCAGGACTAATATAGATCTGCTGACTTATATTGTAATCATATTCTGTCTTCAGCGAGTCGATCATTTCGGCATGAAGCCCCGCTGCATACAAGCCTGTTGGCGAAATGCGGCTGATCAGGTTCTTAAGGCCTGCCCGTTCTGTAAAGAGAGTAAGCCGCTCCAGGGCTTCTAACTGCAATTTGATCGTATCGTTGTTAATACCGGCCCTTTCTTTTATCAGGTCTTTCATACTGCGAAACTCCATTAGCAGGATCATGATCACGACAAAAAATACAAGCATTACTGCTACCTGTATGTATTCAAACTTAAATTCAAATGCTAAAAATTGCATATCTGTTATTTACATACAAAAATAACCAAGATGCGGCAACAAATTCCTGCTTTCGAAAATTAGCTTAAATGTTAGCTTTTATTTATGCGCTAAATTTGCATAAATGATTTATATGGAAACAGCGACGAACGCACCGGTAAGTTTTACTGATTCAGCTATCAATGAGATCAAAAGATTGATGGGGAAGCCGGATTTTGATACCAACAAAAAATTACGCATTGGTGTAAAGGGTGGGGGTTGCAGCGGGATGACATATGTATTGGATTTCGATATAAAAAATGAGAAGGACGAACAGTTTGACCTGGAAGGGATCTCATTCATCATCGACAAAGCTCATAGCATATACCTGGTTGGTATGCAGGTGAATTGGGAGGGAGGATTGAATTCAAGGGGATTTACTTTTAATAACCCGAATGCAAGCAGCACTTGTGGTTGTGGAACTAGTTTTGCGGTCTGAGGATCGTTTAATGGTTTAAAAGTTTAATAACTGGTCTTCAAATATTTTTATCTTTATATATTGTTCAAATTTAAGGAACACTTAAACGTCTTAAACAACATAAAACAAAAAACCCGTCGTTACCGGCGGGCTTTTTTTATGATGTCAATGAAATCTATTAGTGTATTATTTTAGTTCCACTCTTTGTTACCGTAGTAGTATGTTGTGTATCAGCAGCGCCTAAAGGTTTATCTTTCCCAAAGTCAACCAGTACAGGCACCCCAACGAAAATGGATGAATAAGTACCGGTAACAACACCTATCAGCATCGCAAATGCAAATCCACGTGTTACTTCACCACCAAAGATGAATAAGATCAACAGTACCAGGAACACTGTTACCGAGGTCATAATGGTACGGCTCAATGTATCATTGATCGCGCTGTTGATGATGGTCTTCTTATCAACACCTTTCTTATCACGGGCATATTCACGGATCCTGTCAAATACGATCACCGTATCATTCATTGAGAAACCGATCACCGTAAGGACCGCCGCAATAAAGTGCTGGTCAATTTCAAGCGGGAATGGCACAATGTCTTTAAAGAATGAGAATACAGCCAATGTTACCAATACGTCATGCAACAAGGTTAAGATAGTTCCGGCAGAATATCTCCAGTCACGGAAACGGATGAAGATATACAGGAAGATCATCAGCATCGCAAAAATGGTAGCTTTAACGGCACCTCTTTTAAGATCATCAGATATGGTAGGCTGTACCGTTATCCTTCCCTGGATATTATTCTTCGAAAAATCAGAAAAACTCAAATTAGCCGGCAAGGCTTTTTTCAGTCCTTCAAATAATTTAGTTTCAACCACACTATCAGCATTGTTCACCCCTTTCATGAAAGAGGTTGTAATGTTCAGGCGTTTGCCATCACCGATCGTTTTAATTACCGGGTAATCACCAAAAGATGTTTTTAGGTCATCTCTTACGTCATCATTTTTTACAGCTTTATCAAACAATACGGTATAGCTGCGTCCTCCTTTGAATTCAACGCCTTCATGGAAACCATAAAAGAAAGAACCAACGCCAGCCAGTAACACAAAAGCAGAAATCACATAAGCCACTTTCCTGTATTCAACGAATTTAAAACTTGCGTGTTTGAATATGCGCCTTGAAAAACCGGTGAAATAATTAAAGTGACGGTTCTTATTTGTCCAGAAATCAGTTATCAATCTTGATACAAGGATACCACAGAACAATGATAATAAGATACCGATGATCTGGGTGGTTGCAAAACCCAATACAGGTCCTAAACCGAAATAAACAAGGATGATCGCAGTCAGCAATGAAGTAACGTGGGCATCGATAACAGGGGCAAGTGAACGACGGTAACCGTCATTAACAGCCTGCTGGTATGATTTGCCTTTTGTCAGCTCATCTTTTATCCTTTCAAAAATAATTACGTTCGTATCAACTGCCAACCCGATGGTAAGTACCAAACCTGCAATACCCGCAGCAGTCAACGTAAAGCCAAGTGCGGTAAGTACGCCGATGGTAAACAGCAGGTTCAATATCAAAGCGATATTTGCAACCCAGCCACCTGTATTATAATATACAAGCATGAGGATGAATATCACTGCAAATGCGATGATAAATGCCATAGCGCCACCGTGTACAGCTTCTTTACCAAGGGTTGGTCCAACAACCTGCTCAGCAACTATTTTTGCCGGGGCATCCAGTTTACCTGATTTTAAAATATTGGCAAGATCCTGTGCTTCTTCAACAGTGAAATTTCCGGATATTTCAGAGTTGCCTCCTTCGATCGGGCCATTCACATTCGGTGCAGTATAAACGATATCATCCAAAGCGATCGCAATAGGACGGCCTACATTCTTCCCTGTCAGCCTTGCCCAGGATTTACTTCCTACACTCGTCATCTGCATTTTAATGGCAGGACGGCCCAGTTCATCATAATCCTGTTTTGCCTCATCCACGCCATCACCTTCCAACGGAGCTTTTTCAGAACCGGGGATCGTTTTCATTGCATATAAAGGAAGGAACCTCAAATTCCCTTTGTCAGATTTTTCTTCAACACCAAAAAGGAATTTTACATTCGCAGGTAATGCAGAACGAACAACATCATTGTTGATATAATTCAGGAACATGCCAGTATCCTGTAATGCAACACGGCCAATAGCTGCAGCAAAGAATTGTTTACCGTTCTTATCCGTTTGTACATCGATCGGGTTTATGATCTTGAAGAAAGGATTTTGATTCAGCTTGTCTTTTGTACTGTCTTTAGTAGTATCACCCGCAGCAATCCCATTTAGGTAGTTGTGCAGGTTCCCATCAGCAGTTTTTAATGCAGGGGCCAGTTCATCAATGCGGTATACCTCCCAGAACTGTAGGTTTGCAGAAGATTGTAAATATTTGCGCACCCTTACAGCATCTGTGATACCGGCAAGTTCAACATTTATTACGCCTTTATTTTCATCCAGGTTGATGTTGGGCTGTGCTACACCAAATTTATCAATACGCTTTACAAGTATCTTGTAAGTCTGTTTAATGGCTCCGTTCGCAATTGTCTTTATTTTGCTTCTGACAGTTCCATCGCTTTCACCGATCTTGATTTCTTTATTCGGCCCGGCAAACAAAGTGCTTAAACTCACACCTTTGTTTTGCTCTGTAAATGCATCTACAAACAGATCTATGAAATTGTCTTCACTGTTTACTTTTTTGGCATTGGCAGTCTGGATAGCCCTGACCAGCATGGGGTCTCTCGGGTTATTGCTCAGCGATTTTATTAAGCCTTCAAGACTAACATCCATCGTTACACTGATACCGCCCTGCAGATCCAGGCCAAGGTTCAATTCATTCTCTTTGCATTTTTGATAAGAAGTTCCTACAATTGGGTAGATGCTTTTATCTCTTGTGCTGTCAAGAATATGCTGCACTTTTAATTTTACCAGTGCATTCCGGTCATCGGCAGACGCATTAGGTGCTTCTTTCTTTACCAGGCGCTCTGCCTGTGATTTTACTTTGCTTTCATAGCTGCGTACCACCCAGGTATAAGAGAGTTCCCAAACGGATATCAGAATTAAAGCAATGGTAAAAAACCAAACTAAACCTTTCAGTTTCATGTTAAATGTACTTTTAGTATCTAAGTAGTTAATTTTTTTAGAGTGTGCAAAGATAGGGGAAAAAGCATTTGAAGATTGATGCTTGTTATTTTTAGAATTTTGCCTGCTTTTACAGCTAAATCCCTGTAATGGTTTTTTAAATACATGGAAATAATTTAATATTGGTTTTTTACGGCGGGCCCTGAATAGAAAAGAAATATCAGCGGGGATGTTTATTACTTCATGTTAAGCTTTAGTTTTGCAACCAACTATATAAAAAATCATGCATTTATCTTCCTTACTAACCCGCTTTAATGAACCGGAGACTTTGAAAATGGCCAAGCTTGGCCGGGAGTTAAGAGCAAAAGGCATCGATATAACTGACCTCAGTCTCGGTGAGCCTGATTTTGATACACCTATGCACATAAAGGATGCTGCTAAAAAAGCCATCGATGATAATTACAGCCATTACACACCCGTTGCAGGTTTTCTCGATCTGCGGCAGGCGATATGCACCAAATTAGAAAAGGATAACTGCCTTGCGTATACCGCAGAACAGATCGTTGTGAGCACAGGTGCTAAACAAAGTATTGCCAATACAGTGCTTGCCATTGTTGATTTGGGTGATGAAGTGATCATACCCACACCTTACTGGGTAACTTACAGTGAGATCGTAAGGCTGGCAGGAGGAACGGTAAAACTGGTAAAGACCTTATTTGAGAATGGCTATAAAATAACGCCTGCACAACTGGAAGCGAACATAACGGATAAAACAAAACTTTTTATGTTCTCATCACCCTGCAACCCCACCGGTGCCGTATATACAAAAGCAGAACTGGAAGCTCTTGCCGTAGTATTTAAAAAGCATCCACAGGTTTTTATCATGAGTGATGAGATCTATGAGCATATTAATTTCACCGGGCATCATGAAAGTATAGCTCAATTTGATTTTTTAAAGGACAGGGTCATCATCATCAATGGATTAAGCAAAGGCTTTGCCATGACTGGCTGGAGGCTTGGCTATATTGCCGCAGCGGCCGAGATCGCAAAAGCATGCGACAAGATACAGGGCCAGTTCACCAGCGGTGCAAATGCAGTTACACAACGGGCTGCCATAGCCGCACTTTTGGGTGATCACAGGCCAACAGAGATAATGGTTGAAAAATTCAAAGAGCGCAGGCAAAAAGTGATGGCGCTGATTAAAGAGATCCCCGGCGTAATATGCAGTGAGCCGCCGGGTGCATTTTATATATTCCCCGATATGAAGGCTTATTTTGGAAAGAAAACAGCAGCAGGGGAACTTATCAATAATGCTGATGACCTGTGCATGTATTTTTTAAACACAGCGCATGTTTCAGTTGTAACCGGCAAAGCTTTTGGAGAACCCAATTGTATCCGTATCTCATTTGCAAACAGTTCCGAAAACATTGAGAAGGGGTTCACTAAAATTAAGAATGCGTTGTTAGCCCTTAAATGACGGGATGTAATAAGTTCTTAGTTTATAGTTCTTATTGAATTATGCTAACGCAGGTATCTGATGATATCAGTACTTTAAAAATGCATGGAGCTTCATAACAAAAGAACCAACTATGAACTATCAACTAGTTTTTGATGTAACTCCAGCACCTGTGGTATCAATAGCTGTTCTTCATCATTCGTAATAATAAAATTGCAGAGGTTCATCTTCTTTGTTTCGTCCATCTGTCTTTCCATCCTGGATTCTACTTCAGCTTTTGATAACTTATCCCGCAGCATGGCTCTTTGTAATCTTAGTTTATAGGGAGCATGTACACCGATCACATGATCCAGTTTTTTTTGGGCTCCGCTTTCAAACAGCAGTGCGGCTTCCTTAATGGCATAGGCCGTTTCCTTTTCACCGCTTTTTGCAAGCCGCTTCATCCATTTGTCTGCATCTGCAATGGTAACGGGGTGAACAATTGAATTTAAAAGGGCTAATTTTTCGGGGTCATTAAAAACAATGGACGCGAGCCTTGCACGGTTCAATTGCTTGTTTTCAAAGATGGCTGAACCAAAATGTTCAATGATGTTTTGCTGCAGGGATTCGTCCTCATTCATCAGCTTCTTGGCAGCATCATCGGCATAATAAACAGGAATGCCCAATACTTCAAAGATCTTTGCAACAGTTGTTTTACCGCTGCCGATCCCTCCTGTAATGCCAATTCGAAGCATGTGTAATGTATGATTTATGATGTATGATATTTGATGTATGATTTAGGATGTAAAATGTTCAACCAAATCATATATCATATATCATATATCATACAATGTAATTATTTTTTCACTTCTTCTACGGGCTTATTGATATTCGCCGTCCATTCCATACTGATAGAACTTTTTTCGATCTTGATATAACTTCCGGGGCTTGTCTCAAGCATCAGTGTACCATCATCATTTACTTTATTGATCGTGCCGTGTATCCCCGCAATGCTTACGATCTTATCGCCTTTTTGCAGGTTGCTTATAAATGCCTTTTGGCTTTTTGCTTTTTTAGCCTGCGGACGGATCATGAACATCCAGAAGACCAGGATCATCAATCCCATCATGATCAGTGTACCTGTACTGCCGCCTTTTCCCTGCGGATCCATCATCAAAAAAATACTTAATAATTGCATTGTTGTTTTGTTTATTGGCTACAACTGCAGCCGGTTAAAATATAAAGATCTATTGTTTACCTTTTTAAGACCTCGCCTTCGACATCCCGCTAAGCGGGAGATAGTTTTCTGTCATGTTGAGCTTGTCGAAACATAGACAGGAAGCTATTCTAATAGTAAATAGTTTATTGTTTACCCATTACATCGCCTTTTAATAATAATTCCGGGAAAGGGGGATTGGCATTTGAACTAACGCTTACCGTCTTATGTGCTTCACCGGGACGGTTCTCACTGTTGAATTTTACTTTGATGAATCCTGTATCACCCGGCATCACTGGCTCTTCGGGCCTTTCTGCAATGGTGCAGCCGCAACTTGCCCGTGGCTGCTCGGTAATGATCAGTGGTTTGTTGCCAGTATTTTTGAAACGGTAACTATATTCCACTACCTCGCCCTCGGATACTTTTCCAAAATCATATACACTGTCAATGATCTGCACGGTCGTTGGGTCTTTGATCTCTTTTTGCACAGGCATGGTTGCCTTTTTATCTTTTTTGCGGACATCGCAGCCTGCAAAAATGAGGCAACAGCTGCTAATAAAAAAAATTATTTTGAGCATGATTACTTTCTGTTTTATAAAACGCTGTTTTTAAAATTTCTTTTTTCAATTTTATTTTCTGCAGTGAGTTCCTTGTGAATATTATCCAGTAAACCGTTCACGAACTGTCCGCTTTGCGGTGTGCTATAAGCCTTGGCTATATCGATATATTCATTGATGGTGACCTTGGTAGGTATGGTATCAAAATACAGGAATTCACACACACCCATTTGTAATATGATAAGGTCAAGTGCTGCAATGCGGTCTGCATCCCAGTTCTTTAATTTTGGCTTGATCAGCTCCAGGGTATGATCGGCTTTATCAAGAACCGTACTTAAAAGTGATTTTGCAAAATCCCACTTCTCCTTACTTAATATATCGTTGAAATTATGCTGTGCGGGTTTATTGAAATAATTCAATACCAGTGCCTGCATCATTTCGGCATCATCATCCCAGTTTATAAAATGTTCTTCCACATGGCTGATAAAATTCTCATTGGGAAGCATCAGATCGGTGAAGATGAAATCCAGTATACGTTTTTCAGATTTTTTATCCCGTGATTGCAATTCAATGTATTCTTTGTAATCAGGTGAATTGATAAGATCCGTATAGATCTTCTTCAACAGGTCATGATCTTTGTGTTGTGTGAGTTTGCCATCATTCAAAGCAGCTTTAAAACCCGCATCTTCCACGATCTTCCATAGGATCTCATTTCCGGCGATCTTGGTATTTACCGCCAGGTCTCCGGCAGTGGGAAGGTGTTTACTGGCTTTCTGGCGGGCATCTGTTTCAGAGAAACGGGCCACTTCCGTAATGAAATAGATCAAATAAGTAAATAATTGCCTGCTCTCTTCAATTTTTTTGGTAAGTATGGTTAAAGGTTCTCCCGGCTTTGTATCCCCGTTTGCACTATCAATGCTGTACAATGTCTGCATCACTTTTACCCGGATATTTCTTCTGCTGATCATCTGTAAAGAGCTTTATTTTAGGGGGCAAAATTAAGGTTTTATATATTGTCCTGTGCGTTTTACTCACAATTCTTAACTAAATGTAAAATTGTCCGGCCGCAAATTTTAAAAACTGACATTGTATGTGATTATCTGTCAAAGGGGCTATTTTATTATTTTGGTATAATATTTAAAGGAGTAACTTCGCAATCCCAAAAACGGGAAATTCATTAAATCAATCAAAAAATAGAACTATGGCTAAAAAGTTAAACATTACGCCTTTGCACGACAGGGTAATTGTGAAACCTGCCGCTGCTGAAGTAAAAACTGCCGGCGGAATTATTATTCCGGATACTGCTAAAGAAAAACCACAGCGTGGTACTGTACTTGCTGCCGGTCCCGGCAAAAAAGATGAACCAGTTACTGTAAAAGCAGGCGACGCGGTCCTTTATGGTAAATATGCCGGTACAGAAATAAATGTAGAAGGGGTGGATTACTTAATAATGAGGGAGAGTGATATTCTCGCAATCGTTTAAAAAAGCTATTAGCTATTAGCTGCAAGCTTTTAGCGTACTTAATAACCAAATGCTTTTGCTAATAGCTAACAGCTTGCGGCTTGAAGCTTTTAAAAATTATAAATCTAAAATACTCGCACATGTCTAAAATGATTTTCTTCGATATAGAAGCTAGAAATAAAATGAAAAAAGGTGTTGACACATTGGCCAACGCAGTTAAAGTAACCCTCGGCCCCAAAGGCCGCAACGTGGTTATTGAAAAGAAATTTGGTGCACCACAGGTAACCAAGGATGGGGTTACTGTTGCAAAAGAAATTGAACTGGAAGACCCTATCGAGAATATGGGTGCCCAGATGGTTAAAGAAGTAGCTTCAAAAACTGCAGACATTGCAGGTGATGGCACTACCACTGCAACCGTTTTAGCTCAAAGCATTATAAGTGAAGGTTTGAAAATGGTTGCAGCAGGTGCAAATCCTATGGACCTGAAGCGTGGTATCGATAAGGCTGTAAGCCTGGTTGTTGCCAGCCTGAAAGAACAAAGCCAGACTGTTGGAAACGATGCAAAGAAGATCCAGCAGGTCGCAACGATCTCTGCAAACAATGATGAAACGATCGGTAAATTAATTGCTGAAGCTTTTGGCAAAGTTGGCAAAGAAGGTGTGATCACTGTTGAAGAAGCGAAAGGAACGGATACCACTGTTGATATCGTAGAAGGCATGCAGTTTGACCGCGGTTATATCAGCCCTTATTTTGTTACGAATAGTGAAAAAATGCAGGCTGAATTGCAGAACCCTTACATATTGATCTATGATAAGAAAATATCTGCGATGAAAGACATTCTTCATATACTGGAGAAAGTAGCTCAAACCAGCCGCCCGTTATTGATCATTGCTGAGGACCTTGAAGGTGAAGCATTGGCAACACTTGTTGTAAATAAATTGCGTGGTACCATTAAAGTAGCAGCTGTAAAAGCTCCTGGTTTTGGTGACCGCAGGAAAGAAATGCTGACAGATATCGCGATCTTAACTGCCGGTACTGTTATTAGTGAAGAACAGGGCTTCAACCTGGAAAATGCTGACCTTACCTATTTAGGACAAGCTGCTTCTGTTACCATTGATAAAGACAATACAACGATCGTTGGCGGAAAAGGCGCAAAAAAAGATATCACTGCACGTGTTAACCAGATCAAAGCACAGGTTGAGAATACAACCTCTGATTATGATAAAGAAAAATTACAGGAGCGCCTGGCTAAATTAGCCGGTGGTGTTGCTGTTTTATATGTTGGTGCTGCAACGGAAGTTGAAATGAAAGAAAAGAAAGACAGGGTAGATGATGCATTACATGCAACCCGTGCTGCTGTTGAAGAAGGCATTGTACCGGGTGGTGGTGTTGCTTATATCCGTGCGGTTACCAGCCTTGATCCGAAAGTAAAAGGCCAGATCGCAGATGAGCAAACCGGTATGGCAATTGTTCGCCGTGCATTGGAAGAACCTATTCGTATCCTTACTCAAAATGCAGGTATTGACGGTTCGATCGTTATACAAAAAGTTCGTGAAGGCAAAGGCGATTTTGGTTTCAATGCAAGGACCGAAGTATACGAGAACCTTTTCAAAGCAGGTGTAATTGATCCAACAAAAGTTACCCGTGTTGCTTTGGAAAATGCAGCTTCTATTGCAGGTATGTTATTGACTACTGAATGTGTAATTGCTGATAAACCTAAGGAAGAAACTCCTCACAGCCATGGTGCTCCTGATATGGGCGGAATGGGCTACTAATTTTAAAGTCAAAAGATAAAAGTGAAAGGATTCCCGTTATTTGAAAAAATAGCGGGAATTTTTATTTGTAAGGTTTTAGGATTATTAAATAACAGTAATAACTTTAATGTATTAAACCACCATGCAATGGTATCAATAGACAGCGCAAGGCAGTTAGCACTTGCACTTCCGGAGACAACCGAGCAACCGCATTTTCATTTGTCTTCATTCAGGGTGAAGCAAAAGATATTTTCCACGCTTTGGGAAGCAGAAAAAAAAATGATGGTAAAATTGTCACTGGTAGATCAATCTGTATTTTGTGATATTGACAGGAATATTATTTACCCGGTACCGGGAGGATGGGGGAGACAGGGCGCAACATTTATTGAGCTGTCAAAAGTAAAAAAACAAATTGCTGAAGAAGCACTTGCATGTGCATGGAAAAATACTGCACCTGCTGCGATGGTTAAAAAATATATGCCCGAAATAAAATAAGATATATGTTAGAAAATTTACCAAAACCAATGCTCGGCGATGTTTTCGCCATAACGATCAGTACGCCTGACCTCGATAAGTCTTTTGAATTCTATACAAAGCTTGGGTTTTCCGAGGTCTTTCGTTCCGATTTTCCCTTTCCCCTGATACAGATCACCGATGGCGCATTGCTTATGATGTTAAGAAAAGATACAAAATCATACATAGCATTGACATATTATGTAAAAGATCTGGAAACTGTAGTAGCATCTTTGGAAACCGCGGGGATCAGTTTTTTTTCAAAACCCGCAGCATCCGATATGATCAAAAGGTATATCATGGAATCCCCGGATGGGTTTAAGATAAGTCTCATCGGTTATATTGATGGATTTGTGCAGCCAAAAGGCCCTGCAATGCTTGGTATGCCGCAACAGGATTATTTCAATCCCGAAAAATATGTGAACAAGGTTTGCGGTATGTTTGGCGAATTTGCTCATCCTGTTAAAGACCTGGATGCTTCTATTGCATTTTGGGATAAGCTCGGATTTAAAGCAATATCTAAGTTTACCAGTCCTTATGACTGGGCCATCATCTCTGATGGGCTTTCCGCAGTGGGCCTACATCAAACAAACCATTTTGATTACCCGGCCATCACCTATTTTGCATCAGATATGGCGGATAAAATTGAGAAAATTAAAACCAACGGTATCAATAACATGAAAGAAATGGGAAAAGGGAATGCTGTATTGATAACACCGGAAAACCAACACATCAATTTATTTAAAATGGGTTTTTAATAAGATCATGAAAGAAGAGCTGAACTATATAGAAAAAAACAAAGCATCCTGGAATGATAAAACAGATCATCACTTCAGGTCTGAATTTTATGATGTGGATGGTTTTTTAAAAGGCAAAAGTTCACTGAATGAGATCGAATTGAAATTATTGGGAGATGTCAGCGGCAAAACGATCCTTCACCTTCAATGCCATTTTGGTATGGACAGTATCTCGCTGGGAAGGATGGGAGGCATTGTTACAGGTGTGGACCTTTCAGACAAAGCAATCATGAAGGCAAATGAACTGGCGAAGCAAACCAATATCAATGCAAACTTTACCTGTTGTGATATTTATGACCTGCCTGCTTATCTTGATAAAACGTTTGACATTGTATTCAGCAGTTATGGTACCATTGGCTGGCTTCCTGATATTGATAAATGGGCAGCGATCGTTTCAAAATACTTGCGGCCGGGAGGAAAATTCATATTCGCGGAATTCCATCCGGTTATCTGGATGTTTGATGAAGATTTTGAAAAGATCCGATATAAGTATGAAAAAAGCGAACCGATCATTGAGACCATAACAGGCACTTATGCTGAGAAGGATGCACCTATTATATCCGAAACGGTATCATGGAATCACAGCATCAGTGAAGTACTGAATGCATTGATAAAACAGGGGCTGGAAATAAATGTTTTTAATGAATACGATCACTCTCCTTATAACTGTTTTAATAAAACAGAAGAATTTGAACCCGGTAAATTCAGGATAAAACACTTTGAAAACAAGATCCCTATGGTATACGCTATAGTGGCTACAAAGAAATATAGATGACATCTTTCAAAAATTCATATCTCACTGAAATTAAAAAAGATGTCATCTATATTTCTTTGTCGCTGCTAGCATTGCTCATTGTTGGTTGTTCTGTCAGTAAAAACCCTTTGCGCAAGGAGGTAAAGCTCTTACAGAAAGGAATAATAAAAGATGATACCAGTTATGTGTATGCTTTGCCATTTGAAACCGGTAAAACATTCAGGGTATTGCAGGGTTACTTCAGCCGTTATTCTCACAAAGAAAGAGCTGCACTTGATTTTAATATGAAGCGTGGAACAAGGATCACTGCCGCAAGAGAAGGTGTGGTGATAAGAGTAAAAGAGGATAGTGATAAGGGTGGGCTGAATAAAAAATACAGGGTTTTTGGTAATAACATTGTCATACAACACATTGATGGGTCAAAAGCAGGCTACTGGCACCTGCAAAAAGATGGCGCCCTGGTAAATGTTGGCGATACTGTAAAGAAAGGCCAGGTAATTGGATTAAGTGGTAAGACGGGTTATGCAGCCGTTCCGCATCTTCATTTTCTCGTGTGGCGAAATGATATAAATGGCTGGCAACAGGTTCCCACACGATTTCAAACTTCGAAAGGGATAAAGTTTTTGAGGTTTTGGGGTAAGTATAAGAATGGTTAATGGCGGATAATAAATGGAAATTGGGAAACCAGGTTCGCTCCCCGCAATGCGTCACAATATTAATGCATCGCTTCTGACAGGTCAAGTTTTCGCTTGATATTTCCACGCACCAATAATACAAATGGCACGCAGATCAAAAACATTATGCCTAAGTATAAAAATACATCCATATAAGAAAGCACGGCTGCCTGTTTTGTGACTGTAAAATCCAAAGCTTTATAACTGGCTTTCAACGCAACGTCCGATGCCATTCCTTTTGCCATAAATGCATGTTGCATGTTTGCTACACGTTGCTGCACCAATGGACTGTTGATATCAAGCTTAGCAACAAGATCGTTCCGGTGAACCATGTTTTGCCTTGATAAATAAGTGGTGATCGCAGCCACTCCGAACGAACCGCCCAATTGCCGCATCATTCCAGTAAAAGCAGCGCCCTGGCCTATCTCCTGGCCTTTTAAAGTAGAAAGAGATAATGTGGTGATCGGGATGAACAGCAATCCTAAACCCATACCTCTTGCTATAAGCATCCAGAAAAAATTATCTGCTCCTGTATCAGGTGAAATGATCTTATATCCCCAGAAGCTATAAACAAAGAAAATAAGCATACCGATCGCTACCAGGTATTGTTGTGGTATTCCTTTCTGTAATAACCTCCCGATGATCGGCATCATAAAAGCAGTGGTAAGCGCAGCAGGTATCATGAGTGCACCGGATTGCTGGGCTGTCCATCCAAGCGTACTTTGAGTATACAATGGAATGATGAACGTGGAGCCATATAATCCAAATCCTAAAATAAAAGACAGTATGGTCCCCACCCGGAGGTTACCATTCTTTAATACCCTTAACTCAACGATCGGGTTCTTGTAAGTAAGTTCCCTCCATATAAAAAAGAATAAACCAAAAACTGATACAACCAAAAGCGCCAGGATAACATTGCTGTTGAGCCAGTCTTCCTCATGTCCGCGTTCCAGCACATATTGCAATGAACCCACGGTAACCGCAAGCAAGCCGATACCGAGCCAGTCAATTTCATGTGCTTCTTTCTTTTCTGCATATTTTGGACTTCGTACAAACTGGAGCGTCATTAATGTAGCGATGACACCGATGGGAATATTGATGTAAAAAATATAAGGCCATGAAAAATGATCAACAATATAGCCGCCCAATGGTGGGCCAAGCGTAGGGCCGATGATAACACCCAATCCATAGATCGCCTGGGCCATGCCGCGTTTTTCAGGTGGATAGGATTCGGTAATGATCGTTTGTGAAGTCACCAGCAATGCACCCCCGCCAATTCCCTGCAGGAAACGGAAGAAAACGAGTTCCCAGATACCATTGGCATTCCCGCATAAAAAAGAACAAACGGTAAATAGGATGATGGAAGCGGCAAAATAATTTCGCCTCCCGAATTGTTGTGAGAGCCAGCTTGTCATCGGCACAATGATAACATTCCCGATGGCGTATGCCGTGATCACCCAGGCCACTTCAGTAAGTGTAGCGCCAAGGTTGCCCCTCATATCATTCAATGCAACATTCACAATGGTTGTATCAACTATTTCCAACAATGCGCATAAGATAGCTGTGATCGTAATGATAGCTCTTCTTCCACCATATTCCACCAATGAATCTTCCTGTAGTAACATCGTACTTTGCCGTTATTGATTAATCTAAATGAACGTCTACATTAACATTCATGCCTGGCCGCAGTTTTTTAATAAGTGAATCGCTTTTTTCCGTAAAATCAATTTTTACAGGTAGGCGTTGTACCACTTTTACAAAATTGCCACTGGCATTGTCGGGTGGAAGTAAAGCAAACCTTGCACCGGTAGCAGGGGAGAAGGAACTCAATATGGCATCAAAGTCATGCTTTGGAAATGCATCTGCATGAACAATGACCTTCTGCCCTTCACGCATTTTATTATATTGTGTTTCCTTGAAATTGGCAACCACCCATTTATCATTGTTCAATACAATGCTGAATAATGATTGGCCTGACTGAACCAACTGGCCCGCCTGCACGGGCACTTTTGATACCAGCCCGCTTTCCGGTGCCGTAATGATCGTATAAGATAAATTCAGCTTTGCATTTTCAACATCCACTTGTTTTTGTTTGATAACAGAACCGGCTACACCTATTTGTTGTGCAGTTGCATTGCTCTGGGATGACACAACACCTGTCTGTGTACTTGCCTGGTTCTTCTGATCGATCAAGACCTGCAATTGTTTTTCTGCCAGCTGCTTTGCTGCAAGAGCCTGTTCATATTGTTGCTGCGTAATGGAATGATCTTTTATCAGGTTATCATAACGCTGGAAATCCTGCGTCGTGCGCCAAAGATTCACTTTGGCTGCTTCGATCTGTGCATCGGCTGTTGCTACTGCTGCATGGGTTGTGCTGATATTTGTTTTTGCTGCATTGCTGTTTGCTTCTGCAGCATTTAAATTACTCTGCGCTGTTGCCAATGCTGCCTCAGCCTGCTCCAGTACGATGTGCAGGTCACGCTGATCCAGTGTCATCAGTGTATCGCCTTTGTGTACGAACTGGTTGTCATTTACATAAACTTTCAAAACATACCCGTTAACGCGTGACATGACAGGGCTGATATTTGCCTCTACCTGTGCATCATCTGTTTCTTCGTGATGCTGCGCATGAAAATATTTTGTCAGCCCGAACCAGGTGCCGCCGATCACGAGTATGGCAAGTACAATGATGAATACTTTACTTTTCTTTTTCTTTGGTTCCGCTGCTTGAATGTTTTCTGTTGTTGTAATCGTTGCCATATATGTAGCTTTTCAATTTTTAGTTTGATAGTAACCCTGCAGTTAATAATATTTTTTTGTATGCTAATAATGCGTCTGCTCTGACAGATACTATATTTAATTGTGCCTGTAATCTTAAAACATCTGCATCCAGGAGATCGTTCAGTGTAACCAGGCTGTTTACGTATTTGTTATTGGTAATACGATAATTTTCATTTGCCTGTTCCAATGCTTTTTGATAAACCTCAATTTTTTTCCTGCTCAGCAAATAATTCTGGTAATCCTGGTTAATAGTTAACCTTACATCATCATTCAATATTTCTTCATTGACAATTGCCTGCTTCTCTTTTGATTTTGCTTCCTGCAATTTTGTGTTTGTTTTCCAGAGACTTGCTAAATTATATTTCACCCCAACACCAATATTAACAGCATTTGTCATTGTTAAAAAATCAGGAATATCAGCAGCAATGAACCCCCCGGTTAAAGCAATAGTAGGATAGGTCTCTGCTTTGGCAGATTTAATTCCCGTTGCAGCAGCCTTTTGTCTGAAACCTGCTGCCTGTATATCTTTCCTGTTTTGCAATGCCGCAGTTTCATAATCCAAAAAACTTTTCAGGTCCTGTGTTTTATCGATCGATGAAGTATCCAGGATGATAAGATCATTTTCCGGAAGCCCCAGCATGAGGTTCATATTTATCATTGCGAGTTTATTATTATTCTCGGCATCCATCAACGATAATTCGATATTGGAAGTTTGTAATTGAGATTTAAGCAGATCGTTCCTGGCCAGCAAACCATTCTTTTCAAGGCTTATAAAATTTGTATCCCGCGACAATGATGAATGCAAATTTTCTTTTACAAGTTTTACTGCTTCAAAAGATTTGTACAAATTAAGATATGCTTTCATTGTATTAAAGATCACTTCATCATGGTCATGATCTGCATCAAGTTTGGCAGCTTGTTCTAGATACTTTGCAGATTCGATCCCATATTTTATTCTTCCGCCAGCATAAATGGGCAATGAAAGGGTTGCCATACCATAAACGGCCTGGTGTACAGCCGGGCCGCTACCGCCACCAGAAGAATCAGAACCTGTTTTTAACTTGATGTTTGGATCTACAGGCAGCCATAAATAACTTCCACTAACAGTAAAATCAGGTAATTGCCTGTCTTTAGCTTCTTTGACCTTTGCAGTTGCTTCTACCAACTTTGAAGCATCAATTTGCAGGTACTTGCTGTTCTTCAGGCTGAGGTCTATTGCTTCCTTAAGACTCAGCAGTTTGCTTTCCTGTGCTATTGTTTGTTTGACAGTTAATACGGCAACGATCAATATTAACAGCCATTTTAATTTATGATTCATATCCCAGTATTACTTTAAATATTTGTTTCAAATGCTTTTTCAGGTTGCTTTTCAATTGCTCTTCAAATGCGGTGTTTGATATTTTTCTTTGGTCATTGAACTCCCTGTAATAATCTTTGTTGATGAGCATATTTGTGACGGTGCCGGTCATTGTCGTCAACAGCATCACCACGTCAACATCGTTTTTAAAAACTTTTGTTTGTTGCCCTTCTTCAATGACCTCTCGGATCAATGTTGCATAGACCAGCTTAAGTTCTTTTAATAATTTCAACACAACCGTATTTTTATTGATGACCTGTGCACAAAGCATGACCTTATAAAAAGTTTGTTTTTCTGATACCCTGTCTATGTATTGGTCGATCATGATCTCCATCTTTTGAAAAGGGGAGAGCGTATCGTTTTTCACTACTGTTTCTATCCGCTGTTTGGTAGCGCTCATACGTTCTTTAAAAAGCGCTTCGAGTAGTTTTTCCTTGCTCCCAAAATAATAGGATATCATGGCAAGGTTCACACCCGCTGCATCTGCAATATCTCTTACGGTTGTGCCTTCGTATCCCCTGGTAGCAAATAATTCCTCTGCCTTCCCAAGTATCTGTAAATGTTTTTTTGTGATCATCTTTTTGCAATAAAATGCAAATTTAAACATTTGTTTGAATTTATCAAACAAATGTTTAATTAATTATTCCGTGGAATGTTATCCCGGTACAGGATTCTTATCAAAGCAGGTACCAAAAATGTAGATGGGCTGACATTTATAACTGGGAAAGTTCTGTAAAAAGTTCTTTTTCCCGCTCCGTTAGTTTCTCGGGTAACTTTACCGTATAGGTAACGTAGAGGTCGCCATATTGCCCTTCTGACTTATAAACAGGGGCACCTTTCCCTTTAACCCTTATTTTAGTATTGTTCTGGGTTTCAGGTTTTACTTTCAGCTTTATCTTTCCATGCATGGTATCAATCGTTAGTTCCCCTCCTAATATTGCAGTATACAAACCGATTTCCTGTGCCAGGTAAAGATCATTACCGATCTTTTTCAAAGCAGTATTATTAATGATCGAAAATGTAATGAACAAATCGCCATTTGGGCCACCGTTGTGACCCGGGTCGCCATGTCCCTTCAGTTTCAACACCTGCCCGTTCTCAACCCCGGCCGGTATCGTTATGCGGATATTCCTTCCATTGATAGTAATGGTTCTTTTATGGGTGGTAAAAACTTCCGCCAGGTTCAATTGTAAAGTTGCATTGAGATCAGAACCGCGATTTGAGGACCTTGCCTGTCGGCCTGATCCTCCAAATAAGGAAGAAAAAAAATCTGAGAAGCGGTCATCATCAAAATCCCCCGAGAACTGGCTACCCCCAAAATCCCCCGGCCGCTGGTATGATCTTCGTGCCTGTTCCTGGGCTTCCCCATGCTGCCAGTCTTTACCGTACTTATCATATTTCTTTCTTTTTTCCGGGTCACTGAGTACTTCATTGGCCTCATTTAGTTCCTGGAATTTTTTATGGGCCTCTTTGTCATTGGGATTCACATCGGGATGATATTTCCGGGCAAGTTTCCTGTAAGCTTTTTTTATATCGTCGATCGTGGCGGTCTTTGAAACGCCCAGGCTCTTATAATAATCAATATATTCCATAGATCTTTTTTGGTGCTGTTCTGTATGTAAATGTAAAACAGTTCAACAATTAATTGCGGCTCCTTATAAATCCTTTTACAATAAAATATTGGGCAAGACAATAAGTTAACATAATCAGGACCGGTGCAAATGGAAAGTGCTGGTAAAATTTATCGATCGCCAGCAAAGAATCCGAGACCACGAAACAAAAAGCTCCCGTGATCAATAACTGGCGGGCTGTTTTACCAACCCGGTATGGTATGCGCAGGCTGAAATAGAACATGCTGCTGATGATACATGCGTATATGATCACCGGTATCTTAAGATCTTTTAAACCGGGCCATAAAAAATATAATAATGTAACTATATACAATGCAATAATAATAACCAGGTATGGATGCCTTTTTATGGTGGATGTGCCGGGCTTACCCAGTTGCATGAACCATGCGATGTAAAAAATATGTGTTACAAGGAAATAAAATAAACCGAGAATGAAGAAAATCGGGTTCCTGGATTCATACAGTAAAAAAACATCTCCTAAAAATGAAAAGAACAATGCCCCGATGATCTTTTTCCTGCCGGATGTTTTTATGGTCAGTAACATTACGGCTGCTATTAAGATCGGCATTAACAGCGGTTTCAATATATAATGTGCCTGGGGGATATTCAGACTTAACTCAATCAGGTCAAGGAATACGATGATCCAGAAAATAAAAAAGATATTTTTCCTGAACATTGATTTCATACTACTGGGAGTTAATTAGTTTCCACATATGTTTTGACATTATAAAACCGCTGTAATGAATCTTTGGTATTCAAAGTATCTGAAAGCGGGCGGGTAAATGGTATGGCAATTTTATAAGTAACAGAGTCTTTTGTATAAAGCAGGAATTTATAGCCCCAATTTGTATATTTACTGAAAAACTTTTCAGCAGCATCTTTGTTTGTAAATTCCCTGATAACTATTTTAAATGTATATCCATCATTTGTTGGTACTGTGGAAACAGCAGCCGTTGTATCAGGGACAACTACTGTTGACCTGGCCGTGGTATCTTTAGGCTTAACGATCGTGTCAGTAATGACCATGACCGGTTTCTCTGTTTGGGTATCTTTATTATCTTTTTTAAGAAAGTAATATACTGTAGCAGCCGTTGCAGTGACAAGGAATAAAAGCAGGATCCATATCCATTTTTTTCCCGCTACTTCCCTTGGAGGTGTGGAAAAACTGATCTCCTCTTCACTTTTTTCTTTGAGCAGGGCCGGGGCGGCATCCAGTTTTGCGTTAATGGAATTCCCCTGTATAAATTCATAATCACCAGCCTGCGTTTTTTGCAATACACCCAGTCCTTCAATAGGAAACGGTTTACCAATATTAAGGAACTGTTTTGCAAGTATTGAATAAGATTCCAGGTCAGATGATGCGAGGGGCCTTATTTTTCGGGTCTGTGATACAATGAAAGAGACCAGGTCCTCATCCTGGGGAGCTTTTTTGTTGAATTCAAAGCTGACAGCATTTTCAGGCATCGCGGATTCTTTATCATTTTCAAAAGGGATCACCACGCTGGGAGATAAAATAAATGTTCCGATATCCTGAAGGGTAACTTTTTTGCTGCTGTAAAGCTGCTGAACGATGAGTTGTTCTATTTTCATTGAGAGAATTGTTATTGACAAACCTACATGATATTAACAAAATAACAAAGCAATAAGAGCAATTGCATTAATTTTGTAGTATGTTTTCGCAAAAAGAAATAGATTTTATGAAACATTGGGAAATGGTAAGGGAAAAAGAAAGTCATTTCCTGAGTAAACTTGGAAGGGGATTGCCCATGGCCATGTTATTCGGGTTACCCATCATTCTTTCCCTGATGATCGTTTACTTTCTGTCACCTGAATGGTATACAAAGATCTCAGAGGCTGTTTCCGGCGTATTGGGAACTTTGATCACAGCTGTACTGATCACTATACTCTTTTTTTCATATTTCCGTATGCATTTTAAATGGGAAATGAATGAGCAATTGTATTTGGAATTAAAAAGCCGGCAGCAGGGACATGGCTCAGCATAAATAATACATGAAACATCTTAAAATAAAAACAACAAAATGAAAAAATGGTTTTTTCTCTTCCTGGGCCTACCTTTATTCTTTGCTTCCTGTACAAAAGCTGACAGCAATACCTGCAGCTATACTGTTTCAAATATTATTGTGCCGTCTGCCGAGGCAGCTGCCATGCAAAATTATATCACGGTAAATTCAATTAGTGCAGAAGATACCCTTGGCATATTTTATTCAATTACAGATCCCGGAACCGGTGCTGTAGCCGCCGTATGTTCAAATATAACGGTGAATTATACAGGTAGTTTATTATCAAATGGAGCCGTTTTTGATTCAAATACCACTATCGCCGGTGTGAGTTTTGTTCTCGGGCAATTGATCGTTGGCTGGCAGCGGGCAATACCATTGATCAGGAGTGGCGGATCGATAACAATATATATCCCTCCATCATTGGCTTACGGCCCCTACGACAAAACAGACGGGAACGGGAACGTGGTCATACCAGCCAATTCTTATTTAAAATTTACGATCCATTTACTGGATGTTCAATAAACGTTTTATTTATTTGGCTTTGGTCATTTAATCAAAGCCTTTTTAATCTTTTAATTTGAGCCACGAAGCAATTTCAGTATTTGACATGTTTAAGATCGGTATCGGTCCGAGCAGCAGCCATACGCTTGGTCCATGGCGCGCCGCACAAATGTTCACTGAGTCATTGAGGAAAGTGGATAAGCTGGACCTGGTTAAAAGGCTGGAGGTCCTGTTATATGGTTCCCTAGCCAAAACAGGGGTAGGGCATGGCACCGATATAGCCATTCAACTGGGTTTATGTGGCGAAGACCCCGTAATATTTGACGTAAACAGAATTGATGCAAAGATCAATGACATCCGGCTGATGAAGAAATTAGTGCTGGGTGGCAGGCATGAAATTGATTTTGATCCCAAAGAAGATATAGAGTTCTTATTTTCTGAATCACTGCCTTTTCATCCCAACGCCCTCACGTTCCTGGTGGAACTAACTAACGGGGATACACTGGCCGAAACATATTATTCAATTGGAGGAGGGTTCGTGCAGAAGGAAGGAGAACAGGCAGTGGATGCCTCATCAGCTACAGAACTACCTTTCCCTATCAATACCGCCAATGACCTTTTACACTGGTGCCGCAAGACCGGTATGAGCATATGCGAGATCGTAATGGAAAATGAGATAGTATGGCGCCCCGAAGCTGAGGTAAAAAAAATGACCTTGAATATCTGGCGTGTGATGCGTGAATGCATTTACCGTGGATGCGCAACCGAAGGATACCTGCCCGGTGGCTTGCAGGTTAAAAGAAGGGCTTTTGCATTGAATAAAAAATTACTGAAGGACAGGACATACAACGATTACAATGAGTGGATAAATGCGATCCGGGAGGGAGGAAGCCAGTTCAATTATATATTAGACTGGGTAAGTTGTTTTGCCCTGGCGGTCAATGAGGAAAATGCTTCGTTTGGAAGGGTTGTAACAGCCCCTACTAACGGTGCTGCAGGAGTGATACCAGCGGTGCTGCAATATTTCATATTGTTTTGTAATGGGGATTCAGATGAAAAAATAATCCATTTCCTATTAACGGCTTCCGAGATAGGAAGCATCTTTAAAAAAGGCGCAACTATTTCTGCAGCAATGGGCGGCTGCCAGGCAGAGATCGGAGTAAGCAGTGCCATGGCTGCTGCTGCCCTTACCGAAAGCCTTGGAGGTTCTCAGCGACAGGCAATGATGGCGGCAGAAATTGCTATGGAGCACCACCTGGGTATGACTTGTGACCCGATCGGCGGGCTGGTCCAGATCCCCTGCATAGAAAGAAATACCATGGGAGCTATTAAAGCCATAACAGCTTGCCAGCTGGCACTTCAAAGTACGCCCGACTTTGCTAAAGTAAGCCTTGATGGGGTGATAAAAACGATGTGGGATACCGCAATGGATATGAATAGTAAATACAAGGAAACTGCAGATGGCGGATTAGCAGTTAATGTACCGCTTAGCCTGAGTGAATGTTAATTATTACCGCTAAAACGCAAAGGCGCTAAACCATATTTTTTATTGTCCAGCGGATATTACGAAATAGTATTTCCTGGGTTAAGTAGAACCCTGGATATTTTTCTTTGCAACTCCGCGTCTTTGCGGTAAGGTATTTAACCGAAAAGGATCCACAAAATAAGAACGGTCAATTTAAGCAGGTCTATGCTTGAGATCGGTTTTTTGTCGGCAATAGCTTTACCTAATGAGATAGAATTTGAGGTCATGGGATATTGGGTTTATAGGGTAAATCTCTGGAAACCAGTAGATGAATCACTACAAACTACTTAACGGTGTACTACACTCGTTTAGTATGTGAAACCGGTTATATTCCATATTTTCTTTTTATGTCACGGTCATTTTCCCGTGTTTTTATGCTGTCACGCTTGTCATAGATCTTTTTTCCTTTCCCCAGCCCAATTTCCACTTTTGCAAAACCCTTTTCGCTGATGAATATTTTCAAAGGAATGATACTGTATCCTTTTTCTTTTATCTTGGATTCAAGCTTGCGTAGCTCCCTTTTGGTAAGTAATAATTTCCGTTCCTGCATCGGCTCGTGGTTGGTATAAGTGCCAAAGGCATATTCGGAAATGTGCAGGCTTTTTACAAACAATTCTCCTTTGTAAAAAACACAGTAGCTGTCATTAAAGCTTGCTTTTCCTTCACGCAGGGATTTTATTTCAGTTCCCTGCAGTACGATGCCGGCAGTATAGGTTGATTCAAAAGAATATTCGTAATAAGCTTTCCTGTTGCTAAGTTCCAAGTCCTTGTTTTTTTGTAAAGATATTGCCAACGGGCCAAACCTCTCTTATTTAATACAGGCAGGAATTTACCTAATAAAAAAACCAGGGTAAAAACCCCGGTTGTTTTTAATCCGTACCCTATGAAAACTTCGCAAATGTAAAAACATGGAATGAAATATACAAGTGCTAAAAAAAATATTTAAAGAGATGTTCATTGTTTGTGCAAAATAGGAAGATCCGTTGTGAGGACACTCAAGTGGCCAGACAATTATTTAAAGATCCTGATCACTTTTACAAATCGTGTAATAAAATAATTGCTCATATCTGATATCATTACCCCCATGTTATTGCCCGACGCCGAATGGATGAATTTTATTTTTCCTTTATCATTCCGGGTGATGATCCCCATATGGCCTACTATCCATCCCGTAGTGTCGGAACCTGTAAATAAGATAAGGTCTCCTTTCCTGCTTTCTCCAGGGAGCACGGCCGTTCCTGCATTGGTAAAATCAATTGATGAACGGGGCACTTTGATATCAAAATGATTGAACACGTAATTGATGAACCCTGAACAATCAAATCCTTCATCCTTGTTTGACGAGCCATATTTGTACCTGGTACCAATCAGTGTTTCTGCGAATTGTACGAGTTTATCTGCCGATATATTCTTTGTATCAATTTTCCTGGCAGGAACATTACTCTTATGTATGGCGTAGGATAATTCCCCTTGCTTATTTGCCGTAACGGTGCTATTTTTTTCTGTTGTTTTTTTGGCAGAACTGCAGCCGGCTGAAAAGCAAATGCATGCAAGTGCAATGATGGAAGGAAGGGTTTTAAAGGGGGATAGCTGTGTCATGAGGTAAAAAGCTATTAGCTGTTAGCTATAAGCTATTAGCAATTAGCTATAAACATTTAGTTAAGAGCAATAAAACACTAAGGCATTTAATCACTTTGCGATTTGAGAAATTATGCTGGCTTGCAGCTAATAACTAATAGCTGACAGCTCAATAAAAATCAATTCTTAAAAAGTATCAGCAGTGTAGTGATCCTTTCTTTAAGTTCTTTGCGGTGAATAATGAAATCAAGAAATCCATGTTCCAGTAAAAAATCGCTTCGCTGGAAGCCTGGGGGGAGGTCTTTTTTAATGGTCTCTTTGATCACGCGGGGGCCTGCAAAACCAATGAGGGCATCTGGTTCGCCGCAAATGATATCACCCAGCATGGCAAAGGAAGCCGTAGTGCCTCCAAAAGTAGGATCGGTACAAAGTGAAATGTATGGGATCTTCGCTTCACTCAAAAGGGTAAGCTTACCCGAAGTTTTGGCTAACTGCATCAATGAAAATGCACTCTCCATCATCCTTGCGCCACCACTTTTATTAATGATCATAAAAGGAACCCTGTGTTCAATACAATAATCACAGGCACGACATATCTTTTCGCCCATAACGCTTCCGAGGCTGCCACCGATAAACTCAAAATCCATACATGCCACCACAAGTTCATTGCCATTTACCTTTCCATGTGCTACTGTGATGGAATCATGAATATCCATTTTGGCATAAGTGTCCTCAAGCCTTTTGCTGTATGGCTTAAGGTCTACAAAGCCGAGATAATCCTTTGATTTGATGTTTGCAAAAAGTTCAATGTACCTGTTATCATCAAATAATATCTCGAAATATTCTTCGCTGCCGATCCTGTGATGAAAATCGCATTTGGGGCAAACGAATTTATTTTCTGAAAGCTCGGATATGGTGCAGGTATATTTACAACTCGGGCATTTTGCCCACAAACCTTCCGGGGCATCTTTTTTATCTTTGGTGGAAGTTAAGA